>CAVXYY010000001.1:0-500523 GCA_963766195.1 uncultured Gammaproteobacteria bacterium
GCTGACCACCGTCCTGCCAGAGAAATTGTTTCATGCTTTCTTACCCATCCGGGGATCGAGCCCGGTTATCGCATCCAGCCCAAATGCGATATTGAGGTTCTGTACCGCCTGCGTGGCTGCACCTTTCAGTAAATTGTCCAGCACGGCGACCAGTGAAACCCGGCAGGGGTTCGTTTCACCCACGGCGAATCCACCCAGAGCCAGGCGATGACTGCCCCGCACCTGCTTGACTTCGGGTATCCCGGCACGCACTTCCACCAGGGGGAAACCGGCATAAAACTCGCGGAATATCGCCAACAGTTCCGCTTCCGTCTGCACCCGGCTGAGCTCAGCGGCGACCGTCAGGCTGATTCCCCGGAAAAACGACGCCACATGCGGGAGAAGGCGAATGGCCCGGCCGAGGTGATGGGAGACTTCCTTTTCATGAAGATGGTCGACCAGTGTATACGGCAACAGGTTGTCTTCCAGCACGGCGGGATCGTTCTTCCGGGATGGCGTCATGCCCGCGCCGCTGTAACCGGACACGCCGAATACCACGGGTGCTGCCAACCAGCAAATCCAGCAGTGGAGCAAGGGCCAACTGGGCGCCGGTAGCATAGCAGCCGGGATTTGCTATGCGTGTCGCACCGATCAATTCACTGCCGAACCGCTCGGGCTGGCCGTAAGCCCAGGCCGGGTCAAAGCGATGATCAGCACTCAAATCGACGACCACGGTATCCGGTTTTCGATTATCCAGCGCATCCACGTATCCGGCGGCTTGACCATTGGGCAGCGCCAGGACGCAGGCATCCGAGCGATACCTGTCCATTGAGCCCGGACGGATGTCGGAAAAAACCAGGTCACTGCCCACCATACCACTGACATGCGCACTCACAGGCTGCCCCGCCGCACTGCCCGAACCGACTGCGATGACTTCAAACTCGGGGTGCCTGTGCAGTAACGGCAGAAGCTCGGACCCGGTGTAGCCGCGCGCGCCGATCACAACAACACTAATCACTCGCTTTCTCCACCCAGCTCTCCCGGCGCGAAAGGCAATCTTCCTTGCAGCGGCGCAACTGGTCAAAATCTTCGATACCGACGCTGAACGCCACCCACCTTTCCCTGGTGAAACTCGCGTCCGCCTGGTCGAAATACCAGGGCGTAATCGGATTGTCGGCTCTCGACCGCCAATACAGTTGCGGGCAGCGCTGGATCAGCGCCTGCCAGACCGCAGCCCCGAGACCCGCGCCCTGCGCTTCAGGGGTCACCGCAAACTTGTCCAGGTAAGGGATGCCGTCCACGCCTTTGAGCACGATGGCCATTGCACCCCAGGACTCGCTGCTGAGTATGCATTCCAGCGGCAGGTCGTCAAAATAATCGGCTTTCAGCTTGCGATTGAAACTCTGCTCCAGGAGCGCCGCGGCTTTCTCCCTGAAGCCGGGTCGAAGGCTTTGCGCTCAACGATTTCCTCGCCCATCCGGATCAGCGTGCCCGCCCCGCGGTGAGTAAACAATTCCTTGGCCAGGTTTTCAACCGAAGTGATCGAGACCGAGGCGCTTTCCGGCAAACCTGAGAGCAATTGGCTGATTTGCTCGAGCTTCAGCTGCATGCCCGAATGCACCCAATCCTGTTCCACCAGGTATTGATAATCCGTCCTCAGGCTGATCGCCGAAATAATCCGGCCGGATTCGTCCAGCAGGCCACCCGTACCCGTCAGGAAAATGATCTTGTGGGGCTTCACTTCCCAGATCAGTTCCCGCGCTGCGATGTCGGCGTTGATGTTCATCACCTGGCCGGTCGGACTTTCACCCAGGCAGGCCACGACCGGCAGGATTCCGCGATGAGCGGCGTCGCGGATCGCTTCCAGGTCAACCTGCCGAATATCGCCGACCAGCCCGAGTTCTTCGCGATCCAGGTAATCACAAACGAAGACCCCGTGCTGGATTCCCTGGGCCCGAACTCCCTGTTGATCAAGCGCACTGACTAGTTGCCGGTTTGCGCGGTAGATGACCGGCCGTGCAATTTCCATTACTTCGGGCGTGGTTACACGCAATCCCCGCTTTTTCACCGTCTCAATGGACGCTTCCTGCAGCGCAATATCCAGCTGAGGCCCGGCGCCATGCAGAATTATGGGCATCAGGCCGAGGTTACACAGAAAGGCCAGCGCCGCTGCCAGCACTTCGAGTTGCTCCTCGATCACGGCGCCGCCTACCTTGATCACGGCAAACTGCAACTCGGCGTCACTGCTGTATTGCTTCAGGTAGTAACGGGCCTCGCGACTGGCGCCCAGCTGGCTCAGGACCTGGTTCACCACGCTTCTGATTTCAGCCATCGTTGTTCACCACGTGCTCATAGAGTTTGTATGCCCTTTCCAGTTGTTCCAGCGTGACCCATTCATCGGTCACGTGCGCCTGGCTGATGTGTCCCGGACCCAACACGACAGCCGGCAAACCCGCTTCCGAAAAAATGGACGCTTCGGTCCAGAAATCGACCGGGCCACCCACCGGCAGTTCATGGATTTCGCAGAAACGGCGTGACGCATGATCGTCCTTCCCGGCCGCAGGCAGCGGCTCCCCGCGAAACGGCACTTCCCAATCGACATGGGAACCGGCCGGCACGCAAGCCTGGATCGCGTGGAGAAATTCTTCATTCGACTCACCCGGCCGCAGACGGGCACTCCAGTGCACAAAGGCATGTCCGGCGATCACGTTGCTCTTGGTGCCGCCCTCGACCAGGCCGATATTGAAACATGCACCCGGATCCCCGGCTGCGCTTTTCCTGCCGGCGGCCACCTGCAGGGCGGCCGCAGCCCAGCGCGCCATCTGGTGGTTAGCGTTGTCCTGCAAAGCCCGGGCTTCCGATGAATGCCCGGAGACGCCCTGGAAACGGGTTTTTACGGACAGATACCCCCTGTGCCCCAGCACCGCTTTGCAGTCGGTCGGCTCGGCAACGATGACCTGTTCAAATTGCCCGGCTGCTCCGGTGGCCACAAAGTTGGCGACACAGCACCCGCCGGCGCCTTCCTCGTCCGAGGTAAACAACAATGCCAGCGGTGTATCTACGGCGCGGGCCAGCGCCAGCAGCACCGCTGCCGCCCCCTTGATGTCGCAAGCTCCCCTGCCATATGCGCGGCCATCCCTGACCGAGAGGGTACGCGGGTCCCCGGCCCATCCCTTTCCGTCCGGCACCGTGTCCAGGTGCACATTGAACAGGATCCTGGGCTTTCCCCGGACTGCAAACCAGGAGACGTGTCCCTCGCCGTGATCCCAAATACGGATTTCGAAACTCGGCCCCGACCTGGTCGCTGCAATAACGAAAGACCGGGGAATCACCATCAATCAACCGGGGGGGGTTCTGGGTATCGCAGGCAACCAACGCTGCCAGGTGGCCCAGGACCACGTCCTGGTTCATGACTTCCGTCCCCGCACTTTTCCAGCCAGGGTCGTGCTCTGACCCAGCAACTTGATGAATCCAACCGCCTCCTCAGGCGTCCAGTCTGCACTCTGCGCATAGACTGCGTCGGGGTTCTGCAGCCGGTAAGGCGATTCAACCGATACGGCTGTGAGGGAACCACCCTCGGTGAACAGTGCTACTTCACCCGTCACGACTTCCTGGGAACTTTTCAGGTACGCCTCCAGGTCAGTCTTG
The DNA here is from genome assembly GCA_963766195.1 of uncultured Gammaproteobacteria bacterium. Taxonomy (GTDB): domain Bacteria; phylum Pseudomonadota; class Gammaproteobacteria; order Xanthomonadales; family SZUA-36; genus JAHEFT01. Next base: position 3,628 of record CAVXYY010000001.1, read on the forward strand.
TGCGGTTCGTAGAAGAAGCCGGCATAAACCAGCTCTGCCCAGCGGTCGCTGATGTATTTTCGGAACTGGTTCTGGAACCTCGTATTGACGGTATCTTCCAGCGCCTGGTGGGCTGCAAGCAGGCCGTCGATACCGGGACACTCAAATGCGATTCGTCCCTTGAGGCCAATCGTGACATCCCCGGTATAGATATGGCGGCCCACGCCCCAGGCGCCCAGTTTCGCATTCAGCGTTTTCAGGATTTCAGGGCCAGCAAGACGTTTTTCGTCGACGCTTACAGCGACACCCTGTTCAAATCCCACGCGGATCATCAATGACCCGGCGGGCCAGGCGTCCCGTCCGGCCGTCATGGTCCATGCATCGTCAGCCGGCTGTCTGAATTCGTCGATCTCGCTGCCGGAAATCGTCACGCCGAGCAGGTTTTCATTGATCGAATACCGGCTTGCTGAAACTTCAACTTCGATACCGGCATCAGCCATCACCTGCAATTCGTAATCCCTGACGGCCTTTACCCGCGACTGCAGGTCGCGGATCGGTGCATGAATGGTGTAGTCGCCCAGGCTGCGAACCGTCTGGTCAAATCTCAATTGATCGTTACCCATGCCGGTGCAGCCGTGACCGAAATTCCGGGTTTCCAGTTGGTCACAAAGCTTCAGGCAGCTCTTGACGATGAGATAGCGGTCGGAACACAGGAGCGGGTACTCCCCGAGCATGCGCGCGTGACTCCAGACCAGTGGGGTGACGAATTCATCCCAGATTTCCTGGCCCACGCTGATCTCGTGGTGTTGTGTCGCACCCAGGCTTAGCGCCCTGGACCGGATGTGTTCCCGGCCGGCCTCGCCGACACCGCCGGAATCGATGAACGCGGTATGGACTTCAAACCCCGTGTTAACGAGATCAAGCACGCAATAGCTGGTATCCAGTCCGCCGGAGAAGGCCAGTACAATTTTTTCTGTCATTTTTTTCTCTCTAAATCTCATGGTCTGTAGGAGCGGATTTATCCGCGATTTTTCCGAAAATCGCGAATGAATTCGCTCCTACAGACCCAGCAGGTTCAGCATGATTGCTTTTTGCACGTGCAAACGATTTTCTGCCTCGTCCAGGGCCAGGCAATAATCCGAATCCATCACGGCATCGGTCGCCTTGACGTTACGCCTCAGCGGCAGGCAGTGGCTGAACCTGCGTTGTTTGTCATCGCCATTTTTTCTTCATCGACGATAAAGTGACGATAATTCCTGCGCAAGGCCCATTCCTCTTCCGGCCGGCCGTAAAAAGGCAGAGCGCCCCAACTCTTGGCGTACACCATGTCCGCACCGGTATAGGCCTCTGCAATATCATGAGTCACCTGGAAGCTTCCACCCGCCAGGTCCGCAAAATGCGACGCCGCGGATTCAAATTGTGAATCGAGGCGATACGCCTCTTCCGGGCACAGCAAGGTCACGTCCATGCCAAACTTGGTCGCAATCAACAACGCTGAGTTGGCAACTGCCGTGTTCAAGGGGCGCGGATGCCAGGTCCACGTCAACACAAACTTCCGGTTGCTGACCGTACCGAAGTACTCCTTGAGCGTCATCATCAGCGCCAGTTCCTGGCAGGGATGAACAATGGTTTCCATGTTGATGACCGGCACCGTGGCATGCTTCGCCAGCGAGCGTATGACCGGGTCTTCGCGGTCCACGGACCAGTCCCTGAAAAGCGGAAAAGCGCGCAAACCGATCAGGTCACAATAACGGGACAACACACCCGCCACCTCTGCGATATGCTCCTCGGCATCTCCTTCCATTACCGCTCCGGCGTTGAATTCAACACCCCATGCGTCCTTGCCGGGCTGCAGAACGATCGCTATACCGCCCAATTGCTGCATCCCCAGGTCGAAGGACGTCCGCGTGCGCATGGACGGATTCAGGAACATTAACGCTATTGACTTTCCACGCAATCGATCCTGGATGGGATCCTGCTTCAGGTCCGCCGCCAGCTTCAGCAGACCGTTCAATTGTTCCTGCGACCAGTCCACAGTACTCAAAAAATGTTGCATTTGCAGATCTCCATGCAAAAAACCCAGCCAGTGGCTGGGTTTTTATTCGAAATTATTTGATCAATCTGACCTATGAGGCAACCCAGCCCGGAATTATCATCCAGGATCGGCGCAGGTGGCGGAAGCCGAAGGTTGGCACAAAAGTCTTCATGGCATTGAATTTACGGAAATCCCGTTGGCATTGCAACCGCTTTATGGCTTGCGGAGCCGTGTGTCGCTCGATCGCATGGATTAAAAACCAAAATTTCGTTTTAGCCTGAAAAATGATCAGCATATCGATTATTTGGAAGAAACCCTGTGATCCGTTAACCACCCGGCGGTAAAATTGCAGACCACGCTATCCGGAAGACCATAAAATGGATTGTGCAAACGCGATCTTGACCCTTTTCCTGCTCACGCCCTGCGAAACAGGAAGTGGCGCTTCGCTGGACATGGCTATTGCCGAATCACTGGCCGCTCCCGGGCGCACGGAATCAGACCGTCTCGTTGACCCGCTTCGGCGTCCTGACCAGGTCCTAGAATTTTTTGAAATCAAACCGGGCATGACTGTGCTGGACCTGTTTTCTGGAGGCGGCTATTACACCGAAATTGTCAGCCGGGTTGTTGGAAGCAACGGTAGCGTGGTGGCGCACAATAACCAGGCTTACCTCGAATTTGCCAAGGATGACCTGGCAGGGCGCTACCTCGATGACCGTTTGCCCAACGTCAAACAGGTCACTGCAGAGGCCGATGATCTGGTGCTCCCGGAAAACACGTTTGATGCAGCCCTGGCGATGCTCACATGGCACGATTTTTATTACGTGGATGAAGCCAATGGCTGGCCCACCATTGACGGAGCCGCGCTGGTGAAAAAATTATGCGGCGCCCTGAAACCCGGCGCGATCCTGGGAGTAACGGACCATGTTGCCGCAGCCGGCAGTGACCCCGCTGAATCCGCCCAGGGCCTGCACCGGATCGATCCCCAGAGGATCAAGGACGATCTTGCCGGCACCTGCTTCCTATATGAGGGAGAAATCAGCGTGTTGCGCAATCCGCAGGATGCGGTTGACCAGCCGATGTTTGCGCCGGCCATTCGCGGCCGGACCGACCGGGTGGTTTACAAGTTCCGCAAGAGCTGAAAGCTAATTCTTTTTCGGAATATACAGGTCGGTGATGGTCCCTTCGAACACTTCGGCCGCCATCGCCACGCTCTCGGAAAGCGTTGGGTGGGGATGGATGGTCAATGCGAGATCACCCGCTTCGGCACCCATTTCGATCGCCAACGCACATTCCGCGATCAGGTCACCGGCGTTGGGCCCGGTAATCCCCGCGCCAATAATGCGCTTGCTTGAAGCATCGAACAGCAGCTTGGTAAACCCTTCCGTACGGTCGATGCCGATTGCACGACCGCTAGCTGCGAGCGGAAATTTACCTATGCCGTACTTCAGGCCGCTTTGCCGGGCTTCGGTCTCGGTCACCCCGACCCAGGCGATTTCCGGATTGGTATAAGCCACGGAAGGTATTACACGAGCGTCGAAACCGCTCTTTTCTCCCGCGCATACCTCGGCCGCAACCTTTCCTTCATGACTTGCCTTGTGCGCCAACATCGGCTGTCCAACGACATCTCCGATCGCAAAAATGTGCGGCACATTGGTTCTCATCTGGTTATCAACCGGAATGTAACCCCTGGAAGTCACTTCTACGCCGGCCGACTCTGCGTTGATTTTCCCGCCGTTGGGTGTCCTTCCGACCGCCACCAAAACCCGGTCGAACATTTCCTTGCCCGTGTGTTTACCCTCGAAATGGGCAAGCAGTCCGTCATCGGCTACATTTATCCGGGTAACCTTTGTCTCCAGGTGAATGGCTTCATAGCGTTTACTGATCCTGCGGTGCAACGGTTTGACCAGGTCCGGGTCCGTGCCCGGCATCAGGCCCGGTGTCAACTCGACCACGGTGACTTTACTCCCCAGCGCCTGGAACACGCAGGCCATCTCCAGACCGATGATTCCGCCACCGATGATCAGTAACCGCAGGGGTATTTCCTCCAGTTCAAGTGCATCCGTCGAATCCATCAAGCGGGGGTCGCCCCATGGCATCCCGCCCAATTCGAGGGATTGCGAGCCCACCGCAATGATTGCATTCCTGAAGGTCAGCTCTTTGCTGCCATCGCCGGTGTCAATGACCACAGCATGCGGCCCGTTGAACGAACCACTGCCCTGGATAACATCGACCTTGCGTTGCCTGGCCATCCCCGCCAGGCCGCCGGTAAGCTTGGCAACAACGCCGTTTTTGAAAGCGCGCAATTTGTCGAGGTCGATGAACGGTTCACTGAAACTGACGCCATGCTGCTCCATCGAAGCGGCTTCATCAATCACGGCGGCCGTATGCAACAGCGCCTTGGACGGGATACATCCCACGTTCAGACAGACTCCGCCCAACTCCGGGTAGCGTTCAACCAGTGCGACACGCTGCCCCAGGTCTGCGGCTCGAAACGCCGCTGTGTAGCCGCCCGGGCCGGCGCCGAGCACCAGTACGTCGTAATCAAACTCACTCATTGCCGATGCCCATCATTCCGCTACATTCACAGCGTCAACCGCCTCAGATCTTCAAGCCTGCTGGCCAGGAAGCGCGTAAACCGCGCCGCCGCCGCCCCGTCAATAACCCGGTGGTCGTAGGACAGTGAAAGCGGCAACATCAAGCGAGGCCTGAACTCGCTGCCGTTCCAAACCGGTTGCATGCGTGAACGGGAAACGCCCAGGATTGCGACTTCCGGTGCGTTGATGATCGGAGTGAAGGCGGTTCCGCCGATTCCACCCAGGCTCGATATGGAAATACAACCGCCCTGAATGTCCTGTGGCTTCAGTTTTTTCTCGCGCGCCCTGGCACTGATTTCCGCCAGCTCCGCCCCGAGCTCCATGATGCCCTTCCGTTCACAATCGCGCATGACGGGAACAACCAGTCCATCCGGAGTATCTACCGCCACCCCGACATTGAAATATTTCTTCAGAATCAGCGTTTCGCCATCCGTGTCGAGCGAGGCGTTGAAAGTGGGAAACTTCTTCAGTGCGGCCACCATGGCCTTGATCAGAAACACCAGGGGTGTGAGCTTGAAGCCCTGGGCGATCGCTTCGTCAGCATTGGAGATTCTGAATGCTTCCATATCCGTGATATCAGCCTCGTCATGCTGAGTCACGTGCGGAATTCCAACCCAGTTCCGGTGCAGGTGTCCGGCTGAAATCTTCTGGATACGCGAGAGGGCTTTCTTCTCGACCGTACCGTACCGGCTGAAATCAAAATCCGGAAGTGGCGGGAAATCCAGCTTGAGTCCGCCGGTGGCAGGTGCGCCCGCTCCAACAGAGCCACTCATTACGGACTTTACGAACCCGGATACATCATCACGGGTAATACGACCCTTGGTGCCTTGGCCGGTTACTTTCAAAAGATCGACGCCCAGTTCGCGGGCAAACCGGCGAACCACCGGGCTGGCATAGGGCACTTTTGCAGGATCGACTGCGTCGATGCCTTGCGCCCGCGGGCTTGTTGGAAGCGCCTGCTCCGGGGCTTCTTGCGGCGGCTCCCTGCTGTCCTCAGTTTCAGATTCGTTTTGCCGCTCATCCTGGTTTCCGGCAACAGGAGCAGAAGCAGGTTCTTCTGCCTCCTTCCCGCTGACCGCGGAGGATATTTCAGCTGTGGTATCCTGCGACGCGCTTTCGTTATCGGCCAGTTCGAGTATCGCAACAACATCGCCTTCCGAAACGCTGTCGTTCAACTTCATTTTCAGCTCGCGAATGATACCCGCGGCAGGTGAAGGCACTTCCATCGTTGCCTTGTCGCTTTCCAGCGTAACCAGCCCGTCTTCAGCTTCGACCCGGTCACCTTCCGCGACCAATACTTCGATCACGGGTATGCCGCTGAAGTCGCCGATATCCGGCACCTTGATTTCGATCGTTTTACTCACTTTCCGCTCCAGTCAGGCGCATCCCGCAGGCCTTAAACAAGCACCGGGTTAACTTTCTCAGGGTCGATTCCAAGGCTGGTCCTGGCCGCCAGCAACTCACTCAGGCTGACCAGTTCACGGCGGTACAAGGCATACAAAGCGGCATAAGCGATGTTATACCTGTCCACCTCGAAGAAACCTCTTAACTGCTCCCGTGTATCCGACCTGCCGAACCCATCGGTTCCAAGGACGATATAGTCCTGCTCCGCCAGGAAACCACGGATCTGGTCCGCAAACGCCCTGCACATAGTCAGACGCTGCGATGACCGGACCTGCACGGTCACGCAGGCAACCGGTCACCCAGGGAATTCTTGGCTCCTTCTCCGGATTCAGGCGGTTCCAGCGTGCACAGTCGACCCCCTCCCTGCGCAATTCACTGAAACTGGTTGCACTCCAGATATCCGCAACAACACCGATAATCCTGCTCCAGGATATTGGCCGCCGCGATGGCTTCGCGCAAGATGGCGCCCGAACCCAGCAACTGGACTTTTTTGGGCGCCATCCGGACCTTCGCGGAACAGGTACAGGCCTTTCCGGATGCCGTCCTCGGCGCCTTCCGGCATTTCCGGATGGGTGTAATTCTCATTCTCCACGGTGATGTAGTAGTAGATATCCTCGCCTTCCTGGTACATCCGGCGCATCCCGTCCTGCAGAATCACCGCCAACTCGTAGGCAAAAGTGGGGTCATAGGACACGCAGTTGGGCACCATGGCCGAGATGACGTGGCTGTTGCCATCCTCGTGCTGCAAGCCCTCCCCGTTCAGTGTGGTCCGGCCCGCTGTTCCGCCGATCAGGAATCCTCTCGCCCGCATATCACCAGCGGCCCAGGCCAGGTCCCCGATGCGCTGGAAGCCAAACATCGAATAAAAAATGAAGAACGGAATCATCGCAACGCCCGAGGAAGAGTAACTCGTGGCGGCGGCAATCCAGGAGGACATGGCGCCGGCCTCGGTGATGCCTTCCTGCAGAATCTGGCCTTTCTGGTCTTCCTTGTAAAACATCAGCTGATCGGAGTCGACCGGCGTGTAGAGTTGCCCCACTGCCGAATAGATCCCTAACTGGCGGAACATGCCTTCCATGCCAAAAGTCCGGGCTTCGTCCGCCACGATCGGCACGATGCGATCAGCAATGCGTTTGTCCCGCAACAGCACGGACAGGGCCCGGACAAACGCCATGGTGGTGCTGATCTCCCGGTCACCCGAGGATTTGATCAGGGATTCAAACAGTTCCAGCGCGGGTGCTTCGACGGCGCCATCCTGCCGACGACGCTGGGGAATAAACCCACCCAGTGCCTTACGGCGCTCGAGCAGGTACTTCACTTCCTCGCTGTCTTCGCCGGGATGATAGTAAGGCACGTTTTCAAGGTCTTCATCCGGAATGGGCACACCGAACCGGTCCCGGAACTGGCGAATCGATTCGACGTCCATTTTCTTTTGCTGGTGTGTGATGTTCTGCGCCTCGCCCGCGCTACCCATTCCGTAACCTTTTACCGTCTTGGCCAGGATAACCGTCGGCTGGGCCGGAGAGGCGACAGCAGAACTGTATGCAGCATAGAGCTTATGCGGATCGTGGCCTCCACGGTTCAGTCGCCAGATGTCGTCATCGGTCATGGTTGCTACCATTTCGCGCAACTCCGGATATTTTCCGAAGAAGTGCTCCCGCGTGTAGGCGCCACCCTTGGCCTTGTAGTTCTGATATTCGCCGTCGACAGCCTCTTCCATGCGCTGGCGCAACAATCCTTGCTTGTCCTTGGCGAAGAGTTTGTCCCAGTAAGAGCCCCAGATAACCTTGATCACCCGCCACCCGGCGCCCCGGAACACACCTTCGAGTTCCTGGATGATTTTACCGTTACCGCGCACCGGCCCATCCAGGCGCTGGAGATTGCAGTTGACGACAAATATCAGGTTGTCCAGTTTCTCGCGACCCGCGAGCGAAATAGCACCCAGGGATTCGGGCTCGTCGGATTCGCCGTCGCCCATGAAACACCAGACTTTCCGGTCAGACGTATCGGCGATTCCCCGGTGATGCAGGTACTTGAGGAACCGGGCCTGGTAAATGGCCATGATCGGTCCCAATCCCATCGACACGGTCGGAAGCTGCCAGTAATCAGGCATCAGCCACGGGTGCGGATACGAGCTCAGGCCATGGCCATCGGATTCCTGTCTGAACCGGTCCAGCTGATCTTCGGTGATTCGTCCCTCCAGGTAGGAGCGGGCGTAAATTCCTGGAGAGGAATGCCCCTGGATATACACGAGGTCGCCGCCGCCGGGGTGATCGGGACCTTTGAAAAAATGATTGAAGCCGACATCGTACAAGGTCGCCGCCGACGCAAAGCTCGCGATATGGCCGCCCAGTTCGCCGCCACGCTTGCTGGCCCTCACCACCGTGGCCATTGCGTTCCAGCGGATGATCGAACCTATTCGGCGTTCCAGTTCATGGTTCCCGGGATGCTTTTTGCCCAGCTGCACGGGGATTGTGTTGATGTATGCGGTTGTGGCCTTGTAAGGAAGATATCCACCGGACCGGCGTGTGTAACCGACCAGTTGCTCAATCAGGTAGTGAGCTCTATCGGGTCCCTCCCGTTCCAGCACCGCCTGCAATGACTCAAGCCATTCCTGGGTTTCCTGCTGGTCTGAATCAATTTGCGTCTTGTCCGTACTTTCATTCATTCCAATTCCTCAAACGTCGTAACGGGCGCGGCCTTCATTATCCAGTTTAATAAACCTCAGCGAGTTGGTGCCCCCGGATTGGCACATGCGGTCGCCCATGGTGACTATGACGCGGTCATTTTCAGCGACGGCGCCATGGGACATCAGCGTTCGTAACGCTTCAGCGATCACTTTTTCCGCATCTGCGCTGGATGAATCCTGCTTCACCGGAAAAACATCGCGGAACATTGCCATCCGTCTCCTGCTTTCCGGGTTTGTCGAAAACGCGTATATGGGCACGGAGGATTGCACCCGTGATAACCATTGAGCCGTGGATCCTGATTCGGTCAATGCGATGATGGCCTTGACAGAGACATTGGTGGCCATGAACATCGCGGCCATCGCAATCGCCTGGTCGATCCTTTCGAACCTGACATTCAGCTGCCTTACAAAGCCTTCGGATTCGAAATGTCGCTCAGCACCCAGGCAAATACGGTTCATCGCCTCGATCACTTTTACCGGGTGTTTACCCACCGCGGTTTCGGCAGAAAGCATGACCGCATCCGTTCCATCCAGAACCGCATTCGCGACATCAAGTACCTCCGCCCGCGTGGGAATCGGATTTTCCACCATGGACTGCATCATTTGGGTTGCGGTTGCAACGATCCGGTTGTGCTTGATCGCGGTCCGGATGATTCGTTTTTGCAGGCCGGGAAGTTCTTCATCCCCGATTTCTACGCCAAGATCACCACGGGCCACCATGATGGCGTCGGTGGCATCGCAGATTTCTTCGAGATTGTTGATGGCTTCCATGCGCTCAATTTTCGCCACCATTGCCGCCCCGCTGCCGGCTTCACGCAAAAGCGCCCGGGCGCGATGAATATCATCGGCGCAACTTACGAAAGAAACCGCGACATAGTCCGCACCCAGGCGAGCCGCCAGTTTGATGTGCGGCAGGTCGTGTTCGGCCAGTCCGGAAATCGAGAGTCCACCACCCTGCAGGTTGATGCCCTTGCGGTTTTTCAATACCCCGCCATTTTCCACCAGGCAGTGTATACGTCCGCCTTCAATCGATTGAACCTGCATGGAAATCAGACCGTCATCCAGAAGAAGAACATCTCCCGGATTGACATCGCCCGGCAAGCCCTGGTAGCTGACCCCGACGCGGGTATGGTCACCTGGCGTGAACGGATCTTCCGCATCCAGCGTGAAATGATCACCGGACGATAGTTCTACGCCGTCGTTTTTGAATTTTTCTACCCGGATCTTGGGCCCCTGCAAGTCGAACAACAGTGCAACCTGCCACCTCACGGCGTGCGCGGCCTGGCGAACAAGTTCCACACGTTTCTCGTGTTCTGCTTCGGAACCATGCGACATATTCACCCGAAATACGTCAACTCCGGCCCTGATCAGGCGTTCCATGATGAGCCGGATCGTCGGTTCCCGGACCAAGCGTGGCTATGATTTTTGTTCTGCGCCTGTGGCTGGCGGATTTCTTGATATCAACGTTCATGGCGGCGATTATAAATGGAATTGATGACACGATTGGTATCAATTTTTTCCGGACAGTCGTCGCGGGCGGCTTTGAAGTTCACGAACCGGCCGGCAATAGGGGCTGCCGAATCAGATAATCTGTTCAGACAGAAAACGGCAGACTCAAACGCGTCTGCAGGGTGCCGGGGCAAGGGACGTTTAACGGCCTGCGGTATGTGAATACTGGTCGTAAACGACATTGACCGCCGTGTACACGGCGTCACGCAGTTGCTGCGCCACCTTGTCGGTTACTTCAACCACAGCGACGCCCTGCCAGACCACGCGCTGCTACTTTCGGGTCCACGAGATCGATGAACACCGAAGCCTCTGTTTGTTCGGTCGCCCGCGTGCTTACTCCCACACCCATCCCAACGCCCGATCCATAGTAGCCGCCCGGGCGACGGTAGATACGCGCCGCTCATGTAGGGCGCAGAGTAAGTCTGGATTCTGATCTTGTCGTCAGACTGGATGGTCACGTTAATGATCAGGTCGGGAGTGTTTGACAGAACATACCCGCGCTCCGTCATCTCACGGGTAATCGCTTCGCGAAACAGTTGGCCAAAAATCGGAGAATTGTATCCACCTTCAATGCCCATCGGATCAAAGAAATTGAACGTGCGGTATTGGCTGAAATCAGCCGAGGGATCCTGGTCGCTGCGTACCTTTAGCCCTGAAGAACAGGCCCCAAGAAAAAACATCCATGCGCAGGCCAGCAACACCGTGAACACACGGTGATCCCCGAAAGCATCCGGATTTACATCAGCCATCACTGTCCGGATGCCGTCTGCTGTACCGGAAACTGCGAGAAGATTTTCTGGACCGTGTTGTTGACCGTTTCACGTACCTGCGACTGCATTTTATCGGTCAGCGTAAACGTGGCGACACCTTGCCATACCAGTTTGTGCTGTGAAGCATCCACCATGTCGATGTAGACATTTGCCTCGGTGTACTGGGTCACCGTGGTGCGCGTGGTTCCACCGGCGTAGCCCCAGGGGTTGCCATACACGCCAACCCCACGCATGCCGTAGTAGCCGCCATACAGGTACGGGTCCTGGTAGGTGTTTACCCGCACTTTTTCCTCTGCACCAATGGAGACATTGATCTGCAATTGCGGTGAGTTTGACTGTGAAAAGCCGCGTGAATTCATCTGCTGAAGTGATTGCATCCCGGAAATGCTGACCCAGGAGATTGGAATAACTGTCCCCTTCAATACCGAACTGACTGAAAAAGTCGTAGGTCTTGAACTGCGCCATGTTGACGCCCGGATCAGTGTCACTCCGGACTTTGACGCTGGGAGCACAGGCTGCAAGAGCAATCGCGACAAACTGCCACCGAAAAAAATGATCGAATCAGATGGCCGGAAAAATTTGAGTTTCATAGCATCGCTCCAAACCGGGGTAGACAGATATCGTACCAGCGCTTGCTGCACGGGTCATCTGTTTGCGCCAGGCAGGGATTCCTGCCGGGCATTTACACTACGCCGTCAACGGGCTGCCGCTGCCTCCAGCGCCGCAACGGCCGGCAGCACCTTGCCTTCAACCAGTTCCAGGAACGCGCCACCACCGGTTGAAATATAACTGATGTCATCCGCGACGCCGAACTGGTCAATGGCCGCAAGCGTATCGCCTCCACCGGCAATACTGTATGCCGATGACCGCTCGATCGCTTCCGCGATAGCCCGGGTGCCGGCCGCAAAATTCCGGAACTCGAACACGCCGACCGGACCGTTCCAGATGATGGTGCCCGCCCCGGCGATCATCCGGGAATACTCGACTGCAGTCAGCGGACCAATATCCAGAATCATTTCGTCATCATTCACCTCATCCACGTTGCGCACCATCGGCTCTGCATCATTCGAAAACGCCTTGGCAACGACAACATCCCTCGGGATGGGTATCGACCCACCCTTGGCATGCGCTTTCTGGATCAGCATACTGCGCATCGTGAATCAGGTCGGGCTCATAAAGCGACTTGCCCACAGCGTGCCCTGATGCGGCAATGAACGTATTGGCGATACCGCCACCGACAATCAGTTCATCAACCTTGTCGAGCAGGTTATCGAGCACCGACAGCTTGGTTGATACCTTGGAACCGCCGACAATCGCCATCATCGGCCTCACCGGGTGATGAAGGCCTTTTGCCAGCGCTCGCAGCTCGCGGTCAAGCAAGGGGCCGGCGCAAGCCACCGGCGCAAACCGGATGACTCCTTCCGTTGAGGACTGGGCGCGGTGGGCGGTGCCAAATGCATCCATCACGAAAACGTCGCAAAGCGCGGCCATCGAACGGGCCAGGCCTTCGTCATTTTTCTTTTCACCGGGAGTGAAGCGCACGTTTTCACACAGCACGATTTCACCCGGTTTGATTTCAACTCCGCCCAGCCAGTCGTTTCTGCAGCCGGACTTCCCGGCCCAGCAACTCACTCAAGACGGACTCGCCACCGGCTGCAGAGAGAACTGCGGATCGGGTTCGCCTTCCACCGGACGTCCCAGGTGCGAAAGAATGATCACGCCGGCGCCTTTTTCAAGCGCCATGCGAATGGTCGGCAATGCAGGCACGAATCCGGGCGTCCGAAGTGACCCTGCCATCGCTGACAGGGACATTCAGGTCTTCCCGGATCAGGACCCGCTTGCCGGCCAGGTCCAGGTTTTCCATGCGTAAATAGTTCATGATTCCTCAGGCATTCATCAATGCAATCGTGGTGTCCAGCATCCGGTTGCTGAATCCCCACTCGTTGTCGTACCAGCTGAGCACTTTGACCAGCCTGCCACCCATCACGCGGGTCAGACCGGCATCAAAAATTGAAGAATTCGGATTGTGGTTGAAGTCGATGGAAACCAGCGGAGCGTCGTTATACGCGAGCACACCGGCCATCGCGCCCTCGGAAGCGGTTTTGACGATCCTGTTGATCTCTTCCACGCTGGTGTCACGACCGGCCTGGAAAACGAGGTCAACCACGGAAACATTGATGGTCGGCACACGCATGGAAAAGCCGTCCAGCTTGCCGTTCAGCTCCGGCAGCACCAGTCCTACAGCGGCCGCCGCCCCGGTTTTGGTCGGGATCTGGCTCATGGTTGCCGAACGGGCACGCCTCAGGTCGGAATGGTACACATCGGTCAGAACCTGGTCATTGGTATAGGCATGGATCGTTGTCATCAAGCCGCTTTCAATGCCGACGCTTTCATGCAGAACCTTGGCCAGCGGGGCCAGGCAGTTTGTCGTGCACGAGGCGTTGGAAATCACTTCATCGGTGGCCTTCAGCGTATTGTCGTTGACGCCGAAAACAATCGTGTTGTCCACCTTGTCGCCAGGAGCGGAAACGATCACCTTTTTCGCGCCGGCCCGGATGTGGGCGCCGGCGGTTTCCTTGCCGCGGAAGAGCCCGGTGCATTCATACACGACGTCTACTGCCCAGTTCCGCCCAGGGCAATTTTCCGGGATCCCGTTCGGCGAACACCTTGACGTGGTGGCCGTTGACTACCAGGTCACCGTTTTCAACCGCGACCGTGCCGGCAAATGTGTGGTGTGCGGTATCGTATTTCGTCAGGTGCGCGTTGGTTTTGGCATCACCCAGGTCATTGATGGCTACGATCTGGATTTTGTCAGTCCAGCCGTATTCATGAACAGCGCGCATGATATTACGGCCGATACGTCCATATCCATTGATTGCAACTTTTATAGCCATGTTTGTTCTTCTCCTGAAGGTTTTGGTTAAGTTATCCGGCGGCCACCATTGAGTCCCTGACGGCCTGGCTGACGCGTTCTGCAGTCAGCCCATAATGTTTAAACAGTTCGCTGGCAGGCGCTGATGCGCCGAACCGGTCTATTCCGATCACGCGGCCCTTGTCACCCACAAATGAGGCCCAGCAGGCCGTTACTCCAGCCTCTACGGCTACCCGGGCAGTCACAGCAGCGGGCAAAACCGATTCGCGATAAGCCGAGTCCTGCTGCAGAAAGAGCCCCGGATTGGGCATCGAGACTACATTCACTTTAATTCCATTGGATGACAGTTCTTTTGCAGCCTCCACAGCCAACCCCACCTCAGATCCGGTAGCGATAATCAGGGCTTCGGCTTTTCCATCCGCCTCCAGCAATACATAGCCACCGCGAGCCACGTTTTCAAGTTGCTTTGGCGTACGCGTCTGATGGGGCAAATTCTGCCGGGTGAAAATCAGCGCGGAAGGGGCGCGTCCGCTTTCCAGCGCGCACTTCCAGGCAACCGCCGATTCAACCGTGTCACAGGGACGCCAAACCTGCAGATTGGGAATCAGGCGCAAGCTCGCGATGTGTTCAACCGGTTGGTGCGTAGGCCCGTCCTCGCCCAGCCCGATAGAGTCATGCGTATACACTTGAATGTTCCTGATAGCCATTAAAGACGACATCCGGACGGCGTTTCTTGCGTAGTCCGAAAACACCAGGAATGTCGCGCCGTAGGGAATAAACCCGCCATGCAGGCTGAGGCCGTTACAAATTGCAGTCATTCCGAATTCACGCACGCCAAAATGTACGTAGTTCCCGTTCACAGTCTCATCATTGACGTTAACGCTGCCGGCCCAGATGGTGTTATTGGACCCGGCCAGGTCGGCAGACCCGCCAATCAGTTCCGGTAACAGGGGGCCGAAAGCATTCAGGGCGATTTGCGATGATTTCCGGGTCGCCACGTTGCCGCCGGCCTCTTGCAGACCGGCGATGATCTTTTCCGACTCTTCGCTCCATTCGGCCGGCAAGTCACCCGACATCCTGCGTTCAAATTCTTCCGCCAGGCCGGCAAAATCGTTACGGAATGCCGCAAATTTTTCAAGCCACTCGGCCTCCGCCGCCGCACCGGTCTTCCTGGCATTCCATGCGTCCGCTATTTCACCCGGTATTTCGAACGGGGCATGATCCCAACCCAACTGCTTGCGCGTGGCCGCAATTTCATCTTCCCCGAGCGGCGCTCCATGGCAGGATTCCTTGCCTTGCTTGTTCGGTGAACCAAAGCCAATCACGGTCCTGGTACAAATCAGCGTGGGCCGTCCGGTTTCATCCCGGGCGGTATCAATAGCCTGTTGAATTTCCTGTGGATCGTGACCGTTGACCCCACGGATCACCTGCCAGCCATAAGCTTCAAACCGTGCCGGCGTGTCGTCGGTGAACCATCCTTCGACTTCACCATCGATTGAAATTCCGTTGTCGTCCCAAAAGGCAATCAATTTGCCCAGTCCGAGTCTCCCTGCAAGCGAACCGGCTTCGTGCGAAACGCCCTCCATCAGGCAGCCATCCCCGAGAAAGACCCAGGTGTGATGATCGACGATCTTGTGTCCGCCCTGGTTGAACCGGTTGGCCAGAACTTTCTCTGCAAGCGCCATTCCGACGGCATTGGCAAAACCCTGCCCCAGGGGGCCGGTGGTTGTTTCCACACCCGGCGTTTCACCAAATTCAGGATGACCCGGTGTTTTGGAGTGCAATTGCCGGAAATTCTTCAGTTCCGACATCGGCAGGTCATAGCCAGTCAGGTGAAGCAGGGAATACAACAACATGGATCCATGACCATTGGACAGGACGAACCGGTCGCGATCGGCCCAACCGGGGTTGTCCGGGTTGTGCTTCAGATTATCCCGCCAAAGGACTTCGGCAATGTCGGCCATTCCCATGGGCATCCCGGGATGACCGGAGTTTGCCTTTTGAACAGCGTCCATGGAAAGTGCGCGAATCGCATTTGCGAGTTGAAATCGAGTGGCCATAGGGAATTTCCGTGTTAAATGAAGTGAATCAAAAGTATTTGCCCAATCAATGAATTTAGTCCAAATTCAGCCGGGTGAGCAAGAGCCCAGGGATTAATTGCCGTCAATTTTTCGTCTTGTTATGACGAGGGTCAGGCACGATTCGCGGCTTTGCCAAATTTCTTCAGTTTCCCGGACTTGTAGTCCGACCAGTATTCGTCCAATTCCTTCTTGACGACCGGCAGGAGGAAATAAATTCCGAGAACGTTGGGAAATGCCATCGCAAAAATCATCGCATCGGAAAAATCGATGACGGATCCGAGTTGCATGGACGATCCTGCAACGATGAAAAACAGGAAAAGCAACTTGTAAACGGCGTCCGTTATCATCGACTCGCCGAACAGGTAAGTCCAGGCCTTGAGGCCGTAGTAAGACCAGGAGATCATCGTGGAGAAAGCAAACAGCACCACCGCAACCGTCAGCACCCAGGGAAACCAGGATATGCTGGATTCGAAAGCCGCCGAAGTCAGCGCAACGCCCTGGCTGGGATCCACCGAGGGATTCCAGGTGCCGGTGATGATGATCACCAGGGCGGTAATCGTACAAACCACAACGGTATCGATAAACGGCTCGTAGAGGGCGACAAATCCCTCGGTCACGGGCCGGTTGGTTTTAACTGCTGAATGTGCGATGGCAGCTGACCCGATTCCGGCTTCGTTTGAAAAAGAGGCCCGTTTGAACCCCTGGAACAATACGCCAATGACCCCGCCCGCGATGCCCTGCGCACTGAAGGCGCCGCTCACAATGGCGGCAAATGCGACCGGAACTTCGGAAAGGTTCATGGAAATGATCACCAGGCCGGCCGTGACGTAAAGCACACCCATGAACGGAACAATTTTGGAGGTTACCTTCGCAATACCCTGGATACCGCCGATGATAACCATCCCGACCAGGGCCGCGATGACCAATCCATACAGCCAGCCCTTGTCAGCCAGCCAGCTGGATTCGCCGCCCGTGACGGCAACCAGCTGCATGAAACTCTGGTTGGACTGGAACATGTTCCCACCGCCAAATGAGCCACCGACGCAAAACACGGCGAAAAGAACCGCCAGCACCTTGCCCAAAGTCTTCAGCTTTACATTACGCTCGGCCAGGCCTTTCGAGAGGTAGTACATCGGACCGCCTGAAACGGTTCCATCCGTGTACTCATTCCGGTATTTCACACCCAGCGTGCATTCAACAAACTTGGAGGACATACCCAGGAATCCAGCGAGTATCATCCAGAATGTCGCCCCCGGCCCACCCAGGGAAACAGCGACTGCAACACCGGCAATATTACCCAGGCCAACCGTGCCGGAAAGTGCCGTCGCCAATGCCTGGAAATGGGTTACTTCGCCGGCTGACATGGGATCGTTGTAGTCACCGCGCACCAGTTCGAACCCGTGCTTGAATCCGCGAAAATTGATAAACCTGAAATAGAAAGTAAATAGCGTCGCGGCAAAGATGAGCCAGACCAACACGAAAGGTATTTCAACACCGGCCACCGGAAAGGATACGAAGACCAGGCTGGCCACCATGTCTGCGAACGGCTTGACTGCTTCGTTGATCCTGGCATCTACGCCGTCATTCGCGATCACGGGCATTGACACGGCGAGTAATGTCGCGGCGAGGGCAAAACAATGCCCCGTTATTTTTCTTGGCACTTGACTCTCCAGGTGGCTTCCCGGTTCAGGGAACCACGGTCACGGGTATTTTTGATATCTGAACCAGGGTGCTTGCCACACTTCCGAAAAGCTGTGACTTTATACGCGACGAACCGGTTTTTCCAACGATGATGTCGGTTGCGCCAAATTCCTCTGCAACCGCGTTGATGGTTTCTGCAGGATGCCCATGCCGGATTACACCCGTGGCGAAAACGTTTTTCTGCCTGAGATCGCTGACCAGGGGATCGATAATCTCCGCGTGCGCGCGTTGTAGTTCAGCCTCGCGTCGCTTGTGCCGCTCTGCATTTTCCTGGGGGGTATTGAATGAGAAGGGCGACCAGTCAATAACGTGAACCACGACCAATTGTGATTTCGAATCTTCGGCCCGGCCAGCCGCGTATTCCAGCGCTCGGTTGCTGCAATTACTGCAGTCGACTCCCACAAGCAGTACTTTGGTCATTTAATTTCTCGCTTCACGTGTGTTCGATCTCATACTAACCCATCATGTGGGTTCTTTCTCCATTTGATTGAACAGCCAATCGAAGCCACCTGGTCTGCCGGTCCACGGCCGGTTTCGGCTATCTGTTTCATCGCCAGAAACAGGTCGCGCCGCACACCTGACTCATCTTTTTGACGTCCGCTCGCATCCAGGCGCCCCCTGTACTGCAGCTCGAACCTTGAGTTATAGCCAAAAAAATCAGGCGTACACACCGCCCCGAAAGATTTCGCGACTTCCTGGGTCGGGTCGGCAAGGTAGGGGAAAGGATAGCCAAAAGTCGCGGCTACGCGCTTCATGTTCTCCAGGGAGTCCTCAGGATAGTCGGTGGGATCATTGGACATGATGGCGACGCTGTTGATGCCGTATTGCTTCAATTCAGAGGTATCGCGAACCAGTTTTTCGTTGATCGCTTTGACATAGGGGCAGTGGTTGCAGATGAACATCACCAGCAGGCCGTTCGGACCCGCGCAATCCTCGAGAGTCCAGTTCCGACCATCGGTATCCTCGAGGGAAAAGCCGGGTGCCGGTGTTCCAAAATCACAGACAGGGGTAACTGTACTGACCATTTCTCATGATCCTGATCGAAAACCGCATTATATCAGCCCCGGAGTATGATTTTACTCGCGCAAATTTCTGAAAATTTGCTATGATTAAATTAAACTTTTTGCGAATCCGGTTATCTAACCCCTGACAGCGGTTTTCCCGGACGCAAAACTGGCGTGGAATATCAGGCGAATGTACTCAAGGGTCATAAATGCAGTCTTCAAAGCAGGGTTCTTTTTCCCCTGCCTGCTGCTATGCATGGCTTCTGCAGTTGTCCAGGCTGACGAAACCCTCGTTAAGTCGTCGATTCTGAGCGGCGCGACGCTAAGCATGACAACGAATGGTGGAGCGTCTGACGCTGTCGCCAAAACGCCTTTTCCGGTGGTTACCGACAACAGCGCCGGACTCAATTTCGACGTCGGTGGCAGTGACAAGAGAAAACTGCAATTACAGCTTCGCCAACCGCTGACATTAAGCGCGGGTACCCGTGCCAGGGTTCTCGATAATGGCGGTGATATCCTGGGCCTGGATGCAACACTCAGTGTTCCGGTGTCAAACAATTTCAGCCTTTCTGCCGGAGTCGACAGGCAGATTGGTACGGCCCATTTCCAGTCCCTGGGCAGTATCCATTGCATGAATGGCACCTTGCGCGCCGATTCTTACACTGCATCGGGTTGTCGTTTTATCAATGAACCACTGGCATCCACTGATCAACGGCGATTCAACCTCGGTACCGAGATGAATATCGGCCAGGCTTCCGCTTCCGCTGGCTGGTTCACCCAGGACTCGGCTTTCAATCAGTATGGAGCCAGGAACCAGGGGGCGATTGGCGGACAGGCGGCAATGGGGAACAGTCTCGTTATCACCAAATCTTGGCAACCCGCTGCTTTCACCGGGAAGTTCAGATTTTCTGCAGTCTCTGAGCAGCGAGGCCAGTGGAATAAACCTGAATTTCAAAGTGGGTATCGCGACCGACCCGGAGGGTGATATCCAGGTGGGCCTGGCGTTTACGCGGGTACTCGATGCTAACTACCAGGGCTTGTATTCCGACTTGGGCAATCCAATTTCCTGGACAGTTGCGGAGCCGTTCAGCTCGGCAAGCATGAATCTGGAATGGAACCGCGGAGCATTCAGTAGCGGAGTCCAGGCGTTCTACCGTGAATCGGTTAATTTCCTGAACCGCGACAGCCTGGACGCGCTGACAACCTTTGACGTGCACTTTACCTGGCGAACACCCTGGAAAGCCAACCTGAGCGTTGGCGCCAGCAATGTTTTAAACAGCGGCATAGACACGACAGGAAATACGGAAAATCAATCGGTTGACCCATTCGAATCCATCTATGGGCGAATTCCGTACGTCAGGTATAAACAGGACCTCTGATCCGCCATCAAGACCTGGCGGCATCCCCTTTCAACATGTTAAACGCGCGCAGTTTCGCGCCTGAAGGTTGAGAAATGAATAAAGTATTTTTAACCCTGTTGCTGTTTGACCGCCTGCCTCCCGGCGCTCGCCGCCGATGGTTTCTCGTCACTGGAAGAACAGATGACAGGCAAGGAATTCGATGCCGCCGGCCTGGAAAAACTTTCACCTCAGGAACTCGCCGAGCTGAATTCCTGGATTCGGAAGCATTCGCTGGCGACCCTGGCCGCACCGGCAACGAAATCCATCGCTGATTCTGCCGCCACCGGCAAAAACAGCGATGCCCGAAAGCCCGACAAAAGCGACGATGACCACTCGACCATCACCAGCAAACTGGAAGGCAAGTTCAGTGGCTGGGACGGTCAAACAGTGTTCAAACTTGAAAACGGAATGATCTGGGCGCAAAAAAGCAAGAAGAAATTTCATACCGAGGAAATCGAAAATCCGGTTGTGATCATTGAACCCGGCATGTTTGGTGTCTGGCGCCTGCATATTGAAGGCATCGACGAAGAAGTCCGAGTGGTTCGGATTCAATAACCAGGGAACCTCTGACTTCAGAGGTTCCTTCGCAGATCGCTGCTTATTCTCCTCGCTTGCCGCATTGATTTCAGCTGCTGGCGATTCCTGAACAGGAAAGCCCTGACCACCACGTAAGCGATGGCCGCTATTCCCATTAATACGAACGGACCTCGCGCCGTCATTTGCGAGAAACCCTGCGATTCCCACCAGTACCAGCAACAGGCCGCGATGAAGGCGGTGATCACCGCATAACTCGTCATGTTCAATCGATAAATCCGGTCGCGGAGTCTCCGTGCCTGGTACAGCCGCAAATCTTCCTCGGTCACCTCACCCAACTGGGCTCCGCAGTAACTGCAGATCACCGCCCGGCTGGAAATCTTTTTGCCGCATTCCGGGCATGCAATGATACTCATGTCACTCTCCGAAAAGCCTCAATTCCGCGCACAAACCACCTGATTTCCGGTTACTGAAATGAATCGACCAGCCATACAGCTCACACAGGCGCTTGACGATCGCAAGTCCGAGACCCGCCCCCTTTCCGCTGATGTTCTGGCCGCGGTAATGACGGTCGAACACCCGGGCCAGGTCCTGCTCCGGGATGCCGGGGCCTGTATCTTCCACCTTCACCCGCCCGTTTCCGATCGTGATAAGGACTTCCCCCTCGAGCGTGTAGCGCATGGCATTACCAATCAGGTTTCCGACGGTCACCGCGATGACGGATTCCGGAGCGATGACACTGACCTTGTCCTCTTCCACCACGCGAAGAGTCAATGGCTTGCTGCCGATCAACGGTTCGTAGAGGTGCACAACTTCGTCGACCACCCGGCCCACATTCTGGGCGGTACTGTCGGTGTCAATACCCTGCTCCGCCCGTACCATGTGAAGCAGTGCTGTTGTGATATCGGCAGATTGCCGGGCGGCACGAGCAATCCTCAGTAAGCGCGTACGCACCTTGGGCTCCAGGTCCGGCTGCGCCAACAATAATTCGGTAGCACCGGTAATCACCGTCAAGGGTGAACGTAACTCGTGGCTGACATCGGCATTAAACTCACGGTCACGCTCAACCAGTTGATGCAGCCTGTCAGCGTAACTGTCCAGCGCAGCAGCCAGTTGACCGACTTCGTCGTCGGCAAAATGCTCTGACATGCGCTCCGGCTTGCTATCCTCCGTGAGCGTATCCAGCCGGGCGGCAAGATCGGTTACGGGCTTCATCACCCGGCGGGAAGACCAGGCGCCGAGCATGAATGAAAAAGCCGAGAACACGAGGACCACGCCGATCAGCGCAAAAATCAGTTGCTTCTTGATTCTCCGGTTTTCGCTGACGTCATAGATCAGAAAAGCCCAGAGATCCTGTTCTTTCCTGACGGCGACTTTGAAAACCCCATCCGAGATCCTGACTTCGTGCACGCCGCTGGCAAGGTTACGAACCTCGTCACTTACCGTGTGGTTCGGGTCGCCAGGACGGGTGATGTAACCCTGGATCCGGGTGTAGAACGGCTCCACCACTGATGGGTCGATGCGAAGCTGGCTTACGTAATCATCCAGTTCCTGTGCCAGCGTCGCGCCAATCAGCTGGTCTTCGAGATAATCCTGCAGGGCAAGGGAACTGACCGCAAAAAGCGCGCTCAGTAAAGTACCGAGTAATAGAAAGGAGAGAACAATCCGGCTTCGCAGCCTACGACGATACTGCATCCGGCTCCACCAGGCGGTAACCGATTCCGTGTCGAGTCTGAATCATGTTACTGCCGAATGGCTTGTCAATCGCGCTGCGCAGGGAGTGGATATGAACCCGGAGGCTGTCGCTGTCGGGCATCTCTTCACCCCAGACCTCCATCTCGAGCTCTGCCCGGGAAACCACGTTTGGAGAAGCCTCCATCAGGCAATGCAGGAGCTTGAGTCCGATCGGGTTCAGGTAGATATCCTGCTCACCGCGGCTGACGTTGAGCGTATCGAGATTATACTTGAGGTCACCGACAACCAGCTCTCTGCGGTTCCAGCGGCGGCCGCGTCCTGCGAGTACCTTGAGGCGAGCCTCGACTTCCTGGAGTTCAAACGGCTTGACCAGGTAGTCGTCAGCGCCGGTTTCGAATCCCGCCAGTTTGTCTTCCAGCCGGTCACGCGCGGTCAGCATCAATACCGGCGTGTCCTTACCGGCATCGGCCCGGAGTTTGCGGCAAACTTCGAGCCCGTCCATGCCGGGCAAAGCCAGGTCCAGGACTATGGCGTCGAATTCGTTGACCACGGCGAGGTGCAGTCCGGTAATACCGTCGCCGGCGAAATCGACCGTGTGGCCATGATCTTCCAGGTAATCGCCCAGGTTTGCGGCGATATCCGGATTGTCTTCAATAATGAGTACGCGCATAAATCAGAATCTGTCCCCAAGCACTTCAACGCCTTCCAGGCCCTTGGCCAGCGTCTCCATATCGCCACCTTCGTCCAGTTTGATCATCAAACGGACCTCGTTCGCAGAGTCAGCATGCCGCAAGGCGTCATCATAGGAAATCTTTCCTGCCTTGTACATGTTGAACATGCACTGGTCGAACGTGATCATGCCATGATGACCGGAATCCCTCATGACGAGTTTCAACTCATCAATCTCACCCTTGCGAATGAGGTCCTTGACCAGTGGCGTCGCCAGCAACACTTCAAAAGCAGCCCAGCGGCGGGAACCGTCCACTGACGGAATCAACTGCTGGGCGATTGTCGCCTTGAGGTTGAATGAAAGATCGAGCAGCACTTGCTCGCGGTGCTCCTCGTCGAAGAAATGCAGAATTCGATCCATCGCCTGGTTTGCATTGTTCGCATGCAGGGTTGCCAGCACCAGGTGACCGGTTTCCGAAAAGGTGATGGCATGCTCCATCGTTTCGCGGGTGCGCACTTCGCCGATCAGGATGACGTCGGGCGCCTGTCGCAAAGTGTTCCGCAGGGCAACCTCGAACGATTCCGTATCGATACCCACTTCGCGCTGGGTCACCAGGCTTTTTCCATGGTGGTGAACATATTCGATCGGATCTTCAATCGTGATGATGTGTCCGGTCATGCGCTGGTTGCGATATCCAACCATGGCTGCCATGGAGGTTGATTTACCGGTACCGGTTGCACCGACAAACAGAATAATTCCACGCTTTTCCAGCGCCAATTCTGACATCGCGTCCGGACAACCGAGTTCTTCGAAATTCGGGATACGTGTTTCGATGCGGCGGCAGACCATTCCGGTCATGCCCTGCTGAACAAAGGCGCTGACCCTGTACCTGACGTCCGGACCCAGGGAATAGGCAAATTGCAGTTCCTGGGTGTTCCGGAATTCCTCTTTCTGGCGTTCCTGCATGAGGCTGAGCACGATTTCCCGGGTCTTTTCGGCGGTCAGCAGGTCCGTGGAGATCGGCTTGATCTTGCCATGAACCTTGATGCAGGGAGGCGCATCGACCGTTACGAACAGATCGGACCCGACTTCGTCATGAAGTTGTTTCAACCAGCTATCAATTACCTTCATCTTTGTGCCTCCTACTGGAACATCTTCTTGTCCACTGCACGCCTGGCAGCTTCCAGCTTGTTGATGATGCCCCGGGAAACCAGGGCTTCAAGCGCCTGGTCCAGCGTTTGCATACCGACGTTCTGCCCGGTCTGGATGGACGAGTACATCTGGGCGACCTTGTCTTCCCGTATCAGGTTCCGGATTGCGGGAGTAGCCACCATGATCTCCCAGGCGGCGACGCGCCCGCCGCCGATGCGCTTCAGGAGTGTCTGCGTGATCACGGCCCGCAGTGATTCGGAGAGCATGGACCTCACCATGGATTTTTCACCGGCCGGGAATACGTCGATGATGCGGTCAATGGTCTTGGGCGCGGAACTGGTATGAAGCGTGGAAAATACCAGGTGGCCGGTTTCGGCGGCTGTCAAGGCCAGACGGATGGTTTCAATATCGCGCATTTCGCCAACCAGGATGATATCCGGGTCTTCACGCAATGCTGCACGCAAAGCCTGGTTGAATCCATGCGTATCACGATGAATTTCACGTTGATTGATCACGCATTTCTTGCTGCGGTGAACAAACTCGATCGGGTCTTCAATTGTCAGGACGTGCCCCTCGACCTGGTTGTTCAGGTGATCGATCATCGCAGCAAGCGTGGTTGACTTGCCGGAACCCGTCGGTCCGGTCATCAGGATCAGGCCTCGCGGGGCGTCAATGATATCCCTGAAAATCGGCGGTGCACCGACATCTTCCAGTGTCCATACGGTATCCGGGATGGTTCTGAAGGCGCCGCCTACACCCCTGTCATGGTGGAAACAATTGACACGAAAGCGGGCCAGCCCCTGCACGGCATAGGAATAGTCAACTTCAAGATTTGCCTCGAAGTCGCGCCTGTGCTTATCGCTCATGGTGCTGTAAATCAATTCCTGGAGCTGGGCCGTGTCCAGCGCAGGCAAAGTCAGCCGCCGAATATCGCCGTCTACACGAATCATGGGCGGAAGCCCGGAAGACAGGTGCAGATCCGACGCGTTGTTCTTCACCGCAAAGGCAAGCAGTTCAGCAATATCCATATTCTCTCCTTGAAACTACCCGGTGGCGTTACAATGCAACAGTTTCAGCACCAGGTTACATGTTTCGATTCCATGACTCATACACGCCAGACCTAACCATAGATCAAGCCTTGACTTCCTGCAAGATGAATAACTTAAAAGTAAATCTTGACAATATCCGTGCACGGGTGGCCCGCGCCTGTAAACAGGCTGGCAGGGATCCGTCCGAGGTCACGGTTTTGGCTGTCAGCAAAAGACATCCGGTAGAGCGAATTGAGGTGCTGAATCGATTGGGCCAGTTGTCATTTGGTGAAAATTACGTCCAGGAGGCGCTGGCTAAAATTGAGTATTTCAGAGACCGGGAAATACAGTGGCACTTCATCGGGCCTTTGCAATCGAATAAAACCCGGGAGGTTGCGCAGCATTTTCATTGGGTTCAAAGCGTAGACCGGGTCAAAATTTTGCAGCGTTTGTCGAACCAGCGGCCGGCAAACCTTCCTGATCTCAATATCTGTATCCAGGTCAACATCGATCTTGAACCACAAAAAGCCGGTGCCTTGCCGGAACAGGTCAGGGAACTGGTCGATGCCGCACTCGACCTGGGCGGTCTTCGTTTGCGCGGCCTGATGGCCATACCGATGGCTGCATCCGGGCTGCACGACCCTTCTGGAAGCTACGCCCGGATGAATTCCCTGTTCCAGGCGCTTATCGCTGAAGGAGTTGACCTCGATACTTTGTCGATGGGGATGTCGGCGGACCTCGAAGCCGCCATAATGCACGGTAGCACCATGGTCCGGATAGGCACTGACCTGTTTGGCCCGAGGCCGGACAGCGGCGCAGACTGAAACGAAAGAGGCACCCGAATCATATGTTAATTACGTTTATTGGCGGCGGGAACATGGCTACGGCCCTTATCAGCGGCCTGGCCAATCCACCCAGGGCGCATCTGGAAATCCGGGTTTGTGATCCGAACGGGAAAGCCAGGGCCCACCTTGAAAAAACATTCGGTGTGACGACCCATACCGATGCCGGTCCGGCGATTGACGCGGCCAATGTGATCGTTCTTGCCGTCAAACCGCAGAATATGCCGCAGGTACTCTCCGAATTAAGAGGCAAAACAAGGCCGGAGCAGTTGGTGCTGTCTATCGCTGCCGGAGTGACCATGGCCAGCATCAGTCAACAGCTCGGCCAAGACCAGGCAGTGATCCGCTCCATGCCCAATACCCCTGCACTGATCGGACACGGCATTACGGGGGTCGTTGCAGGGCGGCACTGCAGTGAACAGCAAAGGGAGCAAGCTGAAGAAA
This sequence comes from uncultured Gammaproteobacteria bacterium, assembly GCA_963766195.1. GTDB lineage: Bacteria > Pseudomonadota > Gammaproteobacteria > Xanthomonadales > SZUA-36 > JAHEFT01. Next base: position 30,031 of record CAVXYY010000001.1, read on the forward strand.
TTCTATCCGCCGCCGGGGAGCTGGTGTGGCTCGATGATGAAGGGCTGATGGACGCCGTAACAGCTATTTCGGGAACCGGTCCGGCCTATTACTTTCTGTTGACAGAGGCGTTGGCCGCAGCGGCGGAAGGTCTCGGTTTACCGGCGGAAATCGCCGACCGCCTAGCATCGATTACCTGTTTTGGTGCCGGAGCAATGTTGGCCAGCAGCCCGGGCGAAGCCGCAGAACTGCGCCGGCGCGTAACCTCGCCGGGCGGCACAACCCAGGCCGCGATGGTCATCATGGAAGACGGCAGGTTCAGGGAACTGGTGTTCAGGGCCGCTGAAGCCGCCAGGGACCGTAGCAGGGAGTTGGCGCTGAAATGAACGGTTCGGGGACGAGTGCAGTTTCTTACCTGGTGGGTACCCTGATCGACCTGTACATCACCGCGGTATTACTTCGCCTGTTGCTGCAATGGGTGCGCGCAGACTTTTACAACCCGGTATGCCAATTCCTGGTCAAGGTCACCAACCCCGTCATTGTTCCCTTGCGCAGGGTGATACCGTCCATACGAAGACTGGACACCGCCTCCGTCGTGATCATCCTGGTGCTTGAAGTGTTCAGCGTGTGGATTGCAAGCAGGATCAGCTCCACTCCACTGAGTTTCGGACAGATCGTCATATTCAGCTTCATGAAACTGGCTGCGACCTTATTGATGACCTATTTATTCCTGATCATCGCATCCGTCATTCTCAGCTGGGTCGGCGGTCGGGCACGGCATCCCGCAATCACCCTTGTTTACCAGTTGACGCAACCCGTCCTGGCGCCCTTCAGAAAATTCATACCCCCGATCGCTGGAATCGATCTTTCACCCCTTTTCGCCTTGATTGCAATACGTTTTCTGCTTCTTCTGATAGGATGGTAAATCCGTGTGTACCGGAAATTGAGGAATCAACCCCATGAAACAGTTTTTGACCTCACTGCTACTGCTTGGAGCCCTTTTCTTCTCGATCGCTGGTGAAGCACAACAATCCCAGGATTTCGGTGATTACGTTGTTCACTACAATGCGCTTAATACCAACCTGATTCCTCCGCAGGTTGCACAAGGTTACGGTATTCAACGGTCTTCCAGCCGGGCCCTGCTCAATGTGACCGTATTGAAAAAGGTCATGGGCTCACCGGGTACACCGGTAAACGCTATGGTCACAGCAACCGGCACAAACCTGACCGGACAGAAACGTGACATCAAGATTCGCAGATCGGATGATCCCGAGGGCGCAATCTATTACCTCGGTGAGTTCCCGGTACACAACATGGAAACCTATCGGTTTGACATCAAGGTAAAGATTGATGGTGTGAGTGAACCGCTGGTGGTGAAGTTCGAGCAGCAATTTTATACCGAGTGACCGAGCGTCTTTAATTAACGCCAATAATGGTGATATCAACGAGGCGTCTGTGAGGCCGCTTACGGTGTTCCCAAAGGTAGACGCCCTGCCAGGTGCCAAGCGCCAGTTGATTTCCGCGGACTGGAAGGGTCAGTTCCGAACAGGTCAGTACCGAGCGAATATGGGCCGGCATGTCATCCGGGCCTTCCATACTGTGGGACCAGGCGGGATCACCATCCGGCGCCAGGCGGCACATGAAATTTTCCAGGTCGCGCCGGACATCGCTATCCGCATTTTCGGTGATCAGTAATGAAGCGCTGGTATGGCGCAGGAAAGCGTGACAAAGACCATTTTCTACGCCGCTCGTGCGTACGAAGGACCGCAATTCTCCGGTAATTTCCTGGAACCCCCGGCCGGGAGTATCTATTTGTATCGACTGGATCAGGGATTCAATCTCTGTTTTGACCACACGCCATCGTGCAGGGAATAAAGAAACCGGTCGTGGAGCCGGAACTCCCTCTGGGTCCAGAATTCGACGCTTTCGGGACTCAAAACAAAACCCGTCCACCAGGGGGGGCGCGGAACCTCGCGCCCTTCATATTGCTGCTCCACCTCCTTCACACGCCGAAGCAGGGTCTCACGGCTATCCAGTGGTGTGGACTGGCGGGAGGCCCAGGCACCGATCTGGCTTCCACGGTCCCGGGTAGCAAAATAGGCGTCTGCAGCCTCGTCGGTGACCCGCGAGACCGTTCCTACCAGCTGCACCTGGACTCCACTCGCTTTCCATAGAAACGTTGCTGCTGCCCGTGGACAGGCTGCCAGTTGCCGCCCTTTTTGGCTGTTGTTATTGGTGAAAAACACGAAACCGTCCTGATCAAGCGCTTTCAGTAACACGGTGCGCGACGTCACCATGCCCTGGCCGTCACTGGTCGCCAGGACCATCGCCGTTGGCTCCTGTTCACCCGACACCCTGGCCTGTTTGAACGCCTTGTTGAACTCGTCAATGATCTCGGGGGAAAGACTCAACGGACTAGTTGCCCGCAGCGCTGGCCCTGGCCTGTCTGCGCGCCTTGGCTTGCGGCAATGTTCGCAGCCATATGAGCCAGACAACCAGCGCATCCATGATGATCAGCGCCTGCCACAGGTAGAGGTGAAACCATTCGAAAGCCACCTGGTTCCACTGACCCAGGTAGAAGAGGCTGACAATCCTGACCAGGTTGAGTCCCTGGATGGCAAAAAAACCGATGACGAAACCAATCATCTTGTTTTTGAAAGGCGCCGGGAAGGAAAAAATGGCGGCGAAAAGAATGATTACCGCTTCCACGCCGTTGCAGCCGCGTTCTATTCGAACTCCGAAACCGGTTGTCTTGTCCCGGATCACATTCGATATCGACATGACGTTATCATCGAACATCTGGATGATCCAGACACTGACGTCCGCGATGAAAGAAGTGAATGGCAGGATGACGTACTTTTCTGCCGGCTGTAGAATCTCCAGCGTGAAAAGTCCAACCAGAAGAACTGTGAATAAAACAAAAAAACGGATCATAGGGAAATGCCAAGGAACCTGTCCGGAGTCGGGGCAATCTTACCCAATGTCGTGTCCGGTTGCACGCCTGCAGGGGGCAAGGTGAATAAATCGTCCGCCAATATCTACCTGGTCGGGCCCATGGGTTCAGGTAAAACCACCATTGGACAACGCCTGGCAAAAAAACTGTGCCTTGAGTTCCTGGATAATGACCATGAATTGCAGGAACAGACGGGGGCCAGCGTTAACCTGATTTTCGACCTTGAGGGCGAGGAAGGGTTCCGGAAAAGGGAGACCGCGATGTTAAAAAAGCTCACTGCCCGGAAAAACATTGTGTTGGCTACCGGCGGCGGTACCGTTTTGGCCAGGGAAAACCGGGAATTGCTTGGCAGTACCGGGACCGTGGTCTACCTGAGGACCTCGGTGACCCAGCAAATCAAGCGATTAAGCCGCGACCGCTCCCGCCCGCTGTTACAATCCGGCGACCGTAAAGAAAAGTTGATCCGCATGGCCAAGGAGCGGAACCCGTTATACGAAGAACTTGCAGATATTACTTTCCAATCACGGAATCGCGGCCTGGAATCTGCGGCCGAGGCACTGTATCAAAAGGTAATTTCGTACTGGAATGGCGCGAACACCTCCGAGCCCGACAACATCGAGTCATGAAATGCAAACCATCAAGATAGAACTTGCGAGCAATGCCTATCCGGTTTACCTGGGACAGGGGCTACTGAGCGAGCAGTCACTCTGGAAACAACATGTTGGAGCAGGAAAAGCTCTGATCGTAAGCAATGACGTTGTTGCTCCGCTGTACCTCGACGCTCTGAAATCCGGGCTGAATGAGCAAAATCCGGAGGTACACATCATCCCGGATGGCGAACCGTTCAAAACTTGCGAAACCTGGTCAGGAATCATCGACAAACTGGTCAGCATGCGCGCCAGGCGGGACGCCCATATCATCGCGCTGGGAGGCGGCGTGGTCGGAGATATTGCCGGGTTCGCCGCGGCATGTTACATGCGTGGAATCCGATTTTTGCAGGCACCGACAACGCTGCTTGCACAGGTAGATGCATCGGTTGGCGGAAAAACCGCCATCAACCATGAAAAAGGCAAAAATCTCATCGGCGCATTTCACCAACCGGCAGCTGTAATCATCGATACCACAACTCTGCGCTCCCTGGAAGCAAGGGAATTCAATGCTGGTATGGCCGAGGTCGTAAAATATGGCGTCATCCGTGACCCGCAATTTTTTAACTGGCTTGAACAGCAGGCCGGCGAAATCACAAGCAGGAAAACGGCCGCACTGGAGCACCTGGTTTACCAATCAGTATTGAACAAGGCGGAAATAGTAGCCGAGGATGAAAAAGAAGCGGGCATCCGCGCCTTGTTGAATTTCGGGCACAGTTTCGGGCACGCCCTCGAAGCCGAAACCCGGTATTCCAAATTCCTTCATGGCGAAGCAGTCGCCATCGGAATGGTTACCGCTGCCCGGCTCAGCGAATCTCGCGGACTCTGCAGCCAGGGAACCACCGGGAGAATCTCGGCACTGCTCACCCGCTTCGGGCTTCCTGTTACCATTCCGGCTCGAACCTCGCTGGAAGGATTGCGTGACGCCCTGGATCTGGACAAAAAAGCAGTCGCTTCGGGCCTCAGGTTAATCCTGTTAACGGCTATCGGAAGGGCAATAATCAACGATGACAGTCATCCGGATGAAATCGTTTCCGTGATGAAACAAAGCCTGGACCAGGACCGGACCAGCACCAAGGAGTAGAGAACGATGGAACTGAAAAACGATACCCTGTTGCGGGCGCTGCTGCGCCAGCCCGTGGACCGGACTCCGGTCTGGATCATGCGCCAGGCAGGCCGGTACCTGCCGGAATACCTCAAAACCCGTGCCGAGGCGGGGAGCTTCATGAATTTGTGCCAGACTCCTGAGTTGGCATGCGAAGTTACGCTGCAACCCTTGCGCCGTTTCAACCTGGACGCTGCCATCATTTTTTCAGACATCCTGACCATACCGGACGTCATGGGCTTAAAACTTTTCTTCGTAGCAGGAGAAGGCCCAAAATTCGAGAACCCCATTCGTTCCGCGGAAGACATAAAGAAACTCCCCAGTCCGGATGTGAATGAATCACTTGGTTACGTGATGAATGCCATTTCACTTACCCGCCGGGAATTGGATGGAAAGGTACCCCTGATCGGTTTCAGTGGAAGCCCATGGACTCTGGCGACCTACATGGTTGAAGGAGGCTCCAGCAAGACCTTTGGCAGGACCAAAAAACTTATCTACCAGGAACCCAGAATGGCCCACGAGTTACTCGGCAAAGCTGGCCAATACGGTAACCGATTATCTCAACGCCCAGATTGAAAGCGGAGCACAGGCTGTGCAGATTTTCGATACCTGGGGCGGCGCCTTGTCGGCCAAGGCTTACCAGGAGTTTTCACTGCGCTACATGGCGCAAATAGTCGCCGGACTGAAACGGGAAAATGAAGGGAGAAGAGTCCCGGTCATCCTGTTCAGCAAGGGCTGCAATACCCAGCTGGAAGCCCTGGCTGACACTGGCTGCGATGCACTGGGCGTTGACTGGACCATTTCCCTCGGCGAAGCCCGTTCCCGCGTGGGCGACCGGGTCGCTTTGCAGGGCAATCTCGATCCTGCGATCCTGTTGGCGGACAAGAAAGTCATTCGCCGGGAAGTGAATGAAACGCTGAACAGTTTCGGACAGGGAAACGGCCACGTATTCAACCTTGGCCATGGCATCACGCCCGACGTGGAGCCCGACAACCTGGCGGCATTGATCAGCGCAGTTTGGGAATTGAGCCCGGGTTTTCATTCCTGAGGACAAGGTTTCGCCATTCAAAAGCAGTTTCCAGCAACACGGCGCCGATGGTTGATTCCAGCAACGGTGCTTCCAGGATTTTTCGCTGCGGCGCAACACTGCAACCAGGCTGCGGCCTGTAAAGAGCAAAGAGGGAGACTCCCTGCTCCACTGGCGTGGCGCCTCGCTGATGAGCAGGACGAAGCCATCACCGGGTGGATTCACCTCCCGGTCACTGTATTTCACACCCAGGCGGGCCAGGAAATTTGCCACGCTGCGCCGAAGCGCACTCCCCAGTCTCAACTGACACTGCACCAACTCAAGCAGCGTACTGCGCAGCATCGTCCGGCCCGGCTCTTTGATCGACAAAGCGCCGGGCAAAATGATTTCAAAACGGGCTCCGCCACCTTCCGCACTGGCACTGGTGATCTGACCTCTCATTGCCAGTGCAATGCTACGACAGATGTACAGCCCGAGGCCGCGGTTTCCTGCTGCCTTCTTTCCCGGCGTCAGTACAACGGTGATAGGCGCCGAAAATATGCTCTGTCTACGGCGCCATCGATACCCGGCCCGGTGTCGCTGACAATCAACCGGATAGCCTCTCCGGGATTACCGTCCACCAATACCGGCTCCGCCCCGATGACGATTTCGCCTGACCGTGTGAACTTGATGGCGTTGCCCACCAGGTTGTCAAGCAACTGCCTTACAAGGCAGGCATCAACCCGCCAATACCTGGATAATTTTGGTTCCGCGATGAGGAACAGTTGGTTATTACTCGAGCGGGCAGCGGGCGTATGACTGATGACCACCTGTTCAAGCAGGTCAATCCCATCCACCCACTCACAGCGGGGCGTAATCCCCGGCTGACCTGGTGTATCAAGACAACAGACAGACCGGATCAACGCTGCCATTTGCTTGCCGGAAACCTCGATGGCCCTCAGCCAGCGCCCTTGCTCCACCGTGAGGCCGGAATCGCCGAGCAACTCGGCCATTCCGAGGAGCCCATTAAGAACATTGCCCAGTTCATGGCCAAGGATAAGCAGGTTGTGATCGTCAGGAAAATCAGTGGATGGAATGCCGTTCTCGTGCCCCTTCATCTTTACCCCTCAACACCGCGTTACGTTCTCCGGGACCGGAAAACGAGGGGCGCGCGGTGCCCGTGCAACCTAATCTACAACGACAACCGGCTCCTGACAACAGGTATACCGACCCGCCGCACTTGATATTTTTGCTCCAAACCGTCAAATTCGTGTGGCCATGCCAGTGCGTCTGCTTGTTTCCATAGCGATCCTGATCATCACCTTCCTGGTGCTGTTCCTGGTTCTCATTGCCTCGGAAACGGCTCTCACGGTCTGGCACTACCTGAAAGAAGCGCCTCTTTGGATACAGCTGGGTTACGCCGTCATCCTGGTGGGCATGCCGTTGCTGACCCTGGCCCTTTTCTGGAGTTGGTTTCGTCCCTCGAAAAAGCAAAAGAAGGTGGCAAAGCGTGAATTGAACCCGGAAACGTTGCAGGACGAGTTGCTTGAATCCGCCCGGCAGGGGATAGACGTCTCCGCGGCGCTGGAAGAAATCAGGGAACAGCGGAGGCGGCGTGGCACCGGCGAGATTTTCATAGCGGTCTATGGCGAAGTAAGCAGCGGCAAGAGCAGCCTGGTAAAGGCGATTCTGCCTGAAGCAGATGTGGATACCGACCCGCGCGCCGGAACGACCACGGCGATAAAGCATTACACCTGGCAAGCCTCTTCTGGCGACCGCGTGGTCATTGCCGACCTTCCCGGCTTCAACCTCCAGGACGACACGGAAGCGCTGGAAGAAACCCGTCGGGCCCACCTGGTTATTTTCCTCTGTGACGGCGACCTGACCAGTAGCCAGGCTGGACAGCTGCAATTCCTGATATCACTGAAAAAACCCGTTGTCCTGGCACTGAACAAATCAGACCGGTATTCGAAAGAAGAAGTGCAAGCCTTGCTGCGCCGGATCGCGGAAAAAACCGGTTTGAAACAATCAGACCTTGTTGCCGTTTCAGCAGGCGGCAGGCAAGAAGTGATCCGCATGCTGGGGGAAGGCATGGAAGAACGAAGTTCCCGTGAACGCCGGCCGGAAATAGACAGTCTGCGACAGTGCGTGCAAAGACACCTGGACCAGGACCGGCAGCTGATGGAATCCCTGCGAGACACCGCGGTCCTTTCCCTTGCCAGCGAGAAACTTGACGCGGCAAAAGACCGCCACCGCGCTCTGAAGGCCGACGAACTGGTGAGTAAATATGCCCGGCGCGCGGTGTTTGGAGCGCTGGCGGCCGTCGCACCCGGATCCGACCTGGTCATCCAGGGCGTGCTCGCGACCCGCCTGATCAAGGAACTGTCCAATCTTTACGGGGTTCCCGTAAAGGAAATTGAAATTGAGTCTTTCCTCGAACTCGCCGGAGGGAAGATCCGGAACATGACCGCTCTCACGCTTGCCATTGCAGGTAATGCCTTGAAGGCTTTTCCGGGCCTTGGGACCATCTCCGGGGGTGTTGTGCATGCCGTCGCCTATGGCATGATCTTTGACAGCCTTGGCAAAGCAGTGGCGGAAACCATGGCCAGCCGCGGGGAGTTGCGGCCTTATCCCGCAGCGGAAGCGTTCGAGGACTTATTGCATGACCATCTGGAATCAGGTGCGGTCCGTTTTGCGAAACTGGCTGTCTCCGGCCGAGACCAGGGCAAGAATAAGCCCTGAACAGCATCTTCTCGAAGCCAATCGCAATATCCGCGAGCTGATAGAGGATACGAATATCCCGGCTTCAGTGCGGGCGGATTTGTCCGCCGAATTTGAAGAAATCGAAGCCATCTCAAACAAACTTCGCAACGGCGAGATTCATATCGCCGCTTTCGGCAGGGTCGGCATCGGAAAATCATCGCTGCTCAATGCACTATTGCAACGCAAGGCTTTCAGCACCAGCCCCCTGCATGGTGAAACCAAAAATGAAAGCCGGGAGGAGTGGAAATCGCTTCGGGAGGGGCATGTAGTCCTGATTGACACGCCCGGTATTGACGAGCTCGAGGGTGCAGAACGCGAGGCGCTGGCCCGGCGCATCGGAAACCGGGCAGACGTCACCCTGATGCTTTGTGAAGGCGATCTGACCCACCTGGAATACCAGGCCCTGGAACAGTTATGCGCTGCTCAGCGGACCGTCTTGCTGGTTCTCAACAAGGCAGACCGCTACACCCCTGAAGAACTCGGGCTTCTGCTGAACCGGTTGAGGGATCGCTGCGGGAATTTGCTGACACCCGACCGGATCATTCCTGCCAGTTCGGATCCCCGCCCGGAAACAGTCATTTACGTCGACCAGTCTGGCAGGGAACAGGAAAAGAGCCGTCGCGCTTTGCCGGATATCGCCCTGGTGAGGGAAACACTGTGGTCAATTCTTGAAAAAGAGGGTCAGGCTTTGGCTGCGCTCAACGCGGCAATTTTTGCCAGCGAACTCGATGAACAAATCGCCACAAGAATTGTCCAGGCGCGCCAATCGGTGGCCGAAAAAATCATTCGTAATTACTGTATCGGAAAAGGCCTGCTGGTTGCGTTCAACCCGGTGCCCGTCACCGATCTGCTGGCCGCCGCCGGAAGCGACGTGGCCATGGTTATTCACCTGGGCGAGGTCTATGGCTTCAAACTGTCCCGCAGAGAAGCCACCAAGTTGTTGTTTACCATATCAGCCCAACTCTTCGCGCTGATGGGCGCCTATTGGGGTATGAACCTGGTCTCCAGCGCACTCAAGACAGCCAGCGCCGGGCTTTCAACAGCGCCTGACCGCTACCGCCCAGGGCGCCCTCGCCTGGTACGCAACCTACCTCACCGGCAAGATGGCCCAGACCTGGTTTTCAAAAGGCAAATCCTGGGGTAATGCCGGTCCCCGGAAAACAGCCCGTACCATCCTTGCTTCGCTGGATCGTGATTCGATACTTCGAACCGCGCGCCAGGATCTCTCCACCCGGTTGAAGGAGCCTTAAGGAACCCGGGCTCCTTAACACCTACTTTGTGCGAATCGAGATATCTCCGCTGAACGTTTCGAGCCTGATCTGTGCGCCGTTGTCTCCTTCACGGTGCTGAAGCATGACACCGGGGCCTTTCGAAACCCGGGTGGATTTTCCGAACTCCGAATTGATATCGCCACTGTAGCTCTGGGCAGTGAATTCCGCCTGTTGCGACGATGGAAGCCGAAGCGTCACATCCCCACTCATGGAATCACAGCTCAGACGACCGCCGTCTCCGACCATAAGAGTAAGCGTCAAGTCGCCTGATACCGATTCAAATTTGCCCCTGGCCACCTCGCCCGCATCCAGCGAAACATCGCCGGACACCGTGCTGATACTGACTTCACCGGCGGGCCCGATCAACACAATTTCGCCGCTCACCGTTTCAACCGATGATCGTGCGGCTGAACCTTTGAATTCCACGTCTCCACTTACCGAATGCAATTCCATTTGTTTCGGGGAAGCGTCAATTTCAATGTCACCGCTGACGGTATTCAACAGGATGTTTTCACCCCGGTTTCCGCTGACGGAAATATCTGCACTGACACTGTCAGCCTCGATACTCGCGCCTTCGGGGATCCGGAGATAAAGTTCGGTGCCATCTACATTGCGCTTGCCTTTGGAGTTATGCACCTTTATTTGCACGCCGTTTGACGTGGCGGTTATTTCAACTTCTTCCACGTTATCACCGGCTGTCCCCCGGATCTGTACTTCCTGCCGGTCCCAGGTCGCAAAACTCGATTCTTCCCGCCAGGTTCTCTACCTGAACGAGTCCATTTCCCGGCATTTCAACCGTTTTGTCGATATCTTCACCTGCGAATCCGCAGATGGGGACCATTGCCCCCGTCGCGCCGAAAGCCACTACCAACAGCAGCTTCAGCGATGCATTCATGAGGGTTTTCATATGGTTAACCTCCGGTTATTTCGGTCCAGCGAAACAAGTTGTTGCAAAAAGCCGAGCTGTCTGGCGCGAAGCTCGAGCATTCTTTCGTTCAAAAACAGATCGTCCGGATTCTGCTCCAGGGCAGATTCCAGTGCGACTTCGGTCGATCTCAGGTCGGCCCACCCCATTTCGATTTTCTCGAGCGTTTGCGGGGCCAGACCGCTACGCACATCGCCGGCACTGATGAATTCCCTGAACGCCGCGACGTATTCCGCATCGACGATGTTAAGCATCCGGGAGAATCCGGCAGGTTCATACACGATGGTTTCGACCGTGGCAGACGCCGGGTCGCCTGAAGCCAGGGATTCTGTCGGTACAGCGTGTTCCCGGTACAAGGAATTCAATACCAGGCCGGCGGAAATGCCTAGCATTACCGATGCTGCCAAGGCCAGGAATCACCAGTTGGTGCCGGATTTCACGGCACCGGAACCAGCCGGCGAATCCCCGATCGCGGCGATAATTTCCGGCCATGGATCACGGCCCGGTCTTATCTCACGAGGCAGATCAGCCAGGCGGCTCAACAATTCCTTTTCACTCATTCTTGGACTCATTTATCCAGTTCCTCCCGGACCAGGTTTCTGGCCCGGTGCAGCTGGGCCTTTGAAGACCCCTCGGCCATGCCGGAAATTTCAGCAACCTCGGCGTGGCTATAACCCTCTATGTCATACAGAACCAACACGGTACGGGCTCTTTCCGGTAGGTGCGAGATGGCTTTTTCCAGATCCATCCGTTGCCCCGCATAGACATCCCGGTCGCCAGTCGCACCACGCTCAATCGCTTCGTTCAGTTCAGTTTCACGGCTCAAGCGCCTGATTCGTGAGCGCCTGTCGCTCAACGCAACATTTGCGGATAACTTGTGCAGCCAGGTACCAAATTGGCTATCACCTCTGAAGCTGTCCAGTTTTTGCCAGGCCCTGATAAATGCCTCCTGCAACAGGTCCTCCGCAAGCGCCGCATCACCGCCACACAACCTCCATAACAGGGCATAAATCCGGTCACGATGCCGTCGATACAATTTCTCAAAAGCAGCACAATCACCACGCACCGCACTTGTAACGAGCCCGGATTCGTCATCGTGATCTGAGGTTTTCACTTCCCACGATGCCAATACGCGCTCCTCCTGTGAAAATTAGACTTGTGCCGGACCCAAAGGGTTTAAAAGAATTCTTAAAGAACAGGCAAACCTTGATCTATTATGCACCGGCGCACTCGAATCTTTGCATCAGTTCCTTGTGGAAAGGATCAGAGAATCGCGGTCCGGGAGATTTACAAAGTTTCATGCAGGAAGTTGACTGGCGCTGTAAAAGCGGGCCCGTCGACGGTCCCGCGATACGCCCCGCTTAACTCCGGTAAAAGTTCAGGCTGCGTTCAGAGCTTCCGCAACCCGTTCCTGTTCGGCTTTGATTCTGCCTGGTGTGCGCTCGCCAAAGGAGTCCAGGTATGCGCCAATTTCGGATATCTCTGTCCGCCAGGCATCCGTGTCGACTTCCAGCAGCGCGTTCAAAGTTTCCGCCGGAACATCGATACCTTCCAGGTTCAGGTCCCTGGGACGGGGTAGTTTGCCGATGGGGGTTTCAATGCAGCCAACGTGGCCACCGCAACGTTTGATAATCCAGTCAAGAACGCGCATGTTCTCGCCGAACCCGGGCCACATGAACTTGCCATTAGCGTCTTTACGGAACCAATTGACATGGAAAATCCTGGGGAGCTGATCAGACACCTCGTCATAACCCAGCCAGTGCTCCCAGTAGTCCCCGAAGTTGTAACCACAGAATGGTTTCATCGCCATCGGGTCGCGACGGACCACACCCACCGTGTCGATATTTGCCGCCGTGGTTTCCGACGCCATGGAAGCCCCCATGAGGACGCCGTGATTCCATGATTCGCTCTCCATGACCAGCGGAATGAGGCGTTCACGACGGCCACCGAAAATGATCGCTGAGATGGGTACACCTTCCGGAGCCTCGGCCTTGTCAGAATAGGAGGGACATTGAGACATGTGGACCGTGAAACGCGAATTGGGGTGTGCTGCCGGACCACTGGCGGGATCGTAGGCGTTTCCTTTCCAGTCCAACGCCGGTACGCGATCGTCCAAACCTTCCCACCAGGGCTGGTTATCTTCGGTCACGGCTACATTGGTAAAAATCGCATTTTTATTCAGCATCGCCAGGGCATTCGGGTTGGTGCTCGTGGAAGTTCCGGGTGCGACCCCGAAAAACCCGGATTCCGGGTTGATCGCCCACATCCGGCCGTCTTCGCCAACGTGCATCCAGCAGATGTCATCACCCAGCGTCCAGACTTTCCAGCCCTTGTAGCTTTCCGGTGGAATCAGCATGGCCAGGTTGGTTTTACCGCATGCCGATGGAAAAGCGGCGGCAATGTAGTGTGTTTTTCCTTCAGGGCTTTCAAGCCCGAGTATCAACATATGTTCGGCAAGCCAGCCTTCCGAGCGAGCCTGGTAACTTGCGATCCGAAGCGCGTGACATTTTTTTCCCAAAAGCGCGTTGCCGCCGTAACCGGAACCGAAACTCTGGATTTCCAGGTCTTCGGGAAAATGCATGATGAACCGGCGTTCCGGATTCAGATCACCCATGGAGTGCAGCCCCTTGATGAAGGCCCCGTCTCTTTCGATGCGCCGCAAAGCCGGCGTGCCCATCCGCGTCATCAACCGCATATTGCAGACCACGTACTTGCTGTCGGTGATCTCCACTCCGCATCGTCGCAAGAGGGGAGTTTATCGGGCCCATGCAATAGGGAATCACATACATCGTTCTCCCTTTCATGCAGCCTCTGAACAATCCTTCCATCTTGGCACGGGCCTCGGCGGGGGCCATCCAGTTGTTGTTGGGTCCGGCGTCTTCCTGGTAGGTACTGCACACAAAGGTCAGGTGTTCCACGCGGGCGACGTCGGTAGGATCTGATCGGTGCAACCAGCAGTTCGGATGGGTTTCCGGATTCAATCGCAAAAATCCACCCAGTGACTCCAACTGTCCCGCCAGGGTAGTCGAACTCTTCCTCCGAACCGTCGCACCAGTGAATGTTGTCTGGCTGGGTCAGCCGGGCTATTTTTTCGATCCAGTCTTTTAACGCTTTATGTCTTGTCACGATCAAATCCTCATGCAAATCGACGCCGGTTCCAGTTTAATTGCCTCAGGACCGAACATAATGTGTCTGTTGTTTCACTTCAATGAGCCATATCATTGTAAATCCGATGTACGGATATCGAACTCAGGACGGAATCAGCGTTGCTAATCACGTGTTCGATATAGGCATCAAATTCCTCACTGCTCAGGCTCGGAGTCTGGTTCTGTCTCTGCAACTGGAGGAAGCCGAGGTACACCGAATATGTGAGCCGGGCCTGGTTGCGCGCAGTGACGGGGTCCATCCCCAATTCCTGGAAGGCGGTGGACAAATGCTCCATTCGCCTTTCAGCAACCCGCTCCAATACCGGCTCCACCTGTGCGTGCCCGGCGGCTGCACACAATTCGCTGTATACCTCGTGCGTGAGTTTTTCCTTGCCCACGCGCCGGAAAAATGACACCAGGCGGTCGCGGGGATGATCAATTTCACCCAGCGCATTGTTCAGGTTTCGGCTGTCGTGCTCTTCCCAGCGGCTCAACGCACGTCGAAGCAGTGAGTCGCGGCTGGAAAAGTGCCAGTAAAAGCTGCCTTTCGTGATACCCATCCGGCGCGCAAGCGGCTCTACCGCCAGGGCCTGAACACCCTGCTCGGCAATCAATTCCAATGCCTCGCGCGCCCAGTCATCAGCTGACAGGGTGACTCGTTCATTCTTTTTCAAAGGTTTCATCCGACCTTTGGGATTTTCCGTTCAAAACTGCAGACAAGTGTAACGCTTTTTGAAACCCGCATAAGTCATGTATTGACATGACACAACACAATTACCATACTCCACCGTATGGTAATCGAAAAATCTCCGGTCTGTTTATCATGACCGGGGGTCAAATATCGGGATCAGGAGGATCGTCATGACGTGGTTATTACTTTTAACGCTGTTGGGAATCTCGCTCACAAGCGCTTTCTACGGCACCAGTCTTTTGGTTTGGACCGTAGCCATGGCGGCAGGTATCACCATTCTGGCTGCGACCGGTTCAGTGCCGTTTTTCAGTTTACTGATCATCTCGTCTGTCTTCGCCATCATTGCCGTTCCACTTAACTTCAAGCCGTGGCGTCAGCAACTGATCAGCGCACCTTTCCTCAAACAATTCCGCAGTATGCTGCCCGAAATTTCCGAAACTGAACAGGTGGCGCTCGATGCCGGCACGGTCGGCTGGGAAGGTGAGTTGTTCGCAGGCATGCCCAATTGGAAATTGCTCAAAAAACAGCCTTACCTCACATTGACGGTTGAGGAGCAAGCCTTTCTGGATGGCCCCGTGGAGGAGCTTTGTAACTCGCTCAACACCTGGGAAATCACCCACATCGATACCGATCTGAAACCGGAAACCTGGGAGTTCCTGAAGCGGAACCGCTTTTTCGGGATGATCATTCCAAAACAATATGGCGGACTCGGATTCTCCGCGATGGCTCATCGCGCCGTGTTGCAGAAAATTTCTTCGGTTTGCGCTTTGACCGCTTCAACAGTGGCGGTACCCAACTCGTTGGGCCCAGGCGAACTCCTGCTGCATTACGGCACTGACGAGCAGAAGAATCATTTTCTTCCCCGCCTGGCGCGCGGTGAAGAGATCCCCTGCTTTGCGCTGACCGGGCCGACAGCCGGGTCCGATGCCACCTCCATTCCGGATTACGGCATCATTTGCAAAGGAAAATACCAGGGCAAGGAGGTCCTCGGAATCCGCCTGAATTTCGACAAGCGCTACATTACACTCGCGCCGATCGCGACGATTATCGGCATTGCATTCCGCATGTATGATCCGGACGGCTTGCTGGGAGATAAAAAGGATCTCGGCATCAGCCTGGCATTGGTGCCCCGCGAGAACAAGGGTATGGAGATTGGCCGCCGGCACATGCCGATGAACCTGCCTTTCCTGAATGGGCCGGTCCGTGGCAAAGACGTATTCGTGCCGCTGGACGCCTTGATTGGCGGGATTGAAATGGCTGGCCAGGGCTGGCGCATGCTGGTGGAGTGCCTTTCCGTCGGCCGGGCAATCTCGCTTCCGTCCACTTCGACTGGCGGCACCAAGATGGGCGCCCTCGCGACCGGAGCCTACGCCAGGATTCGTAAACAATTCAACATGCCGATCGGGCGTTTCGAAGGTATTGAAGCGGCTTTGGCCCGCATCGCCGGTAATGCCTATGCCACATCCGCGTTGTCCAGGATGACTGCCACCGCAGTCGACCTGGGTGAAAAGCCGGCCGTAACCTCGGCGATCGCCAAGTACCACACGACAGAGATGGCGCGTGAAGTGATCCGGGATGCCATGGACATTCATGGAGGCAAGGGCGCGATTCTCGGCCCCAGGAATTACCTCGGCCGGGCCTGGGAAGGAGTTCCGGTTTCCATCACGGTAGAAGGCGCCAACATCCTGACCCGCAACCTGATGATATTTGGCCAGGGCGCGATCCGCTGCCACCCCTACATCTTGAAGGAAATGCAGGCTGCACGACTCGAGAACACGGCAGAACGTATCGAACGCTTCGACGAACTGCTGTTTTCACACATGGGCTACTCGATCAGGAATGCGGCAAGAAGCCTGATCCTGGGGTTGAGTTTCGGCAAATTCGCCATGGTGCCGCACGACCGTAAAACTTCCAAATACTACAAGAAGCTTTCCAGGTACTCAGCCGCTCTTTCCTTCATCTCCGATATCTCCATGCTCACGCTGGGCGGCAAGCTGAAACAGAAAGAGCACATTTCTGCGCGCCTGGGTGATGTGCTGAGCCACCTATATATCTGTTCGGCCATGCTCAAACGGTACGAGTCAGAAGGCCGGCCTGCGGCTGACCAGGCAATTTTGGCATGGGCGTTTCCATAGCGCCATTTATAAAATCCAGATTGCGCTGCGCCTGGTCGTGGATAATTTCCCGAATCATTACATTCGATTCTTGCTGCGCTTCGTGGTATTTCCATTCGGGCGTCGAGAAAAAGAACCCGGTGACCGCCTGACGCACAGGGTGGCCCAGTTGTTGCTGGTGCCTTCCGACACCCGCGACCGCCTCACGAACGGCGTCTTCATGTCTGCAACCTCGAATCACCCGATATGCTTCATGGAGCGGGCCCTGCCGCAGGTTATCCAGGCTGAACCCCTGGAGCGCAAACTTTCCAAGGCACTCAAACAGGGAGAACTCAGTGGAATTACCTGGGATGAGCAACTGAAAAGCGCGCTGGATAAGTCAATTCTTACCCGGGATGAAGCCGATATCCTCATACGCGTGCGCGAAATGGTGACCGAAATTATTGCTGTCGACGATTTCGACACCGAGGACCTTCGTGCGGGCAGGAGGCCTGAAAGCCGGCTCAACACCCAACACGCCGCCTAATTACACTGCTATAATCACAGCCCCAGCCGGTTCACGTGCATTCTCGCACTGGCCGGCCGGGGCTTTTGCTTTGGGTGCCTGGATAAAAGGTTTCCGGCTGAATGGCCGAATTCCTTCCGGGTGAAACGGGAAGCCGGTTAGAGTCCGGCACTGCCCCCGCAACGGTAAGCGATTCAGCCCGGAATGACCGGGGTGTAATTGTGGTCAGATGCCACTGCACTGAGTGTGGGAAGGCACCACAAAGATCCAGATTTCAGGATCGTTCGCAAGTCCGGAGACCGGCCCAGGGTTCGCAGTTACCGTGTTGCGGAGGGCAACCTGGGTCTGTGGACTTTCTCCCGGCCCTTTCCCCGCAGCGCAAAACAGACGCGGGTGTGCGCTTCGGAGGAAAAATGAATCCCAACATCAAGCTCTCTTTTTTGCTGTTGTTGACAGGCAGTCTTCCCGGTTTTCTGATAGCTGACGAAACGGAAACTTACGAACTCAAGCCGATCCTTGTCGTCACGCCGACGCGAATGATTGAGCCACTGAGCGATTCGCTGGCTTCCGTCAGCCTGATCACCCGCGAGGACATCGAATTATCGGTTGCTGAAGACCTTTTCGAATTGCTGCGCCTCCAACCCGGAATCGATATCGTGCGATCCGGCGGCCCCGGTGCCCAGACCAGCATTTTCATGCGTGGCAGTAACTCGAACCACATCCTGGTGCTGATCGACGGCGTAAGGGTAAGCTCCGCCAACACCGGCGGCTTTGTCTGGGAACAACTGCCGTTAAACCAGGTTGAGCGTGTTGAAATCGTGAGGGGGCCGCGAGGCAGCCTTTACGGTTCCGATTCCATCGGCGGCGTAATCCAGATATTTACCCGGAGCAGCCCGGAACCTTATGCCAGGGCAACCGGCGGCAGCTATGGAACAGCCGAAATCGACGGCGGACTGGGTTACCGGGGTGAAAACACGCAAATCAGCATCAACGCGGGTTATCGGCATGTAAATGGTTTTTCGGTTCAAAATCCTGATGGATACAGTTACAACCCCGATGACGATGGCTACGAAAACACCAACCTTGGCATCAGGGGATCTACACAGGCGAGTTTCGGGAGTTGGCAATACAGTTTTCTCGGCCTCAAGAGCCAATCTGAATTTGACCAGGGTGTGTCCGATACCAATCAGAGCGTCGCGTCACTCGGACTGCACGGCAATTTCACACCCGACTGGAACTACCAGTTGCTCGCCGGCTACACCCGGGAGAAGCTGGATTCTGACTTCGAGTTTTTCACGACAGGCTTCAAGTCCCGGCGCTATGAATTCAGCTGGCAGAACCAATATGATCCGGGTAAAAACGCCAGGCTCAGCTTCGGCGCTGACTACTACCATGAAAACGGCGAATCGCTGGATTCCTGGGACGAAAGCCGCAGCAACGCCGGACTTTTCATGAGCTACGACTATTACCTCGACAAACTTCATCTCCAGCTGGGTGGCCGGTATGACGACAACAGCCGCTTCGGCAGCGAATTTACCGGCCAGGCGGCCCTTGGTTACGAGCTTGGGGAAGCCTGGCAGGTCATGGGCAGTTACGGTTCCGCTTTCCGGGGCCCTAACCTGAATGAGCAGTTCTCTCCCGGTTTTGGCGGACTTTTTGCGGGTAACCCGGACCTGCAACCGGAGTCGTCGGACTCCGTTGAACTGGGGCTGCGCTGGCAGCATGAAAACATTGGGACGTTCACGGCTGCGGTCTACCGGACCGATGTCAAGGACATGATTTCGTTCACCGGGGAGCTCTACCAGGCGCTCAATATTGACCAGGCGTTGCTGAAAGGCGTCGAACTTAACTACACCCTTTCAAGGGCGGGTTGGCTTTTGAATGCGAATGCAACGTTCCAAAGCGCAGAGAACCAGTTAACGAACGAGCCCCTGCTGAGGCGCCCGGATCAGAAGGGTTCGATCACGGTGGACCGGCGTTTTTCAAACGGTTCCTGGATCGGGATGGAATGGTTCTATTCGGGAAGCCGGCCCGATTTCGGCGGGATCACACTAACCAGTTACAGCCTGGTGAACCTTCGCGCGGGCTGGGTTTTTTCACCGGCCTGGCAACTTGAACTGAGGAGCGATAACCTGGCGAATCAGCAATATGAGCCCGCATTCGGCTTCAATGCCCCAGGCAGGGCCTGGTACATTTCACTGGCCTGGATGCCCTAGGGACTGGAGACCTTGTGCCGCCTCCGGAGTTTCTGGCGTGTTTTCATCGGGTGCTCCACGCGCCTCAGCTTGTCCAACAGGTGGTTCGCGGCGCGCAACGGATGACGCCAGGTCATCCTGGGGCCCGCAAAACGCATGATATCCCGCGCCATTTGCCGTTCTGCAGGCTTGTAACAGTGGACCGGGCAATTCGCGCAGGTTGGCTTGTCTGTGCCATAAGGACACTTCTGCAGCCTTCTCTCGGCGTATCTCATCAGGCGGGAACACTCTGTGCAAAGATCAGCGCCTTCGTGATCGTCATGATGATGATCACAATACAGGCGCGTCATGCAAACCAGCGTTTCATGCTCGCGTTTCAATCTGCCGGTCAGGTCAGCCATGGATCAATAATAAAGGTATTTACCATTCATCTATTTGACCGGGATCAATGCCCCTAGTACATCCCGGTTTCAAGACGCGCCACTTCTGACATCATGTTATGGTTCCACGGCGGGTCGAAAGTGAGTACCACGTTTACCCGGCTGATGGTCGGCACGAGTTTCAATTTGGATCGAACATCATCCACCAGGATATCGCCCATTCCGCAACCCGGCGCTGTAAGCGTCATATCAATATCGACAGTCCGCCCACCGTCTTCATCCGAACTCATTTCACAACGGTAAACCAGGCCAAGGTCAACGATGTTTACCGGAATTTCCGGGTCATAAACGGTTTTCATCTGCTCCCAAAGAAGATTTTCCACATCCTCTTCGGTGGCCCCTTCCGGGAGAACGGGCGGCAGAACCGGTTTCCTTCCAATGGCATCAGCATCCACGCCTGCAATGCGAAACAAATTGCCATCGACAAATACCGTAAAACTGCCACCCAGTGCCTGCGTAATGTAGCCGACCGTGCCTGCAGGAATCGTGACCTCATCCCCCTGGGGGATCATCACGACTTCACAGTCACGTTTAAAAGTACAGGGCTGGCTGGTATTGGAAAACATCGTCTCAAAATGGTGTGGCCTGCTGCATGATATCTCAAGCAGCAGGCTTGCATACAACCTTAAGGAACCTCTGAACCGTGATTAACCGATCTGGCTTTGCTGGTAGTTCTCGATACCGACCCTTTCAATCAGGTCTAGCTGGGTCTCAAGCCAATCCACGTGCTCCTCTTCGGATTCCAGGATCCGGTCAAACAGGTCCCTGCTGACAAAATCCTTGCAGGATTCACAATACTCAATACCTTCCCGCAAATCGGGAATCGCTTCCATTTCAAGGGCGAGATCGCATTCCAGCATTTCCCTGGTATGCTCACCGATCCTCAATTTACCGACATCCTGCATGCTGGGCAGGCCTTCAAGAAAAAGAATGCGCTCAATCAGGGCGTCAGCATGTTTCATTTCATCCACGGACTCGTGAAACTCATAGTCTCCGAGGCTCTTCAGGCCCCAGTCCTTGAACATTTTCGAATGCAGGAAATATTGGCTGATTGCGGTCAGTTCGTTGCGCAAAACACGATTAAGTAATTTTATGACTTTCGGGTCACCTTTCATTCAGGACTCTCCAGGATTCGGCAAAATTGGCCATGTGGCCGGGGAAAGCATTCATTCTACAAAATGAATCAATTGCCTGCAGAAATGAGAATCGTTCGCGAGTGAAAGGCGGTCAGGTCGAGGCTACAAATTGCAGTTTGACAATGGATTTTGGTGAGCCCGCATCCGCCAGTGCCTTGTCCAGTACTTCGCGAGCCAGCTTGACACAACTTCCACACTGCGTCCCGCAACCCGTCTTCTGGCTAAGACCGCGAAAACTGGTTACACCATCTTCCACCGCTTGCCGGATAGCGGATTCATTTACTGCATTGCAGATACAAACATACATGGCGAAATCGTTTCTGAAAGAAATCCATCAGTGATTGATTCGAATCATAAATGCAAATGAGAATTATTGTCAATTAGATAATATCCCACCCACTGCTGCGGACGATTCCCAACGGGTTGAAGTTTAATTATTGGCAGGAAACAGAACAGGAGTCTGCGAGCGGCTCCAGGAAGGAAAGAGCTCTGTGGTACACCTTGCGCTTGAAGGTGACGACATTCTTCGCCGGGTACCAGAAATCTACCCACTTATAGGTGCAAAACTCGGGCTCATCACACAGATCCAGGCTGAAGGCGGATTCATCGCCAAGAAAACGAAGCAGGAACCAGACCTGTTTCTGTCCAATGCAAAGGGGTTTGCTGTAGTGACGCTGGTATCTCCTGGGCAGACGGTAGCGCAGCCAGCCCGGGGTGGATCCAAGCACTTCAACGAGGTTCGGCGTCAGACCGGTCTCTTCCCTGAGCTCCCGATACATGGCCTCGAGAGGAGTTTCGTCGGTATTCATACCGCCCTGCGGAAACTGCCACCCGTCACTATTGGCGCGCTGTGCCCAGAATACCCGCCGGTCATCGTTCATAAGAACGATGGCGACATTTGGTCTATAGCCGTCAGAATCGATCATGCCTTTTGTTTGTTTGCCCTGGTTGGAGCATGTGGTACTTTTGTTATCCGGATTCCAGAATGTTAATCGTTTCTTCCCCATGATGCCAACAGCACACCGACGACTGTTGTTCCTGTTACTTGTTCTGCTTTCCGCAGCGAGCATCCTCATTGCGTCCGCAACCGGATCAGTGACACTTGACTGGGATCAGTGGGTGGCGGCCATCGGTGATTCCTCATCGGAAAACGGAGAACTCCTGTGGCGTCTGCGCCTGCCCAGGGCGGCCGCGGCATGGACCGTGGGCGCACTTCTCTCCCTTTCCGGTTGCCTGATGCAAGTGCTTCTTCGCAACCCGCTGGCCGACCCTTATATTCTCGGAGTTTCAGGCGGCGCATCCTGCGCAGCTTTGTTCGGCATGACCCTGGGCATATCCGCAGGCGCTATTCCAGCGCTTGCCTGGGCAGGCGCCCTGGTATCGATACTGGTGGTTTTCAGCCTGGCGCGGGGCGAAGGTCCGTGGAGCGGCACGCGTTTATTGTTAACCGGTGTCGTTACCGCATCCGGCTGGGCTGCGCTGATCAGCCTGCTCCTTACACTTGGCCCGGACAGCAGCCTCAGAGGCATGCTGTTCTGGCTGATCGGTGATCTGAGCTATTCCAGGCTCCCTCACTGGGCTGTCACGATTCTTTTCCTGGTTTTCCTGGCCTGTTATGGAATGGCGCGCAGCCTCAATGTGCTGGCAATGGGAGAGACAACCGCAAGGCTTTTGGGTGAGCCGACCCGTAAACTGTTGTGGCTGGTCTACCTTCTGGCCTCGATACTTACGGCAACCGCGGTCTCTATCGCCGGCAATATCGGCTTTGTCGGACTGATCGTACCCCACCTGATGCGTCTCCTGGTCGGGTCTGACCACCGCATACTGCTGCCCGCCTCCGCGATGTTTGGCGGATTTTTCCTGGTTTTTTCTGACACCCTGGCGCGAACGGTACTGGCGCCGCGACAATTGCCGGTTGGTGTTGTTACAGCGCTTTTGGGTGTTCCGTTATTTCTCCTCTTGTTGAATCGGGCCAGGGTTAAGCAATGAGCATTCTGGCATGTTCCCGCGTTGATCTGAGCATCGCCGGCATCCAGGTAGCGAACGGGCTCGATCTGGAAATCCAGCCAGGCCAGTTTTGGGGCTTGCTGGGCCCAAACGGTATCGGCAAGACTACGCTGCTCAGGTGCCTTGCCGGACTGGACCAGCCAACCGCCGGACGCATACTGCTGGAGATCGCAGGATATCAGCGAGATGCCGCGTAAATTACTGGCCCGTCACATCGGCATGCTGCAGCAACACACTGTCTACGTGTTCGACAGCAGTGTTCTGCAGACCGCGCTGACCGGTCGCCATCCGCACCTGGCTTACTGGGAACGTGAGGGGGCTCTCGATCTTGAAAAGGCCAACGAGGCGCTGCAGGCCGTCGGCCTCGAGGGTTTCCAGGAACGCAGCGTAACCGGTTTGTCCGGCGGCGAAGCCCGGCGTCTCGCGTTCGCTGCGTTGATGGTGCAGGAACCGGATATCATGTTGCTGGATGAGCCCACCAACCACCTCGATCTCAGGCACCAGGTGGAAATCATGGAGATGATTCACAAGCGAACCCAGAGTGGCTCACATTCGGCGTTTGCTGCACTGCACGACGTCAACCTTGCGGCCAGGTACTGCAGTCACGTTTTAATGCTGTTCGGTGAAGGCAACTGGTGCGCCGGGCCTACCGGGACCATGCTGAACGAAGCAAGCCTGGAAAGGCTCTACCATTGCGCAATCGAGCGCCTGGAAGGAGTCAATGGCCCCCGCTTTCACCCTGCCGCAGGCTAGACCGCATCTGCGTATAGATCTGGCCCAGTTTCCAGGCGCCAAACCCCCAAACAACCATGACCGGCACGTAAATCCATGCAATTTGCGCAACCGAAAACCCGGCCGACAGCGAGTCCCTTGAATATCCAGCTGGCCGTTACGTCACTCCCCCGGTAAACGGCCGTATCGATGAAGTTTTTACTCTTGTACTTGGTTTCCCGGTCTACCACCGTGAACAACATCTCTTTGGTTGGCCCCAGTACTCCATAGTTCAACGACCGCTGCGCTACCTGGACCGCCGCGAACAGGACGATGCCCATTGAACTGCCGAGGATGATGAAACCGCCGGCCAGCAACGACGGTATCAAAACCAGGGATTTCGACATACCCAGGTAGCGTACCAGTCGCGAGGTGATGAAAAACTGAAACAGGAACGCCAATACCTGGACGATCTGGTCGACGTGGCTGAAGAAAGTCGTGCGCTCGTCAAACCCGGTGATCTGCTCACTCACAAGGACAGCAAGCCCGTTGAACAGGAAAGTTGATGTCAGGTTGTGCAACAGCATCAGCAGGCAGGCATAAAGCAGATACTCGGAACGAAATACCCGGATCGCGCCTTCCCAGACGCTGCCACCGATCACATCGGTTGGCCTGTTCTCTCGTTCCTTGCGCGTATACCTGCCCAGGAAAATTGCCAGGCATGTAGCCAGCAACAGGGATGCTGCCGATGTCAGCATTACCCCCGAAGCGCCGTACACGGGCACGACACCCTTGGTGACAGAAGGCGCAATGATTGCGCCAATGCTTCCACCCGCCATGATAAAGCCGAACAGCCTCTGGGCCTGGCCCGGACGAAAGATATCCGCCATGAAACTCCAGAAAACCGAAACCACGAACAGGTTGAATACGCTCAGCCAGACATAAAATGTGCGCTGCATCCATACCGGGGTTGCGTCACCTTCAAATCCCACGGCAAACAAAACCAGGTGCACAATGAAAAACAGGTAGATTGCAGGAATGAACTGCCCGCGCCGGAACCGGGATACCAGGAACCCAAACATCGGCACGAGAGCCAGCATTGCCAGAAACGTTGCGGTGTAGAGCCAGTGAAGGTTCCCGCTGTCGCTCGCAGCCACGGCGCCGCGCAATGGGCGCAACATGAAGTACCCGCCAAGAAGGAAGAAAAAGTACAGGAAAGCGATGGCCAGGCGCGGCCACTCGCCGTGCTCGACCTGGACAAGCCGTTCGAAAAAATTTCCCGTCTTGACAGCTTCAGCGTCTGTCGACATCAACCTTCCGTGACACTGACTGCCTGGCCAGGCTGAAGGCGTTCATTGCCGCGGATCACCACCTTGTCTCCGGGCTCGACATCACCGAGAATCTCGATCCGGTCGCCCTGTCCCACACCCACGGTGACCTGGACCTGCCGGGCCTGGTTGTCCGAATCAATGACAAACACGCTCTGGCCCTCCGGCCGCAACACCAGCGCATCCCTTGGAACGGTCAGCGCCTCGCGAACCTCGGAAGTGGGGATTGATACCCGTAAGGTCTGCCCAACCGGAAACAACTGGCCATCAAGGTCCAGGCGAATCTCGAACTGGTGCGTATTCTCATCGCCAACGGCTACGACGGTTCGGACCAGGCCAACGGCTTGGCCGGACTCCGCCCGGAGATCCAGCAACTGCCCCTGCCGGACAAATCGGAAATACTCCAGCGGCGCCCGGGCGATGACTTCCAGGTTCTCCTGGTCAGTCAACCTCACGACCATGGTGCCCTCATCTACCCGCTCACCGGGAGTCATCAACCGTTCAACAACGATACCGCCAAACGGCGCCAAAATCCGTGTCCGATCGAGCTGGTCCTGATTCTGCGCCAAGCGGGATTCTGCTATGGCGAGGTCTCCGCGGGCGACATCCCGGTCAGATATTGTCTGGTCCAACTGGGTTGCCGCTGCCAGGTTCGATTCGGCCAGCTTCGCGAACCGCCTTTCTTCGTTTTCAAGAAAGTTCAGCCTCGCCTGGACCCTTGCGACCTGGGCCAGCAGTTCCGTGTTGAGCAGGCGAAGCGAAGTGTCCTCGATGACGGCAACCACTTCACCCCGGGCGACAACCGTGCCCACGTCAGCAACCGAAGTCAGTCTTCCGGCCACTTCCGCTGACAACCTGGCGTCATTGCGGCTGACAACCGTTCCGGGCACGAGGGTTATGGGTGCGATATCCCGGAAACTGGCCTCGGCCACTTTGACCAGGGCCGGACCGCCCATCTGGGCCTGGACCTGAATCGACGAAAGCAGGATCAGGAGCAGCAGCCCGGCTGATGTAAATTTAGTGATTCTCATATTTTATGCGGGCTCATGTACCAGGTTAGTGGCTGGCTTCAGTTCTTCATTCATTCTCAAAAGGCTGGGCAGGAGAATTAGGGTAAGCAACGTGCTGACCAGCATTCCACCGACAATGACCGCGGCCATTCCGCGGTACAATTCAGTGCCGGCGCCCGGCATCAGCATCAAGGGCAACATGCCGAAAATGCTGGTTGCCGTACTCATCAAAATGGGCCGCAACCTCAAACGGACCGCGCTTTCAACAGCGTCACGACGACTCATTCCTTCCCGTTCCGCATCGCGTGCCCGATACACCAGCAATATCGCATTGTTGACGACCAGGCCCAGCAGGATCACGAACCCGATCATGGTCAGCAAGTCCATTCTCTGTCCACCCGAGGCAAACAATGCAAGGTCGACCAACCGCAGTGCAATGATACCCCCGACCGTCGCCATGGGCAGGGTCGTGATCACCAGCAGGGAGTCACGGAACGAGCGGAACAAGGCGGAAATCAGCAGGTACAAAATGACCACTGCCAGCAGAAAGCTTCCGGTCATGCTGCTTAGTGCTTCGTCAAGCGCTTCGGCGGTACCACGATACTTGATTGTTCCGTCAACGGGCATTTTTTCCATGATCGCCGGCGAGACCTTCTCCTTGATGATGTCCAGCGCTTCTTCCATTGCCATGTAAGAGGGCGGCGTCACTTGCAAGGTGAGCGTCCTTTTGCGATCAATCCGCCGGATTTGAGAAGGTCCTGCTGTACGGGTGACCCGGGCCAACTCGCCAAGCGCCAGGATTTCGCCGTTAGCGGTTGCGACTGGTAAGGCCGCCAGTTCTTCCGGTGAGTACCAGCCTTCGGCCCGCATGACGACGTTGAACCGGCGATTTCCATCGAAATATTCGCCCAGGAAAGCGCCGTCACCCATGGCCCGAACGACTGTGGCCACATTTGAGCGGCTCCAGCCGGCTTCGGCAATTTTGCGATCATCGGGAATCAGGCGTAATTCCGGCTCTGCCATTTCCAGGCCGGGTACCGGCCTGATATTGGCTCCTGGTAAAGCTTCCATGACGGTAAAGAAGCCTGCCCGGCCTGCATCCAACAATGAATCGAACGAATTCGCAGACAGGTCGATTTCTATCATCCGTCCGCCACGTGAACCGCCAAAAATGGGATCCCGACCTGCAAATCCAAAGGTATCAGGAAACCCCGTCATGATTTCCTGGTTGAACACGTCGATCAATTGGTCCACATCTTTATCATTGACCGCTTCGCCGCCGATGAAAGTACCCCAACCCTTGGCGCTGCCGAGGAAATAGTTTCTGAGCTGGGGTTGTTTTTCACCCGTTAAATACGGGGCAAGCCGACTGTCTATTACATCTACCAGTTCCTCATTGGCGGTCTGCACGCCCATACCGGGTGGCGTGACCATGAACCCCATGAAAAAGTTCTTTTTGCCCTCAGGGAGGTAGTCAGCAGGCGGAATCAGCAGCAGGGCGACAAAGACCGGTGCAAGAGTCAGGGCGCCAATCCATGTCCATCGTTTTCCGGGTGTGCCGGTCCAGCTCATGATATGACTGGTGACCCAGCGCCACCAGTTACGGTGATGGTCGTCTATTGCCTCACCTTTTATCCAGTTGGCAGCCGCCGTCGGCAAGACCGTTACGGCGACCAGCAGGGAGGCCACGACCGCTGCGGAAATGGTTACCGCCAGGTCACTGAATAATTGGCCTGCTTCATTTTCGAGAAAGATCACCGGCATGAAAATGGCGACGGTGGTGGCGGTCGAGGCCAGCAAGGCGCCCCAAACCTGGGTTACTCCCCGCATGGATGCTTCATTGCCATGCAATCCAGCCTCGCGTTGGCGGAAAATATTCTCCAGCACGACGATAGCGGCATCAAGTACCATCCCGGTCGCAAATGCCAAACCGGCGAGCGAAATGATATTCAGTGTCCGGCCGGTGAAGTCCAGAACCATGAACGCCATCAGCAGGCACAGGGGGATGGATACAGCAACGATCACCGTCGCACGGAATTTGCGCAGGAACCACCAAAGGACAATGACGGCCAGCGATATTCCAAGCAGCAGGTTGTTGCGCACCATGCCGACCGAAGCAGATATATACACCGTATCATCCGAATCCTGCGCAATAGTCAGTCCCGCGCGTTGAAGTTCGTTTGCCGCCAGGTCTGCGACGACCTCATTGATCCCGGCCATCACTTCGTAAACATTGACGCCCGATTCGGGAATCACGTTAATTGCGATGGAAGGACCCCCGTTCTGGTGCAGGATATTGGTCGGATCCACCATGGTTTTTTCGACATGGGCGACATCGCGCAAGAGGACGGGCTTTCCCTCACGCCATTCCAGCACGAGGTCGCCAAGGGCAGCAGCCTCGTATTTGCCGTTAAACCGTAGCGTATATTCCCGCCGGCCGACTTCGTTCAGGCCTGCTGAAACATCCGAATTACTGCCCAGCCTGGAAGCAATGCCGGAAATATCCAGGCCAATATTGGCGGCCTTGAAGGGATCAAACGTGATCCGTATCTCGTGCTGCCTGCCTCCAAAAGACCCGGCCTGGGATACACCGGGTACCCGCTCAAGGCGCGTGATGACAACATCGTCAATAAAATCCTGATAGCTTTCAATCGGGGTTTGATTTCCCGGCATGGGCAAAATCGCCCACCAGCCAATGATCTTGTCGAAATTATCGCCGCCCACGCTGATCACCGGCTCGGTGGCGTCTACCGGGTAACGTGGAACCTGGTTCAGGCGGTTCATCACTTCAATCAGGGCACGGTTCATATCCGTGCCAATGACGAACTGAAGATTGATGTTGCCCCGGCCGTAATTCGCCGAAGATTGCATCTTCAGCATGCCCGGAATACTCCGCAGCACATCCTCCTGCGGTTCGATGATCTCGGACTCGATTTCATTGGGCGCCGAGGCCCGCCAACCGGTCGAAATGGTGATTTCAGGGCGGGAAATATCAGGCGTCATCTGGATCGGCAAACGGGTCAGGCTCAGAACGCCGAAAATGACGACGAGTATGCAGGCCACAATGACCGCGACCGGATTCGACAGGGAAATCTTTGTCAGTGTCATTGCCTTGCGCCCGGACCCGTAACGAGATGAGCCGCAAATTATAGCGCGTCTTGACTAAAGTCAGGCATCTGTCTTATTTGTTCGTTTTTTCAATATTCAATTCTTGTCAACCCGGCGACATCGGCTAACATCCAGAAACACCTTCAATACGCAAACGTATGGAATTTGACTACATCATCGTCGGCGCAGGTTCTGCGGGCTGCGTTCTGGCCAACCGCCTGACTGAAAATCCGGGTAATCGCGTTCTCCTGCTGGAAGCGGGCGGCAAGGACTGGCATCCCTTTATCCACATGCCGGCCGCGCTTGCCAAGCTGATCGGCCTCGATTTTCTGAACTGGTCCTACGAAACCGAGCCGGAGCCGGAAATGAATGGCCGCCGAATGTATTGGCCACGCGGAAAAGTCCTGGGCGGCTCCAGCTCCATCAATGCCATGTTTCGGGCAATACCAACGCTCCAACCATCATGATTGCGGAAAAGTTTGCCGCGGAGCAGTAAGCAAGGGCAAAGGCACGTGCATCAGGTCGCTGCTGACTCTTAGCAATTCCAGTTCCACTGTGTCCAGGCGTCCATCGTGCAGTACGACACCGGTCATCGCCCTGACAAGTTTTTCTTTCTCGCCAGGCTTCAAAGTATCAAGCGTCGGTAATGCGATATCCAGCGCCTTCATCCAGTCGCCAACATCCGGAATGGGCGTTTCCGGGTTCAGGCCCAGCAGATCCAGTCCGGCCGCGAAGGCAGCTTCAGCTTCCCGGGAAGCATCTGCTCCGTGAAAGGCCAGAATGGCCAGTAGTGTCAGCGCCTCGTTACGGCAGGCGTTGATCGTCTTGTTGCCGGCAATCCGCACACGTTGTGGATTGTAGGATTCCCATAGCTGCATGGTAATGATACGGGCCAGCAGGTACTCGAACACGTCAACCCGGCCATCCGCGTCGATCATGGCCTTGGCGGTTTCCAAAACCCGGCTGACAAAGTCCGGCGGACGGCGCTTGAGCGCCGGAAAAGCGATTTCGAGCAGTGGCAACCGTTGTTCCGGAGAAGGCAAATCACCGGCTTCGAGCAATGCACGCACCTGTGCCTCGCTGTCACTGCCCATTTTGCCGGCAACAACGAGCAGTTGCTGCTCGCGAACCTCCCGGTTCCTGTCCAGTAAAGTGTAAAACAACACTTCGGGCGCCCACTCGGTTGAATGCGCGGCCTGGTTGATGTTGTCGGGAATGGAAGCGGCGATGGCCGCAGCCATCAGCATGCGGTTCCAGTCGGGCTGACCGATGCCATCCATGATTTTCCCGGCATCGAACATCGACCTGTCGGGTTTTGTATCTTCCTGCTGTTGTTGTTCTTGCGCCTTTGCAGCCTTGAGCTCATCACGCACGATCATTGCTGCCAGTCTGTCAAGTTCTTCCGGCCTGAACCCGGGATCGACCCGGCTGATCCGCTTGTTCAAAGGCGGGTGCGTCGAGAACATCATCATCTTGCGCCCTTCCCCAAATAGCATGTGACTGATTTCTTCAGTATCTGCATTCAGGTAGGAAGCTTCACTGTAAACCGCGATCTTTTTCAAGGCTCCGCCGATACCCGATGGATCACGCGTAAACTGGACTGCAGAAGCATCTGCCAGGTATTCCCGCTGCCGCGAGACCGCTGCCTTGATCCAGCGGCCAAAAAAAAGCCCCACGTAGCCAACTGCCATCAGACCGAACGCAATCAAGAGCACGGCAGCTCCGCTTTTATCCCTGGAGCGACCCGCAAAGTGCGAGTGGATCAGGACTCTTCGCCCGATGATAGCCAACAGCAGGATTCCGAAAAGCATTCCCATCAGCCGGATATTGATGCGCATATCACCATTCAGAATATGGCTGAATTCGTGGGCTATCACACCCTGTAATTCGTTTCTGCTGAGTTTCTCCAGTGCTCCACGGGTAACGGCCACTGCGGCGTCAGTCGGCGTAAAGCCGGCGGCGAAGGCATTGATTCCGGACTCTTGTTCAAGTACGTAGATCTCCGGGACCGGAACCCCGGAAGCGAGGGCAATTTCCTCGACGACGTTGCGCAAACGCCTGCTGTTGGCATCGCGGGTATCGGATTCGACCAGTGTGCCGCCCAGCTGACGTGCGACCTGGCCGCCACCGGAGCGCAAACTGGCCGTTTTAAACAGGCTGGCCAGGCCAATTACCGCAACGCAGGCTATCGCGCCGCCAACGAGCAGAGGCAAATTTGCCGCCGCTATCTGCACCATCGAATGCGATTCTGCGCCGGGCTCAAGTGTGGTGGCTCCGATTGCGACCAGCAGCAAAAGGTCGATCGCCGCAACAATGGCCAACACAGCCAGGATGAAAACAGCAATCAGCCAGCG
Source organism: uncultured Gammaproteobacteria bacterium (assembly GCA_963766195.1). Taxonomy (GTDB): domain Bacteria; phylum Pseudomonadota; class Gammaproteobacteria; order Xanthomonadales; family SZUA-36; genus JAHEFT01. Next base: position 61,425 of record CAVXYY010000001.1, read on the forward strand.
AGACTGCTTGCGCGCCCGGTCCTGGTGCTCAAAGAAGTTCATTGTTGAGTCTCGCTTCCCTGCTCCCGGCTGCGCCGGAAGGCGGCTGCGCTCGACAGCATGATCTGGTCTTCCCTCTGGCTGCGCCAGCCGGGAAGACACCAGGAATCCTCACGCGCTACGGCATTCCGGCAGGGCTTCTTTGCCTGCGGCAAAATCGTCCTGCCTCCATTGCCTGCAAGCGCTACGGCATTCCGGCAGGGCTTCTTTGCCTGCGGCAAAATCGTCCTGCCTCCATTGCCTGCGCTTCCCTGCTGCTCCGGTGGCGAACTGAACATTCAGAAGCTGACTTTGGGGACTTCGCGTTTGGCCTCGTCTTCGATTTCGAGTAATTCCGCTGGCCGGAAACTGAACCACCCGGCAAAAAAGTTGTTCGGGAAGGACTCACGCAACGTGTTGTAATCCATCACCGAATCATTGTAGGCCTGGCGAGCGAACGCGACCTTGTTCTCCGTCGTGGTCAGCTCTTCGGAGAGCTGCATCATGTTTTGGTTAGCCTTGAGATCGGGATACGCCTCGGACAGCGCAAACAGCCGGCCCAGCGCACCGGACAAACCCTGTTCGGCCTGAGCCAGATTCTTCATCGCTTCGGGGTTGGACGGGTCGGCCGCAGCTGCTTTCAAGCCGCTAACCGCGGTGTTGCGCGCGTTGATTACCGCTTCGAGCGTTTCGCGCTCATGCTTGATATAACCCTTGGCTGTTTCGACCAGGTTGGGAATCAGGTCGTGACGCCGGGTCAACTGAACATCGATCTGGGCAAATGCGTTCTTGAACCGGTTACGCCCGGCAACCAGCCGGTTGTAAATCGAAATGGCCAAAAGAACAGCGCCAACAAGAATGATGAGGATAGTCCAGCCCATTTCGCTTCTCCCGGGTGATTTTAAGGAATTTCGGAAAAGTGTATCAAATCCCCCGGTAATATTGAGGATGAATTAAGTCATGCACCCTTACGGATACTGGTAGCCGGTTGCCGCCAACTCAGTTTTGGGCCAGTTCTCTCTCAATTTTTTCCCAGGAATCTCGCAGTGTCACGATACGGTTCAGAACCGGCTGCCCCGGCCTGGAATCCACGTTGTCATGGCAGAAATAGCCTGTACGTTCAAACTGGTAAAAATCGCCTGCGACACCCTCTGCAACCGCCGACTCCACGATCCCGCACGTGATGACATCAAGCGAGTGTGGATTGAGGAAATCACGGTAATCGCGGTCCTTGTCGCCTAAAGGGTTTGGCACTGTGAACAAGCGGTCGCAAAGCCGAATTTCTACGGGTTTTCCGTGAACAGCTGAAACCCAGTGAATGGTGCCTTTCACTTTTCGGGATGCGCCCGGCATACCTGAACGGGTATCGGGATCAAACGTGCAGTGCAATTCAATGACTTCACCCTGGTCGTCTTTGATCACATCCGTGCATTGCACGATGAAAGCATTGCGCAGACGCACTTCGCCTCCTGGCTTCAGCCGGAAATACTTTCCGGGCGGGTTTTCCATGAAATCGTCACGCTCGATCCAGATCTCCCGCGTCAACGCGATCTGCCGGGTTCCCATGTCTTCGTTCTGGGGGTGATTGGGCGCTTCCAGCCACTCGGTCGTGCCTTCCGGATAGTTGGTGAGAACGACCTTTAGTGGGTTGAGAACCGCCATGGTGCGCGGCGCCCTGACGTTCAGATCGTTACGCACTGCATTTTCCAATACGCTCATGGAAATGATGCTGTCCGTTTTGGAAATGCCCATCTCGGTCCAGAAGGCCCGGATCGCCTCCGGGGTGAACCCTCGACGGCGAAAACCGGCCAGCGTTGGCATCCGGGGATCATCCCAACCGCTGACCCGTTTTTCCTCAACGAGTTCGCGCAAGCGACGCTTGCTCATCACGGTGTAGTCCAGGTTCCCTCGAGCAAATTCAATTTGCCGGGGACGGCTGGGCGCCGGAATGTTTTCCAGGAACCATTCATAAAGCGGGCGGTGGTCTTCAAATTCCAGGGTGCAAAGGGAATGCGTTATCCCCTCAATTGCATCGGAAATGCCATGCGCCCAGTCATACATCGGGTAAATATGCCATTCATCGCCGGTGCGATGGTGCGAAGCATTACGGATCCTGTAAACGACAGGGTCACGCATGTTGATGTTCGGGGATGCCATGTCTATTTTTGCGCGCAGGGCCAGGGTGCCGTCTTCAAATTCACCCGCTTTCATGCGTTCAAACAGATCCAGGTTTTCTTCAATCGGACGGTCGCGATACGGGCTCTCACGTCCGGCTACTGTCAGTGTTCCCCGGTATTCGCGAATTTCTTCGGCGCTCAACTCTTCGACATATGCTTTGCCGGTCTTGATCAGGTGCACCGCATATTCATAAAGTTGCTGAAAATAATCCGACGCGTGGAATAAGCCATCCCATTCAAAGCCCAGCCAGCGCACGTCCTCCATGATCGCCAACATGAAATCTTCGTTTTCTTTCAGGGGATTGGTGTCATCGAAACGCAGGTTGGTCTTGCCGCCGAATTCTGCAGCGACGCCAAAATTCAGGCAGATCGATTTCGCATGGCCAATATGCAGGTGTCCGTTGGGTTCCGGTGGGAAACGGGTGACGATAAGATCGTGCTTTCCGGATTCCAGGTCCTGGATAATGATATTGCGTATGAAATTGGTCGGCGTTGTAACGCTGTCAGTGCTCATGAAAGTGTTCCTGGTGGCGTGCGGGTTTCGAAAGCGTTGAATTCTACCGTAATACGCCGGTCAGCGGCCATGACAAGCATCCCGCCTGTCTGATTCCCGACGTTCTGAAAAAATCCTGCCGGCCAACTATACTGAAACTGCTTCAAGGCAGGAATCATAAATAGTCTTACCGGTTTTTTTGCAAACGCTGCAGGAATTTTGACCCTCACTGTTCGGCCACCTGGCCCTTCCGCGTTGAAAACCGGTTGATCACCATCACCAGTACAAATCCTGCGACCAGGAAAGCAGCCGATGCGACTACCGTGGTGTCGATTGCATCAGGCCACACCGGGCTGGTGCCCACCAGCTTTTCCTTCCCCCTCACCATCTCGTACGTACGGTCCTGGAAAGGCCAGATCATCCACAGGGAACCGATCAGTATTCCCTTGATGACCAGCAAAGTAGGCTGGTGGTAGTGTTTTAGCAGCCAGCCAATCGTGCGTGAGAAGACGATCAGGCCTGCCAGTGCGCCGGCGCCAAAAGCCAGGATCACTGTGAAGTTGAACTCGCTGAACGCAGTGATAATGTAAGCATACTTGCCGAGTATCAGGAGGATGAAGGAGCCGGAGATACCGGGCAGCAACATCGCGCTGATGGCCACAAAACCGCACAGGAAAATGAACCACAATGCGGTTGGAGTCTCAACCGGAACGAGATTGACGATGGCAAGGCCAAGCACAATTCCCGCAATCGTAATCAGGGCTTCAGTGATGCCATATTTTTTGACTTCCCGGAACAGGACGACAATAGAGGCAAGAATCAGGCCGAAGAACAGGCCGTAAATCAATTCCGGGTGGGTAATGATCAGCAGAGGCAAAGGAATAACGCGGGTGAAAAACAACAGGGCAAGCGCGATTCCTGTCAGCAACGGCAGCAAAAACACCAGGTCGTTTCTGGCCAATGCCTCCACCAACCGCAACTTGAGCAGGCTTTCCAGCCAGGCCCGGTCAAAGGAGCGAATGGCTGTTAACAGCCGTTCGTAGATACCCAGGATCAGGGCCATCGTCCCGCCGCTGACACCCGGAATAATGTCTGCACTGCCCATGCAGAAACCCTTGAGCGCATAAACCGGCAGTTGGGACAAGCCGGCTTCGATGTTTTCCCGGTCATCGCCAGGAGGAACTAGGAATCTTTCTGCCAGGGTGCGGGCGCCACGGATCAGCGACCGGGCGAAACGTTTGAAAGGATTGATCATCAGGGTTTTGCTTGAACTTCGCCCGGGTTTGCCGATTCAGGACATAATGAACAACTGGCCCGCAAAAAAAAAGCCCCGGAATGATCCGGGGCTTGAATGCGCATCGCCTAGGCATAGAAGTGTGGGGACTGCCTGTCTTGAGGAGCGACGCGCTAGGCACAGTCAACTTACGACTCTAGCTTAATGATTTCATGTTAAAAAACTGTCAACAGATTGTTTTGAAATCGTGATAAATGTCCAAAACCCAAAAATTTTGGCGTCAAGCGACTTGTTGGCGTACTTTTTTCAAATGCACGAGGAGAAGTGAGATCGCCGCAGGTGTCATCCCGGGAATCCGGGAAGCCTGGCCGACGGTATCGGGTTTGACCCTTTCCAGCTTTTCGCGTACTTCTGAAGAAAGACCCCGAACACCCGAGTAGTCGAAATCGTCTGCAATCCGCAGGCCCTCGTGCCGCAGGCGCCGTTCAATATCCTCTTTCTGCCGGCTCAGGTAGCCCGCATAGCGCAGCTGTATTTCGACCTGCTCCGCCACAGCGCTGTCGTCAACTCCGGGCGCAATCCCTTCCAGGGATACCAGTTTGACGTAGTCCATTTCCGGACGTTTGAGTAAATCCAGCGCCCTGCTTTCCTTGCTGATTGCAATACCATGGGCGGATTCGAGCTCACCGGCAACACCGCTGCCCGGAGCCACCCAAATATCGTGCAAACGCTGGCGTTCAGATTCGATGGTGTCGCGCTTTCGGCAAAATGCCGCCCATCGTTCTTTTGAAACCAGGCCCAGTTCGCGTCCTTTTTCCGTCAGGCGCAAATCCGCATTGTCTTCGCGCAACTGCAGGCGATATTCCGCCCTGCTGGTAAACATGCGGTACGGCTCGAGCGTACCCTGGGTAACCAGGTCGTCGATCATCACGCCGATGTAAGCTTCATCGCGCCCCGGTGTCCACATGGCCTCGCCCCGGGTTAACCGGGCGGCATTGATACCCGCAACCAAACCCTGTGCGGCCGCTTCTTCGTATCCGGTTGTGCCGTTAATTTGGCCGGCAAAAAACAAGCCGGGCACATGTTTGGTTTCGAGATGCCCGTGCAATTCGCGCGGGTCAAAGAAATCGTATTCGATGGCATATCCGGGGCGGGTGATATGCGCGTTTTCGAAACCGCGGATCGTTCGGACGAACTTCAGCTGAATATCAAAGGGCAAACTGGTCGAGATACCGTTTGGATAGAGTTCGCGGGTTTGCAGGCCTTCGGGTTCGACAAAAATCTGGTGCTTGTCCCGGTCAGCAAAACGGACCACCTTGTCCTCGATGGACGGGCAGTATCGTGGCCCGACACCTTCAATGACGCCTGAATACATGGGCGAACGATGCAGCCCTTCGCGGATGATGTCGTGGGTTTGCGCTGATGTGTAGGTAATCCAGCAGCAGACCTGCTGCGGATGGTCATCACCCTTGCCGAGGTAGGAAAAAACAGGAGTGGGAACATCACCAGGTTGTTCCTGCATAACGCTGAAATCAACCGTTTTGCCATCAATTCGAGGTGGTGTGCCGGTTTTCAACCGTGCGACCGTAAAGGGCATTTCCCGCAAACGCGCCGCCAGCACATTGGATGGCGGGTCGCCGGCCCTGCCCCCGGAAAACTGCTCTTCGCCGATATGAATTCTTCCCCCCAGGAATGTCCCCGTCGTCAGAACCACTGCCGCCGACCGGAACTCCAGCCCCGTCGCCGTCCTGCAGCCCGCGATGCGTTCGCCCTCCAGCAACAGGTCATCCACGGGCGCCTGGAAAATGGACAGGTGTTCCTGACGTTCTACGCTGCTGCGAATGAAAGCCCGGTAGAGGTTTCTGTCACACTGGGCGCGTGTGGCGCGCACTGCCGGTCCCTTGCTCGAATTCAAGGTTCGCAGCTGGATGCCGGCCGCGTCCGCAGCCCTGGCCATGACGCCACCCATCGCATCGATTTCCTTGACCAGGTGGCCCTTGCCAATTCCACCGATCGCCGGATTGCAACTCATCTGGCCAATGGTTTCTATGCTGTGGGTGATCAGCAGGGTATCCGCCCCGCTCCGCGCAGAGGCGAGCGCCGCTTCGGTGCCGGCATGGCCGCCGCCAATCACGATCACGTCAAACTTCCGGGGATACAGCATCGCAATCCAACCTGACTCAGGAGCCGCGTATTGTACTGAAATTCAAAAAGAAATGGCAGTAACGTCGAGAATCAGAAGCAGACTCACTGTTTGTCCCGGCCGCGTAATGATCCGGACATTTTGTTACCGCGATCAACGGGAGGTGAGCCAAAAGAGGGACTCCCCATCCCCACAGAGCGGCTATTGCTGATTCCCGTAGTCGAAATGGATGGGTTGCCTGGAGCATTCATAAAAGAACTCATTGACCGGGGCTGGCCCATGCTCTTGTATGCGGCCATATCGCCGGGTTTGATCGGCCGGTCAGAATGCTTGTTACCGGGTGGCCGCCACAAATCCTTCCTTGTGGTCATCTGGCGACTGTCGATAAACGGCGCCGGGATGGAGCTGTCTGCGATACTGTTCGAACCCGGGGATAGATGGCCGTGGTGAACCCGGAACGGGGGGCACCAGTTGGAATAATACCTCCCGTAGTAACCGTAATAAGACGGGTACATCAGGTCATACCAGGCTGCCAGGTAGTATTGGTAATATCCCGGGTTGTAGTAAATAAATGAAAGGGACGGGTTAGCGATGATCCACCAGGGGTCAAACCCTATGCCCGCATACATGACTGAATCCGGCACGTAGTACGCGCTTTGTGCGGCCCGTTCCTCGATGTAATAATCCCCTTCCGGGGAAGTGTAGACGGTGCGGTACGGGCTGGCGCAACCCGCCAGGGCCGTCAGCAGAAAAATTTGAACCAGTAATTTCACGCCTTTCAGAATAGCACACCCTTGATCCACCGGCCCTGACTCGCATGGTTTGTATTCAGTCGCCCCGCCCTGAAAGATTATAGAATAGGGAACAGTCCCGGCGCCCAAGGAGTCATTCAATGAAAGGACGAATGTACGAATTGCAGGGTTATGCGATAGTCCTGGACAAGGTAATTTTTCTGACCCGGGTATTCGCTGCGGAAGAAGGGGAAGGCTTCCAGTTCAATATTCGCTTTGGCAGCGATTTGCGTTTGTCGCCAAAATTCGCAACCCGGCCGGAAGCCGATCTTCAGCGCAGCCTTCTCATCAAGGCGCTTGACGAATACTGAACCGGGCAGGCGAAACACCGGGTTCGGGTTCTGACATAAATGTAGCGCCGCCCGAAGCGCCGGTTATCCCGGATCAATCGCCGCCCGCCGGATTCACTGTGACATCGACTTCCATTCTGTTCTCCAGCTCGATCAGCAGATCCTGGTTCATTTTGAACAACGTCATATTCGGGCGATCCAGGTCTGTAATGAGCGTCATGACCGCGGAAAAAGTAATCGCCAGTGTCCACGTCGCCAGACTGCTCCGTGCTCCCGTCAGCCCAGCCTGGTAACCCATGACGACCATGGATAACAACGACATCAGGAACAAGGTGAGCCAGATTATCGGCGAGATGCGGTTAAACACGGCGGCTTGCAGCCTGGCGTCATGAGCAGCGATCATGGCCAGCACGGATTGGGCAAATATACCGGTTTCATCGCGTTTGGCTGGATTTTCCATCGAAGATTCAGCAATCGACCAAAGCTGGTCGTGCATCCGTTCTGATTCTCTGATCATCGCCACCACGGCTTCAATGTCGTCCTGCCGCGCCGCAGCGCTTGTTTCCAATCGGAGTGCCGCAAAATTCACCAGCAGCTCTTTGGCTTCGGCCCGGGAGCTTGGCTGGATCAGGTCCGCACCCCGAAACGCCGAGTCAATAGCGCTGACTTCCGACATGTAAGCCGCTGTCCGCTCCTCAAAATGCTTTTGCGCCATGCTGAAGCTGAACGCCAACATGAAAGCCAGCAAACCCAGTGATGCCCCCATGATCGCGCGCACCTGCGCCATCTGGGCTTTGACCGGCCCGATCCGCCTGGAAAACCCGTAACGAAAGCCAACTTCGATGAATAGCACCTGGGCCAGCGTCGCTACCAGCATAATCAGGAGAATGGGGACCTGATCAATCGGATTCATGACGCCCCGACAGTTTTTCCATGCCGATGGCACTGTTGATGATTTCGGCAACATCCGGTGAAAGGCTCTTAATCGCAGCGATCCGTGTCAGTTCGGCACGCATCAGGTCACGGCGATGCACATCGAACCGCGTCCACGGATTGAAAGCGCCCGCCATGCGTGCCGCAATCTGCGGATTAAGTGCATCCAGTGCGATAATCTGCTCTGCATGCAGGCGATAACCCGAGCCATCCGGCGAATGAAACCCGGTAGGGTTCATCATCGAGAAAACACCAATCAGTGAACGGACCTTGTTCGGGTTTGCAATGCTGAACCCCGGATGTGAAAGCAAGGTACGAACCCTTTCCACGGCTCGTTTGCCGGGGATAGCGGCCTGGATGGCAAACCACTTGTCCATCACCAGCGCATCTTGCTGCCACTTGCTCTCGAAAGCACGCAATGCAGCATCCGCATCGGGTGCCCCGGCCCACACCAGCCCTTGCAGTGCCGCCAATGTGTCGGTCATGTTGTCGCTGGAAGCGAGTTGAGCCAGCGCCAAATCAATGCCCGTTTCCGACTCGAGCAGGAATGAAAGGCAGACATTGCGGAGGCTGCGACGAGCCATTGCGTCGGGTGATTTGGAATACGGACCACTGCCGGCCATCGAGTGGTAGCGTCCGGTAAAAGCTTCCACCAACGTTCCGGCTAACCCCGACTTGACGAATTTTCGCGCGGCGTGAATTCCGTCAACATCCACAATCTGCATCTGTTCGCCAAGATAGTCTTCCCCCGGCAACGTCAATGCTTCGGCCACCAGGGCAGGATCTGAATCCGTGTCGTTTAGAAGCGCCCGGAATGCCTCGACGAGCTCAGGCTTGAGCACGGGTTCTGAACCCCCGGCAATCCGCTTCACATTGGCCAGGATCTCCCGCTGGGCAAGCAACTGCGCCGCCTCCCAGCGCACGAAATCATCGCTGTCATGCGCCATCAGTACGGCCAGGTCTGTGCTTGAATAGGGGTAATCGAGTTTCACCGGCGCAGAAAAGCCCCTGAGCAGTGACGGAATCGGCGCTTCGTTGATTCCTTCGAAAACAAAACTTTGGTGCTCCTGATCCACCACCAGCGTCAGGGATGTTCCGGACGCCCGGCTTTCACCGGCAATCTGCAGCGGCAAATGTTCACCGCCCGGTGTGACCAGGCCGACTGACACGGGAATGACCAGCGGCTGTTTATTGACCTGGTCGGGCGTGGGCGGAGTCCTTTGGGTGAAGTCCAGCGTGAACCGCTTCCTACCGGCATCATAACTGCCGGCCACCGTCAATTGAGGCGTGCCCGATTGTCCGTACCAGAGTCCAAACTTCCCGAGGTCCGTATCATTTGCATCCGCCATCGCGGCAAGAAAATCGTCACAGGTGACTGCCGTGCCGTCATGACGCTCAAAATAGAGCTTCATACCTTTCTGAAAACCTGCTTCGCCCAGCAAGGTATGGTACATGCGGATGATTTCGGCACCTTTCTGGTACACGGTCATCGTGTAGAAATTATTGATTTCAACGTACTGGTCCGGGCGTATGGGGTGCGCCATGGGGCCGCTGTCCTCGGGAAACTGCTTGCTGCGCAACTGCCTGACATCGCGAATTCTCTTGACCGCCCGGGATTGCATGTCGGATGAAAACTCCTGGTCCCGGAAAACCGTCAAGCCTTCCTTGAGGGTCAATTGGAACCAGTCGCGGCAAGTGACACGATTACCGGTCCAGTTATGGAAATACTCGTGGGCTATGACACCCTCGATACCCTGGTAGTCTCCGTCGGTGGCGGTGTCCTGCCTGGCCAGAACATACTTGGAATTAAAAATATTGAGCGACTTGTTTTCCATTGCGCCCATATTGAAATCATTGGTCGCAACGATGTTGTAGACGTCGAGGTCGTACTCAAGGTCAAACCTGTCCTCGTCCCATTTCATCGAGTGGATCAGCGATTCCATCGCATGTTCGCATCGATCGAGGTTTTCTGACTCAACATAAACCCGGAGCGCCACTTCCCGTCCGCTGCGCGTCCTGAACGTGTCTTCAACGCATGCAAGGTCTCCTGCCACAAGGGCAAATAAATAAGACGGCTTGGCGAACGGGTCATCCCAGCGAACCCAATGCCGGCCGTCAGGCAAGTCTCCCGAATCAACCGCGTTGCCGTTTGAAAGCAGCACCGGGAATCGTTGTTTATCGGCGACAATCGTGACCTCGAAACGGGTCATGACGTCCGGCCGGTCAGGAAAGTACGTGATTTTTCTGAAACCTTCGGCCTCGCACTGCGTCAGCAGGAAATCGCCGGACGGGTACAGGCCCTCCAGGGCGGTGTTTTGATACGGCCGGACAAGTACTTCAATCTCCAGTTTGGCAACTGCCGGCGCATCGTGGATGACGAGTTTTTCGGCTCCCAGGGAATAACCGCTGCTGTCCAGTTTTCTGCCGTTCAGCGCAACGGAAACCAGTTCCATGTTCTGGCCGTCCAGTTCGATATCCGTGACCGCAGCGGTCACGTCATCCAGCCTGAAATGCAGTGTGGACAGAATCCGTGTTGATTCGTCCCCAATTTCAAACCGGAGAATCGCCTGCTCCAGCGTCCACGGATACGGGGTATAGTCGGTTCGGTAAATCACTTTTCCGGAAGTGCCGTTTTTCATGGTATTTCCTTTATCGAGGGCATTATTATAGGTGCAACCACACCCCAGAGTCGTCAGAAATGAAACAAGGCGCAGCAACAGACATACCCGATATCGAGGACATTTACCTGGCCCATGCCCGGATCCGGCAGCAAGCGCGCGTGACACCGGTTCTCAATGATCCGATCCTGGATGAGGTGATGGGGTGCAGGCTTTACTGCAAATGCGAAAATTTCCAGCGCACCGGGGCTTTCAAGTTCCGGGGAGCCGTTAATGCCATTGCCTGCCTGTCGGAGCAGGGCGTTAGAGGAGACGTTGCAACCCACTCCTCCGGAAATCATGGCGCGGCCCTCGCGCTGGCGGCCAGGCTGGACGGCCGGACAGCCCATGTCGTGATGCCTGAAAATTCTTCCCGGATGAAAATCGAAGCCGTCCGCAGTTATGGAGGACAGGTTCATTTTTGCCGGCCAAGCAATGAAGACCGGGTTAATGAACTGGAAAAGCTGGTGGAGAAGGGAATGATACCGGTTCACCCCTACGACGACGCCCGAATTATTGCCGGCCAGGGAACAGCCGCACTGGAACTCGAGCGGGAAATACCAACGTTGGAAATCATCGTGACCCCCCTCGGCGGAGGCGGCCTGGTCAGCGGAACGGCCATCGCCACGCGGGACCGGGGAATTGATGTTTACGCAGTCGAACCCGACGGAGCAGCAGATACCGTGGCGAGTCTGCAACAAGGAAAAATTATAGATCAGTTTTCACCTGATACCATCGCGGACGGTCTCAGGGCGATCGTCGGAATCCGTAATTTCCACGTGATCAGCACCCAGGTCAAGCGGGTGTTGACGGTCAGCGATGACGACCTGCGTGAGGCAATGATCCTGTTTTGGTCAAAATTGAAAATCCTGATCGAACCTTCTTCGGCAACAGTCATTGCCGCTGTTCGCAACCATCCGGAGATTTTTGCGGGTCGCAAAGTCGGAGTCCTGATCAGCGGCGGGAATATTCATCCAGCCGAATGGCTAAGACTCACTGCAAGCGTTGATGGCTAGAGAATACGGAACCGTTCGTGTCAGGCCAGTGATGCTATGTAAATCGCAGCCACATTCACCAGGAATTGCTCGTCTTCTTCGTCAAACCTGTTCTCAACCGGGCTGTCGATATCAAGTACGCCGAGCAGTTCTCCGTCCTTGATCAACGGGAGTACGATTTCAGAACGTGACGCGGCATCGCAGGCAATGTGGCCTTCAAAAGCGTGCACGTCGGCAACCCGTTGAACCCTGCCGGTTTCAGCGGCTTTACCGCAAACCCCCTTGCCCAGCGGGATCGACACACAGGCCGGCTTTCCCTGGAAGGGGCCAACCAGCAATTGGCCGTTTTTCAGAAAGTAAAAACCGGCCCAGTTGACGTCTTCCAGCGAGTAAAAAAGAAAAGAAGAAAGGTTTGCTGCGTTCGCAACGACGTCATTTTGACCGGCTAACAAAGCAGCAGCTTGTTCCAGCAGGCCCTCATAGCCTGAATCCTGACCGGCAGTTTTAATTTCGAACATCTTCCTATTCCTGTTCTTTTCGAAACACGAGCAGCGAATTATTGGCCGGAAGCCGAAACTGCTGCGTTAACTTCATCTGATGGTCATTGCGCCAGTGATTCAAGCGCCTCAAGGTCGCGAACGCCCATGCCGGGGTCCCGGGCCCGCAGGCTGAAATCAAATTCCTCGTTGCTTTTCGAGGTGAACCGGCCATCCTCGTTGAAAGGGCCGTAAAGGCAGAACGGGCCGCCGGGCACGAGAACCGACCCGGTGCCGGCAAACATGGCACAGACGGAATTCCAGTTCATGATATGCGCGGTGTTGGCGGAATATACTGCGTGGAACCGTCGCGCCGGCCAGGTTTTTGTCACGTCCAGTTCTATTGCGCTGAGAACATTCGCGCCGGCTTGCTGCACAATTCTTCCGGACAGCCCGCCAAGATATTCAATTCGATCAGAAGGCTGCCAGGTCAATCCGGAAAGCGCTGCGGCAAAATATACGACATGCTGACCCGTGCAGGAACCGATTTCCAGCACCACGCCTGCTTCCGGAAGCACTTGTTGAAGCACGCCAAGAATAGGTTCCTTGTTGCGTTCACATGCGTCAGAGAATGGAAGTTCGTTCATTTCATCAGTCCAGGAAGCCTCTGACCTGCGGTACAAACGGTCTGTGCGGAACAGAGCACCTGCAAAACAAACGCCCGGGCTATGCCCGGGCGCTTGTCACTTTTTATACGCTGATGATCAGAGAATCGGCCGGTCTTCAACAATGCTCGGCGTTACGAAGATCAGGAGCTCACGTTTTTTGGTTTCGTTGGCCCGGCGGCGGAACAGTGCCCCTACGCCTGGAATATCGCCCAGCCATGGCACTTTCTCTTCCTTGGAAGCCTTTTCATCCTGGAAGATACCGCCGAGAACAACCGTATCACCATTCGCAACCAACACCTGGGTTTCCAGCTCCCGGGTATCTATGGAAGGAACGGAACCGCCCCGCGCTGTCTGGTAAATTTCACCCACGGTGTTCTGCTTGACGGAAAGATCCATTTGCACGCGGTTGTCCGGCGTGATCAATGGCGTAACTTTCAACTCCAGCACCGCCTCCTTGAACTGCACCGCGGTTGCACCGGATGACGTCGAATTCTCATAAGGAATTTCAACACCCTGCTTGATATACGCTTCAGCCTGGTTGGCGGTCACGACCCGGGGCGTGGAAATGACTTCACCTTCACCTTCCGATTCCAGTGCCGACAGTTCCAGGTCGAGCAGGAAATCACCGGACAGGAACGACATGGCAATGGTTGCCGCATTGGCAGCTTGGGGCCGGAAGATTCACGTTGTAACGGTTCGGGTAGGCCGGAATATCCAGCAGACCGTCGTCGCGGGGATTGATAGCCGGATTGAGAATGTCATTAGACCGGCCAGTCGGGGATATCACGCCAATATTGTTGCCAACATGCAGATAGCTCACACCAAACCGAACACCCAGTTCATGGGCGAATTCGGAATTGGCGATGACGATGCGGGATTCAATCTGCACCTGCCGGACCGCGTAATCCAATTCGGTTACCAGTTTCTGGATCTCGAGAATCTTGTCGACCGTATCGGTAACCAGCAAGGTATTGGTGCGTTCATCTATGGTGACGGAACCGCGTTCGGACAGCAGGCCGTATTCGGAATCGAGTCCATTGCTCGAGTCCTGGATCAGGGTCATCAGCTCTTCAGCTTTCGCATAGCTGATCGGGATCAGCACCGTCTGCAGCGGTTCAAGAACTCTTCGATCCATCTGGGCTTGCAGAAGCTGTTGCTCACGCGCGGCAATTTCAGCCGTAGGACCTATCCAGATGACGTTGCCGTTGCGACGCATATCGAGATTGCGGGCATCCATGACGATATCCAGCGCCTGGTCCCAGGGAACATTGGTCAGGCGTAATGTCAGGTTGCCGCCGACACTGTCAGCCACCACGATATTCAGATCGGATACATCAGCGATAAGCTGTAAAACCGACCGGACCGGAATGTCCTGGAAGTTGAAGGTAACCTTGGTTCCTTCATAGGTTTTTTCCTCGAAGAATTTAACTTCGACTTCTTCAGCTTCTTTAGCGCCCTGGGACATGGGACGGACTTCCACGACCAGGTCATTACCTGATTCATATGCCAGGTGCTCGTAAAGTCCCGCGGTGTTCAAGTCCAGGCGCACGCCGGAATTGACGCCATAGGCATCAATTAACTGCACGGGCGTTGCAAAATCCATGACGTCAAGCCGCTGGTCGAGTGATTCCGGCAGGAACGCATTAAAGATATCAACACTCAGCACGTTGCTGCCTTCGTGAATTGACATGCTTGCACCCGGCCGGTCCAGGCTCACGATCACCTTTGCCTGTCCCTGGTCGCCAAGCCGGAAATCAACATTGGTGACGTTGTATCCGCCCCGGTCCGGTGAAGATGGCGCCGCGGAAGGCGAGTCTGCCACGGATGCCACCGACCCATCGCCTGCAATGGTGAGAATGACCTGCCCACTTTCCGCGCTGTAATCGTAAGCTGCCGACTGCGACAGATCGACGACCAGCCGTGTTCTGCCTCCGGCGCCCATTGCCGAATATTGCTGAACCGGGCCCATGCCAACAAACACGGATTCGGAACCGACCCTGTTTTCAGTATCGGCAAGATCCAGAACAATCCTGGCCGGATTTTCCGTGGCGAACACACTAACCTGTGGCACGTCTCCGTCGGTTCGCAGTGCAATTTCGACACCGCCGTCAGAAGTAGCTGCATGGTCGATGCCGGTCACGTTACTAGCCGCCAGTGCCGATGCCATTGGCATGACCACCAGGATCATGGCCAGGCCTGAAAGAAATCCTTTTCTCCAATTACGCATGCTGCGCCCTCTCTCACAGGTTTGCGGTTGATTCAGTGTGCATTCCATAATGCTGTTCATTGCGATGCCTCTCGAAGTTGGTCGCTTGAGCGTTGCCATTCCTAGCTTCCACCCAGGGCGACTGACGCTTCCCTGACCAGCCAGCCGCCGATACCATCGGCAATAAACTCACTTAACTGCACTTCGTCGTTTGAAATGTCGTTAACCTTGCCGTGATTTTTCCCAATATAGTTTCCGACAGCAACCCGGTGAATAACACCATCCGGATCACGTATCAGAGCCCACTCAGATGATTCTTTGGAAAATGTCCCCACCATTGACAGGGTGTCGAGCTCAAATCTTTCCAGGTATTCTCTTGGCCGCTGCAAATCAGGCCGCGGGCCTTTGGCTGTTCCGCTCTGAGCCACCTGGTCACTGCCCTCACTGGTTGACTGGCGGAACGGATCCCTGCCCAATAAACCTTCATATACATAGGGTGTGTAAGTCCGCACGGGTGGAATCGGCGGAATCGGTGTCGCCGGCCTGGCTTTTACCTCTGCAATATAGCGATTGAGGTCGTCCTGCCTTCCGGAACATGCAACCATCAGGGCTCGACAGCAGTATCAGAGTGACGATCAACAAATTTTTACTGGTATTTGGATTGTTCATGGCGCACCCGCCTCGGCCCGTTCCATCGCCTCTTCTTCATCGATGTAACGATAGGTCTTCACCGTGCCTTCCAGTATCAGGCGGCCATCCCCGGCATTGGCACCGACGTCACGTTCATTTGCCCGGCGCAGTGCGATGTCGTGCATGGTGAGAATGACCACGCGCGGCAGCGACGCTACGCCACTGACGAATTCACCAAACTGGTGATAATCGCCCAGCATCCTGACGGAAATCGGGCGCTCCGCATAAAAGTCGTGGTAGGCCTCGGCATTGGGCTGGAACAGCTGAACATCGATTCCTGCACCCAGCGCAGTCTGCGACACATCTACCAGCAGCTTGTCCATCTCGGTCTTGCTGGGTAATTGCCGGAACATGGTTTCAAGCAACTCCTGCATTTCCGCCAGCTGTAATTCGTAGGCCTCGAGATTGGCTGCCTTCGCCTGCTTGGCTTCGAAATCCACCCTGAGCGTGGTTTCCATGTTTTGCACCAGCTCCAACTGTTCCGTTTTTGCCTTGATCAGAAGGAAATAGCCGATGCCCAGGATGATGACCAGCAGAAATCCAAGGATGATGTATCGAACCGACGCCGGAGCACTTCCGATGTCATTAAAATCAAGATCGCGTAATTCGTTGAGCATCAGCCGGCTCCTACCGGCTCTAGGCCGGTTTCTTCATCTTCGTCTTTCCTGGTGTTATCCAGCCTGACGCTGATGGCAAATTCATAGCTTTCAACACGACTCGCCGGTTTTTCAGCCGCCCTGACATATTGCAGTTCAGGCCTGACGAAAAGGTCCATTTCATCCAGGCTCTGCAGATAAGCAGATACCCTGGCGTTGGACTGGCTGGTACCCAGCAAGGTCAGATTGTTGCCTTGCTGCCTCACGTTGGTGAGCGTGATTCCAACGGGAATGGTTTTCGCGAGCTTGTCCAGTAATTCCACTGTGAGCGAGCGGCTGGCTTGCAGCGATTCAATGATCTGTTTGCGTGAAAGCAGGCGGTCGCGCGTTTTCTCCAGTTCCCGGATACGCGCGATCCGTTGCTCCAGCCGGTTGATTTCGACCTGGATTTGCTGGTTTCGGGCTTCCTGGTGACTGATGCGCTGATCAAAGAACAGCCCAACCATCAATACCAGGATCGCACCCAGTACCAAGGTTGCCATCAGCGAGTACAGGAATTGGCGCTGGCGCTCCCTGCGCGCTTCTTCACGCCATGGCAGGAGATTGATTCTGGCCATCAGTCAAACCCCCTTAATGCGAGCCCCATGGCAATCATCAGATTGGGCGCATTCCTTTTCAGTGCAGCAACTGCCACCGACGGCGACAATTCGAGTCCGCTGATTGGATCAGCAATACCTGTCTTTATCCCCAGTTCCTGCTCTACGAGTTCTGCCAGGCCCTTGACGGAAGCCATGCTTCCGGCAAGGTAAATGGTCCTGATGTTGGAGAACTCGGCGCTGGAACTGTAAAACTGCAATGCACGGCTGATCTGGTGCACCACGTTCAGCATGAATGGTTCAAGAACCTCTTCTTCGAAATTCTCGGGACCTGCCTCCCCGCGCAGGAAGAAACTGGCCTGCTCGGCGCTCATGTCATAACGCCGCATGATCTCTTCAATCAGCTGATTGCCGCCAAAGGGATGATCACGCGTGTAGACCACCCGGCCGTTTCTCAGGATAAGCAAACTGGACAGGTCGTAGCCCACATCGAAGATACCGATGGTTTCGGTACTCCTGATTCCTTCCCGTTCGCGAATCAACTCGAAGGCGTTGGCCATGGCAAAAGACTCTACGTCTACAACCCGGGTTTTCAGGCCGAGGGACTCGAGGGCATCTTGCCGGCTTTCAACGTTTTCGTTTTTGCTGGCCGCGAGCAGGATATCCACCATGTCCGCATTCCGGGCTGAAGGCCCGAGCACCTCGAAATCGAGGCTGATTTCATCCAGCGGGTAAGGAATATATTGATTGGCCTCGATCTGCACCTGGCTTTCTATATCTGCTTCAGCCAGGTTGGAGGGGAGACTGATCGTTTTGGTGAATACAGCCGAACCCGATACTGCAACTGCGCAGTACTTCGAACTCGATCCCGAGTTTCTTACCGCCGTTTGAATCGCATCTGAGATGGCTTCAATGTCCTGGACCGATTTTTCAACGATCACACCAGGAGGCAGGGACTCGATCGCAAAATGATCGATCCGATAAGAATTTCCATGCCGGGAAAGCTGCAACAAGCGAATGCTTGATGACCCGATATCCAAGCCCATTAAGGGTGGTGATTTGGTGCCGAAGAGTTTCAAAATTGCCCTCAATCCTTTGCTCGACAATGGTTTATTGACACTTCCTAAACTAGTTTTTAACAGAAAACGTTTCGTTTCTCAATGGTCAATTCACTTTTTTTTTTGCGGAGGGCTTGGAAACGGGTTGATAAAGCGTGTCAACCAACACATTTTTGGGGATTGGCCGCTTCCATGCTAGCCGCGTATTATCGTAATCTTGATTGATGTCCTTTTAACCAGATCCGACTTCCGGAAAATACCATAGCGGGAACCACTTGTGAAGAAACTGTTTCGAAGGTCGATGATATTTCTCCTGGTTTCTGCACTTCTGGGTGTTGCGGTCGTCGGGGTTACTTACCTGGTGCTTGAACCGGACCTGCCCGACGTGGAGACTCTGCGCGATGTGCAACTCCAGGTTCCGCTCAGGGTTTTCAGTTCAGATGGCAAACTGATCGGCGTCTTCGGCGAGAAGCGCCGCATCCCGGTGACGGTCCAGGAAATGCCCGATTTTCTCAAACAGGCTTTCATCGCCGGCGAAGACGCCCGGTTTTACGAACATCCCGGGATCGATTACCAGGGCATCATCAGGGCGTTATTTTCACTTTTGACCACCGGCGAAAAATCCATTGGCGGAAGCACGATAACGCAGCAATTGGCCAGGAATTTCTTCCTGACTTCTGAAAAAACCTGGACCCGCAAGATCAAGGAGGCCTTTCTTGCCTTGAAAATTGAGCGGCAACTCGGCAAGGACGAAATTCTCGAGCTTTATCTCAACAAGATTTTCCTGGGATATCGCGCGTACGGCGTGGGCGCCGCCGCAGAAGTGTACTACGGCAAATCAACCGGACAACTGTCACTGGCCCAATGCGCGATGATCGCAGCACTTCCGAAAGCCCCTTCCCGGATCAACCCGATCACTTCACCGGAAAGGGCTCTTGAGCGACGCAACTACGTGTTGAACCGGATGCTTGAATTGGGCTATATCGATGAACTCCAATACAATGCCGCGCTGGCCGAACCGGACCGGGCCTTTTATCACGGAGCTATTGCAGAAATATCCGCGCCTTACGTGGCGGAGATGGTCAGGGTACAGGCGCTTGAAATCCTCGGCTCTGCGGCATACACGGGCGGCTTCATCGTAACCACCACCATCGACAGCAGGCTCCAGACCGCCGCGAATCTCGCCATCTCCAACGGCCTGGAAGAATACGATCAGCGGCATGGGTTTCGAGGCCCGGAAGCTCATGTTGATTTACCGGAAAACGCGACCACTGCCGACTGGGCGGAAATTCTTCTGCCCCACCGGCCCATTTCCGGACTGGAGCCAGGCCTGGTCATTGAATCCGGCGGCGAGATTGCCCTGGTGTATTTGCGTAATGGCCAGACAGAAGCGCTGTCGCTGGAAGACATGAAATGGGCGGCGCCGTTCATCAGCCGCGACCGCAAAGGCAAGGAGCCTAAAACGACAGAAGATATCATGGTTCCGGGAGATATCATCCGGGCCAGGTTGCACAACGACGGCCGATGGAAGCTCGGGCAACTTCCTGAAGTGGAATCCGCTCTTGTTTCCCTCGACCCGCGCAGCGGTGACATCAAGGCCCTGGTTGGCGGCTACGATTTCGCACGCAGCAAGTTCAACCGGGTCACACAAAGCCGCAGGCAGCCGGGCTCCAGTTTCAAACCATTCATTTATTCCGCCGCCCTGGAAAAAGGCTTTACGGTGGCCAGCCTGGTCAACGATGCGCCGATTGTGTTCGATGACCCGGAATTGGAACGAACCTGGAAGCCACAGAATTTCAGCGAAAAATTTTACGGCCCTACCCGGTTACGCGAAGCAATGGTCAATTCCCGCAACCTGGTATCCATCCGTCTCCTTCGTGACATAGGGGTTGAATACGCCAGGGATTATGACGAGCGGTTCGGCTTCACCAGGGACGAACTACCTGCAAACCTTTCCATGGCGCTGGGTAGCGCTTCATTGACGCCTTTGTCGATGGCCAGGGCCTATGCCGTGTTCGCCAATGGCGGCTACCTGGTCAACCCGCAGTACATTCGAAGCATCACCGACTCAGCAGGGCGGGTGGTCTACCGTACTCTGCCCTCCACGATTTGCGATGACTGCGAGGCGGCAACGGCTATGCCGGGCCAGGACGAACCCGCTGACGACAGAATCAAACCTGAACTCAGGACACTGGAAATCACTTCCGGAACCGAAGAATTAGACGATGCAGCATTCAATTCCGCTTCCACCGTTTACATAAATGAGCCTGAAACCAACTACGCGGTTCGGGCCATTTCGCCACAAAATGCCTACCTGGTGCGTTCCATGATGATGGATGTCGTCAGGCGCGGCACGGGGGTCAGGGCCATGGAACTGGGGCGCTCGGACCTGGCGGGGAAAACCGGCACGACCAATGAACAAAGGGACGCCTGGTTCTCGGGTTACAACGATGCCCTCGTGACCTCGGTTTGGGTTGGTTTTGATAACCACGAACCGCTGGGCAAGCGTGAACTGGGGGGGCGCGCAGCCTTACCCGTCTGGATAGAATACATGGCTGTCGCCCTTGATGGTGTGGAAGACAAACCACCGTTCGTGCCGGATGGTCTGGCCCAGGCCAGGATTGATCCTGAAACCGGGATGCTCGCTACACTTGATAATCCGGATGCGATCATGGAAATATTCCAGGCTGGCAGACTACCCCCAATGCAGGAAACCGACCAGGGAGGCGATCAGGATGTCCCACTCGAAGAAGACCCCTACGAAAGCTATTGACGGAGGCTTGCCGAGGCACTCCCGGCGGTTTCGGCAAATGAGGCTGGAAGTCGCAGCCGAGGCGGCGCGAATTATCGCCACCGAGGGGCAGCACAACTACCACGCTGCAAAAAGAAAGGCGGCCGACAGAATCGGTGCCACCGAACGGCTTGCACTTCCCAGCAACAGCGAGGTAGAAGATGCGCTGCGACGTTACCAGGGCCTGTACGGCGGCTCAGCGCACGTCGAAAACCTGGAACGCCTGCGTGGAATGGCCATGGACGCCATGTACCACCTGCAAGATTTTCATCCCAGACTGGTTGGTCCGGTTCTGGACGGTACGGCCAACGAGCACTCCAGGGTCACGTTGCACGTCTTTTCTGATTCCATCGAATCCGTGGTCCTCCACTTCCTGGAAAACGGTATTCCGTTCAGCCAGGAACAACGCCAAATACGATGGTTTAACGGAGACCACCGGACTTTGCCGCTGATCGTTTTTGAACGGCAGGACGCCGTCATTGAATTGATGATTTTCGACCAGGTCCACATGCGGCAGGCGCCACCGAGTCCGATCGATGGAAAACCACAACGCCGGGCGACGTTAAGCGACGTGGAATGCCTGTTGACAGAAGCCGTGACTCTGATCATCCAGTCCCCCGCCGGATAAAACCCTCCGCGAGACCGCTGGGTGTCTTCGCTGGGTGTCTTCCCGGCTGGCGTAGCCAGAGGGAAGACCAGACCATGCCGTCGGGCGCAGGCAAAGAAGCCCTGCCGGAATGCCGTGGCGCTTGAGGGTCCCTTACTTACGCTGGTGCAGCGCCCTGTAGCTCCTTTCTTTCTCTCCGGCGTAAACCTGGCGGGGACGCCCGATCTTGGTCGGTTCCTCGCATTGCTCCAGCCACTGTGACACCCAGCCTACGGTCCGGGCTATCGCGAACATGACGGTAAACATGCTGACTGGAATCCCCAGGGCTCTGTAAATGATGCCGGAATAGAAATCGACATTCGGATAGAGTTTTTTCTCGACGAAATAGTCGTCTTCAAGAGCGATACGCTCAAGCTCCATCGCCAGGTCCATCATCGGGTCGTCCTTGCCAAGTTCATCCAGCACTTCGTAACAGGCCGCCCGGATGATCGTCGCCCTCGGGTCGTAGTTCTTGTACACGCGGTGGCCAAAACCCATCAGGCGAAACGGATCGGATTTGTCCTTGGCCCGCGCGACAAATTTCGGAACGTTGGCCTTGGTACCGATCTGCGTGAGCATTTCCAGCACTGCCTCATTGGCGCCGCCGTGCGCGGGTCCCCACAAGGCTGAAATTCCAGCCGCAACGCAGGCGTAGGGGTTGGCGCCGGTCGAGCCCACGAGTCGCACCGTTGAGGTACTCGCATTCTGTTCATGGTCTGCGTGCAGGATAAACAGCAAGTCCAGCGCTTTGGCGGCCACTTCACTGACTTCGTAAGGTTCGGACGGCACGGAAAACATCATGTTCAGGAAACGCTCGCAAAAACGCAGCGAGTTTTGCGGGTACGCCGCCGGCCAACCCATGTGATGCCGGTAACAGGCTGCCGCAATCGTTGGCATTTTCGCGATCATGCGCTTGGCTGCCAACATGCGGTGTTCCGGATTCTTCATATCCAGGCGGTTGTGATAGAAGGCAGCCAGAGAACCCACCACTCCGGCCATCATCGCCATGGGGTGCGCGTCGTAATGAAACCCGGAAATGAACAGGTTCAGTTGCTCGTGCACCATGGTGTGGTAAGTCAGTTCGTCCCGAAACTGGTCGAGGCTGCTCTGTGTTGGCAACTCGCCATGGAGCAGGAGATAGGCCACTTCGACAAAGGTGCTGCGCTCGGCCAGTTGTTCGATCGGGTAGCCGCGGTAACGAAGGATTCCCTTGTCGCCGTCAATGAACGTGATTTTGCTGGTACAGGCGGCAGTCGCGCTGAACCCGGGATCATAGGTGAAATAACCCAACTCTGAAGGAACTGACTTGATGTCCAGTGTTGGCTCACCCTCGGTTCCGACAATGACAGGCAACTCCGTTTGTTTTCCCGTGGATTCGTCTGTTATTACTACCTTCTTATCAACCATTGGAGTCTCCTGCAAAAACCCGGAAATCAGTGACCGAATATAGCACAGGTAAAAGAAGGCTTGATAACATTAAAGCTGTTAATATTCAGCTCGTTATCGCTAATGATAAATGCCTGAAAGCAGGCGACAAAAAACCCCGCTCAAAGCGGGGTTTCGAGGGGATTCTGGCGGGACTTACTTTCCGTAGCGTTTCTTGAAACGGTCAACGCGTCCACCGGAGTCGAGCACTTTGTGCTTTCCGGTGTAAAACGGATGAGAAGCGCTGGTCACTTCAACTTTGACCAACGGGTACTCGTTGCCGTCCTCCCACTTGATGGTTTCCTTACTCTCAATGGTTGAGCGGGTCAGGATCGCAAAATCTGTAGACATGTCCTGGAACACGACTTCTTTATATTCGGGGTGAATGCCGGCTTTCATGACAATTCCTATTCAATCAGTAAACGCATACGCGAAAGACCCACCAGTTTAAAGAGCTGAGCGCCTGATTGCAATACCCGTCACGGCAAAAAGATTGCCTGGATTTCGTTGCTGAACCGCCAGCCCAGCTCGGTGGGGGACAGGAGTTCATTCTCATCCTTCAGGAGTCCTTTATCAATGGCAAGCTGAACCCGGTCAGCCACCTCACTCCAGGCGACGCCGGTTCTCGGCTGAAATTGTTTTTTCGAAACGCCATCGCGCAACCGGAGCTGGTTCAGGAAAAACTCGAAAACACGCTCGTCCGGATCAAGCGCGCGGTTTTCCGTGACACTGCTTCCATCCCACACACCCTTCATCCACGCCTTGGGATGCCGCTGCCTGACCCTGCGCATGGCCGTTTGTTCGGACGGCAAGGTGAGTTTTCCGTGGGCGCCCGCGCCAATCCCGAGGAAATCGCCATAACGCCAGTAATTGAGGTTGTGACGGCATTGAAAGCCCGGTCGTGACCAGGCCGAAATTTCGTACTGCTCAAACCCCGAGCTTAGCAGTTCCGCCCCGCAAGCCTGCTGCATATCCCAGGCTGCATCCTCGTCCGGAAGCTCCGGCGGGCTAGAATGGAACGCGGTGTTCGGCTCGATGGTGAGTTGGTAATGCGAAACATGCGCAGGCTCACAGGCCAGTGCCAACCGGACATCCTGCACAGCGCCTTCCGGAGTTTGCCCGGGTAGTGCGAACATCAGGTCGATATTGAAATTGGTGATTCCGGAGCCATGGATGGCGGCCACCGCCTGCTCAACCTCGGCACGCCCATGTATCCGCCCGATCTCATGCAGGCGCTCATCGTCAAAGCTCTGGACGCCCAGGGAGACCCGGTTGACCCCTGCTTCGTGATAGCCACTGAAACTGTCATGCTCTACGGTTCCGGGATTGGCCTCGAGCGTAACCTCCGCGTCCGGACTTACCTGCAGCAGCGTCCGAAAGCCGGTCAGCAGAGTCTCGATTTGTTTGGCGCTGAACAGGCTGGGTGTCCCGCCCCCAAAAAAAATACTGTGTACCGGACGCCCCCAGACCAGTGGCAACTCTTCTTCAAGATCCCTGAGCAAAGCACGCACATATTCATCACCCGGCATATCCTCCCGGACAGCATGCGAGTTGAAATCGCAATAAGGGCATTTGCGGACACACCATGGCAGGTGCACATAAAGGGAAAGCGGGGGTAACTCCATGGCTCAGAACTCAGCCAACTGCCCTATCAGTGCGGCCAGGGCCTGGCCCCGGTGGCTGATGCGGTTTTTCATGGAAGCAGGTAATTCTGCGGAAGAGCATTGCTCGCCCGGCACCCAAAATACCGGGTCATAACCGAACCCCCCCTCGCCAGCCGGATTTTCCAGGATACGCCCGTCCCATCGCCCGGTTGCAAGCAGGGGTGCAGGGTCCAGTGCATGACGGACCAGCACCATCGCACAATAGAAATGGGCCTGCCGGGCCGCTTCCGGGACACCCAGGAGCGCTTGCAGCAGCTTTTGGATGTTGGCCGCGTCGTCTGCATCCTCTCCGGCGAAGCGGGATGAGTAAATTCCCGGTGCGCCATCCAGGGTGTCGACCACCAGGCCGGAGTCGTCCCCAAGCGCGGGCAAACCGGTGAGTTTTGATGCGTGCCGCGCCTTGATCAGTGCGTTTTCAACAAAACTCAGCCCGTCCTCGATTGCTTCCGGTATATTCCAGTCACTTTGCCGCCTGACGTTCCAGCCGAGCGGTTCGAGCATGAAATTCAATTCCCTGAGCTTGCCCGGGTTGCCACTGGCCAGCACTAGTGTGGATAACACCACTTCAGTCTCCGAGCGCCCGGTCCTGATGTTCTATCAACTGGGCGATACCGAGTTCCGCCAGGCCCAGCATCGCATCCAGCTCATCCCGCCGGAATGCATGACCCTCGGCCGTACCCTGTACTTCAATGAACGCACCGCCATCGTTCATCACGACATTCAGATCCGTCTCGGCTGAAGAATCTTCCGGGTAGTCGAGGTCCAGCACCGGCGTATCACCCAAAATCCCGACGGAAACGGCTGCTACCTGCCCATGAACCGGGTTCTTTTTTATCAGGTCGCGGGATATCAGCCACCGGCACGCATCCACCAGCGCGACGTATGCGCCGGTAATCGACGCCGTTCGTGTGCCCCCATCCGCCTGCAGTACGTCGCAGTCCAGCGTTATCGTCCGCTCCCCGAGTGCAGCGCGGTCGACCACGGCTCTCAGTGAACGCCCGATCAGGCGCTGAATTTCCAGCGTTCGCCCGCCTTGCTTACCGCGCGCCGCTTCCCGGTACATCCGGCTTCCCGTCGAACGGGGCAACATGCCGTACTCAGCGGTCACCCATCCCTCGCTCTTTCCGCGAAGAAATGCCGGAACCCGCTCTTCAACCGAGGCGGTGCACAACACCTGGGTGTGACCACAGCAGATTAAAACCGAACCTTCGGCATGACGCGTATAATTTCGCTTGATGACAATCTCTCGCAACTCTTCGGGCGCTCTGCCGCTTGGTCTCATATTGGATTCCTGGTTTGTTCAAGGTTAAACAGCGTCCATACTCGCTGACGCGGTGTGCATTTGCCGGTAATATTGTGCCAATCAATTCAAAGGGCAACAATTCATGATCCGCAGTATGACAGGATTCGCTGGCGCCGAGCGTCAATACCCTTTTGGACGCCTGACCTGGGAACTCCGTTCAGTCAATCATCGTTACCTTGAAATCGGGTTCCGCGTTCCGGAGGAGTTCCGGGTGCTTGAACCTGAGATCAGGCAAACCCTGGGTGAGTACCTGAGCCGCGGCAAGGTTGACGCGACCCTCAAATTTGTCCCCGCCGCCGGCATCGCGAGCTCAAGCCTGGAACTGAACCGCGAACTGGTCTCGAGGTTGCTGGCGTTGCATGCAGAAATGCAGGCTATAAGCGGGTTTAACCAGGACGCCGACCTGCGATCCTTCATGCGCTGGCCGGGAGTAATCGAAGAACGGGCGCCGGACCCCCAGCCTTTACACGAGGCGGCCCTGGAGTTGCTGGCCGAGGCCGCAGCCGGCTTACAGGCAGCCCGCGGCCGGGAGGGTGAGCAAATGGATGTCGCAATCCGGGAGCGGCTGATTACCATCGAGGAACGTGTCTGCGAGGTAAGAAGCTGGTTACCGGAAATCCGGGAAGGCCTGCGGCAAAAACTGCTCGGGCGCATCGCTGACCTGCCACAGCCGCTTGAACCCGGCCGGCTGGAGCAGGAAGTGGCTTTTCTGTGTCAAAAGATCGACGTTGACGAGGAGCTGGACCGGCTAGATGCACATGTCAAAGAAGCCCGCCTGATACTTGAACGTGACGATCCCGTCGGGCGCAGGCTGGATTTCCTGATGCAGGAATTCAACCGGGAATCCAACACGCTCAGTTCAAAGTCGGTGGACCAGCGAACCACCCAGGTGGCGGTAGACCTGAAAGTTGCCATCGAACAGATGCGGGAACAGGTACAGAATATTGAATGATCCCGGTCTGTACGTGGTCGCCGCCCCTTCGGGAGGAGGGAAAACCAGCCTGATCAACGCTCTTATCGACAAGGACAATCGAGTCAGGTTATCCGTTTCATACACCACGCGGCCACCCAGGCCGGGGGAACAGGATGGCGTTCATTACCATTTTGTTGATGAATCTGAGTTCATGGATCTCGTTGCAGGTAACGCTTTCCTGGAGCACGCCCGGGTTTTCGACTATCGCTACGGTACCGGCCGGCAGGCGGTGGAACAGCAATTGGCAGCGGGACATGATGTAATCCTGGATATTGACTGGCAGGGCGCACGTCAAATCAGGGAAACTTTTCCGTCGTGCCGCTCGATTTTCATTATCCCGCCTTCATTGGAAGTTTTGCGCCAAAGGCTGACCGCGCGAGGCCAGGACAGCGAATCGGTCATCCAGCGGCGTATGCGGGATGCCCAGGCGGAGATTTCGCATTGGAATGAATTTGATTTTCTCATTATCAACGACAATTTTGCTGAAGCGCTGGCTGACTTGGAGACGATTATCAGGTCCGGTAAACCGAATCGCCCGTTAACCGGACTCCAGCGCAGGGAAATTCTGGCGGAACTGCTTGGAACGGGCTAAAATGGTAAGTTCAGCCTGGGAACGGTAACTTTCCGGGGACTCGAATCAAATACGTAAATTTGGAAACACAACATGGCAAGAATCACTGTAGAAGATTGTCTCAACAAAATTGACAATCGTTTTGAAATGGTGCTCACCGCAACCAAACGGGCACGCCAGATTGCTAACGGGGCCGATCCGCTGGTCGAAGAGCAGAATGACAAGCCCACGGTCATCGCATTGCGGGAAATTGCCGCTGGACTCGTCGATCCCGACCGGGTCAACATGATGCAGGCGGAAATCGAAGCCGCAGAGGTTTTCGATACGCGAATCGAGGACGACGATTTCGCACCTTAAGCCAAGACCGAACAAAGCCACAAACCAAGACGCCATTACATGCAGGCAGCAACAGGATATCCCGAACCCGTCCTGAAGCTCAGGGACCTGCTCAATACCTATCTCAGCCCGCAAAACGTGGCCGTCGTCCTGCGCGCCTACGACCTGGGCGAATCCGCCCACCGCGGGCAAACCCGCAAGACCGGTGAACCCTATATCCTGCACCCGGTGGCCGTTGCCGAGATCCTTGCCTATATGCGAATGGATCATGTCAGTATCGCGGCGGCTATACTGCACGACACCATCGAAGACACCGAACTGGGCTGGAAAGACATAGAGGAACAGTTCGGGATCGAAATCGCCGATCTCGTGGAAGGCGTCACCAAGCTGGACAAGATGAAGTTCCGGACGCGGATACAGGCTGATGCAGAGAGTTTCCGGAAACTCATGCTCGCCATGTCACGAGACCTGCGGGTCATTTTCATCAAACTGGCCGACCGGCTGCACAACATGCGCACCCTGGTCAGCATGGAACACGTATCGCGCCGACGAATTGCCCGCGAAACCCTTGATATTTATGCCCCCATCGCCGATCGCCTGGGCATGAACAGCATGAAACACGAACTGGAAGACCTGGGCTTCGCAAATCTCTATCCCTGGCGCTACCGGACCATCACTGAACACCTCGATACCATGACCGGGCACCGGCAGGAAATCGTTCAGAATATCCTGGAAGCCCTGCGCGAAAAAATGAACGACGTCGGAGTCCCTTGCCGGATTACCGGCCGGAAAAAGTCTCCCTACAGTATTTACAAGAAAATGCTGTCGAAAGACCTTTCCTTTTCTGAAGTAACCGATTTCTTTGCCTTCAGGATCATCACCCAGACCGAATCACACTGTTACCAGGCACTGGGCGCTGTCCACAGCCTTTACCAACCCAAGCCCGGCCGTTTCAAGGATTTCATCGCCCTTCCGAAGGCAAACGGGTACCAGTCGCTGCACACCATCCTGAACAGCCCTTATGGTCTTCCGGTTGAGATCCAGATTCGCACCGAAGAGATGGACATCATGGCGAGCAAGGGTGCCGCTGCACATTGGCAATATAAAACCGGAACATCGCCTTCCGGTTCGCCGCCGGCTTCGGCTGAAGTCCGGGCCAGGGAATGGCTGATGCGACTGGTGGATCTTCAGCGGCATACCGGGGATTCCCTGGAGTTCCTCGACCACGCCAAGGAAGACCTTTTCCCCGACGAAATTTTTGTTTTCACACCCAAGGGAAAAATCATCGATCTTCGCCTGAACGCTACTGCACTGGATTTTGCTTACGCCATTCACACCGGGGTGGGAAACCATACTGCCCAGGCCTTCGTCGATAATGTGGAAGTACCGCTTTCGACCCGCCTGGCGAACGGCCAGACCGTCAAGATCATCACCGATACGAGTGCGCATCCCAAACCTGAATGGCTGGAGTTCGCAGCGAGCGCCAGAGCCCGGACGGCCATCAGGCATTACCTGAAAAGCCTGCGCCAGGAGGATACGGTGGCTCTGGGACTGAGGTTACTGGAAAAGGCGCTCAATGCCCGCGGCAGTTCCATAGAAAAAGTTCCAGAGGAACGCTGGACCCAGTTCCTGAAGGAAAATCACTTCACCCGGCAGGAAGACCTGTTTCACGAACTGGCTCTTGGCTCGACCCTATCCAACATCGTTGCCGGAAAGCTGGCGCCGGATAGAGGCCTTTTCCAGGACCGCCAGGACAATGAAGAAGCCATCACGATCGCGGGTTCGGAAGGCAACGCCCTGAGTTTCGGCGCCTGCTGCCTGCCGGTGCCGGGTGACGCCATCATGGCCTATGTGTCAACCGACAAGGGACTGGTGGTCCACCGGGTTTCCTGCAGCAACGTGCGCGAATTCCGGAAGCACCCTGATCGCTGTGTTGACGTAGTTTGGGCGGCCATCACGCGGGGTATGTTTCCGGTGGCTCTGCGCATCGTTGCCCGGAATACGCCGGGCGTGCTGGCGAACATTTCCACCAGCATCGGGGAAGCCGGCAGCAATATCGAAACCGTGGCACAACCGGAAGCCAACCCCGAGACTGCAACACTGCTTTTCAAGATCAGTGTGAAGAACCGGGATCACATGGCGCGGGTGATGCGCCGGTTACGCAGAAACAGCAATATCATCAGGGCCCACCGCGTGGGCTGACACCACAGACCGGAAGGAACCATCATGACCAGAAACATCATCAAGACAGCCAAAGCGCCCTCCGCTATTGGACCGTATTCACAAGCGGTGAAGCACGGCGACACGGTTTATCTTTCCGGCCAGATAGCGCTCGACCCGGAGACCATGAAGGTGGTTCCGGGAGGTATCAGCGAGCAAGCCCACCGGGTTTTCAAAAACCTTCGGGCTGTGTGTGAAGCGGCCGGCAGCAGCCTGGACGGGATTGTTAAAGTGACTATTTACATGACCGACCTGGGGAATTTTTCCACGGTCAACCAGATCATGGCCGAGTACTTTTCCGAGCCCTACCCGGCCCGGGCAACGGTCGGCGTGGCCGCCCTTCCCCTGGGTGTGGAGGTCGAAATGGAAGCGGTTCTTGGCCTCTGAGCTCAACCCGCATATTGCATCAAGGCGAACCAGGATTCGAGACCTGCGGGGCATTGGCCCGCAACTTGAATCTTCACTGAAACAACTGGGCATTCATAGTGTCCAGGACCTGCTTTTTCATCTACCCCTGCGATATGAAGACCGCACGCGGGTTTACCCCATCGGCTCCCTCTATCCCGGCGCCCGGGCCCTGGTCGAAGGAGAAGTCGAGCATGCGACGATTGTTCGCGGCAGGCGCGCCACCCTGGTCGTTGTCATCTCGGACGGCACGGGACGCATCACGCTGCGATTCTTTCATTTTCGCGCCGCGCAAAAAAACCAGTTGTCCAGGGGAACCCGGGTGCGGTGCTACGGTGAAGTGCGGGGCGGCTACCAGGGACTGGACATGGTTCATCCCAGCTACAAACGCATTCTCAGCGAACAGGACGAGGCAGTCTCAGACCGCCTGACACCGGTCTATCCTTCCGTCGAAGGGCTGGGGCAGGCCACCTGGATCAAACTGAGCGACCAGGCACTTGCACGGTTACAGGACCATCAACTGGAGCTCGAAGAACTGCTCCCGGATGATCTCCGCGGCAATCTGCAAATCCCCTCCCTGGCCTCTGCCCTGGCCTACATCCACCGCCCTCCGGCCGGGGCGGATGTCGCGGCACTGGTCGAGCGCAGGCACCCCGCGCAACAGCGGCTCGCGATGGAGGAACTGCTCGCACATAACCTCAGCATGCAGCAATTGCACCGGACACAACGTCAGTACCAGGCGCCCGCCCTGTCGGTTGCAGCCCGGCTGGAACACAGGTTCATCGAACGCCTGCCCTTCAAGCTCACAGGCGCCCAACAACGGGTTATACGCGAAATCCAGGCGGACCTGGCACAAAGCCACCCGATGCAACGGCTGGTGCAGGGCGATGTCGGCTCCGGAAAAACCGTGGTTGCGGCGATGGCAGCGCTGAGGACCATCGGCAATGGCTACCAGGCCGCCATCATGGCCCCCACTGAATTGTTGGCGGAACAGCATCTTCGCAGTTTTCGCGATTGGCTTGAGCCCCTGGGCATTGAACCGGTGTGGCTCAGCGGAAAAGTCACGGGCAAATCCCGCCGGGCTGCACTGGACGCCATTGAACAGGATGCTCCGCTGATCATTGGCACCCACGCCCTGATGCAGGAGGGCGTGAATTTTGGCAAATTGGGGTTGGTTGTCGTCGATGAACAGCACCGGTTCGGAGTTCACCAGCGGCTGGCGCTTCTCGACAAGGCGGGTGTTGATTCTCTTCACGCCCACCAATTGATCATGACGGCGACTCCAATTCCCAGGACACTGGCCATGACCGCCTATGCCGGCCTGGAGACGTCGGTAATCGATGAATTGCCCCCGGGCAGAAAACCGGTCAAAACCGCGGCGGTATCCAACGAGCGCCGCAGCGAGGTGATCGACCGGGTGGCCACCGCCTGCGCGGATGGCCGCCAGGCCTACTGGGTTTGTACGCTGATCGAGGAATCGGACGCGGTGCAGGCGCAGGCGGCGGAAGAGGTTGCCAGGGAGCTGCAGACCGGGTTGTCCGGGGTGACCGTGGGCCTGGTTCATGGCCGTATGAAGCCTGCTGAAAAGCAGGAAATCATGGACCGTTTCAAGCAAGGCAGCGTTCAGTTGCTGGTGGCGACCACTGTGATCGAGGTAGGTGTTGATGTCCCCAACGCATCCCTGATGATCATTGAAAATGCCGAAAGGCTCGGCCTGGCGCAGCTGCACCAATTGCGGGGCCGCGTCGGCCGGGGCGATCAACAGGCGTCCTGCGTACTCCTCTACAGTCCACCCATCGGTCAAATCGCCAGGGAACGCCTGAACATCCTGAGGCAGACATCGGACGGGTTCCGGATCGCTGAAAAGGACCTGGAACTGCGCGGCCCCGGCGAAGTCCTGGGGACACGGCAAACCGGCATGTTGCAATTCCGCGTGGCGGACCTGGCGAGAGACCAGCAGTTGCTGGAAAGCATTCCGGCCGTCGCTGAACGTTTACTGGCTGAAAGTCCCGGAGCGGGTTGAGAAGCTGATTCACCGGTGGATCGGTGATGCGGCGCGATTTGCGGGCGTTTGAGGCCGGCGGCGCTGCCGCTACAGGGCGAGCCAGCGACAATGACTGAATTTCCGCCCTGGCCTGGTTGACGTCATCCCGGATCTGTTCCATCAGGGCGATGAATTCCGGCATGTCGCGTAAAGGCGCCAGGCGGCCGTCGATGTCCATCACCCAGAGCTCGCGAAAACCCCGGTCATAGGCTTCTCTGAGCTTTAACATGGCTTTTTCAGGTTCACTGCGCATGGCCAGCAGAACGGCTTCGTTGTAGTAAATACTCGGATTGTCGACGCCATTCAACCGGGCGCGCTTGATTTTACGCTCAGCATCGGCAAGCAATTCGGCCGCTGCTTCATCCTCGCCCACAAGTTCCGTGGCAAGAGCAGCCATGGTGACGGTCATTACCTCGTCGCCGCTGTAGGCCGGATCATCTTCCGGGCTGATGGCCGACACCAGCAAGTCCCTGGCCCTTGCGTAATCTCCACGCACCATGGCGATCATGCCCAGCTGCATGTTGAATTTGCGCTGCAGTGCCTCGGGCATGTTGTCACCGAATTGCGCCATTTGATCACGCAGCAGCAACTCGGCTTCCTCGTAGCGGCGGGAGACGACCAGGGCCATCCAGTGGGTGCCCAACAGGCTGGTATTCTGATCCGAAGTTTCAAGCCCATGCAGCACCAGGCGCTCGGCCTCCTCGGTATCGCCCAGCATTACCCATGTCCCGGCGAGCGCCGCAATAT
The DNA here is from genome assembly GCA_963766195.1 of uncultured Gammaproteobacteria bacterium. Taxonomy (GTDB): domain Bacteria; phylum Pseudomonadota; class Gammaproteobacteria; order Xanthomonadales; family SZUA-36; genus JAHEFT01. The sequence goes on from CAVXYY010000001.1 coordinate 94,571, forward strand.
CTTCGGGGTTGTCAGGCTCCAGCTGGTAAGCCCGGTTAGCCAGCTCCCATCCCTGTACGAGATTGCCGTTATTGAGTTCCATCTTGGCCATGAAGCGGAGCAAGAGGCTCGAGTCCGGGCGCAGGGCCAACAGGTCTCCGAGCATATCCCTGCCCGATTGCCAGTCGCCACGAGTGGCCAGGTTGTTGGCGTAATTGACCATGAGCAGTTCATTGAGGGGATCGCGCTGCATGGCATTCTGCAGCACCAGGTGTTCTTCCGGATAGCGGCCCTGCTCACCCAGGACACCGGCTAACCACAATTGAGCCGGGATGTAGTCTTCGTTCAGTTCCACCGCCTGCCGCAGCGCCGATTCCGCTGCATCCATCTGGCCGATTTGCCAACGGGCCAGACCAAGCGCTGCGAATGCCTCGGCTGACTCCGGATCGAGTTCCAGCGCTTTTTCAATCATCATCTGGGCTTTTTCAGTCGCCTTCACCGTGGTGATGTTGCCGTACAGGGACAATAGCAGCCAGGTATCCGCCATCGCCGCGTATGCGGGTGCGAACCCGGCGTCATGCTCCAGTGCGGTGGCGAACATTTCGATGGCTTTCTGCAGTTCGGCCGGTGTGCGCCGCCACCAGTGCAGGCGCCCCGTGTGGTAAGACTGGGAAGCCGCCAGGCTGTCGGTGCGTGATTCAGGTTTGTTCACCAGGCCGGTGAAAGAGTCAACCAGCGCTGAAGCGATGCTGTTCGCCACTTCATCCTGGATCTCGAAAATATCGGTCAATTTCCGGTCATAGACCTTTGACCAGATGTGATATCCGTCTTCCACGTTGATCAACTGCGCCGTCAAGCGGACTTGATCCCCGGACGTGCGGACGCTGCCTTCCAACACGGTCCTGACATTCAGCAGGCGCCCGATCTCGCGGATGTCCTCCTGGCTTTCCCGGAAGGCGAAAGACGATGTCCGCGCAGCCACGTTGAGGCCATCAACCTGGGCCAGCAGGTTCAGAATCTCCTCGGAAACCCCGTCCGCGAACTGGCCCTGGTCAACCTTCTGCGACAAGTCGGTAAAGGGCAGGACCGCGATGGAGTTTTGCGGGGCGGTGAACTCCCGCTCCACGACCTGCACGCTTTGATCGCCGGCCTCGAACACGCCCGAATAGTACTGGTAGAACACAGTAGGCAAGCCCGCCCATCGAAACCAGCATGAAACTGAAAAGAATGGCGCTCTGAGACCGGCTCAACAGCCCTGCCCGCTCAGTCCGGTGGATTCCGTCCGACCGGATATCCAGGTGCCAGGCCAGCAGGAACACCAGGGGGAAACCGAGAATTACGACAATCACGACCAGAGTGGGTAACCACTCGGGCAAGCGCAGCGGCTCGACCGCGGCATCCATCAACTGCAACAGCACAAATACCGCAACCGCATACGCACCCACGGTGCGCAGTACTTTTCGTCGGTTCAGTTCAGCCAGTGTCGCTGAAATGAAAGAATGGCGTTCGGTCATTTTGATTTGCTCTGCTGTTCCGATTTATGCCAGGTTTCAGATTATAGACGCTCTGAATGCGGTTTTGGTTTCGCCAATTGCCTTCGGTTTATCGCTCAAACCGTTCAGAGTGCCTTGTCGCCCTCCTCCCCTGTGCGGATCCGAACGGCCTGTTCCAGTGAGTGTACAAAGATTTTTCCGTCGCCAATCCGGCCTGATGCCGCCGCATCAGCAATCGCTTCGACCACGGCGTCTACCCGGTCGTCCGGGACGGCGACCTCGAGTTTGAGCTTGGGAAGAAAATCAACGACATATTCGGCCCCGCGATACAATTCCGTGTGGCCTTTCTGCCGGCCGAAACCCCTTACTTCGGTTACGGTCATTCCCTGGATGCCGGTCTCTGCGATCGCGTCCCGGACATCATCCAGTTTGAACGGTTTAATGATTGCGGTGATCATCTTCATGGTGGATTCCTTTGGAACAGTGGATCAGTTGACTTTAATGCGGGCATAATCAGGTCGCAAGCGGCAAAAGTAACGAACGGGAAACAGCGAATGATGGATTTGCGAATTGTTGACGAACTGACGCGCAAACTGGGGGACTCACTGCCCCCTGGCGTGGCGCAGTTGAAGGACGACATCGAGGGCCGGTTTCGTTCCGTGCTGACCGGGGCTTTTGAGCGCATGAACCTGGTTGGCCGGGAAGAATACGAAGCCCAGTGCGCCATCCTGGAAGAAACCCGGCACAACTGGCCGAACTGGAACGCCGGCTGGAGAAGCTGTCAGAGGACTCCTGACCGGACCGCGGGCACAGCAAGCCGGTATTCCCGGTGATCCAGGGTAAATTACCTACAGCCGGATTTCTCCCGGATGCACGATCATGTCCGGCATGAGTCTTGCCCGGGTATACAGTCGCGCCGGCGTGGGTGTTGCTGCCCCGGAAGTGATCGTCGAGGTGCATGTCGGGGGCGGGCTTCCGCGTGTATCGATGGTCGGACTTCCGGAGACTGCGGTCCGCGAGGCGAAAGACCGGGTAAAAGCGGCCTTGCTCAACGCCGGGTTTGACTTCCCGGCCGGCCATATCACGATTTCACTTGCACCCGCTGACTTGCCCAAGGAGGGAAGCCGCTTCGACCTGCCGATCGCGCTGGGAATCCTGGCGGCTTCCGGACAGGTCAATGACCGGCAATTCGACGATTTTGAATTCATCGGCGAGCTGTCACTCGGGGGCGGCCTGAACCCGGTTAAGGGCGTTCTGCCGGTTGCCATAGCCGCAAAGAAATCCGGGCGCGGCCTGGTGGTGCCGGAAGCCAACGGACCCGAGGCTGCCCTTGCCGGCGGGAATCGGCAATTCTGTGGCGGGAGCCTGCTTGCCGTGGTTGCCTGGCTTAATGGTCGTGAAACATTGCCACCGGTGACCAGGGTAGAAGGTAAACCACTGCGCATCAAAAAAAATATGCGCGATGTTTATGGGCAGCTGCGGGCCCGGCGCGCGCTGGAAATTGCCGCGGCTGGCGGTCATAACATTCTTTTCAGTGGTCCTCCAGGCACGGGAAAAACCATGCTGGCCACCCGGCTTGCGGGAATCCTGCCGCCGATGACTGAGCAGGAGGCGCTGGACAGTGCAGCAGTTGCTTCGATCTGCAGGACCGGCATCGACATCAGCCAGTGGCGCAACCGGACTTTCCGTGCGCCTCACCATACCGCGAGCAGCGTTGCGCTTGTTGGTGGCGGATCGAAACCCCGTCCGGGTGAAATCTCGCTGGCCCATCACGGCGTGCTGTTCCTCGACGAACTTCCCGAGTTCAACCGCGACGTGCTGGAAGTGCTGAGAGAGCCCATGGAGTCCGGCCGTATCGTGATTTCCAGGGCGGCTCAACAAGCCGAGTTTCCCGCCCGGTTCCAGCTGGTTGCCGCCATGAATCCCTGTCCCTGCGGCTACGCCGGCGACCCCAAGGGCCGCTGCATGTGCTCATCCGACCAGGTGCAGCGGTACCGCGGCAAAGTTTCCGGTCCGCTGCTGGACCGTATCGATTTGCATGTCGAAGTAGCGCGGCCAAGTCACATTCCCTATAACGGTACCGGAACGGAACCGGAAGACAGCGAAGCGATCCGCAGGCGGGTCATCGCAGCGCGTCAGCTGCAACTGGACCGGGCCGGTATTCCCAATGCTCAATTGAACACGGATGGAGTCAGGCGGCACTGCAAACCAACAGCGCATATCCAGAAAATGCTCGAAGCGGCTGCCGAAACGATGAACCTTTCGCCACGGGCCTGTCAGCGTATCCTCAAAGTGTCGCGCACCCTGGCGGACCTGGAAAGCCTGGAAGCCATAGGCGAAGGCCACCTGGCAGAAGCGCTGGCGTACCGGGGGTTTGAGGGTGGGAAAAACGGCTGATAACACCCGCCCGGACCGCAAGAGTAAAACTCTCATTTTGGGTGAGAAAATGGATGCGACCACGGATTTTCGCTCGAACCTTTCCAGGCGTACGGGTTAGGATATCGCCGGGTTACTGCTATGGGCTGGAACGCTTTTGAACAAAATAGGGCTGACGCTGAAGAGCAAGTTGCCGGGGGTGGGCACGACCATATTCGCGATCATGTCGAAAATGGCGAAGGACTTCGGGGCAATCAACCTGTCCCAGGGGTATCCGGATTTCGATGGTCCGCCTTTGTTGCGGGAACGTGTGACCTGGCACATGGCGAATGGCCACAATCAATATGCGCCACTGGCCGGCGTGCCGGACCTGCTGGAGCAAATAGCGCGCAAGGTGGAAATACTCTATGGCCATTCTGTGGACCCGGCGAGACAGGTGGCTGTGACGCCCGGCGCCACGGAAGCTATCTACTGTGCGATCACGGCCGTGATCGGGCGTGGGGACGAGGTCATCCTTTTCGATCCGGCCTACGACACCTACGAACCCGGTATCCGGCTGAACGGCGGCCAGGCGGTGCGCATTCCACTCGAGTACCCGGATTTCCGGATTGACTGGCAGCGTGTCAAAGAGGCAGTGACTGATCGCACGCGCCTGATTCTGTTGAACAACCCCCACAACCCATCGGGTGCAGTATGGTCGGCTGAGGATATCGAGGGGCTGCGGCGGGTGATTGAAGACACGGATGTTCTACTGCTGTCGGACGAGGTCTACGAGCACATCACCTTCGACGGCAGACCGCATCTGAGTCTGCTTCGATATCCGGACCTGGCCAGCAGGGCGTTTTGCATTTCGTCCTTCGGCAAAACCTACCATGCGACCGGCTGGCGTGTCGGATACTGCGTGGCTCCGGCGCCGCTGATGGACCAGTTTCTTCTCATCCACCAGTACATCAATTTCAGCACCAACACACCCCTGCAGTATGCAATCGCCGACTTCATCCGGGACTGCCCGCAGTTCCACGAAGAACTCAGTGGTTTCTACCAACAAAAGCGCGATCTGTTTTGCCGCCTGCTGGCTGAATCGCGGTTTCAGCTGCTGCCCTCCGCGGGCACCTATTTCCAACTGGCGGACTACAGCGCCATCAGTGACGCGAAGGACACAGAATTCGCGATAACCCTGACCCGCGAGCACCAGGTTGCCGCAATTCCGGTGTCGGTATTTTATGACCACCCGCCGCGGCAGTGCGTGTTGCGTTTTTGCTTCGCCAAGAACGACCACACGCTGACGGAGGCAGGAGCCCGTTTGGCCGCTGTTTAGTATCAAAGAGGGAAGTTCAATCTGACCCCTTTGATCCTGGTCTTTTCTCAGCGAGACTACTCCTGGCCGTTCCTTCCGCCGAAAGGCTTACCTCCGTCAGCTTCCTCCAGGTATTGGTCGATTTGCTTGCGGTGCTCGTCCAGCACCTGGCGGGCTTTCTGCAGCTCCTTTTGCATTTTCTTTTCCAGCTTGGCGTAGTCTTTCTCTTTAAGCGGCTCCAGGAACTCGATCTTGAATGGGCTGTAGCCCGTGCATTCCATTCCCATGCTGGACATTTCCATGTAGTACTCACCGGTGATGAACTCGTCGGTCTCTACCTTGTAGGCACCATCGAAGATCACTTTGGCGCCGTCTTTTTCGCCCGGAGCGACGCCGAAGAACAGGCAATCCCGTCCGCGATCCATGATCACGTCCTCTCGCTGCTTCTCGTAGGCTTCGGAGAAGATGGTTGAGCAATCGTCATTCAAAATCCAGATCGCTCCGTCGTTTATGTCCTTGCGATTGTCCTTTCGCTTGATCCCGAGCACGTTGCACTCCATGTAGCCCTCCAGATTCGTGACTCTCCAGACTCCGGCTCTCGGGCACGTACAAGCGGATGGGTCTCTGGATTCGCGCCCCCCAACTATCTGCGTTGAGTCGCATGCTCCAATGTGGTCGCCATGGTCCAAATGAGTACTAACCGCATTTTCGCTGATGGTTATGGTATGTGCATTCTCGGGATTTCCAGGAGGTATGTGGCAGACATCCACTTTGGCCTCTTGCGCCATTGCACCAGGTACATAGAGTCCTGCAATTCCGATACAACAATGCATGAAAAAAAGTACGTTTCTATTTGTCATTGTTTTTTCCTTTTCCTGATTGCATGCAATCCATCGCTAACCGTTCCTTTGGAAAGTATAGCCCGCCGGAACTTTTAGGGGGCGAAGTTTGTGGGATTAGCGGAGAATGCGGTGATAAACCGGCTACTTTGCCCACCGTAGATACCAACAGGTACTGAAGGTTGCCCGCACTATCGCCGGCCTGGACGGCGCCGATAGTATCAATCAGAACCATCTGGCCAAAGCAATCGGATTCAGGCAACCAGGGAGATTGTGATTTAGTGCGCAAATCACCGGCAGGGCGAAGTCTTCCATATTCAGACTATTGGCAACTTTCCGTTTTCCTGGATCAATTAGAGAACAACGGTCACATGCGGAGACCCGGAGGCTGTAAATCAAAGCCTAAAGGTCATATATCAAAACAAGCGATGTGGTCAGGGTCAACCAAAGCAGTATCGCGAGTGGCAAGCCAACACGCACAAAGTCGCCGAAAGTGTAGCCGGCGGCATTCATGATGATCAGGTTGGTCTGGTATCCCATGGGCGTGACGAAGCTCAGGTTTGCGGAGAACAGAACAGCCAACACAAACGGCTCCATTGGCAACCCCAGGCTTTGGGCAACGCCTATGGCAATGGGCGTACCGATCACCGCGGCTGCATTGTTTGAAACGATATTGGTAAGAATCCCCATCATCAGCATGACGCCTGCCAGAACCACCGAGGGTGGAGCACCAAATGTCGCTGCAACGAAACCATTGGCGATCAGGTCGGCCCCACCTGTTTTCATGAGCGCAGCACCCATGGCCAGAGATGCCACGATAATGAGGATCACCCGCGTGCTCAGGGCGTTAATCGCTTCTTTCCAGCTGAGGCAACCGGTCACGATGAGAACCAGGCAACCGAGCAGGGCACTTGCCTCGATCGGCATTATCCGGAATGCCGCCAGCATTACCACCGACACCATGACCACCAGTGCCAAAGGGGCTTTGCGAGTACTTGGTAGAGTTTCGACGCCGTCCAGAATCAGAAACTCCCTGGTTTTCTTCAGCGTCTGCAGGTTTTCTGGCGTGGACTGGACCAGCAATACGTCTCCCACCTGCAGATCAATTTCATCCAGGCCAGGGCTCTTGCGAGTTCGTAAAGCCGTCAGCCGGTGCAAGGCCAGCAGTCGCAAGCCATAACGGGTCCACAAGCCTGCATCCCCCAGGGGTGTGCCAACCAACTCCGAAGTCGGGGTAATTGCGACTTCGGCCAGTTGCTGGCCTTCACGGGTCAGCGGGTGGTTCGCATCCACGGCGTGGTCGCCCGAAAACAGGGTTCCGCCGATGCGGCGGGCAAATTCTCTTAGCTGGGCCTGGGTATCGGTTACCGTGAGGCGATCACCTGAGCGCAGAACAACGTCTGGAAACGGAGTAATCAGTACGCCCTTGCCACGCTGAATCGTTTCGACCTTGACGCCTGCTGCCGCCCGTAACATGGCGACGGAAAAGCTGCGGCCCACGACCGGGCTGCTGGGGCCAAGCCGCACCTGAGCAGTGTACAGTCGCGGCACCAGTTCGTTGCTTATGGGCGCCTGGCGCGGCGGCAGCAACCGTGGTATCACCAGCCACAGGTAAGGCACCGCAAACAGCATGGCTATGGCGACGACGCCGACGAAGTCGAACATTTCCAGCGGCATCATGCCCATGTCCGCTGCCACCGCGACCACCAGCAAGTTGGTGGATGTGCCGATGGTGGTGGACATTCCGCCCAGGATGGCGGCAAACCCCATGGGCATGAGCAGGCCGGAAGGCGGTGCCCCGGTGCGTTGCGCGACACCCATGAGAATAGGCAGCATGAGTACGACGACCGGAGTATCGTTGATGAACATGCTGAGGCAAATTGTGAACAGGATGGTCAGCAGCATGGAGGCCGCCGGCCAGGTTCGCCACAGGCTGGCCAGCAGGTTGCCGACGGGTTTGAGTCCGCCGGTTCGAATCAAGCCCTCACCGACGATCATCAAAGCGCAAACAGCAATCAGCGCCTTGTGCCCGAAACCCAGGAGAAAATCACTCGGCGACAGTAGCGATCCTTCGGGCAGCTCGTAGGGAAACAACCAAAACCCCGCAACCAGGGTAACAATGACAAACAGGCTGGTGGTTTCAAAAGGGATCCGTTCCCGGGTAAACATGACCAGACTGATCAGGATCAGGATCATGACGGCTATGGCGTGCGGGTAGCCTTGTACAGCGTCGATCATGATGGACCTACACCATTGTCTCCCGTCACGCGCTGGCGCCAGCGCGGGGGGTCAGCGTTCCAGAAGGGTGGAACTGTCCTGGTGAAAGTGTGACAGAAACTTACCGCTGCTGACAGGAAATTGAATATGCTGCCATGCCCCGGTTCCCAGGGTTCTTCCCTGGAGATATGCTCAACCGATAATGCCCATTAACGCAGCCGCCTTGAACGCATGTACCGTTACAAGCGACCGTTTCGCGGGGACCCATGGGTCGCCCTGGCGCTACGACACCTTCGTCCCGGTCATTTTCGCCGGGGCCGGAATCGAGCCACAAAAAGTCTATCGGGAAATCCACACCATTGACGTGGCTCCAACCCTGGCAGCCATTGCGGGTACCAAGCCGCCCTCCGGGACCCGCGGCGAGGTTCTCGTCGAGGTCCGGCAGGGTCGTTGATGCCGTGAATTATCGGGCCAGTTACTATTCCGGGCAGGCCGGTTCTTCGTGTATCTGATCAGTAATTTCTTGTTCGGGTGCATCAACGTCCCTTCCGACAAGCTCTACCACGACCGTTTTGCCCTTGAGTTCATCCACCATCGCCAGCTCGCCGGAAACGCCGTCGTTGCAATAGAACTTATGCTCTAAGTGGCCAGGCTCCAGCGGTGTCCACTCCTTGGTCTTCATGCAGACTTCTTCATCCACCAGCTTGAACGTCAGTACTTTGCCCCAGTCTTCCGCTTCGTCCGCGTAGAATTCCTGTTGGTAAAAGTCACCCTTATCCGGATCGCCCGGTAACACGATGCCGGCTTCGGCTCCGTCACATCCGGCAACAAAGGAACCACTTTTGTCTTCTCCATTGTAGGTGTCTTCACCCAGGTACCAGATATTTTCATCCACGTCCTGGGCATACCAGTCATAGGTTGATTCGGCAGCCTCGGGTTCTGATTCCATGAAAGCCTGGAAACCCTCAACGGTCGGATCAGACTCACACTCTACATCGACCCATGAACGGTCGAGAATGATGCGTGCTTCCACTGCCAGATAAGGCGCATCGAAATCGTGGGTGTACGAACCCATCACTTCCATGAGGTTCCACTCGCATTCATCCGGTCCTTCGGCGAAATAGAGGTAGTTGAGGTACCCGTCATCCGGCGCCAGGGTCCACCAGGGATTGGTGATGTATTGGGAATCTTCAAAAGTGGTCAGCCCGAAAGCTTCCGGGCCGGTATCCACCAGCCCGCCGGCCTGCAGCGTATTGACTGATGCCAACAGCAGCATAATGGTCGCCGATACGTGAAACGTTTTTTTGAACCCGTTGTTCATGTCATGTTCTCCCATTTGACGGTTTTACAAACCCGCAAGTTTTGCTTCATTGTTCTTACAGCCTGTGCTGCATTCACTCTGAAAATAGACCATGCATGCTCCGGTTCTTGTACTTGCCTTGCATCAGTTCGCAGGGCCCATACCGTTAGCTGGGCAACTATAAGCCCAGCCGTGAAGAATTTGTGTTATCGAAAAGTTATCAGCTTGGTAAGGAGAGATGGTTTTGAATCCGCTCATCGCATCCAAACAGATAACCATTAGGGTGGAGTAAGCGAAACGCCCCTGGTTTCCGTATCCAATGACGTACATGAAGAACTTGCGCAAGCTTTGTCGAGGATTTGATTGCGGTAAAAATCAGGGATGATATGCTTGAAGTTCGCAATGACACACTTACTCAAAACCATCATCGTAGACGACGAGGCGCTGGCCCGGCGCGGCCTCAAGCTGCGCCTGTCCCGCAGAAACGACATCGAGGTTGCCGCAGAGGCCCGCAACGGCCGCGAAGCCCTGTCCACTGATTCGCGAGCACCGGCCCGACCTCGTCTTCCTGGATATCCAGATGCCGGGCATGGACGGGTTCGACGTGTTGCGCGCGCTGCAACCGGACGAAATGCCTGCCATCGTTTTTGTCACCGCCTATCGACAACTATGCCATCAAGGCGTTCGAAGCCAATGCGCTGGACTACCTGCTCAAGCCGATCGAGGACGATCGGCTGGCCGATGCGCTTGACCGGGTGAACCAGAACCTGAAACAGAAACAGGCGCTCAAACACCGCAACTCCCTGTTGAAACTGGTCGGTGACATCACGGGCGAGCCGGTGCGCAGCATGGAGGAACTGAACGCACGCGGGCTGCAGAAACTGAAAAAAAAGGAAATCCCCAAGCTGGCGATCAAGGACGGCAGCCACACCACCTGGATTCCACAGGACAAGATCGAGTGGATTGATGCCGCCGGTGATTACATGTGTGTCCATTCTGGCGGGGAGACACACATCATGCGCATGACGATGAAAAAGCTGGAAGACTCCCTGGACCCCGATTACCTGCAACGCGTTCATCGTTCGACGATCATCAATATCCACCAGGTAAAGGAGATGCAGGCCCACATCAACGGCGAGTATTTCCTGACCCTGAATTGCGGGCATACCGTCAAAATGTCCCGGACTTACAAAGAGAAACTCCGGTATTTCGGTTAAACCCCTTCGCTTTATCGAGCCGTTGATTCGAATCGTCTCAACCCATTACTAACGACACAACCTTCTTTGCCTCACAACCGTCTAATGTTTCCAGACAGACGGAGGACGCTGAATGGGCATCATAGAAAAAGCGGTCAAAAATCCTGCCGGCGTGGCCGTAGCTGTCGCGATCATTGTTCTTTTCGGAATCTTCAGCCTCGGGAAATTACCCATCCAGTTGTTTCCCGATATCGACCTGCCGCAATTGTCGGTCCAGGCAAACTGGCGCGCTGCATCTCCCCGCGAGGTGGAATCGGAAATCCTTGAGCCGATGGAAGAAGTGCTCCAGGGAATACCCGGCTTGCAGGTGATGGAGGCCAATGCGTTCAATGGTGGCGCATACATCAACCTGCAATTCACCCTGGACACCGATATGCAGGCGACCCTGATGGACGTAATCGGCCGCCTCAACCGGCTTCCCCCGATGCCGGCCGATTCTGATCCGCCCATCGTTCAGCTTGGCGGCGGCGGCAATGCGAACGGTGCATTGACCTGGTATTTCGTCCAGAAGCTCCCCGGAACCCCGGGCAAGTTGACGGATTACGCCCGGCAGGTGGAAGACATCATCCGGCCGCAGATCGAGAATATTGAAGGCGTGGCGGGGGTCAACATCCTCGACGGTGCGCCGGAGCAACTCCAGATTGTCATCGACCCCTACCGTGCCGCTGAACTGGGTCTGCCACTGACCGACATCGCAGCCAACGCGAGTCGAAGCAACGACATTTCCGGCGGTTTCATCGATGTGGGGCGCCGCCAGTACACGCTGCGATTCGAAGGCCGCTACGATCCCGAGCAGTTGCGCAACCAGGTGCTGGAATGGCGCGACGGCCGGCCGGTCCGGCTGGGTGACATCGCGGAGATAAAAGTCGATCGCGGACTGCGCCAGGATATCGTGGTGCAAAACGGTAACCCGGCAATGGGCGTGCGCATCGACCGCCAAAACGGCGCTAACGTGCTCGCTTCGCTGACCGAAGTGAAGCGGGTAATGAGCGAGTTGCGCGAAGGCCCGTTAAAAGAACTGGGCCTGGACGTGCAACAGTCCTTTGATGCCTCGGTTTTTATCCAGCGCGCGGTCAACCTCGTTACCGGCAACCTGCTGATCGGAATCCTGATGGCAGTTGGTGTGCTCTGGTGGTTTTTGAGGGATATCCGGGGCACTTTACTGATCGCTGCAGCAATCCCGGTCTCCTTACTGACGACTTTTATTGTGCTACAGCTGACCGGACGCTCACTGAATGTCATTTCCCTCGCAGGCCTGGCTTTCGCGGTCGGCATGGTGCTGGACGCCGCCATCGTGGTCAGTGAAAACATCGTTCGGCTGCGCGAGGCGGGCGAAACGCCGGGCCAGGCCGCGCTTCACGGAACAGCAGAAGTACAGGGTGCACTCTTGGCCTCAACCGCAACCACGGTTGCGATATTCCTGCCCGTGCTGTTTTTACAGGATGTCGAGGGGCAGCTTTTTGCCGACCTGGCCTTGACCATCTCGATCGCCGTGTGCGCATCGCTGCTGGTCGCGCTGACCGTTTTGCCCACGCTTGGCGGCAGTTGGTTGACCCAGCAGAAAGTGAAAAGTCCCCGGGCAGACATTTGGGCAAAACTCACCGATTTGCTGATGAGGGCCAGTGGCACCCATTGGCGCCGCACGGGCATCGTCATCAAGCTGATCGCGATTCCCCTGTTTCTGACCTGGATGCTGTTTCCACAACTGGACTACCTGCCGCCGGTCAAGCGGGATGCCGTGGATGCCTTCCTGCAAACGCCCCCCGGGGCGACCTGGGACATGAAGGAAAAGGAGATTGTCAGCATCCTGGTGGATCGTCTGCAACCCTACATGGACGGTGAAAAACAACCGGCGTTGAAAAATTATTACATCTGGATGTTCGCCGGTGGCGGAACGATTGGCGCCCGGGTGCTGGACCAGTCCCGGGTCAGGGAACTCGAAACCATCATGCGGGAAGAAATTCTCGTCGGCATTCCCGATTTCCGGGGGTTCGCTGCGCAGGGCAACCTGTTTGGCGGCTTCGGTGGCGGGCGCGATATCGCGGTGCACATGCAGTCGGCCGATGAAAGTGGCCTGGTCGCAGCCGCCGAATCGGGTCAGCAACAACTGATGGACGCGTTTCCGGGAGCTAACGTACAGGCATTCCCACCGCCCGAACTGTCGGAACCCGAATTGCGCATCCTGCCTGACGATGCGCGCATCTCGGAAGTCGGCTGGAACCGCAACGCGATCGCATCGGTCATCCGAACGCTGGGAAACGGGCTCTGGCTGGGTGAGTATTTCGATGGTGAAGACCGCATGGATATCATCCTGAAAACCGGCGGGTGGGATACGCCGGAACAGCTGGCGACCACCCCGGTGATGACGCCGTCCGGGGAAGTTGTGCCACTCGGCGAACTGGTCCGGGTTGAGCGCACGACGGGCCCGGGTCAGATCCGCAGGGTCAACGGCCGCCGCACCGTGTCCCTGAGTATCAGCCCGCCGGAAAACGTATCGCTCGAGACCGCGGTAAACCAGGTCAGGCAGGATGTCGAGCCGCTGCTCAGGGCTGCACTTCCGGACGACGGGACCATCGTTTACGGCGGCAGCGCCGACAGCCTCAGCGACGCCATCAGAACCATGAGCAGCAATTTCCTGCTGGCCCTGGTCATTCTGTTTCTGTTGATGGCCGGCCTGTTCCGGTCCGTCAGGGACAGCGCGATCGTTGCCTTGACCATTCCCCTGGCCGGCGTCGGAGGCGTGCTGTCATTGCAGTTGCTCAACCTGTTTACTTTTCAGCCGATGGATCTGCTCACGATGATCGGCTTCATCATCCTGCTCGGCCTCGTGGTCAATAACGCGATTCTGCTGGTTGACCAGACCCGGCGCGCAGAGCGCGAAGGCCTGAACCGGCATGATGCCGTCGAGAAAGCGCTGAGTATTCGCCTGAGACCGATATTCATGAGCACGTTCACGACGATTTTCGGCATGCTTCCGCTGGTGCTGATGCCCGGGGAAGGCAGCGTCATTTACCGGGGCCTGGCCACCACCATCGTCGGCGGAATGATCTGCAGCCTGTTTTTCACTCTGCTGATGCTGCCGAGCCTGCTCCGGTTTGGCGCCGCGCGGTCAGTCGTAAAAGACATCAGGAACGACGCCCACAACCCGGCCCCCGAACCCGCCGCCTGAAAAAAGGAAATAGTCATGAAAACGACCATCCAGTTACTGCTTATTTCTCTCCTGCTCCCGCTGTCATGGCCCGGCCTTGCGCAATCTCCGCCTGCGCCCGTGTCGGTGGACCAGGCGCGGCTGGATACTTTTTCCGCCTCGCTTTGGGTCTCAGGTACCGTGATCAGCCGCAATGACGCGCTGATCGGAGCCGAAACCGACGGCCGGATCACCTGGGTTGCCGAAGTTGGCGAAACGATTATCGAAGGTAACCCTATTGCCACGATTGACGCCACCGACCGGGAACTGGAACTCCAGGACAACCAGGCGATGCTGGAGAGCCTCAAGGCCAGGGAGCGTTACCTGAAAAACAACATGGACCGCCTCAACAGCCTGGCTTTGAAAAATAACGCGTCGGAAAACCAACTGGATGAAGCGCAGGCCGGGCTTGATATGATCATCCAGGAAATCCGCCGGGCTGAGGTAACGGTAGCCCAGACCAGCAGGAGAATCGATCAGACCCGGGTTCTCGCGCCGTTCACCGGTATCGTCGTGGAACGCGAGGTACAGGTTGGAGAATTCGTCGGACGTGGGGACAAGGTAGCGCGCCTGGTCGATACGCAAAACCGTGAAATCCGGGCCCAGGCGCCGCTGGGTGTGTCCAGCTACATTCGTGAAGGCCTGGAGGTGTCCGTGCAATTTCAGGAAACCGCCACGCTGAGCCCGGTCAAGCGGGTGATCCCGGTGGGTGATGAAAGGTCACGCATGTTTGAAGTTCGGATCGCGGCAAACGATCCCGCCTGGGTCGTCGGTAGCCCGGTGCGCGTTGCCTTGCCCAACAGCGATCCACGCAAACTGGTCGCCGTGCCCAGGGACGCCCTGGTGCTGCGCGGGTCCGAGATGTTCGTGTTGCGTATCACCAATGAAAACACGGTTGAGAAAGTCAGTGTGGCCACGGGTATCGGGCTGGGTAACCTGGTTGAAGTCATTGGGGACGTCAGTGGCGGGGACCGCGTGGTAACCCGGGGTGCGGAGCGGCTCAAACCCGGCCAGGAGGTTGTGATTGCCGGCGGCTAGTGGTTCACCCGGTACGCGGAAGCAGCGAATGCCCCTCGCTGGCGTGGTTCAGGAATTTCTCTCTCGTCCATGATCAAGCCAGAATTCGATGCCCTGCGTATTGAGAACCACGTCGCCGGCAAACACCTCGCGCAAGTCGTCGTCCGGGTATGCCACACCGTGTGAGCGGGCACGCTCCATCAGCCACTCCATCATTGTGGCCTCGATTTCCTGCCGGCGATTTTCGCTGCCGTCAAAACGCTCGCCAAATTCCGCGAACATTTCCACGCCGTGGATCAGGTCCGCCTGCAATCGCTGGACATCCTGAACCCGGCCGAAATGTGTCTGGTACATATTCACCGGCTGTTTTTCCATCATTCTCCGCACCGAAGCCACCAGCGCCGGCGGGTCGAACTGGATCGGAGTGGAAGTCGGAAAAATGAACGGACCGTTTTCAGTGTCCAGTTCCCGGTAGGAAATTCCAAACGTGTCCCCGCTGAACCACCCCCGGGTGTGTTCATCCCAGATACAGAAATGATGCCGGGCATGACCCGGGGTATCAATGAAAGACAACTTTCGTTTTCCAACCGCGAGGCAATCGCCGTCTTCCATCACGATCGTGCGATCTTCCGGCACAGGCACCAGGGTGCCGTACATTTCGTCGAATTTCTGATCACCGTAAACGGCCCTGGCGCTGGCCTCCAGCCGGGATGGATCGGTCATGTGCCGGATTCCGCGCGGGTGAACGACCAGACTGGCGTTGGGCAAAGCTTGCATCAGCTTTCCGGCGCCGCCGGCGTGATCCAGGTGGACATGAGTTACAATAACGTGAGTGACCTCGGCAGTCTGCCGGCACCGGCTTGCGAGCACTTTGAGAATTCGGGCCGCGCTGTCGTTGTTTCCGGTTTCGATCACGGCAACCGCCGAATCGGTTTCAAGCAGATAACACGCGGCCATCCGGGGACGGACCATGCCACTGTCAATTGCCATGATGCCGCCTTCATATTCCAGCGAGGTGATGCTTTCGGACATGAATACCCCGATCAGTTCTTGTGACTGAAAAGGTGTACATTTTCGGCTGTTCGGGCACGATAATGCAATGGTGAACTCCTTTTTCCCGGGTATTACGCGGCAAACCCTTCCGCTTTTACTGATGCTGGCAATCTGTCTGCCGGCGTCACCGGCCTTTGGCGATCAGCTGGAAATTGTTGTCCAGGGGTTGGAAGAACCCATTCTGGATAATGTCGTGGCCCGCACCCAATCTTTCAGAATCACCGGAAACACGCGTATTTCCCGCAAACAGCGGGAGAAAATGCAGGCTGATGCGGAACGCCGGGCAAGCTCCGCCCTGCGCCCCTACGGCTATTACCACGCCGTTGTTCGCGGTGAAATGAAGTCTGCCGGGGATGGAAACTGGGTGCTTACTTTACACATTGAAAAGGGACCCCCGGTCATCATCACGGATGTCCGCCTGGACCTCAGCGGGCCAGGGGAAAATGATCCCGGCCTGTTGAACTGGCAAGCGAGCTGGCCGCTGACTCCCGGGCTTGTTCTGGACCAGGCCGTGTGGGAAAAACAGAAAACGGAAGCGCTTGGCCTCGCGGAATTACATGGCTACCTGGAAGCCGGATTCAGTGAACAGGTCATCAGGCTTGACCTGGACAACAACACGGCTGAACTCGCCCTGGTGCTTGAGACAGGCGAGCAGTCCGTCATGGGATCGATCGTTTATAACCAGGATGAGGTCGAAGATGCCGTCCTGGATTCCCTGCCGAGGTTCAGCGAGGGGCAGCCTTATGATCAATGGCTGATTGAGCAATTCCGCCTGGATCTCTGGAAAACCGGTTATTTCGATAATATCGAGGTGGTCGAGGAGCGCAGGCTGGAGGAAAGCCCGCCCCGGGTAAACCTGTTGGTCAACATGGAAGCCCGGAAACGCAATACTTACCAGGGCAGTATCGGCCTGGGCAGCGACACCGGCGTTCGTCTGCAGGCTATCTGGAACCAGCACCTGCTCTCGTCCAGGGGTGACAGTCTCGATGTCGGCATTGGCTGGCAGCAAAAAAATAACCAGGTTTCGCTGCGGACTACCTACCGCCAACCACGAAAAGTTCCCGGCCAGCAGTACTGGACTGCAGAATTATCGTACAAAACAGAAATTCAGGAATTCGAGGTCAGCCCCAACGAAGACCCCAACCGGTTCATAACCATTGCCCGCGGCAGGGTGGATGACTACAGTTTCAAACCGGGCTGGCTCAAAGTTCGCAGCCTCGAGCGAGGTTACCAGCAAATCTTCGAGCAATGGTACCTGCAGTATTTGAGAGAAACTTCTGCCTTCAGCCTGGTTGACGATGCCCCCGCGGAATATTTTGCACTACTCGGTCGCGGGGGTAACACCGATAACGTCAACCGGCCCAGCGAATCACTTTCAGTGGGCGTCAACTGGAATTGGCCGCTGATCCGCGGTAATGATTTTGAAACGGTCGGGCACAACCATAGGGCCTGGATTTTCACTTCAAATACGGCATGGGGATCAGACCTGGACTTCAGCCAGGTTTATCTTTCGTCGCGCTGGAACAAGATTTTCAAAGAGCGCTGGAAAATACTGTTGCGCGGCGAAATTGGCTATTCGGACGCCAAGGTTTACAACCGGAGCGTGGGATCAGGGGAAGACTCGATCAGCATTTCAGTCACCGAACTTCCTTATGCATACAGTTTCAAAGCCGGTGGCAGCCAAAGTGTTCGCGGCTACGGTTTTGACAGCCTGAGTAACAATAACATCGGTTCGAACAACATCATCACGGCCAGCGCCGAACTGGAAATGCGTTTCCTGCCGAAGTGGTCGGCAGCGGTCTTTGTCGATGTCGGAAATGCCTTCAACGAGTGGAGTTCCATGGAATTGAAAAAAGGCGCTGGTGTCGGCATTCGCTGGTATTCGATCGCCGGCGCGGTACGCGTCGACCTGGCGCAGGCCCTGGATGAGCCCGGCAAACCCTGGACTGTTCACTTCACCATCGGCACCCCGCTGCTATGAAACGGCGCACCATAATGACAATCCTGGTCGCGATACCTGCCCTGCTGGTATCTTCGGTTTTGCTCGCGTGGTGGTGGCTGCTGCACACGGAACCGGGTGCGCGCTGGGTTTTCGATAAAGCCGTCGCCGCCGGCAACGTTCCGGTTGGGGTGAGGAACATTTCCGGCGACCTGTATTCCGGCCTGCAACTGGATGGGCTTCATTTTGAGGAGGCCGGAACCCGTGCAGACGTGGAAATACTGAGGGTCGCCATCAATTTGGACCTGCTGCCCTTTGCACTGGAAGTCACAACCCTGCAGGCCGAAAATATCCGGATTCAGATCACCCCGGACTCCGGAACTCAACCCCGGGAAAAAGACCCTCCCGGCGCGTTTGTCATGCCGTTTCCGCTAACTTTCAGGGAGGTCAGGATTTCCGGTCTCGAATACCTGGATCCTTCCGGAGAAGCCTCTTTCCTGATCAGCTCAATCGAAGGAGCCGGAAGTCTCGAAGAGGCCCTTGTGCTGGATAGACTTTCCATATCACACCAGGAAAACCGGCTTGACTTGTCAGGCCGGATCGCTGGCGCCCCGCCCTACCCTTTAGCGTTGAAATTCCAGTCACAGGGGCTGGTTGCCGTCGAAGGCAGCCTCAACGGGGACCTGGATTCAACAGAACTCGTACTCGACTTATTGGAGCCGCAGGCCCATGTTTCCGGCACCCTGGGACAGTTGCTCGGGGTGCCCGTTTGGAACCTGGACGTGAATTCTCCCTCATTACAGTTGCCTCCAGGCCACCCCGATCCGGCAGCTAAACTCTCGCTCCTGCAGGTACAAATTTCCGGTGAATGGCCACAATTCAACCTCGACCTGGCTGCAACCCTGGAAATTCCAGGGCTTGAACCTGCACAGCTCACGGTGTCCGGGAATGGCTCCCTCTTCGACTTCACCGCACAGAAACTGACGCTACAGGGTCCCGAGCTCTCCGTGGATGCGACCGGCACCTTTTCCTGGGAAGACACCTTTAGTCTCGACCTGAACGCGGTACTTGAACGTTTGGAACCCGGAACGTGGATACCGGATTGGCCACAGGATCACCCCGTAACCGGCCATATTGTCATTGGCTGGGAAGGAGAGGACGTGGCCGTCAACGATTTCAGCCTGGCTGTCTCGGGTACATCGCTGGTAGTAAACGGGCACGGAATCGTGGCGCCCGAATCGGGCCTCGTTGATGTGGCGTTGAATTGGGAAAATTTCAGCTGGCCGATCGCCAGCACGTCTCCATTCCTGGCCAGCAGGGAAGGCAGCCTCGAAATAAGCGGACAACCGCAAGATTGGCAGCTGGCCGGAACGCTTGACTTGCAATCGGGAGATTTTCCGCCGGGGCGGATGCAACTCACCGGTACCGGCGATGATGAGTCGTTGAACCTCACCGTTCAGGAAGGGAAAGTGCTGGGCGGAACGATTTCGAGCAACGTTTCCTGGAAATGGACAGGCGACCAGCCATTCAAAGCGGAGGTTCTTGCCCGGCAGGTTGAAACCGGACCCTTGTTTCCGGACTATCCCGGTACACTCAATACCCGCCTTGCCTTCAACGGAGAAGTCGATCCATTCCGCCTCGCGGTTGAAATACAGCAGCTGGACGGCACGATCCGGGCACACCCGGTTACCGGTCAGGGGGGCTTGACCATCGAACATGGCCGGGTTTTTGCAGACCATCTCCACCTTGGGTCGGGCACAGCAACCCTGACGCTTGACGGGAGCCTGTATGAGCCCGGCGGGATTGATTTTGCCACCCGGATTGACTCCCTGGAGCAGCTTTCAGCCGACTACCGGGGAAGCCTGGACGCACAGGGAAATATTTCGCTCAACCCCGCTTCCCCGCGGATTTCAGTCTCCATGTCCGGCCAGGACCTGGACTTCGGCTCTGTGAAAATCGGGCAAGTGGAAACCCGGAGGCCTTCCGGTTCCGGATTAGAGGATGGAAGCGAATTCATTCTTTCCGGGCTGGTCATCGGACAACAAGACGTTGAGGAACTGACCATCGGGTTCGCTGGCGATGAGCCGTTCCAAAGGATTGCAGTGAACGCCCGGGTAGACGGCGCCGACATTGCACTGGACTTGCGGGGGTCGGTGAACGACTGGGCCGACCCGGCAGGATCCGGTTGGCGGGGAGAATTATCCGGCCTCCAGATGGACTACCTGGGCCAGTTCGCGCTCACGCTTGAGCAGCCCGCACCCCTTGAATGGACACCCTCCCACTTCAAGCTTGAATCAACCTGTCTCACTGGCACGGACGATGCCCGCCTTTGCGTGGCTTCCAACTGGCTAGAAGAGGACCGCCTGAATATTTCCGCCGACCTGGCCGGGATCCCGGTCGGTCTTATCGGGATGCTGTTCGACACGGAGTTCAGGTTTTCCCAGATTTTGAACGGCACTCTGGACTGGTCGCAGTCGACAACGGATGGGCGCCGGGGGACGGCGCAGTTCGAGATTTCGCCCGGCGCGATCTCGCTGCAGGACGACGATGAAATACTGCTCGAGACCGGCGCCGGCCGGTTTGGCTTCGAGGTCGACAGGGGAGTCCTCAGCAAGGGCGACCTGGACCTCGACATTCCGGGAACAGGCGATATTAACGTGGATTTCAACATACCGGATTTCAGCCTGGGCGCATACAGCCTCGTCCGCGGCAAGGTCCGGGTTGATTTTCATGATTTGACGGCACTAGGGCCGATATTGCCACTGTTCGATTCGATCAACGGCGACCTGGAAATCGACGTCAACCTGTCGGGGATAATTTTGGATCCTGCATTTGAAGGAAAAGCTTCATTGACCGATGGCCATTTTGCCAACAAGGCTTCGGGGTTCGCGTTCTCGGAGATCAACCTGACCGGGGATGTGGACGAAATGGACCGTTCCAGGCTCACAGGGACGTTCCGCGCGGGCGAAGGTTCGGGCAACATCAATGCAACCATCTACTTCGAAGACCTGTTTTCGCCGGTGATAGAACTCTCCCTGGAAGGCAAGTCGCTGACCATTATTGATGTGCCGGATCTGAATGTCATCGCGGATCCGGACCTGGTGTTGGGTTGGAGGAATGGCGCGCTGGAAATCGACGGCCGGGTGTTTATACCCAAAGCCCGCCTGGCTCCCAGCTACATTCCCCAGGCCAGTGTCCGGCAAAGCGCGGATGTCGTGATTGTTTCCGGAACATTACCGGAACCCGAGGATGATTATTTGCGGGACAACCCGCTCAAGATCCGGGGTAGCGTGGAAATCGAGTTGGGCAAGCAAGCCCAGATCGACCTCGAAATGGCCAAAGTCAGCGTGTTCGGAACTACCCGGTTCACCTGGCAGGATGAACTCCTGCCAAAAGCGGATGGAAATTTTGACGTCAGGGGTGAAATCCAGGCATATGGCCAGTTTTTGAAGATAACCCAGGGCCGGATCGGTTTCCCGGATATACCTGCCGACAACCCCTATCTCAATATCCGGGCGGAGCGCGACATCTACGGCAATTCCCAGATTCAGAAAGCCGGCCTGATGGTCTCCGGAACACTGAAACGCCCGCTGATCGAACCCTATACCATACCGATGACGAACAAGGACCGGGCCCGGACACTCCTGGTCACTGGCAGTGATTTCAATTATGAACAGGGTGTGGGCGCAGTAGCCGTCGGTGCGTATGTTCTTCCACGCCTTTACATCAGTTACGGTATCGGAGTATTCGAGGATGGCAACGTGATCAGCGCCCGGTATGACCTGGGTAAGCGATTTGGCATCAAGGCGACCTCAGGTCAAAACGACACCGGCGTGGACCTCAATTACACGATCGAGCGGTGATTCAGGCAGGCATCAACACGAAATTCTGAATACAATAGGCGCCTGTCAACGTTTTACCGGAGCATGCCTGTGACCGACCAGGAAAAACACCAGTACTGCACGAATAAATTTATCGCGCTGGCCAACGAACTGAAGAAAGAGGAAATTGATCCTTCAATGGTTTCCGGCGCCTTGATGACCGCGGCCGGCGTTTATGCCACTTATGTTGCGGCCGGCAACGATGGTGCGCTGGAGGCGACCGGCGTTGATAAAGTCGTTGCGGTGTTTCGCCGGACGCTGGAACACCACCAGAAGTTAAAAAAGGCCCACCTGCTGAAGAAGAAATCCTGACACCGGGAAATCGAACGCTCCATGGACATGCGCTTACCCCTGAAATTCACCGAGGCAATCCCGTTGCAGGATCGTTTCCGGCGGACCTTGCGGGAATTGCGCGTGTCGGTCATTGACCGCTGCAATTTTCGCTGCACCTACTGCATGCCCGCTGATTCACTCCAGGGCAAAGGGGTCTTTCTGCCCCTCGAAAAACTGCTCACGGATCACGAAATGGAGGATATGGTCCGGGCATTTGTTGATCTCGGCGTCAGGAAACTGCGGATCACCGGCGGAGAACCCCTGTTACGCCCCGGCCTGCCTGCACTGATCGAACACCTCTCTGCGATACCGGGTCTGGATGACATTGCGCTGACCACCAATGGCGTGTTGCTTCCGCGTCTTGCGCAGGACCTGCGCGATGCCGGGCTTGACCGGCTTACGGTCAGCCTGGATACCCTGGACCAGGAAGTCCTGGCGGTCATGAGCGGAGGGAAAGCACAAGCTGGAACAGATCCTGGAGGGAATAGAAGCCGCTGAGTCTGCGGGGTTTCGACAGCTGAAGATCAACACGGTCGTGCAAAAAGGCGTCAATGACCACACGATCATGGATCTGGTCGAGCATTTCCGGGGAACCCCGCACCGTCTCCGGCTGATCGAGTTCATGGACGTAGGCAACAGCAATCACTGGAATCGCGATGACGTGGTCCCGAACGCCGACTGGGTTGAAATCATCAACCGGAAATGGCCCATCAAACCGGTGAAATCCGGAAAACCCGGCTGAAACGGCGCGGCGGTACAGGTATGCTGGACGGCCAGGGTGAAATCGGCTTCATCAGTTCCATCACCCAGCCGTTCTGCGGCGGGTGCACCCGGGCCAGGGTTACTGCCGACGGAATTTTCTACACCTGCCTGTTTTCAGACAAGGGCACCAACCTGATGCCACTGATCCGGCACGGCACGGAACCCGGCGAATTGGGCCGGAAAATTGCTTCCATCTGGACCGAACGCAAAGACCGCTACAGTGAAGAGCGCGGCCTTCCCGGTCATGACCGGGAAAAAGTCGAAATGTACCGGCTGGGGGGATGAACCGGTGAAAATCCGCGTCAGGTATTTTGCCGCATTTCGCGAAGCCGCCGGCATCGGGTCTGAAGACCTCGACTCGCAGTCCCTTTCCCCGGCCGAACTTTTCCGGGAGTGCTCACAACGCCATCACGGCCTGCAAAAATATTCCTCGTCCCTGGTTGCGATCAATGACGAAATGGCAGGCTGGGACGCTCGGCTCAATCGAAAACGACGAGGTCCTTTTCTTTCCACCGGTGGCAGGCGGTTGAGCGCGTTTGAAATCACCGGCGAGGCCATAAACCTGCTGACTTTCCGTGAACGCTTGCTGGACCGTTCCTGCGGTGCTTACGTGCAATTCGACGGTTGGGTACGCGACCACAACGAGGGTCAGAAGGTGTTACGGCTCGAATACGAAGTCTACGAACCGCTGGCCATCAAAGAAGGGGAAAAGATCATTGAAGAAGCAATGATCCGGTTTGGCGTCAGCAATGCCCGGGCCATCCACCGCAGTGGACTGATGGAGCTGACGGAAGTCGCTGTCGTGGTCGGAGTTTCATCGCACCATCGCAGCGAGGCATTCGACGCCTGCCGCTACATCATTGACCAGGCCAAGGTCAGGCTGCCGATCTGGAAAAAAGAGTATTACGAAAGCGGTCACGCCGAATGGGTGAACTGCCAGCGATGTGCGCATTCGGGCTGAGGAATCTCACCACGCCCAGCAAATCTTTCGGAGTTGGTCGCGAGCATGGCTCGCTCTTACGTTAGAGCGGCCCATGGCCGCGAACCTCTCGTTCGCCGGATTCACAACCCGGCGAGGATGGATTCGACCTCGGCCGGAAGTCCTTCCGGATGGGTCCAGACCCCGCTTTTACCCCCTGATTTATAAATCAACCGTTGGTTGGTGATTTTCAGCGCCGGGTTCACCGGCTTGGTCAAATCCCAGATCGTCAGCAGCGCGATGGACAGGCCGGTCAGGGCCTCCATTTCCACCCCGGTTTTTTCGGCGATCTCGGCCACGCAGAAAACCTCCACCGAGAAATCTTCCGGCCGCGGGACGGAATGGACCATTACCCGGTTCAGGGCAATGGGATGACACAGGGGAATCAGTGACGGGGTGCGTTTCGCCGCCTGGATACCGGCGATTTCAGCCATCGCCAGCGGGTCGCCTTTTGGCAGGCTTCCGTCGATCAGGAGTTGAAAAGCTTTCTGACCGAGCAGGATTTTGCCACCTGCAATGGCGACACGGCGCGTCGTTCTTTTTCCCGAAACATCGGCCATCGACCAGTTTGTTCTGCTGCCAGGTTCCATACTTCGACTCACCGGAGGAAGGACATCATTAAATCAGAAACCATATCGGAGGGACACGCCGGCGTAGGCATTTCTCATCGGCGCCGGTTCGTAGTAGCGTCCAAAAGATGCATTCAGGCGGATATTGTCCATGTATTCCTTGTCGAACAGGTTGTTCACACCGATAAATGGCTCAAATACCCACTGGCCGCCGGTCCACCGATAACCGGCCCGCAAGCTGGAGACGATGTAGGGCTCGGTTTCCACTTCGTTTGCGTTGTCTGCATAAAACCGGCCCACGTACAGCAGATCCCAGCCGGCAAACAATCCGGAAGGGTGCGACCAGGACAGGTCCAGGTTGACCAGTTGCTCCGGAATCCCGGGAATACGGTTGCCGTCATACACGGCGCCGCCGGGGCCGTGAAACTCGTCAAATTTGAAATCCGACCAGGTATACGTCGCGGTGCCGGTCAGACCGGTGAGCAGTTCGGCCGATACCGAGGCTTCCAGGCCGTCATGGGTTGACTTACCGGCATTCTGAAAAAAGGACTGGCCTGAACCTTCCAGTTCATAAGGCACGATTTCATCCCGGACAGCGATGTGGAACAGCGCCAATTCATACCGCAGACGCCCTGTCTGCAGTCCCTTGATCCCGATTTCATAATTGGTCGCGGTCTGGGAGTCGAGATTCCGGTTGAAGCCGGTCGGACCCTCGGGATTGGCCAACTCGGTGGTTGCCGGAGGGTCAAAAGAGCTGGAGATATTTCCATAGAGGTTTACCGCCTCCCCCGCGGCCCAGTTTACCCCTGCCATCGGGCTGAAATTATGGAAACTGCGTTGACCGGAACCCTCTCCGCCGGTCCGGTCACCCACCTTGTAGTCAACCGTGTCATAGCGGCCGCCAAGGGTCAGGGATGAACTTGCGGTCAGCTCCAGCACATCCTGCAGGTAGAAGCCGGTTGTCGTCACGTCTTCATCCTGGTTGGTGGTCAAGTCTCCGCTCACTCCCCCGTTATTGACGAAACGTTTGCGATGGTCGCGCAAAGCGTCGTAGTCCACCCCGATAACAACCTGGTTGCCGTGCGATCCCAGGTTACTGTTCCAGGTGTAATTCCCGCCCAGGCCCCAGAATTTGCGCGACAGGTCAATGACGCCACCCTGCCCGTTGCTGTTTATATCATAAGGCTGGAAGCTGTCGAACTGCCGCCTGACGTAATAATTTCTCAGCATCAATTCCTGGCCGTTGCCGATCGCCTTGCGAAAAGCCAGTCCCAGCGACTGTTGGTCCAGTGATTCGCCGGCATTGAACAGCAGGTTGCGCGGAGCCGCCTGCCGGCGATCCTGTTCCACCTCCCTGGCAGTCAGCGCCCCGGGATCATCTGCGAGGGGTGAATTTACGGCGTTGAACACCACCGTGAGCCGGGTGCTTTCATCAAATGAGTAACGGAACTTGCTGTTGAGCAGACGGCTTTTGTAGTTTGCATGATCCCGGTAACCATCCAGGCTTGTGTCCGAGTAATTCGCCAGGCCGTTCAGGTTTCCGAACTGCCCTCCGGCCTTGACCTGGGCCTGCCGAAAGTCGTAACTACCCAGGTTCAGCCGCCCGGAAATGAAAGGGGTTTCAGGGCCATCCTCGGTAATGATGTCAATGACACCGCCGGATGCGGAGCCGTAGACTGCTGAAAAGGGTCCGCGAATGACCTGGATTTGCTCAACCGAACCAAGGTCGATCGAATCCACGCTGCCCTGGCCGTCCGGCAATGTCAGCGGAATGTCGTCGGCAAATATCCGGATACCGCGAATTCCGAAATTGGCGCGTGCGCCAAACCCGCGTATCGCGATGCGAAGGTCCTGCGCGAAGTTGTAGCGGTTCTGAAAGAACAGCCCGGGAACGGCCACCAGGCTCTCGTCCAGGCCGAGTTGCTGGCGGGCCTGTTGAACGTCCTCGCGACCCACGACGCCTGCAGCAAACGGTAAATCCTGGATATCGGTCGGAATGGGCGTGGCGGTAACCACGATTTCTTCAAGGACCGCCGGACCGGTTTCGTTGGCCACGTCAGCGAAGGCAGGAACCCCCAGGAAAGACAAAAAAATAGAGAATCCCGGGACCGTTTTCATTATGCTCGGCTTCATGATAGTAGAGCATGCTAACGACTTCATCCGCGCACTGGAAGAAAACAATTTTCCGGCCGACTCGCCGTGCGTTCCCAAGGGCGTCCTGATGGTCAAACCCGATGAATTTTACGTTGGCAAAGAGACCGCGCTCGACAACCATTACATGGACCTGACCAGCGCCGCCGATCCCGACCGCGCCATCCGCCAGTTTCTCGGCCTGGTGCGGCTGATCAGAAAATGCGGCACCGAAGTCCTGGTGTTTCCGGGCGACCGCCGGACCCCTGACGACGTGTTTCCCAACAATGTATTCGCGACGGTTCCAGGGCGCCTGGTGATCGGCAATATGCGCTACCCGATCCGGAAACTCGAGGCTGAGCGGACTGATATCCCGGCTTATTTCGCCGAACGCGGCTACCGGATCATCGATCTGCGGACCAAGAACTGCGTGGCCGAACTGACCGGGGTATTGATCATGGACCGGGCCCGGCGGATTGGATTCTGCGGCATCAGCGAACGGGTTGACCGTGCGGGCGCGGCTGCCATGCACGAGGCGTTCGGGTTGAGGCTGACCTACTGCTTCAACCTCACGCCCGACGAGTACCACACCAACGTGGTGTTCTCGGTACTCGCCGCCAGGGCATGCGTGCTGTACCCGGACGCCTGCGCGGAACCCGGCAGCGCCCGCCGCGATCGAAGCCGCGTTTCCCGGCCGGACCCTGTTGCTGGACAAGTTTGAAAAAGACCATTTTGTCGGTAACTGCATTTCGCTCAACGACCGGGACCTGTTCATGAGCCAGGTGGCCGCGGACGCGTTGCGCCCGGCCAACCTGGCCAAACTGGAATCGTGGGGTTTCCGGATTCACTCGACGGAACTCGATGAACTTGAAAAGGCCGGTGGCAGCCTGCGCTGCATGGTGGCCAAGATATTCTGACCGGCGAGAGGCCGGAACCCGGCCCCTTGTAACCCTTCAGTACCTAAGAGAAAGCCTGCTCGAGGTCGGCGCACAGATCCCAGTACGACTCGATTCCCACGCTGAGGCGCAACAGCGAAGGCGGCAGATGCTCCTGCCCGGGCACGGCTGCCCTGCGTTCCATCGTCGATTCGACCGAACCCAGGCTGGTGGCGTGACGGATCAATTTCACGTTCCTGCAAACCGAGTCGGCCGCTTCGGCGCCGCCGGCCACGTCGAATGAAATGATCGTGCCATAGCCATCCAGTTGAGCCGCAGCCAGCGCATGCGTGGGGTGCGATTCAAGCCCGGGATAGCGGACCAGCTCCACTGACTCGTGTGACAGCCAGCCAGTTTGCCAGGCGACCGGCCGTTTCCTGGGCTCTTTCCAGCCGCAAGGCCATGGTGCGTAGACCACGTACCGCCAGGAACGCCTCCAGCACTCCCGGGGTTGCTCCGCTCACAGTGCGCGATTTCCTGATACGTGCGAGTAAATCGGGCCGGTTGGTGACCAGCACACCGGCCAGCAGGTCGGAATGCCCGCCGATGAACTTCGTCGCAGAGTGCATGCTGATATCCGCGCCCATTTCCAGGGGTCGCTGGTTCAGCGAAGTAGCGAACGTGTTGTCCACCACGAGGATCGCCCCGTCTTTCCGGGGCGCCGAGCATATCGCGTGGAGGTCCGCTACCGTCAGCAAGGGATTGGACGGGGACTCCAGCCACAACAGGTCTGAATCCCGGGCCGCGGCAATCCACGCACCGGTGTCTTCGACCGCCAGCCTGTCCACCTGCCATATCCCCTTCCTTTGACCTGACTTGGCCAGTTCGGAGACGCCGTGATAGCAATCACCAGGCAGGACGACCCGCGCCCCCGAGCTCAGCTGATCAAATACCGCCGCAACCGCGGCCATGCCGGATGAATATGAAATCGCTTCTCCGCCTTCCAGGCCGCCAATAATCTCCTCCAGCGCCTCCCAGCCCGGTGATCCGCTGTCCCGCGTGTATACCCGCTTTCCGCCCAGGTCAAAGTTCGACGCCGGCACGATCGGGACATTCAGCGATGCGCCCGGATCTTTGGGTCGTCCGGCGGCAACCAGCCAGGATTGTAATGAAAGCTTCGACATCATTCAGTCTCCATCCACGGGGGGTTCAACCGTGTAATTGTTCTATACGCCGGGCAGTCTTCGCGGTGCGGGGACGGCAGGTAGCCGATCGACATCAGGAACTCACCGGTAATTTCGCCACCGGTGAACCGGAACGTTTTCCGGAACAGTTTTACCCAGCCGGTCTTTTCCAGCGGGTGTTGAGCCTGCAACCAGCCAGCGAATCCGCCATGGCTGTCGCGCATGTCCCGGATCACCTTTGCGTTTTCGATCGCGGCGTTCACCTTGAGTTTGTTGCGGATAATGCGGGCATCGTCCAGCAGGCGGCGCCGGTCTGCCTCGCCGTATTCAGCCACAATGTCTACATCAAAACCATCGTATGCGGCTCGAAACCCATCGCGCTTTTTGAGGATCAACCCCCAATTCAACCCGGCCTGGTTGATCTCCAGCACAAGCCGTTCAAACAGGCGGCTCTCATCGGTGACAGGGAAGCCGTATTCGTGATCGTGGTAGGGGCCGTGAACCTCGTCTCCGACAGCAAAATCACAGTACCAGGCGGTCATTGCGCCGATCCGGATTCTGCAGCAACGGCAGACGCCATCTCCGCCATGGAGTGAAACAGGTAATCCGTTTCCGGCACCTCGTCCAGTCTTGCGGTCGCTCCCCAGTTACCGTGTTTTGACAGCCGCTGCCTGTCGATCCAGGCGGTAGCCAGCCCGAGCTTTTGCGCCGGCACGTGATCATGATAAAGACTTTGTGCGGTGTGCAGTATATCCGCTGGTTGCAGACCCAGGTCTCGACGAAGATGCTCGAGCATGAATTCGAAGTTCGCCGGATCCGGCTTCCAGGTGCCAATGTCTTCCGCGGTGTAAACCGCATCGAATTCTACGCCCAGCTTGCGGTTTGAAGAGATGAATCCGTCGCGGTTGACGTTGGACAGGATTACCAGCCTGTAACGCTGTTTAAGATAGCGAAGGGCTTCAGCCGAGTCCGGAAAAGCCGGCCAATGCGGCAGCGACTGGCCGAAATCCCGGTCAAGTTCCTCTGAGGTTTGCAAATCCACCTGCTGTGCCACCGCATGATGGACCCGCTCCAGCACTTCCGGGTACAAAATGCCGGGGTTTTTGCTTTCCACCCTGCTTTCGTGAGCAGCAAAGGCTTCCAATGCAGCTTTTCTGCCGAGGCCGGCCCCGCTATTGAAAGAAATCAAAGGCTGGAAGGCATCCCAAATGCCGGTCTCCCAGTCAATGAGTGTGCCGTAACAATCAAAAGTGAGCGCCTTGAAACTGGCGAGTGGTCGAGCATTCTCATTCATCGCGGTAAATATATCTTCCCTGTCCAGAATTTCCTACAAAAGACTGCCCGTTTGCCCACTGATCGTTGCGGCCCCTGACTTTATTCTGAAATCACCCGCTTTTTACGCGAAAAGACTTCCACACCGCTTTCGAAGGGGAAATTCACAGTAACGGGGTACATTAAAGGGGCAAGTCATGCAAATTAATAAAGGTTTAGAGCCATTCACAATCGCACTTACAGCCATTGTTTTCCTGCAATCGCTGTTCTCGACAGATTTTTGGATAACACCGGTATCAGCCCGCTACTACTGCGACAGTTTCTGGGTACGCCAGCCTGACCCCAACGACGTGGTCTGGCTGCCCTACAGAACCTACTGCCCGGGCGCTCAAACCATGTCTTCAAATCCTTCCTGGTGGCTGGTTGATGACTATCCGGATGAAGACTTGCTCAACTGCGATGAGCTGTCAGTTGCCCGGGAAAAAGCAAGGCTCGAAAGCGGATCGATTTGCATTTGGGATCCGGCAGTGGAAACCGTAACCAAAATTGTTCACCAGTCACCCATTGCCTGCAATGGCAATGTGTCATTGCCGGAAAAAGATTATTTCATCGGCACAAAAGTCGAAATATTTGATCAAACCTACGATGTTGTATGCCCTGGTTATCCCACCAGCTCAATGGAAATCAGCGTTGGCACCAAATATTTCGTGCGTGAACCGGTCGGGCCCGAGGAACCGATTAACGGAAAGAACCTCGGAGCACCCTCATGCGGGCTTTCCGCGGGAAATCCTGTCAACATTGCCACCGGCAACAAGTTCGACCTGCAGCAGGATGCACTGCTACCCGGTGGATTGGTCATTTCCCGCTACTACAACAGCAGTGACAGCGCATCCCATTCATTCGGCAAGGGTTGGCGCGGGAGTTTCTCAAGAAGAATCGGCGTAGCCTTTTCAAACAGCCAGCTTGATGCCTCGTTGACGGTCGTCCGCGATGATGGGGCCGAAAACTACTGGCGAATTGAAAACGGCGTTCCGAAGGCTCCACCCGATGCTTCAGAGAAGCTGGATGTCGTCTACCTGGATGGCGACGTTCTGGGCTTCTCCCTGGTGACCAAAAACCAGTCGATCGAAACCTATGATGCAAACGGCAAATTACTGTCCATTACGAATGAAGATGGAGAGGTTCTCAACCTTACGTATTCGGGCTCCAGGCTTTCCAAGGTAACCGCCCCTTCCGGCCGCGCGCTGAGTTATTCATATCAAACCGATGGAAGGGTTGACCGGATCATCAGCAGCAATGGTTCTGCCTGGAAGTATTATTATGACGACGCCGAAAATCTCAGCCGGGTCGAATTTCCGGATGGGGCAGCCAAGACCTATCACTATGAAGATGATAGATTTCCGAATGCGCTGACCGGAGTTACCGATGAAAATGGAAATCGCACCAGGAGCTGGGCTTACGATGATTCCGGGCGCGCGATATTGAGCACATACGGCGACGCCCAGTCTGCCGTTCAACGCCATACCCTCAGCTACAACGCAGACGGCACGACCACGACCACCGGCCCTCTTCAGAATGCCGTTGACCACAGTTTCAAGGCCAGGCACGGAGTATTCAAATTCGACACCGCCAGCAGCGCCTGCGGTGGATGTGGCAATTCGATAAAAAGCACTACCTATGATCAACACGGCAACAGGGATCGGGTCACTGACTTCGCGGATAACGTAACCGACTACGAATACTCGCCGGATAACCTCCTGCAATCAGTCACTTACGCTGTCGGTAGCCCACAGCAATTCGAAGTCAATTACACCTGGGATCCTGACCTGAGAAAACCCTCTCAAATAGCCCGGGCGTCCAAAGTGACCGGATATACCTATAACGCCCGCGGCCAGGTACTGACCAAAAATGAAACCGATATCGCAAGCATGGCCAGTCGGAGCTGGACATACACCTATTTTGAAACACCGGCACTCGCGCCCCTGGTGGGAAAACTGAAAAGCATCGACGGCCCGCGCACCGATGTGGCTGACCTCGTGCAGTACGAATACTACACATCCAACCACCCTGGCGGTGATTACCGGGTGGGTGATCTCAGTGCGGTTATCAATCCACTCGGGCACCGCACCGAATACCTGAAATACGACGGAAACGGTCGGCTGCAGGAATATGCGGATATCAACGGCGTTATTACTTCAATCACCCATCACCCGCGCGGCTGGAAGACCTCGATCACCCTTAACGGGGAAACCACACGGTTCACCTATGACAAAGCAGGTAACCTGACTGGCTCCGTGCAGCCTGATGGCAGTCTGGTTTCTTACGAATATGACGACTTTCAACGCCTTACCGCGCTTGAGGATGGCCTGGGCAATCGCATTGAGTACATGCTGGATGCCTTTGGTAACCGGGTCTCCGAGCGAACCTTTGACGACCTGGGCGTGCTGCGGCGCCAATTGGGCCGCGTCTACAATTCGCTTAACCAGCTGGCTGCAACCATTGGTGGCCACAATGGCGAAACCCGCTACCAATACGATGGCAATGGAAACCTCACCGGCATCGTGGACGCCGGGCTGAACACTACCGGTTACGAATATGATGCGTTGAGACGGCTGGTGAAAATCATTGATCCTGCACTCGGCGAAACCTCAATAACTCTGGACAGCAAAGATAATCCCCTGAGCATCAAGGATCCCATGGGAAATGTCACTCAATTCGGTTATGACGGATTGGACAACAATATTGATCTGGACAGTCCGGATACAGGCAAAACCTCCTATGAATATGATGACGCGGGAAATCGCATTGCCTCGACCGATGCCCGGGGAGTGCGAACGGAATTCACTTTTGATGCAATGAATCGTTTGCTGGAAGTCTCCTATCCGGATAGAGCGCTTGATGTGGTCTATGGTTATGATGAGGGTGCCTTTGGGAAGGGGCGCCTGACCAGCATGATCGATGCGGCAGGAACGGTGGAATACGTCTATGACCCGCACGGCAATCGGATCAGCGAAACCCGGACAATAGGCGGCGATCAGTTCGTCACATCGTTTACCTATAATCCGGCTGATCAGCTGGTACAGATTACCTATCCCAGCGGCATGGTCATTGACTACCAGTTTGATACTGCAGGCCAGGTAACTTCAATTTTAAAGACCGCAGGCTCCGTCACGGAGACACTGATCGACAGTGTCGAATATGCGCCATTCGGACCCGTTACGTCGTTCACCTACGGGAATGGTTCCTCTTTTTCATCATCCCTTAACCTGGATTTTGAACCCGGAAAACTGCATTCCGGGCCTGGCCTCGATTGGTCACTGAGCCGTGACGCCCTTGGCAATGTTGTCGCCATAACAGACCACGCAAACCGCCAAAAAAGCCAGTCGTTTGCCTACGATGACCTTTACAGACTCGGATCGGCGCAGGGTGATTACGGACTCGAATCCTATACCTACGACGCCAATGGCAACCGCACACGTTTCGTGAGCAACTCCACGGATGAGGCCTATACCTACGAACCGCAATCCGGCCGTCTTGCAACACGGGGAAACTGGTCGTTCACCCGTGATGCCAATGGCAACCGGACCGGGAAACTCAATACCCAGGGCCTTGGCCAATTCTATGAGTTTGGTGATGACAGCCGGCTTTTACAGGCGGCCATTCGTGATGATTCCGGTGACTACGTTCTCGGAGATTACCGTTACAGCGGCCACGGGCAACGGGTAGAAAAGTCGACACCGGATGAACATGTTTACTACGTATACGGTTTGTCAGGTGAATTACTCGGAGAATATTCAGCGAATGAAAATGGCCCGTTCACGGAGTACGTGTATCTGGATTCCCGGCCCATAGCCGCGATCCGGCACAAGGCGGAACTGACTGCCCAATCCGGTGCGGAGTTAATCCTGGACAACGGCGACCCGGGCACCAGCAGTACAGGAGACTGGAGTAGCAAAACGGGCAACGGTAGCCTTGGGGAAGACTACCTGCTGGCTAATAAGGCTTCAGGCCGAACCTACCGTTGGAGCGCCACACCCCCTGCGGCTGACTACGAGGTATATGCCTGGTGGGTGGGTAAAAGGAACCAGTCAGACAGTGTTGCCTACAACATCAGGTATGGCACGGGCGAGATCGATACTGTGACGATGAGCCACAAGACGGGCGGAGGTAATTGGCAGTTACTGGGAAAATACTACTCAATTGATGGCCAGGATTATGTGGAGGTGAGTTCCGGGAGCGACAAGTTTGTTGCGGATGCCATCCGGTGGGTCGAGGTCAAAGAACCCGAAATCAACTGGAGCGAAACGACGAATTTCATCCACTTCGATCATCTCGGCACACCACGCCAGGTCACAGATCAGAACCAGAGTGTCATCTGGAGCTGGGACAGCACGCCGTTTGGAGATTCACAACCCAATCAGGATCCGGATGGAGATCTGCAGGACTATGTTCTGAACCTGCGATTCCCAGGCCAGTATTACGATGCTGAAACCGGTTTGCATTACAACTATTTCCGGACCTATGATCCCGGTATGGGGCGCTATATCGAAAGTGATCCGATTGGACTCAATGGCGGGCTGAATACATATTCCTATGTTTCAGCAAGACCATTGCAACTCGTTGATCCAACCGGTTTAGTAGTGCGTGGTGATTGGATCAAAGATCCAAAAGTAAACATTGTCAAATACGGGATAACAGGCGTTAAACCAATCGCCCCCTATGTTGACAGATGGGGTTATCTGAAATCATTGGGAGTTTCCGGCTATGCGCTTGGCTATGTAAATCTTGATATCAGATGTTCTGATACAGAAGACTGTGGGGAACACGACTGGGAAATACATGAACAAATAGCTTTTTCGTACAGCGGCAGCAAAAATTTGGGCCCAAATATAGTTGCTGCAGGCGTAGGCAGCATCGCAGGGCCGCTGGCAGGCGCGGCTACTGGAATCTTTACCTTTGGTGCATCGTCCCTGACAGCTCTTCTGGAACTGTTGCAGGACGCTAAATCATTTGGTGGTGACAAAGTACAGTGGCTCTACAGCATCGGGCCAGATGTAATCTGCAAGGGATTTAGCCAATGAACCCGAGTGTTTGTTTATTGAGCTTTTTTATCCTCTTTTTTATCTCGATCTGCATGCAATTTGTGAGAGCAAAAAAACGTCAAAAATTAGTCCGACGATTTAACCCGACTTTGCTTTCTCGGCGTGATCTGGAAAAGTGGAATTCAGTTAGCGAGAGCTTTGACTTCGTGTTCAAGGATTTTCGGAAACTCCAGATCATCAAGAAAGCCAGGCATCAATTACCCAGAGACTTCTTGATTGAATATGACCGTTACAAACGACTAAGCAGGCTGGAAACTGTCGTCACGATTTCCATGCTGCTGTTTGCGGCATTTGGATACTATTTTTGCAAATAGGTAGTCGTTTAGCACCAAAGTCGATTCAAACGTTATGCCACGTAAGCAAAGCGTAAACGTGGCAGAATAAGCGCCTCTATCGCAGACGATTGATTACTTGCTGAATTGATGATGCGCCGGCAGCAAACAAACGTGCTCCCCCTTGCCCTCGTGCTCGTTCTGTTCTTCATGTCCGGAGCCACGGCGTTGGTCTACGAAGTGGTCTGGACCCGGATGATGATGCACGTTTTCGGCTCAACTGCCATGGCCGTGGGGACGGTCCTGGCAGCCTTCATGGCGGGCATGGCCACCGGGGCCTGGTATTTCGGAAAACGCGCTGACCGCTCAACAAACGGCTTACGCCTTTACGCCAGCCTGGAAATAGGCATCGCCGCAGCGGCACTGATTTCCCATCTGCTGTTACACCAACTGGCTCCGGCTCACCGGGCCATTTTTGAACTGACCGGTTCAGTACCGGTGGTGTTTTCCACCATCCGGTTTTTACTGGCGTTCACGCTCATCATGGCGCCTACTCTGCTGATGGGTGCAACCCTGCCGGTTCTCGCCCGCTACCTGCAAAGTTCCACCAGGATGGTCGGTTTAAACCTGAGCGCCCTCTATGCTACGAATACTTTCGGAGCCGTGTGCGGTGTCCTGATAACCGGGTTTTTCCTGATCGGCGCTTACGGTATCGATGTTCCGGTATACATCGCGATCTGTGGCAACCTGTTGATAGGCGGCATCGCCTGGATCGCTTCTGGAGGCCAGAAACCGGTCATTCCCGATAACCGCTCTGGTGAAACGGGTTCAACTGAAACCGGGTACCCATCCGAAAGAACCTGGGGCAAGGGCATGGACCGGGTCATTCTGTTCGGACTGGGTCTGTCCGGCCTTACTTCGTTTGCCTATGAGATCTACTGGACACGGTCGCTGGTCTTCATCCTGGGTAATTCGACCTATGCGCTAACCACCATGCTGAGTGCGTTTCTGACAGGCATTGCACTGGGTGGATACGCGGTCCGGGTTCCCATCAAAAGGATACGTGACCGCCCCATGATCTTTGGCTGGATCCAGGTCCTGATCGGAGTCTTTTCTGCACTGGCCCTGCCCCTGCTGTTCTCGGCCGCTGATCCGCAGTCGCTGAACCAATACCTGGTGGGGCATTCCACCCAACCATTTCGCCTCGTCTTTTCCGGGTTTGGTCTCGCCTTCCTGGTCATGCTTGTACCCGCCACCCTGATCGGCGCCACTTTCCCGTTGGTGGGGGACGTGGTCACCAGGAATTTGAGCGAAACCGGATCTTCGGTCGGCAGAGGTCTATGCGGTAAACACGCTGGGCAATGTCGCGGGCGCCTTGTTGCCGGGTTTGATTCTGCTGAACTGGCTGGGTATCCAGGAAGGAATACTGGCCATGGCAGTTCTCAATGCGGGCCTGGGCTTCCTGGTGATCTTTCTGCAATTGGCCCGATACCGGGAGCGCCCTGCATGGCGCTTTTTACTGCCGGTTGCAGTGGTTTCAGCGGCCGTGTTACTGAGCCGTACGCCGCTTGATTTCCAGTTTCCCTCCAACGGGGAGCGCGCAGATTTCCAGACACTTTTTTACCGCGAAGGACCCTTGGCAACGACCAAGGTGTATATAGACCCTGTGAATGGTGAAAAGCACATCAGCGTCGACGGAATCGTGATTGGTGGCACGGGGTATTCTGAATTCAAGCAGCTGCTGCTCGCACATTTACCAAAACTGCTGTTGGACAACGCTTCCAGCGAGCTTTCGGTCGGTATCGGTTCAGGCATGCTGCTGGGTGAAAGCGCGGCCCATGAACAACTCGATGAAATCACCGGGGTTGAAATTGAACCGGGCGTTGTCAGCGGGGCTGGCTGGTTTGCCACTGAAAATCACGACGTTCTGAAGGATCCGCGCCTGGAAATTGTGATCGACGACATCGGCAGCTTTTTGCGCACCAGTACTCAAAAATACGAGGTCATCTCAGCGGATGAGAAAACGGCCGATGAATACGCCTCGAACGGTTTTTCCTATTCCATGGATTACTACAACCTGCTGAAAGCACACCTGGCTGAAGGTGGGCTGGCTATTCAGTGGGTGCCGACTACCCTGCCCCCGGATTTGTACCGCATGGTATTGAAGACTTTCTCGGAAAGTTTTCCCTACGTTCAACTCTGGTATTTTCTGCCCGCCCACAAGCGAGGACCCTTCAATACGATCCTGGTCGGGTCCAATGAGCCTGTCCCGGTTCGCCTGGATCAAATGCGGCAGCGCTTCGCGAAAGACCCCGAGGCCCTGAAAAGCCTGGAACCCTATGGACTGACATCGGCTGATGCTGTCATACCGCACTTCGTTGCGGGAGAAACCGTCATTCGTGCAGCTGTGAAAGACGATCCGGTCAACAGCCTGGAATATCCGCACTATGAATTTTACTATCCCTGGGATTATGCCCGCGAGAGAGATACACAATTTATAGCCAACCACGCGCTGATTATCAAAATGAAGCTCGCGGCGCTCCCGGGCTTGATTGCGAGCCAGGAGTTGGACGGACCGGACGCACTGAAGCTCAGGAAAACCCTGATGGCTGAATTGAGTTACCTTTCGGCCTTTCAGAAATTCCTCGAGGGGATCACGCTCAATGAACAATACCGGATATTCGATGAAGCCCTGGCAATCGCACCCTGGAACGACAGCCTGAGGGCCAGGATATTCGCCCAGTATAATTACATTGCATCCACACGTAGAGATCCCGTCGAACGAGCACGCCTGTTCGAACGGGCGAACGCCCTGTATCAGAAGCAGGATTAAACGTTCGGGTCAGAACTGATCCCAAACGGGTGTGAGATAGTCAGGCAAGGGTTCGAATACTCCGAGCTCACCCCAGTGTCTGCCCGGTGCATGGAAATCAGAGCCGCAGGATGCCAGCAGATTTTTTTGTTCGCAAAGCCTGGCCATTTCTGCGGTTTGCTGGGGTGTTTGCTGACCCGATACCACTTCCATTCCTTGCCCACCCTCACGCAAGAATGTATCGAGCAGTCTTTTCAACTTTGACCGGGTCAATTTGTATTTCAGCGGGTGGGCCAGAACCGGAGTGCCGTTGGCGTCCCGTATCCATTGTATGATCTGCGGCAGTTCCGCCCAGTGCTGCCTGACATCCCCGGCTTTTCCGTCACCGAGATACTTCTTGAAGGCAGCCTCTATGGATTTTGCTTTGCCGGTGCTGACCAGGTATTGGGCAAAATGAGGGCGCCCGACATAACTGCCGGCTGAAAGGGCCATCGCGCCATCGAACGCGTCCATAACTCCCAGTTTTTCGAGGTTTGCACCAATCCGCCTGGCCCGGTCCAGGCGGGCCCCGGTCTGATATTCTACTCCCGCCCTGGTGGCATCACTGCTCAGGTCAATGTTCAAACCAAGCACGTGAATACCCGTACTTTCCCAGCGGGTGGAAAACTCGATCCCGGGAACCAGGCTGAGCCCATTTATTGCGGATCCCAGGTCCTGGTAGGCATCGATCGTGTCATGGTCGGTGACCGCCAGAACATCCACCCGGCTTTCGATCGCCCGCTTCACGAGATCCCGGGGGGTCAAAGCGCCATCAGAAAACATCGTGTGTGCGTGCAGATCAAATATCATTGTGGGTCAAAAAATCTCCCGGAAGTCATAGCAGTCTCGACGCACCTCACACGTTCAACAATAAATGCTCGCGCTCCCAGGGGCTGATCTCGCGATGAAAATCATGAACCTCGGCACGTTTAACTTCACTGTAGATCATGCAAAAGTCCTCGCCCAGGATTTCACGCAATTCATCGGCGTCTTCAAACAGTGTCAGGGCTTCATCCAGCGTGGTGGGAATGTGGTAGTCGTCACTTTCCAGTTCGCCGGCAGCCGGATCACCGGGATTTATTTCATTTTTAATACCCAGGCAGCCACTGGCCAGGCCGACTGCTATGGCCAGGTACGGGTTAGAGTCCACACCCACGACGCGGTTTTCCAACCGGCGATTCTGGGGTGACGAATTGGGAACGCGCAAACCCGTCGCGCGGTTGTCATAACCCCACGCGAAATTGGTTGGTGCGCTTGAATTGCTGTCGGAC
Source organism: uncultured Gammaproteobacteria bacterium (assembly GCA_963766195.1). Taxonomy (GTDB): domain Bacteria; phylum Pseudomonadota; class Gammaproteobacteria; order Xanthomonadales; family SZUA-36; genus JAHEFT01. The sequence continues at coordinate 134,005 of CAVXYY010000001.1, forward strand.
TCGAAACGGCGATAACTGTTCACATATGGCGCCATCAATGGCAATGCCAGGGGCAGGTACTTTTGACAACCACCAATAAAATGCATGAAGTGATCGCTTGCATCACCTTTTGAATCACTGAAAATATTTTCCCCGGTATGTATGTCCACAATGCTCTGGTGCACGTGCATGGCGGAACCGGGTTGGTCGCGCATGGGTTTGGCCATGAAAGTTGCGAACATGCCGTGGTTTAAAGCGGCTTCGCGGATGATCCGTTTAAAGTAGAAAACCTGGTCCGCCAGCAATACAGGATCTCCGTGGGTCAGGTTGATTTCCACCTGGCCTGCGCCGTCTTCCTGGATCACGGTGTCGATGGCCAGTCCGGCGGCTTGTGCGTAGGCATAAATGGTATCGATAACCGGGCCGTATTCATCCACGGCTGACATCGAATAAGACTGATTACTGCTGCCTCGCCGACCGGTGCGGCCGACCGGTGGCTGGATCGGCTCATTCGGATCCAGGTTCGGTCTGATCAGGTAGAACTCCAGTTCAGGCGCCACAACGGGTTTCCAGCCTTGCTGTTCGTACAGGCTCACCACCTGCTTGAGTACGTTGCGTGGCGCGATATTGACCGGCGAACCGTCACGATTGAATAGATCATGAATCACCTGCACGGTGGGTTCTTTCGCCCATGGCACGGCCCGCGCGGTGGACATATCCGGTTTCAGCACCATGTCCCCCTCGGCCCACTGGTTCGCTATGTCCATTTCTACGTCTTTTCCGGTGATCGTCTGGTAAAAGATGGATATGGGCAGGTAGGTCTCATGATCGGGATCGAACATGCGCACCGGCATGGCCTTACCCCGTGACATTCCGGCAAGGTCGGGTACGATGCATTCCACTTCATCGACCGCCCGGCCGGCGCGATAGGCCTGGAAAGCCCGGGGACAAATCTTCCAGCCAGTTTTGTTGATGTTTCATGATGGAGTTGACCTGATTCTGTTCAAACTGTGCCAAGTATAGTCGCAAAACCGGCAATTGGATGAAGATACTGCCGACCCGCCATGTCCCATAAAAAAAGGGTGGACCCGGGCCCACCCTTTTTCGGAACTCCTGAAAACCGGCTCAGCTAAACTGGTTCATCGTGTTATTTTTACCTGAGGCTTTCAGTGCCGCTTCTCCGGCAAAATACTCCTTGTGGTCATCACCGATATCGGAGCCCGACATTTTCTGGTGTTTCACGCAGGCGATGCCCTGGCGGATTTCCCGGCGCTGAACGTGGGCCACGTAACCCAGCATCGCCTGGTCGCCGAAGTACTCTTTCGACAGGTTGTCCGTCGACAAAGCGGCCGTGTGGTACGTCGGCAATGTGATCAGGTGATGGAAAATACCGGCTTCGCGGGCCGAATCCGCCTGGAAGCTGCGGATTTTATCGTCGGCAACCCGGGCCAGTTCGCTGTCATCGTACTCCGCGTCCATCAGGTGAGCCCGTTCATATTCCGACACATCTTTGCCTTCCTCAAGCCAGGCATCGAAAACCTGCTGGCGGAAATTCAGGGTCCAGTTGAACGACGGACTGTTGTTGTAAACCAGCTTCGCATTGGGGATGACTTCGCGCACACGCTTGACCATGCCGCCGATCTGGCCGATATGGGGTTTTTCGGTTTCGATCCAGATCAGGTCCGCGCCATTCTGCAGGGAGGTGATGCAGTCGAGCACACAACGGTCTTCGCCTGAACCCTCACGGAACTGGAACAGGCCTGATTCCAGGCGCTTCGGACGCAACAGCTTGCCATCACGGTTGAGGACCACGTCACCGTTGTCCATGTCTTCAGCCGAAATCACTTCGCAATCGAGGAAAGAATTGTACTGGTCGCCCAGGTCGCCGGGCTCGTGGGTGACGGCGATTTGCTTGGTCAGGCCGGCGCCGAGGGAGTCGGTACGGGCAACGATCACCCCGTTATCAATACCCAGTTCAAGGAAGGCATAACGGCAGGCGTTGATCTTGGCCAGGAAGTCGGCATGGGGGACCGTTACCTTGCCGTCCTGGTGGCCGCACTGCTTCTCATCGGATACCTGGTTTTCGATCTGCAGGGCGCATGCACCGGCTTCAATCATCTTTTTGGCCAGCAGGTAGGTCGCTTCCGCGTTGCCAAAGCCGGCATCAATGTCCGCAATGATGGGTACGATGTGCGTTTCGAAGTTGTCTATTTTGTCCAGAATTTCGGCTTCTTTCGCAGCATTCCCTGCGCTGCGGGCTGCATCCAGTTCCCGGAACAGGTCCCCTATTACCCGGGAATCGGCCTGGCGTAGAAAGGTGTAGAGTTCTTCGATCAGTTCCGGAACCGTTGTTTTTTCATGCATGGATTGATCCGGAAGGGGACCGAAATCCGAGCGCAGCGCAGCCACCATCCAGCCCGACAAATACAGGTATTTCTTCTTGGTGGTGCCAAAGTGCTTTTTAATCGCAATCATTTTCTGCTGACCAATAAACCCATGCCAGCAACCGAGTGACTGGGTGTACAGGGAAGGATCGGCATCGTATTCCTCCATGTCGCGACGCATGATATCAGCGGTGTACCGGGCAATTTCCAGCCCGGTTTTAAACCGGTTCTGAGCCCGCATGCGGGCGGCTGATTCAGGGTGAATGGCATCCCAGGAGCGGCCGGCAGCCTTGCACACGGCCTCCAGAGATGCGATGTCGTCTGTGTATTTTGACATGGTTATTCCTCGTTACTTATTGAAATATATGTGAAATATCGCGCGGGGTTTTTTGCAAACCAACCGCATTCTAGCCACGCTTGATTAATTTATCTAATCAATGGATATTATGTTCACCATTTCCTGTGTGAATATCTGGGACGGCGCAAACGCGCCCGGTTGAATCGATAGTAATATGAAATGAACATCAAGAGCATTGACCTAAATCTCCTTGTGTACCTGGATGTTCTGTTGCGTGTGCGCAATGTCACCCGGGCCGCGGAAAGCCTGGGAATAAGCCAGCCTGCAATGAGCAACGGATTACGCCGGTTGCGGAAGTTGTTCTCTGACCCGTTGCTGGTAAGAACCAGTAATGGCATGAGTCCCACCGAGCGAGCCCTGCAATTGCAACCGCTGGTCCGGGATATTGTTGCGTCCGTTGAAAAGGCGATTGAGCCGGACAAGGGATTCGACGCACCGAGCGCGGACCGGGTGTTCAGAATTTCAGTCAGTGACTACAGCGAATCTACCTTGTTGCCGCACCTGATGCGGCGGATGCGCTCGGAAGCCCCCAATATCACGCTGGATATCCTGACCCCGAGCGATGTGAGCTTCCAGGACGTTGAAAGGGGCAATGTTGACCTGGTGATCAACCGGTTTGATGCACTGCCGCAATCCTTTCATCAGCGGACGATCTGGAAGGACAGCTTTTCCTGCCTGGTCAGCCACCGCAATCCCATTAGAAACCAGTTCAACCTGGAAACTTACCTCGAAGCCAGCCATGTCTGGGTCAGTAAAACCGGCATGGGCATCGGAGTAGGCGTGGAACCCGGCGCCAGCGAACAACTGGGCTGGGTGGATGACGCCCTGGCCAAACTGGGGAAAAAGCGAAGAATCCGCGTTTTCACCCGCCACTACCAGGCAGCGATGCAACTGGCGGAACTGCGTGACCTGATCATTACGCTGCCCAGCAAGGCCGCCAGTCTTTTAAAGGGCAACCGGGCCGTTATTATCCTGCCGCCACCGTTTGCTATCCCCGAGATCGAGTTGAAGATGGCCTGGAGTCCATTGTTGCAGCAAAATCCGGCTCACCAGTGGTTACGTCGGCTGATCGCTGAAGTGGCAAACGGCCTGAACTGAACACTAACCTTTCCCCGGCGTACCAGCTCATGTTCCACGACGTGTCCGTTTTTCCGCAGCCCGGACGGCTGCCCCGATTATACCTGCCAGGTTACGCAACTTGGCAGGCACAACCGGGGTGCTCTTGAGCGGGTAGCCCGGCAGGAATTTGTGGTGTTTCTGGCTCACCCCGCCACCAATAATGATCATCTGTGGTGAAAAAACATGTTCGATATGCAGGCAAAACTCGTTCAGGCGCATAGCGTACTCATGCCACTTCAAGTGCTGCTCCCTTTTGATACGTTCAGCGACGTACTGCTCGACCACTTCATCATGGCCCGGCAGGAACATCTTGCCGATCTCCAGGTTCGGCACCAGCTTGCCATCCATAAAAAGGCCGGCTCCGACACCGGTGCCAAGGGTAACGGTAATGACCACGCCTTCCACATTCTTTCCGGCACCAAAACGCATTTCCGCCAACCCTGCCGCATCGGCGTCGTTAAGAACGGTGACGTCGCAACCTGTTGCAGTTGAAAACAGTTCATCTACGGATTCGCCCAACCCAGCCGGAAAACTCGTGCGCAGTGGGAGGGGTGAGCACGACGCCATTCGCCACGGCGGCTGGAAACCCGACTCCAACGGCTCCCCGGTAGTCAAACTCACCGACCAGTCGGGCGATGGTTTTCGTCACTGCTTTGATTCGGAAAGAACGGGGTGTCTTGAATCGGATGTGCGCGCTCACCAGCTCACCCGACTCGAGGTCAACGATCGCCCCCTTGATGCCACTGCCTCCCACATCTATTCCAAGTATCTGCATCTGTTTTCCAAAAAATTGAATAGCCTGCATTTATTCCACTTTTAATCATTTATTACAAGTAGCGTGGTTCAGACGGAAAAATCGCCTCGCCAAACCCACAGAAATACAGACAAAATTTATCAGAAAGGACTCGTGGTCATTTTTTGAGCTGCTTTGTGCTAATATCTATGAAAGAATTGGGACAGAACCGGCACTGAAGGAGCGGATACCGGGTAACCGACAGGGATCAAACGGATGTGTATGTCTTTATAGCCTTCGCGCTGAAGTGCGCGCCGGCAAGCTGACCAGGCTTCAAGGGAAGATACGGCAATCTCCTGGAAGCCCGGAGGCACTCAGTATGAAGACGATTATATTTCTGATTATCATGACTCTGGTAATTGCCGGGATGATCGTGTCAATGCGAAAATCCCAGGCCAAGGCAGACCTCGCCCGCCAGGAATCCCTGAAACGCCTGAAAAAAGAGCGAAAAGAAGCGCTCACACCGCAGGAATATGCGCAATGGCCCGTAATCATCCGACCGGTTAAAGGCACCGGGGCAAACGCGGGATCGGATCCTGTCGAGGAACTTGCGATGACTTCGGTCGAGTACGAACCGCCCGAGCGGGTAACGGCATAGCAAAGAAAATCTAAGGGGGCGGGTCCTGGTCAGCCAGGCCGTCCACCGAGGTGAGAATGGCTTTGGCAATCTCTGCCAGCAGAACCTGCATTTGCTCAACAGCCTGCTCATACCCATCCGCATCAAGATCACGGTGAAAATTGAAATCTGCAAATACTTGTGGATTTGAACCGTGTTCTGAAATCAACTGATAACGGCCTGCCGCTACTACTTCACCCCGATCCGTCGCTTGCAGGCTGTCAATCCGCAATCGCAAGCGGTAGTCCGTCCGGGGAATCCAATCCACGGTTTTCAGGTAATACGAATAATCGTCGGACTGACGCTGCAACTCCCGGACCAGTGCTTTCGGTAAAGCGAGCCCCAGGCTTTCTGCCCAAAGATTGCTCCGGGAAACCTGTAACTGGTTATCACCCGTCTGGATGATCATGCCCGACTGCTGAAGGTACTCCGCCAACTCGACCCTCTCGATGACCAGGGCGGGCTTGTCATTACGCTGAACTACTTCATCCGATTTTGAAACCGGTGGCACCAGCGCATAATAGTGGACAACCACGGGCTCCGACGCGCAAGCCGTGAGGCCTGCAATTAAAAGCAGAATTCCGGGCAGCCGCATGTTCATGGTTGTTTCCTCAAGGGTACAGTCTCCTCACGCGGGCGGGTGGGAAATACCAGGCCGCTGGGTTGGTTTTTCAGTTCGGTTATCAAGGGGATCATTTCTGCAAGAAAGGCCGAGATGGTCTGCAATGTGCGTTGCAGATCCTGGTTGGTCTGGGAATCATTGGCAAATGACTGGGCCGTTTCTTCGAGCGCACTCAGCGTACCTGACAATTGCTCCAGCAACTGTGTTGTCCGCTCATCGCCAATCAGGGATTCGCCGGTTTTTGCCAGCCCCTGGATACTGGCCAGGGTGGTGGCGCCCTCGTCCAGCAACAGCTCCAGTTTTTCAACTACGGATTCAAGGGGCAGGTGATTGATCTTGGCGATAAGCGCCTCGATGCTGTCGGTGAATTTTTCCAGTGTATTGACACCGGTCGGAATCACCACCAGGTCCTTGAAATGATTCAACTCAGGCTGCGAAGTGCTGTCTTCGTATCGAAGATCCACCAGTTGCGAGCCCAACAGAAAGTTTTCTGTTTTGATGGTCGCCACCAACCCCTGGTTGATCCAGGTATTGATGTCGGCGGTGGCCCGCTCCAGGCTCTCTTCTGAATCCGGAAGTCCCAGCCGGCCAGGGTTGATCTCGATCAGAATCGGGATATCCATGGTTTTGTCGAGGAGATTGCGGCCTTCCGGGATGTAGTCGGTACGCAACACTTTACCCACCTGGATGCCCCGGTGCATTACCGGGGAACCGACACTCAGGCCGCCAACGCTGTCTTTCGCCAGCACCCAGTACTGGATGGCGAACAGGTATTGTTTTTCAAATATCGCAGAAGCGACTGGGGTAAATATAAAACAGTGAGTTCTCGGCGACGGGTTCACTGGCAAATTGACCCTCCGGAATGGAAAACGATATGCCGCCAAGCAAAATGCTGTCTATTGGGCCCGCTTCGACCTGAAAACCTGCACTGGTCATTTCGGCGCGAATTCCGCTGGCTTTCCAGAAACGCGTTTCACTGCTGATCAGTTGGTGGTACGGCGCCGTGATGAACACGCTGTAATAGATCTTGCGTTCCGTGAAATTCAATTCGACATCTTCGATCTTGCCGACGTTGATGCCCTTGTAATGAATCAGGTCCCCTTTCGCAAAGGAAAAATTGCCGTCGGTGGTGAGCGTCAGGTGCAGTCCCGGCGTGTTCATCGGGGTCAAAGGCGGGCTGTCGAGGCCCCGGAAATGGCTGACCTTTGTGTCCGATTTTCCAGGTGAAAACCGGATGTATTGCCCGGTCATCAGTGTTCCCAGGCCCGAAATTCCTGACAGGCTGATGGTCGGTTGCACCACCCAGAATCGCGAACCTTCCACCAACAAATTTCTGAACTCGTTGTTCAGCCTCGCGGTGACAATGACACCGTTCAAATCGGGATTCAGGGTAATCTTTTCAACCTGGCCGACTTCCACTTCACGGGTTTTAATCTTGGTTACGCCTTCTTCCAGGCCTTCCGCCGTGGAAAATTCAATCGTGATGAGCGGCCCCTGTTTGGACCAGTCGTCGTACACCATCCAGGCCCCTACCACCAGGGTGATAAAGGGAATCAGCCACAGGGGGGAAATCCGGCGCAGCGGCGCAACCTTTGCCAGGGGCGGATTCTCAATCTTGGTATTGCTCATCATCATCCCAGAATAGTTTCGGATCGATACTGTTGGCTGCCAGCATGCTGAAAACCACCATGCCGGCAAAGGCCAGCGCAGCCGGACCCGGGTAAATAGACATCAGGTTGCCCATCTGTATCAAGCTTGCCAGAAACGCAACGACAAAAACGTCGACCATGGACCAGCGGCCGACAAACTCGGTGACGCGATAGATGGTAACTTTGCTTTTTGGCTCGCGGAAAATTTTGAGTTGCTTGCTGAGGCAAAGGGTAATCAATGCGATAAATTTGGCCAGCGGCACGATAAGGCTGGCAACGAGGATAATCGCCGCGATCAGGTACGAGCCATGTTCCCACAGCAGCACCACACCGCCGGCAATGGTGTTATAGGTCTCTTTACCCAGTTGGCTTGTGGTCATGATCGGCAGCAAATTGGCCGGCACATAGAAAATGAGCGCGGTCACCAGGAAGATCCAGCTGCGCTGGAGGCTGTGATGCTTACGCGCATGCAGCGCGTGGCCGCAAAATTCGCAGCGCTGAGAAGTCGCTGGCTGGACCGTGCAGCAGTACTGGCAGCTTTGCAGGGTCTGCACGGCTAATGAGCCTGATTCAGACGGCACTGGCAACCTCCTGCTTGTCATGCACGATTCTTCTTATTGCCAGCGCCAGTTGAAACTTGTCGTAATGCAGCAAGGCGGCAATAAAGAAAACATTGAAAAACGCATAGGCCCAGAACGAAAGCCCGACCTCGATTCGTGCCAGGGACGCAACCTTTACCATACTGATCAAAATGCCCAGGAAGAATATTTCGGCCATGTTCCAGAATCGGATATAGCCGATGATGCGCAACAGATTAATGGTATGCGGAGTTACCCATTGCATTTTTATGGCAATAGCCAGCCAACTCACCAGCACAGAAAAAAATGCCGGCAGTCCGATAATTATCACCGCCATGAATGCACTCAGCGCCCACTCCCTCAATTCAAACAGTACTTGTACCGTTTCGAGCAGGCTGATTTCCCGTTCCTGGCCCTGAACCAAAAGGTTCACGTAACCAAACAGATTGCTGAACAACAGGCAGATCACCGCGGTGAGGGCAAAAATCAACATGCGATCCAGTGCGTTGCGGAAAGACCGGGTAAAAACCAAACCGCAACGAGGACAACTCGCTTTGTAACCTGCGGGCAATTGACCGATATCCACCAGCAAATCGCACTCGTGACAAATGACCCTGGGATCGGAAAACTGGTCGCTCAATACCTGGCAACTCCATAAGCGCCGGGAGGCGATGAATATCGACGCTGCGGCGCGAGTTTAGCAAACTTCAGCCTGGGCCGCATACCGGTGCAAATACCCGGAATACCAACACCGCGACCCATCGACTATGCAGCGAACTGCTGTCCTTTTTAATCAATGCTTTATTTAGCTTTAAACAGCTGCCGAATTCAGAAACGTTAAAAACGTGTTAATATCATTCACCAGACGTGCATCAATACCCGTTCTGTCTGCTGTTTTCACTCCGTTTGGGGGAACGGATCCACGGTTGAATTTCTCTCGATAAAGGAGTGTGTCAATGCTGAATAGAAAAAGCTTTTACTTTTTCCTGGCGGCTATGCTGTCAGGTTCATGTCAAATGAGTTTTGCACAGGAACCCGGTGCAGAATCCGACAACATCCTCGAAGAAATTACGGTCACTGGCAGCCGTGCCGCCTTTTCAACACCGCAGGATGCGCCGGTCCCGGTGACTGTTCTGTCCAACGAGATGCTGACCAACACCGGCGCCACCGAACTGGGCCGGGCCATCCAGGCCGCTGCGCCTTCGTTCAATTTTTCCAGTTCATCCATCTCCGACGGCACGGATGCCCTGCGTCCGGCTACTTTGCGGGGTCTTGGCCCGGACCAGACGCTGGTGCTGATCAACGGCAAACGGCGTCATGCCAGTGCGTTGGTCCACGTGAATACCTCGGTCGGCCGCGGCACGGCAGGCACCGATATGAATGCCATTCCAATCTCGGCAGTAAAACGTGTAGAGATTCTGCGTGACGGCGCCGCTGCACAATATGGCTCAGACGCCATCGCGGGCGTGATCAATATCATCCTCAAAGATTCTCCCGACGATGGGCTGGCCACGCTGGAATACGGTGAAACTTTTAAAGGTGATGGGGAGACCTGGGTGTTCAACGCCAATAAAGGTTTCGCCATCGGCGAGGGCGGCTTCTTGAACCTGACCTACCAGTACCGGGATCGCGGCAGAACCAATCGTGCTGGCCTGGACGGCACGCGGCAGTACCCGTGTACCAATGGAGTAGACATAGACTACAGCTGCACCACCATCACCACGCTGGATCCGCGCGAAGCAACATTTGACCGCCTGAGTTTCCGTATCGGTGACGCCGATTCGCAGCAAAATGCGTTCACCGGCAACTTTTCCATGGATGTGGGACCCGGCGAACTCTACAGTTTCCTGACCTGGTCAAAAAACGAGAGCACTTCCGGCGGCTTCACCCGCACGGCGAGCAATCCAACCGGCACAGTGCTGGAAATTTACCCGGATGGCTTTTTGCCGTTGATCAATACGGACATCAAAGACACCAGCTTTTTTGCCGGTTACAAATGGGATACCGCTTCCGGCTGGGGCTACGATATTAGTGGCGGCTATGGCAAAAACAAATTCGGTTTCACCATCAGCGATTCTCTCAATGCGTCCTTCGGGCCGAGCAGCCCGACTACGGCTTATGCCGGTGCTCTGGTCGTCGACCAGACTACGTTCAACCTTGATTCCAGCAAACTGTTTGATTCGGGCAAGATTCCCTTTAACGTGGCCTGGGGCGCGGAGTATCGCGAAGAGAGCTATCAGATCAAACCGGGCGAACCGGTTTCCTACGAAGACGGCGGTGCCATTAACCCGGTGACCGGCGGCAAGTATTCGCCGGGTTTCCAGGTGTTCCGAGGTTTTTCCCCCGCCGAAGCCGCCGATGAAAATCGCGACAGCTGGGCGCTTTACCTGGATCTGGAATCCCAGGTCAGCGATCGCCTGCTGTTAACCGGTGCGGTGCGCTATGAAGACTTCAGCGATTTCGGCAGCACGGCTATCTGGAAAGTCAGTGGTTTATTCGATGTCACGGAAAACTTTGGCATACGCGCGGCAGCCAATACGGGCTTCCGCGCACCGAGTATGCAACAGCAGTTTTTCAACAGCATCAGCACCCAGTTTGTTTCCGGCCCCAACGGCGGACTGGTGCCTGAAGAGCGCGGCACCTTCCGAAATGACAGCGCCATTGCCAGGGCGCTGGGCATTCCCACGTTGACGGAAGAAAAGTCGGACAACTATTCGTTTGGATTCCTGTGGAATGCCACGGATGACCTTTTCATGACCCTCGACTACTTCCATATCAAGATCAAGGACCGGATTGTGATTTCTGGCGCCATCTCTGCAACCAACCAGGCAATTCCGCAAGACATCAGGGATGCTTTGCTGGCTAACAACATCGGCGCCGCCCAGTTCTTCACCAATGCCGGCAACACCACGACCGAAGGTGTGGAGGCTATTCTGACCTGGAATAAAGACCTGAATAATGGCGGCCTGTTCAGCCTGGATGGCGGCCTCGCCTGGATGAAGACAGATGTGTCGTCCGAGATCAATACTGATGGATTGCTGGAAGGACTGGATGACGTGATTTTCACCTCACAGGATCGTTCGATCATCGAGGAATGGCAGCCCGAGTGGCATGGCACACTGACCGGCACCTACACGATCAGTAGCTGGATGTTTCTTGCCCGTCTGAACTATTACGGTGAGTACACTACCGAAGAAGGCAATGGCACCCGTCAGACTTACGGCTCCAAGCTCTTTCCTGACATCATGGCTCAATACTTTTTTGGCGATTCCGGTTTCAGCATCCAGGTCGGTGCAAACAACGTCACGGATACAACCCCGGATAAGAACCTTATTGGTCAGTCACGCGCCGGCAGCATTCCCGGGATCGTCGATTCTGATGGCGTGTTCGTGTACTCCCGCCGCGCCGCACCTTTTGGTTTTAACGGGGGTTACTGGTACCTGAAAGCCATTTACCAGTTCTGATCTTTTTCGCTAGACTGCAAAGCCACCCGGTTCACGCCGGGTGGCTTTTCGATATGCCTGGATTGACCGCGCAATGAAAACCCCGATTACCCAGAACGATTCGTCCCCCGGGTGTTCCAATACAGTATTCAACAAATCAACCCGGTCCCGGATCTTCAATGGCGCACTCTTCATGAATCGTTTTTTTACCTGGCTGTCAATCACAGTATTGATACTGGCCACCAGCGATGCGCTGGGCCAATACGTGGGCTGGCCTGAAAAGGAATTGTTCAGTTCGGACCAGGAACGCTATGGGCACCTTGAGTATTTCGGCTTTTATGGCAGCGCCATGGGCGGCTGGAATTTCACCGGGGAACTGGCTCCATTCACGAACCTGACCTGGATCCAGGTGGGCTCAGCCGATGGAGAACCGGCCGCTATCGAAAAAATCATTCAACGCCTCAGCGAGGCCCGCGACGCAGGAGTCGCAGCAGTACTCCATATAGAACCCTTCCTGTTTATCAGCGGGAAAGGCCTACTGCGACCCGATCCCGAGATCGAGGACTTCCTGGTGGAACTCAGGGCCCAAGTTGAATTTGAAAACCTGCTCGACACCATTGCGATGATTTATCCGATAGATGAACCGTTTCGCGAACTCATCAGCGAACGGGACCCGGGATTTATCAAGGAACACGTCACGGGTGGGGCTTACGAGGAAATCCACGAGGACCTGGTGCACCTGAACGGGTTGATAAAGCTGGTATTTCCGGAAAAGCCCATTGGCGTGATCCTCTCCGGCTACAAACTGCACCACAGGTTCTTCAGCATTCCTGAAAATTACGACTGGGTGGGGTTTGACTGTTACCAGGACCTTTTCAGGAGTTGCGATAATAAAACGTTCGTAGAGCACTACTCGCAGCTGTTGAAACACATGCAGCCCCATCAGCGCCTGATGGCGGTTCCGGAAACGTGGGCGACGAACGAGACAATGGACCAGGCCGGCTGGCCAGACATTCTTTCAAGTCGACTGAAACACCACTACGAAATTGCCCTGAACGAACCGCGGTTCATCGCTTTTATTCCGTTTATCTGGTCGTTCGATGCCGGACAGGATACGCCTGGCCTGGGTCTTAACCGTTTTTCCGAACTGTACGATGACGGCGTCAGCAACCGCGGAACCGCTTTTTTAAACGAGGTCATCGATATTGGGCTTCAGATCAAGCTCGGAGAACCCGAGATGCCCAACATGTCTTATGATGAAACCGAAAACAGCCCCTACCGGCCGGTCGGTCGAATCCGCGGCGAGATCACCGGCGTCAGCAGCCTTGGCCTCGTCAGCGCATGGGCTCTGGACGAATCGCTCCCTCATAAAAACCTGCGTGTCCGGATCCTGGTTCGGGATACTCGGGGAACATTGATTCATAAATCCAGGATGGAACGTACCTTTATCAGGGATCCGGCACTGGCGAAGTGGCTTGATGTGGTTGATCCGATGCCCGGTTTGCACGGTTTTCGGTATCAGCTTCCCGACTACGTGATAGCCCGGAGTCAAAGGCAACCCCTGGAAATTGAGATGATCACCTACGCCGACGGCTCCCCCCGGGAAGTCGGATCTGTTTACAGCGTGTGGGTCAATCCCGGTAAAAAGCTGTCGCGTTGGTTCAACGAACCGTCCAGGAGGGTGGCGCAGACGGAACCAGGCAGATTGCAAGCGCCGTTTCACCAGTTCGTAAATAAACAAGGGGGCCGGATGCATTCTGACGGTTGTATCCGGCCCTCACTACCCGGTCAATTCAGCCAGCAGGCTTTTCGCTCCTTCGAAATCGCTGTTTAACTTCAATGATTCGCGGCACTGCTTGATCGCCTCTTCGGTGTCCCCCAGTTTCTGCAAACCTTTGCATGCCAGGTAGTGGGTGTAATAGCCGATTTCAGACTCCGGATAGGCTTCTGTGCTACCCATCAAGAAGACCACTGCATCCTTGTAGCGCCCGGCGGTATACAGTTTGGAACCTATACCCGTCAGGACATATTGGTTGAAGTCGTACTGATCCTCATGTCTCTCGAGTAAATCCCCGTATTGTTTGACTGCCGCCTCGGCGCCATCCTGTTTCCACGTGATGTAGAGCGGCTTGCAAATGTCTTCCCGAGTCTCCCGGGGCACCGTGAGCGCATCAATAACGTAGTTGATCCAGTCGTTGCTGGAAACATAGCTTCCAGCGTATTGCTCGTAAGCCTTGAAAATTTCAGCTGCTTCCATATCTTCCTGGGACTTGCCCGCTTTAAGTTCCCGCCTCACGATGTCCACGGTCTGGTTCATCATGTTCGCGTAGTCCGGTAGCTGGTCCCACGTACCGACAAAATCGAAGCCTGTTGCCTGCCCGTTGTGCCCCGAAACCAGTCGCACGTCATGGGGCAATATCTCCATCAATTGCCGCGTTCTGGCCTCGAACTGCAGCACGTCACCGTCGCCGTCCACCGAAGGGAAATTGAACCCGTTGACGACGGAACTGGCGTGGGCGATCCCATGCCGGGAGAAATACACCAGGATTTCGTTGTCATCGTGGCTACCTCCGATCTCAACCAGGCGAATCACTTCACCATTGAACGTGATTTCCAGCGAGTCGGTGAATGTAATGTCGGGAAACGCTTCAGAAGGGAACTCGGAGAACAGGAACGTACCGCTGCGCAACTTTTCGGGAAAGAGCCGGTGAGTCACTATGATCGGCTCAGCTCCAAAAACGTGGTTGCCACCAATGTGCTCAACGTGACGATGTGTATTGATGATGTATTTCGGAATTCCGAAACCCAAGCCATCGATGAATGCCTTGAAGTCCTCGGCGTCACTGGCACCATGTGTATCCACAAGCAGCACACCTTCCGGGCCCGTGAATACCAGCGAGTTATTGCTGTAAAGCCCCTGGTCGGTACTGAGCATCAATAAATCCGGGGCCAGGGGCGTTACCAGGAAATGGTCATCAGCTATCAAAGTCGCGGTTGAAGAGAAAGTCAGTAGCAAGAGCGCGAGCGTACGGATCGTGACGAACATGATTCAGACTCCTTTCAAGCCGGTTCATTCTGGCTTGCCAATAAATTGTAACGCTGTTACGTTTAGTAACAACGTTACATACGCTAGGCTGACTGAATCATAAGGTGAATGGATGAATACATTGGCTCGAAAACAGAAGGAAACGGATGCGCTGCGGGAAAAGGTACTGGACAACGCGGAAGAAATCTTCGTTCGGGAAGGAATCGGGCAAGTCACCATGAGGCGGATTGCTGCCCGCATTAATTATGCACCAACCGTGCTTTACCGCCTCTTCAGCAACAAGGCCGACCTGATCGACCATTTGATCGCCCGGGGATACGAAGGTGTCAGAAACCACTACACGACCATCCTGGACCGCCAATATCCGGGTCCTGCGAAACAACTTGAAGGTATCCTTGCAGTTTACGTGGACTACGCCCTGACCCACCCCAACCACTACCGCATGTGGTTCGAGACGGGCTCGATTCGTTTCGAAAATCAAAAGCTGCGAATGACCCATGGCCGGCTGCAGTTCATTGTTTACCAGGTCTGGCTGGACAATATCGAAGCCTGCCGGTCGGCCGGGCTATTCACCGGACGGGATACGTTGGAAATCTTCCAGATCCTGTGGTCGCGCGTCCATGGTGTGATTTCATTACGCCTGCAGCACCCGGACATGCCGTGGATGCCAGTCGAGCGGCAACTGACGAGCCTGTTCGAGTTCGGGGCTTGAAACCAGGCTCGGTTTTTTGCGGGCAGGCGCCCGCAACGCCGCTATTTGCGAAACATCGAAGATTCAGGTTGTTTTGCTGCTTTTCTGAGAATTGTACATATCTATACATTACCTATATTTATTCTATATATTCAAAATTAATCGCTTATAAAGCTTGATTTAATTATGCAATACCTATACATTAGGCTTTCAATCACTGGAGAATACAATCATGCTTTTGAAACGCAAACTGAATATTTCAACCTTTACGGCCTTCGCGGCTGCCCTTTTACTTCTTGTCACCGACGCTTACGCCGGCAACTATGGCAAGAAGCAGGCTGATATCGTAGACACAGCCGTGTCTGCAGGAACCTTCAACACACTGGTCGCAGCTCTTGAAGCAGGCGACCTGGTGGAAACCCTGAGAGCCGACGGGCCTTACACGGTGTTCGCACCGACCGATGAAGCCTTCGCCAAGCTGCCCGACGGTACGGTGGAAATGCTGCTGTTGCCGGAAAACAAGGACAAGCTCGTCGAAATCCTGACCTACCACGTCGTAGCCGGCAAAGTAACCGCCGCCGAGGTAGTCACCTTGCAGACAGCGCAAACCGCCAACGGGTCTGATGTAGCAATCCGGGTGGTCGATGAAACTGTTTTCATCAATGACTCCCGAGTTGTCGCCGCGGACATTGACGCCAGCAATGGAGTTATCCACGTCGTTGACACGGTGATCCTGCCCAACTGATCTTTTTCTGATACCCCCCGGCACACTCCCTGGTGTGCTCCCGTGACCCGGATCAGGTAGCTTTATATGCGAACGCTGCCTGATTCGGGTTTCCTTTATCCGGGACTTGCCCGGGAATATTTACGACTCGAATGCCCGCATTTGGATAGACCATTGAACCTGTTAAGTCCGGAAAATGAAGGTGTTTTGGGCGGACAACATCCAGGAAATGGAGGGGTTTGCAGGGCTTGAACGCGCGGACAATCGATTCTGGCCAGCTCCGTTGCCCTTTATAAGCAGGGCGTTATCCAACTCAAATCCGTATAGCGCGGGTGTTCTATGACCTCCCGGGAGTACCACCGACACCGGCCGTAACAGACTGAACCCTGTGCCATCATCGTCGGGCATTACCTGCGCTTCGTTGAGGAAATCGAACGGTCAGGCGGTCCTCTGCGGAATTTCGTGGGCCGGGGGTGCGAAGACCACATCTGGTGTGGTCTGTTGAAGTACAGCCTCCTGCGCGTCAATTGAGAAGGCTGTCGCCAGGAACACCTGGTGACATTCAGCTGTCACCGGGGTAACTGCGCCCCGGATGACAGCGTAATATCAGAAGATTGAATCGTCTTTATTCGACTTGAAGTTAACTCACCCCTTTCTCGTTTGAAAAAGAAGCGCGGAAATCGCGAATCCGCTCAAGCTCTCTGGTAGTGAGCGTCTTTTCGATGAGGCCGTTATCGGAGCGCAGCGTAATGGTAATCTCATCGCCCAGCACCAGCCGATCGAAGGCCGCTTCGTCGAGCCGAAACTCAACTTTTTCAAACATCCGGCTGGAAGCGCCTACCCAAGGCTGGGAAGCCCTCAGCTGTTCCAGGGATAATTTCTGACCGTCAATTTCGAATACCGCTGGCTGATCGACATCGAACTTATGCCAGAGACGACCCTCGTGTCGCAACCAGAAAATATACTCGTCGACTGCGTCGCTTCCATCAAATTTCAACGCGCTTATGCCGACCACCAGCGAATCAGTATCTCCAAAGGATCCTTCAATCACTTCCAGGGAATTCACCTTTTTTTCGCTGATTTCGACACTGTAGAACGAAACACCCCGAACCGGATCACGAATTTCTGTCCGCGGTAGAGAGTTGGCCGACACCACGCCGAAAATCGAGGTGGCAAGTAGAGCCGTTACAGTTAATACGATGAGCTTGCGCTTCATTTCAGTCTCCATGGTTTTGATAAATAAATCGTTGTCTCTGCCAGGCAATCCGGCTGCGTTTGGCAACCCGTCGCGCGGTCTTTCTGCGAAACACGGGCGTCACCGGTATTTGAATTCACAGCTAGCCCTCTTCGCCACCGAAAAACCCCAGCAAGTGCAGCAGGCTGGAAAACAGGTTGAAGACAGCAACGAACAAGGTCACGGTGGCCATGATGTAGTTGGTCTCACCGCCGTTGATGATGTTCTGCGTCTCGTAGACGATCAGACCGCACATCAGCAGGACGAACAGCCCGGACACCGCAAGCCCCAGGGCTGGCATATCGAAGAAGATCGCGGCCAGGCCCAGCGCAAAGGCCGTAAGAATTCCTACGAACAAAAAGGTTCCGAACTTCAGCATATTCACTGCCCCGGTTACCCGTGCATAGGCAGAAAGTGCAAAAAATGCTGCACCCGTGATGCCCATGGCCGTGGCGACCAATGCGGGTCCGTTAGCCAGCGCAAGGTATGCATTGATTACCGGGCCTAGGGTGTAACCCATAAACCCGGTTAGTGCGAAAACCGAAACCAGCCCCCAGTGGCTATTTCGCAGCCGGGCGGTCAAAAACAGCAGGCCAAAATAACCGGCCAGGGTCAGCACCAGGCCCGGGTGCGCCAGACCGATTGCCGCAGTTGCCAGGGCGGTCACACCACTGAACAGTAAGGTCAGTCCAAGCAGCCAATACGTGTTGCGCAAGACTGCGTTGCCGGCGGTACGGGTGATTCCGGTGCCTCGTGTCGATACTGCATTTGAGGGTTCAGGTCTAACAGTGATTTGATTCATCATTTCGGCGTGCTCCTGTATTTACTGAAGCTTAATATAATCGCTTTAATCATCCGATATGATCGAACTTTAAATATAGATAATCAGTTTTTATCGATGTGTTAAAGTCTGCCGGGTTCGAACCGCAGCCGATTCTGAATGCCGTTGGTTAACGCGCTTAACCTGATCATTCGAGCTCAACAGCGTAATGGTCCATATCTTCGATAAATCCGAACTGAAAGCTCATATTTATCGAGTTGTATTGAACCCTTTCTCTCCGTATAACAGCGTCTCCATTTTCGCAGACAAAAGGACAATCAAATGTTGAAAAGGACCCAAGCGGCCGTCCTGGCCAGTATTCTTATCTCGACTATCGGCATGGCTTTCGAAGTTGACGAAAGCAAGATCACGACACCCGACGAAGCGATCGCGGCACTCAAAGCCGGCAACGAACGCTTTGTCGCGGGCGACATGATAGACCAGGATTTCGCCAAACAAATTGACAAGACCAGCGGCGGCCAGAATCCTTATGCAGTGATTCTTTCCTGCCTTGATTCCCGCATCCCTCCGGAAATCGTTTTTGACCAGGGCATCGGAGATGTGTTCGTAGGCCGCGTCGCCGGTAACGTGGAAGATATCAACATGATCGGCAGTTTTGAGTTTGCGGCTGCGCTGAAACATGTCAAAGCCATCGTCATTATGGGCCACACGGCTTGTGGTGCTGTTGACGGCGCCTGCCAGAACGCCAAGCTTGGCAATCTGACCTTGTTGTTGGACGAAATTCAGCCTGCCGTGGAGTTGGTCAAAAAACAGCACCCAAATGAAAATGTCTGCGACGCGCCCCTGGTCGACGATATTTCGGAAGCAAACGTCTTGAAAACCGTCAGTGACATTCGCGCCAAGAGCACGGTAATCGCAGAATTGGAAAGCGAGGGCAAAGTAAAGCTGGTCGGAGCGATGTACGATGTCAGCACAGGAAAGGTCAGGTTCCTGTAATCTCCGGCCGGGACATCCGGCAGGCTGCTTTCGCAAATTCATACAACACCCTCGGCAATGAAGTTTACGCAAGAAGGTAATAAAGAGGGGACGCCCACAGGCTACGGCTTGCTTCCAGGCCAAAGCCATGGGCGTCCTGGCTTTCGTTCTTCATGAAAGGGTTATCGGCCCATTCAACACAATCACTGATTTTACAAATGCCCAGGTTGTTCATGCCTGGTCTGCTGATTGGTATGAATCCCGAACCTGCAACGGTGATCTGATTTATACCCCCCTATTCCTGGCCAGCACGCTGGTTCATCACGAGCAAACCTTGCAGATACTGCACGTCATCACGAAGCGCCTGAACAGATTCCATCAACCGGAGGCGCTCGTCATGCGCGTGTTCCTCGGCCATGGTGGCCTCTTCCTTGTCCTGTATATGGGCCCGTTGCATTGAGTTTACGATCAGCGCAATAAACAGGTTGAGCACAGCAAAGCTGGTGACGATCACGAACGGCACAAAAAACGCCCAGGCGTGGGGGTAGACCTCCATGATGGGTCGTACGATTCCCATCGACCAGCTCTCCAGGGTCATGATTTGAAACAGGCTGTACATTGACGCACCGATATTGCCAAACCACTCTGGAAAAGCGCTGCCGAACAGCTGCGTCGCCATGACTGCCGATACGTAAAAAATCAATAGCAGCACCGCGACAATCGATCCCATTCCCGGCAGGGCAT
Source organism: uncultured Gammaproteobacteria bacterium (assembly GCA_963766195.1). Classification (GTDB taxonomy): domain Bacteria; phylum Pseudomonadota; class Gammaproteobacteria; order Xanthomonadales; family SZUA-36; genus JAHEFT01. Next base: position 153,741 of record CAVXYY010000001.1, read on the forward strand.
TGAACAAGGCGCTCACCACCATGCGCATTTGCGGCACGACGGACATCAGACGCAGGACACGCAGAATGCGCATCGCGCGCAGCACGGAGAACGCCCCCGCGGCGGGAATCCAGGATACGGCGATGATAATGAAATCAAAGATATTCCATCCCCCGGTGAAAAAGCGCGCCCGGTAGACCCAAAGACGCAAGGCGATCTCGACCGTGAACACCATCAGAGCTGCCTGGTCAATCACATTCAAAAACGGCCCTATGGCAGCTACCACGCGCGCTGAGGTTTCGAGTCCGAGCGACAGTGCGTTGACAACGATGACCGCTGTGATGCCGAGGTTGAAGCCGCGTGACTCGACAAACGCGCGCAAATCGGCGCCCGCACCGCGCTGACCAGGTGCAGACAATTGCACGCCCGTGTTGGAGGATTTCATGGCTGCTGACATTTCATGGTTTTCGCTTGTCTTGTGCCTTTAGCGTTTAAGTGATGGTCAACTGTTGATCAATTGGCCTGGTACAACTCATTTACCGTCGCACCACCAATGCGCAGCCGGCGTGCCTCACGCTGCTCAAACCGCTGTTGCCGGCATACTGCTCGCTTGACCGTGCGCCCGGTCCTGCGCGCCGCAATGTTAATAGCGCTGTAGAGATCGTTTGAAATGGTTTCAACAATCACGGGAGCCTGCGAGGGCAACTGGATATTGACCAGCACGGACTTGTCCTCACCGCCCTTTCCGGCGCCATTGAGGTCTTTCAGAAAAATAGTGATGCGTGTGATCCTGTCATCGAATTGCTTGAGTGCCACCGTGAAACGCCGCTCAAGGTGAGCCTGGATCGCTTCAGTCAGGGGGAAGTTTTGGGAGCGAACAATCAAGGTCATGGTTTTTCCTCATGGTTGAATTTCGCTGTCTATTCTAGCGTCAGTAAATGTTCGGTTCAGTCGCATTTACCAACTTAATAGTACGTTATATCCGATGTTTTTAGATGACGATAGCGACATACTTCGAGCCGCCGATAAGTTGGTGAGTTTAGAGGCGCCTCAGGCGAGGTGGGTCAAGCGTTCCCGGGCGGCATCGGTGATGCGGCGAACGGCCGGCTGTTTGAGCACCCGCTCCGGGGAGATCGCATAGTAGATTTCTTTCACCGGACCGGCCGCGCCGATGGGGCGCACATGGTAGGTATTTCTGAGTTCGCGTTCGATGACACGGGGTGCGGGAAAGATTCCGGCTCCCGCCTCGCCGAATGCCTTCAGCAGGGCACTGTCATCGAACTCCGCAACGATATTCGGCACAACCTCCAACTGGTCAAACCAGTCATCAAGACTCCGCCGCAAGGCGCTTCCTGTGACCGGCAGCAACAGCGGGGCGCCATCGAGCGAATGCGGAAACCCGCTCTCGTACTTCCCGGCCAGGCGATCCTGGCCGTAGAAGGAAATCGCACTCTCACCCAACAGGTGATTGAATGCTTTGACGTTGAAGCCGATCGGGATCGGCCGGTCGGAAAGAATGAGATCCAGCCGATGCACTGCCAGGTCGGCGAGCAAGGATTGCAGGCTGCTCTCCCGGCATACCAGCCTCAGCGGCGGATCTGATTCAAGCGTTGTCTGCAGAACAGCATGGCTGACAAGTTTCGGAACCGCGTTCACAATGCCGACGTTGAGTGTGCCGGAGACGCCCATATGACGGCTGGACACCCACTGCGCCAATTCGGCCCCAAGTGAAAATATCGCTTCAGCGTATTGGTTTACAGCATGCCCCGTTTCAGTCAGAACCAGGCCCCTTCCAACCCGCTCGAATAGCGGCGCACCGACAGATTCCTCGAGTAACTTGAGCTGCCCGCTGATGGTTTGTGGAGTCAGATGCAGAGTGTCAGTTGCCTTGGCAATACTCCCTTCGCGCGCCACCGTGTTGAAGTAGAGCAAATGATTGTAATTGAGGTGTCTCACCGGGTGGAGTTGCCTTTGGTCCAGGCCAGGACCGTTGTTTTTGAAGCATTATGATACATCGGTTTTACCGAACCTGGTTGGCAGTTTTCGAAATACAGACGGGTAAAAACCTTTACTCCACCGAACCTGGCTCAGGATTGTGCTCACATTTCCAATAGTCGTTATCTGACTGGCGTGACGTTCGCCGCATGCGTGGGCCCGGGCCCAGCAGCATTGGTTACCTTCAACCATACGGTTGGCGGAAGCCCCAGGGTAACCGCGGATAATTTTGAGGCGGGGATGAGGCGTCAGAGTAGAATGATGCGAAGCGGTTTACCGGAGAGTTTCGAACATGCCTGTACCATTAAATCGACAATCCGGATTACACAGGCTTCGAGGAGGATCCCGCGGCTCACTGAAGCGAAAGCTGAAAGCCAAAAAAATCAACTACACGAAGTTTTTTGTTCGTCACTTTGGACGAATTCCATATTTCGATGTTGAAACAGGAAAGGTGGTTGATCTGCGCCTTCGCCTGGATACAGCTTCAAGAAAGCCCGGAATCAGTGGCTTCATGCGCCTCAAAAACGAGGAACAATTTGTTGAGAAGACCATCAAGTCAGTCATTGATAGCCTCGACGAATTGGTCATTGTCCACAACGGGTGCTCGGACCGCACACCTGAAATCATAGAATCGTGCAGATTGCGCTACCCGGACCGGATCCGGATATTTGAATACGGGCCCAGGGTGTTCGCCCCTGGATCCGTTGAACACCTGCATGAGCCCATGGGTTCGCCACACAGCCTGGTGAATTATTCCAATTACGCGCTTCAGAAGACGACTCGAAAAGTCGCCATTAAAATTGATGGAGACGAAGTTTATTTTGGCGAACCCTTCAAGCAATTGGCCGACAACATTCGTGGCGGAAAACAGCCGGTCCCGATCGGTATTTCCGGGGTGAATCTCTGGGATGAAATGGGAGAAATCCGGGTCAACGCCCAACACGCTGTCTTGTCCGGTCTGGACAAAGGGTTTTTTGCCGTTAGCCGGAAAACTTTCTTCGTACACTATCGGCATTATGAATTGTTCACCCACGCCTTTGAGTCCTCGGCCGGAATACTCTTTTACCACCTGAAGGGCTTGAAAAAGGATCGTGGGCTCAGTAACTATAACCTTCACACCGGGGTAACAACTTTCGCTTCTGCAAAAGTCGCCAGGTTAAAATCGCCGGCCCTGATACCATTGAAAGATTTCATTCGAGTGCTTGAAGACAGCAAGCAACTTCCAGACCCTGAAACAATGGGCATTCGTGCCAGGCAAAACCCCGGGAAGTAACACGAAAATAAAAATCATATGGTCATAAGAAAAACACTCTGTTTGTCTATTTTCCTGGTAAACCACGTTGCATATGCAGACGTGGATGACCCTGATCACATGACCCGCCCGTCAGTCAGTGTTGAACATCAAGCCGTATCCGGATCAATCACGTCTCAGCAAGATCAGGCTGCGGACTCGGGCAGTGAGGTCGATGAAGCTGTTTTCCGGTTGCCGGAAATCGTCGTCGTGGAAGGCAAAAAAGTCGTTGCGCCGCCGTCCCTGATCATTCGGAAGGTGGGTATCGAGGAAATAGAGGCCAGGAACGCCCACACGGTTGGCGAAGCGCTGAATTACGTGCCCGGCGTGAACGTTCAGATTGGCGGCACTTCAGGTGACGCGCGCGCCTGGGTGCGGGGTTACCGGGATCGCGATGTCCTGGTCCTTTTCGATGGCATCCCGGTGGCATCCGGTTTCGAGGGGACGATTGATCTCAACGAGATTGCCGTGCAAAGGGTCAGTTCGATAGACGTCATAAAGAGTGCGCCCTCGGTGATCTACGGAACCAACGGGGTTGGGGGCGTAATTTCCGTTGTGCCTGAAGGGGGGTTCACGGCACCTTTTTTCGACGGCCGGGCGGAGCTGGGCAGTGACAACAAACGCTTCGCGCGCGCCAGCGGCGGGGGTGGCAACGGCAAGGTCGGCTTCGTGCTTTCAGCGCAATACCAGGCGGCTGACGATTACTCATTGTCGAACGACTACGCGCCCGAACCGAACCAGCCTGGCGGAAACCGGGCGAACAGCGACTTCGATCGCAACAGCCTGTTTTTCCGTTTCGATGCGGAGGAAACCGTGCTGGGCAGCACTTCACTTTTTTACAACCTCTCCAACGCACACAAGGGATTGCCGGTGGAGACTGGTGTCGATGATCCGGATTATGAGCGCCTGACCCACTCGCAGCGGCAGACACTGGGTTTGTCCAATACCTTTAACCAGATACCGCTGTCGTTAAAGCTCTACTACAACTCCTATGACAGTGAGCTGACGACCTACACCGGCATCGATTTCATCGAAGTGGATGATGTCGAAAATGCCAGGGATTACTCGGTGGGCGGCAATGTTTACTCGACACTGGATACCTCATCCAACAACTCCCTGGTCCTGAGCACCGGTGCCCAGAAAGACGTGTACAAAGGGGAGGGGGAGCTGGAAAACGGCAACAAGGCCGAGCTGACCACCTACACGGTAGCCGTTGAAGACGAATTCTGGATCAACCGGAAGCTTTCCCTGGCAGCGGGAGGTATTTTCGTGTATTTCGACCAAACCCAGTTGAACCAGTCCAGCAGTGCGTTTAATCCGCAGATCGCCCTGGCCTGGCAGGCCACGACGCGGCTTTCGTTGCATGTTTCGGCCGCCGAACGAACCCGTTTTCCCAAACTGCGTGAATTGTACCGGCGGCGCTACGGCAACCCGGACCTTGACCCACAAACCGCCGTCAACACCGAACTGGGCTTGCTTTACCGGCACGACAATGGCTGGAACAGCGATATTTCCCTGTTCCATAGCAGTGTAGATGGCCTGATCGAGCGAGAGGACCGGCGGGCACTATATACAAACTTCGACCGGGTTACTTTTTCAGGCGTTGAGGCGTCAAGCAGCGGTTGGATCAGCGATGCGTTATTTGCGCGCTTTGCTTACACCTATCTCGATGCTTCCGAAGACGCGCCGGGCGGCGGCAGCCGCCAGCTTCGCAGCCGCCCGAAGAATACCGCCATTGCAGAGCTGCGGTACTATTTTCCGGGCAATGTATCAGTCGCACTTAACGGTATTTATATCTCCGGTCTCTACGACCTGGACCCGGATGACATCTATACCCGGTTGCCGTCCTATTTCCTGGCTTCGATCAAGGCCGTCTGGACATTCAGCGATCACTACGATGCCTACCTGGCCGTGTCCAACCTCGGCGACGAGGACTATCTCCAACGGCTGGGTGATCCGCGGGAAGGCCGCCGGATCATGCTGGGCTTGAACTTTGGATTTGGGTCTTGATTTTTAATCCCTACAGGCTGCCAAGCCGGACTTTCAGTTTCCTGCTCCTGCTGCTTGCGTTTACCCAGGCGTCGGCGCTGTTCGCAGATCCCGGATTGCCCGGCTGCTCTCCGCTCGAGGGATCGATCATGCGCTGGGTCGTGCCGAACAAACCTGGTGGGGGCTATGATACTTACTCGCGTTTGATTCAGCCGTTCCTGGAAAACAGACTTGGTGTGCAGGTTCGTATTGAAAACCGGCCTGAAGCGGGTGGATTGGTTGGCGCGCTGATGATTCGTGACGCGGTGCCGGATGGAAAAACCCTTGGGCTTATCAATGCGGCCGGGCTGCTGGCCTCCAGGGCCATCGAAAATGGTCTGGAACCAGATGTCACCACTGATTTCACCATCCTGGCGCAGGTCGTCAGCAACCAGGTGGTCCTGTTTACCGGCGCGGACTCCGGGTTCAGAGATATCGATGAGTTGATTTCGGCATCGCTTACGCGGCCGATCGTTTTCGGCGTGCGCGATGCAGGTTCCACCAGCTTCTTCAGCGTGCCTGTCACCGCAGAATTGCTTGGAATGGAATACGCGCTGGTCAGCGGCTATGTGGGCAGTGCGGCTCGCACCCTGGCGTTGATGCGCGGTGAAGTTGATGTTGTCGTGGGAAATTTTGATTCTTTGAGCGGCCAGGTGAAAGCCGGGGAACTGATCCCACTGCTGCAGTTGACGGCGTCGACAGAGATCGAGTCTGACATTCCGCAGCTTGGCGGCCCCGCAGGTGTGGCCAGCCGCCGCGCTGCGGCCACCGGAAGAACGCCTCAGCAAGCAGAGCAGGCGGCAGGTGACCTGGCACTCATCGCCGGCGCAGGCCGCCTGGTGGCCGCTCCGGCAGGCCTTCCCGCCAATTTATCGGACTGCCTTGAGACAGCGCTTGGCGAAATTCTGCAAAGCCCGGAACTTTTGCAGGCAGCAAGCCGCGCCCGCCTGAGTATTGAGTATCAGAACAGCGCAACGGCATACCAGGGTTTGCAGGCAGGCGACCGGGGACTGCACCAGTTCCGTGATTTGATCAATACCGCGATCAGGCAAGTACGGGAGTAATACGGCTGGCATGGATACCACGGTGCTCAACGCCGCCCTGGAAGGCCTCGGCCTGGTGTTGTCCTGGCCCTACATCCTGTATCCCGTGGCAGGCACTCTGTTGGCAATGGTGTTCTCGGCCAGCCCGGGCCTGAATAGCTCCAGCCTGATGGCGCTGGCCATCCCGGTGACCTACGCCTGGGATCCGCTGGCCGTGATGCTGCTATTTGGTGCTTTCGTCGGTGGTGCGACTTTCATGGGCTCGGTAACCGCCATCCTGTTCAATATACCGGGCAAGACGCAAAACGTTGTGACCCTGCTGGATGGTTATCCGATGACGGCCCGGGGAGAAGCAAAAACCGCGATTGGCTGTGCCGCTGCGTCTTCCGCGCTTGGCTCTACCGTGGGCATATTTATCCTGATAGCGCTGATACCGCTGATGCGAACGGCAGCAGTGGCCCTGGGTCCCCCGGAGTACCTGATGCTGGCCATCTGGGGTTTGACCATGCTGGCTGCCCTGGCTGGCAATTCCCTGATAAAGGGCCTGGCCGCTGCCGGCATTGGGATGGCGCTGGCGATGATTGGATATGATCCGCGCACGGCCGAGCAGCGTTTCACTTTCGGGCTGGACTACCTGCACGATGGCCTCAGCCTGGTGCCGGTATTCCTGGGGCTTTTCGCCCTGGCTGAAGTCATCGACCTGATTGTCAGCCGCCGAGAGACGCTTTCAGGAAAATTGAAGGGCCAGGAACTTGGCGGCAGTGTCACCGAAGGTGTGCTTTCGGTGTTCCGGCATTTTGGCCTGTTTCTGCGCAGCTCGGCCATCGGCACCGTGATTGGCGCCATTCCGGGAATCGGGGGCTCAGTTGCAGGGTTTATTGCCTATGGCCATGCCAGCCAGACGGCCAGCGATCGCTCGCAATTTGGTCACGGCGACATTCGCGGTGTGCTGGCGCCTGAAGCGGCTATTGATGCCAAGGATGGTGGCGCGCTGATACCAACACTGGCCCTGGGCATACCCGGCGGCACCGGCACGGCCGTCCTGCTGGGCGCCCTGACGCTGCACGGCCTGAGCCCCGGCCGCGAAATGCTTACCGATAACCTGGTACTGGTTTTTGCGCTGATCTGGGCTTTGTTCCTTTCAAACTGGATGACATCGTTGCTGGGCCTGGCATTGGTTCACCCGATGGCCCGGCTAAGCACCATCCGCACTACCCGGCTGATCCCGGTAATCCTGGTGCTGGCCGTCCTGGGTGCTTTGCAATTCCGGGGCATGATTGCCGACGTGGTCTGTGCTGTGCTGTTCGGCCTGCTCGGCTACGTGATGAAACGCCTGCAATGGTCACGAATTCCGTTGGTCATAGCCCTGGCGCTGACACCTCTGTTTGAGACCAACCTGCACCTGACCTTGCGGCTGCAGGAACTGGGACGAATTGATTTCTGGTCACGACCGGTGGTGATCGGGCTCGCGGTGCTCACGCTCGCTAATCTGTTTTTGCCTGCCCTTTTATCACGGCTCAAATCGCTTCGTGGAAACCAGCGTCGATGAGTATGCCTGAAAACAGAAAGTTCAAAGACCTGATCCCACCCGGCAGTTGGTTGACCCTCTTATTTACTACATTGGTATTGCTGATGCTGTGGGCTTCTTCAGGCCTGAGCAAGACCTCCGCATGGATTCCCCGGTTGGTGCTCTGCGTCACCCTGGTATGCCTGTTGCTGCAGTTGGCCTGGGAGTTGAAATCTGCCTGGACTGGGTTTCCTGAAGCCCGGGAACCGGAGGCTAATGGTCTTCATGGGCGCATTTTGGCTGCTTTCGCCTGGTTGGTGTCGTTGTTGCTGTTGACCTGGTTGTTCGGCATTGCGCCGGCAAGTGCCTTTTTTTGCCTGGGTTGGATGCGCTGGCATGCCGGCGAAAACTGGATGGTAAGCCTGGTTTTTTCGGCTGGGCTGGGGCTTGCATTGTGGGTGATTTTCTCTGTATTGCTCGCTGTAGACTTGTATCCCGGCGTTCTGGGATCGTGAGTCTGGAATTGCGTTTATGATGCGCGCCGCCGGACGGCCTCGAGCAAGGTGCGAATAATGCGGACCAGTGGCGGAAGGGGATCTGATAAGTAGCCACGGTTCAAGGGGCTGGTGACGCGTGGCCTGCGGCTGAAATACTCTGCCTTTAAGTCACGCAACAACTGCGGAATGGAGTCCACTTCACAGGCGATTGCAGGATTTTCAGCGCTTTTGAACCGTGTCCGCAGCCAGGTTTTTCCCTGGTCCAGGCATTGGCCAAGCAGGTGCAGGATGTCCCACAACGGATCCAGAAGCAATACGCCTTCGGGAAAAGATGGAATATCACCTGCCGGTCGCCCTTGAGCCAGCCTTAAATAGATCAGGGGTTCGTTGATGCCCATCTCGGTCCGGTACCACAGGTTGTGGCCAAAACGCGGATTGATTTCCATCAGCCTGGGTGTCCCGTCACGTTCGTCCACGATGGTCTGCACGGTAAGGGCGCCCCAGACGCCCAGTTCTCTCACCAGCGCATGAACCTCCCCGGCAAATGGGACATCCCGGGTGGTCTCAACCGCCGCACAGGGCGTGCGGATGCCGATTCGCCGGGTGCGCTGAACCCGGGGTGAGAATAGCGACACGACCTCGAACGCTGGACTCACGACCAGGTAGTAGTTCCGCTTGGTTTGCGCCGGTACGAATTCCTGGAGCAGGGGCCTCTCCTGAATGCTGTTCAGCCGTGTGAATATTTCTTCAAGCTCAACAAGGTCATTCGCCACGAAGATGTTCGCGCCGTGTGCATTGCAGCGCGGTTTCAGCACCCAGGGCGCAGCCAGCCCCTCCGCGGCCGAGCGCAGTTCCTCGCGATTTGAAGGCGTATGACTCAGGGGAGTTGGAAAGCCGACCACATGGGCTGCCTGAAGCGTCAGACTCTTGTCCAGGATGCGGGTGACCGCGGAATATTCGGGCGTCACTGTGTTTATGCCCTGGCGGCTGAACCGTTCCTTGTTTTTGGCAAAAATGAACACTTCTGCGTCATAGGAGGGGAAAATGGTGTCAATGTTCTCCGTGCGGCAAATCTGTTCGATACGCTGGACATACGCCTCTTCAGCGGGTGTGTTATCCGGCTCGATCCGTCCGGCCCGCCAATCCGCTGAGCAATCGGGTACCGTGTAGCGTTTGCTGACGTGCCGGGACCAGGCCGAAATTCCGGCCCAGCGCCTGAACAGGTTGCCTTCATCCACCGTGATGACTATGCGCCTGGCCTCGTGTCGAAGGCAGCACAGAATCAGGTAGGGCTGTTCCTCCCGTGTATTGGTAATGAGCAGGTTCAATGGCGCTCTGCTTTTGCTGCTTCCGTTTCAATAGCCCTGTTCCACGCGTCCCTGACCTCGATGATGTCCACTTCGAGTTGGTCGCTGAATCGCAGACCGATATTTCTGACGAAGTTGGGGGTATTTATGGCCAGGTATCGGGCGGGTGTTAAGCCGGTGTTGAGGTGTTGGTGATACCAGAACATAGGCGGGACGAAGAGCGTGCCGGCTTTCCAGTCTACCTGCACATGATCCTCAAATGCACCTTCCGGCCAGGTCAGTGAAAAACCGGTACCGGACAGAAACAATATGAAAGCATCACTGGAATGCCGGTGCGCCTTACTGTATCGATTCGGCGGCATCTCGGAGACGTGCAGGCTCAGCATGCTGTTGCCGGCCATCAACCAACGCATGGTCGTAGTGCCCTCGCCCCGATAGTCCCAGGGCCGGGTTTCTGTATGCCGGACATCATCGACAAAATTGCTGTGGTTCGTCAGTTCATCCCGTGGCTCAACCCGTTCGAAATAATCTGCAGCTCCGTCGTAACGGTCAGTGAACGCAAAGGGGCTCTGGGTGATGAATTCCTCGCTGCCCATGGAATTCAATACGAGCGGAAAGCTGCTGACCACCAACATCCTGGCGGGCTCGCCGCTCCCGCTGAAATGCTGGTGACGAACATTCAGTGGCACCGAGAACAGGTCTCCCTGCTGCCAGTCAACGCGCTGTTCCGGTTTGCCTTCCTGTTGCAGAATGGTGTAGCCACTGCCGGTTAAAAGGTAGATGCCCTGCTCATAAAAGTTGCGTTGGCTGATGGAATTTCCATTTGCAGGGATTTCAATAATGCGCCCGTCCGTGATCTGATAATCGGCAAACCGCAGGTAGAGGCCGGTGACCCCGGTTCCCAGTTGAGGCCAGGGGCGCAAGGCGGCGTGCTCGATATCTTCGATTACCATACCTTTGTGAATCGGAATTTCCCGCTCAGACCGCGCCAGCCAGGCTTCGTAAGGCGATTCGTTCGGTAACTCGCGAACAATGGTCGGCCCGAGTACTTCCACCCCTTTCACATAGGCGAAAAGCTCAAAAAACGCTTTTCGGGCCAGGCCCGTTTGCAACAGGGCAACGGTTGCTGTGGCCAACAGGAGCAGCGTGGTGAGGAATATCAGAATTTTTTTTGCCATCGGCAGCCGTTACGGATAACTCGCTGCCATGATAACGGTATTCAGTTCAGTTGGCGTGTCTCGCCTTAAGAAAAGATGAGTTTTCGCAAGAACCGCTGTATCGTCAACAGCCATGCGATTCTGCCATGTCACAACGTTCTACCCACCCTATAATTTTGGCGGTGACGGCATCCTGGTGCAGCAGATTTGCGAGGGGTTGGCGCGCCGGGGACATGAGGTCGATGTGGTGCACTGCGTGGACGCCTACCACTTGAAAGGCGGACCCGCAACGCAGACAGTTGCGGATCCGCCGAATATCCGCCGGCATGCTCTGCGCAGTGGCCTCGGATTGCTGTCGCCGTTGATTACACAGCAAACCGGCCGGCCCGGGCTCAAGTACGACAAACTGGAGCAAATCCTGTCACAGCGCTACGACGTCGTACATTTTCACAACATCTCGCTTGTCGGCGGCCCGGGCGTATTGCGGATGAGCCGCGCCCCGGTCACTTTGTACACGGCCCACGACCATTGGCTGGTTTGCCCCGCCCATGTATTGTGGAAATACCGCAATCGCCCCTGTGACCGCCCCCAGTGTTTCAGTTGTTCTATCAGGAGCGGTATTCCACCCCAGTTATGGCGATATTCAACGTTGCTGGAGCGCTGCCTCGAACACGTGGACGCCTTGCTGGTGCCCAGCCGGTTTACGGCGGATAAACTTCGCGAAGCGGGGATCAGCCGGCCCATCGAATTACTCAACTCTTTTTCCAGGCTGGTACCGGGTGATGGCAGTGCCGAACCCGGTTTTCGATCCGGCAAACCTCTTTTCGTTTATGCAGGCCGCCTTGAATCGTCCAAGGGACTGGAGCACCTGCTTGAAACGTTCTCCCTGCGGCCAGGCTACGATTTATGCATTGCCGGTGAAGGTTCGCTGGCTGCCGGATTAAAAGCCCGGTACGCCGATGACGCGCATATTCGTTTTCTTGGCACCCTGGCGCCCAGCCATTTGGCCGCCTTGTTTCGCGAAGCCGATGCAGTAGTCAGCCCCACCTGGGGGCCGGAAGCTTTTCCATTGGTCAATATCGAGGCCATGGCCTGCGGTACCCCGGTCATCGGCCGTCGAAGCGGCGGCAGCGTGGAAGCCATCGAACGCACCGGCGGGGGACTCAGCTACAATGAGCCGCACGAATTGCTACCCCTGCTGGACCGGATTGCCAATAATCCTGACCTCAGGAGCGATCTGGCGGCCAAGGCCATCGCGGGGTTCGGGGATTACTATTCAGAAGCGCGCTGGATGGAACACTATTTGACAGTGATCGAAAGAATCAATGGGTTAAAATCCGGTTGCGATCAAAATCGCTCCTGCACCTGAGCGCTTTACAGAGTATCGGTTGGGGTGTGATGCCCTGGTCAGCAGCCAGTCAATGAGAGTCGATAAAATGCTTTGGGTAAAGACCTTTCACATTCTGTTTGTCATGTCCTGGATGGCTGGAATTTTTTACCTGCCCAGAATCTTCGTTCATTTTGTCGAGGGGCAAGCGGCCGGCGAGCAGGTTGACCGCCTGGCTATCATGGCGCGAAAGCTCTATGTGTTCATGACGGTTATGATGGTTTTCGCACTGGTCAGCGGCATGGTCCTTTGGCTCGTGTACGGCTTTGCCGGCGGATGGCTGCATGTAAAGCTGTTGTTCGTCGCGCTGTTAGTGGTCTATCACTTTTGGGCACGCGCCAGGATGAAGGAGATGCAGGCAGGGCGCCTGGATCACGGTGGCATCTATTATCGCTGGGCCAACGAAATTCCACTTGCATTGACCATCGTGATCCTGGTGATGGTGGTGGTGAAGCCCCTGTGAGTAACAGTAAGGCCCTGTGGGCCAATAAAGGTACACAACGGCCATTGGCGGCATTGATGGAATGAGTACATTACGCCTGGTCCTGGGCGATCAGCTGAGCGCATCAATCGCGACTTTGTCGGACATCGATAAAGAGGCTGACCGGGTGTTGATGGTAGAAGTTGGTGAGGAGGCCACCTATGTCCGCCACCACCAGCAGAAACTGGTCCTGGTGCTCTCGGCGATGCGGCATTTTGCGGCTGCGCTGAAAAACGACGGTGTGCAGGTCGACTACGTTCGTATGGACGACAAGGCCAATACGGGCTCATTCAGCGGCGAAGTCAATAGGGCGTTGCAACGTTGCCACTATGATCAACTGGTGGTGACTGAGCCGGGGGAATGGCGGGTTCGCGAGATGATGCAGACCTGGCAGGAAGATTTCGACATACCGGTTGAGATTCGTAACGACGATCGCTTTATATGCTCACTTGCGGAGTTCGCGCAGTGGGCAAAAAACCGTAAAAGCCTGCGCCTGGAATATTTTTACCGCGCCATGCGACGCAAAACCGGCTGGTTAATGGCCGGTGACAAGCCCGTCGGCGGCAAATGGAATTATGACCAGCAAAACCGCAAATCACTGCCCAGGGGCATGACCTGCCCCAGTCGGCTGCGGTTCGAAACCGATGAGATTACGCGGGAGGTCATGCAACTGGTAAAAACGCATTTTGGTCATCATTTCGGGGACCTGGAATCATTTGGCTGGGCCACCAGGCGAGTGGATGCGCAGCGGGCATTGGAACATTTCATCGCGGAATGCCTGCCGGGCTTTGGCGATTACCAGGATGCCATGAAAAACGGTGAGGATTTTCTTTTCCATGCCCTTATCTCCCCCTACCTGAATATCGGTCTACTGGACCCTCGCGAGGTGTGCGAAGCAGCCCTGCAGGCCTTCGAAGATGAGCGGGCTCCGCTGGCCGCGGTCGAAGGCTTTGTAAGACAGGTCGTCGGCTGGCGCGAATACATCCGTGGGTTTTACTGGCTCCAGATGCCGGGATACGAACGCAGCAATTTCCTGGAGGCGAAAAGGCCGCTGCCGGATTTTTTCTGGACCGCCAAAACCGATATGAACTGCCTGCGCCAGACCATTGAGGCAACCCGTCGCAATGCCTACGCACATCATATCCAGCGTTTGATGATCACCGGCAACTTTGCCCTGTTGACCAGCCTGGCGCCGGCCGAGGTGGAGGCATGGTATTTGCTGGTGTATGTGGATGCCTTCGAGTGGGTCGAGCTACCCAATACGCACGGCATGGCGCTGTTTGCCGATGGTGGCTTACTGGCGTCCAAGCCTTATTCGGCATCGGGCGCCTATATTAATCGTATGTCGGACTATTGCCCGGGCTGCCGCTTCAATCCAGACAAGAAGCTTGGCGAAGGGGCATGCCCATTCAATTATCTTTACTGGTATTTCCTGATCAGCAAGGAGAAGCAGCTCAGATCCAACCCGAGAATGGGGTTGGCCTACCGAAATCTTTTCAACAAGCCCGAAGCCGAAATTGAGGCTATTGTGCAACAATCTGAGCAATTCCTCGAAAACCTGAACCCAGGTGACGTGCGGCTATGAACTTATCCAACCTGCCAGCCCACGTGGCCAAAGTCGCGGGTTTTAGACTAATATGTGTTCATCAAGTTTTCGTACTCGGACACCCTCCCCGGTGAGTGAAACAAATTCAGGAGCAGTGGTCTCAGGTAATTCGGAGGCAAGTGAGGCTGCTCAAAAAATTCTGGCATCAGGTGGAAATGCGGCGGATGCCGCCACCACCTGCCTGCTGATGTTATGTGTGACCAAGCCTGGCGCTACCTGTGCAGGGGGTGAAGCCCCGCTTATGATTTATGACGCGCGCGCCAAAAAGGTCGATGTGCTTTGCGGTCTTGGCGCCGCGCCCGGCTCTGCCAAGGCAGCCCGCAGGTATCGACTTGGCACCGACTGGCAAAAGCGGGGAGCCGATTGGCATAAACGTGGAGCCGACTGGTATAAACGCGGGACCCACTGGTATAGACGTGGAATTTACGACGCCGCGACACCTGCCATGGTGCATCTGTGTGCAACCCTTCTTCTGCGCTATGGAACCATCTCATTTGAACGTGCCGTCGAACCTGTCCTGAAATGGCTCGCAGAAAACAGGCCGACACAATATCGGGATTCGGTTCACAAGATCACCATCAATGCCGTTACCGGTAAGCCAGTCGACAAAGCAGCGGGCAAAAACAAGGATTCAAACCGCTTGTGGTGGCAGGATCTCACGAACACTTTCAAGCAGCTTATTCAGGCAGAAAAACAGCGGCCTGGTGATCGGCAAAGCAAGCTGGACGCGGTGATACAGGAATTTTACGAGGGTAAAATTGCAGAAGAAATTGTCAGATGGTACGAAAAATCACATGCACTGCTGACTTATGAAGACCTCGTGCGACACACTACGAAAATTGAATCACCTGTATCGGTTCAGTACGGAGGGCTGGAAGTCCTGAAATGTAATATGTGGACTCAGGGCCCGTTGGTGAGTCAGGCACTCAAAATTCTGGCCGGCTTTGATACCCGCAATCAGCACTGCAATGCAGATGAACGGACCCATTTGGTCCTGGAAACGCTAAAACTGGCAATGGCAGATCGCTTTCGACATTTTGGCGACCCGGATTTCAATAACCTTACCGTGGATGATTTGTTAGCCGACGAGTACCTAAGTCTGCGACGGGGGTTAATCAATCCCCATCTGGCTCAGAATCATGGGGCCGGTGATCCTCTGTTGTCCCGAGCACAAGCACCTCATGCAGAGGATGGCACACCAAGTTCAATCGGCACTACAACCTGCACCGTTGCCGATAAATTTGGAAATGTAGTCGTCGTCACCCCAAGTGGCTGCGGGAGCCTCGTGGGCGCTGCAGGCACTACCGGTATCATTCACGGTACACGGCTATCCCAGTTCGTCCATCAAGCTGGCCACCCCAATTCGATAGAAACTCTTAAACGTCCGTGCATCACGCCTTCGCCGACCATGGTGTTAAAGGACGGAAAACCTCTGATCGCAGCCAGCACCGCCTGGGGTGACTATCAGGATCAAATTGTAGTAAATCTGCTGGTAGAACTGGTGAGCCATGCCGAGTGCTTCGACGATACGATTTCCAGCCAACAAGTTGCTTACCCAAGTCTTCTGCGCATGCCGTACCATAAATACAAGCTAAGTGAAATCATGATTCCAAGTGCGCGCCCCGACTCTGCCCGGTTCCTGACTCGTTTGGGTCATAATGTGACCACGATAGACTGGCAGTACAAGTGGTCTGTGATCCATTTTGATCCTTCGAACGGGGATCCACGAATCTGGGCTGGTTAAAAACCTGCACAGTAACATTGGCTATCGCTGGCTTCTCAATAACAGAAAAACCACTTTATGGTTTTCCGCTAAGGGGGTTTGAGACAGAAAACGTGACCGACGCACCTTTTTCCCAGGAAACCCCGAAGACAGAATCTGCACCAAAAATCCTGTATTTGATTGGAGAACTGGTTGACGGTGGCGCAGAGAGAGTGTTCATCAACTATGTGCGCCACGCACAATCCGTAAAGCCCGTCGTCGTATTGAATAATCCGGATGGTCGAATGTTTTCGAAGTTACCCGAAGACTGCTGGGTCGAATTTCTTGGCCGTGACGACGTTGACCAATCAGCAGCAGGGTCAAGCCGGGGCTTTGCAGAGTGGCTTGGCGACACGCCAGTCGGCCATTACCTTGGCATTGCGTACCAGGCATTGAGGACTCTTGTGTACAGCTGGCGAGTAGTGCAGATCGCCAACCGCTCCGGTGCAACCGTGATTTCGTGCTTTTTGATGGAATCCCACCTGGTAGGATTACTGGCAAAATTATTGTTCCGCAACGACCTGAAAATTCTGCTGAATGTGCACGAGCACATCACCGGGTCTATCGAGTACACGTACCCAACGGCGCTGGAGCGCCTGGCACTTCGATTTGTAATGCGCTTTCTGTATCCCGCGGCCAACCAGGTCATTGTTGTATCTGACAGCATGAAAACCGACCTGGTCGAGCACTGGAATATTGATCCCGAAAAGATTTGCGTAGCCTTCAACCCGGTTGATATTGATGAAATTTATTCAGAGGCGCATTCGGTAACCACCCCCGGTGCCGGAATTTACGACCCAGAGGAGGCAAGACTGGTGTTTCTCGGCAGGTTGGTGTACCTGAAAGGCGTGCATCATCTGGTAGAAGCCGTGGGTCTTCTCAAAGGTCGCCTGGCGGCACGCATAATGCTGGTTGGCGAGGGTGAGGAACAAAAGTCGTTGCACGATCAATGCCGGCAACTTGGAATATCGGATCAAGTGGAATTTCTGGGTTGGCAGGATCATCCATGGCGGGTACTTGCCTCCGCAGACTTGCTGGTGCAACCATCTCTGACCGAGGCCTTTCCTCAGTCAATTGTCGAAGCCATGGCTTTGGGCATTCCGGTTGTGGCGAGCGATTGTTCCCCGGGAATACGTGAAATACTCGAACACGGCAAATACGGCCGACTTGTGCCACCAGCGGATTCAAAAGCATTGGCTGACGCGATCGAAGAAATGATGGCCGACCCTCAGCTGAGGGCAAAATACAGAGACCTCGGGAAAGAGAGAATCCAGAGATTTTTTCCGAAAAACACCGTCCCTGTTTATGAACGCATTCTGCGGAGCGCCTAGCGCCTCATGATTCCTTCAAAGACTGATTCGCTTGGGGAGGCCAGGCACGCTGACCAGCAAGGAACATCAAATGAATCGATTCGATTAGGCGTGCTGGTCGATAACGATCGTGTACCTCACTATGTAAACACACTGCTTGACGAGATCTCCACTCATCCGGGTTTTCGGTTGGTCGCTGTTATTGTCCATCGAAAATATCGTGCGCAAGAGTGGTCCGGTCACGGTGGCAATCATGCCGGAAAGCCTTCAGGTCTGGTGTCTTTGGACCGCATTGTGGCGAAAGGCGCGCTCTTAATTATCACAGCAATCGAAGCTTTGATATTGAGGCTGAGAAATCGGGCAGGCCGCCCTTTCAGACCTCAACACGTAAAGATTCCATCAACTTCCACCGTAAGGATTACTCCGCTACCCGCTGAAGTTTCTAAACAATGCAACTACTCGCAATCAGATCTTGAATTGCTCACGGGTTTATCCCTGGATTTTCTAATCATTGAAAGCGATTGGGATCCGGCATTGGTTGCGCGAACCAGCATTGCAAGATTCGGTGCTATAAGGATGCGGTTTGGCGAACTGCCGGGAGTTCCAATACGTCAAGCTGGATTCAAAGAAGTGTGTCGACGCGACCCTTCTTCGAAATTCAGCATTGTGTTACTTAATGGTCTTGGGGATACGCCCATTTTTAATGGAGTATTTCACACCCGGCTGTCGATGGTGGACAATCGCAATGAACTGATCAGAAAAGCTTATCCCTATCTTGGACAGGCTATAGCTGCCTTTTTCGCTGAGTCCAATCCTGAAAAACCCGCTTACTCCAGATCCGATGTGTCAACTTGTGAAGTCGTGGACAGCCTGTTGGGAACCGGGGAGTTATTTGGCAGCCTCTGGGCCCGCATCGATATGATCAGGCTTGGAATCCAGAACAGGTTAATGGGTAGGAAAGAATGCTGGCAGATAGCCTGGTATCGGGGTTGTTGGCCGGAGGTTGGCACAGCGAAAAGCAATCTGGTAGAAAATCCCGTGGGGAGCTTCCTGGCAGACCCGTTTATCGTCAACAAAGCGGGTAGACGGATATGCTTCGTGGAGGAATTCAAGTACCGGAATCGCCGTGGCGTCATCAGCGCCATCGAGTTAACGGAGACATCTGCCCGTATGCTCGGCACCATTATTGAAGAGCCATTTCATCTGTCGTTTCCCTTTTTGTTCGAGCATGAATCCCAATTGTACCTGTGCCCGGAAACTTCGGAAGCGGGCCAAATCCGTGTTTACGAGTGCGTGGATTACCCCTTGAGATGGAGACTCTGCAAAGTTCTGATGGAAAACGTGCAGGCAGCTGACACCATGCTCGTTGAATACGGTGGCCGATGGTGGATGTTCACCAATATTGATCCGCAGGGTTCGAGCGACTTTGAGAGCCGTTTATATCTGTTCTGGTCAGACAGTCCGTTGAGTACCGCGTGGGTACCCCATCCTCAAAATCCCGTGGTTTTCGATCCCTTATACGGCCGTAATGCCGGATTTGTCACCAGGGACGGTGAACTGTTTCGCTGTGCTCAGCGTCAGGGCTTTCGGCAATACGGCGAAGCATTTTCGATCCGAAAAATAACCACTCTTACAACAAAGTGCTATGCGGAACAATTTCATTTCGAAGCAGGGCCGGAAATATTTGGGGCGAATGGCACGCACCACATCCACCATGATGACGAGTTCGTCGTTCGCGACGAATGTCACATCGTTCGTCCTAAGTAACCCCGCCAGCGACTCGTGCCCTTTGTTGAATCAAAGTCAGTACCATGTCGATTGTCGGTGTCGGCACATCGACCAGGCGACCGAGTTCCTGCACTACGGTAACGAGCGGGTCAATTTCCATGGCTCTGCCCTGTTCGAGGTCCTGCAACATGGAAGTTTTGTGGGCACCGACTGCGACAGCTCCTGCCAGTCGCTGTTCGATCGTGACACGGAAGTTCGCTCCGAGATTTTCTCCAATCGCCTGAGATTCGAGCATCATTAACCTGCAGATACCCGCAGTACCGGGCTCGCCTGCCACCATATCCAGGGTTGCGTGCGTCAGAGCACTGATCGGATTAAAGCAGAGATTCCCCCACAATTTGAGCCAAATATCATCGCGGATATTGCTACGAACCCGCGACGTAAGTCCCGCACCTTGCAGTGCGTCACATAGTTTTTTCGCCCGCTCTGATTGGCTACCATCCGGTTCGCCAAGAATAAACCGGTCACCTTCGATGTGCCGAATAACGCCGGGCGCCGCAATTTCCGATGCCGGGTAGACGACGCATCCGATTGCCCGCGCCGGACTCAAGGCTGCCCAGATTTTGCCGCCAGGATCGACACTTTCAAGCTGATGGTTTTCGAATGGTCCTTCGAGTTGGTAGAAATACCACCAGGGTATTCCATTCACACAAGTGACGATAGCCGTGTCGCCGTCCAGCAGTGATTGCATGCGATCGACGACACCCGGCAGGGAATGCGCTTTGAGCGTGATAAACACGTAGTCCTGAGGCCCTGCGTCTGCCGGGTCTTCAAGGCAACGTGGATGAGCAACCCTTTCCTGTCCGTCTATCAGCAGCCTGATACCATTTTTTTGCATTGCCGCAAGGTGCGCTCCACGATCAATCAGCGTCACATCCTCTCCAGCCAGCGAAAGCTGAACGCCCAGCCACCCACCGATTGCACCAGCACCATATATACAGATTCGCATCAGACCAGCCCCGGATTTTCCGCAAGACCGATGCACTGCTTCTTTCCGGTTACCCCTTTGGGTATTTGACTGACAAAAAGTGCTTGAACGGTGTCTTGTTTGGTCAAAAATCACCCCGAAAAATGCGGTTAGCCGGGTCGAAGTATATGACAGATATCCCCTGATTTCTTCAGTGTAATCATCGAAAGAGGATATGATTGAATGATTTCACATTATCGAAGAAAGTGACAAGGAAAGCATGGGCAGCCACAAAGCGCAGCCGATTTGCATTGCCGGCATCGGCCGAAGCGGAACGACCATATTCTTCAAAGTCCTGGCCTCTCATCCTGATTTGGGATGGGTCTCGAACGTGATAGAAAAAGTCCCGGGTCTGCCGCAATTGGCGGTGTTCTCGCGACTACATCCGCTGGTGGAAAGACTGGGAACACGATCGCGGCTGAGCCGATATATCCCAGGGCCATCCGAATCCATACACTCCATCAGGAAATGCAGCAACGGTCTTTTCACGGTCCACCACGTCGTTCTCGAAGAAGAAATTTCACCGGAAGTAATTCATTCTGTTCGCGAGTACCATGCTCGGATCCTTCGCTGCCAAGGACGACAAAGACTTGTAACAAAGCATACCGGATTTCCACGTTTCCGATTCTGGAGAAAGGTCTACCCTGAAGCGAAATTGATTCAGATTCTGCGGGATGGACGAGCTGTCGTGAATTCGCTGATGAACGTTTCCTGGTGGCGCGGCACTCCCGATGCCTGGATGTGGGGCCCGATTCCGGAGAACTATCTCATGGAATACGAGAACTCCGGCAGAAGACGGTCGGTGCTGGCGGCGATCGGCTGGAAGAGACTCATGGACCTGTACGAACAAGAAGCAGATGAATTACCGGCCGGCATGCTCGTTAAACAGGTTCGTTACAACGAATTTACCGCGAACCCCCTATCCGTAATGCGTGAAGTGGCCGAGTTTGCCGACCTGCCGCAATCTCCCAAGTTCGAGAGATCCATTAAAAGATTCCAGATTCGCGATGCAGATACGGCCTGGCGAACCAGCCTGAGTCCGGAAGACCTGGCTCATGTCGAGAGAGTCATCGGAGACCACCTCTCGAGGTACGGTTTTTCCTAGAACAAGCTCCTTGCTGTTGACGCAACAAGATACAAATATGCTCTTGCGTTATAAGGATTATATTTGATTGATTTAAAGAATAATTCCCTGGCCTTTGAATAATTGCCGGCCCCATGAAATTTTTTTCCCAACCGGACACAAATTCTGGACAATTTCCTGAAAGCGACGTCCCTGGCTATGTAATCCTTGCCTCCTAATTCAAAGTAAAACCTTTCCCGGACAAACAAAGCATTTTCGGACAACCCTTTGGACAAACTCCCGGGACTATCTGTTCTTGGCACCTTTATCTCATCGACGAACCGGAAGTCACCTTTCAAGGAAAGCCTCAGAAAAAAGTCAGGATCTTCCATATTGGTCAGACTTTCATCAAACCTGAGGTCTTTAATCGAATTGGACCTGATCACCGTTCCTGAGGGGGTAACGAAATGATGATCGAACAGATCTTGTGTCACCGAACCGCTTTTACATCGCTCAACTGGAAAGGAGTTCAAGAGACTGCCGTCGCTTTTGACGTAGGCGGTCATACAATAGGCCAATACGTGTTGAGGATGCGCTTCGAGGGCTGAAACCATTTTCTCAAGGTAATTTTCTGGCCAATAATCGTCAGAATCCAGGAATGCCAAAAGGCTTCCTGTTGCGACATCAAGCCCGACATTTCTTGCGGAAGAAACCCCGCCATTGGTTTTCTTTATATATTTCAGCCTTGCATCAACAATATTACCTACCACACTCTCCGTATCATCTTCACTGCCGTCGTCAATGACGATGACCTCTGTTTGATATACGCCCTGGCTCAAAGCACTCATTATTGCCCGCTTAATGCAATACGCTCGATTGAACGTTGGTATTACTACCGAAACTTGCATTAATCAAGCCTGTCTTTAGTTTTGCAACTGCCAGAGGATGGGTGGTTTCTGCGGATGCCGGTCACTTTTTATTCAGCGTTTTTGCCTTGTAACGGTGCCAGTTCGAAATGACCCTGGAAAGCCCTTCGGTCTGACAACTATTTTCAAGTATATCAGCATCAATGATAGCCATATCCGCGGGCTTGCCGGAATCAAGTGATCCGTGTTTTGTTCTTCCTATCTGCCCGGCGTTGCGGTTTTCCGGGATTTTTTCGGACTCCGGTTAGACGTTTGAGCTCCTTAACCAGTCCGTCACGCAGTTTCCTGTCACCGCCAGTGCCGGGAAAAAGCACGCTCAGGTGCGGTTCCCGGTCGAGCCAGAACTTGCCGCTTACCCGGCCGGCTTCCGGTGCAGCAGCCAGCCAGACAATCGTGTCGGCGCCTTCTTCCGGTGTGCGCAGCACGGCGCGGGTTATCTTGTGAAATGCCGGCAAAGAGGTCTGTACGCCGGGGGTGTCGGCCCAACCCGGGTGCATCGCGTTTACCACCACGCCCGAGTCTCGCAGCTGGTCGGACCACAATTCGGTAAGGATCATCAGGCCACGCTTGGCGCGGGCATAGGCCCTGCTGCCGTCGTAGTCGCCTTTTTCATTCTGTAAATCTTCAATATCGACGCCGCTGAAATACATTCCACCGGACAGGACGTTGATGACGCGGGCTGGCGCTGACGCCCGCAAACGGGGCAGAAGCAGTTCGGTCAGCAGGAACGGGGAAAGCAGGTCCGTGGCAAAAGCGGTTTCCAGGCCTTCGCTCGTTAACGTCCGTTCCAGTGGAAGCACTGCCGCATTATTGACCAGGATATGGATTTTCTGCTCCTGGCTGAGTAGCCGTTCAGCCAGCAACCGGACCTCCGCCATCACACCCAGGTCAGCGACTTCAAGGGCGAGGTTACGGTTTCCGCTGGCGTCCTTGATTTCTTTCACCGCCCGTTTCAGTTTTTGCCGGTTTCGACCCACCAGTACAACCCTCGAACCGAGTTCTGCGAGCCGTTCCGCCACGACACGACCCAGACCGGAGGTGGCGCCGGTGACTACGGCCGTGCGCCCGGCCAAAGATACCGTGAGGGGATTCCAGGACTTTTTCTTTCGCGCGTAACCCAATCGGGTAAAGGCCAACGCACCGGGTAAAACCATACGGTCCAGCAGATCGCGCACGATTGATTCGGAAGGGGCTTCCGGTTCCGTCGACAGGGCCTGCTCCAGCCCTGCCAGAGCCTTTTTACCGACGCGGTCGAGTACGCCGCCCATCAGCGGCTGTACCCACCCACCGAGGCCGCTCAGCGTGATGTCGGCCGTGTAATCGATGCGTGTGCCGTCCCCGGTGGGGGTAAACCGGATGTCGTCTATGGCATGGATGGAACCTCCGCTGCCCTCCAGAACAATGCGATGCGGCGGTTCGAATAGTTTCACAACATAGAGCATCGCGGTTGTCGAGGGACCAAAACCGACGACAACGCGGAATTTAGAACCGGTACTTACCGGCCCGGGGGTCAGCTTTTCCGATGCGTTGACTCCGGGGTCCCACTGCTCGATGTTGCCGAAGTTGCTGGTATAGCGAAAAGCCTCGTCAATCGGTCGCGGCACCTCAATGATTTCATGCAGCGTGGTCACGCATTACTCCAATATGTACTTGATCAAGCTACCATGCTGCGCAGCATCCAGGCGTTCTTTTCATGCACTTGCATGCGTTGTGTCAGCAAATTCGCGGCAGGCTCATCATTCGCAGCCTCGGCGGCCTTTCTCTTCAATTCCAATATTGATTTCAATAATATGTTTTACTCCTTTGACCTTTTTGAAC
Source organism: uncultured Gammaproteobacteria bacterium (assembly GCA_963766195.1). Taxonomy (GTDB): domain Bacteria; phylum Pseudomonadota; class Gammaproteobacteria; order Xanthomonadales; family SZUA-36; genus JAHEFT01. The sequence goes on from CAVXYY010000001.1 coordinate 177,653, forward strand.
TTCCGGGTCCCACTGTGAGGACTTTCGGTCAATATATAAAATTGATATAAATGATATTTATTATAGGTATTCTATATGGCACGAGCGGGCAAGGCTGATCCCATGCGCATCGCCGTGATTGGTGCCGGAATGGCCGGGCTGAACGCGGCACAAAACCTGGCTGACTGGGGGTACGATGTCGTGGTGGTAGAAAAATCCCGCGGGGCCGGTGGCCGGATGAGCACACGGCGGCAGGAGGGATTTCGGTTCGATCACGGAGCGCAGTATTTCACGGCTCGGGACCCGGAGTTTATCAGGCAGGTTCTGGCCTGGCAAAAGCGTGGACTGGTGAAAGAGTGGGAGCCCCGGATCGCCGTGGTTGGCGACCGCAACCGGAACGGGGAAACTTTGAATACAAAGCGTTATCTCGCCGTGCCGGGCATGAATTCGATTTGTCGCGCACTGGCTGAACAGTTGGCTGACTGCCGCTATGGCTGGCAAGTGCAGGACCTGGAGCGAACTGAAACAGGCTGGGTTTTGCATTCGGACACGGATGAAACCCTGGAGGCCGATTTCCTGTTGTGCACCACGCCGCCGGAACAGGCCAGTGCCCTTCTGGCTGATCCAGTGATGGATCAGCTTCTCAGCAGGGTTGAAATGCTGCCCTGCTGGGCCCTGATGGCCGTACTGGACCGGCCGCTGCTGGCGGAAAATGATGCCGCTTTCATCAACCAGGGACCGCTGTCCTGGGTCGCCAGCCAGTCGGCGCGCCCGGGTCGGCCCGTTGGACACGCCTGGGTCCTGCATGCCAGTCCGGAGTGGTCCCTGGAGCACCTGGATCGTTCAGCGGAAGACGTTGCTGGTTTGCTTCTCGAAGCCGCTGGCAGTTTGCCGCAAGTCCGGAGGTTCAAGGTAAAGTCTGCGATCGCCCATCTCTGGCGTTATGCGCTTGCACGGCAACCGCTGGACGTCGGAGTGTTGTGGTTTGGGTCCAGGCGTCTCGCTTTTGCGGGCGACTGGTGCCACGGATCGCGCGTCGAAGGCGCATTTCTCAGTGGGTCCGCCGCTGCGCGTAAGATTATAGGATCGACGATAACGCGCGGTTGAGCCAAGCTAGCGGGCGGTTCATCTGTTTAGCCGATATGGCGCCCTCCAACGCGGAGCGGTAATTCTCATTCGATGAATGACTGCCCGTCGAACTGGGCGCTGACTGTCGCCGGGATTTCGAGGTCGAGGTGCCAGGCAATGGATGGCAGGATATCGACGACCGGGGGCATTTTGGCAAATCGGTCATTCAAATTTTGGCTATTGGTCACAATCCAAGTGGTGCGTTCCCGCTCCGACTGCTCGCCGTGTTCCTTGCCGGTTTTTGCGTCGCGACCATGATCGGTGGTTACGATTACCAACCAGTCTTCATCGTGTGACGCCTGGCGTTTCCTGACGGCGTCCCAAATCATTCCGAGGTTGCCATCCATGATTTTCAGCGCATCTTTCTGTTGCGGACTATCACCAAACGTATGGCCGACGTCATCCGTAAATTCGAGGTACACCCAGGACAGATCGGGACCCACGGTTTCAATGTAGCGTGCGGCTTCCTTGCTAACGTGTTCATCGATATCACGAATGTAGGTGCTTGTGCTGTCGTGTGGAAACCGCTCGGTGTCGAGTTCGAAGCCATCGAAGTGATAGTCGAGCTTATGGCCGCCTGCTTCAGGGAGCCCGTCCCCCACGAGCTTCGTACGGTTGTCCAGCCAGGTCGAAAAGATCGCGGTTTGCAGCGATGAGTCGTGTTCTTTAGCTATGCGAAAAATATCCCAATATCGGTAATCGGGTTTCTCGACCTCATTGTCGTACACGTTGTGCTTGTTCGCCCACGTACCGGTTATCAGGCTCATGTAGCCTACTGCCGAAATGGTCGGACTCTCTGATGGCCCCCCGATCTCGCCGCCAACCCAGGAGCGGGTGTAGCCATGGTCGCCGGCAATGTCGTCAAGATTCGGCGTGTCGGTCGCTTCCAGCACGTCGGCGGGAATGCCGTCGACGATGATGAAAATTGCCTTTGGCGCCAGCGCAGCATCATCTGCAGCAGCACCCTGAATTGTCTGCAGCGGCAACAGCAGCATGCAGGCGGCGAACAGGGACAGCATCTTCATCATCGGAAATTTCGACAAGCAGTGCATTGGCAGAATCCGGCGTTGTTTATTCACTGCAATCGTACCACTCCAAGCCGATTTGACGGGAGTTCCGTAACACGACAAGGAGCAATGCACGGATTAATGCCGAGCGATTGAAACCCGGTTTGCCGCCTGCACGAAACTTCAGCTGGGACTCTGAACCGCGATTCAGCACGAACGACTGACTACGGGGACTCCCTGCGGGAAGCCTCATAATCATTGGTTATGGTGAAGTAAGCAGCGGAAAATGGTGGGCCCTGCAGGACTTGAACCTGCGACCAATCGATTATGAGTCGACTGCTCTAACCAGCTGAGCTAAGGGCCCATGAAATCCTCAATGGGGGTAATTCTGCCTACTGCGAACTCGCCTGAGGCACCATCTTCGGCAAAATTGCATCGTTAAATGGCGATGCCATTCGCCTCCTCAATTTGTGCAATTGAAACGCAAGCGAGATTATACAGATAGTGTAGGGAATAGTGCACAGGAAGAAGAAAATGACTTGGACATATCCGTTTCAGACCCCACGTGCAGGACGCGGCTTTTCAAGAACCCTCTAACTGCGAACGAGCCATAGCACTTTCCTCAACGAGATCAATCAGTACTCTCTCTACATTGCTGCCTCCAATTCCAACGCGTGCTTCGGGGGAAATCGATGCCAGCGTTTGGGCACAGCGCTTGTACTCGTGAGCTACGAAGTCGCTTAATGCAGAAACCAAAGCCAAAGAAACTTCACGGTTCTTGCTGGAAGATAAAGCCCTGATGCTTTCGTCACATTTTTTAAGTCCGCCCATATCACCGGCAGATGCATACAGCCCAGCCACATGAAGAGCTATAAAAGGATGACCAACCATTTTCCAGACACGTTCAATTTGTTCCAGCACATCTTTTGTTAATACGGTAGCTTGACCGGTTTTCAGGAAATCCCTTAAAAGGAAGCCGCCGCAATCAGCAAGCGTTAGGATTGGGCCACAAGTTGTCGTTTCAGGGGCACAAAATTCTTCATATCTTTCCTTAGCGGCATCTCGTGCGCCTGTTTGCCACTCGGATAAGGCCAGGTGCCATTGGACGTGACCGTACAGCTGGCCCTCGCGCGCACTTTGCCCATGATTTAAAAGCCAATCCCGAAGAACTTGCGTTGATTCTTCCGCTGCACCCGCATCGTGAAGCAGGTGCGCCAAAGCATGGATGGTATAGAGCGATTGTGGACGAATTTCCAGAGACCGTTCGATGAGTTCGCGTCCACGCTTGCGATCTCCTGCTTCACTCGCTGCAAAACCCAGGCGCGCCTGATACGCCCAGTCATTTTCAAAGCCATGCTCAACTGATTCGAGCAGATTCAGCACAGCATCTAACTTGTTTGGACCGCCATAGAAGATCAGGTAACTGGAAAGCTGCGAAATAACGAAGAGATCGCCAGGTGACCTTTCTATATAGGCCCGTGCTTTATCGAAATTCTTACCAGTATCTTCAATTAAACCGAAAAGAACGTCGATATGTTCACGTTCCCATTCGGTTGCCGTAACTGCTGATTTCTCTGCAAGTATTCGATAGCTTTTGGCTTTTGGACCCTGGCTATCCTTTTCCACGAAGTAGCGTGCCGCGGCCGCCAAAGCAAAATTACCATCAAGCTCCAGTGCCCTGTCAAGTGCCTGGGCAGCTCCGGACTGTGAGCCAAGTATCAAATCAATCGCTTCGTTATAAAGCATTACTGCTTCAGGTGAATGACTGGTGAGGGTGTTACCTGTCCTTGCTTCAATCATGGGAGCCGCCAATAGGGTATGAGGGTATCAATATTGTTTTGGAGTGGGTTGGGTACACGATCCGACTCAGGCGTCAAATGGGTTCAGATGAGTGACGCCGGTGTCCAGGATATCTTTGGTATTTCGTGTCACCAGGGTCAGTCCGTGCGCTACTGCGGTTGCCGCCAAAATACTATCCACCAGTGGCAGGGATCTGTTTTTTCCCATTCGTCCCCAGGTATCGGCAATTTTTTGATTGACGACCAGCAATCGTGTGCCCATCGACGCAGTAATTGACTGCAGCCAATTCTCAATTTCCACTGCTCTCCGAGGGTCTTTGATTCTCAGGCGCTCCACGCCCTGCCTGATTTCTCCCAGGACCATCACGCTGGTGTAAATATCCTCGATGTTCGTTTCAGACCACCACTGCTCGAACCGCCGCATGGGCGTTCCTTCCCTTTCGCACTTCGGAAATGACATTGGTATCCAGCAGGTATTTCAAAGCTCGATATCCCTCCAGGTTTCTTTGGATCGCTCCAACTCCAGTCCTTCCAGGGGGGCCGATTCAATCAACTCTTTCAAATTCATCCCCTCATAGGGGTTTAAAACGGAAGACAGGGCGTCTCGCGTTTTTTCCGCAAGTTCCCCGCCAGCCCTGAGGTTAGCTGCCGTCTGCCGGATCAATTCCCGGTCGGAGTCGGGTACGCTGACTTCCATTCTCACCATTCCCTTTTCTTTTTGGCGCTTGCGGTGTCGGCTGACAGCCTTTCGTTGGGATGTATTCATGGTCTGACTCTTGTATGAATATAACCGGTAATATATCCGGTTATATGTGCAACCACAAATTTCTTCTTTTATTTTTTATCTGTGGCGACCACATTTGAATGGGAGGAACGCTGGAAAATTTGTGGGAAAACGGAGTGATTTCGGTGGTAGACATGAAAAAGGGCCCTTTATAAGGGCCCTTTTTTGGTCGCGATGAATCCGCTCCTACGTCACTATTAATCCAGGTCGAGGAAGCTTCTGAGCTGCTCCGAGCGGGTCGGGTGACGCAATTTTCTCAGCGCCTTGGCCTCGATCTGGCGAATGCGTTCGCGGGTGACGTCGAACTGTTTGCCAACCTCTTCAAGCGTGTGGTCGGTGTTCATGTCGATACCAAAACGCATACGCAGCACCTTGGCTTCGCGCGGCGTCAGCCCGGCAAGCACACCCTGCACCGTTCCGGTGAGGCCGGAACCCGTTGCGGAATCGACCGGCGAGGAGATGTTCGCATCTTCAATAAAATCGCCCAGGTGTGAATCTTCGTCATCGCCGATCGGAGTTTCCATTGAAATGGGCTCCTTGGCGATCTTCAGCACCTTGCGCACCTTGTCTTCCGGCATTTCCATGCGGATGGCCAGTTCTTCGGGTACAGGCTCGCGCCCCATTTCCTGCAACATCTGGCGGGAAATGCGGTTGAGCTTGTTGATCGTCTCGATCATGTGCACCGGGATACGGATGGTACGGGCCTGGTCTGCGATCGACCGGGTAATGGCCTGGCGTATCCACCAGGTAGCATAGGTCGAAAACTTGTAGCCCCGGCGGTATTCAAATTTATCGACCGCCTTCATCAAACCGATGTTGCCTTCCTGGATCAGGTCAAGGAACTGCAGCCCCCGGTTGGTGTACTTCTTGGCAATCGAAATCACCAGCCGCAGGTTGGCCTCGACCATCTCCTTCTTGGCACGGCGCGCTTTTGCTTCGCCGATGGACATGCTGCGATTGATGTCTTTCAGTTCGGCAATGGTCAGCCTGGACTCTTTTTCCAGTCGCGCCAGCTTTTCCTGGACGGTGCGGATTTCACCGGCATATTCCTTGAGCGCAGGAACCCATTTCTGGCTGCCCTTCAGAATCGGCACCAGCCATTTCGTATTGGCTTCGTTTTCCGTAAACGACTTCAGGAAAACCGACTTGGGCATCTTGGACTGTACGACGGCCATTTGCAGGATCATGCGTTCGAGATCCCTGGTCTGGGAAACCGTGTAACGCAACCGGTCAACCAGGTGATCGACCATTTTCGCCGGATACTTGATGCGCAGGAAAATGTGCGCCATGGCATCCATGACCTTGACAGCGCGGGCATGACCGGAACCGTGCTTGTCCTGCAAAGTCAGGTACTTCTTATACAGGGCAGCCATTTCTTCGAACTTGAGGTCGACCTCGGCGGGATCCGGTCCGGTCGGGCCCTGATCATCCAGGTCCGCATCGTCCTCGTCATCCTCGTCCTCGTCATCGCCTTCATTTTCGTCATCGCTTTCATCCAGATCTTCCGCGACCTTGGCCTTGACCGGCTTGACCGGCTTCGGAATTTCCTGCTTGGCCAATTCTTCGGGATCGATGAAATCAATCATTAATTCAGTCAGGCGCTGCTTGCCATCTTTGTAGTTGGCAAATTGCACGAGCAAGGCGGCATAGGTGCCCGGGAAGCGGGAAAGCGCCTGGTGTACTTGCAGCAGGCCGTCTTCGATGCGCTTGGCGATGGCAATTTCACCTTCCCGCGTCAGCAACTCGACGGTGCCCATTTCGCGCATGTACATGCGAACCGGATCGGTGGTCCGGCCGATTTCCGACTCGACCGCGGCGAGCGCTGCTGCCGCTTCTTCTGCAGCGGTATCGTCTTCGGTGTCCGTTGTGGCATCGTCATTCAGCAACAACATGTCGGCATCCGGCGCCACTTCGTGCACCGAAATCCCCATGTCGTTGATCATGTTGATGATGTCTTCGATCTGTTCCGGGTCGACAATATCGTCCGGCAGATGATCGTTCACCTGCGCGTACGTAAGGAAACCCTGCTCTTTACCCTTGGTAATGAGGTCTTTCAATTGTGATTGCTGATTTTCGTTCATAAAATTCTTCTGGCGATAACTGACTATAGTTTAAGACCATCAATTCGGCGACAACGTTACATTCGAATACCGTCGAGCCGCCCTATTTACTCTGGCGTTTCACCCTGAAGAGCGACAATCGACCTCAATTGCTGTCGCCGTTGCTGCAGCGCCAGCAGTTTCTGTCTGTCTTCAGGCTCCAGATCAACCACCCTTTTGGGCATCCTCGATATCTGGGTTTCCGTCCACTGCAACTCAAGGCTCGTAACCGCATCCGTGAATTCCTGCACCAGCCGCGACTCCTCACCCGGAAGTGACCAGGTCGCCAGCGTGTTCAAGTGGGATTGGGCAGGATGATCACGCCAAAGTTCCAGTAGCTGAGCGGTTGTCATATTGGGGCTTTTCGCGCAGAAGTCAACAAGTTCACGATAGATTTCAATGCCTGCCAGGTCACAACCTTCCAATGCGTCCGTTTTCCGGGCATTTACGGCCAAAGCAGGGTTTTGCACCAGGTGCGCCAGCGCCATGCGCAAAGGCGTTCTCTGTTGCACCGGTTTTGCGGTAATTGTCTTCCTTTTCGCCTGCGCAGCTGGGGTTGCCAGCGGCCTGGCGATGCGATGTTGCGCCAGTGTCTCCAGGCGCGCCAGCATCATGTCATGAAATACTCCGTCTGGAATCCTGTCCACCAGGGGTTTCACCAGTTCCACCAGCCTGGCCCTGCCGTCGATGGAGTTCATATCCACGTCCCGGCTGAAATGATCAAAAAAGAACTCTGAAAGCGCCTGCGCATCGTCCAGCGCCGCGGAAAAGGCTTCCGGACCCTTCGTGCGCACCAGGCTGTCGGGGTCTTCCCCTTCCGGCAGGAACAGGAACCGCGCCTGCCTGCCCTCCCGCAGTCGCGGCAAGGTCGCTTCCAGCGCTCTCCATGCCGCTTTTCTGCCGGCCCGGTCACCGTCGAAGCAGTAGACGACTTCATCCGCTGAACGAAACAGCAATTCAGCCTGTTCGGAGGTGGTGGCCGTACCCAGAGTCGCTACGCAATTATGAAATCCGAACTGGGCCAGCGCGACGACGTCCATGTAGCCTTCGACCACCAGGATACGGTCCAGCTTTGCCTGGTTGCTTCTGGCCAGGTAGAGTCCGTAAAGTTCCCTGCCCTTGTGAAACAATTCTGTCTCGGGTGAATTGAGATACTTTGGTCCGTCTTCGTCCAGCGCTCTTCCGCCGAATCCGATCACGCGGCCCCGCCGGTCGTGGATCGGAAACATGATCCGGTGCCGGAACTTGTCGTATTCCCCGCTGTTGCCCTGGCTGAGCATACCGGCCCGTTTCAACCGGGCCATGCGGCTTTCGCTGGTGCCGAGCCGGGTAATCAGGTTGTTCCAGCCTGGCGGCGCAAAACCGATCCCGAATTTTCTGGCCACTTCACCGGAAAGCCCGCGCTGTTTCAGGTAGGCAACCGCTTCCGGGCTTTTTTTCAGTTCTTCCTGGTAAAAATCCGCTGCCGAATCGAGTATTTCGTACAGATCTTCGGACGGACGCGCTGCACGGGTTGCTTCCCTGGGCACCTCCAGACCGGCGTGCCGGGCGAGATCCTCCACCGCATCCACGAACTCGAGCCCTTCGAAATTCATCAGGAAGCTGATGGCGGAACCGTGGGCGCCGCAGCCAAAACAATGGTAAAACTGTTTTTGCGGACTGACGGTAAAAGACGGGGTTTTTTCGTCGTGGAACGGGCAACAGGCCTGGAATTCGCGGCCTGCGCGCTTCAGAGAGACGCGCCGTTCGATGATTTCTACAATATCTGTGCGGCCGAGGAGTTCCTCGATGAACGAATCCGGGATCAACCCGCCCATTCAGCCACCCATGATCAGGTTGAGAGTTGTGCCTTGACGGCCTGGCTTACCGCTTTCATGTCCGCGCGCCCCTGGACCTGGCCACGCAGTGCGTTCATGACCAAACCCATGTCGCGGATGCTGCTGGCGCCGACCTCGGCTATGGTCGCCTTGATCAGGTCGGCCAGTTCCTGCTCACCCAACGGCTCGGGAAGATAGGTCTGGATCAGGGCCAGCTCGAAACGTTCCTGTTCTGCAAGGTCTTCCCGCGCCACTTTTTCGTATTGCTCGATGGACTCCCGGCGCTGCTTCACCATCTTGTCCAGCACGGCCAGCACTTGCTCGTCATTCAGGTCGATACGCTCATCAACCTCTTTCTGCTTGATAGCCGCCGTTATCAGGCGCAAAGCCGCCAGCTGCTCGCGCTCGTGCGCGCGCATGGCCGTCTTGACATCTTCCTGGATACGGGACTTCAGTGACATTCAGTACAGGCGGGTGCGACGAACAACTTCCCGTGACAGGCGGCGCATATTGCGTTTAACGGCTGCTGCCGCTTTGCGTTTACGTTCCTGCGTGGGCTTTTCGTAGAACTCACGGCGGCGGGTTTCAGCCAGCACTCCGGCTTTTTCACAGGAGCGCTTGAAGCGGCGCAGTGCGTACTCAAAAGGCTCGTTATCGCGAATTTTTACACTCGGCATTAATTTTCACTCTTCCGTTGTGCCAAATTTGGCGTTGATAAAACTTAGCCGTTTATTTTACCAAGGGTTGGAGCAATGACGCAAAGGTTTGTGTGCATTTCTTTTTCAGGCGAAAGCGACGACTCCACCACGACGGGGGTCGCCCGCCCCGTCGAAAATGCCGCCATGCTTGACCGAAACGGTGTGCACGCCGCCAAAAAACAGGTTTTTTTCCGGCCACAGGTGGGTCAGGGGCGCTGCCGACTCCAACGCCGACAGCGCGGCGGAGCTGAATCCGGGTTCAATACTGAGCATATTGCCTTCCAGGTGCATGCGGGGGGCTGCAACCGCCTGTTCCGGCGTCATGCCGAAATCCAGCAGGTTGACCAACACCTGGGTCACCGCGCTGCGAATCCGGTTGGACCCCCCGGAACCCAGGGCGTAGCGGGTCCCGTCCGGCAATTCAGCGACCGCCGGGGACATCATTGAAGCCAGCCTGGCGCCGGTTTTCCAGCGGTTGAAGCCCCCCGGGTTCAGATCTTCCTCGCCCGAGCATGTTGTTGAGCATGATGCCGGTACCGGGCAGCGTATACGAACAACCCTCGCCATTCGAAGCGGTCAGGCTGGCGATATTACCTCCGGCGTCCGCCACGCTGATGTGGGTGGTTCCCCGGCTGAACAATGAGTGTAATTCAAGCCCCTTTTGCCATTGCCGGATCGTTTCTTCACCGAGCAGGGCCCGCATTTTTTCCAGTTCGAGCCCCGCCTCCATCTTGTATTCGTGCCTCGCTACGCTGGCGGCCCGCATGCCGCGCAGAAGGTTGAGAACGTGAGTGTTACTGCCCCAGGAGTCGTTTTCGGATGGCCAGTCATCCATCACACCAAGCGCGAATGCGATCAGGCGCCACCGGGTGATGGCGGCGGGTTGATCGCACAGCGGGCGCCACGATGCCTGAAAACCACCGGTTCTCTGAGCTCAACGCGGTACGCCGCGAGGTCTTCCCGGGTAACATGCCCGCCTTTTTCGCGGCAGTCAGTCGCCAGCCGGGCCGCCCATTCACCCTGGTAAAACAGGCCCGGACCTTCCGAGATCAGGGCTTCCAGCGAATCCGCGGCATCCGGATTACGCAGTAGCTCCCCTTCATGGATCAAATCCCCGGGAACAGTCTTTGACCCATAGGTCGCGAATGTTTCCGCGGTTGCTTCCATGATGGGACGCAGGATCCGGATCACGTAGTGGTGGAACGCGTCGATCACAAAACCCTTCCGCGCCAGTTCAACGGCGGGCGTGATGATTTCCCTGATGGGCATACGCCCCAACGCACGGTGTGCTTCGAAAATTCCCGCTATGACGCCCGGAACCGCGATGGAGCCCATGCCAATATGAAACTCCTGTTCGGCGGTCCCGAAATTCGCCATGATCGGATAAAAATCGAGTTCGTGGTCGGGGCGTCTGTGCGCTGGCGTCTGGCAGAAAAAATCATAAACCCTGGGTTTGTGCCCGTCCGGCAGGGCCAGCAGAAATCCACCTCCGCCAAGACTGACCAGCAAGGGCTCCGCAATGGCAGCGGTGCACAGGGCGCCCAGGGCCGCGTCAAACGCGTTACCCCCGGCCTTCAGGATTTCCACGGCAGCCTGCGATACTTCCGCGCTTCCGGAAGCCGCCACGCCCAAACGCTTAGCCACACAACACCTCATAAAAATCGAGCCGGAGAAGATACCACAGGCGCAGGATGACGTAATCGCAAAATGATCAAGGAGCCTCCGATCGATGATGCGCGGACTCCATTTCGGCAACAAAGCCATTGCAGTACGGCCACGCTGCACCTATAAAGGGAGCATGCGTGTACTGGGCATTGAAACTTCATGTGATGAAACCGGGATCGCCATTTACGATGGAGAACTCGGCCTGATGGCGCATGCACTGTATTCACAGGCCCATATCCATGCTGAGTACGGGGGTGTTGTGCCGGAAATCGCATCGCGTGATCATGTCAGGAAACTGGTTCCCCTGCTCGATCAGTGCATGGAAAAAGCCGGCACCCGTCGCACCGAGATAGACGGCGTGGCCTACACGGCCGGGCCGGGCCTGGTGGGTGCGCTGCTGGTGGGCGCGTCCGCCGGCCGGGCCATCGCGCAGGCGCTGGATGTGCCGGCCGTCGCCGTACACCACATGGAGGGACACCTCCTGGCGCCTTTGCTGGAACCCGACCCGCCCGGCTTTCCCTTTGTCGCGCTGCTGGTCTCGGGCGGGCACTCGATGCTGGTCGAAGTGCGGGATTTCGGGGACTACCACATACTCGGAGAAACCCTGGATGACGCTGCCGGAGAAGCGTTTGACAAGACCGCAAAACTCCTCGGGCTGGGATACCCCGGCGGGCCGGTGCTCGCACGCGCTGCTGAAACCGGCGACCCGGACAAATTCGCTTTCCCCGGCCGATGACCGACCGGCCCGGCCTGGAGTTCAGTTTCAGCGGGCTGAAAACCCACACGCGCAATTTGTGGAACAAGCACTCCGGTGATGACGAACGCCCGTGCTGACATCGCCGCAGGGTTCCAGAAAGCGGTGGTGGATACCATGGTGATCAAGTGCCGGCGGGCGATGCAGCAAACCCGCTGCAAACAACTGGTGATCGCCGGAGGCGTCGGCGCAAACCTGCAATTGCGGAAAACCCTGTCCGATGCCGGCAAGAAATTCGGCTGGAGCGTTTCCTATCCACGAATCGAATTTTGCACGGACAATGGGGCGATGATCGCCTTTGCAGGGTACCATCGCCTGTTGGCCGGAGAATCCGAACCGAACGTGATCCGGGCGCAGCCCCGCTGGCCGCTGGATGACCTTGATGCAAACGGCTTCCCCGCGATAACGGAAGGAATATGGACCGGGTATTTATTGAAAACCTGACGGTTGAAACCGTGATCGGAATTTACGACTGGGAACGCGAAATCAGGCAGGCCATCAGCCTGGACCTGGAAATGGAATTCGACATCCGTAAAGCCGCAGCTTCCGATGCGATTGAAGACACGCTGGACTACAAGGCTGTATCGAAACGCCTGATCCATTTTATCGAGCAAAGCGAATTCCAGCTGGTCGAGGCGCTGGCTGAAAAATGCGCCTCCATCGTCCTGCGAGGAGTTCCCGGTCAAACGGCTGAAGCTGAAACTGAGCAAACCGGGTGCCGTGCGCGGATCCAGCGCGGTCGGCGTCATCATAGAACGCGCCGGCAACGAGCGCCAGGCGTAGACCACGTGAGCACCGCATACCTCGGGCTTGGCAGTAACATCGATGCGCGGAAAAACATCGCCGCCGGAATTGCCGAATTGCGCGAAAAATTTGGCCGTGTCGACCTGTCGCCCGTTTACCAGACGCCCGCTTTCGGTTTCGAAGGGGAAGATTTCATCAACCTGGTCGCGCGAATTGAAACCGAACTGAGCCCCCTGGAACTGAAGGCGTTTCTGCAGGACCTCGAAGACCGCCACCAGCGGAACCGGGATGCGCCGAAATTCTCCGACCGGACGCTGGACATCGACATTCTGCTTTACGACGACCTGTACCTGGTCAGCCCGGCCCTGTCCCTGCCGCGCGGCGAAATCCTGTCAGCTGCCCACGTCCTGAAACCCCTGGCCGACCTGGCGCCGGATCTGCTGCACCCCGTTTGCCTCAAAACCATCTCCGAACTGTGGGACGCGTTTCCCCAACAAACAACGAAGCTGACCCTGATCGAACTGTAGGAGCGGCCCACGGTCGCGATATCACTGCAAACCCGGTGAGGTATCGGGTGCCTGCTGCCAGGACACACGCGCTTAGACGGCATTCCGCGGGGCACTCAGTTCGCCTGCGGCGAAACCGCTCCCCCTGCATTGCCTGCGCTCGAGACATCCCTGTTCGCTCCTCACCGAGTTCGGAGTCCAATCGCGGCCGTGGGCCGCTCCTACGTCAGATGTTGAGCGAACGCCCGCCGTCGACCGCAAGAATCTGGCCGGTCACATAGGGCGCGTCGAGCGCCAGGTAGGCCACTGCGGAAGCGATATCCTGCGGATCACCCAGGCGACCGCAGAGCAGTCCGTTGCAGTATCGCCTGCTTCTCTGCGGATCCCGGTTCATTTTCAGGCCACAGGATCGCGCCCGGGGCAACGCCATTGACCCGGATCGACAGGGCCAAGCTCCCTGGCCAGGGCCCGCGTCATCATTGCCAGTCCCGCCTTGGAAATGCAATACACGGGATGTTCCCGCATCGGGCGTTCGGCGTGCACATCCAGAATGTTTACCACCGAGCCGCCCGCGGTGCGCAATTCGCCGAGCAGAGCCTGGACCAGGAAATAGGGGCCGCGCAAATTGCTGTTCAGCAGGTCATCCCACTGCCAGGCCTGCGTCTCGCCGACCTGGGTCGGATAAAAACGGGAAGCATTGTTGACCAGACACGTCCAGGCCACCGAAATGGTCGGCAACGTGCTCCGCCAGGGTGTCGATCCCGGCTGGCTGTGACAGATCGGCCTGCACCGTGAAAGCGCTTTGGTCACGGTCGCCGGTTGAGCCGGTCAGCCAGCTTCTGCGCGGCTTCGCGGTTGGAATTGTAGTGGATCAGTACATCGCAACCCCGGCCGTGCAGGGTCGTGCATATTGCGGCGCCGATACGGGCCGCGGCGCCTGTTACCAGGGCTGTTTTTCTACTGGACATGAACATTTCACTCAAACACACTTGTTGACTATGTCACGCAACATCCTGCCCGAACCCTCCGATGAGCTCAAGCAGTTGAGTGATTCTCTGTGCGGGCGAATTCGCGAGGAACTGGGAGACGATGGAATGATGCCCTTTTCCCGGTTCATGGAAATGGCATTGTACGAACCCGGGCTTGGCTACTACTCGGCCGGCCTGCACAAGCTGGGCGAATCGGGAGATTTCATCACCGCACCGGAACTGGGGCCGTTGTTCGCAGGCTGCCTCGCCCGCCAGGTGACCGGAGATCGCAGATGAATTGGGTGGCTACGACGTTCTCGAAATCGGGGCCGGAACCGGGCAGATGGCAGTGGACCTGCTGAGATCGCTGCCGCCGGATTGCTTACCCGCAAGCTACAGGATTCTGGAACGCAGCGCCGACCTGCGCCAGGTGCAGCGCGATCGAATCTTTGCTGCCGTGCCGGAACTCGCGGACCGGGTCCAATGGCTGGATCAGCCGCCCGCGGCGGCCTGGCAGGGCGTGCTGCTGGCGAACGAAGTGCTCGACGCGCTGACCGTTGAGCGTTTCCGGATCAGTCGATGACGGCATAGAGCAGCTGTGTGTCGCGCTCCGGGATGACCGCTTCTGCTGGGCGCGCCGCCAGGCGCCGGAGGAATTACGCCAGGCCGTGGCGCATGTCATGACGGGCAGCACAACCAAATTCCAGCCGGGTTACCGTTCGGAAATCAACCTGTACCTGGCCGACTGGCTTGGCGCGGTGACTCGCCGGATGGAGCGGGGACTGGCTTTGTTCATCGATTATGGTTATCCCAGGCGCGAGTACTACCGGGCAGAGCGTTCCGACGGCACCCTGATGTGCCACTACCGCCACCGGGCGCATGATGATGTATTCTTCTGGCCGGGATTGCAGGACATCACCGCCTGGGTGGATTTTACTGCGCTTGCAGAAGCCGCCGATATCCACGGGCTGGACGTGGAAGGCTATACCAGCCAGTCCTTCTTCCTGCTTGGCTGCGGTCTGGACCGGATTCTTGCAGAACACAGCCAGGCTGGCGGGGACGGCGCCCTGGCGATGAATTCCCAGGCCAGGCAATTGACCCTGCCGGGCATGATGGGGGAGAAATTCCAGGTGATGGGCCTGGGCAGAGGGTTGACCGCCCCTCTCCGGGGTTTCAGCCTGCAGGATCTTCGCTACCGGCTATAGCCTCGATGCGGGCGCTTCTGAGTTTCTCTCCGATCTGGATGCCATCCAGCCCTTCGGTTGCAATGTCCCTGGCCCGGATGGCAAGCGCGGCTTTCAATGCATTGCGCAGTCGCTCACCCTGCGGATAAGGCCGGTCTTCCAGGCCCTTTCTGCCCTGGTAATCAGCCTGGCATGAGAGAATGAAATCCCCGGCCTGTTCCGGCCGTCTCAACAAGTCTGCTTTTTCGATCAATTCCATCACGGTGGACGGCCGCGCTTCCAGCAACCGGTGGCAACGCAGGTGGAGTTCGCAGACCTTGATCGCCAGGTCGCGAAAAGCGCCGGGAACCCGCAGTCTTTCGCAAACCCGGATCACCACCGGAACGCCGTGATGCTCATGGCCGATATGCGCGGGTAAAACATCCACGGGGGTCAGGCCCTTGCCAAGGTCGTGCAGCAAAAGAGCGAAAACCACCTCGGCCGATCCGCCAAGCCGCGCCGCGAGGTTCATGGTCATCAACACGTGCACGCCGGTATCGATTTCGGGATGGTGGTTTTCCGGCTGCGGTATTCCGAAAAGGCAATCCACCTCCGGCAGCAGGACGGCCAGCGCGCCGCACTCGCGCAACACCTCGATAAAGACTTCAGGCCGGGAAGTGGCAAGCGCCTTGGCGAATTCAGCCCAGACCCGTTCCGGCACCAGGTGGTCCAATTCTCCGGATGCAACCATTCCCTGCATCAGTTCCAGGGTCGATTCATGCACCCGGAAACCAAGGTCCGCGAACCGGGCCGCAAACCGGGCGACGCGTAATACGCGCAAGGGGTCTTCATAAAAGGCCGGGGACACGTGGCGCAATATGCGGCGTTCCAGGTCTTGCTGCCCGCTGAAAGGGTCGATCAGCCGTCCCTGGTCATCACGCGCCATGGCGTTAATCGTCAGGTCCCGGCGCTCCAGGTCCTCTTCCAGGGTGACGCCCGGGTGAAAGTCGACGCTGAAACCGTGGTATCCATGTCCTTCCTTGCGCTCGGTCCGTGCCAGCGCGTATTCCTCACCCGTATCAGGGTGCAGGAAAACCGGGAAAGACGCGCCTACCTGGCGAAAACCGCGGGCCATCAGTTCACCCGGCGTTCCACCGACCACGACCCAATCTTTTTCCGCTTGCGGCAAACCAAGCAGTCCATCGCGGACAGCCCCGCCGACAAGGTAGACTGCACCGGGCATGTCAGAGACCTGCACGCTTCCTGTATTCATCCAGCCGGTGCTGGCGCGGTGTTCCCGTGAGATATCCGGGTACAATGCTTTGCACGGAGTGCGGATGGATGCCAAGCCCGGCCAGGCCGTTCTCGTCAGAGGTGTTTGCGATCTGGAGGGAACGGTAATTATCGCTGGAAAACGGCTTGCCCGGGACAAAGTCCATCAGGAGCCCCTGCAGACGGGAAAGGCTGTCCGGCAACCCGATGATCTTACGTTTCAGGCCAATCACGGCTGCGGTGTATTCGACCAGTTCCCGCAAGCTGAAAACCTTGGGGCCCACCATGACCAGTGTCTTCCCAAATGTGTCGGGATCTTCCAGGGCCAGCACCATTCCTGCAACCACGTCACCAACCCAGACCGGCTGCAACTTTGCTTCCGGACAGGCCAAGGGCAGCGCCGGCGCCACTTTCAACAATCCGGCAAAGCGGTTAAAAAAGGCGTCGCCGTCGCCAAAAATCACCGAGGGCTGCAAAATCGTTACATCGAGGTTTTCAGCGCTCCGCAACAGGTCCTCTGCCTGGCCTTTGCTGACCAGGTAATGACTGGTCCCCTTGCCGGCATTCAGGGCGCTGACCTGGAGGAATCGCCGCACGCCGGCAGCGCCACAAGCCGCAATCGCGGTCTCAACCCCTTCCACGTGGGCGCGGTGGAAGCCTTTGCCGTTGCGGCCCGATTCATTCAGGATGCCCACCAGGTTGATGACCGCCTGGGCGCCGGCAAACAGCCCGGTCAATTGGTCCCGGTCAAAAATATTCGCCTGGTGTAGTTCGACGCCCGGGGTGACCGCCAATTCACGACAGCCCTGCGAATAACGGGTTAACACCACGCAATGATGGCCGGCAGCGGTCAGCGCAGGCAGCAAGTGGTGCCCCACAAAACCGGTCGCGCCTAGCAACACGATCCGCATAATCAACTCCTTGCCTCTATGTCCCTTATCCGGAGGTCCGGCAAACGACTTCGGCTGTATCTCTGACCTGCATGGTACCGCTGCTGGCGCCGGAATAGAATTCAGGCATTCGTGAGGATACGCGTGAAACCGGTTTTGCCCGTCGCCAGTCATAGATGGTCGAAAAGGCCAGCACCCTTGGAATATAGTCCCTGGTTTCAAAGTACGGGAGCGTTTCAACCCAAATGGTGGGGTCATCGGTCCGCCGGTTTTTCATCCAGCGTGCAACCGCGTTCGGCCCGGCATTGTAAGCGCCCGATGCCAACACCTGGTTATCACTGAAACGGTCCAGCAGTTCGCGCAAGTAGGTTGTACCCAACTTGATGTTTTCTTTGGCCTGCATCAGCTGCTGAGGCCCGGTGTAGATGATCGAATGCCGCCCGGCCAATTGTTTCGCCGTTTTCGGCATGATTTGCATCAGGCCCATGGCGCCGGCCGGGGAAAGCGCATCTTCCGCCATCGCGCTTTCAGACCGCATCAAACCCAGGACCCATGCAGGGTCGAGCTTCCTCTCGCGCGCCTCGTTTTCAACCTGCTCGGCGTAGTCGAGCGGGAAACGCCAGGCATACCACCGCATGTCGCCGCTGTTACCCAGTGCAAAAATCGCCATGTCGGGCCAGTTTTCTTCCACGGCCACTGCCGCCGCAACGCGGAGACCTGGCCTGTCGAGACCCTTGATCGCAATCTTCCATTCGCTTCGCGACCAGTTGGGTATCCCCGCCTTCCTCAGTTCTATCGCCCTGCTGAATCCAGGCTGATCCCTGAGCGCTGTGATCTCCAGCGAATCAACGACGGGTTCCTCGGGACAAATCGTGTAGGGAAAATCGAGCTTATCCGCTGACAGAAAGCCGAAATAGCTGGATTCAAGCGCCAGGTCGCCCAGCCGTTCGCGCGCCTGCTCGAATGCGCCGGTTTCAAACCGCGCACGGGCATCCCAGTAGCGCCACGAGGAATCGTTTTTCTGTTCTTGCGGCATGCTTTCGATGACAGAAATCAAACCTTCCCAATCATTCCTGGAAAGATCGAAGCGGGCCCACCACTCCAGCAGTTTGCCGTCCCGATACTCAACCGGAACGTTTTGCATCAGCAATGGCGTTTGATCTGTACCTTCCACGGCTGACCACAGTGCGACTTCACGCAGGATGCCTGCGCGCACGTCCTGCGTCCAACTGAAGCGGCTTTCGATGGACTTTGTACGTCTGCCACGCCTTTTCAGAGTCACTGCGCGCCAGGCGCTGCAAGACCGTAGGCTGCGATTTCCCGGCCTTTCTCCGTGTCCTGCCAGGAGCGGGCCTGCTCCAGCCTCCGGTAGCCGGTGCGGTCCTGCTCGTACCAGCGATCCACCCAAACCCGGTCTTCCTCTCCCAGGTAGCGGGCCAGGTAGAGAATCAACCTGGGTTGGCGGGCTTCCATGGCCCTGCGAATACGCTCCCAGGCGAGTTCGGGTGTGATGCCGCCCTGTTTCTTCAACCAGGCAAACACCGGGTCACAGGCATCCGGCTGGGACTTGCCCACGGCCCACAGCGCCTTTGCTATGGGTAACAGCCCTTCGGTCTGTCCACGCTGGATCCTGGCCTGCGCGAGGTAACACTGGACTTCGGTATTTGAAGACCCGGTCGCATACGTGAGCAAAGGATCCCACTGGCTGCGCTCTCCCAGGGTCCGCAGCCAGGCCTCCCTGAGCCCGTCCGTGAAAGCCCAGTCCTTGTGATTCTCCAGGAACAGGAGCGATTTCCTGCACATCCACGTTTCGCCCTCCGGTACCGGTAGTCTTCGTATTCCAGGTAAGGGTAAAGCAGGTAATCCCTGAGGCCAGGCATCAAGCGCAGAAACTCGGCCCGGTTACCTCCGGCCGCTGCCTGCCAGGCCAGCCTGAACTCCTCGCGTTGATCCACACCCTGGTTTCCATCCGCCAATACCGTGCTCCAGGCAACGCCCGAAGCCAGGAAAGCAGCCAGGGAAATTGCAGCCGCCCGCACTAACTTCCGCACGGTAATCTCAGGTAAGCTGGCTGTACCGTAAATACGATGAAGGGTACTTTGAAAGAAGTTGATGACCACGGCCTCCAGAATATGAAAATGCCCGGAATCCAGCAAGACAATTCACCGGGCTTGACGCACGACGGCCTTGCGGTTCCGCAGCGGATGACATTGTATGCTGATTGAATTCGCGCTGATCGGGATAGTTGCCGGTTACCTTGCCGGGCTTCCTGGGGATCGGCGGCGGGTTCGTGGTTGTTCCTGCCCTCACCTTCCTGTTTCTGCAGGATCCGGAAACAGCACCCTGGGCTATTCACATGGCGGTGGCTACTTCGCTCTGCACCATGCTGGTCACCTCGCTCAGTTCCATTATCGCGCACCAGCGCAAGGGGGCAATCCGCTGGACGCTGGTTCGGTCGCTGACGGGCGGATTGTTGATCGGCGCCGTGATCGGTGCAGCAGTCGCGGACAAGTTACACGGCCAGTCCCTGGTCCGTGTTTTCGGGGTGTTCGCCATCCTTGCCGGTCTCCAGTTGATCCTGGGGCGCCAGCCTGAAGGAGAAAAACCTCTGCCGGGTCAGCCAGGCGCAACCGTGGTGGGAGTAATTATTGGCGGGATATCCAGCCTGATCGGCATCGGGGGGGGCGCCCTGACGGGTCCATGGCAGCTGTGGCATGGAATACGCGCACAAAATGCCGTGGCCACTTCCGCCGCCTGTGGTTATCCGATTGCCATCGCAGGAACGTTCGCATTTATTGTTTTCGGGCTGGGCAATGACTTGCCGAACGGCGCCCTGGGTTATGTCCATTTACCCGCATTCTTCGGCATTGCTCTGACCAGCGCCCTGGCAGCGCCACTGGGTGCAGCAACGGTTCACCGCCTGCCACCGAAACTGGTGAAAAGGCTGTTCGGAGGGTTCCTGATGCTGGTGGGCCTGCGCATGCTGGCCGGTTTTTAGGGAATGACCGGCTGGCCCACCCGGTGTTATGCACGGGCTAAGGCGTTCGCCGCGATTCCACGCTGATCATTGCCCGCGAGGCTTCTTTCAAACGGACTTTCGGAGGCAGGAGGATTTCCAGGGCTACCGGGCAGTGATCTGAAAACGCGACATCGAGCACTTCCGCTCTGCCTGCTTGCAGCGTCTCACTGATCAGAACATGGTCGATGGCGCGTTGCGGCTGCCATGCCGGGTAAGTTGCCAGGCCCTGGGTTGGCGCTTTCAACGCCAGGGTCTCACGTAACTCCATCACGTGGGGTGTGTCCACCTGGGTGTTGAAATCACCCAGCACCACCAGGTGCCGGCTGCTGTCCAGTTCACGGCCAAGAAATTTCAGTTGTAATGCCCGCGCCCGTTTGCCCAGGGCCAGGTGCACGACGGCAACGTCAAGGCCATCGAAGCCTTCGCCGAACCTGACCAGCAGGGTTCCGCGCCCGGGAATGATGCCGGGAAGACGGTGCTCCACGACCATATCGGGTTCAAACCGGCTTAAAAAGCCGTTGCCGGCATAGGCGACAGTACCGACTTTGCGATTGGACTGATGGCACCAGAACGGCATACCTGAGTGGTTGGCCAGGTAACGCGACTGGTTGATATACCCGGACCTGAGGCTGCCCGAATCCACTTCCTGCAGGGCCACCATGTCGAAAGGTGAAACCAGTTCCGCAATCGAATCCAGGTTTTCGGTCCGCTTCGCATGCGGCAAAACCTGCCGCCAACTACGCGTCACATAATGATGGTAATGGGCGGTCGACGTACCCGCCTGGATATTAAAGCTCAGCAGGCGAAGTTTGCGGCCTTCGACCCGACCCCTGGTCCGCTGCTGGCTCAGTCGGCTGCGACACTGATTTGCTGATCAGCCGGGGTCTCCAGCCCAATCAGGTAATCGACGATGTCGAACATGACGTCATAACTGGCGACCGCAGCGCTGCCGGTAATCAGGTATTTTCCATTCAGCACCAGCGAGGGAGTCCCGCGGATACCCCAGGTCTGGATCAGCGCCTGGTCCTTGCGCAGCTTGCCATCAACGGCGAACGATCGCGATGTTGAAATGAATTTCTCCCGGTCGACGCCAAATTGGCTGTAAAACGTTGCCAGTTCGTCCATGTTGCGCATGATGTCCTTCTCTTTCCAGATACGATCCATCAGCGCCATATGGGCTTCATCAGGCACATTCATCATTTCTGCGGTCACGTATCCACGCGCATACAGTTCCCAGGACTCCCGGCCAAAAACGGCGGGCACTCTTCTGAAAGACGACACCTTCGGGCTTGTTTTGCTTCCAGCTGGAAACATAGGGTTCGAAGGTATTGCAATGCGTGCACAGGTAGCTGAAAACTTCGGACAATTCCTGGGTTTCCACAGGTGCAGCCGGCGCGCCTTCGATCAGGAAGTAGTGCACACCTTCCTGGTACGGAACCGGCTGGTCATTCTGAGCCTGGGCGGAATTACCCAGCACCAGCAGGGTCGTCAGCGCCATTAAAAGTCGAACAAAAGTTTTATTCATTGTTTGCTCCCGCAAATACCGGTTTGTGTAAGTTATCCTACAGACCGTATTCCGCGCATTCAGTTCACTCAGTGTTGCGGTAAAGTCCCTGTATATAGCTGGCGACAGCTTCAATCTCTTCATTGGTCAGTTCAGAAGCCGAACCGTTCATGATCTTGCTTGGCGCATCGCCGTCACCCCAATGCTCGCCCTGGCGAAACCGGGTCAGCATATTGGCGGTATACATGGCGTGCTGGCCCGGCAAGCACCGGGTAACCGGCCAATGGATTGCCCTCACCGGCTGGACCATGGCAGGACATGCAGGCCGGAACCCCCGATTCGGCATTGCCGGCACGGTAGATCCGCTCGCCCAGGACGACTTTTGACTCGTCAGCTACACCTCCCGAATTTTTCTGGGTGGTGAAATAAGCGCTAATGTCCAGGATATCCTGGTCGCTCAATCCCGGAGTGATTCCCATCATTTCGGGAACCGGGCGCGCGCCGGACTTGATCAGGGTCACCTGCCGAACCAGGTATTCTTCATGCTGGCCCGCCAGTTTCGGCCAGTTCGGTACGACACTGTTACCATCGGCGCCATGACAGGCCGCACAGGTTACTGACTTCGCCTGTCCCGCTGCGGCGTCTCCCTGGGCAAAGGCGTGGAGGCTGAAGAAAGCCAGGGAACTGGCTATGGCCCGGAGCAATAAACTCATTTTGTGATCTCCCAGAGTCTGTATGAGGTGTATTCAGGCTAGAATGGTCGGATATTATCGCGGTTTCAGCCACGACGATCCAGCATAACCAGAAAATCAAATGACATCTGTAACTATAAAACACAACCCCTACCGGTCTGCGAACTATGTCGTCAGTGCGCACACCCTCAAGCAGCTGCCTCCTGACAGTGGCTTCGAGGTGGCTTTTGCCGGCCGGTCGAATGCCGGTAAATCGAGCGCAATCAATACCTTGACGGATCAGAAATCACTTGCCAGGACCAGCAAAACGCCGGGGCGAACCCAGCAAATCGTGATTTTCGACATTGACGAGGTACGCCGGATCGCCGACCTGCCGGGCTATGGTTACGCCAAGGTTCCGGAACAGCTGCGTGCGCACTGGCGCCAGGTCATGCAGCAATATTTCAACCAGCGCAGGTCGCTGCGCGGTGTCGTTCTGGTCATGGATATCCGCCATCCCTTGAGAACATTCGACGAACAAATGCTGGAATGGTGTTCACTTTCCGGCGTGCACTGCCATGTGATACTGACCAAGGCCGACAAGTTGAAACGCGGTCCTGCCCAGGCAACCCTGCTCCAGGTCCGCAAGCAGCTTCCCCCGGGCGCAACGGCACAGACTTTTTCTTCAAAAAGCCGCGCCGGCCTTGCCGATTTGATAGCACGGCTCGACCAGTGGTATGAGCTCGCTCCGACAGATAAAATCAACGAAGATAAACAAGGAACGAAAATATGACTTTTCCAGCAACCCGCATGCGCCGGATGCGCGCACATGATTTTTCCCGCAGGCTGATGCGCGAAAACCGCCTGACGAGCGACGACCTGATCTGGCCGGTTTTTGTTCTCGAGGGCGACGACGCAGTGGAACCGGTGAAGTCGATGCCGGGTGTTGAACGGATGACGATTGACCGCCTGCTGCCGGCGGCGGAGCGGTGCCTGGAGCTCGGTATTCCGGCCATCGCCCTTTTCCCCGTGGTGCCGGCCGACTGCAAGTCGGATGACGCTCGCGAAGCCTGGAATCCCGAAGGACTGTCGCAAAGGGCGGTCATGGCGCTGAAGAAACGTTTCCCGGAACTGGGCGTGATCACCGATGTCGCGCTGGATCCTTTTACTTCGCATGGCCTGGACGGCCTGGTCGATGATACCGGGTACGTGGTCAATGACGAGACCGTGGATGTGCTGGTCAAGCAGGCTCTGTCCCACGTGGAAGCCGGCGCCGACGTGGTGGCGCCTTCCGACATGATGGATGGGCGGATCGCGGCCATTCGCCAGGCGCTCGAAACCGAGGGTTTTCCGAACAAGAAAATCCTTTCCTATGCGGCCAAGTACGCCTCCAGTTTTTATGGCCCGTTCCGCGATGCGGTCGGCTCGGCCGCCAGCCTTGGCGGCGCTAACAAGTATTCCTTCCAGATGGACCCGGCCAACGGCAATGAGGCACTGCATGAAATCGAACTCGACCTGGAAGAAGGCGCCGATATGGTGATGATCAAGCCGGGAATGCCCTACCTGGACATCATCCGGCGCGTCAAGGAGACGTTTGGGGTCCCCACGTTCGCCTACCAGGTCTCCGGTGAGTACGCCATGCTCAAAGCGGCATCACAAAACGGCTGGTTAAACGAGGAAGCCGTAGTGCTCGAGGCTTTGACCTGCTTCAAGAGGGCAGGCGCTGATGGAGTTCTCACTTACTACGCGGTCCAGGCGGCAGAGTGGCTTCAGAATCACCGATGAAGCTTGCCGTTTTCGGCAAACCGGTCACTCAATCACTTTCACCCCGCATACACGGGCTTTTCGCAGATCAGTGTGGTTTGAAAATCGACTACCGGGCCATCGAGGCTACGCCGGGAACTTTCCCGCAGTTGGTGGCTGAATTGGCGGGAAATGGCGGGCGTGGCTGCAACATAACGGTGCCTTTGAAACACGACGCCTGGAAACTGGCCGGCCGCTGCAGCGAAAGCGCATTACGGGCCCGTGCCGCAAACACGCTGGTTTTTGATGATGCCGGTGGATCAAGACCCGAAGACTGGTATGCGGACAGCACTGACGGCGAGGGGCTGGTCGATGACCTGAGTGCAACCCCCGGCTGCCGCCTGCGCGGCGCCCGGATTTGCCTGATCGGGGCGGGCGGCGCGGCAGCCAGCGTTCTGGGCGCCTTGCTCAAGACCCGGCCGGAAATCACCTACGTCGCCAATCGAACAGTTGACCGAGCGAAAGAACTGGTCCAATCGCATGCCGGCCTGGGCACACTTGATTTCGGAACACCCGCTGATCTCGATTCCGTTCCGCCGTTCGATTTGATCATTAACGCGACATCCCTTGGGCACGGCGGTGAAGCGGCCCGGCTTGCACGGTCCTGGTTCACCACTGGCGGGATTTGCTACGACATGAATTATGGAGCGGCAGCGGAACCGCTCCGCGCTTTATGCCGCAAAAACGGCATTCCGTACTCCGATGGCCTCGGCATGCTGGTAGGACAGGCAGCACTCTCTTTCAGACTCTGGACCGGGCAAACCCCCGACACCTCCGCCGTGCTGCAGCGCTTGCGACAGGAAACCGCATAGAACCGGCGTAGCGAGCCTGCAAGACTCCTTATTCTCTCAGGGCCGAAATGCAACCCCTCACGGTGCTCCAGGACTGAAGCAGCAGTAATGCGGGCATGATGAGAATCAGGCTCTTGAGCAGGTAAACCAGGGGCAGGCCTCCCGCCTCACGGGAAGATTCCAGCATCTCCCAGGATGCACTCACGTAGTTCCAGCCGATAACCAGCAGAAACACGCTGAATGGAATCAGAAAAACCAGTGTTCCGAGGAGATTGACCCAGTTTTTGTAGCGACTTGAATTACCCCGGTAGAAAATATCCACCCGGACGTGGTCGTCGGTCTGGAAAGCCCACGCAATGGCGACCATGAAAACCAGGGCATGCAGGTAGGTCACGCTTTCCTGCATCCAGATCCAACCCTGGTTGAAACCATAACGAATCACCACGATGCCGAAGGTCAGGACAACCATGATCAGGGTCAGCCACGAGATTGTCCGGCCCAGCCAACTGACGAAACCGGCGGCAATGTCCCCGCTGCGACCTGCGTTCGCGGGCGTATCTACTTCCATTCCTTGACCTTCCAGTACACCGGTCGCACCGGATCCAGAGGCGCTCCTGGTCGTGTCCAGTTCGAGCCTTCCGTCACCGTCGTTGTCTATGTAGTAATAGGGCATACCACCCTTCGGTGTCACTTTCACCATGTAGACCCGGCCGTTGAGGCGATACTCTTCGATCCTCTGCCCTTCTTCTTCCCGGATGGTCACCGTGGGTTCGATCTGTTCGTCCTGGACTTTCGGAGGTATCGGAACATCCTGGGCGTCTTCCGGCGGAATCGGCGGCGGCTTTTCGAGGTCTTCCTGCGCGAACAGGGAGTTCGAGAATAAAATGATCACCATCATCAGACCAGGGCCACTATCGTCCACCAGGGTTTGAATGACAGGTTTCTCATCGACTCGGGCTCCCTCTGGTGTACTGTATCGCATTAATGGGTCATCAATTGCGATACAGTTAAGTAGACTCTCATAATATCAGACTGATAATTCCATTATTGATTCCAGGTAATCCATGAGCAAAAAAAATACGCTGTATCTCGTTGACGGTTCCTCCTACCTGTACCGGGCTTTCCATGCGCTCCCGAACCTGACCAACAGCCACGGTGAACCCACCGGGGCGCTGCTGGGCGTGGCCAATATGCTCAAGCGTCTGCTGAACGAGGACAAGCCGGAATATATCGCCGTGGTTTTCGATGCCAAAGGCCCGACTTTCCGGCATGAACTCTACCCGGAATACAAGGCGAACCGCCCGCCCATGCCCCAGGAATTACGGCAACAGGTCGAAGCGATCCTGGACTTCACCCGCATGCTGGGTCTGCCCCTGTTACAGGTCGAGGGCGTGGAGGCCGATGATGTCATCGGAACCCTGGCGCGTAACGCCGAAAGCGCCGGCATGAACTGCGTTATTTCAACCGGCGACAAGGACATGGCCCAGTTGGTCAGCGACCGCACGACACTGACCAACACCATGACCAATGCAGACATGGACCGGGAGGGCGTCAAGGCGAAATTCGACGTGACGCCGGAACAGTTCGTCGACTTCCTGGCACTGACCGGGGACAAATCCGACAACATCCCGGGCGTGGAGAAATGCGGGCCGAAGACCGCTGCGAAGTGGCTGCAGACATGGGGCAGCCTGGATGAAATCATCCGGCACGCAGACGACGTGGGCGGGAAAATTGGCGAGTACCTTCGCGCCGCACTGGAACAGCTGCCCCTGTCCAGGGAACTGGCCAGGATTCGTTGCGACCTCGACCTGGAATACCAGCCAGCAGGTCCTGAAGCGGGCGAAAGTCGATGAACAAGGCCTGGTGGAAGCGCTGAAGCGCTATCGAGTTCAACAGCTGGCTGCAGGAAATGGATGACACGACAAAGCCGCCGATCCGGTCGCGGCGATTACCGCACGATTTCCACGCTTGACCAGCTCGACGACCTGATCGCTGGCCTGAAGACAGCGGCCTGTTTGCCTTCGATACCGAAACCACCAGCCTGGATTCCATGCAGGCGGAATTGGTGGGCTTGAGTTTTTGCACGGAAGCCGGCCAGGCGGTGTACATCCCGGTCGGGCATGATTACCCGGGCGCGCCAGCGCAACTGGATCGTGAGCAGGTGCTCGGCCAGACTCAAACCCCTGCTGGAAAGCCCGGACCGGGCCAAGGTAGGCCAGCACATCAAGTACGACATGAACGTACTGTCGCTCTACGGCATTAACGTTCAGGGTGTGGCCTTCGACACCATGCTGGAGTCCTATGTATTCAACAGCACCGGCAGCCGTCACGACATGGATTCGCTGGCGCTGAAATACCTCGGCCGCCAGACCACGCACTATGAAGACGTCGCCGGCAAGGGCGCCAAGCAGATCTCTTTCAGCCAGGTCAATATCGAGGACGCCAGCCACTATGCGGCGGAAGATGCCGATATCACGTTCCAGTTGCATCAACATCTCTGGCCGCGCCTGCAGGATGCAGCTCCGCTGGATTCGGTGCTCGAGGACATCGAAATTCCGCTGGTGCCCGTGTTGGCCCGCATGGAACAGCGCGGCGTATTGATCGATGGCGCACTGCTGGCGGCGCAAAGCACCGAGATGGCAAAGCAGATCATGACACTCGAGCAGGACGCGCATCGCGTCGGCCGGGCAGCCGTTCAACCTGGGCTCACCGATGCAGTTGCAGCAGATACTGTTCGAAAAGCTCGGCCTGCCGGTCATCCGTAAAACCCCCAAGGGCCAGCCATCTACAGCTGAAGACGTATTGCAGGAACTTGCGGTGGATTATGAACTTCCCGGCCTGATCCTGGAGTACCGTTCACTGTCCAAGCTGAAATCCACTTATACCGACAAGCTTCCCGCAGCAGATCAATCCACGTACCGGGCGGGTGCATACGTCATATCACCAGGCGGTGGCCGCAACAGGACGGCTTATCCTCTTCCGATCCGAACCTGCAGAACATTCCGATCCGGACGCCGCTGGGACGGCGCATCCGGGAAGCGTTCATCGCCCCGGAAGGCTGCCTGGTGATGGCCTGTGACTATTCGCAAATTGAATTGCGCATCATGGCGCACCTGTCAGGTGACCCGGGCCTGCTGAAAGCGTTTCAGGGACGGCGTTGACGTCCACCAGGCCACCGCCAGCGAAGTGTTTGCGATCCCTTACGATGAAGTGGACAGTGACCACCGGCGCGCCGCCAAGGCCATCAATTTTGGCCTGATGTACGGAATGTCCGCATTCGGACTGGCCCGCCAACTCAATATCGGCCGGGCAGAAGCTCAGGCCTACATGGACACGTATTTCATGCGTTACCCGGGGGTCCGGCAATTCATGGAGGACACCCGCGACGAAAGCGCGTGACCAGGGCTATGTCGAAACCCTGTTCGGCCGCCGCCTGTATCTGCCGGATATCAACGCCAGCAACATGCAAAGGCGGCAGGGCGCGGAACGGGCGGCGATCAACGCACCCATGCAGGGCACTGCGGCCGACATCATCAAGCGTGCAATGATCAGCGTCGACGCCTGGCTGCAGAAAGAAAAGCCTGACGCCCACCTGGTCATGCAAGTTCACGATGAATTGGTTTTCGAGGTCAGGGAAGACCAATTAGAATGTCTGAAAGAGGCGGTCGTTAGCCGCATGTCCGCGGCGGCGAACCTGGATGTTCCACTCATCGTGGACACCGGGTACGGGCCCGACTGGGACACCGCACATTGAAGCAGGGAGGATTATGAAGTGAATGACAGCACCGAAAAAAAGGACCCGCCAAACCGAGGCCGCCGACGTCAGCTCCCCGGACGCCATCATCAAGGCGATGTATGAAACCATTTCCGGGCCGGCCGGGACCACGCAACTGGTACCGCGAACGCAGCCTTTACGTGGAAGGCGCGCGCCTGATCCCGATCGGCAAACGCGTGCAACAAGGATGGCGGGCTCGAGGTCATGAGCATCGACGAGTGGATCGAGGATGCGAAAGCCTTCCTCGAGGAACCAACGATTTCTATGAAACCGAAATCGTGCGGAAAATGCACTGCTACGGAAACATTATCCAGGCTTTCAGCACCTACGAATCCCGCAACGACCCGGACAGCAAGCCCATTGCGCGTGGCATCAACAGCATCCAGCTACTGAAGAAGGACGGCCGCTGGTGGATCGTGACCGTGATGTGGGATAACGAAAGCAAGGACAATCCCGATTCCCGAGGAATTTCTGCCCTACCTTTGGTGATCGTCGGCCAACCAGTTCCTGGGAGCGAGAAAGTCATACAACACGGCTTCTTCAGACCCCGGTTCCGGCTGCCAGTTGTACCGCCAGGACACCAGCGGCGGCAGTGACATCAGGATGGACTCGGTGCGGCCACCCGACTGCAGACCAAACAGGGTTCCCCGGTCCCAGACCAGGTTGAACTCCACGTAACGTCCACGCCGGTACAACTGGAACTGCCGTTGCCGGTCGTTCCAGGGCACGACTTTTGCGACGCCTGACGATCGGCAGGTAAGCTTCCAGGTAGCTGTCGCCCACGGCTTTCAGGAATTCGAAACTGCGCTCGAAACCCCATTCGTTCAGGTCATCGAAAAACAAGCCGCCGACTCCGCGGGCTTCCTTCCGGTGTTTAAGGTAAAAAGTAGCGGTCACACCACTCCTTGCAGCGGGTATAGACGTCGTCGCCAAATGGTTCACAGGCGGACCGTGCCGTTTTATGCCAGCTGATGATATCTTCAGTCACCGGGTAGTAAGGCGTCAGGTCGTAGCCGCCTCCAAACCACCAGACCGGGTCTTCGCCGTCTTTTTCCGCGATGAAAAACCGGACATTGGCATGACTGGTCGGGACATGGGGGTTTTCGGGGTGCATGACCAGCGAGACACCCAATGCCTCGAAGCTGCGTCCCGAAAGTTCGGGCCGGATCGCTGTTGCGGATGGCGGAAGACTGGCGCCGGTGACATGCGAGAAATTGACACCGGCCTGCTCAAACACGGCTCCGTGGTTCAATACGCGGGTGCGCCCGCCGCCGCCCAGTAGTGAACCGTCATGGGATTCATCTGCCCCGTCACGCGACCAGGCGTCTTCCTGGAATGCCGCCGAGCCGTCTTCGGCTTCCAATGCCCGGCAGATCCGGTCCTGCAACTCGAGCAGGTAGGATTTGACCAGGTTCGTCGATACGGTTTCATCCGAGCTCATGGTCACGCCTCCCGAAGCACCCGGCCGGTGACCAGGTCGCGTATTTCACTGGGCCGGTCTGCGCCGCCCAGCTCACCGTCCACCGTACCGCATAGGGCGGAACCGAAATAGGCCTCAACCGCGGCCTGGCTGGTGGCTGGCTTACCCTCTCTCGGGTTGGCGCTGGTGGATACGATCGCGCCCCCAAAGGCCGCGCACAGCTCCCGGCAAACCGGGTGGGCGGTGACCCTGAGCGCTATGGTGTCATGGTTCCCGGCCAGCCAGTCAGGCACGGATTCACCGCGGGGGAAAAGCCAGGTCACCGGACCCGGCCAGGTTGCAATTGCCCGCTCTTTCAGACCGGCTTTCAGAGGCTTGATGTAAGAATCGAATCGTTCAAAGGTGTCGGCGATCAGTATCAGCCCCGCTTCGGCGGGCCGGTTTTTCAACGCCAGTATT
Organism: uncultured Gammaproteobacteria bacterium; assembly: GCA_963766195.1. GTDB lineage: Bacteria > Pseudomonadota > Gammaproteobacteria > Xanthomonadales > SZUA-36 > JAHEFT01. The sequence continues at coordinate 208,368 of CAVXYY010000001.1, forward strand.
TTTCGCGTAGCCGCCTCGCTGGCCGGGTCGCAACCCAGTCCGAAAACGGCTTCGGTCGGATAGGCAATCACGTCACCGGCCTGCAGGCATTGCACGGCCCGGGGGATGGTCAGCAAGGGTCGGCCGGACAAGGAGGAGCTACTCGCTGGCTATTCCGGAAACGGCTTTTGCCGTGGCGCGCTTACCTGCCGTCTTTTTCTTCGAAGTCTTTTTCCGGCTGGCCTTTTTCTTTGTTTTTTTCTTCGAAGCTTTTTTCTTTGCCGTCTTTTTCGTTGCTGCCTTCTTTTTGGCGGCTTTCTTGCGGCCGCGTTTTTCCGGTGCGGCTTCCAGCAGGGCCAGGCACTCTTCAAGGGTCATTGATTCAGGTTCACGATCCTTGGGCATGCGGGCGTTTTTTGTTTCATTGGCAATGAACGGGCCCCACCGGCCTTTAAGAATCTGCACGTCCGTGCCCTCAAAGGTCTTCAGGATACGGTCGATATCCGCCTGTTTTTTTGCCGCCACCAGTTCCAGCGCCTGGGGTAATTCAATGGTGAGGGGATCGGCGTCTTTCAGCGAAACAAACTTGCCGTCATAGCGGATATAGGGGCCGAAACGACCGACACCCACGGAGACTTCTTCGCCTTCGGGCGTAACACCCAGGTCCCTGGGCAGTTTGAACAACTCCAGTGCTTCTTCCAGCGTAATGGTTTCCAGTCTTTGGCCGGGCTGAAGACCGGCAAAGCGCGGTTTCTCCTCATCCTCGACATTACCGATCTGCGCGTGGGGGCCGAAACGCCCCAGCCGCACAGAAACTTCTTTCCCTGTGGCCGGTTCAACGCCCAGGACGCGCATCATTTTCGCCTCCTGGCGGCTGACACTTTCTTCTTTTTCCCTGATCCGCTTGATGAAAGGTTTCCAGAATTGCATCAGGGGTGGAATCCAGTGCATTTCTCCCCGCGAAATCTCGTCCAGGGTGTCTTCCATTCTTGCCGTGAACTCATAATCCACATACGGTTCAAAGTGGCTTTCCAGGAATGACGCCACGACCCGGCCGGTATCAGTCGGTGTGAAGCGCCTGCTTTCCAGTTCCACGTATTTGCGGCGCACCAGGGTCTGGATGATGCTGGCGTAGGTCGACGGCCGGCCGATGCCGAAATCCTCGAGGGCTTTGACCAGGCTGGCTTCCGAAAAACGCGGAGGAGGCTCGGTGAAGTGCTGCTCGGCACGAATTTGCTGAAGTGTGACCACGTCGCCTTCTTTCATGTCCGGCAAACTGGTTTCCTTTTCTTCTTTTCCTTCCGGTTGGGCAACCTCGTAGGCAGCGAGAAACCCCGGGAATGCAATCACGGATCCATTGGCCCGGAAGGTCGCATCGGAATCACAGTCAAACTCAACCGCCACGGTATCGACCAGGGCCGGTTGCCATCTGTGACGCCATGGACCGACGCCAGATCAGTTCATACAGGCGAAATTGATCTTCGGTCAGGCTTGCCTTGAGGAGCAGCCGGGAAAGTCGCTGCGGAAGTTGGGCGAATGGCTTCGTGCGCCTCCTGCGCATTCTTCGACTTGGTCTTGTACACATTCGGTTTCCGGGGAACGTATTCCGGCCCGAACGCTTTCCAATATTTGAGCGCGCAGGTCTGCCAGCGCATCGTTTGAGAAGTGAACCGAATCGGTTCTCATGTACGTTATATGGCCTGCTTCGTACAGGTTTTGAGCCGTCCGCATCGTGCGCTGGGCCGAAAACCGCAACTTTCTCGCGGCATCCTGCTGCAGCGTGGAAGTAATAAAAGGTGGCGCAGGCCGGCGTGTGCGCTGACTGCGGTTGACACGATCCACGCGGAGCTTGCCGTCCGCGGCGCGTGCCAGGCGGTCGCGGACCCGGTGCGCATGTTCCGTGTCGGAAATATCGAATTGTTTGAGGCGGTCATTCTCCAGGCGCACCAGGCGGGACAGAAAAGCCTGATCCTCGTGGCTCATATCCGCCTCTATCGTCCAGTATTCCTGCGGATCAAATGCCTCGATTTCCCGTTCACGCTCGACGATCATCCGCAGGGCCGGGCTCTGCACACGCCCGGCCGAGAGGCCGGTCTTTATCTTCTTCCACAGCAGGGGCGACAGGTTGAAGCCCACCAGGTGATCGAGGGCCCTGCGAGCCTGCTGGGCGTTCACGAGGTCCATCGAAAGCTGCCGCGGATTGTTCACAGCATCCTTGATGGCCCGTTCAGTTATTTCTGAAAACTCCACGCGGAAAAACGGTATTTTGTCGGTCAGGCCTTCCTCGCGCAGGATTTCATAGATGTGCCAGGAAATGGCTTCACCTTCGCGGTCAAGGTCCGTCGCCAGGTACACTACTTCGGCTTTCTTTGCAGCCTTGATGATGTTTTTGACGTGTTTTTCGCTGTCTTCGTTGAGTTCATAGGTCATCGCGAAATCATTGTCAGGATCAACTGCGCCGTCACGGGACGGCAGGTCCCTGACGTGACCATAGGACGCCAATACCTGGAAATCCGGTCCAAGGTAGCGGTTGATGGTCGCCGCTTTTGCCGGCGATTCTACGATGAGAAGTTTTATGACCCGATCCTCACATAAAAGTTAAAAAAAGCCTATGCGATAAATTCGCAGTTCACTCAGAAATAGCTAGTCTCGACTGCGTGCGCAGATGCCGCCCTTATTATTAATGGCGGTAGTCTTGCTCCGTGTCAAACATCAGGTCTTCCATCCAGGCGTAATTGGCTTCCTGGCCGGGCTGGTTGAAAAGCACCATGAGAACCACCCATTTGACGTCCTCAAGCGTGATTTCATCACTTTCCAGTGCCATCAAACGGTCGAGCACCAGCTCTCTTCGCTGGGCATCCAGTATCCCGGTATTGGACAGGTACATCAGAAAATCCCGGCAGGCCGTGTCGAGGCGGTTTGTTTCAGAATCGACAAACACCCGGATCGGCTGGTCTGTGTACATTTTGAAATCAGGCTGATAACGCTGCTCCGCCAGGCCGTCAAGCCATTCGAATGCCTTGTCGATTTCACCATTGCTGAACCCGGCTTCATGGAGATTTTCTTCCATGCACGAGCGATCGGGCTGCTCTTCGGGTTCATCGTAAAAGTAATTCTCGAACAGGTACATCAGGACGTCGAGCACGTTTTCTTTCATTATTAACCTCTTATTTGCGGCTGTAGGCACCTCCGGGATGACCTTCAACCTTTCCTCTCAGCTCCAACATCATCAGCATGGCCGAGACAACTCCCGCCGTCAATCCACTTTGCTCAATAATCGCGTCAACAGGCTTTGGATCAAAGCCCAGGCAAGACCACACCAATCGGCACTCCGGATCAGTCAGGTGGGGATCACCCGCCTCGTTGTCAAGCGTCCCGGCATCCCTTTCCGTTGCAGGGATTCCGATCTGCCGTCTCAGCTCACCGGCCAGTTGACCCTGCCATCGGCGCAAGTTCCTGCAGGATTTCTTCGGCGGTCTCAACCAGCTTCGCGCCGTCTCGAATCAGGCGGTGACAACCCTTTGCCATGGGATTGTGAATGGACCCGGCAAGGCGAAAACGTCTCTCCCCTGGTTGCCTGCCATCCGCGCCGTGATCAGCGTTCCGCTGCGCAAACCCGCCTCGATCACCAGGACCCCCAGGCTGAGGCCGGAAATGATCCTGTTTCGCGAAGGAAAATGCGAGCGTTGGGCGCCGGTCCCGGGCGGAAACTCGGAGACCAGCACGCCATGTTCACGGATACGCAGCGCAAGGTCCCGGCTGCTTGCAGGATAGATCCGATCCAGCCCCGTTCCCATGACGGCCACGGTCGTGTTGCCGGCGTCCAGCGCGGCAGCGTGCGCCACCGAATCGATGCCGGCGGCCAAACCACTGGTGATCGTCATTCCCCGCCGGCTGAGTTCGCCGGCAAAATCCCGGGCGTTGTCTTTTCCACCCGCGGTCGGATTCCGGCTGCCGATAACGGCTAACTGGGGCTGCCAAAGGATATCCGGGTCACCGTCTGCATAGAGTGCCGCGGGAGGATTGGGAATGTCCCTGAGCAGCGGCGGGTACTGCTCGCTGTCCCAGGCCAGGAGGTGGTGCGACGAATCGGACAACCATTCCAGGTCCCGATCGAGCATGGCCTCGTCGGGATGTTTCAGGGCCTGGATGGTTTCCTGGTCGAGCCCCGCGCGCTTCAGCTGATCGCGGCTGGCCTCGATCAACGGATCAATCCCACCGAGGAAAGTCCAGCAGACTCGATAAAGCGAGCGCCCCCGAGTTTGGGGGCGCGTAGCGCGATCAGCCAATTTCTTTGCGTCGTGACAGTAAACCCCCTGCCTGCACGCGTTTGTTTAACCGGTTGGCGTGCTGCTTAACTACAATCTTTCGTCCGGATGCCGCAGCGTGTCATATTCCATGACCGCCCTGTCACCGCCCAGAACCATGCCGTAACTGATGTCTTCGAAGGTCCGGAAAATCATCAGGATTCCATCATATTCGTCCGGCAGTCGAACCTCGGCTTCCGTGGAGAAACTACCCCACCGGTAACCGGTGCGGTCTTTGACCAATTGTCCCTGCCGGAATGCGGAAAACACATTTCCCGGCTTGATACCCTGTCTCGTACCGCCGTTAACGGAAACAATCTGGAACAGGCCCACACCGGATCTTTGTGCCGAAGTCGCGAGAACCCTGAGGCCCTCCGGAATGGTTTCCATGGCGCTTGGGTAAAACGTACTCTCGTAACCCATGTCGCTTACTGGAAGTATAAAGTCTCCGGGTTTGACTTCTGTCCGGTCACGGATGATTTCCAGGACGGATATTTCCCCGGCCTTTACCACTCTCACCCGGCTCGTTTCCACCAGTTCGTAACCAATCGGGTCCTTGGGCCGTCGGTCCCAGGGCTCCACGTCATTAAAGATTTGCTGGTTCCGGTCCCAGACATTGGGTACCTGCTTCCAGTGCTCTTTTGGCAACACCCGCCTGATTTCCGGCGGATCGCCCATGACGTCGTAAATGTTGACCAGCCGGGCAATGATGAATTCCTGGCCAACGTCCGCATTGAGTCCGCGACCGAACGTCTTGTCCCCGTAGGTCGCATTCAGGTGCTCGTCATTGTTGGCGACGATGTAGGGCAAGGCTTCAAATTCACTGGGTGAAAGAACCCGCAAGTCACGAACAAAAGGTTCAATCGATTTGAACGGTATGGCGTGTAATTGCATCCCGGTCGGTCACGCGAATCGACGGGCTGAGCCTTACCGTATCCGCGCCGCCCCGGCGAAGCCTGAGTTGTGGAACACCATCAACGTATACCAGCGATATCACGTCGCCGGGATAAATCAGGTGCGGGTTTTCTATTTGCGGGTTAGCATGCCAAATTGAAGGCCACTGCCATGGTTTATCCAGGAATCTTCCCGAAATGTCCCAAAGCGTATCGCCTTTCACCACGACGTATTCATCGGGGTGATCGGAGCGAACGGCCACGTCCTGTGCCATTACAACTCCTGTCAGCATGATAGCCGCAAAGGTGAAGTGAATGAGTCTTCTGATCACGTTCCTTCCTCTCTAGTAGGCATCCAGCCATCTGTCAGATGCGGTCAGTTTTTACTCTGGCGAACAGGGTCCACCATTGGCTATCATAATAAAAGAAGAGACAAAGTTCATCTAAATTATTTTTTGCGCGTGTAAACATATGGCCATATTGGAAATTCTTGAGATACCCGATCCCCGTCTGAGGACCGTTGCCAAGCCGGTAAAAGCGTTTGACGCTGAGCTTTGCCAGTTGGTCGAAGACATGACAGAAACCATGTACCAGGCCAAAGGAATCGGGCTGGCGGCGACCCAGGTTGATGTTCACCGGAGACTGCTGGTCCTCGATGTGAGCGAGACCCAGGACCAGCCGAGGGTCTATATCAACCCGGAAATCATTGAATCGGAGGGCAGTGAAACCTGTGAAGAAGGCTGCCTTTCCGTTCCCGGCATCTATGCGGAGGTCAGCCGGGCGGAAAAAATTCGCATAACCGCGCGGAACACGGATGGCAGTTCTTTTGAGGAGACACTGGACGGAATGCACGCCATCTGCCTTCAGCACGAGATTGATCACCTGGATGGCAAGCTCTTTGTAGACTACCTGTCCCCCCTCAAACGGCGCATGGTCACAAAAAAACTGGAGAAGCAAAGAAAAGTCTCGGGGCCGAAAATACCGCAGGCCGTGCTCTGACCCGGATGAACAACCCGTCCCGCATTCGAATCGTTTTTGCGGGAACACCCGACTTCTCGGTACCGCCGCTGCAGCGACTCATCGACGCGGGAATGCCACCGGTTGCCGTTTTGACCCAGCCGGATCGTCCGGCCGGCCGCGGCCGGAAAATGCTGGACGGCCCGGTGAAGCAAATCGCCAGCGGCTGCAGGAATCCCGGTATACCAACCTGTCTCGCTCAAGGGGGAAGAGTCTGCTGACCTGATCGCCGGCCTGGAGCCGGATTTGATGATCGTCGTTGCATACGGATTGATCCTGCCCGCAAATATCCTGCGTATTCCACGGCATGGCTGTTGGAACATCCACGCTTCCCTGTTGCCTCGCTGGCGTGGCGCCGCGCCAATTCAGCGCGCCATCGAAGCCGGTGACCGGGAATCCGGCGTCTGCATCATGCAGATGGACGAGGGTCTGGATACCGGGCCGGTCATCCGTTGCGAAGCGGTTCCGCTGGACGACAGGGAGACCGGCGGAAGTCTGCACGACCGGCTTTCCGGGCTGGGCGCATCAACGCTGCTGGCTTGCGTGCAACAGCTCGCACGCGGTGAGCCTGTAGAATCTCGGCCGCAACCCGGAGCCGGTATCACCTACGCCCGGAAGCTGGAAAAAGCTGAGGCGCAGCGTAAACTGGAATGAGGCGGCAGAAGTCCTGGAGCGGCGCATCCGCGCTTTCAATCCCTGGCCGGTCGCCTGGTGTATGGTGGGTGAAGAGAGAACGCGCATCTGGCAAGCCTGCATTATCGATGAAACCCATGAATGCGCGCCTGGAACGGTACTCGCTGCCGGCAAGCAGGGCATCGACGTTGCAACCGGGAGACAGGCGCTGCGGCTGCTGGAATTACAACGCCCGGGTAAGCGCAGGATGAGTGCGGCCGACTACCTCAACGCAATATCGCTGCCGGAAAGGCTGAATAATGAATCAGAGGCTCCTTGACCCATGAAGAAAGCACCTGCGGGCAGTTCACGCCTGACGGCACTGAAGATACTCGCAAGTGTATTGGACTCCGGATCCAATCTCAGCGACGCCGAACCGGAGAATCTGCCGGATGACGCCAGGGACCGGGCCTTTGCGCGCCACCTGGCCTACGGAGTCCTGCGTTGGCTGACTGCGCTGGAATGGCTGGCGGACCGGTTGCTGAAAAAGCCGCTGAGGCAAAAAGACCAGGATATCTACCGCCTGATCCTGATCGGGCTGTTCCAGTTATGGAAAGGTGATGGTGCGGCCCACGCCTCCATCAATGAAAGCGCGGAGTGCGCCAGGCAGGTGGGTAAACCGTGGGCGGTGTCGGTTATTAATGCCGTATTGCGCCGCTTTCAGCGTGAACAGGAGGCCTGGGCCGGGAAACTGGCTGGAGCAGGATGACCAGTATGCGCACCCCTCGTGGCTGCTGGAGGCGATCAGGGCCGACTGGCCACAGGACTGGCGACAGATCGTCGAAGAAAACAACCGGCCGGGACGGCTCTGGGTTCGTCTTAACCGGCGTTTCGATGCGGAAGAAACCCTCAAGGGTCTGCTGGAAAAGGGTTTTACGGTGGAGCGTCACGCTGCGGTTGAAGACGCCATCGCCATTAGCCCTGCCGCCTCGGTAAGCGCCCTTCCGGGGTTTGAGCAGGGACGGTTCTCGGTTCAGGACCCGGCGGCTCAGCTGGCTCCCGGTTTACTGAAACTCGAACCCGGTCAAAGGATCCTTGACGCCTGCGCCGCTCCGGGCGGGAAAAGCTGCCACATTTTGGAATGGGAACCGTGTGTGCAGTTGACATCGGTTGACCAGAGCCCGTCCCGTCTGGAGCGGATTCAGGAAAACCTGAACCGCCTGGGTTACGGCGATAGCCTGGCGATCAGGCTGGTTGCGGCAAATGCAGCGGCGCCGGGTGAGTGGTGGGATGAAATCCCTTTCGACCGGATCCTGCTTGACGCACCCTGCTCGGCCACTGGTGTCATCCGGCGCCATCCGGAGATCAAATGGCTGAGAACCCCGGAACAAGTGGGAGATGCCGTGAAAACGCAAGGCATTCTGTTGGAACAAGCTCTGGCCACTGCTGAAACCGGGGGGTATCCTCTTGTATGCAACCTGTTCCATACTCAGCGCTGAAAACAGCAAGCAAATACAGCAGTTTGTCGAACTTCATCCGGATGCAGAGCTGGTAGAGATCAATGCAACATGGGGACAAAAAACCGACTACGGCCGGCAGATATTGCCCGGTGAACAGGATATGGACGGATTTTTCTACGCCAGCCTGCTCAAAAGGGCCTGAATCCGCCCGGTTGTATTTGCTCGCCGCGTTACTCGCCCTGGCCGGTTGCTCCGATCCCGATGCGGAAAGCCGGTTTGAAATGACCCGGGTTGAATCAACGTGGACCAATGGCCGCCTGAACGTGATTTCAGAACAAAAACTAACATTGAGCGACGAAGCCCGTGAAGCGCTGATACATGGAGTCCCGCTCACGCTTGAACTGGATTTGGTGCTCCGGAACACCAGTAATCAGACCCGAATCGGACAGGAAAAGAGCAGCTATGAAATCCGCTATCTGCCCCTCAGCGACTATTATCAACTTACTTTTCAGGGAAACCGGGGCGGTAAAGACCTTTCCCCGCCTGAGGCATGTCCTGGCAGAGCTCATCCCGGCTAAACGTATCCGTCGAAACCGGAGTTGTACCCACCGGAGACTATGAACTGCTGGCCAGAATGAGCCTCGATCAGCAGAAAATGCCCCCTCCGATGAGGCTTGCCGGTACTCCTGTCGGCAAAATGGCACCACGATTCATCCTGGACTTCCTGGCCGCTGCAGATCGATCCGGGGACATGAAGGCAAGCATGAATTCCAGGACCCGAAAAAAGGACAGGAAAAGACGCCTGGTGTTCAGGACGATGCCCCTGGTGGCGTTACTGGCGGCCCTGTTTGTGGCCTTGCTGCTGGTTTCCGGCGCCCAGACAGAATCCGGTGGCACGGGCCTCGATAACGGCTTCATCTGGGTTCTGACGGTGACGGTCCTCGCCCTTGCAGTTCTTTTCTGGAGCATCGGGTACCGACTCGTTGGCCCTGGTGAAAAACGTTCGAAATGGTGTGCCCGGCGCTCTTCTTTCGGCCCGCTGGGTGCGAAACTTCATCGCGTTGTCGTTGCCTCCCGCGCTGATCGTCTTTTTCTTCTCTGCATGGTTTCTGACCAGCACGATCGACAGCTGGTTTGACGTTCGCGTGGAAACGGCGCTGGAAGACTCGCTGCGGCTTGGCCAGCAATTTCTGGATACCCGGACCCTGGAAGTCAGGAACCAACTCAGGGATACCGCCGGCGACCTGTCAAATTTGCAGGAGGATGGAGAAAGTCTCAGGCAGGCTCTTTTGTCCCGGGTTCGCTCGGCCGGCCCCACGGAACTTTCCGTGCTGGAAACCGGCGGCACCCTGGTCGCCACTGCCCAGATCAACGCCCTGACGGGTTTGCCGGAGCGGCCCGGTGACTTCGCCATCATGCAGGCGACCGAGCAGGGTGAATACGCCGCGGCCGAGCCAACTGCTGATGGCGGCCTGCAGATTCGGGTTATTCTGTTGATGCCTGCGGCCTACCCCGGCAGTTCCGCACGATTCCTGCAGGCCATTTATCCCTTGCCACCGGATATCACGACACTGGCCGGATCGATTGAACAGGAATATTACCGTTACCAGAATGTCAGTTACCTGAGGCAGTCCCTTAAACAAAGTTTCCTGCTGGTGCTGTCGCTGGTCCTGCTGCTGACTATCCTGCTGGCGATCCTGGCGGCTCTGCATGCCGCCCGGCGGATGGTTGCACCCCTTTCGTCATTATCTTCGGCAACCCGGGAAGTGGCCGCCGGCGATTTCGGCAAGGAGGTTGCCTTCGGCCAACGTGATGAAATTGGCTTCCTCGTGGAGTCATTCAACCAGATGACCCAGGCCCTCAAAACCGCCAGCCATGAAGCGGAGGAAAGCCGCGCCGAACTTGCAGGCCCAGGGAGAATACCTGGAAGCGGTTCTCGGCAATCTTTCTTCCGGCGTTCTGACACTGGATGAAAATAACCGGATCGTTACCACCAACGCCGCCTGCAAGCAGATCCTGGGACTGCCGGATCGGCATAGATGACACACTGGCCAGGATGCGGATCCCGGTAGCGAGCCGCTGGAGCGCGTATCAAGATACGCTCCGTTCCTGACCCCGTTCATTTCGGCAATTGAGCACCAGGTAAGCCGCGGGCGGCACGAATGGCAACAGGAAATAAAGATCGATCGTCCCGGATCACCGCTGGTCCTGTTGATGCGGGGTTCGCGGCTGCCGTTGATCACGCTCCTTAACGACAAGCCCAACTATCGGCACCGTCGTTGTTTTCGATGACATTACGATTTTGAACCAGGCGCAAAGAGATGCTGCATGGTCGGAGGTGGCCCGGCGGCTCGCACACGAAGTCAAAAACCCCCTGACGCCAATCCGCCTCGCTGCCGAGCGCCTGCGCATGAAACTCGCCGGCAAGCTGGAACCCGGTGACAGCGACTATACTGGACAAGGCCTCCAGCACTATTGTGTCCCAGGTCGAGGCGTTGCGAAAACTGGTCGATGCTTTTGGCGATTATGCCCAGGAACCGAAACTCAGCCTCGAGCACATACGGCTGGATGAGTTGATCCGGGAAGTTGTAGCGCTGTATCAGCAAGGCGATTCCGGCCTGGATTTCGACCTCGGTCTTTGCGCAGGACCCGACGGCCTGGCCGCCGACAGCGGCCGCCTGCGGCAATTGCTTCACAACCTGATCCGGAATGCCAGGGAAGCAGGGGCGGGGAAAACCATTGTCGTCTCCATCCAGACCCGGATTCTCGACCAGGACGGCCTACCGCGATTGAATCTCCAGCTTTGGGACAATGGCCCCGGATTTCCGGACATGGTGCTGGAAAAACCGTTCGAGCCGTATATCAGCAACAAGGGCCGGGGAAGCGGCCTGGGTCTGGCCATTTGCCGGAAAATAATATCCGAGCACAATGGCAACATCTCGATTGCAAACCGGCCGGAAGGCGGCGCACAAATCGATATCGATTTTCCGCTGATTTCCTAGGCATTTCGCCTTTCTTTGGAGTAAGCTGTTGCGCCAAAGCAACAGACATTGATGATCCAATGGCGTTGAAAGGCCCCAGATGAACCAGGCACATATACTCGTCGTTGACGACGAACCGGATATCCGTGAACTCGTGCGCGACATTCTGGAAGACGAGGGTTATAAGGTAACCGTTGCAGAGAACGGTCAGACTGCGCGCAAGAGCTTCGCCAGTCATTCACCCGACCTCGTCTTGCTCGACATCTGGATGCCGGATGTCGACGGCATCACGCTGCTCAAAGAATGGTCCTCGGCGGGCGGACTGGAGATGCCCGGTAGTGGTCATGTCGGGACACGGCTCGGTGGAAACCGCCATTGAAGCCACCCGCCTGGGAGCGCATGACTTCGTGCAAAAGCCCATTTCACTCGCCAGGCTTCTGTCCATTGTCAGCCAGGCGCTGGAATCCGGCCGAAAAACCGCACGCCTCCAGCCACCCGCGACGCCCGTGATTATCGAACCGATTGGCAGCAGCGCATTGATGCAGGTACTCCGAAACAAGTCGGAACAGGCTGCCCAACACGACCTTCCCGTTTTGATCACCGGGGAAAAAGGCAGCGGCCGGGAAAACCTCGCCCGTTTCATACACGGGCAGAGCAAGCGTGCGGGCGAATTCGTCACGATGGATCATTGTGAACTGACCCAGGAAAACGTTCATTCCTACCTGCTCGGGAGTGACGATCCCACCGGCAGTATCCAGTCCGGCGGTTGTTTGCAAGGGCAAATCATGGAACATTGTTCATTCCGGACCTGCAGGAAATTCCCGACGAGGCCCTGAAAATCATCGTCCAGATCCTGCAGGGCGAACGCGGTTCAAAAAACCAGGACGTTCGCCTGATCGCCACCGCAGGGATGAACATTCTGGAACGTGCGAGCAACGACAGTGCGCTGCAACAATTGTATTACCGGCTCAACGTGCTGCCGTTGCAGATTCCACCGCTTGCGGGAACGGCCCGATGATGTGCCCGAACTGGTGCGTTTTTATGCCGAAACGTTTCCCAACAGCGAGAACCTTCCGTACCGGCCGTTCTCTGTTGCCGCGCAAAACCGCCTGCGAAACCACAGCTGGCCGGGAAATATCCGGGAATTACGCAACCTGGTGCAGCGGCTGCTGGTATTGGGTGGCGACGGTGAAGTTTCCCTGGGCGAAGTGGAAGAAGCCTTACTGCAAAGCCCCAGTGAACCGATCAGCGGTTCTTCGGACCACCCGGAGTTCTTTGATCTGCCTTTGCGCGAAGCGCGGGAAAAGTTCGAGCGCGAGTACCTGGTATTCAAGTTGAAGGAGGCGGGAGGCAGCGTTGGCAAGCTGGCTGAGTCCGTCGGCATGGAGAGAACCCACCTGTACCGGAAACTCAGGGCCCTCGGCGTGGATTCCCGGGGCACCGTGGCATCCGTTGAGACCAAGAAATGAAAATTGTCATCCTCGGAGCCGGCCAGGTCGGCTCAACAGTCGCCAATAGCCTGTCCAGTGAAGAAAACGATATCACGGTCGTCGATACCAACGCCCGGCATCTGAAGGAACTCCAGGACCGCCTGGATATCCGGGGCGTGATTGGCCACGCGTCCCATCCGACGGTACTGGTGAGAGCCGGAATTGAAGATGCCGACATGATCATCGCGGTGACCAGCAGTGACGAAGTCAATATGACCGCCTGCCAGGTAGCCTATACGCTATATAAAACGCCAACCCGGATTGCCCGGATCCGGTCTTCAGACTACATCGATAACCCAAGACTGTTCGAGCGCGAACATTGTCCGGTCGATGTACTGATCAGCCCCGAAACGCTGGTGACCCAGTACATCGCTCGGCTCATCGAGTACCCCGGCGCCCTGCAGGTCCTGGACTTTGCAGACGGACGCGCCCAATTGGTTGCCACGCGGGCTTACGCCGGCGGTCCGTTGGTGGGTCAGCGGCTGCATACGCTGCGCCAGCATTTGCCGGCCGGTGAGGAGGCGCGCGTTGCTGCGATTTACCGGCAGGATAAGACCATCATTCCGGATGGACTCACGGTAATCGCTGAAAACGACATCGTTTTTTTCCTCGCCGCAACCCGCAACATCCGGACGATGATGAAAGAACTGCGGCCCATGGATAATCCGGTCCGCCGTATCATTCTCGCCGGAGGGGGCAATATCGGCAGCAACCTTGCCCGGCAACTCGAACGCAACCACCACGTAAAAATCATCGAACGCGATCCCGTAAGGGCCGAGGCCATTGCCGAGTACCTGGAGAAGGCCATCGTGCTCGTGGGCGACTGTGCCGATGAAGAACTGCTGCGTGAAGAGGCCATTGAAACGACAGATGTCTATTGTGTTTTAACCAACGATGACGAAGCCAATATCCTGTCCTCGATGCTGGCCAAGCGGATGGGCGCTGAAAAAGTGATCGCCATTATCAACAGGCCATCCTACGTCGACCTGGTTGAATCCAGCTCAATCGATATCGCCGTATCACCCCAGCAAATCACCATCGGTGCGCTGCTGACGCATATCCGGCGAGGCAACATGGTTCGCATCCATTCCCTGCGCCGCGGCGCCGCTGAAGCGATCGAGGCCGTGGCGCTCGGTGACAAGCGCAGTTCCAGAGTGGTTGGCAGGGCCATCGAAGATATCAACCTTCCGGCCGGAACCACGATTCCCGCTGTCGTTCGCGGTGATGATGTGATTATCGCGCATCATGACACCATCATCCTCGAGAACGATCACGTGATCCTGTTCGTTCCTGACAAACGTCAGATCGCCGCCGTGGAGCGGCTTTTCCAGGTTGGCGCCATTTTCATCTGAGGACGCCATGGGTTTTTCCGCCGTTCAAAGGGTCATTGGCTTCCTGATCGCGGGATCCAGCCTGATGATGCTGCCTCCCATCCTTGTATCCCTGTTCTATTCGGATGGTTCAACCGCCCTGTTCCTGATCAGCGCAGCAATACTGCTGGCGTTGGGACTGGCCATCTACTTTCCGGTACGCAACGCAAAAAAAGAGTTGCGCCTGCGCGATGGTTTCATGATCGTGGTTGGCGCATGGCTGACCCTGGTTCTGGTCGGCGCCCTGCCATTCGTGCTGCTGACCTCGCCGGAGCTTGGTTATGTGGATGCGGTGTTTGAATCGATGTCGGGATTGACCACTACCGGCGCGACCATCATCACCAATATCGACGCCCTGCCCAGGGCGGTGCTTTACTACCGCCAGCAACTCCAGTGGCTGGGTGGCATGGGCATTATTGTCCTTGCGGTGGCCATTCTCCCGATGCTGAGAGTCGGTGGCATGCAGCTTTACCGGGCTGAAACCCCCGGGCCGATGAAAGACGCGAAGTTGACGCCCCGGATTACCGAGACGGCCAAGGCGTTGTGGCTGATCTATGTTGGCATTACGGTGACCTGCATATTTGCTTACTGGCTGGCAGGAATGAAACTGTTCGACGCTGTCGGACACGCATTCAGCACCGTAGCCATCGGGGGGTTTTCAACACATGACGACAGCCTGGCGTTCTGGAACAACCCGACGGTTGAAATTGTCGCGGGTTTTTTCATGATCGTGGCCGGAATCAATTTCGCCCTCCACTTCACCGCGTGGCGCCGCGCCAGCATACAGCCCTACTTCATGGATCCGGAACTCAAGGTCTATGCCTTGCTGTTGTTCGTGTTCGCGCTCATCGCGAGTTTTGCCCTCTATTTCACCGGCACCTATGACACCCTTGCGGATTCATTCCGTTATGGCGCGTTCCAGGTTATTTCAGCCATGACGACCACGGGTTTTACCACGGCGCCTTTTTACGCCTGGGGAAGTTTTTTACCGGTATTCCTGATATTGCTGGCATTTATCGGCGGCTGCGCGGGCAGCACGGCGGGCGGGATGAAAGTCATCCGTGTCATTCTGCTGTACCGCCAGTCCATCCGCGAGGTTCAGCGCCTGATCCACCCGCACGCCATCATCCCGGTGAAGATTGGCGGACAGAGAACTTCAGATACCGTCATCAGCGCCGTGTGGGGGTTTTTCTTCCTGTATATCGCCAGTTTCGCGATTATGACCATCTTGCTTACGGCGACCGGCGTGGACGAGGAGACCGCGTATTCAGCGGTGGGGGCGTGCCTTACCAACCTGGGACCTGCGCTGGGTGAGGCCGGCCCGAACTACGCGGGACTGAATGATACCGCCAAGGTAATACTGAGCGTGGCCATGCTGCTTGGACGGCTCGAGATTTACACGCTGTTGGTTCTGCTCACGCCGGCTTTCTGGCGCGACTGATATCCGGCGAAGGCGACAGAAAGCCATGATTGCATTACTTCAGAGAGTTTCCGAAGCAAAGGTCAGCGTTGACGGAAAAACCACCGGGGCAATTTCCCGCGGCATTCTCGCACTGATCGGGTGTCGAGCGGGGTGACACGGAACACCAGGCCCAGCGTTTATTGCAGCGGGTGCTGGCATACCGGATTTTTCCGGACGAGGCCGGCAGGATGAACCTTGACCTGGCGCAGGCAGGGGGAAGCCTGTTGCTGGTGCCTCAATTCACGCTGGCGGCGGACACCAACAGCGGTAATCGCCCCAGCTTTACTCCAGCCGCTCCCCCGGCCGAAGGTGAACGCCTGTTCAAATACCTGGTCACGCTGGCGGAACAGGCCCTGGGTGTTGTGCAGACCGGTGTATTCGGGGCGGACATGAAAGTCCATCTCGTTAACGACGGGCCGGTCACGTTTTGGCTTCAGGTCCCGCCGGCCGACTGATTTTGCACGCAGGTCTTCACTTTGACCTTCGGCTTCGAATTTTTGCAGCTTCCGGGTCAGGGTATTGCGGCCCAGGCCCAGCAATTCAGCCGCCTTCTGCCTTTGCCCGCCGGTCCGGTCCAGGGCGCAGCCAATCAATACACGTTCCAGATCTGCCTGGGCGCGATCGAGAATACCGGTTCCACCGCTTGCCAGCTCCTTGCCGGCCCATCGGCGCAGAGACTCAACCCAGGCCTTGTCATCGCTTTCCTGCGTGCCGGCGCCAAGCATCTCGGCAGGCAGATCATCCGGGAAAATCTGGTCGCCAGGGGCCATGACACACAGCTGACGGCACAGGTTGAGTAGCTGCCTGACGTTACCCGGCCAGCTGTAACCTTCCAGGATCCTGATGGTTTCCGGCCGCAGGCGTTTCTCCTCCAGGCCCAGTTCGTTGGAAACCTGGCTGAGAAACCTTTGCGCGAGCATGGAAATGTCGGCGGTGCGCTCCCGCAGTGGCGGCAGATGCTATGTGGATAACATTGAGCCGGTGATAGAGGTCTTCCCGGAAGCTGCCCGCCCGGACTTTTTCCTCCAGGTCCTGGTGGGTCGCCGTGATGACCCTTGCATCCGCGCGAAGCAGGTCCCTGCCACCGACCCGGTAATAATCCCCCTCTGCCAGAACCCTCAGCAAGCGGGTCTGCAAGGCAATCGGCATATCCCCTATTTCGTCGAGGAACAGCGTCCCGCCTGCGGCTTCTTCAAATCGTCCGATTCTGCGGGAATGGGCGCCGGTAAAAGCACCTTTTTCATGCCCGAAAAGTTCGGATTCAAGCAATTCCGCCGGGATCGCGGCGCTATTGATGGCCACGAACGGCGCATCCGCCCTGGGGCTGTGCTGGTGAAGAACCCGCGCCACTACCTCTTTGCCACTGCCGGTTTCGCCGGTAATCAGCACGCTGATATCGGAGCGTGACAGCCGGCCGATTGTGCGAAAAACTTCCTGCATCGCCTGTGATTCGCCCAGTAACTGTCCACCGGGTGATCCGGCGTTGCTTTTCGGCCTGGCCTTTCCCGTTGCAAGCGCGCGCTCGATTACCGAAACAACCTGTTCCAGGTCGAAAGGCTTGGGCAGGTATTCGAAAACGCCTTTTTGATATGCGTTGACGGCCTGATCCAGGTCGGAAAACGCTGTCATCGCGATGACCGGGCAATCCAGCGTGAGCCTTTCGAGTGTGTCCACGACACTCAGGCCGTCGGCGTCAGGCATCCGGATGTCGGTCAGGATCAGCTCCCGGGCTGCCGGTTTCCAGCGCCTCTTTGACCGATTGAACCGTTTTCGAAGCACCTGACACCGTAGCCTTTGCGTTGCAATGCCCGCTTCAGGACAAAACGGATCGCCTCGTCATCGTCGACTACCCAGATATCAAACTGATCGTTCAATGTGTTTCACCCGCACCGTGTTCAGCATTTACGATGACCGAATGGCAAATAAAGGCTGAACTGGCTGCCCTGTTCCAGCGCTTCGAAAGTCAGTAGACCGCCGTGCGCAGAGGCAATCTGCTGGGAAAGCGCCAGGCCGAGGCCGGTTCCGTCCCTGCGCCCGGTCACGAACGGCAAGAAACAGCAGGGATCTGAGCGACTCGGGTACACCGGCGCCGTTGTCAATAAAATCCAGGCGAATGACGCTGCCCTTTCCGGGATTGCAGTAACGTCGTGCCGTATTCAACACGGGTCTTGATCAATACCTGTGAAGCGCCAGCCTGGCAGGCATTGCGCAACAGGTTCAGCATCAGCCGGCGGATGGCCATCCTGTCGCCCTGGATGAAAGGGATGCTGGGGTCGTAATCACGCTCCACATGCACGGAATCACGAAATTCGGCCATCAACAAGGTCCAGCGCCTCGTCCAGCAGCGGATACAATGCCAGCTTCCTGGCGGTCCAGTTCCGGCTGCCCAAATCGCTGGATCAGCTCGTCGATGCGATCTGATTCTCTCATGATCAATCGCGCCAGGGTCGAAAGTTCGCCGTCTTCCAGTTCTTCCGCCAGCATTTGAGCCGCGCCGCGGATGCCACCCAGCGGGTTTCGGACCTCGTGCCCCAGGTTTCTGCTCAGCAACTCAAGCATACCGGTCTGTAGCTTCGCGCTGCTGCAAACGCAGCCGCATCTTTTCCCATTCGAGATCATGAAATTCCAGCAACACATTTCCGTCTTCCGTGGATTGAATGGTGCAATCGAACAGGCCGGCCGGAAATTTCAGCTCGTGCAGTCGAGTGCTTTGCCGTGCCTTCGGGTAGAGACCTCACAGCTTCCTGCAATTCACCGGGGATATCGGTAACCTCAAATAACACCTGTCCATAGGCCCGGTCCCTGCTGATCAGCATGCAGTGTTCCGCCGAACTGTTCATGAACCCGATCCGGCCTGACCGTTCGATCCTGACCACCCCGGTGTCCAGACGATCCAGCACGCCGATTGCCTGTGCGGAATCAGTATCCACTTTTGCGGCTGGTTCCAGGGGCCGCTGTTACAGGCCACTCATCCACCGCGACGGTTTTGCCCGATTGAATGTTGCTGAACGAAAAATGTGACGGTGTCCGTGCTGACAATCCGGCGATTTCTTTCATCCCGCAATTCCGCATAAACCTGGTGTTCCCCACGGTCCAGGGTCAGGCTTAGGCTGCCGGAACCCGTTGCCTGCTGTGCCGATTCCATCCACCATGACTACCACCCGCAACTCCGGAGGAATCGGTTGCGAGGTCTGCCAGGTGATCACCACGGAATTTTCCGTACCCCAGAACGTCTCTTCGGGCAGTCGGACGCGTAATCCTGAAATCCTGATACAACTTTCTCAAGTCCGCTGGGGTCGGCGGCGCGGCTGTGCGTCTTCCAAAGCCCCCTCGTCCGGCGCCGCGGGTCGGCGGATTTGGAGAATCGGTTGAAATAACCGACAAGGGTGGCAAGTCCATCGGTTGCGCATCCGCGAAGGGCGCTGGTCCGTGAAAGTCACATTGCCATCCTTGTCGACAACCTTGTAGATTTCACCCTGCGCAAAGGCGGTACACGACAGCAGCAGAAATACCAGCGTGACGAGTGTGCTTGATTCATTCCATTTTTCATGAGCATGCTCCTTAACATCGCGAAAAATCCGCTTACCCCGCTTCCTTGCGGGGCTTTGCGGCTTGCCGGGGCAGGATCACTTCATGGGAAGCAATATGCACCCGGTCCTGTTACAGAGAATAATACATTTCAAACTCAATGGGATGAGTGCTCGCCCGGAATCTCGTGACTTCCAGCATCTTCAGTCTGATGTAAGCGTCAATCAGGTCATCGTCAAAGACCCCTCCCGCCTTCAGGAATTCCCGGTCGGCATCGAGGGCAGCCAGGGCCTGGTCAAGCGATGAACAAACCGTGGGAATGAGCTTTTCCTCCTCGGGCGGCAGATCGTATAAATCCTTGTCCATCGGCGGACCCGGATCAATCTTGTTCTTGATACCGTCCAGCCCGGCCATCAACATCGCGGCAAAAATCAGGTATGAGTTCCCGGCGGGATCACCGAAGCGGACTTCAATCCGGCGCGCTTTCGGGTTGCTGACAAAGGGGATGCGGCAGGAGGCAGAGCGGTTGCGGGCCGAGTAGGCCAGCATGACCGGCGCTTCGAAACCGGGGACCAGCCGCTTGTAGCTGTTGGTGGTCGAATTGGCAAAAGCATTGATCGCCCTGGCGTGTTTGAAAATTCCGCCAATATAGTGGAACGCTGTCTCCGACAAGCCGCCATAACCATCGCCCATCATCAGGTTAACGCCATCTTTGGCAATGGACTGGTGGACGTGCATGCCGGAACCGTTGTCCCCAACCAGGGGCTTGGGCATGAAAGTTGCGGTTTTTCCAACGGCGTGAGCGACATTGTGAATCACGTACTTCATGTTCAACACTTCATCGGCCTTCTTGACCAGCGAGTTGAAGCGGGTACCGATTTCACATTGCCCGGCGGTTCCCACTTCGTGGTGATGCACTTCTACCGCGATTCCCATTTTCTCCATCAGCAGGCACATCTCGGCCCGCACGTCATGCAGGGAATCGACCGGCGGGACCGGGAAATAGCCGCCTTTAACACCCGGACGATGACCGAAATTGCCGCCTTCGTACTCGGACCCGGTGTTCCACGCGGCTTCCTCGGAATCAACCTCGTAGGAACAGCCGTGCATGTCGTTCTTGAAACGAACGTCGTCGAAAATGAAGAATTCGGGTTCAGGGCCGAAAAATGCTGTATCAGCAATTCCGCTGGATTTCAGATAGGCTTCCGCGCGCTTGGCCAGTGATCGCGGGCAGCGGTTGTAGCCTTCCATCGTATTGGGCTCGAGTACATCGCAACGAATGATCAGCGTCTTTTGTTCCGCGAAAGGGTCCCTGACCGCTGTCGAAGTATCCGGCATCAGGACCATGTCGGACTCGTTGATACCTTTCCAGCCCGATATGGATGAACCGTCGAACATCTTTCCTTCTTCGAACAAGTCTTCATCCACCGCACTGACCGGCAGTGACACGTGCTGTTCTTTACCCAGCGTGTCGCAAAACCGCAGGTCCACGAACTTGAAATTCTTTTCCTCGATTAACTTCAGAATCTTTTCGGTGCTCATTCCTATTCTTCCTGTATGTGTTGTTCCAAAATGGGTCAAGGTATAAATGCAGGACTCATGCCAAGCTCAGGCCCGGGCGCAAATGGACATAAGAAAGCCGATAGAGGCATTTTACACGCAAAAAGAAGCTTTTTCGACGACTATGAGATCAGGAGATAATCATGGAAAATCTGAAATTAAGACCATTGCCGGCTATTCGCACCTATATGGTGCAAATGCATAATGATATTGCACCAGAAAGATGCGTCTAAACAAGCA
The DNA here is from genome assembly GCA_963766195.1 of uncultured Gammaproteobacteria bacterium. Taxonomy (GTDB): domain Bacteria; phylum Pseudomonadota; class Gammaproteobacteria; order Xanthomonadales; family SZUA-36; genus JAHEFT01. The sequence continues at coordinate 229,267 of CAVXYY010000001.1, forward strand.
TCCAGGTCAGAACCGCACCCAGCAACAGGCGGTAGATCACGAAGGGCATCAATCCCACTCGCTTCAGCAAGGCGAGAAACGCAGCCACGCAAACCCAACCTGCAATAGCCGCCAGCACCAATGCGAGCCCAAACTGGGCCCATTCGATGGGTGCGTCACCCATGGCCACGCGCAATGCGCCATAGCCACCGGCTGCAGCGATGATTGGAATAGCGAGCAGGAAAGAAAAACGGGCCGCAGCATCCGGCGACAGACCGAGGAACCTCGCGGCTGTAATGGTCACGCCGGAGCGCGATACCCCGGGAACCAGCGCCAGTGCCTGGGCCAGGCCGATGAAAAGCGCGTCTTTCAGCGAAGTATCTTCCAGCTTGCGCTGCCTGGAGCCGACCGCGTCAGCCAGCCATAACAAAAGCCCGAAACCGATCGTGGTCCACGCAATGACGCGCACATCACGCAGATAAAGTTCCACCAGGTCGCGGGCCGCAAAACCGGCCAGCAGCGCCGGAATACTCGCCACGGCAAGGTAGACAGCCAATTTCCGGTGCCGGCGGTCCTGATCGGTGCGGACCGGCCTCACACAGGCGCCGCGCCATTTCGATCAACTCGTGACGAAAGTAAATCAAAACGGCGATTAGCGTGCCCAGGTGTGTCGCAACATCAAACACCAGCCCCTGGTCCGGCCACCCGAAAACCCGGCTGCCCAGTATCAGGTGAGCTGAGCTGGAAACCGGCAGGAATTCCGTCAATCCCTGGATCAGCGCCAGGACAATGATTTGGATCAGCGTCAAATCCGGCCCCTCATCTCATTGGCCGGAGTAACTGATCCTGTAGATCACCCCGGCCTGGTCGTCTGAAACCAACAGCGACCCATCCGGCATCTGCAGCACATCGTTGGGCCGTCCCCAGTTTTCCTGACCCTGAAGCCAGCCGCTGGCAAACACTTCGCTGCCCGTTATCAACTCCCTGATCGTCAAATTTCACCAGCAGGATGTTGTAGCCGGATTTTTCGCTGCGGTTCCAGGAACCATGCTGCGTAATGAACAATTGGTTCATGTAGGACCGTGGAAACATGTCACCGGTATAAAAGGTCAAACCAAGCGCCGCCACGTGGGCGCCGAGGGTCAGGGCCGGCGGCGTGAAGTCCGTGCACGATTTACCTGCGCCAAATTCCGGATCCGGGGTATCGCCCTGGTGGCAATACGGGTAGCCAAAATGCAGCCCGGCTTCAGGCGCGACATTCAGCTCATCGCCCGGCAGGTCGTCACCCATCAAATCCCGTCCGTTGTCTGTGAACCACAGCGCCCGGGTAACGGGATGAAAAGCCAGGCCAACGCTGTTCCGGACTCCCTCGGCATAGACTTCCATACCACTGCCGTCAGCGAGAATCCGGCGAATCTGGGCAAACCCCGGCTCATCACAAATATTGCAGGGCGCCCCTACCGGGACATACAACATACTGTCCGGACCAAATCGCAGGTATTTCCAGCCATGGTGGGTCTTGTCCGGAAACCCGCCAGTGACGACTTCCGGCTCCGGCGGATGGTCCAGGGAGCTTTCAATATCGTCATACCGCAAGATCCGGTCAACCGCCCCTACGTAGAGCGAACCAAACCGGAATTCGAGTCCCGAGGGCATGTTCAGGTCCTGATCGACGACGTAAATCCCTTCTGCAAACAGGTCACCGTCATGATCGACCACCGCATGAACCACGCCGGCTTTTATCGATCCGGCAAATACGGTTCCATGGTCTCCCAGCGCAAGTTGCCTGGCGTCCTCCAAATTCTCGGCAAATAACCGGATTTCAAAACCAGGGGGTAATTTGATCAGCGCCAGTTTATCTGACAGGTCATCCCCGGCGTGGGCGTGCATGGAGCAGGCGAGGATCAACAAAGCACAGACTTTCTGGAAAGTTTTCATAGCTATCACCGTGACAGACCGGGCAATGATTGGAGTTGTCAGGAACCTCTGATCATTTGATTAGACGTTCCTCAGAGAATTCTGCGTCAGTATCTCATAGAATAACCCGCTGGCAGGGATGAAAAATGATATGCAAAATCTCTTATTTGTGGCTATTTTTTTTATGGCCTCGAACCTCAGCGCAAACAGCTCGAGGGATTATCTTCCACAGGACGCTGACCCGGATCCGGCTGTTCCGGCCCCTGAATCCATCCTGGGTTGGGACGTCGGGGACTGGCACGTAAGCCACGATAAGCTGGTGCAGTACATGCAAACCCTGGCCGACTCTTCTCCCCGGGTATCGATCAAAGTCATCGGCTATACCTGGGAGCAGCGGCCCTTGCTGCAACTGGCCATCACCAGCGCGGGAAACCAGGGAAAACTGGAAAACCTGCGCCAACAACACCTTGATGGTGACGGGCCACTGGTGGTCTGGTTGGGATACAGCGTTCACGGCGACGAGCCCAGCGGCAGTAACGCGTCCATGCTGGTGGCTTATTACCTGGCTTCCTCGCGCTCCGACTACGTCAGGGATTTACTCGAAGGCAGCGTGATATTGATTGACCCAAGCATCAATCCTGATGGACTGAACCGTTTTGCAAGTTGGGTGAACAGTAACGCGGGCAAAGTGCCGGTTGCCGACCCGGTCAGCCGCCAACACGTTCAGAGTTGGCCGGACGGTCGAACCAACCACTACTTGTTCGACCTGAATCGTGACTGGCTTCCGCTGGTAAACCCGGAATCCCGCGCACGTATTGTGGAGTACCACCGGTGGTTACCGCATGTCCTCACTGATCACCATGAGCAGGAGGGTTACCCGGGGTTTTTCTTTCAACCGGGTGTTCCGTCGAGACAGAACCCGCTGACTCCCGATGAAAATCTCGATCTTACCCGGGCTCTGGCCCAGTATCACTCCAGGGCCATGGATCGCGCGGGACAACCTTATTTCACCGAGGATGGCTATGACGACTTCTATTTCGGCAAGGGGTCGACTTACCCGGATATAAACGGCAGCATCGGCATCCTGTTCGAACAGAAGGCGGTTCTCGGACAGGAAATCGCATCCAGCAACGGTATCGAGACCTTCCAGATGGCGGTCGCCAACCATCTGAGAGTGTCACTTTCCTCCCTGGAAGGTTCATGGGCCATGCGAGACCGTCTGAAGGCTTACCAATCCGGCTTTTTCGATTCGATGAGCAAACGGGCTGCCAGCCGGAATTTCAATGCCTGGATCATTGGAGATGATGGCGATCCGGCCCGTGCCAGTGCTTTTCTCGAAATACTCGATCTGCACCGGGTCGAGTACCGGCCACTGGGCGAAGCGACACGGTCAGGCGGCTTTGAATTCCTGCCCGGGCACGCCTGGGTCATTCCGGTCCAGCAAAAACAGTTTGGCCTGCTCGAGGCGATGATGGAACAACGGACGAGTTTCAGGGACAACACGTTTTACGATGTGTCCGCCTGGACCCTTCCATTGGCTTTCAACCTGCCCTTTGCAACGGTCAGCAAGGTTCCGCAACAGGCCGATGTTTCCGGTTCCAGCAAAGGTCTCCCGCCAGCGGCTGATGCCGCTGCCTGGGCTGTTCCATGGAATCAGCTGGAGGCCCCCACCGTGTTGCAGAGCCTCCTGCAGGCAGGCGTCCGGGTCCGTGTCGCTGTCAAGGCATTCTCCGCCCAGACCGGAAGCGGCTTGCAGTCCTTCGCACCCGGTACGCTGGTCATTCAGTCGGGGTCCCAGGCGCCGGAAGTGCGGCGAAGCAGCCTGGAACTACTTGCCGGCCGCGCCCTCGCGGGTCTCGAAATTTACAGTCTTTCCAGCACCATGACCAGCGTGGGACCGGACCTCGGATCGAAGCATTTCACGCTGGTCAAACCTAGTCAACCCACTACTGGTCGGAGGTGAAGGTCGTTTCGGCCTATGACGTTGGAGAGCAATGGTTTTTGCTGGATCAGCGCCTCGGTGTTGCAACTACCCTCGTTGAACATCAGAGACTGGGAACCGTAAACCTCTGGGACTACACCCACTTGCTGTTTCGCTGATGGAGAGTACGAATCCCTCGGAGATGAAATGAAGCAGGTCATCGCACGCTGGATCGGGGATGGAGGGATACTGGTGGCAATCGGCCTGGCGGCCAATTGGGCGGAAAGTATCTGCTTTGAAATTCTGGTCGAAAACTGCGTGGCGCCGGCGGAACAGGAAACGCCGGTGCAACCGGCAACGCCCCGGACCTATGCTGATTTCGCCGCCGACCAGGCTGACCAGGTCATCGGCGGAGCGATTGTTGCATCGATACTCGACCTGAGCCACCCGCTCGCCTTTGGTTACACGACATGGATTTACCACTGTTTCGACGGGGCACTGCCGTGCTCGAACCCAGCGACAATCCCTACTCGACACCCGTGCGCTATGCCCGCGAGCCGCTGATGGCCGGGTTCATTGGCGAAGATCGCCTCGCTGCTTTTGCGGGACAACCGGCCGTTATCGCCGAAAAGCATGGCAAGGGACTGGTGGTCAGGTTTGCCAACACGCCGCTATTCAGGGGCTTCTGGCGTGGGACGGAAAAACTCTACATCAATGCCCTGTATTTCGGGCAGGTGGTCGAAACGACCGAGCTTCCTGTGTCTGGTCCATTACCAAAACCCGAGGCACAGCGCCAACTTTGAGATGACAGGGCTCGTAAAACTGAACCGGTTTGCTGCCGGCATCCTGATCCTGGTGGCGTTGCTGCTGGCCCTGCTGCTGGGAGCCTCGCGTTTCCGGGTGCCCCTCGAAAACAGACCCGTGCCACCTGGTTCACCTGGAAAACCCAACGCACTGACCGAAAATATCCTGTACGCGGCTGGTCTGGCCTATAGCGCCCTGGGCAATTTCGAAGCGGCCCGCCTGAATTTCGCACTGATCCGGGAAATCGACGCTTCCAGCCCGCTGGGATACGGTCCGGTCGGCCGCACGTTTATCGCCGAAGGGCAGCTGGACCAGGCCATCTACTGGATGGGTGAGGCGCAGGCGGTTGACCCGCGGGATTTCGAATCCGGCGCCTGGATGTTGAGTCTGTATGACTGCCTGGAGGATTACGAATCAGCCGGAAACTGGTCGGAATGGCTGAGCAGCCGGGTCACCAACCAGGCCTTGCCCATCGCGATGCAGGCCAGCCACCACTATATGACCGGAAATTTTGAAATCGCTTTGCAATACAGCAATCTTGCCCTGAAATTCGACTTGCCCGACCGCTGGAATTCCGATGCAGTGTTCATGCGCATCAAGCGGGATGACGCGCTGGCTGATGGCGACCCTGAATCGGGTATCCGGATTTTTGCAGACCGGCATCCCGGGCTTTTCCAGTCGCCGCCTGAAATCACCGCCGGCAATATCGGGCAGGCTACTGATCTTGCTTTACTGCTGAAGATGGCTGGCCGCTTTACGGAAGCACAAAGCCTGCTCGAGGCAGTCCTGGCCGCCTATGAACAGCCGGGCTTCGCGAATACGCTGTTTGCCACCGGCCTGGTGCCGGTCAAGGCCGAGGCGCTCGCCATTCTCGACGATCAGCCGGCCTCGCTCGCAGAACTCAGACGGGTTATTGACCAGGGCTGGCGGATGCACTGGCGCTGGAAGACCGATTTGAATCCGAATTTTGACGGCGTGCGGCAGTCTGCAGAGTTCCGCGGGATGGTCTCTGAACTGGAAGAGGATATGGCACGGCAACGATACAGGATCCAGAATCTGCCCATCCGCAGCGCTGTCCCCCAACCCCTCGAATCACAGGCTGAATAGCCATTCAGGCCTAGAGGTCCCCGTAAGGAGTGCTATGATCTCACCGTTCTGCCGGCTGGATTTAACCATGGAAAAGGAAAAGAATGTCCGGGCTGTTTGAGGAACTGAAACGGAGAAATGTCTTCAGAGTCGGGCTTGCTTACCTGGTGGCCGGCTGGCTGCTTCTGCAAATTGTCGACGTGATCGGGCCGATCCTGCATATTTCCGACGAAGTGGTCCGATATGTCCTTTTTTTTGTGGCTATCGGCTTCCTTCCGGCGCTCGTCATTGCCTGGGTCTTCGAATGGACGCCCGAGGGTGTGAAATTTGAAAGCGAGGTAGACCGTGCGCGGTCCATTGCACCGCGAACCGCCCGCAAGCTCGACCGGGCTATTATCGTGATCCTCCTCATGGCCGTTTGTTTCCTGCTCTTTGACAAGCTGGCGCTGGACAGTAAAGCACCGGAACCTGCATCAACAGTTCAGATTGAAGCGCCTGGTCCGGGCCTCGAAGTGGCCGGAGCACAGGCAGCGATGCCGGACGCCAGGAAATCCGTTGCTGTGCTCCCCTTCGTCGCCATGAGCAACGGCCCGGACGATGACTATTTTACCGACGGGTTGACCGAAGAAATCATCAACGCCCTGGCGCAGTTACCCGACCTGCTGGTGACCGCCCGCACCTCGGCGTTCCATTTCAAGGGACAGAATGTTCCGATCGAAGAAATTGCCCGGCAGCTGGGTGTGGCGCATATCGTCGAGGGCTCGGTGCGCCGCGCCGGCGAACAGCTTCGTATCACCGCGCAGTTGATCCGCGCTGAAGACGGCTTTCACCTCTGGTCTGAAACCTTTGATCGCCGGACATCGGACACGTTTGCGGTACAGCAGGACATCGCGGAGAAAATTGCGCTGGCCCTGGACGTGTTGCTCGATGAAACGCTGCGCGCCCGGATGCGCAGTGTCGGTATTGGAAACGTTGAAGCATTTATCGAATACCAGAAAGGCCGGGAACTTTTCGAGCGGGCGCATGGAGACGACAATCTGATCAGCCTGTTGCGGCAGGGCAACACACATTTTGAAGAAGCTGCCAGGCTTGCGCCGGACTTGCCTGACGCGTACCAGAATATCACCGATCTTTACAGCCACATCCTGATGAGCCAGGCGAATGGCGAGTTGGACGGCGAGATTACTGATGACGACATCAAAAACGCACCTGAAAATCTGCGCATCAACTACGAACAGGTGGTCCGTTACGCCAGTGATGACAGTCAGCGATTGTCCGTTGAACACGACAGCGCCCTGGTGCTTGGAAACTGGAATGGACTGTCCGCTCTGGTTGACCGCACCTTGTCCACGACCGGTTGCGTTGCGGCATACTGGGTACACTTTTCCAGCGCTGCGTTTGGAAAAGCACAGGGTCTGGTTGAAGCTTTTCAGCGAACAGCAACCTGCGATCCGCTACTGACGCGTTCCTGGCAGATTATGACCGCGGCGAGATTGTGGCAAGGAGATACTGCAGGCGCTATCTCCACTGCCGAGGCCGGCATGAAGCTTGGTCAGAGCGAATGGCTGCCCCGCTGGTATACTGTGGCGCTTGCCTCGGAAGGAAAGTTGACTGAAGCGATCCAAATGGCCAATACGCACCTGCGATCCGACAGTGAACAACTGATCGCGAAATTCATGATCGCTGCGATCGCGGGAGATGAACCCCACGCGCTCGAATACCAGGAATCGTTTCTCGGCAAACACGGGCCGAATGACTCTGTTTCCCTGGTCATGGAGGCTGCGAGGGGTAACCGCAACGAAGCGAATCGCCTCGCCGGACTGATCGACAGCCGATCCTTTGGATACATGAGCCTGATGCAAGCCATTTACTGGTGCACCTGCGGTGCGCCCTTCGACCTCGATGCCACACCGGTTTTCAGCTCCATGCTGGCCGGCTCGGGCTTGCCCTGGCCGCCTGCCAAACCCCTGAATTTTCCACTGAAGGATTGGTGATATGAGTTTCAACGTAGCGTTTATTGGCCTGGGGGTGATGGGATACCCTATGGCAGGTTACCTTGCGAAAGCAGGACACCAGGTTACCGTTTACAACCGCACGGCGGCGAAAGCTGAACAGTGGATCACGCAATATCCCGGCACCGCATCTCCAACCCCCGCAGGAGCCGCGGAGAATGCGGATTTCGTTTTCTGCTGCGTAGGCAATGACGACGACTTGCGCGCAGTGACCCTTGGCCCCGATGGCGCCTTCGGAAAAATGAAAGACGGCTCGGTTTTTATCGACCACACCACCACCTCGGCCGAGGTTGCCCGGGAACTTCATGCTGAGGCCGCCCAACAAGGCTTTTCATTTGTCGATGCCCCGGTTTCCGGTGGCCAGGCCGGTGCCGAAAACGGGCAGTTAACCGTGATGATCGGCGGCGACGAGGAACCCGTGGCCAGGGCCGCACCGCTGATCGATTGTTACGCCCGGATGCAGGCGCGGCTGGGCGATTCCGGTTCAGGCCAATTGGCCAAGATGGTCAACCAGATCTGCATCGCCGGGCTGGTCCAGGGTTTGTCGGAAGCATTGCACTTTGCCGGCCGGGCCGGGCTGGACGCCAGGGCCGTGGTCGAAGTGATTTCCAAGGGTGCGGCCCAATCCTGGCAAATGGACAACCGCGCCACGACGATGATCGACGGCAAGTTCGATTACGGCTTCGCGGTCAACTGGATGCGCAAGGACCTGGGCTATGTCCTGGGTGAGGCCAGGAACAATGGCGCACATCTGCCCCTTACCGCCCTGGTGGACCAGTTTTATTCCCAGGTCCAGGCCATGGGTGGCGGGCGTTGGGATACATCCAGCCTGATCGTGCCGCTGGAGAGGACCGCCGGCAACAAAGAGCAGAAGCGCTAAAGCTGAATGGTACTGCTCAGAACTTGATCTGCATCTTTGACACACCACATGAAGAACTATTTAATATAAGGCACGTTAATTATTGATGCGGTAAAGCCTTGAAAAACAAATCACCCCGTTTTTATTACAAGGGTAACCAGCTCAAACAGCTCCGCGCGTTCTGCGCGGTGGCCAAGAGTGGAAAGATGACGGATGCCGCCGAGCAGCTGTTCCTTAGCCAACCCGCCATCAGTTTGCAGATCCGTGCGCTGGAGCGCGAACTGGACACCATGCTGTTTGAACGCCACGGGCCAAAAATCAACCTGACGCGCGAAGGCCAGGAGCTCTACGAAATCGCGCGGCCCCTGGTCGACGGGCTCGACACCCTGAATGCGCGCTTCAACCGGCAAATGAAAGGTGACCTGGAAAGCGGCGAAGTGGTGATTGCGGCCGGCGAATCAACCATCATCTACCTGTTACCGAGGCTGGTGAAACAATTCCGGGAGCGCTACCCCAACATCCACGTGCAACTGCGCAACGTGACCGGGCGGGACGGGCTCGCCATGATCCGTGATGATGAAGTGGACCTGGCCATCGGCTCGATGCTCGATGTGCCTTCTGATATCAGTTACCAGCCCGTTTACTCCTTCGAACCTGCTTTGATCATGCCGCTGGGCCACGATCTTGCGGATCGTGAACGGGTCACCATCGAGGACATTGCGCCGTATGGATTGATATTGCCGCCTCGCCGGCTGACAACCTGGCGGATGGTGGACCGTGTCTTCCAGCAGCACCAGGTGCCGTTCAACGTAACCCTGGAGGTCGGCGGCTGGGAAGTCATCAAGCGCTACGTGGAACTGGGTTTCGGCATTTCCATCGTTACCGGAATCTGCCTGCGCGATGACGACAAACTGGTCGCCAAGAACATGAGTGAGTATTTTCCGAAAAGAAGCTATGGCACCGTGATGCGCCGGGGCAAGTACCTGTCTGCCCAGGCTCGCGCTTTCGTGGAAGTTGCGGAGGAGGCCAGCATGCCGGATTCCCCGTGGCGCGTCGGGCAGTCCGAGCGCTGAGTGTTCGTCAAAAAAAAGCCCGGGACTGAAAGCCCGGGCAAGATCGCACCAAAAGATGATCCTTCTTACTCTGGCGAATCCTTCGCGGATGAATCCGCTCCTACGCGGTCGACCAGCGTAGGAGCGATTTCAATCGCGAATGAACCTGCCTCCGGAAATACTCAGGAGGCAGTGAACTCCGGATAAGCTTCCAGGCCACATTCACCAATATCCAGCCCGCCATATTCCTCTTCTTCACTCACGCGGATACCCATCACCGCCTTGATGATCAGCCAGGTCACCAGGCTGGCTGCAAACACCCAGCCAAAGATGGTTACCGCACCCACCAACTGCCCGAGGAACGTAGTTCCGTCGTTGGTCACCGGAACAAGCATCAATCCAAGAAATCCGACGACGCCATGCACCGAAATGGCGCCCACAGGGTCATCAATCTTCAATTTATCCAGCGCAAGGATGCTGAAGACCACCAGGGCTCCAGCCACCAGGCCAAAGAGTGATGCCTGCAACGGGGTTGGCGTGGAAGGCTCGGCGGTAATAGCCACCAGTCCTGCAAGGGCGCCGTTGAGGGCCATGGTCAGGTCCGCCTTGCCAAACTTGAAATGCGCAACCACCAGTGCACCGATCAGGCCGGTTGCCGCAGCAGCATTGGTGTTCAGGAACACCATCGCTACACTGTGCGCATTAGCTGCATCCGCCAGCTTAAGCACTGAACCGCCGTTGAACCCAAACCAGCCCATCCAGAGGATCAGCGTGCCCAGCGTGGCCAGCGGCAGGTTCGCACCCGGCAGGGCGTAGGCCTGCCCGTCCGGGCCGTATTTACCTTTCCGCGCACCGAGCAGCAGCACACCGGCCAGGGCCGCGCCGGCGCCTGCCATGTGAACGATACCGGAGCCGGCAAAATCGCTGAAGCCGAAGTCGTCTCCGAGGCTGTACAGACCGAACACTTCCTTTCCGCCCCAGGTCCAGGACCCTTCCAGGGGATAAATCACCCCGGTCATGACGATGGCGAAGACAAAAAATGCCCAGAGCTTCATTCGTTCAGCCACGGCGCCCGAAACAATAGACATGGCTGTTGCAACGAAAACCACCTGGAAAAAGAAGTCGGCCGCGCCGGAATAGACGGCATCGCCGTCAAAGCCGTTCTCAGCTGATGTGGCCAACACTTCATCAAGGCTGAATGCATCGATTCCGGCCAGGAACCAACCGCCGTCATACATGATGGCATAGCCACAGGCGAGGTACATGAAGCAGGCGATCGCGTACAGGGTGATGTTCTTGGTCAGGATCTCCGTGGTATTTTTGGCCCGGACCAGCCCGGCTTCGAGCATTGAGAAGCCGGCGGCCATCCACATGACCAGGGCGCCCATGACAAGGAAATAAAACGTGTCGATCGCGTACTGTAATTCAAAAATCTGGGTTTCCATTCTTAAACTCCCGAAAAAGCTGACTTAAATGGCCTGTGGTCCGGTTTCACCGGTGCGGATTCGGATCACTTCTTCCAGGGCGCTGACAAAGATTTTGCCGTCCCCGATTTTTCCCGTGGCGGCTGTGCGCTGGATGGCTTCAACCACCAGCTCGGCCATTTCATCGGTGCAAGCGGTTTCCAGCTTTAACTTTGGAAGAAAATCAACGTTGTATTCCGCGCCCCGGTAAAGTTCAGTGTGGCCTTTCTGTCGCCCGAAGCCTTTTACTTCAGTCACCGTAATTCCGGCTATGCCGACTTCGTGCAGCGCCTGCCGCACATCGTCGAGTTTGAATGGCTTGATGATCGCTGTGACCAGTTTCATGGTTACTCCTGTCAAGTGGGAACTGATTGAACAGGACTGTAGATGCAGATTTCGTGCCAGACCGGAATGAGCCGCAACACGTCGCATCCGCAGAGAATTCAACACCTGCCGGGACCGGAAGGCGTTCAATTGAAGTGCGCGCACCGGCGTGGTGCACTGAGACGGTGCATGAATATCCGGTATCATTGACACAGGCTGTTACCGGCCCCTAATCAAGAGAGCCAGAGATGGATTACCCCTTACACAATGTTATCGGCAACCTGGGTGTGATCATGATCGTAGGAAGTTATTTCCTCGTCCAGATCGGAAAAATGTCAGCAACCGGCCTTTCCTACACGTCGCTAAACGGCGTCGGCGCTGCCTTTATCATGGTTTCGCTCTATTTTGACTTCAACCTGTCGGCCTTTATCATCGAGGTGTTCTGGATATTGATCAGCCTGGTCGGGATGGTGAGGATTTACCTGGAAAGGCGGCGAAAAGCGGTGCCTTGATGGTTTACATCAACGAACGGATATCCATCGCTGACGAGGAAATCACGCTGAGCGCGATCCGCGCGCAAGGCGCGGGCGGCCAGAACGTGAACAAAGTCTCGTCCGCCATTCACCTGCGCTTTGACATCAATGCTTCCTCGCTTCCGGACCCGGTCAAGGAACGCCTGTTGAAAAGCAGTGATCAACGAATCACCGCGGCTGGCGTGGTCGTCATCAAGGCGCAGAATCACCGGACCCAGGAAAAAAACCGGGCGGAGGCGATCGAGCGATTACGTGAACTGGTCCTGGAGGCAACGCGGACCCGCCGTAAACGGATTCCAACGCGTCCGAGTCGGGGCGCCCGGGAAAAACGGCTCGAATCCAAGAAAAAACGCGCCTCGATCAAAAAACTCCGCAACCTGGATTTTGATTGAATCTAAACCTCTGGCCGGGTTCGGGCGTCAAATCATCAAACGCCTTGAATCTTACAAAGGAGTAACCCCGTGAAAAATACCTTTTTAGCGCTTGTCCTGCTGTTGCCTTTCGGCCTTCAAGCCTCCGATTGCAAATTCTCGAAAGACATCAACCAGGAACTGGACCTGGCCGGCAGTGAAGAACTGGCGGTTATGGCGGTTGCCGGTGACCTGCGGGTGCAGGGTGTTTCAGGAAGCACCCGGGCCGTCATCAAGGGCAAAGTGTGTGCGTCAAAGAAAGAGTGGATGGAAGAATCCCGGGTTGAGGCCAGTGGCGGGAAACAGGCGGAGATAAGTGTCGTGTTGCCCGGTACTGACGGAGACTGGTCGCTGATGGGCAACAACTACGTTTACCTCGACCTGGAACTGGAAGTGCCTGACCATATCGCCCTGAATGTGAAAGACAGCTCCGGTGACATCGAGATCAGCGGAGTTGGCGCGCTCGCTGTCAAGGACAGTTCCGGCGATATCGACATCGAGGATTCCGTCGGTCCCGTTTCGGTCTGGGACTCTTCCGGTGACATAGAACTGAATGACATCGAGCGCCAGGTGACCATTGAGTCCGACAGCTCGGGAGATATCCGCGGGTCGGATATTCAAGGCAGCGTGCTGGTTGTCAGCGACAGTTCCGGTGATATCAGTTTCAAAGACGTCGGAGAAAACTTTATCGTGGAGCGTGATTCTTCCGGGGATATTACAGCCACGCGAATCGGCGGTGATTTCCGGGTAGAGCGCGACGGCAGCGGTGAAATAGACGCCCGCGATGTCCAGGGCACCGTGGACATTCCGGACGACCGTTCCTGACCGGTTTTTACAAGCGCCTGGCGAAAATGACCTTGTCATCTCCGGGCGCGTAAAAATCCTTCAGCAAAGCAGCTACCTGGTAACCCATGCGTTCATAGAACGCCCGGGTCGGTGCGTACTGGGGCCGGCCGGACGTTTCGGCAAACATCTGGGTGGCGCCCGATTCGACCGCCAGGCGTTCTGTTTCGCGCAATAGCCGCCTCCCCAGTCCCTTACCCTGTTGCGAAGGAGCTACCGCTATCCAATACAGATCGTAACTGGACCGCGTAGCCGGTATCAGTCCATAACAGGTGTAACCCGGTAGTTCGGCCGGCTGGCCCGGCAGGTCGGCAAACACGAATTCATAGCCGCTGGCAGGTCCGCGCGCGAGGGTCTCATCCACCAGTTCACGTGCAACGTCCTGTTCCTCCCGGGAAAAGAAGCCGGTTCGCTCAACCAGCGCCTGCACCGCGGGCGCATCGCTTGGTTTTACTTCCGTGCGCCAGGCCACTGCTTCGGTCATTTGCGACGGTGTGCCTTTGGTTCGTTGCCATTCATACCTTGCCAGAGCCCTTCGAAGAAATGTCTTGCGTTGATACCCAGGGTCTGGGTTTTGTACCCGCCCTCCTGCACCACCAGGACCGGCAGGCCGAGCGCTCCGATCAGCCGGCCATTTTCTCGAAAATCCTTTGCCATCAGCTGGAACGAACCGGTGGGATCACCTTTCGCGGTGTCCAGACCGAGCGCCAGGACCAGGAACTGGGGGGCATATTTCCGGATTTTATCGAGCGCGACCGCCAATTCCTTCCGATACCTTTCCCCATTGATGTTTTCAGGTAATGGCAGGTTCAGGTTGTAGCCCTTGCCCTCCCCTTCGCCTTTTTCGTCTTCGAATCCGGAGAAGTAGGGATAGCTGTAACGGGGGTGTCCATGGATGGAGATGGTGTACACGTCGCGGCGGCGATAGAAAATATCCTGTGCGCCATTCCCGTGATGGTAATCAATATCCAGCAACGCGACTTTGCCCTGCTTGCTCAGGTGGTGAGCAGCGATTGCTGACGAATTGAAATAGCAAAAACCACCAAACGCCTCGTATTCGGCGTGGTGGCCCGGAGGCCGCACCAGCGCATAGGCGGCGCGGCCGCCGTCCAGCAGGCTGTCGACGCCGGTCAGTGCGCAATCGACCGCACCCCGAGCCGCCTTGTAGGCATTGGCGTTCAGCGGTGTGAACGTGTCGATGCAATAGTAGCCGGCGCGCAAGGGCAGTTCTTTGGGTGGCCGGGCGCGATTACGTATCGGAAAAACGTACGGGTATACTGATTTACCGGGCGGCACGCTGGCGCAGGCCTTGCGCAGAAAGTGCACGAATTCCGGCTTGTGCACCTGCTCGATGACACCGATCCCGAAATTTCGCGGCTTTACCGGCTCAAACAACTGCGTCCGGTCCAGTTCCGAGGTAATCGATTTGATGCGCACCGGCGCTTCGACATAACCGCGGTCGTTGACGTGGTGGATCGAGTGCTGGTCATTCACGATCAAAGAAATCAGGCGTTGCCGGGGGCGCAGGTCGTTTACATCAGGGACGGCTTTCACATAGCGAGGTTCACGAAGTTTGACCGGGTTGTCCTTGACCGACCGGACGATCTTTTCGATATATTCAGGCGGGCAGAGTGCCGCGTACTTGCGTTCCAGGATGGCACGTATGATTTTCTGGGTTTGAGTCCGCTTGAGCGGCTTGTCGTTCTGCCCGAGGTTGTCGAATACCAGGTACGGAGGATCGGTGTCGTTCTCCGTCATGGGTGTTTCGTACGCGGTATTCGCGAGCGGGCGGGCGCCGAAGCGCTCGTAAAACCTGAGACGGGCCATGTTTTGCTTGCGAATGGCAGGGTCCGGCGACAGCGCGGGGTCGTCAGGCAAACATTCGCAGAAAATACCAGCCACTCCCAGTTGCCAGGCCTCTTCCCTCACCCTCTCGTACAGGGCTCCGCCGATTCCCCCGCCGGTTTCACCCCGGCCGGCACAGATATAATCGAGGTAGCAGAAGTTCAGGTCCGGGGCGTGCAGCAGCATCGCGAATCCACGAACCGTGGCATGGCCGTCTTCAGCGACCAGCAGTATGGATTGAAAACGGTACTTGAGCGGATTGGCCAGTTGTGCCGGCAGCTTGGCGATGTCCTTTTCGCTGAGTTCATTGAACTGGACCCTCAGCATGGCCTGGACCTGGCTGAGAATCTGGCGGTTGGTTGGCGTCGTTACGTCAAACACCTTGTGAATTCGGAACATCGTTCAGGCCCTGCCCTGTGCAGATAAAATGCTGCTGACGGTCGTTGGCCACCGGTCCCGGCGGCTCTCTTTTACTGAGCGCTGCATCCACGATCTGCCCGATGAGCTGCTCATAATCCATGCCTGCCAGCCGGGCGGCGGCGGCAAAGCCTGCATCACGTGACAGGCAGGGGTTGGCGTTGACCTCCAGGACCCACGGAGTTCCTTGCGCGTCGACCCGGATGTCCACCCGCGCATAACCGTTCAGCCCGAAGCTTTTCCAGCAGTTTTGCACCACTTTCTCCAGCGCTTCATAAAGGCTGGAAGGCAGTTTGGGAAACGTCCTTGGTGTCGCTTGATATTCAGGGGCGTCTTCGTCCCACTTTGCGGCGTAACCCACTATTTTTGGCTTGCCGGCCGGGAGGCCGGAAAAACTGATTTCCGCCATCGGCAGGATAAACGGCGCGCCGGCTTGCTCCAGCACGGAGATATTGAACTCCCTGCCTTCCACAAATTGTTCGGCAAACCACTCACCGCCGTAACGAGCCACGCATTCTTCGATGCGCGTCCGCGCGGCGTCGAAACCGCGAACCACGCAACCATCATCAAGACCGAAAGACGCGTGTTCCCAGAGCGATTTCACGATCCAGCGGGTGTCAGCGCCAGGTTTTTCTCCCGCGGCGGCAAGGGATGCCGGGGTCGGAATGCCGTTCAATCGCATCCAGTTTTTGGCCAGTTCTTTTTGCGAACTGAGGTAAACTGCGTCGCTGCCGCATCCGGTGAACGCTACGTCCCCCGAACCCAGTAATGCGGGGATGAAATGAATCAGTCTGCCATCACCGCCCAGTGACTCAACGAGGTTAAAAACGACATCAGGCCGTTGCTCTTTTATGGATGCCAGCGTCGCGTCGAGGTCGAGGCCGGTTTGCAGCGTGGAAACGCGCCATCCCAGTTGCTGCAGCGCGGTCGAAACCTGCTCCGCCTGCACCAGCGTATCCAGTTCGTCGGCGCGCGCACAGGACCCTATGGCCTCGTGCAAGACCACCGCGAATGGTGCAGCCTGATTCATGGTACCGCTATCCCGTGCCGCTAAGCGGCCATGTTTTCACTCTTGCTTGCGACATCTTGGCGATTGTCTGCCAGGCCGCAGCGCTTCACGGCCGAATCCATAATGGCCTTGATCAGTTTAGTGTAGGTGACTCCGGACAGGGTTGCCATGATCGGCAGGTCCGAATGCTCAGGGTGAATGCCGGCCAGCGGATTGACTTCGATGAAGCCGGGCTTCCCGTATTCATCAAGCCGCACGTCCATGCGCCCGGCATCACGGCATCCGAGGGCGCGCCAGGCATCCAGTACCAGCGACTCGATCGCATGCCGGAGTTCGCCCGGTGGCAACAGGTTGTAACGAACCAGTTCGTCGCATTCTTCCTTGTTGCGGTACGAGTAGACCTCGGAATCCGCCTGCTCAAGCAGGTTGATTTCCATCGTTGCAAGGGCGCGCGCTTTCGATCCGGTGCCCAGCACGCCGACGGTGAATTCCCGGCCAGGTAAAAACCGCTCAACCAGAACGGGTTGTTTGTATTCCCGCAGGAGGCGCCCGCAAACGCGCCGCAATTGACCCATGCTGGTGATTTTCGACTGCGGATCGATACCCTTGCCGGTTCCTTCGGCAACCGGTTTGGCAAACAGCGGCAGCGGCAAAGTGATGTATTTCAGGTCGGCCAGGTCATGAACGACGGCGTAATCAGGCGTATCGACACCGGCAGCGCGGACCACGTCCTTGGTCATGCCCTTGTGCAGTGTCAGGGCGCAAGTCAGCGTGTCCGAGAATACGTACGGTACATTGTAGGCGTCCAGCAGGGCCGGCACCTGGGCTTCACGGCCGATGCCATGCATGCCTTCGCAGATATTGAAAACCAGGTCCCAGCGATCGCCGGACACCAGGCGTTCAGCCAACTGCTTGACGTTGCCGATGCGGTCCACGGTGTAGCCCAGGCCAAGCAAGGCCTTTTCGATACCGTCGATGGTATCGGTCCGGTCAAATTCAGCCGTTTCCAGTTCGCTGTACCCGGCGGCAAGATAGGCCTCGCGCAGGTCATAGGTCAGCCCCACTCGCAACGCGTGGCTGTTACCGGATCTGGATTTCATGAGCATACTCCCTGTTTCAATGACAATTTTGTACCGGAGTCGGGGTAACGGTAGATGCCGCCGTCATAGCTTTTCAAAAGCAGGTCACCATCCTCGTAACCGACGACGTAGTCAGGAGCGATCGGAATTTTGCCGCCGCCGTTCGGCGCATCAACCACGAAGGTAGGCACGGCATAGCCGGTGGTGTGGCCACGCAGGCCCCGAATCAATTCGACCCCCGTGGACACCGGCGTGCGAAAATGCGACGAGCCGGATATCGGATCGGCCTGGTACAGGTAGTAGGGTTTTACCCGGATCTTCAGCAAGCCGTGCATCAATTGTCTCATGGTTTCAAGATCGTCGTTCACGCCTTTGAGCAACACGGTCTGGCTGCCCAGCGGAATGCCGGCATCGGCAAGGCGTCCGCAAGCTTCGGCTACTTCCGGGGTCAGTTCATCCGGGTGGGTGAAATGCAGGCTCATCCACAGCGGGTGATAACGCTTGAGGAGGCGTCGCAACGAGCTCGTGACACGCATCGGCTGGACGACCGGCTGCTTGCTGCCGATGCGCACGAATTCGACGTGCTTTATTTTACTCAGGCGGCTCAGGATGTATTCCAGGCGGTCGTCATCCAGGCTGAGCGGATCGCCACCGGAAATCAGCACATCGCGGATTACCGGAGTCTGCTCAATGTAAGCCAGTGCGGCTTCGATATCGCCTTTCTTGACACTGCGCTCGCCCGCGGAACCCACCATGCGCGCCCGGGTACAGTAGCGGCAGTAGACGGAACAGAAATTCGTCACCAGCAACAGCACGCGATCCGGGTAACGGTGCACCAGTCCGGGAACCGGGCTGTGGGAATCTTCACCCAGCGGATCTTCGTTTTCGCCACGCGCGACTTCATACTCGCCAAGCACCGGCACCACGGTGCGGCGTAAACCCTGGTTCGGGTCGAGGCTGCTCATCAAGCTGGCGTAGTAAGGGGTAATCCCGACCGGTAAGGAACCGGTGTGGCGCTTGATGGCTTCGGATTCTTCTTCAGAAAGCTCAATCATCCGCGCCAGGTCGGCCAGGGTTCTGACCCGGTGACGATTCTGCCAACGCCAGTCGTTCCATTCACTGAGCGTTGCTTCAGGGTAAAACCTGCGCAGAAACTCAGCGGATTGCTTCGAGACAACAAAAGCCGAACGCGCGCCTTTAACAGCACTCAATTCAGGTTTCTTGGATGGGGTTGTTGTAACTGGGGGAACTGAAATTACCGGGGCGGGGGAATAGCCTGCCAATCCCGGAGGTTCCTCCTCGAGAACATGGATGGTTTTCATTCACATACCTGCGATGCAGATGGGCGACCTGCAAATAAAAACCGGCCCGGCCCTTCGGGTCGTGCGGGGTAAACCCGCGTGAATTTGTGCGTAATATATTCCTGTGTGCAGGAATGTCAACAACTATTTGGGGGGTAGTTTCCAAGCAGATTTTCCTGCCGGAACAGACTGACAAACCGGGCTGCCTCCGGGATTTGTCCAACGGGTGGTTTATACTCCCAATCCCTTGGCAAGAACTATGACGGCGGGCACGTCACCGGTTCGCCCTGGGAGCCGGACCATGCGCATATGAGTGCGGCGAGGATTAACATGAAAGCCAGGGAAAAAACAAATTCGGGTATTGGAAAATCACGAGAGGTAATTGAAAATGGCGCGCCCGGCGAGATTACTCCGGGCATCCTGCCCTTCGCCCTGCGGGCCGGCCAGCGGCCGTTCAAATTCGCATTGTGGCGGATGCACCGGTGCCGCGAAGCGCAGGGATGCGAGAGAGCGGCCTCCCGGCGAATTTGTCGAACCGAGTTCGAACCTCACAATGAGCCAGTCATAATAAAAAAACCACAAAAAAAGGTGGTTTTTTTATTATGGCGCGCCCGGCGAGATTGACTCGCGCCGTCCCTGGCGCTCGCCCTGCGGGCGCCCGTTGGGCGTCCCAATTTGTTCCAGACAAATTGGTCGAACTCAGTCGTTCAAATCTCGCCGGGAAGGCGGCTATGACAGAAAAGCCACCCCCAAGGGTGGCTTTTGATAATAATGGCGCGCCCGGCGAGATTCGAACTCACGACCCCTGCCTTCGGAGGGCAGTACTCTATCCAGCTGAGCTACGGGCGCATAATGATTCTGGGCGCGTAGTTTAGCGGTATTTCGCGGTTAAAGTAAACGAGGGAGTGCTTCCGGTGGACTGGCGCACCCGCTATACTATTGCGCTTGCCATTTCGTTTTTTGGATGTTTCAGAGGTTTCAATGGATCGTAAAGCAGACAGCGCGTTCATGCGCCAGTTCGCCGGTGTCATCGCCGGTTTCGTGGTGCTGACCATCGCACTTATCTTCCTGGCCCGGTACATCCAGCCGGAGTCAGCAACTGACGCCAACCCGAGCCAGGGTGTTCTCGCAGAACAGCGCATCCGCGCGGAAGGCTCGGTACGTTACGGCTATGAAGCCGCAGCAGCGCTGGCCGAGGCTCAGGCAGCACCTGCAGCTTCAACGGAAGAGGTGGTGGTTGACGGCGCTGCTGTATATAACGGCCTGTGTGTATCCTGTCACGCCGCCGGGGTCGCCGGGGCCCCGATTCCGGGCTCAGAGCAGTTTGCGGCACGGCAAACCGACCATGGGCTTGAAGCCATGGTTCAAAATGCCATCAACGGACTCAATGCCATGCCTCCGAGGGGTGGCAATCCGTCCCTGACCGACGCACAGATTCAGGCAGCCGTTGAATTCATGTTGCAGTAGTAACCGGACAAGGCTTGCATGCCCGGCTTTAACGCTTGGCATGCTGCTTCTCGGTGCATGCACTGACGCCAGTTTGCCCCCGGAGTCTGTTGGCGCCGCCTGCCAGTCCATCACGACACCCATCACGGTCATCCAGGGCGACGGATATCATTCGCCCCTGGTGGATTCGATACACACCGTCCGTGGAACGGTAACCTATGTAGCCAGGGATTCGGGATTTTACCTGGAAGACACCGCCGCACCCCCTGACGGAAAGTCTTCGAGAGCCCTGTTCATTTCGGATAGTGAACTTGCACACTCGGTCCAACCGGGCCAGCAATACCAACTCAGCGGCCGGGTATCAGAACTTGGGACAAAGCTGGACAAGCTGACCGCGCTGGTCGATGTCAGCGGCTACGAAATCTGTGCCGATGAGGCGGAATTACCCCTGACAAGCGCCGGATTACCCATGAGTTCAGCGGCGCGGGAGGCGCTGGAAGGGATGCGTGTCTCCTTCCCGCAGACACTGACCCTGACGGACGTTTACAACCTGGCCCGGGGTGAACTGACCCTCAGTTCAAACGGGGTGTTGCGGGTGCCCACCGAAGTTCTGATGCCGGGTGATGCGGCCCGCAACCTTGAAACAGAGAACCGCAACCACTCCCTGGTAGCCGTCCTGCCGGCGCCTGGAGCAGTGATGGCTGTGGGAGCAAGCACTCAGAACGCCGCGGGCCTGCTGGGGCATAACGGCCGCACCCAGCAACTGTTCCTGGACGCCACGCCGGAAATGAACTTTGAACCGCCTGCCCTGCCCCCGCCGGCGGATGAGAATGACCGTCCGGGTGGTGACCAGCAATCTGCTGAATTTTTTCAACGGTGACGGCCAGGGTGAAGGTTTTCCCACGGAACGCGGCGCTCAAACCATGGATGAGTTCCTGGCGCAGTCAGCCCGGACCCGCGCCGTGATGGAACAGATAAAACCCGACCTGCTGGCCGTGCAGGAGTTGGAAAACGATGGTTTCGGGCCTGACAGCGCGGCACAGTCCCTGCTGAACCTGTTGCAGGAAACAGGCCGCGGCGAGTGGGCTTTCGCTGCCCCCGGACCCGGGCGCATCGGTGGTGACGTGATCACGGTCGGGCTGTTTTATCGACCGAAGGTATTGGAGGCCATCGGCCTGCCGCGGGTCCTCGAAGGCCCGGAATTCAGGCGCCTCAGCCGGCAGCCCGCTGCGCAATTGTTCCGCGACAAGCAGACCGGGCAGACATTCCTGGTTGCGGTCAACCACCTCAAGTCCAAGGGTAGTTGTCCCGACGGCGGCGAAAACCCGGACCGGGATGACGGGCAGGGTTGCTGGAACAAGGCGCGGCTTGCCGCGGTCAGGGCTGAGATTCCCTGGCTGGAAGCGCTGGCAAAAGAAACAGGCACCGCAAATATCCTGATCCTGGGCGACATGAATTCCTGGCGCAATGAAGACCCGGTCAGGCAGTTTACAGATTCGGGATTCATCGACCTCGTGGAGAATCTCTCAGGCCTGCCCCAGCACAGTTTCCTGTACTGGGGTCAAACCGGCACGCTGGATTATGCTTTTGCTTCGCCGGCGCTGGCGAAATACGCCCGCTCAGCGATGATCTGGCACATCAACGCGGACTGGCCCGCCGGCATGGATCTGCCCAGGCCATGGCTGCACGCATCCGATCACGACCCGGTGATCATCGATCTCGATTTCAACCACGCCGCAACCTCAGACTGAAGCCCGCAAAAAATCACTTCAAAGCAAGCCGATACCCGCGGTTTGAATTCAGGCCAGATTTCATCAACCCGGTGCAGCGGATTATCCCGTGAAAGCCGCCGCCCCACTCCCCGCAGGCTGTGCAGTATTTCTGATTCGTTTGTGTACGAAGCAAACAGGCCTCTGCGGTCGGCATACCGCATGAAATCTTTGAGACGCTGCGGCAACAGCGTTGTCATGCCGCGCCAACATGTCCCTGACCCCGCGGTCGAAATCCTGCAGGGAGACTTCCGAGTATTCATCCCATCGCAACGCCAGTTCATGATCGCATGCCACGTCTATGATGATTCCGCCATAACGTCTGAAGGGGGGTTGCAGGGATTCCAGCAAGCCGGTGATCGCGGGTAAAGAGTCTGTGCGGGCGTCGATGAATCGGTGCAGCTGGATGCCTGCGTGGATTTCCTTCGTCAAACTTCCCGAGCGCTTCTTTTCCCCGGACAAAATCACCCAGCATGGCTCCCAGGCGAAGGTTTTCATCTTCGCCGGCAAGCCTGAGGTGGGCCAGGAAATTCAAACAGGCGTCTCAAATGATGTAGCGATGGGGCATGAAATAACTTTACCAGAAACGAATCCGTCTGGCCTGTCACGTGCTGTCTGCGTTATCATGACAGCTCCCGCCAAGCGATTTACCAGGCCATGAGCTGAAGCCCTGACAATCGAGCAACCAGAGCAGTTTCCATCCGGGCACAGCGAATTCCTGATCCGCGGTCCGGCCGGCGCGATCGAATGCGCCGTGGAAGTACCCGAACCGGATGTGGAATTCCCCGCCACGATTATCATTTGCCATCCGCATCCGCTGGGCGGCGGATCCATGCGGAATAAAGTCGTCACCATCATGGAACGCTCCATGCGCGAACTGGGTTTGCGCACCGTGCGCTTCAACTTCCGGGGCGCCGGACTGAGTGAAGGCGAGCATGATGATGGCTACGGTGAGACCGATGACCTGTTTGCAGTGGCCGAGTGGGTGAGGCGCACCCGTCCGGACGACCAGTTATGGCTGGGCGGCTTTTCCTTTGGCTCGTTCGTGGCGCTGAGGGCGGCACTCAACCTGCAGATAGGGCAGCTGATTTCCATCGCACCACCGGTTGACCGTTACCCGTTTGACAGCCTCCGCCATCCGGAATGCCCCTGGCTGGTGATCCAGGGTGACGAAGATGAGATTGTAAACATCGAGGCAGTCAGGCAATGGGTAAACTCCCTCAAGCCGCCTCCGGATCTCGTCGTCATGAAGGAAGCGGATCACTTCTTCCACCGGCGCCTGATGGATTTGCGCGGCCTGCTGAAAAACGGCGTGCGCGGTCAGCTGCCGGAATCGTCCGACGGCACGGACTTCCCGTAAGACCCGTTTTGCGCCACCCTTCTCCGCTGACCCGATACGGGAATCTCGCCAGTCAGGGCGGGATTATTGCCGACCCCGGGCAGGAAACCGTCCTGAAAGCGCTGGATTCCTTGTGGCACTCCCTGCAAAAACAGCGCCGCCTGACCTTGCTGGACCGGATCCGCCGGGCACAGCCGGGAGCCATTCCCGGTCTGTATATCTGGGGCGGCGTGGGTCGCGGGAAAACCTGGTTGATGGACCTGTTTTTTGAACACCTGCCGGTTGAACGGAAGCAGCGGGTTCACTTTCACCGCTTCATGCAGCGGATCCACCGCAGTCTCGCGGAACAGGGACAGGTTCGCGATCCACTGCCCCGCATCGCTGCCGAATGGGCGAAAAAATGCAGCGTTCTTTGCCTGGATGAGTTTTTTGTCTCCGATATCGCTGATGCCATGTTGCTGGGTGGTTTGCTGGAAGGCCTGTTTCTCAACGGCGTCACCCTGGTGACCACATCAAACATTGCCCCGGATGGTTTGTACGCAGACGGTTTGCAGAGGGCCAAATTCCTGCCGGCAATTGAGCTGATCAAAAAGAATACGCGGGTGATCGAATTGTCCGGCAACACGGATTTCCGGCTGAGGATACTGGAACAATCTGAAATATTTCATTTCCCGCTGGATGAATCGGCTGACCGCGTGATGACGGAGAGTTTCAATCGCATGAGCGCCGAATGCGAACTCAACCATGACCTGGACATCAATGGCCGAAATTTTCACGCCCGCAGGCGCGGCGACGGCATCGTCTGGTTTGAATTCAATGAACTGTGCGGCAAACCCCGCGGCAGTATTGATTTCATCGAGATCGCGCGTGCTTTCAATACAGTCATGTTGAGCAACATGCCCCGGCTCGGGCAGGACGACTCCAACGCTGCGCGGCGATTCGTCAACCTGGTGGATGAATTCTATGACCGGAATGTAAAGCTGCTGATTTCGGCTGACGCCCCGATCCGGGAACTTTACTCTGGACAAAAGCTCGAGTTTGAATTCCGCCGGACCATCAGCCGCCTGATCGAGATGCAATCGCGGGACTACCTGGCGCGACCGCACCTGCCTTAAGAAATCTATGCGGGGGGTTGGCGGGAGAAACCTCAGAAAGGTGAAAGGGCCGGCAAGGGGTCAGCCGGCCCTTTCGTGAGAACGGTGCAAGGGGAACACCGGTCTCGAACCAGACACGCCGTAAGGGGGGACGGCACATCCGGTTTGATCGATTCCTGAAATCTTAAAATAATTAGTTTTGCCCTTTATTGCATCATAGCCCAGCCGACCGGTTTTGGCAAAGTCTCACTTACGGGACTTTATCAAGCCCCACTCCAGGAGTCGCTGGTCATTTATGGAAGTTTACGGCTGCGTCGAAGAGCGTCGACCGAGAAGGTCACCACGTCTCCGGCAGGCGTTTTCACCGGCTGGCCTTCCCGGGGTCCGAAGGCAACCCCGTAAATGATCTCGAAACTGAGCGGATACTTTCCCTGTTGCATCAGCGGGCCGAAAGCCTCTCGCAGTTCAACTCCGGCGTGGTGCCGGCGATCCCAGCCCCGGACCAGCCGGAAGGTTCCCGTGGCTTCCAGTTCCCGGAACATTGCGTCGAGGTCCGGATAACTGAGCGTAATGATCTCCATGTCCATCACGGGCTCCCTGAACCCGGCCGCAACCAGCGCATTTCCGATTTCCATCAGGTCCGGAAATTCAGGCAATTCGACCTCCAAATCCACTCCTGACCAGGCAATCTTCAGTTCTTTCATCAATCCGGGTCCAAACGTGCTGAATAACAGCATGCCGTCCGGTCGCAGAACCCGGCGAAATTCGGAAAACATCGCCATCGGATCCGGGCACCAGCAACCGGCCAGGCTGGCAAACAGCATATCGGCAGAACCGCCCGCAAACGGCAGTGCCCCGATATCGCCGCACACGCCCCTCAAGGGCCTCAGCATGCCCGACCGGTGGCGCAGCCGGGACAACATGGCCATTGATGTATCCAGGCCAATCACCTGCGCTTTGCGAAATTCCTGTTTGAGCTTTTCACTTCCGAAACCCGTGCCACAACCGAGATCAAGGATTGTGGCCGGCATGATCCGCCTGAACGCGACTTTTTCCAGCAGACGCCGGCAAACCTCCTGCTCCAGCGCGGCGTGTTCATCGTATTGGTTCGCAACCTCTTCAAAAGTATCGCGTATAGCCTTCAGGTTCGACAAGCAGGGCTCCGGGGAAAAAATGGATTTCCTACAGATTATCGCACGGGACTCCTGCTGTCACAGGGCCGTGATTCGGCTATTTTCTGATCATGGAAACGAAGTGACGATAAGACACCGCGTAAACATAAGGGCGGCTGCAGGCAGTTTGACACAGACGATACTGAATGGCCTGCTGCCGCGCCATTGCCTGATGTGCGGCCGTGGCAGCGGCCTCGTTAATCTTTGCGGGCCGTGCGCGGAAGAACTGCCCCGTGTTGGCCACTGCTGCCTGCAGTGCGGTTTACCGTTGTCCCATGACGCCGACCGGTTTTGCGGCCACTGCCTGCGCAAACCGCCGCCCTGGGATTTCGCCATATCAGCCCTGGCCTACCAGTTTCCGGTAGATCAATTGGTTCGCCGTTTCAAATTTGGCCGAAACCTGGCGTGCGGCCAGGTCCTCTCCTGCGAATTGATCCAGGCCATCCGGACCCGGTGCAGCCTGTTGCCTGGCTGTATTCTGCCTGTCCCCTTGCACCGGCTTCGTCATTTTTCACGGACGTTTAACCAGGCGGACTTGCTTGCCAGGCAAGTCGGGAAGACTCTCAATCTGCCGGTTTACGGATCGGTTTTGCGGCGCCGGCGCCACACACGTGCGCATTCCGGGCTTGACGCCCTGGCCCGCAAAAAGAACATCAAGGGGGCTTTTGAATGCAGAATCCCGGAGGTCAAACGCGCTTCATTTGAACACGTGGCCCTGGTTGATGATGTCATGACGACCGGCGCAACCCTGGCCGAATGCGCCAGGACATTGAAAAAAGCAGGAGCACGCAGCGTCTCCGTGTGGGTTGCAGCCAGGACCCTGGAATCTTAATAGACTCCGGAGACAGCGAAATGGCCGAGTACGCCAAGGAATAAAGCAAACCCAACCCAATTATTATTGAGAAAAGCCCTGAAGCAGTCACTTCGCTCGCGGCTCCGGATGCTGGCCAGTTGCCGGCCAAAAAGCGCAGCCACCACCAACGTCGCCGCAAACCATGGCCAGCCCAGCCCGAACCACACCCCGACGGCGGCCAGCAGGATGACCATGAACAGCATCAGAACACCCGTGATCGGGACATCAAACCGTCCAAACAGGATGGCCGTGGACTTGATACCGACCGCCAGGTCATCTTCACGGTCCACCATGGCGTAAAGGGTGTCATAGATCACTGACCAAACGGTGTTGATGGCCAACAGGCCCCACGCAAGCAATGGCACCGATTCGTTTTCGGCTGCGAACGCCATCGGAATTCCCCAGCCGAATGCTATTCCCAACACCACCTGGGGCAGGTGTGTGAATCGCTTGAAAAAAGGATAAGACGCAGCCAGCGCTGCACCGACAAACGCCAGCTTGATGGTCAGTTCGTTCGTCAGAAGCACCAACAGAAAGGCCAGCGTCATCAGGACCAGGAACAGTCCAAGGGCCTGCTTCAGGCTGATTTCACCCGAGGCCAGCGGCCGTTCACGGGTTCTTTCCACGTGCGGATCGAAGTCCCGGTCGGCGATATCGTTCATCACGCAGCCCGCTGCGCGCATCAGGACAACACCGATAGTAAAAACCATCACGTTCCGGAATGAGGGCAAACCGCCGCCGGCAAGCAACAGGGCCCACCAGGTCGGCCACAACAGCAACAGGATGCCGATGGGCTTGTCAAAGCGCATCAGGCGCCAGTAAGCATTCCACTGAAAAGTCATCACGATATTCTGACCGCTTCGGACAGGAAGGCAAGCATCCCATGGTCTCGACGCGAAAATCCGCTAGAATGCGCGCCATGGAACTGATCGACATCGGCTGCAACCTGACACATGACTCCTTCGACAGCGACCGGGAGGAAGTGCTGGCAAGGGCGCGTGAAGCCGGGGTGGTTCAAATGGTGGTCACCGGCGCAAGCCGGGAGGGAAGCAGGACAGCCCTTCAGCTTGCCCGGCAACACCCGGGAGAGCTTTTCGCAACGGCCGGCGTTCACCCCCACCTGGCATCCGGATTTGACGATGAATGCGAGGCCCTTTTGCGTCAGCTGAGCACCGAGGCCGAAGTAGTGGCCGTAGGCGAAACGGGCCTCGACTACTTTCGTGACCTTTCACCGCGCGACGTTCAGCGCGAGGTGTTTCAAAAACAACTGAACATCGGGATGGAAAGCAGACTGCCCGTGTTTCTGCATATGCGGGACGCACACGACGATTTCCACGCGATCCTGCGGGATGTCCGCAACCAGTTGTGCGACGTGGTTGTGCACTGCTTCACCGGGAGCCGTGAAGAACTCCATGACTATCTTGAACTGGATTGTCATATCGGTATCACCGGCTGGATCTGTGACGAGCGCCGCGGCACCCACATGCTGGACTTCCTGAAGGAAATCCCCGCGGACCGCCTGATGATCGAAACGGACTCGCCCTACCTCAAGCCGAGAAACCTGCGGCCGCGCGTGAAGAGCCACCGGAACGAACCCCGCTGGCTGCCCTGGATTCTGAACACCGTCGCCGAGGCAAGAGGCGAAGATCCTTCCACCCTGGCAGAACAAACCACCGCCAACGCCCGCCGGTTTTTCCGGATCTGAACTGTAGGAGCGGCCCACGGCCGCGAATTTACAAGTCACTCCGAACCACCGGCAGGGGCGCTGGGAAACACCCCGTCCGCCGGTTGCCCTTGGGCAGTGATCTTGCTCGTAGTGTAGAAGCAGCGGATGCTCGAGGGGAAATGGGGTCAGAGCCCTTTTTCGACTAAAGGGGAAATGGGGTCAGAGCCCTTTTCGACTAAAAAGGGCTCTGACCCCATTAAGGTGTTTTTACATGACCTGGGAGGTCAACAAGGCCAGGCGCTTGTGCTGCATTTTCAGACTCATTTCCAATTCGCGGTAGCGGGCGGTGAACGATGCAGTCTCGGTTTCAATCCGTTCCGCCAGCTTTTGCTTTCCCGCCTGTACGCGGTCCATCTGAACCTGCACGCGTTCCATCTGCAACTGCTGCCATTCCTTGATGGTTTCAATAAACTGGGCGTACTCGGTTTCCAGCTGCTTCCTCCAGCGCGGGCTGACGCCCTCCCGTTCGAGCTTTTCCCGTGCTGCCTTGAACTCCATGTTCAGCCTGGCGCGCATGACCTTGAAAGCAGGCGCCCGCTTGCGGTTTTTCACCAGGCCCAGCAGGGCGCAGGCAGAAATGAACCACTTGTTGATATCAAGGTGCCACCAGCGGATTCCGCAGCGGTAGTCACTCTGGAAGAGGTGGTGGTAATTGTGGTAACCCTCGCCGTACGTGATCAGTGCGAGAAAGTGCTGGTCACGGGCTGAATTTTCATCCGTATAGGGCTGGCGGCCCCACATGTGGGCCAGGGAATTGATGAAAAAGGTCACGTGATGGGTCACGACCAGCCGTCCAATGCCCACCAGCAGGAACATGCCCAGCATGTCACCCGTCATCCAGCCCAGTAACAGCGGCAGGGCCAGGTTGGTTACCCATACCAGGGTCCAGTACCAGCGGTGCTGCCAGACTGCCACCGGGTCGTTCTCGAGATCACGAACGACGCTGTAGTCCACTACCCCGCTGGGGTAATCCCTCAACATCCAGCCGATGTGTGCAAACCAGAAACCACGGCCGATGGAGTAGGGATCCTTGTCGTTGTCGTCGACTTCGCGGTGATGAATGCGATGGCGTGCAGACCAGACAATGATGCTGTTCTGAAGCGACATGCCGCCCACCACAGCCAGGAACCATTTCAGTGCGGGATGGGCATCGTAAGTCCGGTGGGACCACAGCCGGTGATAACCGCTGCCGATACCGATGCCGTTAAGAACGATGAAAATCCCGAAAAAGGCCCATGCCCAGCCGCTGAATCCGTTCACGATGCCATACCAGGGCACGACGGTGATCGCAGCGAGAAAAGTCAGGCCTAGAACGGCCGTAACGGCCCAGTTGATGGGGGCGTTTTCCGTTGCCTGCCCTGGAATTGATTCTGACATTTGGATACCTGTAAGAGAGATTGAATAGTCAATCTGTAAGAGGTTCATATTAATGGAACACGGGCATGAACGCACTTAAAAACGGTTTACCCGGCACCCGATAGACATCAGGTTCTCAAACCGGTTCCCCGGTGGAGCAAAATCAGGCACCAGGCAAACAAAATCATGCCGGCGACCAAAATGACGCCATAGGTCTGCCACAGGCTGACATCGGACACCCCGAGCATCCCGTATCGAAATCCGTTGACCATGTAAAGAATCGGATTGACCACGGAAACCTTCTGCCAGAATGACGGCAGAAGCGAGATCGAATAGAAAACACCGCCCAGGTAAGTCAACGGCGCCAGCACAAAGGTCGGAATGATCGCAATATCATCGAATTTCTGTGCAAATATGGCGTTGATCATCCCGGCGAGTGCGAAAACGATCGCGGTCAGCAGCAGCACGGTCAGCATTACCAGGGGGTGTTGTACTTCGATCGGCGTGAACAGCAGCGAGACAACCATGACGACTCCACCGACCATCAGCCCCCGGGTCAGCGCCCCGGTCACGTAACCCGACAGGATGACCCAGTTGGGCAGCGGTGAAATCAGCAATTCCTCGATGTGCTTGCCGAACTTGGCGCCGAAAAAGGAAGAAACCATGTTGCCGTAGGAATTGGTGATCACCGACATGATGATCAGGCCGGGTACGATGTACTGCATGTAGGTGAAACCGTCCATCTCGCCGATGCGGCGGCCGATCAACTCCCCGAAAATGATGAAGTACAGCGTCATCGTGATTGCCGGCGGGCACGATGGTTTGGCCCCAGATGCGCAGAATCCGGGTGATTTCCTTTCGCACGATGGTTTGATAACCGACCCACATCGGGTTAGGCTGGGCTCATGCCGCTTTTCCTCCCTGTGCCTGGCCCTTGTCCACCAGCGCCATGAACAGCTCTTCCAGCCGGTTTGCCTTGTTGCGCATACTCAGAACGTGAATACCCTGGCGCTCCAGTTCCGAGAACAGGGTATTCAGGGATTTCTGCTTCGGTAACGAGGCTTCCAGGGTCTTGTCGTCCCGGCCGGACGATTTCCATGCCGTCCACGACCGGGCAGTAGTCGATCGATTCGCGCAGGTCGAGCACGAAGGTTTCAACATCCAGCGTCGCCAGCAGGGATTTCATATCCGTGTTCTTGATGATTTCACCGTGATCGATGATGGCGATATTGCGGCACAGGCTTTCCGCTTCTTCCAGGTAATGCGTGGTCAGGATCACCGTGGTGCCGCTTGCGATTGATTTCTTTTACGAACTCCCACATCGAACGGCGGATTTCAATGTCAACGCCGGCAGTCGGCTCGTCCAGGATCAACAGGCGGGGTTCGTTCACCATGGCCCGCGCGATCATCAGCCTGCGCTTCATGCCGCCGGACAGCGTGCGCGATGTCTTTTCCGCCTTGTCCCACAGATCGAGCTGTTTCAGGTATTTTTCGGCGCGCTCCAGGGCAATTTTGCGCGGAATACCGTAGAAACCGGCCTGGTTGACGACGATTTCCATGGGCTTTTCGAATTGGTTGAAATTCAGCTCCTGGGGCACCAGCCCAATGTATGACATGGCTTTCGAGCGCTCCTGCTGCACGCTGGTGCCGAATACGAGCGTTTCGCCACTGGTCGTGTTGACCAACGATGAAATGATTCCTATCAACGTGGACTTGCCGGCCCCGTTCGGCCCGAGCAGGGCAAAGAAATCTCCCTCTTCCACCGTGAGTGAAACGCCTTTCAGGGCCTCTACTCCGTTCTTGTAGGTCTTTCTCAGATTGTTGATTTCCAGCGCATACATGGGATAGGGATCACTTGCGATTTTGTTGACAGATTCAAGTGTGGTGGAGAAGGTCTCTGAATTCAATGACCATTCACCTATGGACAGTACCCGGTATTCGTCCTAACCTGTTGCGCTGACTCTCTGTGACAAAAAATGATCTTTATGTTTTTCAAGCCATTGAGTGTTATTCACCCTGCTCGGCGCTTGTCTGTCGCTGACCGCGGTGAACGTATTTGCCGGACCTGGAGATGACACGCTCCGGGCTGGAACTGGAAACCTGTGAACTGGTTGTGCCCGGGACACCGCTGTCCACGGTAGGCGAATGCGGCTGGATGGAAGCGGCGGAAAACCCGGATGAACCCGAAGGCCGGCAGATCAGGATCCGGGTTGCGCGTATTCCCGGCCACTGGGCGCGTGGCGGAACCGGATCCCCTGGTTTTTTTCGCCGGTGGTCCCGGACAGTCCGCCACCGAAAGCTGGCCCATCATTGCCGGCGCTCTGAAGAAAGTGAATGAAAGCCGCGATATCCTGCTGGTCGATCAGCGCGGTACCGGGCAATCCAACCCGCTGAAGTGCCCGGAAATGGAGTTGGATGAGGCCCTTGCACAGGACTGGGACGAGTTGGCCGGCACCACCCGGGCGTGCCTGGATTCCCTGGATGGCGACCCCCGTTTCTACACCACGACGATCGCCATGGGTGACATCGACGCGGCGCGCGAAGCACTGGGCTATGAAAAAGTTAACCTGTACGGCGGCTCATACGGCACGCGCGCCGCCCAGGTATACCTGAGACTGTTCCCCGAACGGGTGCGCACGGTCGTGCTGGATGGCGTTGTTCCGCAAACCCTGGCGCTGGGAACAGAGCACGCGGAAAAACTGGACCAGGCCATTTACCGCGTGCTGAAAGGCTGTGATGCAGATCCTCTGTGCGGCAAAGCTTTTCCCGATACCGCAGGAAAACTCACCCGCCTGATCCGGACCTGGAAGAAAACCCGGTGGAGGTCACCATTGTTCACCCGACCACGGGCCTGCCTTTCACCCTGACCTTCAACCGCGAGGTTCTGTCCACCTCGCTGCGGTTCCTGGCCTACTCTTCAGATACCCAGGCCATGCTGCCGTTACTGATTCACGAAGCCGCGGTCGACCAACGCTTTGACCGCCTGGCCAGCCAGATGCTGATTGCGGCGACCGGGCTTGCAGGAAAGCATTTCCCAGGGAATGGAGCTTTCCGTGACCTGCGCGGAAGATTACCCGCTGTATCCCGAGAATCCGTCCCCCAGAAACACCCTGATGGGTGACATGATGGAAAAGTCCGTCGGGATTCAGTGCCGGATCTGGCCGAAAGGCCCGGTACCGGAGAATTTCCACGAACCGGTAACTGCCGACGTGCCAGTGTTGCTCCTGTCGGGTGAACTGGACCCGGTGACACCGCCGGAATATGCTGACCAGGTAGCCGTTCATTTCCCGAACAGCCGTCACCTGATCGCTCCCGGCCAGGGCCATATCGCCGCCACCCGCGGTTGCATGGGAAAGATCGTTTCCGAATTCATCATTGAAGGAAACGCCAACGACCTGGAAACGGATTGTATTTCCAATATGCAGGCAACCCCTTATTTCATATCGCTGACGGGGCCCACGCCATGATTGTCGTAAAGAACCTGCACAAGTCCTTCGGTGATGTTAAAGCCGTTAAAGGCGTATCGTTCGAAGCGAGGGATGGTGAAATCACGGGTTTGCTCGGCCCGAACGGAGCAGGCAAGACGACCACGCTGCGCATGCTGTATTCGCTGCTGCCTCCCGACCAGGGTGAAATCCGCATCGATGGTCTCGACCCGACCCGTGACGCGATGGAAATCAAGCGCACCCTGGGCGTCGTTCCTGACAGCCGCGGCCTGTATTCGAGACTGACCGCACGCGAAAATATCTCGTACTATGGCGAACTTCATGGCATGAATAAAAACGCCATCCGGGACCGGATCGAAAACCTGACCAGTACACTGGACATGGGCGACTTCATCGACCGCCGGACCGAGGGGTTTTCGCAGGGACAACGGGTAAAAGTGGCGATCGCGCGGGCCATGGTGCACGAACCGCAAACCGTGCTGATGGACGAACCCAGCAACGGTCTCGACGTGATGAGCACCAGGGCTCTGCGGCACTATATCCGCAGCCTGCGGGATCAAGGCCACTCCGTTGTGCTTTCAACCCACATCATGCAGGAAGTGGCCGCGCTGTGTGACCGGATCGTGATCATCGCCAAGGGTGAAGTCGCGGCGGATGGCACGGCGGCAGAATTGCTGGAACGGGCGGGTTGCGACTCGCTGGAAGATGCTTTCGTAAAACTGATCGGCTCAGAAGAAGGATTGCTGGCATGAGGGGACTAACCACGGTATTCAAAAAAGAGGTTCGCGAAAACATCCGCGACCGCCGGGCCCTGTTCAATTCACTGTTGCTCGGTCCCTTGCTGTTTCCGTTGCTCTTCGTCGGCATGATGTGGTTCCTGGAAAGCGCCGAAAAGGAACGGGCGGAGAAAACGCTGGAATTGCCGGTCATTGGCGCCCAATACGCTCCCAGCCTGATTCGCTTTCTCGAACAGCAGGGGGCCGTGATCCAACCCGAACCGGAAGATCCCGAAGAAATGGTTCGCAGCCAGGAAGTGCCCGTCGTTCTGCGGATTCTGCCCGAATTTCCGGAGAAGTGGATGGAAGGCCTTCCCGCACCGGTAGAAGTGATTTCAGATCCTTCCCGCCAGGAATCCAATGCACCGATTCGCAGGGTCAAAGGCCTGCTTTACGGATACGGGCAGCAGATCGGATCGCTGAGGCTGCAATTACGCGGGGTTTCTCCGCAATTGGCCTCGCCGGTCATGATCAAGGACGTGGATCTGTCCACGGCCAAGAGCCGCGCCATCCTGGCGGTCATTTTTCTGCCCTACGTGTTGATGATTACCGCCTTTACCGGAGCTACCCACCTGGCCATGGACACCACGGCCGGTGAGAAAGAGCGCAAGTCCCTGGAACCGCTGCTGATCAACCCCGTGCCGCGCTGGCAGATCATGACCGGCAAGATGATCACGACGATGGTTTTTGCGATGGCTTCGCTGGCGCTGACCCTGGTCTCGTTCCGGATCGTTTTGCCGTACATGCCGGTGGGCGCATTCGGCATGGACCTTACACTGGGGCTGGAAACCCTGTTGAAGATCCTGCTGGTCATTTCGCCGGTGGCCATCCTGGCTGCGGCGCTGCTGACCTTGCTCGCTTCATTCGCCAAGAGTTACCGCGAAGCCCAGAGTTACATGGGACTGGTGATCCTGATCCCGATGATTCCCAGCCTGATTTTCATGGCCAATCCGATCAAGGCGGAAACCTGGATGATGAACATCCCGTTGTTCTCGCAAAATCTGCTGATCGGTGAGATCATCCGCGGAGAGTCGGTGACGATGATGTGGTATGGCTTGTCGGTATTCAGCACGCTGGTGATCGGCCTGGTGCTGGCGGCGATGGCGGCAAACCTCTATAACCGTCCAAAACTGATTTTCAGCAGTTCATGAAACATTGCCCCGGGAGATTGTTATGAAAAAACTCTTGATTTTCCTGTCGTTGCTCGCGCTGCTATTTGCCGGCACAGGCCTGCAGGCTGACGGGACACCCGACGAGGGCAGCGCCGCGCCCGGATTCCATTTGCAGGATCAGAACGGCGACTGGCACGACCTGCAGGACTACCAGGGCTCATGGCTGGCGATCTATTTCTACCCGAAAGACGACACGCCGGGTTGCACGACAGAAGCCTGCAATTTCCGCGATAACATCTACGCGTTCAAGGCCATCGGCGCTTCGGTCGTCGGCATCAGCGTCGACGACGTCGATTCACACAAGGAATTCTCCGAAAAATACAAGCTGCCGTTCATCATCCTGGCCGATGAAGACGGTGAGACCGCCAAGGCCTACGGCGTATTGCGGGACTGGAAACTGGTGCAGATCGCCAGTCGCCAGTCCTTCCTGGTCAATCCCGAAGGCGTGATTGTGAAGCACTACGAGGATGTCGATCCTGACACCCACACGCAGCAGGTGCTGGCCGATCTTGAAGGCCTGATGGGCGAGTAGGAGCGAGCCATGCTGTGGGAGCCGGCCATGCCGGCGATTTGGAATTTTTAGTGCCTCACGGAGAGATCATGCAATCGCGGGCGCGCAACGGCATTCCAAGGGCGCTTCTTCGGCTTCGCCGAAACCGCACCCTCTACATCGCCTGCGCTGGCCCGCTCCCACGGACGGCTTTATTCAGGAATATACGGCAGCCGCTCCGGCCCGGGACCGGCGCCCGACGCTTGCCTCGCCTCGATCACGATTTCCCTGACGTCCAGCAACAGTTCCCTCGCGTCATAGACAATTCCGTCCTTGAGCGTATAGCGGACCCCGCCCACGCGGACCGGTTCGTTGTTATCGTTGAGGCGGAAGTGCCCGGTGCCGTACAGCACCTTGAAGTTCTCCAGCGGATTATCTTCCGTAATCACCAGGTCGGCGAGTTTTCCCGGGCGGATTGAACCGATGCGGTCATCCATTCCAAGCACTTCCGCACCCAGGAAGGTCGCCGATCGCATGACCTCAAGCGGACTGAATCCGGCTTCCTGCAGCAGTTCCATTTCCCGGATGTAACCGAAGCCGTAAAGTTTCCAGATAAAACCCGAGTCCGATCCGAGGGTCACCCTTCCGCCATGATTCTTGTAATCGTCCAGGAACAGCATCCACAAACGGTAGTTCTCTTTCCAGGCAATTTCATCTCCGGTCGTCCAGTCGAACCAGTAAGAGCCATGGGCCTTGCGTGAGGGTTGAAAAAACGACCACAGGTTCGGATGTGCGTAATCCTGTTGCCAGTCGGCATTCATTTCACGCATCAAGTCACGGCTGGCCTCGTAAATCGTCAGTGTAGGGTCCAGCGTGAAATCCAGCGCAATCAACTCGTCGCGCACCGCATTCCATTTTTCGGAACCCGGAGCCGCAGTCTGTACCCAAAGCCGGCCGGCCTGGCCAAAACGGTCCTGTTCGTTGCTGTAATTGTAATCAGCGGGATAATCCTGGATAACCTGGTCTTCGAACATGGCTTCGGGTAATCCGTACCAGTGCTCCATACTGGTCAAACCGGCGCGCGCTGAATCCAGCACGTTCCACTGCACGACATCCAGCTGTGCATGGTGCATGGCGGAACCCAGCCCCTGCTTCTTTGCCTCATCCAGCGCAGCTTCCATGATGTCCGGCGGGGCCCCGAAGAACTTGATGCCGCTTGCACCGTCCCGGGAAATCTTGCGCACCCATGCGCGCGCTTCTTCGGGTTCAAGGAACGGCCCGTCCGCTCCCTGTCCAAAACCCACATAGGGAACGATCCGGGGCGCGGTGATCGTGTTGTTTTCACTCCGGCGCTGGTGATCGCGTACCCAGTCGAGGCCATTGAAACTGCCCGGCTCGCGTATGGTAGTAATCCCATGTGCAAGCCACAGCTTGGCCACGTACTCGGCAGGCACCCCCTGGTCATCGCCACCGAAGTGTGCGTGCATGTCGATAAACCCCGGCATCACGTAATAACCTTCAAGCTCCATGACACGATCTCCCTCCAGCACGGGAGGCCGCCCACTCTCCTCTATGGGTATGCCGGGAGAGCCGACGTTGTGGATCGAAGCGATGCGATTGCCTTCAATGACCAGATCCATCGGGCCGATCGGGGGAGCGCCTTCACCATTGATCACGATGACCCCTCTCAAGATCAGCCGCTTGAATGGACCCTCACCCCGATCCCGGTCCGGCGCCGCATCGGGAGCAGCAAAAACCGGTGCACAGACCGCCAGCAAGACCAGTAAAACCATTGAGTTGATTATTTTTTGCACAAAATTTCTCGCTCTCGATAAAAACTGCTGCTACAGTATAGTCAGGAAAAGGATTTCCTGGAGAAGATTGTCATGGATGACACTACCAAATTGGCGGCATCCGCCGCAGCACGGATCGAACCAGATCCAAAACCCGGCAACCAGAAATCCGGCGACGCGTTCGTTGCTTACATGAACGATTCTGCTGACGCGGTTGGAACACCGGCAAACCAAAGGCACCCCAAGTCCACGACCGCGAAGGCCCTTGATCGCTGGTTCACCGAACGCCAGAAGAGCCAAAGCGCGCCAAGGTTGCTCGAGGTTCCAAACGAGGCGCTTGTGACCAATGCGGGTCCCCTGCAACTGACCGGGAATATTACCCTGGTGCATGAAGACGGGACTGTCCAGTATGCCAATCACGTGACATTGTGTCGTTGCGGAGGCTCCGGAACCAAGCCCACATGCAATGGCGCGCACCTGGAAAAAGAATTTCTGAATCCCGGCAAGATTGCCGAAGCATCGGAAATCGCGGCTTCTCAGCGGCCGAGCAAAATCACCTTGTCCTGTATCAAGGATGGCCCGATAACTTTCAGGGGCCGGCTCCGTTTGCATAACCAGTTCAACCAGGAATGCGTGAAAATGCGCGGATCACTGTGCCGCTGTGGCCAATCAGCGAGCAAACCGTTTTGTGACGGGTCTCACTCGCGTACGGGTTTCAAGACCGGCTAAGAGGCAAAGAAGCGCCGCGGAATGCCGTCGCAAGTGCAGGCTATGGAGGCGGGGCGGTTTTGCCGCAGGCAAAGAAAACCTACGGGAATGCCGTCGCAAGTGCAGGCTATGGAGGCGGGGCGGTTTTGCCGCAGGCAAAGAAGCGCCGCCGGAATGCCGTCGCACGTGAGACTCGTTTGGTTGCACCAAGTCTCCACGGGCGGCACAATCCGCCCATGGATGTTTTTCGCGTATTTCAAATTGAAGCGGCTCACCGTTTACCCAACGTCCCCGAAGGACACAAGTGCGCCCGAATGCACGGGCATTCATTCCGGATCGAGGTGCACGTGACCGGTCCGGTCGGCCCGGAATCCGGCTGGGTTATGGATTTCGCGGATTTACGCCGCGCATTCCAGCCTTTGTTCGATCAGCTTGATCACCATTGCCTGAATGACATCGACGGGCTGGAAAATCCGACCAGCGAAAACCTGGCCCGGTGGATCTGGCATAACCTGGTCCCGGAACTGCCCGAGCTCTCCAGGGTCGTCGTGCAGGAAACCTGTAACGCCGGATGTATTTACACCGGCAGTTGATCAGCGGTTCCCTGGACAAATCCCGAAGTTCAAAAAAAAGGCCAGACAGATGTCTGGCCTAAATTCTTGAGACTTGGAGAGTCTTCACACAATCGTATTTCGAAAAACCAATGTTCCGGTTTGTCGACGGAAGTAAGTGTACGGTGGCTGTACTGGACGGTAATTGACCTGAGTCATGTTTTACTTTTCCAATTCCCGCAAAATTGTTGCCGAATTTTGAATTATTTTTTGCGGGCGGGCTGTTCAAAGGCTAAGCTTTTGACTCTGGTCAACTTTGTGCGGACCGGCATCGTTTACGCTTGATCAATAACACGAAAGAATCAGAGAGATTCCATGGAACAGCGAGTCAAATTTAATACAGAGTTGATCAAGAGGTACGACATAGCGGGACCCCGTTACACCTCTTATCCTACTGCTGTTCAGTTCATGGAAGGTTTCGACGCAGAAGCCTATCGCCGGTTCACTGCACTCAGCAACAGCGATCTGATCCCCAAACCGCTTTCGCTCTATGTGCACCTGCCTTTTTGCAAGTCTCTTTGCTATTACTGCGGGTGCATGAAGAAAGTAACGCGGCACCAGGACCAGGGTGACCAATACCTGGAACTCCTGGAACGGGAAATCGAATTACAGGGAACACTGTTCGATCACGACCGCGAAGTCGTCCAACTTCACTTCGGCGGAGGCACCCCCACTTTTCACGACGATGCACAACTGGCCCGCCTGGTTGCATGCCTTGGTGAGCATTTTTCACTCAGCGGTGACGAAAGCCGGGAGTTTTCCATCGAAGTAGACCCCAGGACCATGGGAAATGAGCGACTCGCTCAACTGGCCGGCATGGGCTTCAACCGGATCAGCCTCG
Source organism: uncultured Gammaproteobacteria bacterium (assembly GCA_963766195.1). Taxonomy (GTDB): domain Bacteria; phylum Pseudomonadota; class Gammaproteobacteria; order Xanthomonadales; family SZUA-36; genus JAHEFT01. The sequence continues at coordinate 268,713 of CAVXYY010000001.1, forward strand.
GCGTGCAGGATATCGATCCCAAGGTTCAACAGGCGGTCAACCGCATCCAGGATCCTGAAGCCTCGCTGGCGATGATTGAAGAGTCGAGAAAACTCGGCTTTAACTCGGTTTCGGTGGACCTGATCTACGGACTCCCGCTGCAAACCGCTGAAAGTTTTGGTAAAACCATTGATACCGTGGTCAGCGCCAAACCCAACCGTTTGGCCGTTTACAACTATGCCCACCTGCCGCACATCTTCCGCGCGCAACGCATGATCGATGCAAAAGACATTCCGGCGCCGGAGACCAAGCTCAAACTGATGGAATTGACCATCGAAAAGCTGACCGCCGCTGGCTACGTTTACATTGGCATGGACCACTTCGCGCTGCCCGACGATGAATTAACGATAGCCCAGCGCCAGGGTGGCCTGCAGCGCAATTTCCAGGGTTATTCGACGCGCCGTGAATGCGACCTGGTGGGCCTGGGTGTCAGTGCGATTGGAAAGGTGGGTGACTGCTATGCCCAGAACATCAAGGACATTCCAACCTGGCAATCCGTGGTGAATGAGGGTCAGCTTCCGATCTGGCGTGGCGTCAAGCTGACCACTGAAGACCGGCTTCGCCGAAGTATCATCGAATCCATCATGTGCCATGGAGAAGTCCGGTTCGCGGAATTTGAATCAAACTACGCCATCGATTTCCATGACCACTTCGCACTCGAACTGGGGAATCTGCAGAAACTGGAGGAAGACGGGCTGATTGAAATAGGCGATGACGAATTCAGGGCGACACCCGAAGGAAGGCTGTTGCTGCGGGCCGTCGCAATGATTTTCGACGAGTACCTTCAGGCTCCTGAATCCAAACCCAAATTTTCACGCGTTATCTAAGGGACCACTGAACGGAGGTTTTTAAGGAAGTTTTACACCCGGACGGGTGCCGGAATAAGTAGTTCTACGCATGCGTAGAGGTGTGCCTGCGCAATATAATGCATTTAAAAGAACTAATTATTTGGAGATTTGGAGAGCACATCATGGAAAGTTCGTTAAGGGTCGCCAACATCAGAGATTACCGCAGGGAGCCCTCACGGTCACAGGTTGCGTGCAGCAGATGTGCGCTGGGAGAGTTGTGCCTGCCACGAGGCCTCACCCCGGACGAGACCGAGCGTTTCGAGCAAATCGTGCATCGCTCCCGGCCCATCCAGCCCGGCGAGCACCTGTTCCGCGCCGGAGATGAATTCCGCTCGGTAGCCTCGGTGCGCACCGGCTGTTTCAAGAGCTATGTCATCGACCACGAAGGTCAGGAACAGGTACTGGGGTTCCACCTCCCCGGCGAAATCATCGGACTTGACGCGATCCATTCGTGTAAACACGTCGCGAACGTGGTTGCGCTCGACACCAGCGCAGTATGCGGCCTGACGTTCGATACCGTGACCACCATGGCGCGGCATATGCCCGAATTGCAGTCAGAACTCTTTCGCGTGATGAGCCAAAGGATCAGCGAACTGGAGACCATTGCCGGCGACCTGAGCGCAGACGAGCGGATCGCGATGTTCCTGCTGTCGTTGTCCGACCGGTTTACCCGCCGCGGATACTCCGACAAGGAGTTCATCCTGGCCATGTCACGCCGCGATATAGCGAGCTACCTGAGGCTGGCGACCGAAACGGTCAGCCGGGTGCTGGCGCGCTTCCAGAAAGCCGGCGTCGTAAAAGTCGACCGCAAACAAGTCCGCATCATGAACATGGACGAGTTGAAGGTCATCGCCCGGAAAGCGTAAAAAAACCTCAGGCCAACGGGGCTCCCTAGTGGTGGGCTCCGCCGGGACCGTGCGCATGCCCGTGTGCGAGTTCTTCGTCCGTCGCCTCCCGGACGTCGGTCACTTCAACGTCAAACGTCAAGGTCTGCCCGGCCAGCGGGTGGTTCCGGTCTACGTCAATATTGAAGCGTCCCACCTTGACCACCGTTACCTGCACCTGGCCCTGCTGGGTCTGCAGAATGACGGGCTGCCCGACCTGCAGGCGCTCGGCGTGCTTGAAATGCTTCGCCGGGATTCGCTGGATACCGTTCTCTTTGCGCTCCCCGTAGGCATCCGCCGGTTCGACCCTGACTTCGAAGCTGTCACCCGCCTTTTTGCCCGCCATGGCTTTTTCCAGCCCGGGGATGATGCTCCCCGCGCCGTGCAGGTAGACCATCGGCTCACGTTCACGTGACGATTCGATTTGCTCACCCTGTGCGTTGCTCAGCGTGTAATGAAATGAAACGACTTTTTTGTTTTCGATATTCATAAGCGTGATCTAATCCTTGTTTTGTTGATTTGGCAATCCAGAGCCAGGTTTCCTCGCTGAGCACATCCAGCGGTACGGAACCCAGTGAAAGTATGAAGTCATGGAAGGCCCGGACGTCAAAAGCGTCACCGAGGTCCTGCTCGGCTCGGGCCCGTAGCTGCAAAATCGTGTATTCGCCCAGCTTGTAACTCAACGCCTGGGCCGGCCAGGAGATATAACGGTCAACTTCGGTGGTTACCTCGTGCATCGACAGCGCCGTGTTGGACGCGAGAAAATCCAGCGCCTGTTCACGGGTCCAGCCCTTGGCATGAATGCCGGTGTCAATCACGAGCCTGCAAGCACGCCACATTTCGTAGGTGAGCCGGCCGAAATGTTCATATGGCGTTTCATAGATGTCCATTTCAAGACCCAGTTTTTCAGAGTACAGGCCCCAGCCCTCGCCGAATGCGGAAATGTAGACATGGCGGCGGAATGGAGGCTGATCCTTTTGCTCCTTCGCAAGCGAGATTTGCGTGCTGTGGCCCGGAGCACCCTCATGAAGCGTCAGCGCCGGAATGGCATACAGTGGCCTGCTGGGCAGGTCATAGGTATTTACCCAGTAGTAAGCGCCACGGAGCGCATCAAGGGGGGCGGATACCGCTCTTCCGGAGGTGTAAAAAGGCGCGATATCGTCCGGAACAGGCGCCACGCCGTAGGGCTGACGCGGAAGATGCCCGAACAACATTGGCAGGCGCCCGTCGATTTTCTTCGCGTAATAGGACGCAAAGGCCAGCAACTCCCTGGGAGTCTTCGCATAAAACTGCTGATCGGTGCGCAGAAACTGCAGGAATGCCGCAAAATCGCCCTCGAAACCCAGTTCATCTATGATCGCCTGCATCTCCCTGCGAATCCTGGCTACCTGTTCCAGGCCTATCTGGTGTATTTCATCCGGGGTCATATCCAGCGTCACGTAGAGCTCTATCTGGGACTGGTAAAAGCGTTCGCCACCGGGCAATGCGCTGGCTCCCAGGGTTTCGCGCGCACCCGGAATATATTCCTGCTGGAAAAAATCATAAAGGCGCTGGTAAGCCGGGATCACATCACCGGCAATCACCTGGTCTGCGGTGGCCAGCAATTCCGCCTTCTCGCCGCCAGCAATGGATTCGGGAATGGACTGGAACGGGATGAAAAACGGGCTTTGGTCCGCGCTTTCAACGAGTTGCGCCTTGATAGGCCCGTCACGCCCGTCCATGATCACCCGGGGCTGGGTGATCCCGAGTTTCAGCCCTTCACGCATCAAACCAATGTACTGGTCCATCAAACGCGGCAACTGGTGGAGGCGGCCCAGGTAGTTGCGATAGTCCTCCAGGCCGGAAAAATCGGTGTCCTTTGGCAGCATCGGCAGCTCCATGTAAAAACCTGAATCACTGTTGAAAGGAATCAGGTACGACTTGGTCTCGTAAGCTGCGAGGTAGTTATCGATCTGTTTAACGTAGATACGGTAGTTAATGCAGTCTTCGTGACTGAGGCGCTGACAGGAAATCCCGTCCAGTTCCTGGCGAATTTCTTTCCAGTATTCATAACGGCGTAACTGGGCTTCTTCACTGACATCACCCAGTTGGTCTGCATAGTCGTGCACCCCCACCTCCGAGGCAAACAGCGGAAACTCCTGCAGCCTGAACGCCCACTCCTTTTCATAAATCTCTTTGAAGCGCTCGCTGTCCCCGGCAGCCAGTGCGGCGCCGGCATTGGCCAGTAACAGGAATACAGGCAGCAGCAAGCGTGCTGCGATCCATCCGGATGCTCCGGGATTCCAAAAGGTTCTCATCTTGCTGATCCTCAGTGTCAGGGCCCCGTCAGGTGACCACAAAGCCTGCCCAGAACGGGTCATCATCCGGATCTACCGTGATGACGTTGTGCCCGTAAACGCGCGCCCAGCCCTCGACGCTGGGAATAATGGCCGGGAATGGACCCACCTGTGCGGTCGCTTCCACCCGGCCTTTGAACTGGCTGCCAATGTAGCTTTCATGGATAAACTCGTCGCCGACCAAAAGCTCACCACGGGCGGCCAGCTGGGCCAGGCGCGACGATGTACCGGTCCCGCAGGGTGAGCGGTCGATCGCGGACTCGCCGTAAAACACCGCGTTGCGTCCATTTGAACCGGGCATCAGCGGCCTGCCAACCCACATGACGTGGCGCATGTGAGACAGGCGCTCGTCATCAGGATGGGAAAACGTGTAGCGCTGGTTGATTCTTGACCGTATCAGCGGGCTCAGGCGCAGGATATCGGCCGCGCTCAGCCGGGTGAGGTCTTCATAAATCTCCTGGGGTTCCACAATGGCATAAAAATTTCCACCGTAAGCGATGTCGAATTTCAAATTTCCACCCAGCTCGGGGCACTCCACTTCGAGCCCGCTGGAATGCAAAAAGGACGGCACATTGGTCAGCCGCACCGACTTTACTTTCCGGCCCTCCATGGAATAGGAAACCGTCACTTTCCCTGCAGGGGTTTCCAGGTTGAGTTGTCCCGGAGTCCTTGGAGTCACCAGGCCGTTCTCGATGGCGATGGTCACCGTACCTATGGTTCCGTGACCGCACATGGGCAAGCAGCCGGAGGTTTCGATGAACAGCACACCGATGTCGCAGTCCTCCCGCCAGCTTGGATAAAGTATGCTGCCCGACATCATGGAGTGCCCGCGGGGTTCGAACATCAGCGACGTTCGAATCCAGTCGAATTCAGAAATAAAATGCTGCTGGCGGTCAAGCATGCTCTCGCCTTCCAACTCGGGCCCACCGCTGTATACCAGGCGGACAGGATTGCCGCAGGTGTGCGCATCGATGCAGTGAAATGTCGTCCGCTTCGCCATGATCATTCAGCGCCCCGCGCTGGCTACGCTAGCGCTCAAGTACCGCCATGACTGCATCGGATGCTTTCTGGGCGCTCACATAGTCCCGGCGCGCAATCAGCCGGGCCATCTTCGAACTGGCGATGATCGTCTCGGACAATTGCATCTGGTTACGATTGCCGTAAAAGAACCGGCGGCAGTGACTTCTCAGGGGAGCCACTGCGGTAGTGGCATAAGGGTTGGCTGCACACGCATCAAGCAAGTTGTTCAATTCCTGGTCCAGTTTGAGAAAATCGGAAAAACTCTCATGTGAAAACGTCAGTTTCCTGGCGATCGCTGAAATTTCGCTGCGTTGATCGTCTTTTGCGTTCAACGCAGCGCGGTAAATTATCACCCGTTCGATGGGTTTTCTCGCTTCAAGTATATGTAACATGTTGCCACGACTGACCGGGGTGACTACCAGCCCCCGGCGGGGTAAAACGATGAACATATCCTGTTGCGCCAGCCTCTGGATGGCTTCGCGAACCGGTGTCCGGCCCAGTCCGGTCATATCAATCAGCTGTCCTTCAGAAACCTGCGCCCCGGGAGGCAGGTCGAGCGTGACCAGCTTTTCCTCCAGTAACTCATAGGCCTGTTCAGCAAGGCTGCGGGCAGGTGTTGCCATTCTTGTTCCGTTTGGGTGGGTGGAACAGAGAATGATATATCAGTAAACCACATAAAAAAACCCGGCCACTTGGCCGGGTCTTTCCTGGCGTATCGGGTAATCCGCTATTTCTTCATGATCTTTATCGAACCATTCACGGTATCCAGGGAAATTCGCGCGTCTCCTCCGCCAATTTCACCGGAAAGATCACGCCCGACAAATCCCTTCTCCGCCTCGAGGCCAAAATCGTCCGCATTGATGCTGCCATTGACCGTTTCGGCCTCCACCCGTGCGCTGGCGTCTGCGGGCAGAACCAGGGTTACCTTGCCGTTCACCGCATCTGCGGAAACCCTCTGGCCGGCACCCATGTGATCGAACTCGGCCTGGATGCTGCCATTGACCGTTTCAAGCTTGACGTCTCCTTCGAGACCAAGCGCTTCCAGGGACCCGTTGACCGTCTCGGCCTTGACGTTACCCTGCACCGCGGTGATTTCCACGTCACCGTTGACGGTCGAGATCGTGTCCAGGTTGACCGTGGCAGGAACTTCAAGCACGTAGGAAACACTGCCGTTGTGGTCATCGCCCCATTTGAACCACTTGTTCTCACTCTTCGGATGCCTGGTTTCAATACGGATGTAGTCTTTATCCGCGTCGATGTCTACTTTCAGGTCATCGAGGTACTCCTGGCTGCCTGCCTTCTTGTTGACTACCACGTGAACCTTGTCGCCGGACCCTCCGGTGATGCGGATATCGCCGTTGATGTTTTCCAGGCTGATGCGCGCATCGGCATTCACATCAAAGGTCATTTCTTCAGTCCCGGTTACCGACGCGTTCGCGGTCACCGAAAAAAACAACAGCGCAATACTCGCAAATGCAACTGCCTTCATGGTTTTCACTCCCTTTCAGAATCCAACATACATGGGGTTCGCTATATTGGATGCTACCACTGCAGCAAGGGTTTAAACCGTGCTTAAAGTTTGATTGCGCCGGATGTTTGAAGTACTATACCAATGTATTAACACATTAATACATTAGAACAGCCATGAAACAACACGATCAGTCACAGAAAAGCGAGTTGAAATCAGCCGCCCGATCGCTTTCTGAAGCATTGCTGGCGCTGGAGACGTCGCAGGAGGTCCAGCAGTTCCTTGAGGACCTGTGCACCCCGGCGGAAGTCGAGGCCATGGTGGACCGTTGGCGGGTCGCCCAGTTGGTCAACCAGGGTCATTCCTATCGCGATATCAGGGAGATGACTGAAGTCAGTGTGACCACGATCGGCCGCGTGGCACGTTACATGGAACATGGCACGGGCGGATACCGCACCGTATTGGACCGCCTGGAGAAAAAACCATCATGAGTCGTTTAAGAGTCGCCGTACAAAAATCCGGCCGCCTGTCAGAGAAATCATTGGAGGTCCTGAAAAGCTGTGGCCTGAGTTTTGCACGCAGCAAGGACAAACTGTTCTGGTACGGGCGTGATTTTCCGGTGGATGTCCTGCTGGTTCGGGACGACGACATACCCCGCATGCTGCTTGATGGCGTCTGCGAACTGGGCATCGTCGGCGAGAATATCGCCCGCGAAGTCATGCTGGAGCGAAATGGTGAAAACGAACTGAATTGTCTTCGAAAACTTCCCTTCGGACATTGCCGGCTTTCTGTCGCGATCCCGGAAAACAGCGACATACCGGGCATCGCCGCCCTGGAGGGAAAGAGAATTGCCACCAGCTATCCGGCACTCACCCGGCACCTGTTGAAAGAGCAGGGAATAAGCACCCGTATCGTCGAACTGTCGGGGTCGGTCGAAATAGCGCCCGGCCTGGGTACTGCTGACGCGATTTCAGACCTTGTGTCCACCGGGTCGACGCTCAGAGCCAACCACCTGCGTGAACTCGAAGTTTTGTTCGAGAGCCAGGCGGCGCTGTATGGCCGGGTCAATAACATCTCCGATGCCAAGCAGAAATTGCTCGACCGCCTGCTGGCGCGCCTTGAAGGCGTAATGCAGGCAGCGGAATGCAAATACGTCATGCTGCATGCGCCACGCGAAGCCCTGGAAAAAATTACGGAACTGTTACCCGGGGTGGAGCACCCCTCGATCATGCCGCTGGAAGGTTCTGACCGGATTGCGATACACGCGGTGTGCGGCGAGGCGGTGTTCTGGGAACACCTCGAAGCCTTGAAAGCCGTCGGCGCCTCGGCAATATTGGTCCTTCCTGTCGAGAAAATGCTCGCCTGAGCCGGGTACGGAATGAGCGATGCTTGATTTGAAAATGCTCCGGTGGTCTTCGTTGGGACCGGATGAACAGGAAAGGTTGCTGGAACGCCCGGTGTTTCATAATCCCGGCCTGGGCGACGCCGTGGCAGCCATCCTCGGGCGGGTGCGTGAAGGCGGCGACCTCGCGCTGGCTGAACTGACGCTGGAACTCGATGGAACCCGGCCGGCCGTCGTTTGAATACGGCCACGAGGAATTGACTGGCGCAGTGAACCGAGCCGACCCTGAACTGATCGAGGCCATTGACGACGCCGGCAAGCGCATCCGGATGTTTCATGCTGCCGACATGCCGCGTAACAGTTCATTGGAAACCGCTCCCGGCCTGACCTGCGAAGTCCGATACCAGGCGCTTTCACCGGTGGGCCTGTACATCCCGGGGGGCAGTGCGCCACTGGTCTCGACGGTACTGATGCTCGCGATCCCGGCGGTCCTGGCGGGCTGTGAAGACATCGTGATGTGTTCACCGCCGGGTAAAACGGGAAGGATCGCCCCGGAAATCCTGGTGGCCGCCCGCTTGTGTGGCGTTTCCCGCGTCTTTTGCGCGGGTGGAGCCCAGGCGATCGCAGCAATGGCCTATGGCACTGAATCGATCCCAAAATGCGCGAAAATTTTCGGACCGGGCAATGCCTGGGTAACCGAGGCCAAGCAGCAAGTGTCACAGGACCCGAAGGGTGCTGCCATCGACCTGCCCGCCGGACCCTCGGAAGTCCTGGTCATCGCTGATTCCGGCGCCAATCCCGAATTCATCGCCTGGGACCTGCTGTCCCAGGCCGAGCACGGGCCTGACTCCCAGGTCTTGCTGGTGACAGACAGTGACGAACTGGCCGGGGCTGTCATCGAAAAGCTTCTCGAATTGGCGCCACTGTCACCCCGGGCCGCCATCCTCAGCCAATCACTTGCTGAATCGCGCATCATCCGGGTAGAGGACATGGATTCCGCCATCGAACTGTCCAACCGTTACGCGCCGGAGCACCTGATTCTGAATGCCGCGGACGCCAGCGAACTTGCAAACCGCGTCCGGAACACCGGTTCGGTGTTTATCGGCCCCTGGACGCCCGAATCCCTCGGGCGACTACTGTTCAGGCACCAACCACGTGCTTCCGACCTACGGTTGGGCACGCTCTCACGGTGCGCTCGGCATGGGTGATTTCATGCGACGGATGACTCTCCAGCAGGCGAACCGGGCTGCGTTGCAGGAAGTCGGCCCGACAGCGGAAAAACTGGCGTCGGTCGAAGGACTGGATGCGCACCGGATGGCCGTCCGCGCCAGGCTTGACGACCGGAGCGAGCGCTGATGGGCATCGAGTCACTGGCCAGGCCTGAGATTGTCGCCATGAAACCCTATTCGTCGGCGCGCAAGGAAGCCCCGGGCAAGGGAATCCTGTTGAATGCAAACGAGTCCCCCCGGCCCTTGCTGGAAGACCCGGGTCGTCTGAACCGGTACCCCGATCCACAACCGGCGGAACTGGTCGCGCGACTGGCAGCCCTGTATGGTGTTCCGGAAGATTGCGTTCTGCTCACCCGGGGAAGCGATGAAGGAATTGATCTGCTGGTGCGGGTTTTTTGCCGCGCCGGGCAGGACGCCATCCTGCACTGCCCACCCACCTTTGGCATGTACCGGATCGCTGCGCAGACCCAGAACGCCGGTATTGTCGCTGTGAACCGGCAGGTGGAACGTGGATTCCGGCTGGTCGAACAGGAGGTCCTGGACGCCGTGCAAGCGGATGCCCGGATCAGGCTGGTGTTCCTGACCTCGCCCAACAACCCGACCGGGGACGTTGTCAGCGAGGTGTTTCTCAGCCAGCTACTGGAGGTCTGCGAGAACCGCGCAGTCGTCGTCGTGGATGAGGCTTATGCAGAATTCTGCCTGCAGCCGTCAGCTTCTGCATTGATCTCGGAACATGAAAACCTGGTCGTGCTGCGGACCATGTCCAAGGCCTGGGCTTCAGCCGGCCTGCGTTGCGGTGCGGTGCTTGCCCCCGACGCGCTCCTGTCGCTGCTGCGCCGGGTGATTGCACCCTACCCCGTGCCCAGTCCGGTCATGAACCTGGCCTTGCGCATGCTCGGGGACGACATGTTGGATAAACAGCGGGAGCTGATGCAGGAAATTCAAAACAACAAGCGTTACCTGCTGCGGATCCTGCAAAATCGCGACTTTATCCGGGATATCATACCCGGCGACGCCAATTTCATCCTGATCCGGGTGGACAACGCGCCGGATCTGCTCGCCTTCTCCGCCAGCCGGGGCGTGATCATCCGGGGGTATCCGGCCGACCCGCTACTGCAAAACTGTCTGCGCATCTCAGTAGGTTTGGAATATGAACTGGAAAAGTTCGCAGCGGTTCTCGACGAATGGGAAAACTCATGAAGAATGATAGAAAACGTCGCATCCTGTTCATCGACCGTGACGGCACCCTGATCACGGAGCCGCCTGACGAACAGGTCGATTCGCTCGAGAAACTTGAATTGGTGCCCGGGGTGATACCGGCGCTGCTGGAGCTGAAACAGGCCGGGTATGAATTCGTCATGATCAGCAACCAGGACGGACTCGGCACGGCCTCTTTCCCGACGGCCGATTTCGAGATTCCGCAGCAAAAAATGCTCGATATTTTTGCATCACAGGGCATTACCTTCAGTGCCGTTCTGATTGACCCGCATTTTGAACACGAAAATTCGCCAAACCGGAAACCCGGTATTGGAATGGTGCTTGACTACCTCAAAAGTGGTGAGCTGAATCTCACGGACAGCTGGGTGATCGGTGACCGGGAGACCGACCTGGTGCTGGCTGGTAATATGGGTATCAAGGGCTTGCAACTGGGCAACGGCTTGCATGACTGGGCTTCCATCAGCCACCTGCTGGTTAACCAGCCGAGGCAGTCGACCGTAGAGCGAAAAACCAACGAGACCGATATCCGGGTTTTTGTCGACCTCGACGCCGGGGGCAGATGCGAAGCGGATACCGGGATTGGATTCTTCGACCATATGCTCGACCAGTTGGCCAGCCATGGCGGATTCAGCCTGGAAATCAGCTGCCGGGGCGACCTGGACATCGATGAGCACCACACCGTTGAGGATTCCGCCCTGGCCCTGGGACAGGCTTTGAACTCGGCCCTGGGCGACCGGCGCGGGATAGGCCGGTACGGCTTCCTGTTGCCCATGGATGAATCCCTGGCGGAAGCAGCCATTGACCTGTCCGGAAGGCCGGCCATTGTTTTCGAGGCGGATTTCCCGCGGGACCGTGTTGGCGGCTTATCCACCGAAATGGTCCGGCATTTCTTCGCATCGCTCAGCCAGTCCCTGGGCGCCGCTATTCACCTGAAAGTCCGCGGCGAAAACACCCACCACATGATCGAGGCATTGTTCAAGGGCGCCGGCCGCGCGCTTAGACCCGCGCTGGCCAGGCAGGGTAGTGAAATGCCCAGCACCAAGGGCGTGCTCTGATGTCGGTCGCGGTAGTAAACAGCGGCGGGGCAAATATCGCCTCTGTGCTGCACGCCTTGAGACGCCTTGGCGTGGAGCCGAAATTCACCAGTGATGCCATGGCAATCCGCTCGGCGGATCGTGTCATCCTGCCCGGTGTCGGCGCCGCGGGCAGGGCCATGGAAGTACTGGATCAGCAGGGCCTGACGCCTGTCATTCAACAGCTGAAACAACCTGTTCTCGGTATCTGCCTGGGCATGCAACTGCTGTTCGAGTCTTCTGAAGAAGATGACGCCCGCCTGCTGGGGCTGATACCGGGACGACTCGGCAGGCTGAAGGAAAGCCCGGGGTTGCGAGTGCCTCACATGGGTTGGAACTCCATCACCAACCAGGCGCCTGACAACCTGACCGAGCCGCTTGATGGAAAGTGGTTTTATTTCGTACATTCGTTTGCGGCGCCGGTCAGCGAATGGACCCTCGCAACCAGCACCCATGGCAGCGAGTTCAGCGCCATTGTTCGTAAAGGCAATTTCTACGGCGCACAGTTCCACCCGGAACGTTCCGCGAAAGCGGGCGCCAGCTTACTCAGCGGATTCCTGGAGTCACCTTTGCAATGAGCGTTCAAATCATCCCCGCCATCGATCTGCTGGACGGTAGCTGTGTTCGCCTTCTGCACGGCGATTTCAACAAGTGCAAGGTATACGACCTGGACGCCGTCAGGCTGGCCGCCACCTATGCACGGGAAGGTGCGCAGTGGCTGCACGTGGTTGACCTGGCCGCCTCCAGGGATGGCCCAAGCGCCGATATAAGGCCATTGCTGCGCCTGCTGCGCAACGCGGAGCAATCGGTCCAGACCGGCGGCGGAGTAAGGGTCGCGGCTGATATCCGCAAACGCCTGGAGCATGGCGCAAGCCGGGTCGTGGTCGGGAGCCAGTGTGTTACTGAACCGGAAACTTTTGCCGAATGGCTTGCCGAGTTTGGCGAGGACCGGCTGGTCGCTGCACTGGACGTGCGAATCGATGAGGAAGGCAGCCCGTTGTTGCGCACGCACGGCTGGACCCGGGGCTCCGGCAATACACTTTGGCAACTGCTGGATTATTACTCGGACAAGGGTCTGAAGCATGTGCTGTGCACCGACATCGGCCGCGATGGCGCGATGACCGGGCCGAACCTCGACCTTTACCGGGAGATCGTCAGCCGCTATCCCGATCTGGCTGTGCAGGCCTCCGGCGGCGTAAGTGGCCTGCTCGATCTGCAGAAACTGTCGAAAACCGGCGTGGATTTTGCGGTGACCGGGAAAGCCCTGCTGGAAGGTTGTTTCACCGTGGCCGAAGCCATCAAGGCGCTGTCATGACGCGTATGATCGCAAAGAGCGCTGCCCGCCGGATCATCCCCTGCCTGGACGTGCGCGACGGCCAGGTGGTGAAGGGCGTGCAGTTTCGTGACCACCGGGTGATGGGCGATATCATCGAACTTGCAGCCCGGTACCGGGACGAGGGCGCCGATGAACTGGTTTTCTATGACATTACCGCGAGCCCGCAAGGCCGCAGCGTCGATATCGACTGGGTGCGCCGGGTGTCGGAAACCATTGACATTCCCTTTTGCGTGGCCGGCGGTATTCGCAGCGTCGAGAGCGCCGGCCGGGTTTTGTCCCAGGGTGCGGACAAGATCTCGATCAATACACCGGCGCTTGAAAACCCCGGGCTGATCAACGAACTGGTCAAGTCATTCGGCAGCCAGTGCGTGGTCATCGGGGTCGATTCGATCAGCGGACGGAGCCGCTTACACGGTCCGCTCACATACCGGCACGCCGGATGCGATGAAATCACCCGGCAGGCAGACCCTCGACTGGCTGGCCGAGGTCGTCGACCGGGGCGCAGGCGAAGTCGTCCTCAATTGCATGTCTGCCGACGGCACACGCAAGGGCTACGATATCGTGCAATTGCTGGCCGCGCGGCAAGTGTTGCCGATTCCCCTGGTGGCTTCCGGCGGGGCCGGAACCGCGGAACACTTTATCGCCGTGTTTGAGCAGGCGGATGTCGATGCCGCGTTGGCGGCCACGGTTTTCCATTCCGGCCAGATTCCCATTCCTGAATTGAAAAAAACGCTGGCTGGCGCCGGCATCGAGGTAAGGCCATGCTGATCCGTGACTCACGGGACGTGGAAAAACTTGGGTGGCAGAAAATGGACGGCCTGCTGCCGGCAATCGTGCAGGATGCTTTCGACGGCCGGGTATTGATGCAGGCCTATATGAACCGGGAGGCGCTGGCACACAGTTTGGACAAGGGCGTTGTCACGTTCTGGAGCCGGAGCCGGAAAAAGCTTTGGACCAAGGGCGAGACCTCCGGCAATACGCTGGAACTTGTCGCTGTACACTCGGACTGCGACAGTGATTGCCTGCTGGTGCTGGCCACGCCTGCCGGACCCGCCTGCCACCGGAACACGGATACCTGCTTCGACGAAAGCGGGCTGCAGGTAGCGCCTGAACTCGCCTTCCTGGCTGGCCTGGAAAAACTGATCGCGCAGCGTGACATTGACCGCCCCGAAGACAGCTATACCACCCGGTTATTCGAAGCGGGGATCAAGCGCATCGCCCAGAAAGTCGGGGAAGAAGGGGTGGAAACCGCACTGGCCGCAGCGGCCGGTGACCGTGAAGAACTGGCCAATGAATCAGCCGACCTGTTGTACCACCTGCTGGTGTTGTTGCGCGCTAGTGGCCTGGATCTGGGTGAGGTCACCCGGATTCTGAAATCACGCCATACTTAAGAGCGCCGTTGGAGCGGGCCATGCCCGCGAATTCACTCCGAACCCGGTGAGGAACCGGGTACCTGCTGCCGGGACACGCTCAAGACGTCCGTGTGCGCTCCTCGGCCGTTCCCGACGGCCGACGGTCCCACCAGCAGGTACCCGGCCCCTCACCTAAGCTTGGTGTCCCGAATGTCTGGGCAATTCATTCCAAAGGAGGGGGTGGGATGCCCTGTTCAGGACCGTCATTTGTCGGGAACAAATGCCGAGCGAACAGGGACGTCTCGAGCGTGTCCTTAAGAGGGCATGCGGCCCCCGACTGTGGCACGTACTTAAATCGCGGGTATGGCCCGCTTATAATTCCAGAACGTCCCCCGGCCTGGGGATGTGCACGGTGGCGCCACAGCGGCCGGCAAGGTACTTGCTGAAGTCTTCCTGGGCGTCTGTTTCGCCGTGGACCAGGTAAACCGGGGGCCGGTTTTCCATGCATTCGTACCAGCGCGCCAGGTCATCCTGATCACCGTGGGCTGAAAACCCGCCCAGGGTGTGAATGGTTGCCCGCACCGGTATGGTCTGGCCGTGTATCCGCACGGTTTCCTCACCGTTCACCAGCCGGCGCCCCAGTGATCCGTTCGCCTGGTAACCGGTGATCAACACCTGGGTTTCCTCCCGGTCCAGGTTGTGCTTCAGATGATGAATAATCCGGCCGCCGTTGCACATTCCGCTTCCCGCGATGACGATAGCCCCCGACCGGATCCGGTTGATCGCCATGGACTCCTCGGACTGCCGGCTCAGCTTCAGGTTCGGCAGCAAAGGCATGCCGCCGTTCTTCAGGCGCAGGCGGGTGGCTTCCTCGTCGTAAAGCTGGGTGTTTTCCCAGTAGGTTTTCGACGCCTCGATCGCCATCGGGCTGTCCAGGAAGATCTGGAAGCGTTGCAGGTCCCACTCTTCAAAATGTTTACCGAGCTGGTACATGATCTCCTGGCTGCGGCCAATCGCAAATGCCGGAATCAGGATGTTGCCGCGCCGGCTTCGTTCCGAGGTCAGAATCTCGCCCAGCTCTGCAATGGTTTCCTGGCGATCCCGGTGGCGGCGTCCGCCATAAGTGCTTTCCATCAAAACCAGGTCAGCGCTGGTCAATGGCTTCCGGGTCTTTCAGGATCGGCGTGTCGTATTGGCCAAGATCGCCTGAAAATACGATCTTCCTTTCCCGGCCGTTTTCGTTCAGCCACACCTCGACCGAACAGGAACCGAGGATATGCCCCGCATCCCTGAAACGGACTTTCACGCCCTTGAGCACTTCGAAGACTTCACGGTATTTCCGGTGGCGCATCTGCCGGATTACCTGCTCACCCTCGGCGACGGTGTACAGCGGCTTGATCTGTTCACCGGTTTTGCGGCTTCGGTATTCGGCATCACGCTCCGCCAGGTGTGCCGCGTCGGCCAGCAGAATCGCCACCAACTCACAACTGGCTTCCTGTGCGTAGACCGGCCCGCGGAATCCCCGCTTGACCAGCAGGGGCAGGCGCCCGCAATGATCCAGGTGGGCATGGCTCAGGACCACTGCATCGATTTTGGATGCGTCAAAGGGAAAGGGATCGCGGTTACGGGCTTCATCTGCGCGGCTGCCCTGGATCAGGCCGCAGTCGAGCAATACCTTGTATTCGCCCACGTGGAGTACATGACAGGATCCTGTCACTTCCGCAGCGGCGCCAAAAAACTCAAGTTTCATCAGAACCTGTCACTGATTTACGACACATGGTCATTCGGTTGTTTCCAACATACGGGCGCGAACCAATGGGATCGGCGGCCCGCCAAAGGACAGAAAAGTGTCATGAAAATCCCGCCAGGACTGCCGGCCTTCGCGGGTCGCCGTCCAATCATTGCGCAAATCCCTGATCATCAGCTTGCCCAGCGTGTAGTTGAGGTATGCCGGGTCGTAGGTTCCGCGGGCTGCCTGCTGCCTGGCGGTTCCTTCATCCTGGTAGGCTTCCTCCCTGAACAGCTTTTCCGACTCTTCGACCGTCATCCCCTGCGTATGCAGGCCGATGGCCGACAGGAATCGTGCATTGCGCAACAGGGCGTTGCCGAGCTGCCCGATACGGGTTTCAGCGGAGGAATCGCCGAAAACCGGCTTCCAGCATCATTTCCTCGGTGTAGTGCGCCCATCCCTCGGCGAAAGCATAGCTAATAAATATCCGCCCAAAAATCCAATCCGAGCGCCTGGCGTGGACAAAGTTGAGGAAATGACCCGGCCAGACTTCGTGAACTGAAGTAAACAGCAAGGTCTGACTCACCCGGTATGTAAGCCTGTTGCATCTCTGCCGGCCAGTCGGGGTTCGGCGGGGAAATGTAATAGACCGATGGCTGGTTATTTTCATAGGGGCCCGGGATATTGATGTAGGCTGAGTTGGACCTGGCATAGGGAGGCGACTCGGCCACCAACGCCGCTTCGTTACCGGGAATGGAAACCAGGTCTTTTTCAACCACGAAGGCCCTGGATTCCTCCAGTTGCAACCGGGCACTCTCGACAGCTCCGCCAGGGGGTTTTCGATTAGCCATCATCGCGAAACAGCTGCGGACACTCTCCCCTGGCGCAAATTCCGCGCATGCTTCGCCCAGCGCAATCTGGTTACGCCTCATATCCGCCTGCCCCAGCGCTTTCAGTTCTTCCAGCGTGAGATCGACCCTCTCGGTGTCGAAGATCATCTGCCTGAACAAGTCCGGACCCAGCGCATAATCTTCTGTTGCCGTTGCCAGGTTGCTTTGCAGCCAGCCGGCAAGATCACGCATGGCGACAGCAGCTGCCGTATTGGCTTCGATAAATGCGGTTTGCAGTGCTTCGATCATCGACAGCTGCAAACACCGCGGGGACATCGTTGCTCAAGTAGTCAGCCAGGCCGCCAAAAGTATCGATGCCGTATTGCAGCCGTGTTCGCGCCATCGGCATCCGGAGGTTGGCGCGAATCTGCCCGGCAGCCCGGGGGATATTGCTGGCGTAACGGGTGAATGATTTCATCCGCTCTTCCAGCGGAGCATACTCCAGCGTCACATAAGGGCCGGGGTCCAGGGAATCCGACATCCAGTCGAAGTAAAAAGCCGGGTTGACGAAAGGCCACTCGGCCTTGTCGAGCCAGAACAGGGCGCGATCGATGGAGGAAACCAGGTACTCGCGCTGAAACTGCCCCGTGTCACCGAGATCATCCGCGTCAAAAGCCAGGGCATCTTCCTTTGCCTGTTTCAGCCAGGCAATTTCTCTGGCAATTCCCCCGGCGCTCCAGTCCTGGATCATCCCATCGTATTCGTGACGGCCCTGGACCACGGCAAAAGCCGGGTGAGTGGCGAAATAGTCTTCAATGTATTGCGCTACAAACCCGACCCAGGCAGCGGAAGGTTCCTGGATGACTTCAGCATCCCGCTTATCCCGGGACTGGGAAACTTCCGGTGGCATAGCGGGCTCACAAGACACGATAAGGAGAAAAACAGCCGCGAGGCTGAACAGTCTCGCGGCCCGTCTGGCAATACGCATGAAATTACTTCACGCCATGCATGAGTTTATTGATTAACGGCGCAACCACCAGGTAGGCAAGGCCGAAGCCCGAGGCCGACCCAGAACAGCATCATGTAGGTATCGGAGTACTGCCCGATCGCCGCACCGGCCTCCGGACCATGTCCGCCACCCGAGGCGATTGCCGCAATAATACCGGCCACATACTGGGCCATCGCGATCGACAGGAACCAGCCACCCATCGCCATACCGGTTTCTTTTTCCGCGGCCAGCTTGGTTACCATGGACAGACCGATCGGCGACAGGCATAGCTCGCCGGTGGTATGCAAAAGGTAGGTCAGCGCCAGGAAAATCCACGGCACCAGGCCGGCAGCATTCTGGAAGTTGGCAATCGCAAATACCAGAATGTAAAACCCGAGCGCAACCTGGATCAGACCCAGGGCGAATTTACGCGGAATAGACGGGTTCATGTTGCGCTTGTCCAGCCACGGCCAGACGGCTGCAAAGAGTGGCGCAAATATCAGGATATAAAGCGGGTTCAGCGACTGGAAAATGCCGAAACCACCCGCCTGCCAGGTTTCCATGCTGCCGACCATCGGCGTCACGAACTCCCGGGCAAAAAAGTTCATGGAACTGCCGGCCTGCTCAAACAGGGCCCAGAAACAGGAGTTGGCCGCGAACAGGATGATCATCGCGATATAGCGCTGAAGCTGGACCTTGTCACCGCTCTTGACGCCTGAAATGATGAAGTAGGCAATCAGCGCCAGCATGATGCCGACCAGCAGGTAGCCCAGGACCTCGCTCGCAGACAACAGGAAAAATACGCCTATCGCCATCACCAGGGCCCCGATTCCCACCAGGAAAAAGCGTCCCCAGCCCTGCTTGTCAGCCGGCGGAAGACCGACGTGGCCAAGCGACCGCTTCGCCACTTCGAGGAACAGCGTGGACAGGATCATGCCGATCGCAGCAGCGAAGAAACCCCACTTCATACCCCAGGTGGCGCCAATCCATGACGCCGTGATCAAGGGTGCGATTAAAGCTCCCAAATTGATACCCATGTAGAAAATGGTGAAGCCGGAATCACGGCGCACATCGCCCGGCGAATACAGTTTTCCGATCATGGTCGAGATATTGGGTTTGAACAATCCGTTGCCCGCAACAATCAGCGCCAGGCCCACGAGGAACATGGTCAGGTCCTCGAACAGCAGCACGAACAGGCCGGCTGCCATGATGATGGCGCCCAGTAGAATTGACCTCTGGTAGCCCAGGACATGGTCAGCGATATACCCGCCTATGATGCCGGTGGCGTATACCAGCGCGGTATAACCGCCATAAACCAGGCTCGCTTCGGCGTTGGCCTGGTCACCCAGGTGACTGAAAAAAGTCGTCGCGACGTAAACGGCCAGCAATGCGCGCATGCCGTAGTAGGCAAACCGTTCCCACATTTCGATGTTGGAAAGTTGCCAAAGTGCCTTGGGGTGCCCGAGGAATTCACCGGGTGGGAATGGGTGGCCTGGTTACTGCTTCGGTTTGGGTGTTCACTCGTGCCCTCCGAGTCTTGTTAGAAGTGCAGCCAGCATAACAGACCGCGTACGCCCTTGGGAACGGGGCGCTTTGCATGACGGGCATGGCCGCCACATGCGATAATCAGCAGGTCAACGATCAACTCTCGGGAAGGCTTTTACATGGATCATGCTGCAGTGCAAAAATTTGTCGATGAGGTCTGGATGGACTCCATCGTACCGGAACTGGTGGAGTACATTAAAATTCCCGCCAAATCACCGCACTTTGATCCGGACTGGGAAAAGAACGGGTATATCGAAACTGCCGTTCAGCAGATTTTTTCCTGGTGCCAGGGCCAGCCCGTCAAGGGCATGCAATGTGAAATCGTCAGGTTACCCGGCCGCACCCCGCTGATTTTCCTGGATATCCCCGGCGAGGGTGACGACACCATCCTGATGTACGGCCACCTCGACAAGCAGCCGGAAATGACCGGCTGGGCCGACGGCCTGGGTCCCTGGATACCGGTAATCAAGGACGGCAAACTTTACGGCCGCGGTGGCGCGGACGACGGCTATGCCGCCTTCGCGTCGCTGACGGCAGTGATGGCCCTGCAAAAGGAAAATCTGCCCCATGCCCGCTGCGTGGTCATCATCGAGGCCTGCGAGGAGTCCGGCAGCTTTGACCTGCCCTTTTATATAGACCACTTAAGGGATCGTATCGGCACTCCTTCGCTCGTGGTGTGCCTGGATTCCGGCGCCGGCAATTACGACCAGTTGTGGCTGACCGTTTCCCTGCGCGGCATGGCAGCCGGGACACTGCGTGCGGACGTACTCGCTGAAGGTGTGCATTCCGGCTATGCTTCGGGCGTCGTGCCTTCGAGTTTCCGGGTTCTTGCGGCAATTGCTCAGCCGGCTCGAGGATGAGAAGACCGGGAAGATCCTGCCGGCATACCTTCATGCCGATATTCCCGGGCAGCGCATGCAGCAAAATCAACTGATGGCCGAAGCGCTGGGGGATGGCGTATTCCAGGCCTACCCTTTCTGTGAAGGCGTGCAGCCACAGGCGAAAAACAACCTGGAACGGCTTTTGAACCGGACCTGGCGCCCGGCACTGTCAGTCACCGGGGCAGAAGGGATGCCCGCGTTGGCGTCAGCCGGTAACGTGCTGCGCCCTTATACTTCGCTGAAACTATCGATGCGGCTGCCGCCAACCGTAGACGGCGAAGAAGCAACGCAGAATATGAAAGCCACGCTCGAGGCCGATCCGCCCGAAAACGCGAAAGTTTCATTCGTACCGGATCATGCCGCTTCCGGCTGGAACGCCCCGGATATCGCCCCATGGTTGCACACTTCGCTGGAAAAGGCGTCGCAGGCGGCTTACGGCCAGGGCGTCATGTATATGGGCGAAGGCGGCACCATCCCGTTCATGGCCATGTTGGGTGAGTTCTTTCCAGAGGCCCAGTTCATGATCACGGGTGTTCTCGGGCCTAATTCAAACGCCCACGGACCGAATGAGTTCATCCACATCCCGTTTGCCCGCAAGCTGACCGCCTGCGTGGCCCAGGTTGTCGCCGATCATTACCAGCGCAAAAGCGCATAAGAACCCCGAAATGAAAGGAGGAAATAGAACGATGTTTCGCCTGGTCTGCATCCCGCTTTTAGCCGTGCTCGCCTTCCCTTTGAAAGCGGAAGTCACGTCTGTTGGCGAATATAGCTTTACTGTGAACCACGTGATTTCGATCGAAGCCGAACCTTTCGTGATTTATCGAACCATGACCGCCCATATCAACGAATGGTGGAACGGGGAGCACAGCTGGAGCGGCGACGCCTCCAATCTCTACATGAAAATCGAGCGCGGCGGATGTTTCTGTGAACGCCTGCCCAATAACGGGCGCGTGGAACATTTGCGCATCATTTATCTCGCGCCGGGAGAAGAAATCCGCTTTGACGGCGCTCTTGGGCCGCTTCAGGCGATGCCCGTCGATGGCCGTATGATCTGGAAAATTGATGCCACTGAAACCGGCAGCACGGTAAGTTTCACGTACATGGTGTTTGGACACCCGGAAGGCGGGTTGAAAGGCATCGCCCCGGCTGTCGATGCGGTCATCGGTGAACAGTTGGCCCGGCTCGGAGCGCGCCTGGTCCGGAATTAAGAGAATCGTAGGAGCGATTTCAATCGCGACCCAATATTTCGCGATTGAAATCGTTCCTACCTATCCTCGGGAAATCTACGTGCTTCAGCGCCCTTCATACGCTCCCAGGCTTCGCGAAAATCTTCGACTGATTCTTCACTGTCTTCCTTCAGGACTTTTTCCAGTTGCTCGACATTTTGCCGCACCCTCAGTCCGTATTCTTTGTCGTCGCCCCAGACTTCGTAGAGTTTTTTCAGGCCTTCCTCGTCCTGCTGTTTGAAGGTGCGCATCATCCGGTAAGCCCGCGCTTCGTCATAACCCAGCAGCTTGAGCGCTTCTTCACCCAGGATCAGTGCAGACCCGAACGTTTCCCGGGTAATCACATCGGCGCCGGCCTCCATCAGGCGATAGGCATGAGAACGGTCAAACGCCCGGGCCAATATTCGAAGATGCGGAAAAAACTGTTTGGCGGAGGTAACCATCTGCACGGCCTTGTCCCGCTCGTCAATGGCGATGACCAGCAACCTGGCCTCGTCGGCTCCGGCTGCCTGAAGTAACTGCAACCGGCTCGCATCGCCAAAGAAAACCTTGTTCCCGAATCGGGCAGTCAACGCGATCTGGCTCGAATCATGATCCAGCAGCGTGGTCTTGATGCCATCGGCGCTCAGCATGCGGGAGACAATCTGGCCGAAGCGGCCGTAACCGGCGATGATCACCGGGTTGGGTCCGGCATTGATACGTGTCATCCTCCCGGGGAGAGATCCTGGTCATGAAGCGCGGCCGCACTTTCCGGTCATAGGCAATGATCAGCAAGGGCGTCAGCATCATCGTCAACACGACGACGACGACCAACAGGTTGGACAGTTCGCTGCTGATAACGCGGTTCTGCGTGGCGAAAGAGAACAGCAGGAAAGCAAACTCACCACCCTGGGCCAGCAGGAAGCCGAACATCAGGTTGTCGGCCAGGTTTAGCCGGAACAGCTTGCCCAGGACCAGCAAGACCCCGAACTTGCCGGCGATCAACGCGGCCACCAGGCCCAGCACCAGCACGGGTTGTCCGGCCACGATTCCGAAATCGATGCTGGCCCCCACCGAAATGAAAAACAGGCCCAGCAGCAGTCCCTTGAACGGCTCGATATTCGATTCGAGTTCGTGCCTGAATTCACTTTCCGCCAGGACAACCCCGGCCAGGAACGTTCCCAGCGCAGGGCTCAGGCCCACGAACTCCATGGCCAGTGTAATACCCACAATCAGGGTCAGCGCAGTCGCAATGAAGAGCTCCAGGCTGCGGGTCGATGCAATCCAATGGAAGACCGGCCGCATCAGGAACCGTCCGCCAACCACGATTCCGGCCACCACGGCCAGCACCACCAACCCCCGCATCCAGCCAGCCAGGTCGGCTTGCGCCCCGTGTGCCGCGGTTTCGGGGATTTCCAGGCCTGCTCCCGGGAGGGCCAGGAATGGCAGCAGGGCCAGGATGGGGATGACCGCAATATCCTGGAACAGAAGCACCGAGAACCCCGCCCTGCCGGCTGCTGTGTTCATCCAGGACCGTTCATTAAGGGTTTGCAGCACAATGGCCGTTGATGACAGCGCCAGGATCAGGCCGACGGCCACAGCGGTTTGCGGGGGTAAGCCGAGGTACCACGCCGCCACACCGACCACCGATGCGGTGATGACGACCTGGGAGCCGCCCAGGCCAAGAATGGGCACCCGCATTTGCCACAGGACCCGCGGTTCAAGTTCGAGACCCACCAGGAACAGCATCAACACCACGCCAAATTCGGCAAAGTGCATGACATCCTGGCCTTCCGGACCGATGAAACCGAAAACAAAAGGCCCGATGGCGACACCGGCCAGCAGATAACCCAGCGCCGACCCCAGGCCCAAACGCTTCGCCAGCGGAACGGCCAGCACCGCTGCCAGCAGATAAATAAACGCTTGTGAGAAAACACCGGTGAACATCAGCTTATCAGTCCTGCCGCTTTGTTGCTTACTCGGCACAGTGTATCGATTGATGGCAAACCACATCGCTGTCATGGCGCTCCATCTGGATGGTCGGGTGCATGATTGAGAAACGATGCTCCAGGTCATGCGCAACATCGTTCAGGAACTGATCGTTGTCGGGAAACACATCCATGACGAGGTGGGCGGTCAGGGCTGTATCCGTCGTGCTCATCGGCCAGATGTGCAGGTCGTGCAAGGCACGGACACCCGGCAGGCCCGACAGGTATTCCCGAACGGCCGAGGGGTCGACGTTTCTCGGCACTGCGTCAACTGCCAGGTTAAGTGAATCCCTGAGCAGGCCCCAGGTTGAGAGGAGGATTACCGTGGCGATCAACAGGCTGACCAGGGGGTCGATCCAGTTAAAGCCGTAGAACAGGATCAGCGCTCCGGCGACTACCACGCCCAGTGATACCAGGGCATCCGCCGCCATGTGCAGAAAGGCGCCCCGGATGTTCAGGTCATGATCCTTGCCGGACAGGAAAAACAGGGCTGTGACCGTGTTGATCACGACGCCGATGGAAGCCACGATCATGATCGTTTTTCCAGCGGGTTGCGGCGGGTCCACCAGGCGGCCGACTGCTTCCCAGCCAATCGCGCCGACCGCGCCCATCAGGAGCAGGCCGCTGAACACCGAGGCGATGATCGTGGCCCGCGAATAACCATAAGTGCGGCGCGGAGAAGGCCGCTTTTTGGCCAGCGCAGCCGCACCCCAGGCCAGCAGCAGGCCCATCACGTCACTGAGGTTGTGCCCCGCGTCGGTCAACAAGGCCAGTGAGTCCGACATCACGCCAAAAAAAACCTCGACGACGACGAAACCCACGTTGAGTATCACGCCTGCGGCAAATGCCCGGTTGTAATCCGGACGAGCATGGTGATGATGATGACTGACCTGGCGATTCAAGAATGAAGTCCGTATCCACACTTTGGAACATTGATTGTATCAGCGCAGTGCAATCTTCTTTAATATTACGTATTCCACGAACACTAAAATCCAAATACAGGTACCCGTGATGAGTAACAAAGGACGAATCTGGTTCAACGGCAAACTGCGCGAATCCGCGGAATGCATGGTCCACGTGGCCAGCCATGCGCTTCATTACGGTTCCTCGGTTTTCGAGGGCATCCGGGCTTATGAGACTCCTGACGGCACCTGCATTTTCCGTGGAATCGACCACCTCAACCGCCTGAAATGGTCGGCTGCCGTCTACCGGATACCGATGCACTACAGCGTGGATGAACTGCACCGGGCCTGCTGCGAAACCGTGCTCGACAGCGGTCTGGCCAGCGCCTACATCCGGCCCCTCGTTGCGCGGGGCAATTGCGGACTGGGGGTCATGCCCAAGGACATGAACATTGTGGATGTTTCCATCATGGTCAGCCCGTGGGGCGCCTACCTGGGCGAGGAGGGCCTGAAAAACGGTATCAAGGCCTGTATCACTTCGTGGAGCCGGTTGGCCCCCAACACCATGCCGCCGGGCGTCAAGGCGGGCGGCAACTACCTTTCCAGCCAGCTGATTGGCCTGGAAGCCCGCGACCGGGGATTTGAAGAAGGCATTGGCCTCGGCACCGACGGCCTCTTGAGCGAAGGCGCCGGCGAAAATATTTTCCTGGTGCAAAAGGGCAGGTTGCTGACTCCGCCGGCGTCATCCTCCATCCTCAGCGGAATCACCCGCGACACGATTACCACGCTGGCGGCTGAAATCGGCATCGAGACCCGCGAAATGCCCATTTGCCGTGAACAGCTTTACGCCGCGGACGAGATATTCATGACCGGAACAGCGGCCGAAGTGACCCCGGTGCGCCAGGTCGATCACATGACGATCGGAAACGGGGGTTGCGGTCCTGTCACCAGGAAGCTCCAGGACGAGTTTTTCGGACTCTTCAACGGCCGGACCCGGGACAAGTGGTCCTGGCTGGAGCCCGTTCGCTGAGGACCAGGCGTCCTTCCAGCACTTTTTTGGTCCCCAGACTGACAAAAATTGTCAGTATTTCTGACGTAATAGCGACATCAAGTCCATTCCTGGCGCCCCGGTCTCCCGGGGCACTTATTATAACTTTCTGATTTCATTACGAATTGGACAAATATCACTATTTGGCCCGATTCTTGTATATATAAGCTTGAAGTAACTAACTGACTGGTAGCAGTTAGCGGGAGTAACCGGAGCCCTGCCCCTCTTTGCCCAATCAGGGCTCCGGCCCTCCCTCCTTCAAAGAATGGAAGGCCAACTACCACGGATTGCACGGAGTTGTCATGGAAGACAAACTTGGAAAACTGTTCTACTACCTGGTACGGCAAAAAAAAGAGCAAAAGAATACTCGCCACCTGCCAATTGACCAATCGTCAGCAGGCGCAGACCGCGTTCGAGGGTCTGTATCCCGTCCACACATCAGTTTGAAAGCCCGGATGCTTGGGGGACGAGCAGAAACGATCACGCGCCTAGGGGGTTTTACGCGCTGATCACTAAAGGTGTCCGCTTTGCACGAAAATTGCACCGAATCAGGACATTGCTTGTAAAATTCGAACCCGGCTTAGGCCGGGTTTTTTTACCCGGGGACGGGAACCGGTTATAGAACACCCGTAATGATGTAACCACCCGATTTCTGGTCATGCTCCAGGTTAATCATGCCGAGGGTCTGCATCTGCTCCAACATTTTTCCGAAGGAACTGAAGCCGTGATAGGTCTCGCTGAAACCGGGTTTACGGCGTTTCAAAGCCTGCTTTACCATCGAACCCCAGATCTTGTCCTCTTCACCGCGCTCGGAAAATAGCCCTTCGATGGTTTCGAGGACCTGCTCGAAGCCCTTTTCAGCCCGGTCATCCTGCTGTTTTTTCTGCGTTGTCCGGCCTCCATTTTCCTTGCGAACGCTGGCCTTTTTTCGCGACGGCTTGCGCTCCTTGGCGTCACGGATGAGATCGTCGTAGTAGATGAACTCGTCGCAATTGGCGATCAACAGATCCGAGGTCGAATTCTTCACACCCACACCGATCACCAGCTTGTTGTTTTCACGGAGCTTGGAAACCAGGGGGGAGAAATCGGAGTCGCCGGATATGATCACGAAGGTATCGACGTGGGACTTGGTGTAACACAGGTCCAGCGCGTCGACCACCATTCGGATGTCGGCGGAGTTTTTACCGGACTGCCGCACATGGGGAATTTCTATCAGTTCGAACGACGCTTCGTGCATATTCGCCTTGAAGCCCTTGTAACGATCCCAGTCGCAGTAGGCTTTCTTGACCACGATGTTGCCTTTGACCAGCAAGCGCTCCAGCACCTTTTCTATTTCGAACTGCGCGTAATTGGCGTCACGGACGCCGAGGGCAATGTTTTCAAAATCACAGTAAAGCGCGAGAATTCTGGTGTTGTCAGTCATGGGCAAAGAACCTGGAGAGATACTCCATTCTAAACGATTGCGGCAATTCACGCTGCATGTTTGCCCGCCAATACCGTTATGATGCCCGCATGGAAACACCCCGCAACGAAGCGACACCTTACTATCGCCTGGACCCGGATACGGTCCTCCAGGCCGTTGAGTCCACCGGGCTCTTGACCGACGGACGCTTGCTGGCACTCAACAGTTATGAAAACCGTGTCTACCAGGTCGGAATCGAAGGGTCTGACCCCGTAGTGGCCAAGTTTTATCGCCCCGGCCGGTGGAGTGACAGTCAAATCCTGGAAGAACATTCATTTTCACTGGAATTGGCCGAAAACGAGATTCCGCTGATCGCACCGAAACAGATCAAGGGCGAGACGCTGTTTCACCATGAGGGCTTTCGCCTGGCTTTGTTCAGGCGCCAGGGCGGGCACGCACCCGAACTCGAAGATCGGGAAACCCGCTTGTGGCTGGGCCGCTTCATCGGCCGTATCCATGCCGTCGGAAAGTCGAAACCGTTCCGGTTCCGGCCAGCCCTGACGCCGGAAAGGTTTGGTGACGACTCCGTGACGACGATCCGCGAAGGACGCTGGCTTCCGCCCCACATGGAAACGGCTTTTGACAGTTTGGCCGACGACTTGATGCTCAGCGTTCGCGCCGCATATGAACGATGTGGGAAATGCGCGCGCGATCCGCCTGCACGGAGACTGTCACCCGGGAAACGTGCTGTGGCGGGACGGACCCTGGTTCGTCGATATGGATGACTGCCAGTCCGGTCCGGCCATCCAGGACTTGTGGATGCTGCTCTCCGGCGACAGCGCAGAAATGGCTATGCAATTGGCCGATATCGTAGAGGGTTACCGGCAGTTCTGCGATTTTGATCCCAGGGAACTGCAATTGATTGAAGCGCTCAGATCGCTGCGTATGCTGCATCATGCCGCCTGGCTCGCCCGCCGCTGGGAAGACCCCGCCTTTCCGATCGCCTTTCCCTGGTTTGACAGCCCCCGTTACTGGGAAGACCTGGTACTGAGCCTGCGCGAACAGCTTTCGGCCCTGCAGGAACCGGCCATCAGCCTTCCTTATTGATTCATTCTTCCGTAGGAGCGATTTCAATCGCGATTACAAGAGTTAGCCCATAGAAATCGCGATTGAAATCGCTCCTACTTTAATAATGCGGGGGGATTTCGTGCCCGGGTGAACCGGACAAAGCGCCTGCCTCTCCCAGGTCATCGAGTTTGTCGCCCAGTGACTTCACCCGCTGCTCCAGGCGGATAAGGTCGCGATCCTGGCGCGCAATGATCTCGTTAAGGCTCTCGATCAGGTCGTCCTGAAAAGCCAGCCGGCTTTCCAGCTCGTCCAGTCGTGATTCAATACGGGTATCCATAACCGTCAATCCGCCTCGGGTGGCTGCCACAGTTCAACCCGGTTGCCGTCCGGATCAACAAACCAGCCGAACCGGCCAAAGTCTTGATCTTCGCGCTCTTCCAGCACCTGTGCTCCGCCTGCTGCAACGTTTTCCAGCGCCGCGTCCAGGTCGTCAACCACGAGATTGATCATGTAAGCCTGTCCGGACGGCCCGAAGTATGGCGTCCCGGCTGCGAACGCGCTCCATACCGTAAACGACGCCGGCGGCATTTCCGAAGGCGCAAAGCTCGTACCCCGGGTATCGCCCCATTCTTCAACCTGGAAGCCCAGGTGTTCCTGGTACCAGCTTCCGAGCCTGGCAGGATCTTCCGACCGGAAAAAAATACCGCCGATACCCAGTACCTTGCCGCTACTTTCCTTCATGATACTCACTCCTTGCCTGCAACCATGTTACCCCACCGGCCGGACATTGTTTCAGTAAGCTCAAGCGGTGAGGCGCTGCCACAGCAGAAAGCTGGCATTGGCGCGATTGAGCGTGTAGATGTGCAAACCGGGTGCGCCGCCGGCGAGCAACCGTTCGCACAGGGCCGTGACCACGTCGAGTCCGAATGCGCGAATGGATGCGCCGTCGTCGCCGTAACCTTCAAGCCGACGCAGTATCCACCGGGGAATCTCCGCTCCACAGATATCGGAGAAATGCGCCAGCTGCCGGAAGTTGGTGATCGGCATGATGCCCGGGGTAACCGGAATATCGATTCCCGATTTGCGGCAGTCATCCACGAAACTGAAGTAACTGTCTGCATTATAAAAGTACTGCGTGACGGCACCGTTGGCGCCGGCATCGACTTTTTGTTTGAAATAGTACAACTCGGTTTCTGGCGACCTGGATTCCGGATGAAACTCGGGATAGCAGGCCACTTCGATATGAAAAATATCGCCGAATTCCCGGCGGATGAAGCTGACCAACTCGTTCGCATACTGGAAAGGCCCCGGCCCGGAAAGGCCTTCGGGGCGGTCTCCACGAAGGACAACGAGTCTCCTGACGCCCATCTCCCGGTAAGCCGTCAAAATCCGGCGAAGCATTTCCTCGCTCTGCGCCATGCAGGATATATGCGGCGCCACCGGCACATCCGTTTGCGCCGCGAGCGCTTCGACGGCTTCGCGGGTCGCCTCGAGCGTCGATCCGCCGGCACCGAACGTGACGGAAAGGTAGTCCGGTTTCAGCGGGGCAAGTTTCTGCCAGGTCGATTCAAGGATGAGTTTCTGTTCCGCCGTCCTTGGCGGAAAGAACTCGAATGAAATCCGGGGAGTCGCCAAGGGTCAGTAGCGGTAGTGGTCCGGCTTGTACGGGCCCTGTTTTTCCACCCCGATGTAACGTGCCTGCTGTTCCGTCAGGTCCGTCAACCGGGCTCCGATGCGTTCAAGGTGCAAAAGCGCCACTTTTTCGTCGAGGTGTTTGGGCAACACGTAAACCTGGTTTTCATAGCGTTCACCATGGTTCCAGAGTTCCATCTGCGCCAGCACCTGGTTGGTAAAGGAATTGGACATGACGAAGCTCGGGTGGCCGGTAGCACAGCCCAGGTTCACCAGGCGGCCTTGCGCCAGCAGGATAATCCTCTTGCCATCCGGGAAAATGATGTGGTCAACCTGGGGTTTGATGTTGTCCCACTCGTACTGCTTCAGGCTGGCCACGTCGATCTCGTTGTCAAAGTGTCCGATGTTGCACACAATCGCCTGGTGTTTCATCGCAGCCATGTGGTCATGGTTGATCACGTGGTAATTGCCGGTCGCCGTTACAAAAATGTCCGCCTTGTCCGCAGCATGCTCCATGGTCACTACGCGGAAGCCTTCCATCGCCGCCTGTAACGCGCAAATCGGGTCGATCTCGGTAACCCAGACGGTCGCCCCCAGCCCTTTGAGCGACTGTGCACAGCCTTTGCCGACGTCACCGTAACCGGCAACCAGCGCAATCTTGCCGGCAACCATTACATCGGTCGCCCGCTTGATGCCGTCAACCAGTGACTCACGGCAACCATAGAGGTTGTCGAACTTGGACTTGGTCACGGAATCGTTCACGTTGATCGCCGGGAAGGGCAGTTGCCCGTCCCTCGCCATCTGGTACAGGCGCTTCACACCGGTCGTGGTTTCTTCGGTCACTCCGCGGATCTGGGACAAGGCCCTGGAATACCAACCCGGGCGCGACTCTATGCGCTTGCGGATCGCATTGAACAGCGAAACTTCTTCCTCGCTGCCAGGATTGTCCAGCAACGACAGGTCTTTTTCCGCCCTTGCGCCCAGGTGCAGAAGCAGGGTCGCATCGCCACCGTCATCCAGGATCATGTTGGCGAAATCCTCATCCTTGTCCCCGGGACCCCAGTTGAATATCTGGTGGGTGAATTCCCAGTATTCATCCAGCGTTTCGCCCTTGAATGCGAACACCGGGGTGCCCCCGGCGGCTATGGCCGCGGCCGCATGATCCTGCGTGGAGTAAATATTGCACGAAGCCCAGCGAACCTCCGCACCCAGTATTTCCAGGGTTTCGATCAGCATCGCGGTCTGGATGGTCATGTGCAGGCTGCCCGCGATCCGCGTGCCCTTGAGCGGCTTCGTATCACCGTACTCTGTCCGCAGAGCCATCAGGCCGGGCATCTCGGATTCCGCAATCGCAATTTCCTTGCGCCCAAAAGCGGCCTGGCTGATGTCAGCAACGAAATAATCGTGTTTTTTCAATTCTTCAATAACGGCACTCATTAATTTATCTCCTGTTTTGGAAGCGACATCAAAGTCCGGCCGCGGAACGGATTCGTTCAACGCGGTCGACGGCTTCCCAATTAACGTTTAAGTCTTCACGGCCCATGTGGCCATAAGCCGCCAGGGGTTGATAGATCGGTTGAATCAGGTCCAGCATCTTGATGATGGCGTAAGGCCTGAGGTCGAATTCCTGGCGCACGATCTGTTCGATCTGCTTGGCCGGAATATGCTCTGTTCCGAAAGTGTCCACCGTAACCGATGTCGGCTCGGCGACGCCAATGGCGTAGGACACCTGGATTTCAAGACGGTCAGCCAGGCCGGCGGCCACGATATTCTTCGCCACGTAACGGGCCGCGTAAGCTGCGGAACGGTCTACCTTGGAAGGATCTTTCCCGGAAAAAGCACCACCGCCATGCCGCGCCATGCCACCGTAGGTATCCACGATGATCTTGCGGCCGGTCAGGCCGGCGTCCCCGACGGGGCCCCCGACTTCGAACCGCCCGGTCGGGTTGATGTGGTACTTGGTGCTGCCGTTCAACCAGTCGGAGGGCAGCACCGGCTTGATGATTTCCTCCATCACCAGTTCACGCAAATCGGACTGGCTGGATTCTGCGTTGTGCTGGGTCGAAAGCACCACGGCATCGATGCCGACCGGCTTGCCGTCCTCATAACGGAACGTCACCTGGCTCTTGGCGTCCGGGCGCAGGTGATAACGGCCTTCCTTGGTCGTCCGGCGGATAACGCTCTGGCGCTTGACCAGTTCGTGGGCGTAGTAAATGGGTGCGGGCATCAGCACATCGGTTTCGTTGGTCGCATAGCCAAACATCAGTCCCTGGTCCCCGGCGCCCTGGTCTTCCGGACGTTCACGGGAAACACCCTGGTTGATGTCCGGAGACTGTTTGCCGATGATGTTCATTACGGCACAGGTGTTGCCGTCGAATCCGACCTCGGAGGAATCATAGCCGATGTCAACAATCACCTTGCGAATCAGGTCTTCCAGGTCCACCCAGGCGCTGGTGGTGATTTCGCCACCGACAATGGCCACACCGGTTTTTACAAACGTTTCACAAGCGACGTGTGCCGCCGGATCCTGCCTGAGAATAGCATCAAGGACGGCATCAGAAATCTGGTCAGCAACCTTATCGGGATGACCTTCGGAAACGGATTCCGATGTAAACAGGTAATTACTCATGTTTCATACACTCCAGGAAATATATCTCTCTATGCGAATTAAGAGATATATTCTAAACCAGGTATTTTGAAAATTCATCTTTGGATGTGTACCATGCGGATTTACGTTAGAATCCAGCACCGTCCGCGGTTCGGCGCAGCGAAGTTAAAAGCGTACTTTATAAGACGGACCTAACCCCACCGGGAGAATAAAAAATGACAGAACTTCTTGTCATGAACGAAGCGATGATGGCCTCGGGTATCGTTCTTGCGCTGACCTTTCTTGGAATTTTCACGGAAACCATTCACGGCTTCCACCGCGCCAAATTTGCGATGATGGGCGCCATCATCATGATCATCGTCGGCCAGTACTATGGCTTTTATGACTCCCATCTTGCGGTTTTGGCCATTGACTGGAACGTGGTGTTTCTGCTTGGTTGCATGATGGCGATCGTTTCGATCATGATCCCCACGGGTGGCTTCGAAGCCATGGCCAATTTCATGGCCCGGATCAGCAAGGGTCGGCAATTCGTGCTGATGGTGCTGCTGGGAACGGCAGTAACCGTGCTCTCCCTGCTGCTGGATAATGTCACCACCGTTGTTATTTTTGGCCCCCTGATCATCCTGATCGCGCGGGCCATGAAGGTCACACCCATTCCTTTCCTGCTCGCCGCGGCACTGCTCTCCGACACGGGTGGCGTGGCAACCCTGGTCGGCGACCCCCCGAACCTGATGATCGGCTCTGCCAAGGGCATCGACTTCAATACTTTCCTGATGCACATGGGTCCAATGACCCTGGCGGCATGGGTTACCGTGTTAATCGCATTGCGTTTCCTCTTTCGCAAACAACTGGCGATCAAGCCCCAGGGTGAATTTCACGACCAGACCGAATTCCACGACCGCAAGCTGTGGAACCAGTCGCTGGGCGTACTCGGCTTCATGGTCGTGATGTTTACCATCCATCATTCCATCGGCTGGGAACCCTGGATGGTTTCGGCGGCCGGCCTGACCCTGCTGGTCTTCATCGCCAGGCACGTTGAAATGGACCACGCGATGGAAGACGTCGAGATCCCGCTACTGATGTTCTTCATCTCCCTGTTTATAGTGGTGGGCGGCGTCGAACACAGCGGTTTCCTGCGCTACCTGGGCCAGTTCATTGTTCCGTTTGTGCAGGCAGACCTGTTGACCGCGACACTGGTGCTGTTATGGGTCGCAGCCTTCCTGTCCGCTGCCATTGATAATATTCCGTTCACCGCGGCCATGATCCCCATCATTCTGGGCATGGAAGCGCAGGGCATCCAGGTCGCGCCTTTATGGTGGGCGCTGGCGGCCGGCGTCGGCATGGGCGGCAATGGCACCCACATCGGTTCCACCGCCAATGTGTATATCGTCACGATTTCAGAAAGGCTGGCCAAACGCGAGAACGATCCTTCGCTGGCCATCACCCCCTGGGTCTGGTTCCGCTATGGAACCCCCGCGATGCTTGCCACCCTGGTCATGTGCAGCCTGATTTTCTACTTTTTCTTCGACTTCTATGTCGCATCGACTGAGCACATCGATACGCCACCGGTATCCATTTCGGAACCGGCGCACTGAAA
The DNA here is from genome assembly GCA_963766195.1 of uncultured Gammaproteobacteria bacterium. Taxonomy (GTDB): domain Bacteria; phylum Pseudomonadota; class Gammaproteobacteria; order Xanthomonadales; family SZUA-36; genus JAHEFT01. The sequence continues at coordinate 302,281 of CAVXYY010000001.1, forward strand.
ATGTCCGGTTAATCATGCACTAAGCGCGTTTCTGTCGAGAAAGCCCGGAAATTCCGGGCTTTTTTGTGTCCTCGCGCCGCTTGCCGGCGTATTTACGGATATTCAATATGCCCGATTAGGTTTAAACTCGGCGCCATCCGCGATTCAGAGACTCCTCAAAGCGCTTCAAAAAAAGCGGACACCACCTGCCGGGAGATAACAGGAAATGACAGAAATTCTTGTCATGAACGAAGCGATGATAGCCTCTGCAATTGTCCTTGCTCTGACATTCATCGGAATATTCACGGAAACGCTCCACGGCTTCCATCGCGCCAAGTTTGCGATGCTGGGCGCCATCATCATGATCATTACCGGCCAGTACTACGGCTTCTATGACTCCCATCTTGCGGTTTTGGCCATCGACTGGAACGTGGTTTTTCTGCTCGGCTGCATGATGGCGATCATCTCGATCATGATCCCCACCGGCGGATTTGAAGCCATGGCTAATTTCATGGCCCGGATCAGCAAGGGCCGGCAATTCGTACTGCTCGTGCTGCTGGGTACGGCGATAACCGTGCTCTCACTTATGCTGGACAATGTCACCACCGTGGTCATTTTTGGCCCGTTGATCATCCTGATCGCGCGGGCCATGAAGGTCACCCCTATTCCCTTCCTGATGGCAGCCGCCCTGCTGTCCGATACCGGCGGTGTGGCAACCCTGGTTGGCGACCCGCCCAACCTGATGATCGGCTCAGCCAAGGGCATCGACTTCAATACGTTCATCTTTCACATGGGTTGGATGACCCTGGCGGCCTGGTTTACCGTGCTGGTCGTGCTGCGATTCCTGTTCCGCAAACAATTGGCGATCAAGCCCGAGGGTGAATTTCACAAAAAAACTGAATATAGCGACCGCGCGTTGTGGAACAAGTCATTACTGGTCATTGGCATCATGGTTGTGCTGTTTACCATCCATCATTCGATTGGCTGGGAACCCTGGATGGTTTCGGCGGCCGGCCTGACCCTGCTGGTTTTCATCGCCAGGAACGTCGAAATGGACCACGCAATGGAAGACGTCGAGATTCCCCTGCTGATGTTCTTCATCTCACTGTTTATCGTGATTGGCGGCGTCGAACACAGTGGCTTCCTGCGCTACCTGGGCCAGTTCATTATTCCATTCGTGCAGAAAGACCTGCTGACCGCGACACTGGTATTGTTATGGGTTGCAGCTCTTCTCTCTGCAGTTATCGATAACATTCCGTTCACCGCGGCCATGATCCCGATCCTGTTGGGTATGGAAGCGCAGGGCATCCAGATTGCACCTTTGTGGTGGGCGCTGGCGGCCGGCGTCGGCATGGGCGGCAATGGCACCCACATCGGTTCCACCGCCAATGTGTATATCGTCACGATTTCCGAACGGCTGGCCAAACGTGAGAACGATCCATCGCTGGCCATCACCCCCTGGGTCTGGTTCCGCTACGGAACCCCCGCGATGCTTGCCACGCTGGTCATGTGCAGCCTGATTTTCTACTTTTTCTTTGACTTCTATGTCGCATCGACTCAACACATCGATACGCCACCGGTATCCATATCGGAACCGGTGCACTGAACATTCCCGGTTAGTCACGCACGAAGCGCTTTTCTATCCAGAAAGCCCGGTAATTCCGGGCTTTTTTATAGGTCACCAGCTCCCGGAATTTCCCATCGAAGCCCAGGGTTCCTGCGGCGGCAGCGCTTCGCCTTGCTGCAGCAACTCGATGGAAATTCCATCCGGCGAGCGCACGAATGCCATGTGGCCGTCGCGCGGCGGGCGGTTGATCGTCACTCCCCCATCCATCAGGCGTTGACAAGTCTGGTAAATATTTTCCACCGAATAGGCAAGGTGACCAAAATTCCGGCCTCCGCTGTAGTTCTCCGGATCCCAGTTGAAAGTCAGTTCCACCTGGGCGTCCTCATCGCCGGGTGCGGCGAGGAAAACCAGCGTGAACCGGCCTTGCGGCACCTCCCTGCGACGCAGCTCCACGAGCCCCAGTTTGTTGCAGTAAAAATCTATCGATTCATCAAGGTCAGTGACCCTGACCATGGTATGCAGGTATTTCATCAGTTGTCTCCTGGAGAACTGCATCGCAATGAATGGCCCTTTCATTGCGATGCAGTACACTTGGGTTACGATGCACTTTACGCCGGCGAAACTCTGAATAATTATACATGCCATGAATGACACAAGTGAAAGCCCCCGGGCCCGGTTGATACGGGAAGCAGCCGTGCTGCAGCTCAAACTCCTGGCTGATGGCGTCCGCGACGCCATTCTCATACCTTTGTCTTTTCTGGCGGCCCTGATCGGACTGGTGGAGGGTGGCAGGAACTGCGATGAAAAATTCCGCAGGGTCATCAAACTGGGCCGTAGAAGCGAGCGCTGGATCAACCTGTTCGGAGACCAGGCGCCCCTTGGCGCATCGCATCCGGCCGGATCGATGGACAACATACTCAGCCAGGTGGAATCCATCGTGCTGGATCAGTACCGGAAAGGGCGAACAGCGGATGAAACCCGGGCCGCCGTCAAGGAAGCCATGAACAAGGGAAAGCCGGCGCCTGAGGGCGAACCTGAAGAAAAACGGCCGGGTCTAGTAGTTACCCGAGATATAACTCGAGAGGTGTTCCACTTCCGCTTCCTTTTGCTGCAACATGCGTTTCACCAGGTCGCCCAGCGAGACAATACCCACCATTTTCCCTTCATCCATGACGATGAGGTGGCGGCAACGTCGCTCTGTCATGGTTGCCATGGCTTCACGGGTCGGATCGGACAGATCAACCGTGATCAGCGGTGATGACATAACATCCGAGACCGCGGTATTTTTTGATGACAGGCCCTTAAGAGCAATCTTTCTCAGGTAATCGCGCTCCGTGAATATTCCCTCCGGCTTATCGCCGTCCTGGATCACGATCGCGCCGACATTGGCGTTCGACATGATGCCGATCGCTTCCAGGACGGATGCCTGTCCTGAAACTGTCAGCACTTCATTACCCTTGCTTGCAAGGACTTCCCGGATTGTTGGCATCATATGCTCCTTGTTGAGGCTTCACCTGATTATAGGGCGCGCGGAGCACAAGTACATCATTGATCAACGGCTCCCTTTCGAGTCATCTTCATCCCGCCGGGACACCACGGTGTACTCGACGTCTGTGATATCCCGCCCGCTTTCACCACGCCCCCGTACCGGACCCTGACCCTGGGCGCTGTCCGGACCCATCCGCGCTCCGATAGCACCCTTTTTCCGCAACCACCACAGGCGAATCGAAAACAGCAGCCAGGCGATAAGGCCGATTCCCGCGGCAAAGGCCAGTACAAAAATTCCAAAGAAAAAAGCACCAACCAGGGCCAGCACCGCCAGGATGGCAGCCAGCAAGCGGGACAGCGGATTCATCGGCGGTGGAGAAATATAATACGGCATCGACACGATCCCAGAGAACTTCCGACTAATTATACACTCGCAAAGGCACCCTCCCTAAAACAGCAGGTTGACCACGGCCAACATTACCGTGATAAAAATAACGCTCATCGGTGTCCCCACGCGGATGAAATCGGCGACCCGGTAGCCACCCGGTCCCATGATCAACGCGTTGACCTGGTGGGTCGGCAAAATGAAGGCGTTGGAAGTCGAAAGTGCGATAATCAACGCATACATCGTTGGATCAGCACCGGTGGCGAGCGCAATGCTGACAGCGATGGGCACCAGGATCGTGGTCGCACCCACATTCGACATGACGAGGCTGAATATGGTCGCCAGGACCGCCAGCGCCACCTGAATTGTGATTTCGGGGACATTGCCGAGGATGACCATGATTTGCTGGGCAATCCAGGCGGCGGTACCGGTTCTTTCCATTGCCTGCCCCAACGGGATCAGGCTGGCCAGCAGGAAAACCGTTTTCCAGCTTACTGACCGGTAGGCTGCATCCATGCTGATCACCCCGGTCAATACCATGCCCATGGCGCCGACCAACAGTGCGATGGACAAGCGGTAGTCAGTAAAAATGATCATGCCCATGGCTATTCCGAAAAAGATCAGCGCATGGGCAACTTTCTGGGGACGCTGTTCTTCCGTTGGAATGTCGGTCGCCACGACAAAGTCCCGTTCCTTGCCGACGGCGGCCAGGTCACGCCAGGTGCTGTGTGACACCAGGCAGTCGCCTGTCTCGAGCATTATGTCCCGGACGCCTTCGGTCAAGGCCTCTCCCCTGCGGTTGATGGCCAGCACGCTGATTCCGTATCGTGTCCGCAGCCTCGCACCACCCACGGTCTGCCCAACCAGCCTGGACCCTGGCGGAATGACGACTTCGGAAATCCCGGCCCTGCTCGGATTGAAGAGTCCGCCGAAAGTCCGCAGCTGCGGTTGCACCCGGCATTGGTTATCCAGCGCGAACCGGCCCACGATATCCCGCGTGCCCATAACCCCGAGAATGGTGCCGACCCAGATCATTTCATCCGCCGGCGGCGCCAACCGCGGTTCGTCGGTATTCCGGATCGCCAGCAACATCGGCGCGCCTTCCATCTTCTCGGCATCCGCGATCGTCATGCCGACCAGTGGGCTGTCGACGGTCACGAGCAATTCGTAAATATCCCCTTTTATGCCGTAGACGTCTGCAAAATAGGTTTGGGTTTTGGCCGGAACGCCGCTGGCCTTTTCGGTAATGCTGGGTAGCAGAAACTTGCCGGCGAGCGCAAAGTACAAGATTCCGGACGTCAGCAGGGCAATACCCACCGGGGCAACGTCAAACAAATGAAACGTCTGCAGGGTCTGAACGCCGGGCGGCAAAGACTGGTTGGCATTTTCAATCAGGTCATTGAGCAGGATCAGCGGCGAGGAACCCACCATGGTCAATGTTCCGCCGAGAATCGCACAGGTTCCCATCGGCATCAGTAGCCGGGACAGGGGGATCCTGGTGCGGGTCGAAACCCGGGACATCACGGGCATGAACAGGGCGGTGGCGCCGACGTTTTGCATGACGCCTGAAATCAGGCCAACCGTCAGGGAAACGAGGGGCACAATCCGGGTGGCAGTCAAACCGCCAACTCTCAGGATAAAGGCCGAAATCACGGTCATTACCCCGGTCCGGTCCAGCCCGGCTCCTATGATCATGACCGCGATGATGGAAAGCACGGCGTTGGACGCAAACCCATTGAACAGGTCCGAAGAGGGCACCAGGCCAGTAAGACCGATAGCGACCATCACCAGGATCGCCGCGATATCGACCCGGACCAACTCGGAAACGAACAGGCCAATGGTTGCGGTCAACAAGACCAGGACCAGGACCATATCGGTCGAAAGTGTGAGCCCCGTTTCCATTCAGCTGCTTCTCTCCTGTTCAGGCAGTTCGCCTGAAAACCAGGTCGTATACGCCATGCCCCAGGCGCTCGCCCCGCTTTTCGTACTTGGTCTCCGGGCGCCATGCCGGTCTCGGCACAAACCGGCCAGTCGGTGATAAATTCTCAAAATCCTGGTTATTGCGCATCACTTCAAGCATGTGCTCCGCATATGGCGCCCAATCTGTCGCCAGGTGCAGAATACCGCCCGGCTGCATTTTTTCCGCCAACAGCCCGACAAAAGCCGCCTGGATGATCCGCCTCTTATGATGCCTTTTTTTGGGCCACGGGTCCGGGAAATAAATTCTGACCCCCGCCAGGGACTCCGCACTGATCCGCTCGCGCAGCAGTTCCACCGCATCCTCGCAGGCGATGCGAACGTTACTGATAGCATGCTCTTCGAGCTTCAGCAGCAAGTGCCCGACTCCGGGTTTGTGCACTTCTACAGCCAGGTAGTTCTCTTCAGGATGTGCGGCGGCCATTTGCCACGTGGCGTCGCCGTTGCCGAAACCGATTTCCATGATCACCGGGTGGCGATTACCGAAAAGTCCGGCCAGGTCCAGCGGGCCATCGCGCTCAGGCAATCCATGGACTGGCCATAACTCTTCCAGCGCACGTTTCTGGCCCTCGGTCAGGCGGCCTGCGCGCAGCACGAAACTTCGCACATGGCGCCTGTCGCGCGCCTCGCCGGGATTCGTTTCTGCTACGGCTATTTTGCTGACCATGATCGATGTATTGTAGCAAGCGACACTTGAAAAATGTTCAGTGAACGCCCAATCTGAACATCATGGGTAACGAAACCAAAATCGAATCCGCCGGATACCTGGAGCGACAGATACTGATCGCCATGCCCGGCATGGTGGACTCCAATTTCGCCGGAAGTGTGACACTGCTGTGCCAGCACAATGCGGACGGAGCGATCGGCATCACGATTAACCGCATGTCCAGTTTCACACTGGGCGAGATTTTATCCCAACTTCAAATCGATTGTAGTGACGAGGCAATCCGCAAACTCGCGGTGCTGGAGGGTGGACCGGTGGCCCCGGACCGGGGTTTCGTCATTCACAGCCCGCAGGATGGCTACGAATCCAGCATGGAAGTCGGGCAGGAAATCATGGTCACGACCTCCCGTGATGTGCTGGCCGCTATCGCCTCCGGATCAGGTCCGGAAAAATACATCGTGGCTTTGGGTTATGCCGGCTGGGGTGGCGGGCAACTGGAAGGCGAGATGCTGGCCAATGCGTGGCTTTCGGTTTCCGCCGACACCGACATCGTATTTGATTTACCGGTTCCGAAGCGTTTCGACAGCGCACTGGGCCGCCTGGGTATCCGGATTGACCAACTCCTTTCGGAAGCCGGGCATGCCTGATTCCGCGTTACCCCGCGGTTACATTCTGGGTTTCGATTTTGGTTTACGCCGCATTGGCGTGGCCGTCGGCCAGACTGCAACACATACCGCGAGCGCCGTGGAAACTGTTCGGCATGGAAAGGCGCCGGATTGGCCGGCTATCGATCGCCTGGTGAAAGAGTGGAGCCCAATCCTCCTCCTGGTCGGATTGCCTCTCGGTGCAGAAGGGGAAGAAACCGACATGTCCCGCGCTGCCCGCCGTTTTGGCGCTGCTCTGCAAAATCGCTATTCGCTGGAAGTCGTGTTCGTGGATGAACGGCTGAGTTCGCAGGCTGCCCAGAGCCGGTTCGTGGAACTGAGAGCCAGTGGAAATCTGCGCCGGAAAAACGCAGGCCAGTTGGATGCCGTCGCCGCACGGATCATCCTGGAAAGCTGGCTGGAGTCAATTCGTGACTGAAGAACCTCTTATCGAGGGATTTCCTCCCATCAGCCGGCCAGACGCCAGGCTTTTGATCCTGGGCAGCATGCCCGGCCGCGAATCCCTGGCGCAGCATCGCTACTATGCCCACCCGCGCAACGGCTTTTGGCCGGTCGTGGGCAAGCTATTCAACCTGACCGCGATCGATTACGAGCAGCAGGTGCAACAACTCATGCAAAATCGCGTGGCAGTCTGGGACGTCCTCAAAGCCTGTATCCGCAAGGGCAGCCTGGACTCGGACATCGAGGGGCGAACCGTCGTCACCAATGACTTTCACCGGTTTTATGTCAACCATCCGCAAATCCACCGCGTATTTTTCAACGGCGCCAAGGCGGAATCGATCTACCGGAAACATGTATTACCCGGACTCGATAACGCATCCGCCGGTCTCAAACTGTTTCGCCTGCCCTCGACCAGCCCCGCCCATGCTGCACTAAGCCTCGAACAGAAAACGGCGGCCTGGGCAGCCCTGCTCGAACAGGAAACGGGGTAATCCGATGAAAACCATTTGTGTTTATTGCGGTTCCAGCCCGGGGCTGCTGCCGGACTACCGGGAGTCGGCCCGCCGGCTTGGGTTTGAACTTGCCGCGCGAGGTCTGCGCCTGGTCTATGGCGGCGCCAGTGTCGGCGTGATGGGCGCCGTGGCGGATGCCGTATTGGAGCAGGGCGGAAAGGTGACCGGCGTGATCCCGCGCAGCCTGGCTACCCGGGAGGTGTCACATGCCGGCCTCGATGAACTCTTCGTCGTCGAGTCCATGCACGAGCGTAAAGCCAAAATGGCTGAACTTTCCGACGGATTCATTGCGCTTCCCGGAGGATGGGGAACCATTGAAGAAATTTTTGAAATGCTCACCTGGGCGCAACTCGGATTCCATGAAAAGCCTTGTGGACTGCTGAACGCAGCCTCGTATTACGACCTCCTTTTTGCCTTTCTTGAAAGCGCCATCGAGCAGCGATTCGTCAAGGAAGAGTACCGTCCGATGATGATGATGGACGACTCGCCCGGTGCATTGCTGGACCGGTTTTCCGCCTACCGTGCTCCGAAGGTTAAAAAATGGATTGGCGAGAAGGAAACCTGAAATTCTTGAGCCGCCCCGTGGGAGCCGGCCTTGCCGGCGATGGTGCCAAAGCCGCCGAGTGAAGGGTTCCGCCAGGGGTGATTTTCAGGGATGAAAATCGAGGGAAGCCCGCAGGGCCGGCTAAGAAAGGGCGCTGGGGAATAGCCCGTCTGCCGTGAGTTCGGAGTGACCAATTCAATCGCCGGCAAGGCCGGCTCCCACAGAGAGGCTCCCAAATGACTCTGCGCTACTCCACGCCGAAGCCTGTTTCGAATCTCCAGGTGCGGGTGATGTAAAGGATGTCAACACGATCCGTGATGTTCCCGGGTAGCGGAGCATACGGCGACGCCATTTGAACGATATTGATTGCCGCGCGGTCAATTTCGGGGATGCCGGAACTGCGCCTGACGTCGATGCTCTCGACCGTGCCGTTTTTATTGATGCCCACCGCCAGGATCAGATCGCCATGCAACATCTTCTGCCTCAGTTCGCTGGGATAATTCAAATTGCCGATGCGTTCGACCTTGGAAACCCAGGAGCTCATGTAGCTGGCAAATTCATATTCCCTGGTATTTGCTGAAATGAATTTCTTTTTGGGTAAGCGGGAACTGTTCTGGCGCTGACGGTTTATCTCCTGGTTCAGACTGGCCATCTCCTGGCTCTGTTGCATCAGCTCTGCGGCATTGGGCAGTTCCATTTCCGGCTGTTCAACCGTGGTCGGCTGCAGAGGCGAAGCATCATCGGTCTCGATCGCGACTATTTCGCGCAATTCAACCTCGGGTGCCGGGGTTTGCTGAACCGACTGCAGAGGGTCCTGCCCCTCACGCGGTGTGGGAACCTCCCCGCTGACCGGTTCCGAAGGCCGGGTTTTCTCGGTGGTCTCGCCCCCGCCTTTTTGCGAGGCCTGGGCCAGGTAATCTGCTTTGTCGGGTTCGGTTTCAGACCGCCACTGGACCAGCACCACGTCCAGCGTGTCGGCCAGGCGCGGCACCGGGTTCAGCGAAACACCGAAATGTATTCCGAACAAAAGCAGCAGGTGGAGTGCTATAGCCAACACCAGGAACAACATGAACCGGTCCTGGGTCCAGGTTGTATAGCCGCTGGAATTCATCACAGCGCCTCGAGCGCATCAAACATCTTGCCGGCAATATTCAGGCCGTATTGCGAATCCAGTTCCCGTATACAGGTTGGACTGGTGACGTTGATTTCGGTCAACCAGTCGCCGATGATATCCAGGCCCGCGAAAACGATACCGCGACGTTTCAATTCGGGCGCCACCTGCCCACAGATCCAGTAATCGCGATCACTCAAAGGCACGCCCTTTCCGGTTCCGCCTTTCGCCAGGTTACCCCTGAAATCGCCAGCGCCCGGAATTCGCGCCAGGGCGTAGGGCACCGGCTCTCCATTGACCACCAGGACGCGTTTATCGCCCGCGGTAATCTCGGGAATATAGCGCTGAACCATCACCAGTTCATGATCTTTGGATGTAATGGTCTCGAGAATGACGTTGAGGTTCGGGTCGGCTGGCTGCACCTGGAATATGGACTCTCCGCCCATTCCGTCCAGCGGCTTGACCACGGACAAGCCGTGTTCCTTCACGAACGCCTTGATTTCGCCTGAGCTGCGGGTAATGAGGGACGGAACACAACACTGTGGAAACTGTGTGATGAAGCATTTCTCGTTGGCGTCACGCAACGCCTGCGGCCGGTTGACTACCCTGGCCCCGCCTTTTTCCGCCAGGTCCAGGATGTAGGTTGTATAGACATAGTCCATGTCGAAAGGCGGGTCTTTGCGCATCAGGATCATGTCCAGGGCCGCCAGTTCCCGGTTCTCGCTTTCACCCAGCGTGAACCAGTCGCTCCTGTTGTCCCTGACCGACAAGTGGCCTCATGTGGCCAAGCGCATTTCCGTCCCGGATGGTCAGATCGGAGGGTTCCATGTACCAGAGCTCATGGCCTCTGCGCTGTGCCTCCAGAAGCATCGCGAAGGTCGAGTCCTTGTACGTTTTAATGCCGGATATCGGATCCATCACCACGCCGGTTTTCAAGCGTGATCCGTTTGAATTGCGAGCCTTGCTCATAAAACCATCCTTGATCCCGAGCCTGAGTTGGCCATCATTATCGGATTTGCACTTCTGCTATTCCAGCATTCTTTTCAAGTATATATCCAGGGGACGGCTGATCAATACAGAGCAGAGAATTCTTAGCTTTTTTCCATAAGCTGTTGTTAGTACTGGAAACTGGAGGCGAAAGTGGTAGACTAGAACGTCCCGGCCGAATAAAATCAGCTTGGGAGTGTTCACGTTCGGGTGCATGAAAGCGCCCTTATCAGGCCGGATGACCAGGGATGGATTTATGACTGAAGAACACAACGCGGGGAAAATGAACGGCAGCGCCGCACCGTCACCCATACGCATACTTGTCGTCGATGACAGTTCGACCATCAGGCGCTCGGCGGAGACCATGCTGACCGCTGAAGGCTACGATGTCGTCACCGCTGAAAACGGCTTTGAAGCCTTGTCCATGGTAGCGCGACACAACCCCGATCTCATATTCGTTGACATCATGATGCCCAGGCTGGACGGTTACCAGACCTGCGCCATCATCAAGAACAACGCCGATTACCGGTCAACTCCGGTTGTCATGCTGACCAGCAAGGACGGTCTTTTTGACCAGGCCCGCGGACGCGTCGTGGGTTCTGATCTTTACCTGACGAAACCATTTACCAAAGAGGAGTTGCTCGCAGCGGTGGCACAGCACGCAGCCACCTGATCCTCGCTGTAAAGCGAAGTTCCACGAACAGGGAAAGTGAAGGGACGGATGAATCTGAATGGCAAAAATGCCGCGTTTGCAAAGCTGATCGAGTATGAGAAGCGCAGCGCGAGTTTCTCACCCGGCGCCGGCAAGGGCAGCGGGCCCTCCAAAGAATGGAGCGGCGTTACGTTTGGGGTCGGCAGTTCACGGCTGGCGTGCAACATCAATCGTATCAGCGAAATTTTGCCCTACCCCCAATCCACTCCGGTTCCCGGGGCCAAGCCCTGGATCACAGGCCTGGCGAACGTCCGCGGTGAACTTCTCACCGTTGTCGATCTTGCCCGGTTCCTGACCGGGGTCAGAACACCGGTGACCGGGCGCTGTCGCTTACTTTCAACCAGCCTCAACAAGGCGCCGATCGGCCTGCTGATCGATGAGGTTTTCGGTCAACGGCATTTCCTGGAAAGTGATTCGGTTCCCGCGGAACTGCCGCCTGACTCCGCCCTGAATGGCATCGTGAGCAGGCAGTACAACCTGGGTGCTGAAGTCTGGCAGGAACTGAATCTCGATCAACTTTTCAATTCGACGGAGTTTCTCAATGGCGCGGCCGACTGAATCACGGTTTCGAAAAAACCGCGTGCGTCAAAAGGGATTTTTCCTCAAGCCCGAAAAGGGGCAAGAAAAAATGACATCGACCATCTTTAAAACTGCTAGCCCACAAAAGTCCGGCCGACTTTACGCGATGGTTGGATTCCTGGTCCTGTTACTGGCCTTCGTAGCCGTCACTTTTTTCCTGATTACCAAGGAAAGTCGTAACGAACAGGAGTGGATCCGGTTATCGACCGACCTGCAGGTTCATTCCCAGCAGTTGGCCAAGTCAGCCACCGAGGCAGTAGACGGCAACAGCAGCGCTTTCATCCAACTGGGAGAATCCACCGGAATAATTTCCGACGGTGTCTCAACGCTGATTCACGGCGACCCGCTCCGTTCACTGCCGGCCTTGCCAAAGTCGATGTCACAAACACTGTCCGGGTTGGAAAAGGCCTGGACACGGATGGAAGTCAATGCACAAAGCATCCTCGAGCGTGAAGCGCTGGTGCTGGAACTCGCTGCTGCGAGCAAGGCGTTCATTGAGGTCATTCCCGAGATCCAGGAACTCAGTGACGAAGCGGTCCGGGAGTTAACCAAGGCGAATGCCCCCAGCAACCAGTTGTTTGTGGCCAGCAGGCAGTTGGTGCTGACCGACCGGATTTTGCGCCACATCAGGGAAATGTTGCGCGGCGGTGTGGGATCGGTTGCCGCAGCAGACAGTTTTTCCCAGGAAATCACGTATCTTGAACAAACCATGGACGCCCTGCTGCAAGGCAGCCGGAGTGTCGGGGTTACGCAGGTACAAAACCCCGCCGCGATGAAAGCACTGAACAAGGCCCGCCTTGTTTACGACAACGCGCGGCCGCAACTCGACATCGTGCTGGCGTCTTCAAGTGACATCCTGGCCGTGCGCGGCGCTGCTGATGAAATCTTTGTCGACGGGCTGGAGGTGTTCAGTCTTTCGCGAAGTGTGGCTGATGAGATTCTCCATCGTTCCGGCAACCGGTTGTGGCCGTCCCTGTGGTCCGGATCGCTGGCGCTCATCGTCATCCTGGTATCCATTTCACTGATGGTCCGGTCTTTTCTGAGCGCTGAAAGGCGTCGAGCCGTGGAAGCCGGAATGCAGAACCAGAAAAACCAGCAAGCCATCATGCGCCTGCTCGATGAAATGAGTTCGCTGGCGGACGGTGACCTCACGGTAAAAGCCACCGTGACCGACGACATGACCGGTGCGATCGCCGACTCGGTCAACTTTGCCGTTGAGCAACTGCGCGAACTGGTTACTGGCATCAATATCACCGCCCTGACCGTTTCGGAATCTGCAAACGAAACGATGGCAACAACCGGCAAACTTGCAATCGCGTCCGGACAGCAGGCCGAGCAGGTGCGCGAGGCAACCGATGCGATCAACGAGATGGCTGAATCTTTCGATGGCATGGCCGTGCGTTCCCGGGAATCAAGTGAAGTCGCCCAACGCTCGGTGGCGATCGCCCACAGCGGCTCGCAGATGGTCCAGCAGACCATCAAGGGTATGGATACGATCCGTAACCAGATCCAGGAGACTTCAAAACGCATCAAGCGGCTGGGTGAGTCATCCCAGGAAATCGGCGATATCGTTGAACTGATCAACGGAATTGCGGAACAAACCAATATCCTCGCGCTGAACGCGGCAATCCAGTCAGCCTCCGCCGGCGGAGCAGGCAGGGGCTTTGCCGTGGTAGCGGACGAGGTCCAGCGCCTTGCTGAACGCGCAACCAATGCAACGCGCCGGATCGAAATGCTGGTGCAGAATATCCAGACCGACACTTCCGAGGCCGTCATCTCGATGGAATCGACGACATCCGAGGTCGTCTCCGGCGCCGAGAAAGCCGAAGACGCCGGCGAGGCGCTGAAACGGATCGAATCGGTATCCAAGGACCTGTCCAAGCTGATCGAAGAGATCGCCCAGGAAGCGCAGTCCCAGTCTGCAACAGCGACTCAAATCGCCGAGCAGATGAAGAGTATTCGCGACGTTTCCATCCAGACATTCGAAGGCAGTGATCAAACCGCCCAGTCGATGGGCAGGCTGGCCGACCTGGTGCATAAACTCAGGGATTCCGTGGCGGACTTCAAGCTGCCGGGATCCGAGGGCAAGTGACATGATGCTTGAAGGATCAAATCCCAGTTCTGCGATCAAGTGGGTTCGCGAAGACCTTGATGAAAGCCTGGGTCTCGTGCGCGAGAGTCTCGAGGAGTTTGCGGAGGATACGTCACGTCGTGAACCACTTCTGGTTGTGCAGGAACAGCTCGAACAGCTGAACCTGACCTTCCTGACCATGCAGCAGAAAGGGGCCCGGATCCTGACCGATGAAATGATCGCGGTCGGCGGCCATATGCTGCACAACGGCAACGCCAATTGCCAGGAATCGCTCAACGCCCTGACCGACGCAGTAATTGTTTTGCCGTCCTACCTGGACCGGCTCCAGGCAGGCCATGAAGACCTTCCGATCCTGTTGCTGCCGACCCTGAATGAATTGCGTGCGACCCATGATGAATCCCTGTTGTCGGAAGGGACCCTGTTCGCACCCGAACTGGATGTGATCATTCCGGAGCTGAGCGGCAGCGAGGCGGACGCTATTGCTTTGTCTGACTTTGAAGCCTTTGCGCGCCGGGTGAGAAGCCAGTACCAGGGTGCGTTGCTGGGCTGGCTGAAGGAACAATCCAAGAATGCCCTGCTTGAACCCATGCAGGCTGTCTGCAAGAGCCTCTACATCCGCCTGGGTCGCAACGAACTGAGGCGCTTGTGGTGGATCTTCGAGCAGACATTGCGCGGTTTGCGCGATGGCGCCATCGATAACGACCTGCCATTGCGCCGCCTGTTTGCCAGGCTCGACCTGACGCTGAAAATCATGGCCGAGGCGGGTGAGTCCGGGCCACCGACTGAAACAATCACAGCCTTGTCACGCGCCCTGCTGTTCTACGCAGCCCAGGCGAGACCCGGCAGCAAGGGAACCGATCTGCTGCGAGAGCGCTTCCAGCTGGAGGCGCTCATTCCCAACCGCGAAGCGCTGTTGCGCGCCCGCGGGGCCGTTACCGGGCGAGACGCCGGGCTGTTCCAGTCAATTGGCGATGCAGTGCGCGAAGAACTGAGCCTGGTAAAAGACACGCTCGACATGGAATTACGGACCGGGCGCGTCGACCGGGAACAACGCACCGCCAGCAAAAATTCGCTGCGCCAGTTGGCAGATACGCTGAATATGCTGAACCTTCCGGTCGCTGCAAGAGCAGTTGAAGACCTGGTGCCGGCACTGGAAAGCACGGACCAGGTCACCAACATGGATCTTGATTCTCCACTGCTGGGGCTGGCGCAGAAACTGCTGGAGGTCGAAGCGATCCTCAGGACCCACATCCAGTTGCTGGGTGAACCGGTCGAAGAGGTCAAAACCAACGGCTTCATCACGCTTTCGTCCCAGGAGCAGAGACACATTCTCAGCCAGATGCTCGACGAATGTGTCAGCAGTCTGCACGAAGTACAGGATGCCGTCAGGAAAAGGCTGGACGGCGACACCGAAGCGAATTACCTTGCACCGCTGGAAATGGTTTCCGGCGCACTCAGCGTTGCTTCACAGGCAGAGGTTGCAGGCCTGACCGACAAGTTGGGCCGGGTGCTGAACGCGGCCTTTTCCCGCGGGCACAAGGAGGTGGAAAACCTCGAGACCATTGCCGACGCGGTTGCAGCCCTTGAACTTTATCTCGCCGGCTGCCGTGATGAACAGGCCAGCAGCCTCCAGTATCTCGAAATCATGAACGGCAGACTTGAGAACCTGCCGGAAGCCGGTTCAACAGGCGAACAGGTGGCCGCTACCGTCATCAAGCTACCCAGTATGAAGGCGGCTACACCCGCGCCTGCGCCTGTGGAGGCTCCATCAACACCGTCCCGTCCCGCCGCGACAGCTGCCGCGGCGCCAGGCGCCGCACCGGAAATCGACCCGGCGATGCTTGGCATTTTCCTGGAAGAATTTGACTCGGTGTTCCACCAACTCCGGGACAGGCTGCCCGTGTGGCTGGAAAATCCCGCAGACAGCAAGGCCGTTGCAGACCTCAGGCGCGGATTCCACACCCTGAAGGGCAGTGGCCGCATGGTCGGCGCGAAGGAAATCGGAGATTACTCCTGGCACGTTGAGGATTTGCTCAACAAACTGATCGAAAACCGGATCAGTTACAGCCGCCAGCTGGGTGAAATGGTCAGTCTTTCAATTTTTGCACTCGATGATTTGCGCGCGAGGCTGCTCGGTGAAGACAGCCAGATCAACGAGGCCGGAATCACGAGCCTCGGGTCTTTTGCCAAGCTCATGGCGGGTGGAAACCAGCCGGACCTGGCGAAGTTGCACTCCACGCTCCCGCCGGACCTGGTTTCCCGCGCGGCCGACAGCGATGCACCGGACCTGCAGATACCCGGGGATCTTCCCGCAGTGGAAGATGTAAGGAAAGCCGTCGAACCGGACCTGGAACTGCAGAAACTGATGGTCACGGAGATCCGGGGCTATCTCGCAGAACTGGAAAAATTTGTACACGGCCTGGTTTCCGGATCAAGCCAGGAAGTCACCCGCGAACTTGTCAGGGCGGTGCACACGCTGGCCGGAACGTTCGCGATGGCGCCGGTCGGCCAGGAAAGTGCTGTTGCGCGCGCCCTTGAGAAATACCTGGACAACTGCCTGGCCAAAGAGCGGCCCGCCACCGTCAAGGCGGCCCGCGACAACGCAAATATGCCTGCACCGCTTCCACCAGCGACTGTTTGTCCTGGAACATGGCGAAGCCACGGCTTATCCGCTTGATGACCAGCAATTACTGGCGGACCTCGCGGCGCTGACCAGTCTTGAAGAAGCAGCAACTCGAGCCCCGGCAGACGAAATGGCGAAGACGCCAGCCGAAGAAAGTATCACGGCGGAAACCCGGGCGCCGGAAGAAAGCATTGGCGGGGAAGCTGCGGACACCGGGACGATCAGTATCGAGGAAGGCAGCATTATCTCCATCTTCCTTGAAGAAGCGGTCGAGGTCCTGGAGCGCTGCGATACCTTGCTCAACACCTGGCGCGACAAACTTGCCGACCGGAAGCTGGTGCAAAACCTGCAGCGGGAAATCCACACCTTCAAGGGCGGCGCCCGGATGGCGGGCCTGGAAGGCATGGGCAATCTCAGCCACGCGATGGAAACACTTCTCGAGCACATTGCGTCGAACCGCCTGGAAGCAACGGTTGCTGCCGTGCAGGCGTTGGAGGAAGGTTGCGACCGGCTGAATATCTGGGTCGAACAGTTGCAAAACGGCCGCCTGCCGCAGACCGCGGATGCCCTGGAACGCTTTGAGAAAAAAGTCAAAGCGCTGCACCAGCCACAGCCGGCGGAGATGCCCGAAGTCGAGGACATTGCCGGCGAACCGCGATCGAGATCGATGCCCGCATCGCGAGGGTTACGCCGCCAACCGAAGCGCCCGAAGATGCGGAACCCGTCGTCACCCGGGAGGTGCCGACCGAGCCTTTGACGACGCCGGAACCCTCCAGGACGCAAAAACCGGCTCGCAAGACACTGCGCCCGAGCGCCGGGAAAACCACTTTCCGGCAGGAATCGGAACGGGAATTCAGGGAAATCGAAGACCGGCCGTCGACGGCGGGCGAAGAGGCTGCTCCGGGCGCGCAGATTCGCGTCGCCGCCGAACTCATGGACAAGCTGGTCAACTATTCAGGCGAAATCAGTATTTACCGTTCACGGCTTGAACAGCAACTCGGCCACGTCCGGTACAACCTGAAAGAAGTCGATGTGACCGTGCAGCGCCTGAAAGAGCAGCTGCGCAAGATGGACATGGAAAGCGAGGCACAGATGATGTCGCGCTACCAGAAGGCGTCCACCAAGAACACCACCGAATTTGACCCGCTGGAACTGGACCGGTTTTCGAACATGCAGCAATTGTCACGGGCCCTGACGGAATCGGTCAGCGACCTGGTCAACCTGCATGAAATGCTCGATGATTCAGTCCGGCAGGCCGAAAGCCTTTTGACACAGCAGTCCCGGGTCAGCACCGAGATGCAGGAAGGCCTGATGCAGACCCGGATGACGCCGTTTGGCAGCGCCGCGCCGCGCCTGCGCCGGGTAGTCCGTGCAGCGGCCGCCGAGACCGGCAAGCTGGCGCGCCTGCAGCTTCGCATGGCCGGTTCCAGCGACCAGCTGGACCGTAACGTCCTTGAACGCATCACTGCGCCTCTCGAACACATGCTTCGAAACGCCATTGCTCACGGCATTGAAGTTCCGCGGGTCCGGCGCAAAGCGAAGAAGCCGGAAGAAGGCAGCATCACGGTAACGGTGGAGGCGGAAGCAACCGAGTTCGTTATCCGGGTTGAAGATGACGGTGCCGGTGTCGATCTCGAGGCTGTGCGGAAAAAGGCCATAAGCCGTGGCCTGATGGGCGCCGATGACGAACTTGATCCACGGCAATTGGTCCAGTTCATCCGCATGAGCGGCTTTTCGACCTCCGAGACGGTAACCGGGCTCGCCGGCCGCGGTGTCGGCATGGACGTGGTCAACAGCGAGATCAAGCAAATTGGCGGCTCGATGGAAATCGATACCGAGCCCGGCAAGGGGACGCGATTCACGATCAGGATTCCGTTCAGCCTGGCAGTCATGCAGGCGATTGCTGTGACTGTCGGGGATCGCCCGTTCCAGATACCGCTGAACAGTGTTGCCGGTGTTGCGCGCGTCACCCCGTCAGAATATTCAGCCATCTTGCGCAGCGACGCGCCAAGTTATGAATTTGCCGGCGAGGAATACCCGGTGCTGGAACTCGAGCCGCTACTGGGGTCACCGCCTTTGCCGCTGGACAGCGACAACGTTTCCCTGTTGATGATTCGTGCCGGTGACCACCAGGCTGCGTTCCGCGTTGCCGGGCTCCAGGGCCACCAGGAAGTGGTGATCAAGCCGGTAGGGCCGCAGATCAGCAGCATCCCGGGCATCCTTGGCGGCACGATCTCGGCCGATGGCCAGGTCATGATCATTCTCGATATGGGTCCGATTATCCGGCGCGGCCTTGAACGGGCGGAACAGCCTCCGGAAGTGCAGGCAGCGCCCATTGAAGCGGCCCGCCAGCCACTGGTCATGGTGGTGGATGACTCCATTACCATGCGCAAAGTAACCTCGCGTGTACTGGACAATCACTCCATCGAGGTCATGACGGCGCAGGACGGCATCGATGCGATCGAGCAATTGCACTCGCGCGTGCCTGATCTGATGCTGCTGGATATCGAAATGCCCAGGATGGATGGATACGAACTGCTCGAACACGTCCGTGCGGATGCGCGGCTGCGCCACGTGCCGATCGTCATGATCACGTCACGTGCGGGCCAGAAGCACCGCAAGAAGGCGCGCCTGGCCGGCGCAAACGACTACCTGACCAAGCCCTACCAGGAAGCCGAACTGGTGGAAAAAGTCAGCGAGATGCTGGACATTGAACTGGTTGCGAGAAGGTCTGAATGACATGACGGGAGAAAACAGGGGAAGAAAGAAAGTCGGCAGCAAGAAGGTCATGCGGAGATCCGGTAAAAGCCCCGAAATCCGTTGCCTGCTTATTCCGACAGATGGCGAAACGCTGCTTCTTCCCATCACCACGATGGCCGAAGTGGTTGATATCACCGAACTCCAGACGATGGACGATACCCCGCCGTGGCTGCTTGGCCAGATCGAGTGGGAAAGCCGCCAGGTTCCGGTCTTCAGTTTTAGCGCCCTGATCAACGGCAAGGATGTCGGCGCGCTCTCGGCACGGAGCAAAATCATGGTCCTGAAATCTCTTTCCGAATCGGCCAGGGTGCCTTACCTGGGCCTTTTGCTCCAGGGTTTGCCGCGACCGGTCACCGTCAAGGAAGATTCACTGGTCTCGACCGGCGATGAAAAAAAATCCCTGGGCGTTTACAGCCGGATCACCATCGAGGAACAGCAAGCGATCATTCCCGACCTGGACCGGCTCACCCACCTGGTAACTCACGCCACGCTTGGCGCCTTGCCCATCACCCAGTTGGATCGTAGGAGCAGGTCATCCGTGTAGGAGCCGGCCAGAATCGCGGATGGCCGCTCCTACGCGAAATCTCCCGCCAGGGCCTGGATTACCGCCACTGCGGCCGGAGCTGCCGTCTCGGTACGAAGCACCCGCGGGCCGAGGCTGACAGCTTCGACTCCGTGCACCGCCATCTGCTCCTGCTCGGATTCGCTGAACCCGCCCTCGGGACCAATCGCAATCCCGACCTGGTCTGAAAATTCCATCCTGGCGAGCGGCCTTTCGGCCCCCGGTGTGAGAACCAGCCGCCGGCTGTCACTGCTCAAAGCGAGCCACTCATAAAGGGTCAGGGGGTCGAGCACCTCGGGTATCACGGCGCGCCCACATTGTTCACAGGCTGAAATGACCACCCCTTGCCAGTGCTCCACGCGATTCAACAGCTTGTCCGCTTTGAGCTTCACTTCAACCCGCTCGCTCAGCAAGGGTTGAAAACGGGCCGCACCGAGCTCGGTACATTTCTGCAGGGTCTGGTCCATGCGCTCACCCCGGCTGATGGCCTGGGCGATGGTGATTTTCACACCCGGTTCCCGGATGGCGGGCAAGCGACTGGTTAATGCCAGGGCGACCTCACCCTTGCTGAACCGCACCAGCTCCGCGACGTAATCGTGGCCATCTCCGTTGAACAAAACAATGACTTCACCGATGTTTAACCGCAAAACCCGCCCAAGGTAATGCGCGGCCTTCCCGTCAACCACGATTTCCGAGTCGGGCTCCAATGCACGATGCGTATGAACACGATGTATGCGCACTTTGATATCATTCCTTATCTCTGACCACATTATCAAAAAATATGGATTCATTTCTGAAATCCGCACTGGCGGCCGCAAGCGCCGCAACGGAAGAAATTCTGCGCTATTACCGCGGTGATTTCGAGGTCGAATTGAAAGCGGACCAGACTCCGGTAACCGTTGCCGACCGCCGGGCCGAGGAGATTATCCGCGGAATCCTGCTGACTGAATTTCCGGACCATGGTTTTTTTGGCGAGGAAGGCGGCAAACAGCAGGAGGACGCCGAATACCTTTGGCTGGTCGACCCGATCGACGGGACCAAGAGCTTCGTTGGCGGTTACGGCATGTTTTCTACCCAGATTGCGCTGATGCACCGGGGCCGGCTGGTACTGGGCGTGTCTTCAGCCCCGGCCGCCGGGGAAGTCGCCTGGGCCGCCCGGGGCATGGGCGCCATGCTGGACGGCTCCCGGATTGCCGTCAGCCGGAAAACCCGGCTTTCCGATGCATCCGTTTCCACCGGAAACCTGCAGACGATGGCCCGGTCGAGCCAGTGGGCACGGCTGGGAAAAATCTTTGGCATGGTCAACCGCACCCGCGGTTACGGCGACTACTACCACTACCACCGCCTGGCTGCCGGCCAACTCGACGCCGTGATCGAATCCGATGTGAATATCCTCGATATCGCCGCGCTGAGCGTGATCGTAGAGGAAGCCGGCGGCATTTTTACCGACCTCGAAGGCCGCCCCCCGGGGCTGCCGACAACCTCGGTTCTGGCGGCCGTTCCAGCGTTGCACCCGCAGCTACTGGACATACTCAATGACACCGGAACCGGGACCCGCTGACGTGAAAAAACTCCCGTTGATCCATCAGACCACTGACCGGGACGCCGGGGAAATGTACCGGGTAGAACAACTTGACCTGGAATTCTCCAACGGCCAGCGCCGGAAGTATTTCCGGTTGAAAACCCGTGGCCTGGGAGCCGTGATCATCGTGCCCATGCTGGATGAAAATACGGTCCTGCTCGCGCGCGAGTATGCCGCCGGCCTGCACCATTACGAGGTGGGCCTGCCGAAAGGCCGGCTGGAAGCGGGAGAAGGCGTCCTGGAAGCCGCACAGCGCGAACTGAAAGAGGAAATCGGATACGGCGCACGCCGGCTGGAGAAACTCACCGAACTGAGCCTGGCGCCGGGCTACATGACCCATATCACGCACATTGTGCTGGCGCGCGACCTGTACCCGGAAAAACTGGCGGGTGATGAACCCGAAGAACTCGAGATCGTACCCTGGCCTATTTCAGACCTGGGTTCGTTAACCGCGCGCGAAGACTGTACAGAAGGCCGCACGATCGCGGCCCTGTATATCGCAAGGGATTTTTTGAACAAAGGAGTGTGAAGATGACTGAAAGCGACCTGGGGGTTTTTGCCGAAGCAATCTCTGAAATAGCAGTTGAGGCCGGAAAAGCCATTCTCGAGATTTACGAACAGGAATTTGAAGTTACCCAAAAAGAGGATCTTTCACCGCTGACCCAGGCAGACCTCGCCAGCCACCAGATTATCTGTGACGCCCTGGCCAGATTGACGCCCGACATTCCGGTGTTGTCCGAGGAGTCCTCTGACATTGATTACGACGCCCGGGCAGACTGGCAGCAATACTGGCTGGTAGACCCGTTGGATGGCACCAAGGAATTTATCGACCGCAACGGCGAGTTCACCGTGAACATAGCTTTGATCCGTTACCACAACCCGGTTCTTGGCGTTGTGCATGTTCCGGTCACGGGAACAACTTATACCGGCCTGGTCGGAAAATGGGCCAGCAAACACACCCATGACGGGGTGATGGAGCACATCAGGATTCGAAAACCCTGTGCCGAAATACCGGTCGTGGTGGGTAGCCGTTCGCATGCCAATCCCAGGTTGTCCGGCTTTCTCAGCAAGATCGGTGCGCATGAAATGGTCAGCATGGGAAGTTCACTGAAATTCTGCCTGCTGGCAGAAGGCAAGGCCGACTTTTATCCGCGCCTGGGCCCAACCTCGGAATGGGATACGGCTGCCGCGCATGCAGTCGTGCTGGCGGCCGGGGGCCGAATCATCACCCTGGATGGAAAACCGTTACGTTATAACCTGAAAAAGTCGCTGTTGAATCCCGAATTCCTGGTCATCGCCGACACCAGCAGGGACTGGCTGGGACTGTTCGAAGGTTACAAAACGGTGACAAGTCCTTGACGGCCCCTGTCTCATCACGGTATAAACTTGAGCAGTTCTGGGGTCTTGCCAAATAACGATAAAAATAATCATCAAATAACAATGAAAACGTTCAGGAAATAAGCGGCTTCGGCCGCTTTTTTGTCATGAGGAACCTCAGATCCAGTATGCAAAATGGCGTTGCAAAAGCTGAATTTGCAACGGCTATGACCATCACGCTGGCGGTGATGGCCGTCCTGTTGTTCGTGGTTTGGCAACTGGCGACCACGGAAGTGACGCCGGAAACCAAAACCCTGCAGGACCAGGTGCGATTTCTCTCGGCAGACCTGGAGTCGATCAAGGATCATTTGAATCGGGCGCAGGCACGGCAGGTAGTCCTGGAAAAGGAAGCCGACGTTTTACGACAGGCCAACCGCCTGTTACGGCAGCACGAAAGTGACCGGCAGGCTGAACTGGGCCGCCTCCAGGCGGAGCTGGATTTCTATAGCCGGCTGGCGGGTACAGGGGGCACGCTGTCCGGGCTCGAACTCTACCGGGCTGAAATCATCCCGACCGGTTCTGAGCGGGTGTTTCAGTTCATCCTGACACTGACCCAGAACATCAGGCGTGCTTCCATCATCAGCGGCAAGACCAGGCTTGATGTCGAGGGTACGCAGGGAGACCGCCAGGTGACGCTTCACTGGGCGCAGCTGAGTGACGGGAACACACCAGAACTCACCTTCCGGTTCAAATATTTCCAGCAACTCGAGGGATACCTTACCCTTCCGGAAGGGTTCAACCCCACACGCATGCTGGTCACGCTCGAGGAAAACGGCAAGAAGGCGCCGGTAGCCCGGACTTATAACTGGGGCGAATTACAGAGCTATTGATTGACCGGGTTATTGATTTAACCGTCAATTGCCACCATAGTGAGCAGCATGAATACTTTGATCGACATCACAATGCCTCCGGAGCAAGCCCCGCCTGCGATCGTCTTCACGAATGCGGCTGCGCGCAAGGTCCAGGAACTGATCATGGAAGAGCGTAACCCGGAACTCAAGTTGCGGGTCTATATCTCCGGAGGAGGCTGCTCCGGGTTTCAATATGGTTTTTCGTTTGATGAAGAGCAGGCCGAAGACGATATCGCCGTCAATAATGACGGGGTCACCTTGTTGGTGGACCCGCTGAGTTTTCAGTACCTGATGGGCGCCGAGGTTGATTACTCCGAGAGCCTGCAAGGAGCGCAGTTCGTCATTCGTAACCCGAATGCCAGCACCACTTGCGGGTGTGGTTCCTCGTTCTCCGTCTAGGAAACTCCTGGTGTCTCAGCCTGACCTGAGCATCGACCGGATTACCCTTTCCCGGCGGAATGTCTTTTCATCCGTGCGGCTGGACCGGCTGTCCGAATACCGTGACAACCAAGAATGGGTGCTGCGCGCGCAAAACTCCGCCAGGGCCCGATTTGTGCCACTGTGGCGCAACCGGAGCCTCCTGGCTGACACCGATGAAGGCCAGATCGCCGTTTATCTCGAACCGGGCGAACTCGAACATCCCGAATCCATCCAGCCCCCGACCCTTCTGGGTACCGATGGAAAACGATATTTCTTCGCCGTGTCGATAAACGACAGGCAGCAGGAGCAACTGCTGGACAGTCACCCCGAGGCTAAATTCGTTGACCTGCGACTGGCCTCCGTCAACATGGATGCCAAGCACGCCGCCGTGCTGGCCTACGCGAAAGCACTGCATTACTGGCAGCACCGGCATGGCTTCTGTGGCGTATGCGGCAGTGTCAATCGCCTTGAATCGTCCGGGCATAAACTGGTATGCAGCAACGAAGAATGCGGCCGGCATTCCTTTCCCCGTATTGACCCTGCGATCATCGTCCTGGTGACGCAGGGTGACGCCTGCCTGCTGGGGCACAATGCCAACTGGCCGCCGAGAAGATTTTCAACCCTGGCCGGTTTTGTCGAACCGGGCGAGAGCCTGGAAGACGCAGTAGTCCGGGAGGTGTTCGAGGAATCGCGGGTCCGTTTGAAAAGCATCCGCTATGTATCCTCGCAGCCCTGGCCTTTCCCGGCCTCGGCCATGTGCGGCTTTTGCGCGGAGGCCGATAGCCGGGATTGTGCTTCATCCGATGAAATGGAAGAAGTCCGCTGGTTTACTGCAATGGAAATAAAAGCTGCGGTTACCAGCGACGAAATCCGCCTTCCCCCGCCGGTTTCCATCGCCCACCAACTGATTGCTGACTGGTATCACCAACAATGTGGTGAAGATTTGGAAGCCCTGGTGCGGCAAGCGGGTAGCTGGGCCAGCCGCAAAGGGCTAAGATAGAGCCATGACAATCATCGCAATTCTGCTGGCCTTTGGACTCTGCCATTTCGTGCGTGAACTCGGCCGGCTACGAAACCGGCAATGGCTTACCACCTGGGTTGATTTCAGTAACGAGGCCTTTGGAAAACTTCCGTATTGGCAGGAATCCCTGGGATTCCTGGTCATCATCGGCGTGCCGCTACTGGTGCTGCTGCTGCTCAACCAGCTGCTGATTTCGGCGTTTGGAACCACCGGCTCCTTTCTGCTGGCCCTGGCGGTACTCATTTACAGCTTCGGTCCCCGTGACCTGGACACGGATGTGGCAGAGATCATCGACTCCGGGGACGAAGAAGAGCGCGAAGCTGCGATGACGAGGCTGTTGCGCAAGCCGACACCCGAAAATCCCGCGAAGGCGCGCGCCGCTGCGGTGGAAGCGGTATTCCTGGAAGCGCTGCGACGCTGGTTCGGCATCATTTTCTGGTTTGCCGTGCTGGGAATTGCCGGCGCATTCCTTTACCGCGTTGTCGATTGGCTGGTCCATGAGAATCATAATCTCACCGAAGACCAGTTGAACCTGTTCACCCGTCTGCAACGCATCATGGATTGGCCTGCGGCCCAACTGATGACGCTTGCGTTGGCCATCGCCACGGATTTCGACTCGGTTTTTGCTGCGTGGAAACGCTATCACGACGAGCAGGGGCATGGCCTGTTTGACGGCGATAATGGTTTCCTGCTGGCCAGCGCCCGAAGAATAGTGCTGACCGGCCATGCCGCCCGTGACGGTTATGCTGACGACATTTCGGGGCCAATGATCTGCCTGCAACAGGCCATGGACCTGACCTGGCGCACCCTGGGAGTCTGGTTGACCGTCCTTGCCCTGCTCCTGTTGATCGGTGTCATTGTTTGATTAACGGACCCGGAGGCATCCGGCTCCTCTGCCTGTTCTTTGTAATTCTGCTGTTCTGCCCAGCCGCCCGGGCGGGAGAGATCCTGCTTGGCCAGGCCGATGGCACGCCCCTGCTCCTTCCCAACCCGGCGACCCGCGTCGTCACCCTTTCACCCCACCTGGCTGAACTCGTTTTCGCTGCCGGTGCGGGTGACTTGCTGGTCGCCACCGTTGAATACAGCGATTACCCCGACCCGGCAAAAGCCATCCCGCGTATCGGCGACGCCTACCGGCTGGATGCGGAGCGCATCGTGGCCTTGCGTCCGGACCTGGTGATCGCATGGGATTCCGGCAACCCGCGGGCGGCGGTTGCCCAGTTGCGCTCGCTCGGACTTCCGGTCTGGACCATCGAGATCCGGACGCCCGTTGAGATCGCAGACACCATCGACGCCATCGGCAGGGCAACCGGCCACGGGGATACGGCCGGGCGGGAAAGCGAAAACCTTCGCCGGCGTCTGAACCGGCTGGCTGCGAGATACCGGGGTGCGGATCTGCTGAGCTATTTTTACCAGGTCGGCGAAAAGCCGCTTTTCACGATTAACGGCGATCACCTGATCAGCAAAGGGCTGGCGATGTGTGGAGGGGCCAACGTGTTCGGCCCGGAACCCGGCCTCGCTTTCCAGGTCGGTTATGAATCCGTCATCATCGCGAACCCGGACGCGCTGTTCGCCCCGTCCATTGAAGGGAGTGAGAACCCGCTGGCAGCCTGGCGCGAGTGGCCGGCCATGAGGGCGGTGCGGCATAATGCTTTGTTTCTGCTGCCGGCGGATGCCGTTAGCCGGGCTTCGCCGCGGTTTCTGGATGCGCTGGAACTGGCTTGCGGACTTTTGCAAGGTTTGAGGGAGGCAAGGATCGATGAATAGCGCCCTGATTGACTCACCGGTTGGTGTGATGGCCGTGCTGGTCGCAGTGGTCAGCTTTTGGTTTTGGCTGGAAAAAAAGAGCGGTTGGAAAATTTTCAGTTTTCTGCCGCCGTTGATTTTTATTTACGCGACGCCGGTCGTGCTTTCCAATACCGGCCTCATTCCCTTTGAAAGTGCCGCCTACGATTTCCTGCGTCACTACGGTTTGCCCATTTTCATCTGCCTGATGTTGCTGAAGGTTGACGTGGTGGGCGCGGTCCGCATCATGGGCAAAGGCGTGTTCGTGATGCTGATTGGAACCGCTGGCGTAGTTATTGGCGGCGTTTCGGCCTACGCACTGGGCCAGTCAATCAGTACGCCCGAATGGTTTCCCTTGCACTTCCCTTTGCCGCAGGACAGCTGGAAGGCTTTTGGCACACTGGCGGGAAGCTGGATTGGCGGCACCGGGAATATGACCGCGGCGCATGCGGCGCTGGAGGGTTCCAGTGAACACATGACCATGGCCGCGGCAGCCGACCAGCTGGTTTACCTGGTCTGGCTGCCCTTGCTGTTGGGCTCGCGCGCCTTTGCCAAAAAATTCAACATCTGGATGCGGGTTCCGGCAAACCGGCTTGAACTGATGGATCGTGCCGCGGAGCAACACGATGACAGCGAGCAGCCTCCCAAGATGATCCAGCTGCTTTACCTGGCCCTGATCGCACTGGGTTTTACCTGGATTTCCCTCGAGTTATCCCGGGTGCTGCCTACTGTCTCGGTCGGTGGCGCCACTGTTATCAGCGCCAGCACCTGGCTGATCCTGCTGGTCACGACACTGGCCCTGATCGCCTCGGCCACGCCTGCCCGCAAACTGCCCGCCGCGCATCCGATCGCGATGGCTATCATTTACGTGTATGTCGCGCGGATCGGCGCCACCATGGACCTGAGCAGCGCCAGCCTTGAAACCATGGGTGCTTTCGTTTTGATGTGCTACGTCTGGATCTTCATACACGGCATCTTCATCCTGGCAGGCGCCTGGCTGTTCCGGGTCGATGTGCATACCCTGGCGATCGCATCGGCGGCCAATATCGGCGGAGCCGCCTCCGCGCCTGTCGTAGCTGCGCACCACCGCGAGTCGCTGGTTCCGGCTTCCATCCTGATGGCGATGATCGGGTACGCGCTGGGTAATTACCTGGCGATCCTGACCGGCCGGCTGGGTCAACTGCTGGCGGGCTGAGCCGGCTGATACGGATACCTTTTCCGTGCATAATTGATCAGAGGATCCCTGGGATTTACACTCAAAACATCACCCGCAACAGCAGGAAATTGTCATGATCAAACTCGTACTGGGTGTTTCTCTCTGGAGTGTCATGCACTTCATCCCGGCAATCGCCGTCGATTTCAGAAAAAACCTGATCAGCAAAATCGGTGAAAATCCCTACAAGGGGCTTTTCGCGCTTTTCATGTTCCTGGCCCTTTACCTGGTTATTTCCGGCTGGAAGGCCACGATTCCGGTAAACCTCTATTTGCCGCCGGTGTGGGGGCGCCATGTGACTGCCTTGCTGGTCCTGATCGCGTTCATACTGATCGTTGCACCCTACCATGCCACCAACCTCAAACGTGTTCTGCGTCACCCCCAACTGACCGGCGTGATCATCTGGGGCATCGGGCATTTACTCGCTAATGGTGAGTCCCGGTCCATCGTGCTGTTCGGGGGGCTGACAGCCTGGGCCGTCATCGAGATACTGTTGCTGAACCGCCGCGACGGCGCCTGGATCAAACCGGACCCGGTGCCGGTGAAAAAAGACCTCATCCTGACGGTCGCCGGCCTGGTCGTATATGTTGTTATCGCAGCTTCACACCAGTGGCTGTTCGGCTTCTCGCCGTTTGTCTAGCGTCCTATTCGCGCCTGCTCACGCAATCTGCATTGTTAAAGGAGAAACTCAATGATTGGCTATGTCACCCTTGGTACGAACAACCTCGAACGCGCCGTTGCGTTTTACGATGAATTACTGGCCCTGCTGGGCGCCGGGCGTTTCATGGAAGTGGAGGACGTTTTTGTCGCCTGGGCAGTGGCGCCGGACAAACCCGGCATTTCCGTTACCCGGCCTTTCGACGGCAAACCGGCAACGGTGGGAAACGGCATGATGGTGGCCCTGGCGGTGGATTCGAAGGAACTGGTTCACAAAATTTACGACAAGGCGATTGAACTGGGCGGGAAGGATGAGGGGCCGGCCGGCCCACGCGGCGACCAATTTTACGCCGGTTACTTCCGTGATCTCGACGGCAACAAGCTGAACGTATTCTGCCTGACCAGCCCTGAAGACTAGTTAGCGGGCTAACTGATGAAACGCTTCAAAATACCGCCGTTAACCGTCCACACGGCGAGATTGAATGCACACAGGAAGAGAACCCAGGCCAGGTAAGGCGTCATCAGCCAGGCGGCCTCCCGGGACAGTGGCCGGAAGGCCTTGACACAAAAAATGGCGATTCCGGCAGCAAGACCGATCACCGGAAGAGCCCAGCCCGGCCGGTGCCAGCCAAAGAAAAGCACCGACCAGCCAACGTTCAGGACTAACAGCAAAACCCACCAGGTCAGTGCGCCCAGGCGCGAATAATGCTGGGTCAGCCAAACTTTCCAGGCTGCAAGGGCCATGAATGCATAGACCAGCGCAAAGATCACCGCGTAAAGCCAGCCCGGCGGAGCAATGGCCGGCCGCTGCATCGTGACGTAATACCATTCACCGGCATTGATTCCCGATCCCGCCAATGATGCGACGACCACCATCAACAGAAACAACGCCAATGATAAATACCTGTAATTCATAGAATGTTTTCCCGGAGTTTGCCGTGGATTTGACTACTATGCCCTGAATGGGTTCACCAGCAGGGAAAGGATTTCCGTGGAATGACCCACCACGTGGGCAGGCCGCGCCGAATCCAGTTCATCCCTGGTCCCGAAACCGTAACTCACGGCAATGCAGGGCAGGCCGTGTTCACGCGCCCCGATGATGTCCTGGTCGCGGTCACCGATCATCACGGAATGCGCCGGCTCCAGGTCAAACAAGCGCAGCGCATGCGCGATGATGCTGGCCTTGTCGCGCCGCTCATGGCCCATGGACGCTCCTGCAACACCGTCGAAATAAGGCCTGAGACCGAGGTCATTGAGCACTTTCTCGGCAACGGAAGTCGGCTTGACGGTTGCGATAAACAGTCGAAACCCCTCCTGACGCAATGTTGAAAGCACGTCGGGGATACTGTCGTACACTTCCGTCCCGGCCTGGTTCAGCCGGTCGTAGTGCTCACGGTAATGCGCGACTGCCGAATCCGCCTGCTCATCCGTCATTTCGTATTGCTTGCGAAATATGTCCAGCAGCGGCGTACCAATCACCGATGCGACCGGTAAGCCGCCGGCGGCTGAAATTCCCAGCCGGCCCAGCGCGTAATCAACACAAATGCCGATGGTCCGGCTGCTGTCTACCAGCGTGCCGTCGAGATCGAAAAGCAGGTTCTGAATGTTGTTCAAAGCCTGTTGCATCCGCGGGCGACGCCCCAGTCTTCCAGCAATGTGTTCATGTCCGATCCCGGCTCCCGGGGCGGAAATTTCACTTCGGACGGAGTCCGGCTGAATCTTGGCGCGGGCGCCGGCTGGGTCAACCCGTTCACTTCGAGGTAAGTGCTCCGCGCCCGGTTGTGCGGATGGTGCGGCGCTTCCTGAAAATCCAGGACCGGTGCAAAACAGGCGTCGCTTCCCTCGAGTAATTCACACCATTCATCCCTGCTGCGGGTTTTAAACAGCTGTTCCAGCCTGGTGGACAGTTCCGGCCAACTGCGGGGGTCATCCCGGGTTGGCACCTCGTCGTCGCACAGGCCCAGCTTATCCATCAACAAGGTATAAAATTGCGGCTCGATCGCACCGATCGAAACATACTTTCCATCCCCTGTCTCATAGACGTCGTAAAAGGGAGCGCCGCCATCAAGCAAGTTACAACCGCGTTCCATGGTCCATTGGCCCTGGGCGTTGAGCGAGTAAAACAAAGCCATAAGCAGGGCTGAGCCATCGGTCATCGCGGCATCCACAACCTGCCCCTCACCGGATTTCTGTGTTTCCAGTAAAGCACAGACCATACCCAGTGCCAGCAGCATCGCACCTCCGCCAAAATCACCCACCAGGTTCAGCGGCGGGACCGGCTTTTCTCCCTCACGTCCAATCGCGTGCAGAACCCCGGTCAGGGAGATGTAGTTGATGTCATGGCCGGCGGCCTGAGCCAGCGGCCCGAACTGTCCCCAACCCGTCATCCGCCCATAGACCAGGCGATGGTTACGCGACAGGCATTCGTCCGGCCCCAGCCCCAGCTTCTCCATGGTGCCGGGCCGGAAACCTTCGAGCAGCGCATCGGCCTTTTCAACCAGGTTCAGAAAGGTTTCACGATCGGAGGGAGCTTTGAGGTCAAGCACGATGGATCGCTTGCCCCGGCGCGTGCAATCGGTGGAGGGGTCCAGGACCGGCTTCGTTCCGCGATCGACACACACGACATCCGCCCCCATGTCTGCCAGTAACATGCCACAGAACGGCGCCGGGCCAATTCCCGATACCTCGATGATTTTCGTTCCGCTGAGTGGCCCCACAGGATCTTCCCGCCGATTCGCAATTGCTTTGGATCAAAAAATACCAGCTCATGATATCGCCTGCCGGGCAGCCAGTGAAAGCGCGAATACCCCGGCCTGAGCCGGCGGAGGCCTTCCGGCGGCAAGCGTTGCTCCAGACCTGACCTTTGTCATTGAACCAGGCTATTGGCCTTATCAGAAAATACAATTTCATCTATAAAGGTTAGAGGTCTATTCTCTATAGGCACGAATTCTTGTACCCAATTGAAAGGAGGTAGGAACACCATGTCACTCAAAGGCAGCAAAACCGAGAAGAACCTCAAAGACGCTTTCGCAGGCGAATCCCAGGCTAATCGTCGCTATCTGTACTTCGCACAACGCGCGGATGTAGAGGGTTACAACGACGTGTCAACGGTTTTCCGTTCCACCGCTGAAGGCGAGACCGGCCATGCCCATGGCCACCTGGAATACCTGGAAGAAGCCGGCGACCCGGCGACCGGGCTTCCGATCGGACCCACAGCCGATAATCTCAAGGCCGCAATTGCCGGCGAGACCCACGAGTACACAGACATGTACCCGGGAATGGCCCGTACCGCTCGCGACGAAGGCTTTGACGAAATTGCAGACTGGTTCGAGACCCTGGCCAAGGCCGAGCGTTCTCACGCCAACCGCTTCCAGAAAGCCCTGGATGAACTGAACTGAGTTTTTGTCAGCCCATGGCCCGATAGTTTTCGCGGCCATGGGCCGCTCTTACAAGCTCCAGGAGTACCACCATGCGGGAAGGAAGTCTCGAGGCCCCAACACGCCACGCACTTGATTGGACGAACCCGGAATTCTACAACGAGGAAAAGCTCCTCGAGGAAATGGAGCGAATCTTCGACATCTGTCACGGCTGCCGCCGATGCGTGTCGCTGTGCGATGCTTATCCCACGTTGTTCGACCTGGTTGACGGGTCCGACACGTTCGAGGTGGATGGCGTAGCGAAAGCGGATTACTGGAAAGTGGTCGATCAGTGCTTCATGTGCGACCTCTGCTACCAGACCAAGTGCCCCTACGTACCGCCGCACGAGTGGAACCTCGATTTCCCGCACGTGATGCTTCGCGCGAAAGCCGTGCAGTTCAAAAAGGGCGAACGCAAACTCAGCCACAAACTGATCAGCAACACGCGTATTCAGGGAAGCGTTGGCAGTTTGCCGGTTGTCGGCAGCCTGATTAACGCCAGCAATCGCAATAAAGGCGTGCGCAAGGTGATGGAAAAAGTCATGGATCTGCACCCGGACGCCCACCTGCCCGAGTTTCACTCGAAAACCCTGCGCCGGCGCGACAAGGGACGCAAGCCCGTTGAGGTGGAAGTAAAGCAAGCTGGCCCGACCACCGGCAAGGTGGTTTTGTTCGCTACCTGTTATTGCAATGTGAACACGCCGGATATCGGACAGGATCTGATCCGGGTGTTCGAGCATAACGGCATACCCGTGCGGCTTACCGGGAAAGAGAAATGCTGCGGTATGCCCAAGCTGGAGCAGGGCGACCTGGAAACCGTGGACAAATACCGCAAGACCAATATCCCGGAACTCGCGCGACTGGTCGATGAGGGCTGGGACATCGTGGCGGGGATTCCATCCTGTGTGCTGATGTTCAAACAGGAACTGCCGCTGATGTACCCGGATGATCCCGAAGTGCAGAAAGTAAAGCAGGCGATCTACGATCCGTTCGAGTACCTGAATCACCGGCACAAGGCCGGCCTGTTGAATACGGAATTCAAGCAGCCGCTCGGCAAGGTGGTCTGGCAGGTTCCCTGTCATCAACGGGTCCAGAACATCGGTCCGAAAACGCGGGATATCCTGGCGCTGGTGCCGGGTACCGAGGTTGAAATGATCGAGCGTTGCTCGGGACACGACGGCACTTACGGCGTGCGCGCAGGGACTTATGAAAAATCCCAGAAAATCGCACGGCCCGTGATCAACCGCGTCAAGAAAATGGAGCCGGATTACCTGGTCTCCGATTGCCCGATGGCGGCCGACCAGATTGCGAATAACCTGGATTTGAAACACCCGGAACGAAACCCGCTGACCTTGCTCCGCAAGGCTTATGGCATTTAGTTTACAGGAGCAGACTTAGTGGGAGCCGGCCTTGCTGGCGATTTCGCGGGCATGGCCCGCTCCCACAAGGGCAGCTACCACAGGAATTAATCATGAAGAAATTAAAACGCGAAGACCTGCTCAGCCTGGAACAATATTCTGAGCAACGCTCTGCTTTCAGGGCCCGGGTCCTGGAGCACAAGAAAAACCGTCGCGTGAACGTCGGCCCGAACCTGTCTCTCTATTTTGAAGACCGCCTGACCATCCAGTACCAGGTCCAGGAAATGCTTCGCATCGAAAAAATCTTCGAAGCCAGCGGTATTGAAGATGAACTCAACGCCTACAATCCGCTGATTCCCGACGGCAGCAACCTCAAGTGCACGGCCATGCTGGAATTCGGCGATGTAGACGTGCGCCGCGAGAGGCTGGCCCAGTTGGTCGGCATCGAACACCTGGTCTGGCTACAGGTGGACGGGCAGCTGAAGGTACTGGCGATATCCAACGAAGACCTCGAGCGCTCCACTGACGAGAAAACCTCCGCGGTCCACTTCATGCGCTTCGAACTGACCCGCGAAATGATAGCCGCCCTGCGCAACGGCGCTCGCCTGACCTTCGGAACCGACCATGCGGGATATTCACACACGGTAGAAGTTTCCGCCGAAACCCGCGCCGCATTACTCCAGGACCTCGATTAAATCCTGTAGGAGCGGCCCACGGCCGCGATTTGACATCGTGCCATAGTCGGGCGCGGTATGCCCTCCTTTATACCGAGTGGTCCAGAGGCCTGTGCCACCAAAGGTAGGTGAGGGGCCGGATACCTGTTGACGGGACCGTCGGCCGTCGGGAACGCCGAGGAGCGCACACGGACGTCTTGAGCGTGTCCCGGCAGCAGGTATCCGGCTCCGCACCGGGTTCGGAGTGATTTCGCGGCCGTGGGCCGCTCCTGCGCTCCCCCATATTGACATTTTTACCCGGACTGATAAACTTGCTTGTCACTAACAAGTTTGTTTTGATGCCCCAGGTGCCCTCAAGCAACAGCATTCCGGAAACGCCCCGCACGCAGGCGGAGCGCACCGCGCTGGCCCACTCCAGCATGATCGAAGCCGCTATCGGCTTACTCAATACCGTGGGCGTCCGGGGCACTACGCTGGCCGCAATCGGTGAGACAGCCGGCTATAGCCGGGGGCTTGCAACGCATCACTTCGGCTCAAAAGCCAACCTGTTCCGCCAGGTTCTGAAACGCGTCTCAGCGGCCTGGAACGATGAACTTACCCGGCAGCTGGCCGGCAAGACCGGTCTGAAGGCCATTACTACCGCCATCGACGCGCACCTGGCTCACGCCCTCCGGCACCCTGAATACATCCGCGCGCAGAACATCCTGTGGGGAGCCGCCATGGACCCCTCCTCCGAATTCAAACCGAACGTCGCCGAGTTCATGCGTATCCAGCGTGAGTCGGTTTCGGCCTGGGTCACTGGCGGCCAGGCCCTGGGAGAAATTCCACCCGACATCAACGCGAGGCGGATCGCTGAACAGTACTACGGCGCGCTGATCGGCATAAACAGCCAATGGCTGGTCAGTCCTGATTTTGCCCTTGCGGCGGCTTACAAAGATTTCAAAATCAACCTGGTGCGGTTGTTGAGCGCCACCGATACAGAGGAAATGAAATGACCGAAGCATTCATCTATGACCACGTCCGGTCTCCCCGGGGACGCGGAAAACAAGGCGGCAGTCTCAATCCGATTACTCCGATGAACCTGACGACGCAGGTCTTGTCGGCTTTGCGTGATCGCAACGGGCTGGACACCTCCATGCTCGACGACGTGATCCTCGGCTGCGTTACGCCGGTGGGAGAACAGGGCGCCAATATTGCGCGCGTCGCGGCGATCATGGCCAACTACGCGGAAAGCGTTCCGGGTAAGCAGATCAACCGTTTCTGCGCCTCGGCGCTGGAGGCGGTCAATTCGGCTGCTTCACAGGTGATGTCCGGCATGTCGCAGGCCGCCATTGGCGGAGGCGTGGAATGCATGTCACGGGTTCCGATGGGATCTGATGGCGGCGCCATGGCCATCGATCCGCAGACCGCTTACCGCAGTTACTTTGTGCCCCAGGGTATCGGCGCCGACCTGATCGCAACCTTGCATGGTTTTACCCGTAACGATCTCGATGCTTATGCAGTTGCGAGCCAGCAGCGCGCCGCACATGCCTGGGAACAGGGCTATTTCAGCGGATCGATTGTTCCGATCAGGGACCATGTCGGAGAGGTGGTACTGGATCACGATGAAACCGTGCGTGGCGATGCCAGCCTGGAGAGCCTGGGCAACCTGAATCCGGCTTTTGCCATGATGGGTGACCAGGCCGGTTTCGATGACGTGGCCATCCAGAAGTACCCCGAAGTCGAATCCATCCAGCACGTGCACACTGCCGGCAACTCCAGTGGAATTGTTGATGGTGCCGCGGCAGTGCTGGTCGGCAGCAAGGAAGCCGGCAAGAAAATGGGGCTCAAGCCGCGCGCGCGCATTCGCTCCTTTGCATCCATCGGCAGTGAACCGACCATCATGCTGACCGGCCCGGCCCCGGCTTCCCTGAAAGCCCTGAAACTGGCCGGAATGGACACTACGGATATCGATCTTTATGAACTGAACGAAGCCTTCGCATCGGTGGTTCTGCTGTACATGAAACTGCTCGACATCCCGCACGACCGGATCAACGTGAACGGGGGCGCGATTGCCATGGGCCACCCGCTGGGCGCAACCGGCGCAATGGTGCTCGGTACGCTGCTGGATGAGATGGAGCGCCGTGACCTGTCAACCGGGCTCGTTACGCTCTGCATCGGCGCCGGCATGGGCACCGCGACCATTATCGAACGCGTATAAAAGGACACAGATCATGAACAATACCATTCAATACGCCGTCGATTCCGATGGCATCGCCCTTCTGACCATTGACCTTCCCGGCAAGTCGATGAATGTTTTGACGCCGGAACTGATGGAAGACCTGGCCGCGCTGACCAAGCAGGCTGCTGCTGACGATGCGGTCAAAGGTATCGTGCTCACTTCGGGTAAACAGGCTTTCATTGCAGGCGCAGATATCAAGGACATGGTGAATGCATACGATCGCGGCGTAAC
The DNA here is from genome assembly GCA_963766195.1 of uncultured Gammaproteobacteria bacterium. Classification (GTDB taxonomy): domain Bacteria; phylum Pseudomonadota; class Gammaproteobacteria; order Xanthomonadales; family SZUA-36; genus JAHEFT01. Next base: position 338,735 of record CAVXYY010000001.1, read on the forward strand.
GCACAAGGAAGCCGCTGAATTCAGCTTTGGCCTGAACCGGACGCTGCGCGCGATGGAAACCTGCGGGAAACCCGTTGCCGCCGCCATCAACGGACTGGCCCTTGGCGGCGGGCTCGAAGTGTGCCTGGCCTGCCATTACCGGGTCCTGGCGAATGACACCGGAGCCGTCCTGGGATTCCCTGAAGTGAATATCGGCCTGCTGCCCGGCGCTGGCGGCACCCAAAGGACGCCGCGACTGATCGGTTTTCGCAACGCCGCCACCATGGTGCTGCAGTGTCGTAATCAGAAGCCGGATGATGCTTTGAATATGGGCCTGGTGCATGAACTGGCGCCGGCCGCCGAAGTGGTCCAACGGGCCCGGCGCTGGGTGCTGGAAAGCGGCGACCCGGAGCAACCGTGGGACAAGAAGGGATTCAAGATCCCGCATGGCGGGCTGATGAGCCCCGGCACGGCGCAGACCTTCATGGTCGGCAACGCCCTGCTTGCAAAGAACACGAAGCACAATTTCCCGGCGCCGATTGCGGCGCAGTCCGCCATGTTCGAGGGCTGCTCGACCTCTTTTGATGCCGGCCTGAAAATTGAATCGCAGTATTTTGGCTCGCTGCTGGCGGGGCCCGTCGCACGCAACATGATGCGCACCCTGTTCGTCAGCAAAGGCAGGGCTGACAAGCTGGCCCGCCGGCCTGAAGGCGTAGAGCCATCCAGCGTCAAAAAACTCGGCATCCTGGGTGCGGGAATGATGGGGGCAGGCATTGCCTACGTTTCCGCCAAAGCCGGTATCGAGGTGGTCCTGCTGGACACCTCAGCGGAAAACGCGGAGCGTGGCAAATCCTACTCCAAAGGCCTGTTGAAAAAAGCCATCGAGCGCGGATATTCGACCGAAGAAAAAGCCGCTGCCCTGCTTAAGCTGATCAAGCCGACCACCAGCTACCATGATCTGCAAGGCTGCGACCTGGTCATCGAAGCGGTGTTCGAGAGTAAAGCCCTGAAGGCCGACGTGACCGCCAAGACGGAAGCCGTGATTCCTGAATCCAGCATTTTTGCCAGCAACACGTCAACCCTGCCAATCACCGGGCTGGCCGAAGCTTCCGAACGCCCCGACCAGTTCATCGGCCTGCACTTCTTCTCGCCGGTGGACAAGATGCCGCTGGTGGAAATCATCCTGGGTAAAAAGACCAGCGAGGAGACCATTGCCCGCGGCATGGACTACATCCGGCAGATCTCCAAGACACCCATCGTGGTCAATGACAGCCGCGGCTTCTATACCAGCCGTGTGTTCAGCACCTTTACTTCCGAAGGCATCATGATGCTGGCTGAAGGGGTCAAGCCGGCCCTGATCGAAAATGCGGCGAAAATGGCCGGCATGCCGGTCGGCCCGTTGGCGGTAACGGACGAAGTAACCCTGGAACTGGCTTACAAGATCGGAAGGGAAACGGCTGAAGCACTGGGGCACGATTACCCGGCCGATCCCAGCCAGGAAGCCGTGCGTAAAATGGTCGAGGACCTGGATCGCAAGGGTAAACGGTTTGGCCGTGGTTTCTATGAATACCCGGAAGGCGCGACGAAACACCTGTGGCCCGGGTTGTCGGAGCACTTCCCCGTCAGTGCCAACCAGCCTGATTTTGAAGAACTGCAAAAGCGCCTGCTGACGATTCAGGCGCTGGAAACCGCCCGCTGTTTCGAAGAGGGCGTCCTCACGCATGCGGAAGACGCTGATATCGGCTCGATTTTCGGCTGGGGTTTCCCGCCTTACACCGGCGGTACACTGTCCTGGATCGATACCCTGGGAATCCGCAAATTCGTGGCGGAATGCGACCGCATGGCCGGGCTATATGGCAAACGGTTTACCGTATCGCAATGGTTACGGGAACGCGCCGAAGCCAATACCCCATTCCACGACTGACCTTTCCACCAGCGCACAGGAGCCCGGAAAATGAAACGCCTGATATTCGATGAAGATCACGAGATGTTCCGCGACTCCGTCCGCAAGTTCATGCAGGCAGAGGTCGGGCCCCATGTTGAGCGCTGGCGGGAGCAGGGAATCTGCGACAAGGAGGCCTTCCTCAAGGCCGGCGAGCAGGGGTTGCTTTGCATGTGGGTTGATGAGAAGTACGGCGGCCTGGGCATCAGGGATTTTCGCTTCGAGCAGGTCGTCATTGAAGAGACCTTGCGCCATGGCGACCTTTCCCTGTTCCTGACCCTGCACAGCCGGCTGGTGGGGCCTTACATCGGTCACCTGGGCAGCGAGACGCTGAAACAGCGCCTGTTGCCAAAGTGCATCAGCGGGGAAACCATCCTTGGAGTCGCGATGACGGAAGCCGGTGCCGGCAGCGACCTGGCCGGCATGAAGTCACGCGCGACGCGTGACGGTGACGACTGGATCATCAATGGCTCCAAGACCTATATTTCCAACGGCATCAACGGCGGCGCCTTCGTGGTGGCCGCCCGCAGCGTGCCGGAAAAGCCTCACGGAATCGGCCTGTTCGTGGTCGAAGAAGGCATGACGGGATTCAGCCGCGGGCGCAATCTCGCCAAGATGGGGTTGAAAGCGCAGGATACCGCCGAACTGTTTTTTGAAAATGTCCGCGTGCCGGCTGAAAACGTATTGGGTGATCCGGAAAGAGGTTTTTATAACCTGATGCACTTCCTGGCCGAAGAGCGTTTGATCAGTTCCTGCCAGGCCATTGCGCACGCCCAGGTGGCTTTCGACCTGACGATGGAATATATCCTGGAACGAAAAGCGTTTGGCAAACCCATCGCGGCCTTTCAGAACAGCCGTTTCAAAATGGCCGAAATGCGCACCTCGCTGGATGTGACCCAGACTTTTATTGACCAGTGCGTGATGCTTCACCTCGATGGCCAACTCAGCGCCGATCTTGCGGCCGAGGCCAAGTATTTTTCCACCGAGGTGGAGTCCAGGGTGATGGACGAGTGCCTGCAACTTCACGGCGGAGCCGGCTACATGAGCGAATACCGGATTTCGCACATGTTCGCCGATGCCCGGGTTTCACGAATTTACGCAGGCAGCACCGAGATCATGAAAGAAATCATCGCCCGCAGTATCGGGCTGGATGAACGAAAGCTTCGGTGAAACTCTGATTAAGTCTGCGCTTCGGGCATTATTGCCCTAGTCGCGGGGCTTTCCGGGAAAGGTTTTCAGCAGCATGTATTCAACGGCGGCTGAAATGTCTTCATCCGTCAACTCGCCGTGCCCGCCTTTTTCAGGCATATTGAAGTAACCCGCCCTGGCATGTTCAGACAATACCGCTGTCCATAAATCCGAGCGTCCAGACCAGGCGCTTTGATCACCGATCGCTGGTGCGCCACCCTCGCCCCGGTCGTGGCAGGAAGCACAGGCTGCTTCGTATACTTCCTGTCCCACCACCAATTGACTTTCCCGCCAGGATTCCGCGCGCGCACTTTCCGGCGCCGTTGCGGTGGAGGAAGCGGAATCATCACTACTCCCTGAGCAACTGATCAGAATCAGCAGGCATGAAAACAGGATAACCAGGTTTGCGCGATTCATAACACGGCCTCGCTTGGCGGTACGTCAGTAATGCCCCTATGATAGCACTGGAAACGCCCGAAACACCTTCATCACGTGGACCAGCGCGGACCAGGATGAGATAATTCATGTTGATGGTGTTTTTGTTTGACCCGACCCGCACCACAAGGAACGTTCCGCAAGTCAATGTTCACCCGGATCCTGAAAACTGCCAAAGGCGTGGCCGGCCTGCTGGTGATGGCGATCAATACGATTGTATTGACCACCTTGTTGTGTGTGCTGGCGATCGGGAAATTTTTGGCGCCTACCGAGGCTTTTCGCAACTGGATGCGGCACGTGCTGGCCGGGCTTGCCGAAACCTGGATTTCAATCAACAACGCGCTGTTCTCCCTGTATAAAAAGCCAAGGTGGGATATCCGGATTCCGGAAAACCTGGATCGCGAGGGCTGTTACCTGGTCAGTTGCAACCACCAGTCCTGGGTTGACGTGCTGGTGATGCAACGGTGCTTCAATCGCCGCCTTCCCTTCTTCCGCTTTTTCATCAAGAGCCAGATGTTCTGGGTGCCATTCCTGGGCCTGGCGTGGTGGGCGCTCGACATGCCCTTCATGCGCCGCCATTCGAAAGAAAAACTGGCCCGCCAACCGGGTTTGAAAGGCCGGGACCTGGAAAACGCCCGCAAGGCCTGTGAAAAATTCCGGACCATCCCGGTTGCGATGACCAATTTTCCCGAGGGCACGCGGTTTTCCGCCGGCAAGAAGGCCAGCCGGAACAGTCCTTATGAAAACCTTTTGCCGCCGCGAATCGGCGGACTTGGCCAGGTGCTGTACGCGCTGGCTGACGAACTCGACGCGCTGATTGACGTCACCATTATTTACCCGCAAACCAGGACAACAGGCAAGGCACCGACTTTCTGGCAATTGCTGACCGGCGAAATTCCGGAGATTATCGTTCGGGCGGAACGCAGGGATATTCCTCCCGGGCTACTGGGAAGGAATTTCAGGACAGACCAGGAATTCCGCCACGAACTGGAAGCCTGGGTCAGCCAGCTGTGGCGCGAAAAGGACCAGCTGATTTCGAAAACACTGCAGGGCTGAGCACCTTCGAACCAACGTTCAGTCAGTGCTTCACAGCACACCGGCAACCAGGGCCAGGCCGACGCCGAACAGCAACACGCCCACCAGCGTCTGTACGCTCGTCATCGTGACCTTGTGCAAATAACGCTTACCGATCAGGACACCGCAAAAAGCCGCCAGTGACCCGGTTATGACCAGCGGCCACGCGGTGAAGTCAGCGATTTTTCGTCCAGCGACCGTGAACAGAACAACGTAGACGGATAATCGGCTCAGGTCGACCAGGAAACCGATCACCGCGTTGCTGCCGACAAACCGCTCCGTGGTCAGGCCGGCTTTCGCCAGGAACGCGGAGCGAAGTGCGCCCTGGTGACCGGAAAGACCGCCAAAAAAGCCGGACAAAAGCCCGCCCAGCGGCAGATACTTTCGTTCAAACTGCAATTTCCGGAACCGTGGCAACAGTTCAAACAACGCGAAACCCACCATTAATACGCCAATGATGATCTTCACCGGGGTGACCTCGGAAACCGCTCGTTCATTGACTTCGATGCCCAGCCTGACGTTCAGCTGGGCAAGCCAACCCAGCGTGAAAGCGCCGAGAATCGCGGCAACAATCGCGGTCAGACCAAATTTGAGGACAACTTCACGATCAGCGTGACGGCCCAGCAGGGAAACCTTGAACAGGTTATTCGCGCCATGGACCAGCGCCGTGGCCACGACGGCAACTTCAACCGGAAAAAACAGCGCGAAAACCGGCAACATCAGCGTGCCCAGGCCAAAACCAGAGTACATGGTCAGACCTGCCGCAAAAAATGCGGCCAGGCCGACGGTCAGATATTCCAGCCCTTCCAAGCTTTCAGTGCGCGACCGGGTCGCTGCCCGCCGCGGCTTCCAGGGCATGAGCGTCCACCGCCTGCCAGACACGCATCAGGTTTCCTCCCATGATCTTCGCGATATCTTCAACAGAGTATTCCAGCTTCAACAGGGCTTCGATCAGGTTGGGATAATTCGACACATCTTTCATGCCGACGGGAAGGCTGTCCCCGACACCGTCAAAATCTGAACCGATTCCGACATGCTCGACACCCGCCAGCTCGATCACGTGCTGGAAGGCGGCCACCACGTCATCCATCGTGGCATAGGGGAGCGGGTGCGCTTCCCGGTAAGCCTTTACAAAACCGGTAACTTCCGGACTTTGTTCGTTAAACCCGCCCGCTTCTGCAAACGCATCCCGGGCTTCGTCCATTTGCTCATACCAGGCATTGGCTTCCGCGGTCAGAAAGCTGGAGCCGAAATTGACCTGGATAACGCCGCCCTTGTCAGCCAGCGCCTTGATCATCTCGTCGCTCATATTGCGCTCCCAGCCCGGCGTAAAGTGGCGGGGAGAGGAATGTGACGCGATGACCGGCACTTCGGATATTTCCAGCACCTGCCAGAAAGCCTGGTCCGAGACGTGGGAAATATCGACCATGATGCCCAGGCGGTTCATTTCCCTGACCACTTCCTTGCCGAATGGGCTCAGGCCCTCCCACTGGTGGTGTTCGTCGTAGGAGGAATCCGAAATCTGGTTGCTCAGCGCGTGGGTCAAGGTGATATAGCTGATGCCGCGATTCCTGAAAAACGCCACATTTTCAAGCTTGCCATCCAGTGGCGAGCCGTTTTCCATGCCCATCGCCAGCCCGATCAAGCCCTTTTTCATGGCCATTTCCGCTTCAGCGGGCGTCGTGACGATCATGAATTTTCCGGGCGCCCGCCCCACCAGCGCCTCCACGCTGTCGATCAGGCGGTTGGCCAATTGGTAACTGGTGCCCTCGGCCTCAGACTCCGCCGGGGTGTAAATCGACATGAAAGGAACATTCAACCCGCCTTTACGGGCCCTGGGATAGTCAAACTCGCCTTTTTCTGTTGCCCTGGAAACATCCTCCCAATTCTCGTTCAGCCGCTCAGGCACATCGATATGCGTATCGACCAGCATGTATTTCTGGGCAATCATGTCCGCCGTCGACGCCAGGTCCGCCGGGTTGGTTTCGGCCGTCACCGGCGAGGCCATGAAGGCCAGCAGGGTGGTCAGGGAAAAAATCGGGATGTATTTCAAGTGCGTGACTCCTTGGTTTAAAGGCCGGGTAATCAGCCCCATGATTCGATGTTTCCATCGGTTTCTATCGCGTAATCGACCATCCGGTCGCCGTCAAAAATCCAGCGCGTCTGAAAGCGCTCTCCGCGGATCAGCATGGGCAGCCAGTGCTTGTCATCTTCCCACATCCGGTCGTAGGGAATCCGGTCCAGCGGGGTCCACAGGGGAGCCGCTTCACGGGACTCCGTGGCGACGCCTTCGAAATCCCGGGTGCGATAGACCCAGACATGGATCGAATAGCCGTCCACAAACTGGAACCGGTGTTCCCCGCAATATTCCAGGTTACTGACCCGGATATCGAGTTCCTCCCGGCATTCCCTGGCAGCAGCAGCTTCGGGTGTTTCGCCGGGATCGACCTTTCCGCCCGGGCCGTTCACCTTGCCTTTGCCCAGGCCGGTTTTCTTATCGATCAGCAGGATCTCATCATCCCGGAACACGAAAACCAGCGTTGCCGGATCCTTCGCTTGCCAGCAATCCCAATCGATATCGGAAAGCCGGTTCATTTAACCGTGACTTGGCAGAACTTGCGCTTACCGACCTGCAGAATACCTTTGAACCCGGGTTCCAGTTTCAGTGTCCTGTCGGTGATGTTTTCACCGTCAATTTTTACGCCGCCCTGCTGGATCATCCGGAACGCTTCCGAATTGCTGCTGGTCAGGGCGCATTGGCTCAGCGCGGCTGCGATGCCAATGCCTTCACCGCCCGTTTCGAGCGACTTTTTCCGGTATGTCTTCGGGCATCTGGCCTTTCTGGAAACGCGCAATGAACTCATCCCTGGCAGCCACTGCCGCTGCCCGGTCGTGGAAGCGCTCGATGATCTCCTCGCACAGCAGGAACTTGATATCCCGCGGATTACGTCCGGCCGCAGCGTCCGTCTTCAGATCCGCGATTTCATCGTTGCCGCGAAAGCTGAGCAGGTCGAAGTAACGCCACATCAACTCATCCGTGATCGACATCAATTTTCCAAACATTTCGCCCGGCGCCTCGGTGATGCCGACGTAATTGCCGAGTGACTTGGACATTTTCTGCACGCCGTCGAGACCTTCGAGCAAAGGCAGGGTTATGATGACCTGCGGGGCCTGGTCGTGGTGCTGTTGCAGGTGACGCCCGACGTGCAAATTGAATTTCTGGTCGGTCCCGCCCATTTCCACGTCACATTCCAGCATCACTGAATCGTAGCCCTGGGCCAGCGGGTATAAAAACTCGTGGATGGCGATCGGCTGGTTGTTCTTGAAACGGGATTCAAAATCGTCGCGCTCCAGCATGCGGGCGACCGTGTAGGTGGCAGCCAGCCGGACCATGCCGTCCGAACCCAGCTTGCCCAGCCATTCCGAATTGAACCGGATCTCGGTTTTTTCCGGATCCAGGATCTTGAACACCTGTTTTGCATAGGTCTCGGCATTTTCCCGGACCTGCTCAGGCGAAAGAGGTTTGCGTGTTACATTTTTCCCGGTCGGGTCGCCGATCAGGCCGGTAAAGTCGCCAATCAGGAAAATCACCGTGTGGCCAAGGTCCTGGAACTGGCGCATCTTGTTGATGATCACGGTATGTCCGATGTGCAGGTCCGGCGCGGTCGGGTCGAAGCCCACCTTTACCCGCAGCGGCCGGCCCAATTTCAGGCGCTCCTCGAGTTCCTCTATCTTGGTGATTTCATCAGTACCCCGGGCGATCAGGGCCAATGCGCTTTTTATGTCAGTCATGCCGGTTTCCAACAACGAATCGGGCATTTTACAACAAAACAATGGCCGCCCGCCCAAGACACCTTGCACAAGTTGCGACCGGTCAGTATCGTAGGCACGCCTGAACCAAAAGCAGGATTGCGTGGTCTGAGATCGCCATGGGAATACGGCGCCTGATAATAAAAATACGTCAGAACCTCGATGACGACAGTCACTGGCTCACCCGGCGCCGGTTGACTGTGCTCGGAGTCACGATGATCACGGCCGGGATTTTGCTGTCGTTCTTCGAATCCGTTCAGAATCCCGAACCTGAAAACCGCAGGGAAATCATCGACCTGGCACTCCCGGAAAGGACGTCAACGGGCGGCGCGCACCTGGCGGATAAAGACGACGCCAGGAATTTTCTTATCCATCCCTGGACGACGAATGGAAAAGCGTCACGGTCCGACCAGGCCAGACTTTGGATGCCATCTTCAGGCAGCAGGGCTTCCCCATCGGCTTGCTGCACGAAATTCTTTCACTGAATGGTGAAACCGGGAACCTGAAAAATATCCGCCCCGGGGACATTTTTGAATTTCAGTCAACAGCCGATGGCGTGTTTGAGCAAATGCGCAGTACCGTGGACGAATCGCAATACCTCGTGGTCCGGCAGGAAGGGGACATCCTGTCGGCGGAACTGCAGCCACGCGAGATGTTCTCCGAAGTGGCCGAAGCCGAAGGGGTGATCCAGTCCTCCCTGTTCACTGCGGGCAAACAGGCCGGGCTGAGCGATGCAATGGTCATGAACCTGGCCAACATATTTGGCTGGGACATCGACTTCGTGCTGGATATCCGCAAGGGTGACCGTTTCGTCGTGGTGTATGAGAAGCTTTACCGGGACGGTGAGCTGTTGCGCGATGGCAGGATTCTCGCTGCCACCTTCATCAACCAGGGGGAGCGATTCCAGGCCATTTACTTCGAGGACGGTGATAACGCCGGCTACTTCGCGCCCGATGGCCGCAACATGCGCAAGGCCTTTTTGCGGGCGCCGCTGAACTTTGCCTATATCAGTTCCGGATTCAATCCAAAGCGCATGCACCCGGTCCTGAAGCGTATCCGGCCGCATAACGGCATCGATTACTACGCGCCGCGCGGCACCCCGGTGTATGCAGCGGGAGAAGGTACCGTTACGCGATCCGGTTACTCCGCGGCCAACGGAAACCATGTGTTCATCAAGCATGCCAACGGTATAGAAACCAAGTATTTGCACTTCACCAAAACAGCGGTTAAAAAAGGCCAGAAAGTGCGGCAGGGCCAAACCATTGGATACGTCGGCTCTACCGGCCTGGCAACCGGGCCGCACCTGCATTACGAATTCGTTGTGAACGGCGTGCACCGGAATCCGAGGACTGTTCCCCTGCCTAAAGTCGAACCCCTGAAGGGCGCGACGCTGACTGCTTTCCAATCCCTGGCCGCACCGATGTTAACGCAATTGAGCCGGCTGGAGTCTGCGTCCCTGTACGCGAGCAGCGAGTGAATCCGCCGCTTTATATCGGCATGATTTCAGGTACCTCGCGTGATGGCGTGGATGCAGCCCTGGTCAGTTTTACCCGGGACCTGCCTGACCTGATGGAGACGGTCTGCGTTCCTTACCCGGCTGACCTGGCGCGGACGCTTGACCGGATGGTCACTTCCGGACGGCGGCCCGGCGACGCCGCGATGCAAGAACTGGACACACAACTCGCGGATCATTTCGCCGGCACCGTCGGTTTGCTGCTGGAAAAAGCCGCGTTGCAAAGTCAGGACATCACCGCGATCGGCTCACACGGGCAGACCGTCTGGCACGAGCCCGGTGGCGAATGTCCGGAATCGATCCAGCTGGGAAACCCGGAACGGATTGCCCTGCAGACCGGAATACTCAGCGTGGGTGATTTCCGGCGCGCTGACATTGAAGCGGGCGGCCAGGGTGCTCCGCTGGCTCCCCTGTTGCACCGGGCCCTGTTCCGGCCATCCAACAACACGGTCCGGGTAGTGCTAAACCTGGGGGGCATTGCGAACATCTCGATCATTCATGGCGATGACCGCGTGTCGGGTTTCGACACCGGGCCGGCAAACTGCCTGATGGATGCATGGATCAGGTCCCACCGCGGTGAAGCCTTCGACCGCGACGGCGGCTGGGCGGCGGGCGGTGAATGTCAGCCCGGACTTCTGGACACGCTGCTCGCCGATCCCTATTTTCAAAAACCTGCGCCCAAAAGCACGGGTATCGAGTACTTCAACCTGGCCTGGCTGGAGCAATTCTCTCCGCATGCAGGATTTAACGCCCGGGACGTCCAGGCCACGCTGGCGGAACTCACCGCCACCACGGTGGCCGATGCGATACGCAGTCACGATCCCGCCGAGGTGCTGGTTTGTGGCGGCGGAACCCACAACCGCTTCCTGTTTCAGCGACTGGAGGCGCTGTTGCCAGGTACACCGGTGTCATCCACCGTCAAATTTGGCCTGGATCCGGACTGGGTCGAAGCCGTGCTGTTCGCGTGGCTGGCCCGGGAACGGCTGGCGGAACACGCGCTCGATACGCGCAGCATCACCGGGGCCAGGAAACCGGTTTTGTTGGGGACGATCGCCTTCCCCCACTAGCCGTTTGCCGGGAGTGGCGTAGAATAAACCCGTGAACCTGCTTCTGAATCTGATCTGGCTGCTTTTCGGTGGATTTATTGTCGTATTCGCCTATGTGCTGGGCGCAGTAATACTTTGCGTCACGATCATCGGCATTCCATTCGGTGTCCAGTGTTTCAAGCTGGCCGGACTGGCGGTCGCGCCTTTTGGTCACGAAATCCGTGAAAAGGAACCACCCGGCGGAGCCCTGGCAATCATCATGAACATCATCTGGATCCTTCTACCCGGTCTGGAACTCGCTGTTTTCCACCTTTTCATGGCCCTGCTCTTCGCCATCACGATCATCGGCCTGCCATTGGCGGCCCAGCACCTGAAAATGACCCGCCTGGCACTGATTCCTTTCGGTTTTGAAGTCAGGGAAATACGCTGACACCCCATTTTTAACCTTTCGGATCCTGATGAAAAAGACCATCCTGACCTTGCTCGTCGTTGTCATCGCCCTGGTGGCGATTCTCGTTTTCCGCGCCGGTTCGGTCTTTCACGACCGCCAGCCGGAGCCCGCGTCCGGTATCGTTGAAATCAATGTCGATGGGCCGCTGGCCGTTCAGCATTTATCGGAGGCGCTGACGATCCCGACGGTTTCCTTTGATGACCGCAGTCATTTTGATGCCGCCGCCTTCACCCGTTTCAGGGAGTTCCTGGCAAGCGCCTACCCCCTGGTCCACCAGAATACCGGGTTAACGGTGGTGAACGATTACAGCCTGGTTTACCGGCTGCAGGGCTCCGACCCGTCGCTGGAACCCGTTTTGTACATGGGCCACATGGACGTCGTGCCGATCGAGGAAACTACGCTCGATCAATGGACGCATCCTCCCTTCAGCGGAACCGTTGCCGACGGCGTGATCTGGGGGCGCGGCAGCGTGGACGACAAGTTCACGGTCATCGCACTGATGGAAGCGGTGGAGTTGCTGCTGTCGGAAAATGTACGCCCGCGACGCACCATCTACCTGGCCTTCGGGCACGACGAAGAAGTCGGCGGGTTTGACGGCGCGGCCCATGTCGCGAAGTACTTCAAGGACCGGGGAGTCACGTTCGACTACGTGATGGATGAGGGCGGCGCCGTTATCGAAGGAATGATGGAAGGCCTGGACCGGCCGTTGGCCGTTATCGGGGTTTCGGAGAAAGGGTTCGTCAACCTGGTTCTGACCGTCAACGCCCCCGGCGGCCATTCATCCCAACCACCGGAGCAGACCGCACTGGGTGTTCTGGCGCGAGCTATCGTGAAAGTGGAAGACCACCCTTTTCCGGCCAGCCTGGACTACACCTACATGACGTTCGAGGCCATCGGGGCGGAGATGCCGTTCAGCACGCGCCTGGCCATGGGCAACCTCTGGCTGCTTTCACCACTGGTCGAAAGCATGATGCTGAAGAACGAGGACGATGCCGCGGCGCTGCGGACGACAACGGCCGCGACCATGGCCAGCGGCAGCCCGAAATCCAATATCCTGCCGACCCGCGCCACCGCCGTGATCAATTTCAGGATCTTCCCGGGTGAAACGGTTGAGACCGTGAAGCAGCGTGTCATTGAGCTGATCGATGACGACCGCGTCGCGCTTACAGCCGAGCTCGCCACCGATCCATCACCTGAGTCACCAACCGGTTCGCGGGGTTATGAACTGATCGCCAGCACGATCCGCGGCATGGACGAAAACATCCTGGTGGCGCCGTACATGGTGCGCGGCGGCACCGACGCGAAGTATTTTTACGACGTGTCGCCCAACGTCTACCGCTTCATGATGCTCCGGGTCGATCCGGACACGATCCGCTACATCCACGGGATTGACGAACACGTCAGCGTCGCGGAATATCTCGAAGCAATACGCTTCTATTACCACCTGGTTCGCCAGTCCATGGACGGCTGAGCCCCCTTTTTTCACATCTCTGCAGGGAGTTTTTATGGACTGGAAAATACTCGCGACCGTATTCGTCAGCGTTTTCATCGCCGAAATGGCGGATAAAACCCAGCTGGTCACCATGCTGTTTGCAGCGGACAAGGACGTCAGCAAGTGGACCGTTTTTTTCGGCTCCGCTTCGGCATTGGTCCTTACCAGCGCAATCGGCGTGGTCGCCGGCACCCTGCTTTCGCAATTCGTGAACGTGAAAATGATGTCCATCATCGCCGGCAGCGGCTTCGTGCTGATCGGCCTGTGGACGCTGTACCACGGGATTTATCAGGCTGCGTGACCTGGTCGTGGATTACTGATTTCCGGATGGCTCATTCCACGGCGCGACTTTCAACAACATCAACATACCCGGAACCGCCACGGCCGTGCACAGCAGGAAAAAACTGGTGTAACCCATCGCCTCGATCAGGAAGCCGGTGCTGGCATTGGCGAAGGTTCGGGGCACCGCCATGAAACTGGTGAACAGCGCGAACTGGGTGGCGGTGAACGCCAGGCTGGTTTCCCGCGCGATGTAGGCGGTCAGGGCCACGGTGCCCAGCCCGACACCGAGGTACTCCGCGCTGACCAGAGCGAACAACGCGGTCGTGTCGTGACCGATCACGCTGAGCCAGGCGTAGCCCAGGATGGTGACGAGCTGCACGAATCCGAATATCCACAGAGACCGGTTGATGCTGAGTTTCAGCATCGCGATGCCGCCGATGATCGAGCCGGCAACCGAAGCCCACAAGGCCGCCACTTTCGCGACGGCGCCGATTTCAGTGCGGCTGAAACCGATGTCGAGGTAAAAGGGGGTTGCCAGGGCAGTCGCCATGTTGTCGCCCAATTTGTATAAAAACATGAAGGCCAGTATGGCAACGGCGGTGGCGACCCCGTCGCGGGCGAAAAACTCCCGGAAAGGTTCGATCACTGCCTCGCGCAGCGTATGCGGCGCGAGGCTCGCGTCGCTGACTTCACGGATCACAACGGAGGTGACGACTCCAACCGCCATGAAACTCGCAGTGACCCAGAAAACGGTGGACCAGGGAAGATGGTCGGACAGGATCAGGGCCAATGACCCGGGCACCAGCGAGGACAGGCGGTACGCGTTGATGAAGAATGAATTTCCCGTGCCCAGTTCATCATCGGCCAGCAACTCCCGCCGGTAAGCGTCGATCACGATGTCCTGGCTGGCCGAGAACAGCGATACCGCGAATACCACGGCCACGATCATGCCCAGCGATTTCACCGGGTCGAACATGCCCAGCATGCCGATGGCAACCAGCAGGGCCAACTGCGTCAGGACGGCCCAGCCCCGGCGCCGGCCGAGAATCGGAGGCACGAAGCGGTCCATGAGGGGTGACCAGAGGAATTTCCAGGTGTACGGCAGCGACACCAGCGAGAACAGGCCAATCGTTGCCAGGTCCACGCCGTTGCTGCGCAACCAGGCCGGAACCAGCTGGATCAATACATACAGTGGCATGCCGGAACTGAAGCCGATAAAAATACACACCAGCATCCGCCGGCTGAACAGGATTTCCTTCCAGTTGCGTTGATTTTCGGGGCTCAAGCGATCATTCCCGGCCCGGAAATTCGAAGTCATAGTCCATGATCAGGGGGGCATGGTCGGAGAAGCGCTGATCCTTGTAGATTTCGGCACGCGTCGCCTTCGAGGCCAGTGCGGGGGTCGTTACCTGGTAATCGATGCGCCACCCGGTGTTGTTGGCCCAGGCCTGCCCGCGGTTCGACCACCACGTATACTGCTCTTCCCGTGGATCGACGACACGAAAAGCATCCGTCATCCCGACTTCGCCGAACACCTCGTCCAGCCAGGCGCGCTCTTCGGGCAGAAAACCGGAATTCTTCAGGTTGCCCCGCCAGTTCTTGATATCAATATTCTTGTGCGCGATATTCCAGTCGCCGCAAATCACGTAGTGGCGGCCATCCCGGGCCCACTCCGCCAACCGGGGCTGCAGGTAGTCCATGCATTCGTACTTGACCTGCTGACGTTCCTCTTTCGAGGACCCGGAAGGCAGGTAGATCGAGATGACCGAAAGCCCGGCAAAATCCGCCTGCAGCCATCGCCCCTCGCTGTCCATCACGTCCCATCCCAGGCCGTAGTGAACGCGGTCGGGTTGATGCCGGGTATAAATGGCCACCCCGCTGTAACCTTTCTTCAGCGCGTCGTGATAGTAAACATGGTAACCCGGCGGAAAGAAATGCCGGTCCACCAGTTGCTCGTGTTGCGCCTTGGTCTCCTGGACACAAATGACGTCGGCGTCCTGCCGGTTCATCCATTCAAAAAAGCCCTTGCTGGCGGCGGACCGGATGCCGTTGGCGTTCAGGGTGATAATCCGCATCTTTGGCTTTGCTCCGGAAAGGTCGATACTTCAGCGAGCCAGCATAGCAAAACGTTGCGGCCGATTGGCACGGATTTTTTATTCTTGCCCGCTTTTTTGGCATACTGGGGAGCCTTTGGAATGGATTCTATAGTGAAAGACTACAAACGCAGGTTTTTCGAACTCGCCCTGAACAAGGGAAACCTCAGCTTCGGCAGCTTCACGCTCAAATCCGGGCGCGTCAGTCCGTACTTTTTCAATGCCGGCGGATTCGACGACGGGGCGTCCCTGGGTGAGCTGGGACGTTGCTACGCCGAAGCGATACTCGAATCGGAAATTGAATTTGACATGTTGTTCGGGCCGGCCTACAAAGGCATCCCGCTGGCCGCAGCCACAGCGGTTGCGCTTTATGATCACCATGGCAGGAACGTGCCGTACGCATTCAATCGCAAGGAAGCCAAGGACCATGGCGAAGGGGGAACCATCGTTGGCGCACGGCTGCGCGGAAAAGTGCTGGTGATCGACGACGTGATTTCTGCCGGGACTTCGGTCCGGGAATCCATTTCCATCATCAGGGCAGCCCGGGCGGATACGGCCGGGATCGCCATTGCCCTTGACCGCCAGGAGCGGGGCAGCGGCGAACTGTCCGCGGCCCAACAGGTCCAAAGTGAATACGGGATACCCTGTTTATCGATAGCAGGACTGGATGACCTGATCCGTTTCCTGGAGTCGAAATCAATCAAAAACATTGATCTGAACGCCATTCAGAAATATCGGGAAAACTATGGAACTTAATCATCGAATCATCATTATTTCACTACTGGCCGCAGGAGTGATGACGGCAGGCGCCGCAGGCGCCGCCGAAGTCTACCGCTGGGTAGATGAAAACGGAGAAGTTCATTACAGCGAGTCACTGCCGCCCGATTTCAAGGAAAAAGGCCACGATGTGCTCAATTCCAGCGGGCTGGTCATCGACGAGGACGTCAGCCAGACACCGCCGCCGCCACCGGAACCCACGCCGGAAGATAAAAAGGAGCTTCCCAGGGACAAATCCGGCCTGCCCCGGCCCAAGGCACTGTATTCCGAAGCCGAACTGCAACGCCGGATGGACAATTTCCTGATGCTCCGCTACGACTCGGAACAGGAGATCACTGATGCGATGAACGTTGAAATCAAGCAGCTTGAGTACGACCGGCGGCTGCTTCAAACCACCCGGGCCAGCATGATTGATTCGTTCCAGGGTGAAATCAGGGAGGCCGCCAACCAGCAAAGAGCCGGCCAACAGGTGTCTGAAAAAGTATCCAAAGACCTCAACCAGCTGCAATCGAGACTGGCGGAAAACCTGCAGTCCCTCAATGCGCTGGAACAGCGTGAATTATCCATCCATGCGGAATTTGACAAGCAGTTGGTCCGTTATCGCTTCCTGCAGGAAGAGTGGGACGGTGATGAGTCCGGGGGCGAAACCGGCCAGTGATTCAAATAGAGTGAACAGGCCAATTGAGAACGCTCCCTAGTGTACACGCGCTGCACAGGCTGCCACACGGCCCACCCGGTCAACGCCCGCCTGTTGGCCCAGGGTGGTGGCAAGTTTCGTTGCGGGAAGTGCCAGAAAGTCGGTAACGCTCTTGAAGCCCTGTTCGATGAATGGCCCGGCGCCGGCGAGCGGCCGCCAACTGCCGGAGATTTACCGGTCCTCGGACTGACGATTGACCTGGAACAGGCGCGCAAATCGAGGCAGGATCCGGACCCTGCGGAAGCGGCCGATGACCCTGACGCCCTGGCAGAAGGTTCCGCAAAAACCCGGGGCCGGCTGGTGCGGTTTTCCTGGATCCTCATCGCCGTTGTCGTTGCTTTGATCGGCGTGGCGGAATACGCGGAGTTCCGGGGAAAACCCCTTGCCAGCCAGCCGTTGATCGACTCGGTGTTGACCCGGGTCGGCATCAGGGAGCCGGTGCCAGCACCCGTTTTCAGGGATCTGGACCAGATCCAACTGGTCAGCCGGGAGCTCATCAGCCATCCGTTCAAGGACGGCAGGTTGCAACTCACGGCAACCATCGTCAACCGGGCGCAACAATCCCAACCCTTCCCCGAACTCGAAGTGCTCCTGCTCGATCCCGGCGGTGAGGTGGTTAGCGAGGCCCGATTCAGCCCTTCTGATTACCTGGCGGCCGGCACACCGGCAAACTCGTTGATGACTCCTGAGGCTTTTCTGCCCCTGGTCCTGGAGCTACCCGACCCGGGACGCCAGGCTGTCGGTTTCGAGTTGAAATTTCATTGATCTGACGACGCAAATTACCCGGCTGTTGTGGTAGGGTATCAGGCTCGAATCCCGCTGAAAAATACAGGTCGAAATGCAAAACCGATGACCATGGAAGACAATGAAAAGCCTGCCATAGAAGCAGACCTGCCGACGCCCCTGAGAAAGAACGTACAGGACGCCATCCGCCGATACCTGGATGATATGGGCCATTCTCAACCCGAGTCCCTCTATCGCACCCTGATGGCCCAGGTCGAGCCTCCACTGATTGAGGAAGTTCTGCGTTTTACCCAGGGTAATCAGTCCAGAACGGCTAAAATCCTGGGCATGACGCGCAACACGCTGAGAACGAAACTCAACCGTTACGACATTCCCATAAGGAATGGAAAGTAATGACAGGGAAACATGAATACGACATCTGATTCTTTCACTGCGCTGGCATTGATCAGCGTTTCGGACAAGTCCGGTATCATTGAATTTGCCAGCAGACTGGTTGAAATGGGCTACGGCCTGCTGAGCACGGGCGGCACCGCGCACGCGTTGGCAGACGCCGGCTTACCCGTCACCGAGGTATCCGATTACACCGGCTCACCGGAAATCATGGGCGGTCGGGTCAAGACACTGCACCCTCGGATACACGGTGGATTGCTGGGTCGTGAAGGGATCGATGACGCGGTCATGAACGCTCAGGATATTCCCCGTATCGACATGGCTGTGATCAACCTGTATCCGTTCGAATCGGTGACCGCAAAAGCCGGGTGCAGCTTCGAAGACGCGATCGAAAACATCGATATTGGCGGACCGGCCATGGTGCGTTCGGCGGCCAAGAATTTTGAAGCGGTAGCCGTCGTCACCAGCCCTGACCAATACGATGATGTGCTGGCAAAACTGGCGGCCGGCGGTGGAAAACTGGACCGGAAAACCCGCTACGAACTGGCCGTTGCAGCATTCAACCGGGTCGCTCAGTATGACGACGCGATCAGCACCTACCTGTCGGCCAGGACGCTCGATGGCACGACGTCCCCATTCCCGGATCAGGCCAATGCGAGCTACATCAAGGTTGCCGACCTGCGTTACGGTGAAAACCCGCACCAGCAGGCCGCCTGGTACCGCGACCCGAACGCAGCCGCGGGCAGCCTGGCCACGGCGCAACAGCACCAGGGTAAAGAACTCTCGTACAACAACATTGCGGACGCCGATGCCGCCTGGGAATGCGTGCGCCAGTTCGATGACACCGCCTGCGCCATCATCAAGCATGCCAATCCGTGCGGTGTCGCCGTTGCGGGCAGCGCCGGCGCGGCGTATGACCTGGCATTCGCCACCGACCCGACTTCCGCTTTCGGCGGCATCATCGCGTTTAACCGGCCGCTGGACGAAGCCACCGCCGCGGCCATTATCGACCGGCAGTTCCTGGAAGTCCTGATTGCACCGGCCTTTGATGAACCGGCCCTTGCATTGCTGGCCGCGAAGAAAAATGTTCGCGTGCTCGAGATCCCGGCGGGCAAACCGTCGACGCAACAATCGTTCAAGCGTATCGACAGTGGATTGCTGATCCAGACCTCTGACCTGGACCCCGTGTCCCGGGAAAACTGCACGGTCGTCTCCCGGAGGCAGCCGGACGGGCAGCAGTGGCGCGACCTGCTGTTTGCATGGAAAGTGGCGCGGATGGTGAAGTCCAACGCGATTGTTTATGCTGCGGGCGGACGCACCGTCGGCATTGGCGCCGGCCAGATGAGCCGGGTCGACTCGGCCCGTATCGGGCGCTGGAAAGCAGAAGACGCCGGCCTGCCGATCAAGGGCGCGGTCATGGCGTCAGACGCGTTCTTCCCGTTCCGGGACGGTATCGACACCGCCGGGGAAGCGGGAATTGCCGCGGTCATCCAGCCGGGCGGGTCGATGCGCGACGAGGAAGTGATCGCAGCGGCCGATGAACACGACATGGCGATGGTGTTTACCGGCATCCGCCATTTCAGGCATTGACCGAAATGTGTAGGAGGCCGCCATGCGGCCGAATCGCGGCCATGGGCCGCTCCAACATTACAGGTGTTAACACAACATGAAGGTACTGGTTATAGGCAGCGGCGGCAGGGAACATGCGCTGGCCTGGCAGGCGGCCCGTTCCGCTGACGTCGAACAGGTTTTCGTCGCACCCGGAAACGCGGGTACGGCGGCGGAGCCCGGTGTGGAAAATGTCCCGATCGCCGCCAGCGACTTCGACGGCCTGCTGGAATTTGCCCGCGAACGCGGCGTTGACCTGACCATTGTCGGGCCGGAAGACCCGCTGGTTGGCGGCATCGTCGACCGCTTCAGCGAAGCAGGCCTGGCGTGTTTCGGCCCCACGGCGGCGGCGGCGCAACTGGAGGGTTCCAAGTCTTTCGCCAAGGAATTCATGTCCCGGCACGGCATTCCGACTGCCGCATGGGGTAAATTCACCGAAGTCGGCCCCGCCGTTGAGTTCATCCGTAAACAGGGTGCACCGATCGTGGTCAAAGCCGACGGACTGGCTGCCGGAAAAGGCGTGATCGTGGCCAGTACAACCGCGCAAGCCGAGGCCGCCGTGCGGGACATGCTGGCCGGCAACGCGTTCGGAGAGGCCGGACACCTCGTCGTCATCGAGGAATTCCTGGTGGGCGAGGAAGCGAGCTTCATCGTGATGGCCGACGGCAAAAATATCCTTGAACTGGCCACTTCACAGGACCACAAAGCCAGGGATAATGGTGATACCGGCCCGAATACCGGCGGAATGGGGGCCTATTCACCCGCCCCGGTGGTCGATGATGCCATGCACCGCCGCGTGATGAACGAAGTGATCCGCCCGACCATTGAAGGCATGGCTGCCGACGGCGCTCCATTTACCGGGTTTCTTTATGCAGGCCTGATGATTTCCCCCGAGGGCGACCCGAAAGTCCTCGAGTACAACGTCCGTTTTGGCGACCCCGAAACCCAGCCAATACTGATGAGGCTGAAGTCCAGCCTCCCGGCCCTGTGCCTTGCCGCTGTGCGGGGGCAACTCGACCGCCAGCAGGCTGCCTGGGACCCGCGCGCCTGCCTGGGCGTGGTCATGGCGGCCGGCGGCTACCCCGGGGCCTATCAGAAGGGGCATCTTGATCAGCGGCCTGGACAATGCTTTTCCGCCACACGTAAAAGTATTCCACGCCGGCACAACGCTGTCTGAACAGGGTGTCGTCACTTCCGGCGGAAGAGTATTGTGCGTCTGCGCACTGGGCGACAACGTGACAGAGGCACAATCTGAAGCTTACCGCGCCTGTCAGAAAATCCACTGGGAAGGCGCCTTCACCCGAAGCGACATCGGATACCGAGCTATCGATCGCGAAAAGGATAACGAGATTGCCTAAATGTGCAGCCCCGGTTGGCGCAGCCAGAGGGGCTGCCAGATTTATGCCGCCGAGCGCAGCCGCCTTCCGGCAACGCCGGAAGCAGGGAAGCAAGGCACCTTAGATGGATGTCTCCCACCTGCTGGACGAACTCAACGAAGCACAGCGTGAAGCGGTAACAGCGCCGGACCGGCACGTGCTGGTGCTGGCAGGTGCCGGCAGCGGCAAAACCCGCGTCCTGGTGCACCGGCTGGCATGGCTGATCCAGGTCGACCACGTCTCGCCGCTGGGTGTGCTCGCGGTCACCTTCACCAACAAGGCCGCCGGTGAAATGCGCGAGCGTGCCGGAAACCTGCTGCGGGTCTCAACGCGCCCCCTGTGGATCGGCACATTTCACGGCATTGCCCACCGCCTGCTGAGGATGCACTGGAAGGAGGCCGGGCTACCCGAGGAATTCCAGATCCTGGATTCCGAAGACCAGCAACGGCTGCTCAGGCGCATCATTCGGGACGAAGGCATGGACGAGGCGCACTGGCCGGCGCGCCAGGCCCAGTGGTTCATCAATGCCCGGAAGGACGAAGGGGAGCGGCCCGGACACATCGAGCACCTCGATCACCCGGTAACAGCAACCTGGGTGCACATTTACCAGCGATACCAGGAGTACTGCAGCCGCGGGGGCCTGGTGGATTTCGCGGAGCTGCTGCTGCGCGCGCATGAACTCTGGCTGGAAAACCCTGCCCTGCTCGATCACTACCGGAAGCGCCTGCGGCACGTACTGGTTGATGAATTCCAGGACACCAACGCGATCCAGTACGCGTGGATTCGCATGCTGGCCGGCAATACCGGCCGGGTCTTCGTGGTCGGTGACGACGACCAGTCCATTTACGGCTGGCGCGGCGCGCGGGTGGAAAATGTCCGCCAATTCGTCAAAGACTTTCCGGACGTTCTCACGGTGCGGCTGGAACAGAACTACCGGTCAACCGGCAACATACTCGAAGCCGCCAATGGCTTGATCGCGCATAACCAGTCGCGCATGGGTAAAAACCTGTGGACCGAGGGCGAGAGCGGAAAGCTGATCCAGCTCTACACCGCGTTCAACGAGCAGGACGAAGCGCGCTTCGTCGTGGACCAGGTCCAGCAGTGGCTGGACAGCGGGCGCCGCGCAGATCACGGGGCCATCCTGTACCGCACGACGGCACAGTCACGGCTGTTCGAAGAATACCTGCTGCGCGCCAACATTCCGTACCGGGTTTACGGTGGCCAGCGATTCTTCGAGCGGACCGAAGTAAAGGATGCCCTCGCCTACCTCAGGCTGGTGCACAACCCCAACGATGACGCCGCGCTGGAGCGCGTGATCAACAAGCCGGCGCGGGCAATCGGGGAAAAGACCGTTTCCATGCTGCGCCTGCAGGCCCGTGAAAGCGGCCTTTCCCTGTGGCAGACGGCCCATCTGTGCATCTCGCAGGGCACTTTCGCCGCGCGGGCAGGGACCGCGGTATCCGCGTTCATCCTGCTGATCGAAAACATGCGGGAACGGATGAAGGACTGGACCCTGGGCAACCAGATGCAGGGCGTGATCGATGACAGCAACCTGGCGGCCCATTATGAGAAGGAACCGCAGGAGCGGATGGAAACGCGGTTCGAGAACCTGCGCGAACTGGCCAATGCCGCGGACGCCTTCATCATTCCGCAGGAGGATGCGGACGCCGGTATGACGGACCTCCAGTCTTTTCTCAGCCACGCGGCGCTGGAGGCCGGGGAGACCCAGGGCGAAAAATGGGACGATTGCGTGCAGTTGATGACGCTGCATTCCGCCAAGGGCCTGGAATTTCCGCTGGTTTTCCTGGTCGGCATGGAAGACGGGCTGTTTCCTCACCAGCGATCGGTGGAAGACGCGGGCGGGCGCCTCGAGGAAGAGCGGCGTCTCTGTTACGTGGGCATGACACGGGCGCGCGAGCAACTGTTCCTGTGCTACGCCGAAACCCGGCGCATGTTCGGCTCAGACAATTATTGCCGGCCGTCGCGGTTCATCGATGAAATGCCCGTGAAATTCCTGGAGGAAATCCGGCCGAGAACCTCCAGCCGCCAGCCCTGGGTTTCCGGCCAGTTCTTCAAGATCCGCGGGGCTGTCGCAGCAGGAATGGCCTTTCCGGCTGGGGCAGACCGTGGTGCACGCGAAGTTCGGTGAGGGCACCGTTATGGCTTTCGAGGGATCCGGAGAACACACGCGGGTCCATGTCAATTTCCTCGATGCCGGCGCCAAGTGGCTGGTGCTCGCCTATGCCAAACTCCAGCCGGCTTAGCCCGTCATTTCGATGAACCGGCCGCAGGAAATTCAACTGGAAACAAGGCAGGGTCGACTGGCCGGCCTCGGCTGGCGGCTGGCCGGTGCGCCCCGCGTGCTGTGCCTGCACGGATGGCTGGACAATGCGGCATCGTTCATTCCGCTGGCCCCGCTGCTGAATCGCCTGGACCTGGTGGCCCTGGACCTTCCGGGACACGGACATTCCGAACACCGGCATTTTTCCACCCGTTACCATTTCATCGACTACCTGTTCAACGTGGATGCTGCACTCGATGCGCTGGGCTGGGACGATTGCCATCTTATCGGCCATTCCCTCGGCGCCGCCATATCCTCGGTTTACGCGGCCGGCGCACCAGAGCGGGTCAGCAGCCTGGTTCTGCTCGATTCTATGGGACCGATTTCGGTAACGCCCGAAAGCTCGGCCGACCGCCTGCGCCGGAGCCTGGTGAAAAACCGGCTTGGCGCAAGCAGGGTTCGGCGTTACGCTTCCATCGATCAGATGGTCCAGGCCCGCCGCGGCGTAACCGGACTGTCTGAAACCGCAGCCCGCCTGATCTGCGAGCGGGCGGCGCGGCGGGTTGAAGATCATTTTGAGTGGCGCAGCGATCCCGCCCTGAACTGGGTATCGTCCCTGGTCATGACCGATGAGCAGGCACTGGATTTCATGGGACACATCGAAGCAGCGGTGCTGACCTTCACGGTGACCGAGGAATCCCCGTGGTCTTCCCGCGCCAAGCTGGAAGCCCGGCGACAGGTACTGGCCCACGGAAAGCACGTGAGCCTGGAAGGGCATCATCATTTTCACATGGACGACCCCGGCGGAATCGCCGAGACTATCCAGGATTTCATCATTGAACACGACCCACAGCAAAGCAGAGAGCCGCATGAGCAAGCCGATTGAATCCCTGATCAAAACCGACATACCGACGCGGGAGCGCCTGATCTTCGCACTCGATGTTCCCGACCCGGGACGTGCCCGGCAACTGGTGGACACGCTGGGCGACTCGGTTGTTTTTTACAAGCTGGGACTGGAATTTTTCCTTTCCGGCAGTTATTTCGAACTGGCTGAGGAACTGCGCGGGCGCGGCAAGAAAATTTTCGCCGACCTCAAGCTGTTTGACATTCCCGCCACCGTTGCCTCCGCGGTTCGTCAGCTGTCACGACACCACGTGCACTTCTGCACCGTCCACGGCAATGACGGCATGTTGAAAGCGGCTGCAGACGCCAAGGGCGATATGAAGATCCTGGCCGTCACCGCGCTGACCAGCCTGGACCAGGGTGACCTGGATGACCTCGGCTTCCAGTGCGACGCCAGGACCCTGGTGTTGTCACGGGCGCGCCGGGCGCTGCAGCTCGGCTGTGACGGCGTCGTTTCATCCGGGCTCGAAGTGTCCGCGCTGCGCGCCTCCGTCGATCATGCCCTGATCACCGTGTGCCCCGGCATCCGTCCGGTCTTTAACGACGAAACGCCGGCCGGAGACGACCAGCAGCGCATCGCCACACCGGCCAGCGCGATCTCAAATGGAGCCGACTACCTCGTGGTTGGCCGGCCGATCCGAGACGCCGCCGATCCGCGTGCCGCAGCCGAAGCCATCCAGCAGCAGATCGCCTCAGTCCTGCCCTAATGGCCTTGCTGTAGGAGCGGATTCATCCGCGATTAGGCAACCCACTCCGAACCCCCGGCAGACGCGCTATTCCCCAGCGCCCTTTCTTAGCCGGCCCTGCGGGCTTCCCTCGATCAGGAACCCGCCTTAACGGGACCGGTCTGGACGGACTCCTGTCCGTTCAGCCCTCGATTTTCATCCCTGAAAATCGCCCCTGGCGGAACCCTTCACTCGGCGGCTAAATGGGCGCTGGGAAACAGCCCGTCCGCCGGTTGCCCTTGGGCAGTGATCTCGCTCGCGGTGTGGAAGCAGCAGATGCCCGAGTATCGGCTTCGCCTCGAAATGCCGAGTGAAGCGAAAATCCAGGGACGATCGGGCGGGATGCCCGATCGAGGCCGCCCAGCACAGGATGTGCTGTAAGGCCGGCCCGTCAGGATTTTTGCTTCGCGAGGGGAGTCCCGCAGGGATCATTGAGCCGAAGAAGCCGGTACTTGGGCATCTGCGGCTTTGGCACCATCGCCAGTAAGGCCGGCTCCCACCGAAATTCAGTGTCAATCAAAGCTTGCAATACCTAATCTTCTGCATTACGATAAGCCCGTAACCTCATAATAATGAATGAAAACAAATTGGTGACCTGCGAAGTTTATATCAACTAAGCAATTTTACGATCCTCTCCGGCTCTGCCGGATTTCCGGGCGGGTGCACTACCAGCCCGGATTTTTTTTGCGCGAATCATTTAGAATAGTCAGTCTGAACCCCAGGGGCGTCTGATGAACCTTCACGGATGAGCACAAACCTTCCAGATATTGGTTTCTTTTCAAAGCTGAAGCTGCGGTGGTTCCTGCTTTTAAGGGCGATATTGCATGGCTGGGTCAAGGCGCGCACCCTGCCGCAGCCCTTCGAAGATCTGCAGATCGACCTGGATAAACCGGTTTGCTACATCATCGACTCTTATTCCCTGTCTTCGTTGTTGATACTCGACCGTTCCTGCGAGGAACTGGGTTTGCCGAGACCGCTGTGGCCGATGCGCTCCCCGGAAATTCAGCAACCACGTTCCTACCTGGCATTGCGACGCAAGAAAGGCCTCTTCATTCGCCACACCGAAGTACGCAGACACTCTGCAACCCTCAAAGGACTGGTTGAAAAAGTCTGCGACGGAAAAGTGGCTGATATCCACCTTGTGCCGGTTACCGTGTTGATCGGCCGCGCACCCGATAAGGAAACCGGCCTCGCAAAGATTTTTTTCACCGAGTCCTGGGACATCGGTGGACGGTTCTGGCGCCTGCTCAATTCGCTGGTGAACGGAAGACACACCATCGTTCAGTTCAGCAACCCGATTTCACTGCGGGCGCTGGCAGACGAAGACCTGGGAGCGCCGCGGAGCCTGCGAAAAGTTTCCCGCATCCTCCGGGTGCATTTCCAACGTGTTCGCAGCGCGGCCATCGGGCCGGACTTGTCCCACCGGCGCACCGTTATCGACGCCGTTTTGCGCAGCCCGCCGGTCAAGGCGGCGATTGAAGACCAGGCCAGGAAAGAAAAAACACCTGTTTACAAGGTATGGAAGCAGGCGCGTAAAGACGCCTTCGAAATTGCCGCCAACTATTCCTATGCCTTTGTCCGCGTGGCCTCGTTTGCGCTCACCTGGTTCTGGAACAAAATCTATGATGGTGTTGAACTGCAGCACTTCCGTAAATTCCAGGAACTGGCCCCCAATTACGAGATCATCTACGTACCCTGTCACCGCAGCCACATCGACTATCTGCTGGTTTCCTATTTCGTTTACCACAACGGACTGGTGCCGCCGCATATAGCAGCAGGAGTCAACCTGAACCTGCCGGTTGTCGGACGCTTTGTGCGCAAAGGCGGCGCTTTTTTTCTGAGGCGCAGCTTTCGATCGCAGAAACTGTACTCGGCAGTATTTCACGAGTACCTCGCCCGCATTCTTTCCAACGGCACGGCCATCGAGTATTTCATTGAAGGCACGCGCAGCCGCACCGGCCGCCTGCTGCAGCCCAAAGGCGGCATGTTGTCGATGACCGTCCGAAGTTACCTGCGCACACCGGTCCGGCCGGTGATGTTTCAGCCGATTTATGTCGGTTATGAGCGGCTGGTGGAGGGCAACAGCTACCTGGCGGAGTTGTCAGGTCAGAAGAAGAAATCCGAGACCCTCGGGGATTTGCTGAAAGTCTTCGGTGTCCTCAAGCAACGCTACGGCAAGGTCCACGTGAGTTTTGGCGAACCGGTATTCCTGGATGAAATGCTGGACCAGTTCGAACCGCGCTGGCGTGAAGTGAGCACGGGATCGTCAGAGCGCCCGCCGTGGCTCAACCCGCTGGTCGAACAGCTGGGGAATCAGATCATGACCGGCATCAACCGGGCCACGCATGTAAACCCGGTCAACCTGCTGGCGGTGATTTTGCTGACCACCCGGAAGCTGGCCATGGGCCGGGCTGAGCTGTTGCAACAACTGGAGCTCTACCTGGGTCTGCTCGGTAACTGCCGTTATTCCGACCGCATCACTTTTACTGCCAAATCGCCGGCGGAAATCGTCAGCTACGGTATTCATCTGGGCATTGTCGTAAACCGGCAACACCCGCTTGGAGACATCATCGCCGTAGCCCCGACGCAGGCTGTTCTGCTGACCTATTTCCGCAACAACATTTCCCACCTGGTGGCTGTACCCTCGCTTATCGCGAGCTGTTTTCTGAACCGTAACAGGATTGCAATCGATCAGCTTCACCGCATCACGCGGTCGCTCTACCCGTTCCTCAAAGCCGAACTTTTCCTGCCCTGGGATGCAGAGGGTTTCAAACAGGCCGTGGATGATCAGGTGGCCTGGCTGGTGGGAGGTGGCCTGTTGTCGAAAATTGGTAAGGACGATGATGTGCTGCGACGTCCGCAAGCCGGCAGCGACAAGGAACAACAACTGCGCATCATGGGACAAACCCTGTTGCAGACGTTCGAACGTTATTTCATTACGGTCGCCATCCTCAACAGCAACGGATCGGGCACCCTGACCCGCGGTGAACTGGAACGGCTCTGTTTCCTGACAGCCCAGCGATTGGCGCAGCTCAACGAATTCGCCGCGCCCGAATTTTCCGACCGTAACCTGTTCAAACAATTCATCGCGCTGCTGCGGGACGAGGAGATTATCTCGACCAACGAAGACGAGAAGCTTGAATTCAACGAAAAGATTCAGCAGTTAAGCAACGACGCCAAGTTCATTCTGAGCAAGGAAATACGCCACGGCATCCTGCGCGCCGCACCCCAGGTGCCGGGAGCCCAGTCTAAGCATCAAGATCCGGAATAAGCCTCGATTCCAGGTTAGCGATCCAGTCTTTCAATTTGAGCTTGCGCTTTTTCAGGCGGCGCAACTGCAATTGATCCACACCCGGATCTTCCGCCAGCCGCAGGATGGCCGTATCCAGGTCACGGTGTTCTTCTTTGAGTTCGGCAACCAGGCGTACGATCTCACCCGGATCCAGGCTGTTATTGTTCACGATACAAGGATAGTACAGAATTGACGTAAAATGCGCGGATGATTACTGCAAAAAAGCGATATTCGGACAATAAGCTGACCAAGCGCCTGCAGCGCAACACTGCGCAGGCCATCATCGATTTCAACATGATCGATGAGGGCGACCGCGTGATGGTCTGCCTTTCCGGCGGCAAGGACTCGTTCACCCTGCTGGACATCCTGCTGGCCCTGCAAAAACGGGCGCCGGTACGTTTC
Organism: uncultured Gammaproteobacteria bacterium; assembly: GCA_963766195.1. GTDB lineage: Bacteria > Pseudomonadota > Gammaproteobacteria > Xanthomonadales > SZUA-36 > JAHEFT01. Next base: position 367,235 of record CAVXYY010000001.1, read on the forward strand.
GAATTACTGGCCGTCAACCTGGATCAGAAACAGCCCGGCTTCCCGAAGAACGTCCTGCCGGACTATGCAAAACAGATCGGTGTTCCTTTTCATGTCATTGAACAGGACACCTACAGCGTGGTGAAGCGCATCATTCCCGAAGGCAAAACAACGTGCAGCCTGTGCTCGCGTTTGCGCAGGGGGGCTTTGTACCGGTTTGCCGCGGAGAACGGAATCACCCGGATTGCACTCGGCCATCACCGCGATGACATCATCGAAACCCTGTTCCTCAACCTGTTTTACGGCGGCCGGATGAAAGCCATGCCTCCCAAACTGCGGTCAGACGGCGGTGAACACGTGGTGATCCGGCCCCTGGCGTATTGCAGCGAACAGGATATTTCGCGCTATGCCGAAACGCGGGCGTTTCCGATCATACCCTGCGACCTGTGCGGATCGCAGCCCAACCTGCAGCGCCAGGCCATCAAGGAAATGCTGGCGCTGTGGAAAAAGAAGCATCCCGGCAGGATCGAAAATATTTTCCGGGCGATCGGGAACGTCACGCCATCTCATCTCGCGGACCGCGAGCTATTCGATTTCATCAACCTGGGAAACCCTGGAGAAGCAGAACCATGGACAGAAGAAAATTCGTCAAGACTGCCAGTATCGCAGGACTCGCCGGAACCGCTGGCCTTTTAACTGCGTGCGCCAAACCGGCAGGCACCCAGGGCTGCGCGGACGACGGCACAACCGGAGGCTCTGAAACCTTCGAGTGGAAAATGGTAACCGCCTGGCCACGCGATTTCCCGGGGCTGGGCACCGGCGCCAACTTCCTGGCAAAAATCATCGGTGAGATGAGCGGCGGGCGCCTGACCATCAAGGTTTATGCCGGCAACGAACTGGTGCCCCCACTTGAGGTGTTCGACGCCGTTCAGCGCGGCACGGCTGAAATGGGACATGGCGCGGCCTACTACTGGAAAGGCAAAATTGCGGCTTCAGCGTTTTTCTCCGGCGTCCCTTTCGGCATGACCGCCAGCGAAATGAACGGGTGGTTTTACTACGGTGGCGGGCTGGAACTGTACCATGAGGCGTACGCTTCCGCGGGTATCATTCCCTATCTTACTGGCAATTCAGGCACTCAGATGGGCGGATGGTTCAACAAGCAGATCAACAGCGTTGATGACCTGAAAGGGCTGAAAATGCGCATCCCCGGTTTCGGTGGTGAAGTCCTGAAGCAGGTCGGTGGCACTCCGGTAAGTATCGCCCCCCCCGAAATATTTTCCGCTTTGCAAAACGGCGCGATCGACGCCACCGAATGGGTAGGCCCGATGAACGACCTGGCTCTCGGCCTGTTCGAGGCGGCGAAGTACTACTATTACCCCGGCTGGCAGGAGCCGGCCAGCGCGCTGGAAATGATCATCAATGCCGAGGCTTTCGCCACGCTGCCAGCCGACCTGCAGGCTATCGTGGTCAATGCCTGCAAAGCAGCCAACGTCGACATGCTGTCAGAATTCGAGGCGAAAAACGGGCAGGCTTTGAAGAACCTCGTCGAGGAACACAGTGTCGATCTGCGGCCGTTTCCGGATGAGGTACTGGCCGAATTGAAGCGGGCGTCCCTGGAAGTGATCGAGAAACAGGCCGCGGCCGACGAGATGTCGGGCAAGGTCTGGGCTGCCATGAAAACCTACATGGATCAGATCCGCCCCTGGACAAAAATCGGTTCACAATATTTCGTTAACCACCGATAGCGCCGCGGGTGTTGCGGCTGACCCGCTTCATCCACTTCGAGTGAAGCAAGCGGTGGCTTTTTCAGCCGGGATACACGACGCCCGGCAGCCAGGTCACCAGTGACGGCCAGACCGCCAGCAGGGCCAGCACCATGAGCTGGATGGCAATGAAAGGGATAACGCCGCGATAGATCGCCGACGTCGGAACCGAATCCGGACAGACGCCCCGCAGATAGAACAGCGAAAACCCGAACGGCGGCGTCAGGAACGAGGTTTGCAGGTTCAGGGCAATCATCACACCCAGCCAGATCGGATCGAGACCCATCGCCATCAGTACCGGCCCCACGATGGGTACGACCACGAACGTGATTTCGATGAAATCGAGCACAAACCCAAGCAGGAACATGACCATCATCACCAGCACCATGGCCGTGAAAACCCCGCCCGGCAAGGCTGCAAGAAAGTCGGAGATCATCTGGTCACCACCAAATCCGCGGAACACCAGGCTGAACAGGGAGGCGCCGATCAGGATCATGAAAACCATGGCGGTGATCCGCGTGGTCCGGTACACCACGTTTTTCAGTGTCTCCAGCGTAAAGTGGCCACCCAGCAGCGCCAGCAGCATGGCGCCGATCGCACCAACGGCGGCAGCCTCGGTGGGCGTGGCGATGCCGCCAAGAATGGAGCCGAGCACCGCGACGATCAAAAACAAGGGTCCGGAAGCCAACAGCAGCAGGCGTCCGAAACTCACCCGCTCATCGTCCGCGGCGCTGTCCGGCGGCATCAGCGCGGGCTTTGCCCGGGCCAGGATGGTGATATACAGCAGGTAGGCCATCACCAGGATCAACCCCGGAACCAGCGCCCCGGCGAAAAGCTCACCCACTGAAACCGTCTCGGGCCGGTAGTTACCCAGCTGCAGCTGGGCCTGCTGGTACGCATTGGAAAGCACATCCGCCAACATCACCAGTACGATGGAAGGCGGAATGATCTGCCCCAGGGTGCCGGAAGCGCAGATGGTCCCGGCCGAAACCGCCGGGCTGTAGCCCTTGTTCAACATCGTGGGCAGCGAGATCAGGCCCATTGTCACGACGGTAGCGCCGACAATACCGGTGCTCGCAGCCATCATGGCGCCGACAATGACCACCGCAAGCCCCAGGCCTCCCGGCGTGCCGCGCATCAACTGCGCCAGCGACTGCAGCAGCTGGTCCGCCAGCTTCGAACGCTCGAGCATGACCCCCATGAACACGAAAATCGGCACCGCGATCAACGTTTCGTTGGTCATGATGCCGTAAATGCGGTTCGGGAAGGCCTCCAGGAACACCGGGTCGAAGGTCCCCGCCATCACGCCGAGGCCGGCGAAAATCAATGCAACGCCGGCCAGGGTGAACGCCACCGGGAAACCCGCCATCAACGCCAGGCCAATGGCGGCGAACAGGCCAAACGCCATCAAGCCTGCCATTCTGAACTGCCAATGCGTAAATTCATCTGGCGGAAATGGTACCACCAATGCAAATTTTTATGCACAGAATGGATGTGTCAAAAAATATCATCAACTTACGCAGAAACCAGTCAATTAAATTCCACGATATAATTTATATACACATTGATATAATAACATCATTATATTTTTCTGACTTTCACGTCAAAACTGAGGATCATTAATCCTTCCAGCCCGGAGGGTCGGCCACCGGTGGTTACGCACAGAGTTATCCACAGGTAGATCAAAGCTACTGCAAGACCTCCCAAGTGGTTTACAATAAGCCCGTTCCGCAGTCCCGTTCGAACCCCTACAGGGAAGAAAATCACCCCGTGAAAGAACATTTGGAAGAGTTGCTGGCCCAGTCCATGTTGCACCTGCAACGCGAGGGTGTGTTGCCTGCCGAATCTGAGATCGCCATTCAGCTTGAGCGCACACGATCACCGGAACACGGTGAATTCGCCTCCAACCTCGCCATGGTCCTGGCGAAGCAGGCAGGCATGGCGCCACGGGAACTGGCACAGTTGATCATCGACAAGACACCCAAGTCCCGCCAGGTCGAACGCATGGAGATCGCCGGGCCGGGTTTTGTCAATTTCTACCTGCAGGCTTGTGCACTTACCGGCGTGATCAAGGATGCGCTGCGCCAGGGAGAAAACTACGGCCAGCTTCTGCGGGCCGGCCGCAACCGCGTCACGCTGGAATACGTTTCGGCCAATCCGACCGGGCCCCTGCATGTCGGTCACGGCCGCGGAGCGGCTTACGGCGCCAGCCTGGCCAACATACTGGTCGCGGCGGGCTATGAAGTTCAGCGCGAATACTACGTCAATGACAACGGCCGCCAGATGGACATACTGGCGGTCTGCGTATGGCTGCGATACCTCGAGTTATGCGGTGAAAACATCAGTTTTCCGGACAATGGCTACCGTGGCGATTACATCTACGACATCGCCCGCCTGGTTCGCGTGGAGCACGGAGACAAGTGGCGGTTCACGCGCCTGGTGGTCGAGGAAGGACTTGCCGCCGTCGCCGCAGGCCGGCGGTGAGGGTGAGTCTTACCTGGATGCGCTGATCGCCAGGGCCAGGAAGTTACTCGGAGATGATGGTTACAAGATTTTTTTCAACGTCGCGCTGAACAACATCCTGGACGACATCAAGGATGACCTGGCTGAATTCGGCGTGCCGTTCGACAAGTGGTTTTCCGAACGTGACCTGGAAGAGAGCGGCTCCGTTCAGCACGCCATAGAGCGGCTGGAAAAAAACGGGTACCTGTATCAAAAGGACGGCGCAACCTGGTTCAAAGCGACTGAACTGGGTGATGAAAAAGACCGCGTCGTGGTGCGGGAGAATGGCCGCACGACCTATTTTGCCTCGGATATCGCCTATTTTCTGAACAAGCTGGAAAGGGGCTTCCAACGCGCCATCTACATTTTCGGAGCCGACCACCACGGTTACGTGGCCCGTTTGCAGGCGGCCGCCCGCGGACTCGGAGAAGACCCGGAGCGGCTTGAAATCCTGTTGGTCCAGTTTGCGGTGCTTTTCCGCTTTGGCGAGAAGGTGGCGATGTCGACGCGCTCCGGGCAATTTATCACGCTGCGCGAATTGCGCGAGGAAGTCAGCACCGACGCAGCCCGCTTTTTCTACGTGATGCGCTCTCACGACCAGCACCTGGATTTTGACCTGGACCTCGCCAAATCCCGCTCCAATGAAAACCCGGTTTACTACATCCAGTATGCGCATGCCCGGATCTGCAGCGTATTCCGGAACCTGGTGCAGATGGATGAACGCCATAATGAAGCTATCGGCGAAGTAGCGCTCGATTTGCTGACCGAAGAGCACGAATTCCAACTGATGAGAACGATCAGCAAGTTCCCGGAGGTCATCGATTCTTCAGCGCGACTGCGGGCCCCTCACCTGATGGCTCACTACCTGCATTCGCTGGCGACGGACCTGCACTCCTACTACAACGCACACCAGTTCCTGGTAGAAGATGAAAATCTTCGTAACGCGCGGCTGAACCTGGTGCTGGCAACCAAAACGGTTCTCAGCAAAGGCCTCGGAATGCTTGGCGTTTCAGCACCGGAGGAGATGTAGTTGGCTGCGGCAAAACGAAGAAAATCAGGCAGAAATCACCGCGGAACACCCGGCTGGCTGTGGCTGCTGACCGGCATCCTGGTCGGACTGGGGCTGGCCTGGTACCTCTGGTCGAAGGGATTCATCCCGCAACCGCAGGCTGATTCAATTGCGACCGAGGAATCCACGGAACAAATCAGCCCCGTCGATGCTGATGAAGTTGCGCCGGCGGTCAACGAACCGAGGAAATCGCCTTACGACTTTTTCACGGTACTGCCGGAAATGGAAGTTGTGGTACCGGAACAGGAACTCAGCGCCAAAAACCGGCCGGCCGAAACCCCGGCCGCCCAGGCCGATACCGGCAGCTATCTCCTGCAGGTCGGTTCATTCCGTGATAATTCAGATGCAGAACAGTTCAAAGCACGCCTGGCACTGCTCGGTGTCGCTGCTCAGATCCAGAGTGTCACCGTGAATGATGCTACCTGGCACCGCGTGCGCGTCGGCCCGGTCAAGGGCGTCCAGGCGGCGGATGAGATGCGCACCAGGCTCGCCAAAAACGGCATTGAAAGCCTGGTGATGAAAAACCAGTAGCGCCAATTCCGGCAGCTTCCGGCGAACCATCAGTCAAAGGCAGCACCTGGGTGGCGCCACAGCTTTTTGCGGTTGTTTTGTTATTTCTTGTTGAGATCTTCCTCGATAAAGCGCAACACGGCTTCTATCAACGCCTCGCGCGGGTAATCGTTCTGATCCACCAGGGTAGAGCCGATAAAGCGGTGTTCACGCGCTACGGGCACCGCCAGGGCCCAGTGGTCAGCATTGACGAAACCCAGCAAGGTGCTGTCAGGGATGACCTGGTCATAAAAAATCAACTGGCCGTCGTTCCTGGCATCGACCTGGCCCAACGTGTTGTACATCCCTTTCAGGGCGGAAGAAATGCGCTCTGGCTCCGGGAACGTCACCAGCGAATAATAAGCGACAGACTTTGGCAAGGGGTGATGCGCCAGCCAGGCGCGCCGGGTCAACGGACGAAGGCTTTCGATGGCCCCGCCATCGCCCTGGCTGCATTGGGAACCTGGAAAGTAGCGCATGATATTGAGTTCTTTCTGCTTCGCGGTCTCGGCCAGGGGCGAACCGCCAATCGCTCCCGCCGCGCTGATCACGGCGACTACCCGCTGTTGTAATTCGGGGTAGGTCACCAGGGCTTCAAGAATATCCGACGCCCCTTTTGAATAACCGATCAACAGGATCGGACGGTGGTCGAACTCGGATGGCAAAGCAGAGATTCCGTCGTAAATCTGGCGGGCATTGTTGGTCGTGCTTGACAGCCCGTCGACCTGCAGCACGCCCGTGTCATAACCAAAAGCCTGCAACAGATCATCCACGGAGTTGTCGATTTTCAGCCAATTGGCTACGCACTCCCAACCGACCCCGGGCACCAGCAAAGCCAGCAGATCATTACTGCTGGCGCCCATGTTCACCGGTTCACCGGTACCGGGAGGTTCATCGGCGACAGTGGTCAGGGCCTCTTCGCATGGCCGGTAGTCCGGCCAGCTTTCACCACGTGATTCCAGCACAGTACAGAAGATTTCCCGGAACCGGCCACGCTGATCTTCAACGCCGGCATCCGCCACCGGCACCATGACCATTGGCGGCACATCCGTATTCCACGGTATGAGCGGTTTGCTGGCGCAGCCTGTCATCAGAACCTGCAGCGTAGCCAGCACGCCTGCTGCCACCAGGACAATCGTGGTTCGGGCTACTGCGTTCACTCTTGATTCTCCTGCCGGAAAGATTTCCTGTAAGAACACATCAGAACCTCGCGGTTACCTGCGGATCCGACTCCATTGGCTAAAGGCCCATCCGTTTTGAGCTTGCGCCGGTTCCATCTCTGTTCCTTTACGATCGTACGCGCCGAACAACGAGTGGTCCAGACTGCTTCGGCCTAATCTCCCTGCTCTTCGTTCTCGCGCCAGAAAGGCGGTACTACTTTGCCCGCACGGCGCAAAAAGTACTCGTAGACCGGGAGGCCAATAATGACCAAACCCAAACCGGCCAGCGCACGCGTCGGCGTTGCCATGAACGTATTGATCAGCAGGTACACGGTCACCAGCAGAAAGAGTGCCGGCACAAACGGATAGCCCCAGACACGGTAGGGCCGCCTGGCATCGGGTATGCGGTATCGAAGCACCATGACTGCTGCACCACACAGGCCGAAGAAGATCCACTCTATAAAAATGTAGATATCTGTCAGGATGTCGAACGTTCCGGAAACGCCAAGAACAATCGACCAGATACCGACCATGATTACAGCAACCGCGGGTACGCCGTTGGCAGAAATGCGGGCGAGGCTCGCGGGCATGAGTCCTGCGCGCGCAAGCGCGAAGGGAATGCGCGGCCCGGCCAGCAGCGTGGTGTGGAGTGTTCCGTAAGCTGAGATCATCAGTCCCGCAGACATCAGTGCAGCAACCCACGGACCAAAGAAGCGAGAGGCGGCTTCGCTCGCAACCGACGACGATTCGGCGATGCCGGACACCTCGAGTGGTGTGAGCACGTAAAAGTAAGCCGCGTTGATGAGCAGGTAGAGCAGGATCACGGCTAGTGTTCCGCCGATCAGGGCGCGGGGTATCGTGCGTCCCGGATTCTTGATCTCGCCGCCAATGTCCGCGATTATCGCCCAGCCGTTGTAACCCCAGAGCGCGCCAAGCATCGCGGCGCCAAATCCACTCAAGCCAAGTTTTGCGCTGTCTGGAACGCCCTCACAGGTTCCCGCCTCACCGCTCAATGAGAAATTTCCCCAGTTGCCGTCGGCAAGGAAGAACGCACCCATGCCAACCAAAAGAACGAGCGCAATCTTCACTCCGGTTAACACGGTGGCCATTCGCCCGCTGGATCGGGTAGTCAGGAGATTGAGTCCGGTGGCCACCAAAATCACCAAAACCGGGAGGAATCGAAAAACATGAGGAGGCAGCGTCCCGCCCAACAGATCGTTCAGGAACACCACGAACACGATCGCCAAAGCGGCACCCGAGGCGCCCAGGGCGATGGACTTTGTCCACCCGTAAAGGAATGCCAGCCGTCTTCCGAACGCCGCACCTATGTAATGAAACTCGCCGCCGGAGCGCGGCATCATTGCACCGAGCTCGGCATAGACAAGCGCACCGCATAGCGTCAGCAAGCCGGCCACAATCCACACGGTCAAAACCATGCCGGGGCTGCCGACGTTGCAGGTCATCACCCTTGCTTTCATGAACACGCCGGTGCCGATGATGTTCGCAAGAATCACGGCCGCGGCAGGGATCAACGTCAGAGAACGTACCAGTTCCCCCCTTCCTCCCTGAAACCGGCTCACCTGGTCGCCAGCAGAATCAAGGAATGGTTATCTTCGGATTGGCAATTCAGGAAATCCCGCAAAGGATTGATTCGGCTCACGAAAAATCTCCACTCCGATTGGCAAATAGTACGATAACAAAATTTTTCATAAACGGGCTGATTTTGTTCCGGAGCTTAGCGTCTGCAACCGGCAGATTTGACACGGAATTTACCAATAAGCGGTTCAGTCCCCATTCATCAGCGCAGAGTTAAGCTGAACTCCACGATCAGATTACAAGCTGGAAAAAGGAGTTCTCCATGAAAAGCCTGAACACTGTGAAAACCCTGAAAACTGTTTTACTGACCACTAGCCTGGCGTTGATCTGCACCCCTGTATGGGCCGGACACCCGCCCGCCGGTTATGACAGGGCAAAGGTTGTGCGCGCCACCCCGATGTACCAAACGGTGCGCTACCCGGTGGATGAGCAGGTCTGCTGGGATGAGCAGGTCTGGCAGCAACACCGTCCTTCCGCAGCCCCCACCGTGGTCGGTGCAATTATCGGCGGCGTGGTGGGCAACCAATTTGGCCATGGTGATGGCAGGGTTGTTGCGACCGTGGCAGGCGCGACCATTGGTGGAGTCGTCGGACACCAGGTAGGCAGGGACAGCTACCGCCGGGGTGCTTATCCGGTGACCCGGACCCGCTGCGAGGTTCAGCGCAACTGGCGCACGGAACAGCAAATCGCCGGCTGGGATGTGGCTTACCGGTATCGCGGCATGATCTACCAGACCCGTATGCCTGAAAGGCCGGGCAAACACATCCTGGTGGCTGTCAACGTGGCCCCGGCGCCCTGGTTTCCCGGGCACTGAGTTCCCTGGGAGCGCCGGGTGGAACAGCAAAATGAAAGTTTCCGGAGCTTTCTACTTGAGGCACTGCCGTTGGAATGATTTGATCAGCTTGTCTTCGTTCGCGGCCTTGTCGAAAAATCCCTGGAGATAATCGATGGCTTCCTTCGTGTCCTCTTCATCCAGCCCCGGGGTGCTCAGTACCAGGTTGTATATATCTTCCCGCTGTGACGTGACCCGGCGTAATGCGGCCTGAACAATGTCCGTGTCCGTACAAAACCCGCGGTAGCGCCGTGACCTGACACTTCGCAGGCGAAGGGATGGGTCGGGTTTTGCATAAGGGGCGTTTACGATCCCGGAAAGGTCAAAATCGTAGGGTACGTAGTACATTCCCTGGTCCGTTCCAACCAGGTTGCCGTTGTGACAGCAATTCTCTTCGCCTTCCGCTGTCACGAAAGACCAATCGGTGTTCCCGATCATGTACTGGAAAACATACACCAGGGCCGTGTGTTCGGCATTGAGTTTGCTCAGATGCACGCCGGGAATTTTCAACTGGCCCAGACCTTCGCGGGCGGCAAGTTGCTCCGTTGGCTCAATTACAAACCCGTAGCTCACGAGCGTATCCGGATCGGCGTGGCCATCCGTATCCAGGTAACGGACGTGTAACAGCCTCACGCGATAAGAAACCTCGGTCAGTAGTCCGAAAATCCGGTAGGCAAGGTATTCCTCCAGCAGATTTTTCTCGCCGTTCTGGTTGTTGCCACAGTTAGTGACCAGCTTCAGTTTGTCTTGCCCCGTGAAGGGCGTTTGTGTCGCCCCGTTCGGCTCGAAACTGAGCCGCAATGGCGGAAATTTGCACATCCGAAGCCGGCTTTTACCGCGGATGCGCACGTTGACGTCCAGATCCGCACCTTCGCTGCGCAACACGAAGGCGTATTCCCGGCGATCCGCCTTGTTCCCGGCCAGGTTATCGACCGGCCCGATCAACTCGACTTCGAGCACGGTCTCTTCTTCGAACAACGATGCCGCCCAAACCGGGGAACAGGCAAACAGCCAAAACAGGGCCGGAAGTAAATTGCGGAGTTTGCCCATTGCTGATGCCGGTATCCGGTGACAATGCACTTTGGTCACGATCCCGAATTCTTGTGCATTCCGTAAGCCCTGGCCCAGGGGTTGGCGGTGATGCCGTGAGCGACAATACTCATCAGGATGGTGCACACCACGGTCATGACGAGCGGCCCGCTATCCGGCATTCCGTCTTCAATCACGATCACGGCAAATACGATGCTCGCCAGACCGCGTGGGCCGAACCAGCCGATAAACAATTTACCTTGGGTGTCTATATCGCTGCCGGCAAGCGATACAAACACGGGTAGCATCCGGATAACAGTGAGACTCAATGCCGCGTAGACCAGGATGAGCCAGCTGAAACTGCCAATCGCCTGTCCCACCACGGCTGAGCCGAAAATGACCCAGGTAATGAGCGCCAGGGTATCGCCCACGCCTTCCGAAGCGAGTAAGAATTTATCCTTTAGCTCCCGGGAAAAATTAGTTTCCATGATGCCCGCCAGCAGACCGCCGCTGAAGGCGGCAATGAATCCACTGCCTCCGAGGAGTTGCGCGACTGCAAAACAGCTCAACGCCAGGGCGACAACCGGGATTTGAATCCAGGTCTGGGTTAGCCAGTGTCTCTTCCTGGCTAACTTAAGTAAGCGAAACGTGACGTATGTCAGCACAAGACCAACCACGAGACCGATTCCGATTTCCTCGGCCACCAATTGCACTGCCAGGGCCCTGGGACTCTGATCGCCGGCCTTGTCGAGCGCCAGGGCCAGGAACACGAACAGGATGGGCACACAGATTCCATCATTCAGGCCGCTCTCGACATTCAACCCCTGGCGCACTTCATCCGGCACGACTGGATTGGTTACCACGGCTTTACCCAGCGCAGCATCGGTAGGCGCCAGCATGGTTGCCAATACCGCGATGGCGAATATCGAGAGATTGTCGAATAGCAGTACGCCGACACCAAAGCCCAGCAGAATGGTAAGAGGCAGCCCGATCAACAGCAGGCGCAAAGGTATCCCGGAGGTTTTTCTGAGCACACCGATATTGGCGTTGGCCGCATCGGTAAACAGCACCAGCGCAAGGGTTGCTTCCGCCAGCGCTTTGATCATTTCCCGGTCCGCATCCAGTGAAAGCACATCCAAACCGACCGGTCCGATCAGCAGGCCGAACAACGTAAAGATAATGGGACCGCTTATCCAGGAACGTTCGACAGCGCCGGCAGTCGAGCTGTATAGCAACACAAAAAGGGCGAGCAATGCGAGTGTTTCATACATGTGTATTCAAGCCCAAGGCTAACCCCATGTGGTCATGATATCGCCGTAAACGGTTAATATACATGCCCGTTACATCCAGTGCAGCCCGGATTTCGGCCGGGTTTTGGGCATACAGCGGCTTGATGATCAGTCCAGGCGCTGCGGCTGAAGCGGATAAAATACAGATCGCCCGCACGTTTGCCAGGAAGGTAATTTCAGAATCCTTTTACTGAGTCCCTTTTTTTGAAAAACAAAATGTATGGAAAAGGGCTCTGACCCCATTTAGCTAAAGTAAACCCTATTTTCGTGACTTCCTGACGGTGATGTCCAGGGTCGCTTTTGCGGTCAGCCCGTTGATGTCAGTGACGGTGAGTTCTGCTATGTACTGTCCTGCGGTTTCGTAGGTATGCGCCGCAGTGGCGTCCGTGCTCACACCACTGAACGTTCCATCGCCAAAGTCCCAGGAATAGGAAACGATCAAGCCGTCCGGATCAGATGACCCGGCACCGCTGAACACCACGGGAAGCGGGGCTTTGCCAGCGCTGACATCCGATGAGGCAACAGCAACCGGCGGTTCATTCGGAACCTGGGGCGGAAGATCGCTGGTCAGTAAAAAGCCGTGTGACTGACCGTTCAACAGCCCGGTTCCGACGATATCTCCGGCATTATTGATCGCACTGGCGGAAGTGAGAACCCATCCGGCAGCGCTGATGAACTCATTCAAATCACGCATACCCGCTGTGTCATCCCATACAAAAGCGTGATATCCGCCAGCCGATTGCGAAGAGCCGACCACTTCATTGAGATCGTTGATATCGCTGGCGCCGCTGCTCGTTCCCCCGGCAAGCGCTCCCAGGTTGGTCACGTCCACGCCGTCATACAAAAATGCATAAGCGGGCGAGCCCGAGCTTGCGGCACTGGTTCCGACGATAAGATTCTGGTCGTTGATGGCATTTGCGACACCCCCGGTCGGCAGGTAGATCACATCGGCCCCGCTTTTGACGCTGCTGTAAGGCGGTGCAATCAATATCGCGGATGATCCCGCCAAACCATAGCGCCGGCGGCTGCCAACCGCGTATCCGGCATCGTTGATGTCCACCAGGCTGTAAATGTCAGCGTACACACCCTGCCGGGTTCCACGCGGATAGACCAGCGCGATGTCCATCACGGTCCAGCGTGTTCCTTCGAGAACGGCCGGGTTGTAAGGGATCGAAGTTGTCCGGTAAGGGTTTCTGCCGGCCTGGCTGCCGGAAACATTACCCCATTCATTGATCCCATAGGCCGTTTGCTCATCCCATGTTTTCATGCTGTTGCCATCCAGAACGAAGGCCCCGGTCAGCGTGCTTCCGGCAATCTTGCCGGCGTCATTAATGGCATTTGCCGATGTGCCGTCCAGGTCTTCAACACCAACTCCGGGTGTCCAGCGGAAGGCCACATTGGGATACTGGTCGGTGTTTCGTGCGCCGACAATGACGCGGATCGAGTTGATATCCCTGGGTGAAACGTTGGCGCCCAGATCGACGACCTGGTAATCGGCCGCGACGGCCAAACCTGAAAACAGGCCAAAACCCAGCGTTATGGCGAGACTGACTGAGCGACCGGCGAACTGCCGGATGACGTTTTGACTGCCTTTCATGTGTAAACCTCCGATCGGGACGATGTCCAAACAACGCAAAATAAAGGTCGATTGTAGGTTTGACACCTTAAGGCAATATTAAGAGAGAATTCATATCGGCCTGGAGACATCTCAAGCCCTTATGGTGCCTGGCTCCGTCACGCGATGTCGTGTCTACAACGCTTGCATGCAAGTCGTTGATTGATGTCACAAAGGTTCCAAAAATCCGGCCCGTTTCATCTTGAAAAGTGGTAAAGTAAGCGCTTACATTCACAAAACAGGTTGAGTAAGAACGTGACTATCACCGCGCCATCCCGACACAAAACCCGTCTTTCCCTGCTTTTCGCCTGCTTTCTGCTTGCCCTGGCGACCAGCGCCACCCCGGCTTTCGGGCAAATCCTTTGGAGCGACGAATTCGACACGGGTTCGGTACCGGACAGCACGGTATGGTCCTATGACCTGGGCGCCGGCGGCTGGGGTAACCAGGAACTCCAGGAATACACCAGCGATCCGGAAAACGCCCGGATCACCGATGGGAACCTGGTCATTTCGGTACGTGAAAAACTGGTCGGATCGACTCCGGTTGGGTTCACTTCCGCCCGCTTGCGCACCGAGGACAAGCTGATGGTGCGCTATGGCACGATCGAAGCACGGATCAAAGTCCCGGACCTGAAGGACGGGCTGTGGCCGGCTTTCTGGACGCTGGGCAGCGACTTCAGCCAGGTGGGCTGGCCGAATTGCGGGGAGCTGGACATTCTGGAAATGGGCTGGAGAGATGCGGTCAGGGATGGGTACACCAACCGCTGGATCAGCACGACTGCACACTGGGAGTACCAGGGAAGCTATGCGAATTACGGGCGCGTCTATAGCCCCCAGCTGATTGAACCCACGGATCTGAATGAGGACTACCACATCTTCAGCATGAACTGGACCCCCGACACGCTGACGACCTATCTCGATGGCCGCGAAATCTGGACGATGAACATCAGCATGCAGAACTGCACCGATTGCGAGGAGCTTCATCAACCGCACTTCCTTATTCTGAACCTGGCGGTTGGTGGAACGTTTACCGGAATATTGGGCAATGACCAGATTACTGCGCCGCTGCCTGCGGAAATGAAAGTCGACTACATCCGCATTTATGACAACGGTTATACCGAGCTGAGCGGTTCCGCGCTGTCCAGCGAACCGCCGGCGATCGGGCCCGCTCACTCCGGTTCCTGGTATTGGCCGGAACAGGACGGACACGGCTTTTCGATGGAGTTCGGTGAATTGGCGGACGGCACCCCTCTCGCGGTCATCTACTGGTATACGTACGATAATCTCGGCAACCCGATCTTCATGCTGGGCTCAGGCATACCTGAAGGAAACCGGGTGGAAATTGATCTCGTCTCACCGGTGGGCATGGTCTTTGGGGAATTCGACCCGGACAGCGTGACGCGCGAAAATGGAGGAAGCGCTGTATTCGAATTCTCCGACCGGGATACCGGGACTTTCACTTATACGCCATCGGAGTTTTCCAGCACAAACTGGGGTCACACGGCCATCAACGATCTTCCGCTGGTCAAGCTGTTTGGCGTTCCGGCGCCGGAGGTTTTCAGTACAATCATGCAGCAATGAAGGAACGATGACCCGGCTTTCCTGGAGCCCAACCTGACCCAGGCATTGGAACCGACATGACCAGAAAATACCTGATGATCGTTCCGCTTTTTTTACTCATCACTGGTTTTGGCCAGGTGCGTGCAGCGCCCGACGGGCAACAGACGTGGGCTACCGGACTGGTACAAAACCCGGATGCCCGGCCGGGAATCAGTCTGAACGGTTCATGGAACGTGATAGTGGACCCTTACGAGACCGGATTTTACAACCACCGCTTCGAAGAAAACGATAACGGCTATTTCAAAAACAACAGGGCGCAGGAGCCTTCCGACCTGGTGGAGTATGACTTTTCAAAAAGCCAGGAGCTCGACGTTCCGGGAGACTGGAACACGCAGGATGAAAAACTTTTCCTGTACGAGGGCACGGTCTGGTATCAAAAAGATTTTGTCATCGAAAAAAAGGCCGGGAAACGCTATCTCATTCATTTTGGCGCCGTCAATTACAGCGCCGTGGTTTATCTGAATGGCGAAAAAGTCGGGAGCCATGAAGGTGGATTCACGCCGTTCCAGTTTGAACTCGGCGATACCATCAAAGAAGGTGAGAACTTTGTCGTGGTGAAGGTGAACAACCGCCGCGAGCGGGACCAGGTTCCCACCGTCAACACCGACTGGTGGAATTACGGCGGTATCACCCGCCCGGTCCGGATCCTGGAACTGGATGCGACGTACCTGGCGGATTATTTCATTGAATACGGCAGCGCCAGGGAAAACAGCATCAGCGGCTGGGTCCAGTTGGCGGGCCGGCAGCAGAGCAACTACGGCACGGTCACGCTGAGTTTGCCCGGGCTGGACATCGAGCAGGAACTGGCGGTTAACGAAAAAGGCAGGGCGGAATTCGAATGGGCCGCCAGGCCGGATTTATGGACCCCCGAAAATCCGGTGCTTTACGATCTCAGACTGGACTACAGGGGCGACGTCATCCACGACCGTATCGGTTTTCGCACCATCGAAGTGGACGGCGACAACATCCTTCTCAACGGACAACCGGTCTTTCTGCGCGGCATCAGCATTCATGAAGAATCACCACGGGGCGATGGCCGGGCCTGGAGCGAGGAGGATGCGCGCATCCTGCTGGGCTGGGCCAGGGAGCTGGGATGCAATTTCGTGCGCCTGGCCCATTACCCGCACAACGAGACCATGGTTCGCATGGCGGATGAAATGGGCCTGATGGTGTGGTCTGAAATACCGGTTTACTGGACCATCCTGTTCGAGCGCGAAGACGTTTATGCCAAGGCTGAAAAGCAGCTGATCGAGATGATCACGCGCGACAAGAACCGTGCGGCAGTCGTGCTGTGGTCGGTCGCCAATGAAACGCCGAATCACCCCGCGCGGCTGAATTTCCTTTCACGACTGGCCGGGAAGGCTCGCACCCTGGATGCCACAAGGCTGATCACGGCAGCACTGGACACGCAAACGTCCACCGCTGCGGGCATGGTCATCGACGACCCCCTGGCTGAATGGGTGGACGTGGTCGGTGTGAATACCTATTGCGGCTGGTACAGCGGCACCCCCGAAAGTTGCGCCGGCCTGCGGTGGCAATCGAAATACAAAAAGCCCGTCATTGTCAGTGAATTTGGCGCAGGTGCGCTGCAGGGCAAGCACGGCAGTGACCAGCTGCGCTTTACCGAGGAAAACCAGGCACTGGTTTACCGTTACAACCTGGCCATGCTGGATGCCATCGAGCCTTTACGCGGAGTGAGTCCGTGGATACTCAAGGATTTTCGCTCGCCGCGACGTCACCTGCCCGGTATCCAGGACTTCTGGAATCGCAAAGGCTTGCTGTCTGAAACCGGTGAGCGGAAACAGGCCTGGTACTTGCTCCGGGAATGGTATGCGACAAAGGAAAATCAGTACGGAGGATCACGTTAGTCATTGCCCTCCAAATGAAAAAGCCCCTGCCTTGGCAGGGGCTTTCTCACACAAGAACCGGTTCGTTATTTGCCGGCTTTATTTTTTAATATGATTTCCTGATAAACCGATTCACTGCCAAGCCGCCTCAGTTTGCCGCGGTCCAGGCTGGCATTGCGCGCATTATCAAGCGATCCCTGCAGTTTTACGGTCAGCGCATCATAATACTCACTGCTCAGATCAAATGCTGCCCAGTTTGGGTGCTCAGTGACCAATATCAGGTCCGGCTCACCATCGCGCGGGTAAGAATTCTGAAGGATCCGGTAAGCAACCACGTTGCCATCCTTGATTTGCTGGTCCAGGGACACGCGCCAAAGACCATTCAGGTCGTTGAGGTAGGCATTCATTGCGCCGGGCTCAAGATGAACCTGCGTGGTGGCGATGACGTTGCCGTATTCCCAGTTACGGCTGTTGTCCTGAGCCACGGCGGGTGTGATGGTAAAAAATACAAGGAAAAGCACCGCGAAAGCGGCAATCAGTTTTGTCTTCATAGAGTTTTCTCCAAATCTCAAGTTTGAATTACTGTCACCGGACATCGCCGGCTGCTATTGTTGACAATAAGAATGTCTCGTGACTAAAACAAGACACCCCGCGGAGTATAGGGGTAATGTGCCAGTTGTCCAAGGTTAAAAGGTCTGTGATGATTTCTTCTGCCAGCACCCCATTCACGCCGCTTTCCGGATTGCATCTCCTGCTGACGTATGAGTGTAACTACGAGTGTGATCATTGTTTTGTCTGGGGCGGGCCCTCGCAACAGGGCACGATGACCGCAGAAACCCTGTTGCATATCCTGGAGCAGGCAGAGCAGCTCGGCACCATCGAATGGATATATTTTGAAGGTGGTGAAGCGTTTCTTTATTACCCGCTACTGTGCTCCGGGATTGAACTGGCGAGGAACCGGGGATTCAGGGTCGGCGTTGTCACCAACGCCTATTGGGCGACTGATGAAACTGAAGCCCTGAAGTGGTTGCAACCCCTGGCCGGCATTGTCGAAGACCTTTCAATCAGTGATGACGCCTACCACGGCAGCAGGGACGGACTCCGGCAAACCCGGATTGCCCGCCAGGCTGCGGAGCAACTGGGCATTCCCGTCAATTTCATCAGCGTCTCAGAGCCGGAAACGGCGGATGCACAATGCGTATCCGGCCAGTTACCCGCGGGTGAATCCGCAGTTTTATTCCGTGGCCGGGCGGCCGAAGAAGCTCGCATCACGAGTCGAGCCAAAACCCTGGCACAGTTTACTGAATGTCCATGGGAGGATTTGCGTCATCCGGAACGCGTGCACGTCGACGCTTTTGGAAATCTGCACATCTGCCAGGGTATCTCGATTGGGAATCTGCTCGAGCGCCCGCTCGACTGAAATCATGCGTAACTACAATCCGGACACTCACCCGATCGTTGGACCACTTCTCGCCGGTGGGCCCGCAGAAATCGTGAATCGATACGGACTGCCCCACCAGCAAGGATATGCCGATGCCTGCCACCTCTGTTACCGTTCGCGCTGCAAACTCCGGGACAAATTCCCCGACGTTTTGACACCTGACCAGATGTACGGATTAAGCTGAACAGCCTGAACTTTCGCTTCGGACCGGATACCGGCTAGCGCGCAGCCCGATTCTCTTTTGCGTACAGGTCTGTTAACGGCGGCCTTTCCTTTCTGCTGACGGCTTGCCTGGTCCGCCATGCCTCGAACCGGGTCCAGAAAGCGTCTCCATTCCACGCCGGGCGGGCGTCGTGACTGCTTGATGCTTTAAAGCCCTCTGCATCCAGTTCGTAAACGCTTTCGCTGATGCCCGGGTCTCCGGTGCCGGCCGCAAATTCAAGCAGGCTACTGTTGTTCTCACCAGGACCATATTCACGCAACCACTTTTGCAGGGCTTGCCGCGCCAGGCGGCGGTCACCTGACTTGCAGGCGCGTTGAAGGCTTGAAAGCGTTGCTGCCTCAGTCTCCGAAAGGTCTGCATCGCTGGCCTTCCCGGCTTTTGCGTTTCCGCCATGGTCTTTCATTCTAAAGGCCGCCAAAAGCGTCAAAATCCACAACGCCGCAAAGACCACGGTCAGCCAGCGCCAGTAAGCAGGTTCGGTTGGGCCATTGAAATGCGATGAAACAGCTGTTTCATCGCCGGAAAACCCCGGGGAGGTCACGGCCGGAGGCGGCGGCACCAGGCTCGAGGGTTGAACGAAAATCGTGTGCGCCGCCAGCGTGGCGGTGCGCGCCTGGTTGTTCTTCGTATCCCACCATTCGACTTTCAGTTCCGGCAGAACCAGTTCGCCTTCTTTTTCGGGAACCACCGCGTACCGGAACTCCTTGTGGCCCAGCACCCACTGACCGTCGTCACGGGTTATCCCCTGCGGCTGATCAGGATAGATCCGGGCATCCGGCAATTCCGGCCAGGCAGGCTCCACGATCATGTTCTCTTCCAGCCCGACCGCGTCGATGATCACGGTGCGCGTTACCGGTTCACCCACGCGCAGCGCATCGCCTGAAGAAATTTGCTGGGTCAGCTGGTAGTCGCGGGCCGGCTGCCATTCAGACCCGCTGAACTCCGCCGGCTTCGGCTCGATGTTCAATTGCACGGCGTCGCTCTCAACCTGCACCCGGCGCCCCCTGACTGCCGGCTGCCAGACGCTGGTCGATTTGCGCTCCACCAGGCGCCCGGTAAGCTGCATCGGCGGGATGTCCAGTTCGCCCGAGCGTTCCGGAAATACCGCATAGGTGCGTTCCAGGACCCGGTAACGCTCGCCGCCCCGTTCGGCCTGGTAAGGTGTTTCCTGCATCAGCCGGACTGAAGCGGGCGAAGGGTCGGGCTGGCTGATGGCCGCCTCGGTGAGGTTCTGTTGGTAGAAAACGCGAACGACCAGGCCGATCTGGGCATGGACGAAATACGGGCCTTCAGCCGGCACGACTTCCATCTCGATGAATACCGGTGGCTGACTGCCCGGCTCCAGCGCGGGCGCCGGGTCCACCTGGACCCCGATTGACGCCGTGGTCTCGTTGCCAAAGGTCAACGGCGGAATCTGGAACACGCCCGCCGCCCTCGGCTCGAGCGTCAGGATCAGCCGGACACTGGCGGTCTGGCGTCCGTTGACAATGGACAACTGGGTCTCGGAGCGGCGGTCGAGGATCACAAAATCCTGCTCCAGCGCGCTGAAATCCGCTTCCAGGTTTTGCCGCGCTTCATCGGTCATGATGGTCAGCGTGACCGTTTCGCCCTCGGTAATCCGGCCGCGGTCCAACTGGGCCTGGACTGCAGCCTGCAGCGGCATGGCGGCAAACAGGGCCAAAACCGCCAGTGCGGTGTAAATGCCGGAATAAATACGGTTTACCATGTCATTACCACGTTTCGGTTTGGTTTTCCGGCGCGCCCCGGCGCTGGTGCTCGTTTCTGAATTTACGCCGCAACAGTCCGCCCGGATCGTCCGGAATGCGGCGCAGCCATTGCTCCATCGCCTGGGCGTCTTCCTCCGTCCAGGCCTCGGAAGGCTCCAGCTGTTGCTGACCTTCCTGGTCGCCCTGCTCCCCTTCTGAAGGGTCGCCTTCCTGTTCCCCTTCATTGGAATCGGAAGGGTCCCCTTCCTCCCCTGGTTCGCCCTCGGACTCCTCGGGCTGCTCGCCATTCTGCTGTTCCGACGATTCCCCATCCTGTGACTCGCCCTGGTCACCCTGCTCCTGTTGCTGCTGTTGTTCCTGCTGCTGCTTCATCTGTTCCACCAGCGCGCGATTGAACAGGGCATCCTCCATGCCTGGCTCCAACGCCAGGGCCTGGTCATAGGCCGCCAGCGCGGCGTCATATTGGGCCAGTTGGGCCAACGCGTTGCCCCGGTTGTAGTGGGCGTCGGCAGATTCACTTTTTGCCCAGGCGCCCAGCGAGTTGGGAAATTCACCACTCCGGTACCAGGCTTCTCCGGACAGTTCAGGGTCCCGGGCCAGCGACGCTGCCCGGGCTGCGTCGTCATCAGCCAGTGCCTGGTAAGCCTGCTGGTCTTTCCGTTGCCAGATGTCTTCCCACCAGCCGGCTTTCGCCTCTCCCGGAATGAGCAGCCCGTTGAACAGCAACAGCGGAAGCAGAAAAAACAGGCCGCGCCGGAAGCCCGCCAGGGCCAGCGGCAACAGCAGCAATACCAGCCACGGGCCGGCGTCTTTCCAACGCTCACCCAGGGCATCATCACGCCGCTCAAACTCACCGCCTTCCTGCGCAAGCCAGAGGTTCGAGGCGACGGCATCCGGACCCAGTTCGGTGTACTTTCCACCGCCGGCGTCGGCAATGTCGCGCAGCCCGGCGCGATCCATCCGGGCAATGACGACATTGCCAGACCGGTCGCTGACAAAACCGCCACCACTGGGAATGGGTGCGCCTTCGGGTGTGCCAACCGCCAATACCGAGGTGATGATCCCCCGGTCGCTGAGTTCGCGCGCCTTGGCGGCATCACGCGAGTCCGCCGAATCCGTGACCAGCAGCACTTCCCCGTGACTGTAACCCGATCGTTCGAACAGGGACGCCGCCTTGTCGAGCGCCAGGTCCGCACGGCTGCCGGCGACCGGGATGATGTCGGGCCGCAACGCCGGAAGCATGTTCGCGATCGTGTTCGTGTCACTGGTCAACGGTGACACGACATAGGCGTCACCGGCATAGGCGACCAGGCCGGTCTGTCCTTCCTCGGTCGAAGCCAGCAGGTCGGCCAGCCTGAACCGGGCGCGGGTCAAACGGTCCGGCCGGAGATCTCCCGCCAGCATGGATTGCGAAAGGTCCAGCGCGATGACCCGGGCGTCGCGCGCAGAAAACGAAGTGTCCGGAAGTTTCTGCCAACTGGGCCCGGCCAGCGCCAGGATCACGATCAGCAAGGCCAGCCCGCCCAGCCAGGGGCCGTGCGGCTTTGCCTGCTCGGAAACCTGTTTGACGCTCAGCCAGCGCAGCAGGTGCGGGTCGCAGACCTTCGACCAGTCGCCTGACGGACGCAGTGTTCTCTTCCAGGCCCACGGCAGGATAACCACCAGCGGCAGCAGGTAGAGCCACAGCGGCCGGATAAAATGCAGTGCGTCGAATTCACTCATAGCGCTGCCGCCCGTGTGCGCATTACCGGCAACATGCTGAAAAACGCCGCCGTGAGCACCAGCAAAAAGCCGGCCGACAGGGGCCAGTAGAACAGCTCATCAACCGGCCGGATCGACTCCTGGTCGCTTTCAACCGGCTCCAGCTTGTCCAGCTGCTCGTAAATCTTCGCCAGCGATTCGGCGTCGCGGGCGCGGAAATAGGCGCCTCCGGTCTTGTCCGCGATCGCCTTCAGGGTTTCTTCATCCAGGTCGGCAGAAGGATTGACCAGCCGCGAGCCGAAAAAATCCTGGACCATCATTTCGTCCGCACCCACGCCCACGGTGTAAATGGTCATGCCTTCACGGGCCGCGAATTCAGTCGCCTGCATCGGCTGGACTTCGCCGGAAGTGTTGGCGCCATCGGTCAGGAGAATCAGCACCCGTTCGCTGGCGGCGTCATCGCGCAAGCGTTTAACGGCCAGCCCGATGGCGTCGCCGATCGCGGTTTCACGGCCCGCCAGGCCAATCTCGGACTCTTCCAGCAGGATCGCCGTGGTTTCCGTGTCGAAGGTCAGCGGCGTTTGCAGGTAAGCCCGGCTGCCAAACAACACCAGGCCGACACGGTCACCCCGGCGGCGCTGGATGAATTCGCCGGCCACTTTTTTGACCACGGCCAGCCGGTTCACGGCTTTCCGGTTCAGGATCATGTCCTGGGTGTCCATGCTTCCGGATATATCCACCGCGAGCAACAGGTCGCGGCCGGTCACCGGCAGGGTTTCTATCTCGCCCACGAACTGCGGCCGGGCGGCGGCCAAAACCAGCAAGGCCCAGGCAATACTGGCGAGCGCCGCCAGCAGGGGCTTTTTCATCCAGCCCTCCCGGGCGGAAGTCATCACGGTGAACCACGGCACCTTCAGCGCCTGCAAGCTGGCCCGCGGCGCCGCGGACAGCCAGCGTCGCACCAGCCATGGCAAAGGCAGCAACAGCAGCAGCCAGGGCCATGCCAGGGTCAGTCCTGCAGCCGGCAAGGTGTCAGCCATAGAGTTTCACCCAGGTCCTGGCGAGTTCATTGAGCCTGACGGCATCGAAGCGGGGCGCCGGTTCATAAGGGCCGCTGACCAGGGCGCTCAGGCTCGAGCTGTCCACCTGTTCGGGCAGCAGGGCGCTGATCCAGTCAACCCACGGCTCACCCTGCAGCCGGGCACAGGCGGTTCCGGGAAAGGCCTTCACCGCCACGGCCCGGAACAGCCGGTTAAGGCCGGCCAAAAATTCATGGGGGTGCCCGGAGGGATCCGTGTGCCAGTTCAATGCTTCCAGTTCATGTAACCAGGCCCGGCGGCGGCGGCGGACCGCCAGCCGGTTCAACAGCATCCGCAACAGCAGCGCCAGCGCCAGCAGTACGACCAGGGCCAGCACCCACCAGCCCGGAGCCGGCGGCCACCAGCCCGGCTGGCCGGCGCTGTGAATGTCCCGCAACTGCTCCAGTAATTGTGCGCCGTCTTCGTTCATCACCTTGCCTTAAACCGGGCGTCCCACCAGCAGTCTCAACTCGCGGCCGAGCACGTCGACCGGGTCGTCATCGGTGTGCAGAACGAACCATCCGCACTGGTGTTTCTGAAACATCCTGCGCGGCTCCTCGGTGTGCTGGTGCACCATCATTTCATAACGTTTGCGCGATTCTCCCTGGCCCATGTCCAGGACCGTTGAATCCTTGCCGTCACTGATCGGGTAGCGGCCATCCGGCAGGCGGTACTCCGCCGCATCGAGCACCTGGCAGCCGATCACGTCATTGTGCTGGTGCAGGCGGGACAGGTGCCGGTTGCAGTCCTCGTCCATGCCGAAAAAATCACTGATGACCACGACCAGGCTGCCGGGGCGAACCGCATGTCGAACGCGCTCCAGCGCCACCGACAAGTGCTCGGTTTCGCCGTTGCCGGAACCCTGCGGTTCCAGCCACTCGACCAGTCCCTGGATCATTCTCATGGCGCCCCGCCGGCCGCCGGCCGGGCGCAATTCGCGGTGCCTTCCGGGCGCGAACAGGAAACCGCCAATACGGTCTCCGCGACGAACCGCTGCCCAGGCGATTGCAGCGGCCATCTGGCCCGCAACCACGGATTTGAGACGCCGGCGGGTTCCGAAATACAGGCTGGGGCTCGCATCCAGCACGATCAGCACCGGCCGTTCGCGTTCTTCCTGGAATACCTTGGTGTGCGGCCTCCCGGTCCGCGCAGTGACGCGCCAGTCCATGTTCCTGATGTCGTCTCCCGGCTGGTAGTTGCGGGACTCCAGGAAATCGACCCCGCGCCCGCGAAAACGCGAACGGTAGGCGCCGGCCAGCGCGGAGGCAGCCGCCTGCTTCATCGGCAAGCGAAGCGCATGGCAGCGGGCGCGAAGGGAAATCAGCTCCTCGGCGGTGAGGTGTATTCCATCCCCCTGCAGTGCGGGTTTTTGGCCGGGCATCAAGGGGTAATCCTCACGGCACGGGCACCAGGTCCAGCAGGCGGTCGGTGAGTTGATCAACCGTTACGCCATCGGCTTCCGCTTCGTAGGAAAGCAGCACCCGGTGGCGCATGATGTCGTGAACCACGGCGTGGATGTCGTCGGGAGAGACGTAATCCCGTTGATCCAGCCAGGCGCGGGCGCGGGCGCAACGGTCAAGCGCAATGGTCGCGCGGGGACTGGCGCCGTAACTGACCAGCCGCGAGAGTTCATTGTCCCAGCTGCCGGGATCACGGGACGCCAGCACCAGTTGCACGACGTACTCCTCGAGCGCCGGCGCCATGTACATCGACAGCACACCAGTTTGCGCCCGGAATACCTGTTCCTGGGTCACCAGCACCGGCGCAGAAGACAGCTCACCCAGTTCGTCCCGCGCCTGCTGACGCGCCAGGTTGAGGATTTTCTGTTCAGCGGCGGCATCCGGGTAAGTGATTGAAACATGCATCAGGAACCGGTCCAGCTGGGCTTCGGGCAACGGGTAAGTGCCTTCCTGCTCGATCGGGTTCTGGGTCGCCATGACCAGGAACAGCTTGGGCAGACGGTAGGTGACCCGGCCCACGGTTACCTGGTGCTCACCCATCGCCTCCAGCAATGCGGACTGAACCTTGGCCGGCGCGCGATTGACTTCGTCCGCCAGGATCAGGTTGTGAAATATCGGGCCCTGCTGGAACTCGAAAGTGCCTTCCTGCGGCCGGTAAATTTCCGTTCCCGTCAGATCGGCCGGCAACAGGTCGGGCGTAAACTGGATGCGGTGGAAATCGCCCTCGATACGGTCGGCAATGACCTTGATGGCGGTTGTTTTGGCGAGCCCGGGAGCGCCTTCAACCAGCAGGTGGCCATTGCTGAGAAGCG
This sequence comes from uncultured Gammaproteobacteria bacterium, assembly GCA_963766195.1. Taxonomy (GTDB): domain Bacteria; phylum Pseudomonadota; class Gammaproteobacteria; order Xanthomonadales; family SZUA-36; genus JAHEFT01. The sequence goes on from CAVXYY010000001.1 coordinate 392,528, forward strand.
CAATCAGCAAGCGCTCCATCAAGCGGCTCTGGCCGATAATCAGTTCGTTGGCCGCTGCGCTGAGCGACTTGAAGGCCGCGTGCGCCTCCTGTTCCGTGGTGTTGCCTGTTTCTATCGTGTTCTCAAACTGTTCCATCGATCAAGCCTTGTTTTTTACTGAAAAATTTGAATCGGGGAGTATACCGGCAGTACCGCCACTGTGTACTAAATTGAGGCTAAAAAGGCAGTGTCAATAGTAACGCCGAAGGGCCGGATCAGAGTTCCTGGGGATCTATGTCAATTGCCCAGCGAACTTTTCGCCCGGAAGGCAGCTTGCGCAGTTCCGGCAACCAGTGATCGACCTGCCGGTGCAATGCTTTACGATCGCCACCCTGGACAACGAGATACATGCGCCAGCGCCCGCCGATGCGCTCCATGATCGCTGGCATGGGGCCGAAAACCCGGGCCTGTCCCCGCGGAAAAATTTCTGCCGCTTCGGTCGAGAAAGTCTTGCGCCTGTTTGCGATCATGCGCTTCCGCCCGCAACAGGGCCTGGTATCCGGCCGGCGGCAAGCCGGCGCCTTGCCGTTCCGCCAGCAACCAGCGCGCATATGCTTCGTAACCCTGGTTCAACAGCAAGTCCAGGGCGGTGTGCTCCGGGTGCAGGGTCTGCAGAATCACGGTCCCGGCTTTTTCCATCCGCCCGGCCCTGCCTGCGACCTGTTGAATCATCTGCCCCATGCGTTCCAGCGCCCGGAAATCCGCACTGTACATGGCCTGGTCGATATTCACGATCACCACCAGCGTAACACCCGGAAAATGGTGGCCCTTGGCCAGCATCTGGGTTCCCACCAACAGGCAGGGCTCCCCCTGGCGCACCTGGTCCAGTTGCTCATCCATGACGCCTTTCCTGCTGGTTTGATCGCGGTCGAAACGCAGTACCGGGTAGCCGGGAAACCGCTTTCCGAGCGACTCCTCCAGTTGCTGGGTTCCTTCGCCGGCGCCAATCAGCGCGTCCGCACGGCAATCCGGGCACAGCCGGGGGGCCTGCCGCTGACTGCCGCAGTGGTGGCAGACCAGTCGGCCGATACTCCGGTGCCAGGTGAGGTGGGCATCGCAACGCTCGCAACTGCCATGCCAGCCGCATTGCTGGCACATCAACACCGGCGCGTATCCGCGGCGGTTCAGAAAAACAATGACCTGTTCACCACGACCCAGGGTTTCTTCGATCGAATCCAGCGCGATCGCGGTAAGGCCGAAAAAAGTGCTTTGCTGGCGCAGGTCCAGCACCCGCCAGGACGGCAGCGGCGCCCGCGTCGCACGCTCCCGCAGGCGATGCCAGCTGTACTTACCCCCGGCGGCATTGCTGAGGGACTCGAGCGAGGGCGTCGCACTGCCGAGAACGATCGGAATGTCCAGTTCCAGCGCCCGCTTGACTGCGATATCGCGCGCCGAGTATCGGAAACCGTCCTGTTGTTTGAACGACGCATCGTGTTCTTCGTCCAGGACGATCAGCCCCAGGCGGGGCATCGGCGTGAACAGCGCTGACCGGGTGCCGATCACCAGGGCCGCCCGGCCCGAGCGGGCGGCGGCCCAGGCCTCCAGGCGCTCTCCGGCGCTCAGTCCGGAATGGATCACCGCGGGTTCCAGGCCAAGCCGGTTTCTGAATCTCCTCAGCAGTTGCGGCGTCAGGCCAATCTCGGGAGCCAGCACCAGCGCCTGCCGGCCCTGCAAAAGCACGGCCTCGATGAGGCTCATGTAGACCTCGGTTTTTCCACTGCCGGTGACGCCATCCAGCAAGTGGCAGCCAAACGATCCCAGGCCGGCTGAAATCGAGCGGACCGCTTCGCTCTGATCCGGGATCAGCACCGGGCCCGGGGCTATTTCCGGAATGGCGGCGGGGACCGGTTCCGATTGCACCCAACCCTGTTCCAGGAGCGCCGCCAGGGTTTTGCGCCACTGGCTGCCGATTCCGGCGAGCGCCTGCTCTCCCAGCGGTCCGGCCGACAGCTCCTGCAGCATCCGGTGCTGCACGCGAGCCCGGCCTGCGGGTATTTCCAGGCGGTCGATTCCGGCACCGGTCAGGCGGTACTGCAAGGGAGGTTCGGGAATCACCCCCCGGGCTTGTCTCAGGGCGGGTGGAAGGGCGCTGGCAATCACGTCGCCGGGCGCATGTTTGTAGTACTTCCAGCACCAGCGCAGCAGGTCAATCAGCTTGCCGTCAAGTACCGGCTCACCACCATCCAGGACACGGGTAACCGGCAACAGGCGCCCCTCCGGGATGTCGCTGCCATTCGCCAACCCGACCACGACGCCCACCATGTTACGGCGCCCGAAAGGCACCTGGACGCGGGTTCCCGGTATCGCGGCCGGACCATCCTGCAGCGACAGGTAATCGAACAGGTGCGGCAACGGAACCGGCAGTGCAACCTGGAGTATGGGAAGGGTGGCCATCAGGCGTTGATTCTATCAGCAGGGGAATTCTTATATAGTGATTGGGCAAGATTCATTTAAACCGAGAGGAGTGCGCTATGAGCATGATGAAGGAATTCCGGGATTTCGCGATGCGCGGAAACGTGGTGGACATGGCGGTGGGTATCGTCATCGGCGCCGCTTTTGGCAAAATCGTTACCTCGTTCGTCAATGATGTACTGATGCCGCCGATCGGCATTGCGCTGGGCGGAGTCGATTTCTCGGATCTGGCCGTAACGCTCAAGGCAGCCAGTGGCGACGTTGCCGCGGTAACGCTCAACTATGGCTCATTCATCCAGACCGTGGTCGATTTCATCATCATTGCTTTCGCAATTTTCATGGTCGTGAAAGCGATGAACAGCATGAAGAAGAAAGAAGCGGAAAAACCCGCAGAGCCGCCGGCGGCGCCTGCCGACGTGGTCCTGCTGACCGAGATCAGGGATCTGCTGAAGAAAGACTGAAGCGTTTCGCGATCCAACGTAGGAGCGAATTCATTCGCGAATCTTTTTCCGAATCTAATCGCGAAAAAAATCGCGAATGAATTCGCTCCTACTGGATTTTAGCGGTCTCGGCTGAATCCTTGTCCAGTTGTGCGTATTGCCGCTTGAGCAATTCAAGATCCGATTCCAGTTCCACCATGTCGGCAACAATTCGTGCAGATTCGCGCAGCAACAGGTCCGGCGCTTCGTCTTTTTCCCCGGTGTCGCCTTCAGCGTCGGCGTCGGCGTCGGCATCTTCATCTTCAAATTCCGCGAGTTCCGGATCAAGCTCCACCAGGGCACCGCCTTCGCCGAGCAACGGGCCGGCCGTGCCCTGCTTGGCCTTGCGTTCGGCTTTCTTTTCTTCCTCTTCCTTCATCTTCTGACGCCCCACCGATTCGAGCAGGGAGACGCTCTTTTCGCTGGAATGCTGATTGTATGACTCGATATCGCTCATCAACCAGCCAAACTCTTCGTCGTTGACCATTCGCCCGTGGTAACGGCTGTCCGCCACCGCCACCAGTTGGCTCAAATCACCACTGGCCTGGTAGCGGGCCGGGTCAATACTGGACCAGGGAAGCGCGTTGGTCATCGAACGTTCGCCGTACTCCTGCGGGTCGCCAAAGGAGGGAAAACGGATGTCCGGCTCAACGCCGAGATTCTGCGTGGAACCGCCGTTCACCCGGAAGAACTGGGCCATGGTAATTTTCAGCTGGCCCATACCGGGCTTGTCTGAAGAACCGTAATCATCGAGGTCCAGCAGGCTTTGCACCGTCCCCTTGCCGAAAGTCGGCTCTCCGATGATCACGCCGCGGCCGTAATCCTGGATTGCTGCGGCAAAAATCTCCGAAGCTGATGCGCTGTAGCGGTTAACCAGCACCGCCAGTGGCCCCGACCATGCCATTCCCGGTTCGATATCCTCTTCGAGCGAAATCCGCCCGCTGGAATTGCGAACCTGGACTACCGGACCCGTATCGATGAACAAACCGGTAAGGGTCGTAGCTTCCAGCAGCGATCCGCCACCGTTATTTCGCAGGTCGATGACGATACCCGCTACACCCTGTTCCTCGAGTTCCCCGATCAGGCGGCGCACGTCCCGCGTACTGGAACGATAATCCGGCTTGTTCTCGGCCCGGCCGTTAAAATCCAGGTAAAACACCGGCAGGTCGATGATCCCGATTTTCATCGCTTCGCCGTCCGGGCCGGCTCCCGGTACTTCAATGATTTCGCTCTTGGCGGCCTGCTCTTCCAGTTTGACCTCGTTGCGCACGATCTCGATCATGCTTGGCGGCGTAGTCACACTGACGTCTTCCGGAAGGACTTCGAGGCGCACGACCGTGTCTTTCGGGCCGCGGATCAGGTCGACTACGTCATCGACGCGCCAGCCGATCACGTCCACCATCTTGCCGTCATTACCCTGCCCGACCGCGGTGATGCGGTCCCCGGCTTTCAGCCGGCCGTCCTGGTCGGCGGGACCGCCGGGAACGACGCTTGAAATCACGGTGTACTCATTCTCACGACCAAGCAATGCACCGATGCCCTCCAGGGACAGGCTCATCGAAATCTCGAAGTTCTCTGACGTCCGGGCCGAAAGATAGGCGGTATGCGGTTCGATGGAGGTTGCAAACGCGTTCATGAAAAACTGGAACACGTCCTCGGTATTCAGCTCATTGATGCGGCGTTCGAGGGAGTCATAACGCTCGGTCAGCGTCTCAACGATCGCTGCCGGCTCCTTGTCGGTCAGCAGCAGGCGCAGGTATTCGTTCTTCACGCGCTGGCGCCACAATTCGTCCAGCTGGTCTGTCGAGTCAGCCCAGGGCTCGTCCTCGCGGTCATACTGGTAGGATTCATCCACTGTGAAGTCAAAGGGTTGCTTGACCCGTTCGCGGGCATAACTGACCCGCTGCAGCACGCGGTCGATATACACATTGAAGATTTCGTAAGCGGGCAGCAGGTCGGAATGCCTGAGCGCATCATCCAGGCTTTTGCGATAGGGCTCGAATGATTCGATGTCGCTGGAAAGGAAATAGATCCGGCTGGGATCGAGCAGTTCCAGGTAAGCATCGAAAATTTCGCCGGAAAGATCGTCATCCAGCCGTGTGCGCTTGTAGTGGTAATTGGTCAGAAAGCGCGTGGCGATGTTACTCGCATAGCGATGCCCCATTTCCGGCTGGATTTTCAGGGCGCTTCCCGAATCCACGGAAGCAAACGCCACCGAAATCGCCAGTACCGAAATCGCAAAAATCAAGATACGTTTCACGTGCTCATCTCTCCAAAAACCACCGGTAGAACGGCCCCTTGCGCAAATTTACGTCAAGACGAACCGTTATTTATGCCTGTTTCAGACACATTTTACAATGTGGAGGTTCAAAATATATGTGCCAAAAGCGATGAAAGGCAGTAATTTCGTGACGGTTAGCGCTCAACCTCGTCGCGCGGAACCATCCCGGACGCCTCGGCGCTCTGGTCCGCGTGGTAGGAAGAACGCACCAGGGGGCCTGAAGCCATGTGTGAAAACCCCAGGCTGTAACCCAGTTCCGCCAGGCTTTCGAATTCTTCCGGGGTCCAGTAGCGCATCACCGGATGGTGGTGGGCCGTGGGTTGCAGGTACTGGCCGATCGTGATCATGTCCACGTCATGCGCACGCAGATCCCGCAGTGTCAGGTCAACCTGCTCGCGAGTCTCCCCCAGGCCCAGCATGATCCCTGACTTGGTGGGAATGTTGGGGTGCCTGGCCTTGAAGCGCGCCAGCAAATCCAGGGACCAGCGGTAGTCTGCACCGGGCCGGACATTACGATACAGCGCTTCTACGGTCTCGATGTTGTGATTGAACACATCCGGCGGCGAGGCTGAAAGTAGCTCGAGCGCGCGCTCAACCTTTCCCTTGCCGCGAAAATCGGGCACCAGCACCTCGATGCGAATTCCGGGGTTCACGGCCCGGGTGCGGCTGATGCACTCAGCGAAGTGCCCCGCTCCGCCATCCCTCAGGTCATCCCGGTCAACCGAGGTAATCACGATGTACCGCAGTCCCATGTCTTTCACGGTTTGCGCCAGGCGCTCCGGCTCATGGGCGTCCGGTGGCAGCGGCCGGCCATGGGCCACATCGCAAAATGAGCAGCGCCGCGTGCACACCTCCCCGAGGATCATGAAGGTGGCGGTACCCTTGGAAAAACATTCATGGATATTCGGGCAGGTGGCTTCTTCACACACGGTGACCAGTTCCCGGTTGCGCAGCCGTGACTTGAGCTCGGCCACTGCGTTACCCGAAGGCAGCCGCACACGGATCCACGCCGGCTTGCGCAGCACCGGCGCGTTGGCGTCGAAACTGGCCGTATTGCGGGCCATTTTGTCAGCCCCGAGTTCTTTCGGCGTTTCCAGTCGGATCGGGATACTGCCGGATGGCTTGTCTTCGTGGTTCAAATGTTCAATTCCTGCGATCTTCGGTGGTGCTGATCTCACTATAACCCAATTGCCGGGCCAGGCTGTCGACCAGGCGGTCCTCCGCTTCGGTGAAATCCACCGCCGTCAGCCGTGACAGGCAGGTCACCTGCAACCCGGTGTAGCCACAGGGGTTGATCCTCTGAAACGGTTCAAGGTCCATGTCGATGTTGAAGGCCAGCCCATGGAAAGTACAGCCGCGCCGGACCCGCAAACCCAGCGAGGCGATTTTTTCACCGTCGACGTAAATTCCGGGCGCACCCGGGATTCTTTCACCCGCAATACCGTAGCCGTTCCAGCACCGTAATAATGGATTGTTCGATGCGGCAGACAAAATCCTTGACCCCGATACCCTTGCGGCGAATATCCACCAACGGGTAGGCAACGATCTGCCCCGGTCCGTGATAGGTGACCTGTCCCCCGCGGTCAACCTGGACCACGGGAATATTGCCTGGCGCCAGTAAATGCTCGGCCTTGCCGGCCTGGCCCTGGGTGAACACCGGCGGGTGTTGCACCAGCCACAGTTCATCGATGCTGTTTTGATCGCGGCTGTCGGTGAAGGCCTGCATCGCCCGCCAGACCGGTTCGTAGTCGGCAAGCCCCAGTCGCCTCAGTCGCAAAGAGGCTGCCAGGTTTTGCTGCACAGTCGTCCGGGTTGCTGTGGACATGGCCTTGCGATGGCTCGCTCAGAGCGCCATCAGCACCTGGCTGCAAGCACTCAGTTCCAGGTAAATCGAGTCCAGCTGCTGTTGGGAGGTCGCTTCGATAACCGCCGTAACGGAAATGAAATTACCTGCCGAACTCGGCGCCACCCGGATCGGCTCATCCGGCCAAAGCTCGGCGTGCGTCATTACGATGGCAGTGATGACCGCCTCGAAATCGGCGCTTTTCCTGCCCATGGCTTTGATCGGGAAGCGGCAGGGGAATTCCAGAAGCGAGGGTGTTGGCTCATTCATCATTAGGCTTCTGGCCCTCGTCTTGAGCTTCTTCTTGAGAATCGTCTTTACCTTCGTCATCGTCCGCGAACAGGCCGTCCATCCAGAGTTTCAGGCCGTCCCAGCTACGCCCGAAAAATCCGGCCTCTTCCACCGCGCTCAACGTGGCGAGGTCACGGCTGGCGATCAACTCTTCGCCCAATTGCACATTGATCGTGCCCACAACCTGGCCCGCCTCCAGGGGGGCGCTCAGCTGCGGGTCTATCCGGACCTGGGCCTCCAGGTCATCGTAGCGGCCCCTGGGTATCGTCACGAACAGGGGCTCGTTCAAGCCAAGTGAAACTTCTTCGCTCAGGCCTTTCCATACCCTGGCGCTGGCCAGTTCCGTGCCGGCCTGGTACAGCTGGACCGTCTCGTAGAAGCGAAATCCGAAATTCAACAGGGTCTGGCTCTCGCTGGCGCGGCTGGTTTCCGATCCCGAACCCATCACCGCGCTGACCAGGCGCATGCCGTCACGCATGGCCGAGGCGGCGAGGCAATATCCGGCCGATTCGGTATGCCCGGTTTTCAGGCCGTCGATGGCCGGGTCACGCCACAGCAGCGTATTGCGGTTGTGTTGCCGGATGCCGTTGAAGGTAAATTCCTTCTCTGAATACCAGGCGTAATAATCCGGAAAATGCCTGATGGTTGCCGCGCTCAGTAAAGTGATGTCGCGCGCCGTGGTGTAATGCTCGGGGTCGGGCAGGCCGGTCGAGTTCATGAAGTGCGTGTTGGTCATGCCCAACTGCTCTGCATAGTGATTCATCAGGCCGGCGAATGCTTCCTCGCTCCCCGCGACATACTCGGCCAATGCAACGCTGGCGTCGTTGCCGGACTGGATCACCATACCCCGGATCAGGTCCTCAACGGTGACCTGCATGCTGGGGTCGATGAACATCCGGGAGCCGCCGGTCCGCCAGGCCCTTTCGCTGACCGGCACCAGGTCTTCCAGCTTGATGTTGCCTTGCTCGAGTTCGCCGAAAACGACATAGGCCGTCATCAACTTGGTGATACTCGCCGGCTCCACCGGCAGATCGGCGTTATGTTCCACCAGGATCCGGTCGCTGTTGAAGTCGACCAGGATGTAACTGTTGGCGCCGAGCTGCGGCGCGGCCGGAATCGGGGGCGCCGTTGAAGGGGCGGCGGCATCCGGCACCGGTACCTGGGCGTTAAGCGCCAGGCTGTTCGAGCCGAGAATAACCGCCAGGACAATCAGGGCCATTTGAATTTTTTTCATAATCTGAATCCGGGTTTGATGTTCGGGATGTTTAAATTCAGCGCCTGACTCTGTGCGGGCGCTCGAAGCCGAGCTCGATGGCCCGGCTGATAACTGAATCTACTTCTGCGGCGCTCCCATACGGCCCCAGCCAGACCCGGAACAAATTACCGACGTCATGGATAGAAACCGGGTTCAGGCGGGCCTTTTCCAATTCACCGGCCAGTTTTTCTGCGCCTTCGCGCTGGCCGTATGCCCCGACCTGGAGCCACGTGCCTGCCGCATCCGCAGAGGAGGGCTTGTCCGCGGCATTATACGTTACCGCGGACTCATTCTGTGCAACGTTGATGACCCGCACATCGACCCGGGCCGTGCCGGTTTCGGTCATCCCCAGCCGCAGCGCGGCGCCGTAAGACATATCGATCAACCGGTCGTGCAAAAAAGGGCCACGGTCGTTGATCTTGACGACTACCTTCTTGCCATTGTCGAGGTTCGTGACTTCGGCATAGCTGGGCAAAGGCAATGTCTTGTGCGCCGCGGTCGCCAGGTGCATATCGTATGGCTCACCGCTCGAGGTTTTGCGGCCGTGAAACTTGCTGCCATACCAGGAAGCGATGCCGCGTTCGTGATAACCCTGGTTTGACGGCAGTACGTAATACTTCTTGCCAAAAACTTCGTAAGGCGAATGGTTACCGTAGCGCGCCAGCGGCTCGGCTACCGGGACCGCGTCCGCGATATCATCGGCCGTCAGGTGAATCTGTGAGGGGCCGTCGACCGGCTCCTTGACCTTGGTCGGCTTGGTGGAACACGAAACCACCAGCAAGCCAGCCAGCAGCGCCAGGGGTACAGCGGTTTGGCGTGGTGAAATCACTCTTGATACTTGCTCCGTATGGCTTCGCTCAGCTCATATACCGCCATCGCGTAAAGCGGGCTACGGTTATACCGCGTGATCACGTAAAAGTTCTTGAACGTCATAAAATAGTGGTCGCCATCCTCTTCTTCCAGCCGGGCGACCGCTGCGGGTGTCTCACCATTGACCGGGCGCTCGGAACTGAAGCCGTCTTCTGCCAGCTCAGCGACGGTTTTTTTGGGTTTGAAATCCCGTTTTGCAACCTGTTCCATGTCTGCATCGGCGGATACGATGGCCGGGTAAGTCACCGGCTGATCCATTTCCCAACCGTGCCGGTGCAGGTAGTTGGCGACACTGCCGATCACGTCGGGCATGGAACTCCAGAGGTCCCGCCGGCCGTCCCCGTCGAGGTCCACGGCGTACTCGAGGTAGCTGCTGGGCATGAATTGCCCGAGGCCCATTGCGCCGGCGTAAGACCCGGTCACTTCCTCCAGGGGAATGCCTTCTTCACCACCCAGCACGAAAAAATTCATCAGTTCCTTGGAGAAAAACTCTGAACGGTCGTTGCCGGTGTCCGGGTAGTAAAAAGACAGCGTGGCCAGTGCGTCCAGCACCCGGTAACTCCCGGTGATCGACCCGTAAAAGGTTTCCACGCCGATGATCGCCACGATGACCTGGGGGTCTACGGCAAATCTTTCGGACGCCTGGGCAATCAGTTCCTTGTTCTCGCGCCAGAATTTGACGCCTCCCTTGATCCGCTTGTCCGTGATGAATATCGGCCGGTACTTGTACCAGGGCTTGCCTTCAGCCGGCCGGCTGATAGCATCGACGATCGACTGCTTGAAACGCGCATTTTCCAGCACCTGGAGCACTTCGGCCTGGTCGAGGTTGTATTCGGCTGCCGCCTTTGCGGCAAACTCTTCCGCGCCGGGATGCTGCTGGGCAAGGCAGGATGTGCTGAGTATTGAGACCAGCGCCAGGGTGAGAATCCGTTTCATGTCAAATCGTGTTCCATAGTCGACCTCAGTGCGCATTGTAATGTGAATTGCATCATCTTATGAAATTCCGGTGTCCAAATATGGACATCAATATGCCGAACCCGGCCAAAAGTGTGACGATCGACGTCCCGCCGTAACTGATCAGCGGCAGCGGAACACCCACCACCGGCAGCAGGCCGGAGACCATGCCTGCGTTGACCAGCACGTAAACGAAGAACGTCAGACTGAGGCTGCCGGCCAGCAAACGGGCGTAGGTATTGCGCGCGAGGCTCGCCACGTACAATCCGCGACCCACGATAAAAAGGTAGACCGAGAACAGGAAAAGCACGCCCAGCAGGCCCAGCTCTTCCGACAGCACGGCCAGGATGAAGTCCGTATGGCGTTCAGGAATGAACTCGAGCCGGGACTGGGTGCCGAGCAACCAGCCTTTGCCGGTCAAACCTCCCGAACCCACGGCGATCTTGGACTGGATGATGTTCCAGCCGCTGCCCAGCGGGTCGGATTCCGGGTCCAGGAACGTGCGCACTCGGTTGCGCTGGTATTCATGCATGACCAGCCAAAGGGCCGGCGCACCCGCGGCCGCCAAACCGGCAAATGCGGCGATCACCCGCCATTGCAGGCCGGCGAGGAACAATGAGAAGCCGCCGCTGACCGCGACCAGCAGGGCTGTCCCCAGGTCCGGTTGGCGGGCGATCAACACGGCCGGCACCACCATGATCGCGAAGGATACGAGAATCGAAACCGGCTCCGGCGGCAAGCGGCGCGGGTGCAGGTACCAGGCCATCATCATCGGAACGGCAAGCTTCATGATTTCCGACGGCTGGAAGCGGAACAGGCCAAGATCCAGCCAGCGGTCTGCGCCACGACCCACACCGACGAACCATGTCGCCAGCAGAAGAAGTAATCCCACCATGTAGATCCAGGGCGTCCAGATCCGCAGAATATGGGGCGGCACCTGGCTGAGCAGCAGCAAAACCGCCAGCCCGACGCCAAACCGGGTCGCCTGCCGGTAGACCACATCCATGCTCTCACCGGAGGCGCTGTACAGCACCAACAGGCCGAATCCCATCAACAACAACAGGCCGAGCAACAGGGGCACGTCCAGTTGCGGCCACTTCACCCAACCCGGGATCAGCCGCCTCATGGGTCGAGTTCCTGTGAAAGCCAGGCGTCAATGACTGCGCGCGCTACCGGGGCGGCTTGCCTGGAGCCTCCCCCGCCATGCTCAACCACCACTGCCACGGCAATGGTCGGGTGATCAAACGGCGCATAGGCGATGAACAGGGCGTGATGCCGCAGGTGCGTCGCCGTTGTTTCATCCATGTCTTCGTCCCTGGCCTGGGCCGCTACCTGGGCCGTTCCGCTTTTTCCGGCCATTTCATATCCCGATTCCGGCTTGATCGCCCGTGCGGTGCCTCTCTCGCCATGGACCACCCTTCGCATGCCGGCCTGGACGAGCGCCCAGTTGGCTGCTGCAACCACCGGGATCTGGAACGCAACCGGCGCCACGGTCTTGTCCGCCTGCTCATTCCCGGCGTGCTTGGCCGCATAGAGAAGCCGCGGCTCAAACCGGGTTCCGCCGTTGGCCATTGTCGCCACCGCGTTGGCCAGCTGCACCGGCGTGGCGACGTTGAAGCCCTGCCCGATGCCGGCGATCACGGTTTCTCCCGGATACCAGGGGGCCGAAAACTGTGCCCTTTTCCATTCACGCGAAGGTAAAACGCCGGGTTTTTCCCCGAGCAGATCCAGCCCGGTCGGCGCGCCAAAGCCAAACTGGGCCAGGTAGTCGTGCATGCGGTCGATGCCCAGGTCGAGCGCCAGCTGGTAGAAATAGGTATTCACGGACTGCTCCAGCGCCTCGATCATGGTCACCCAGCCGTGGCCGCCCTTTTTCCAGTCCCTGTAGGGGCGGGAGACCCCCGGCAAATAGAACGCCCCGCTTGAAAACACCCGTTTGTGCTCGCTTACAACACCCAGCTCCAGTCCGGCCAGCCCGATGAAGGGTTTCAGTGTCGAGCCGGGTTCGTATCCCCCCAGCAGGGGGCGGTTGAACAGGGGACGGCCCGGGGCATTGAGAATCGCCTGGTAGTCCTCGCCGCTGATGCCGTGCACAAAGAGATTCGGATCGAACGCCGGTTTACTGACCAGGGCCAGCACGGATCCGTCCCTCGGGTCGATCGCGACCACCGCGCCGGGGCGGTCACCGAGCGCATCCCAGGCGACTTGCTGCACCTGCACGTCGAGGGCAAGGATCAGGTCATCGCCATGCACCGGATTTTCCCGTTCGAGTACTTTGAGCACGCGGCCCTGCACATTCGTTTCGATTTTTTCGACACCGTTGACGCCGTGCAGTTGCTCCTCGTAATAGCGTTCGATACCCGCTTTTCCGATGTGCGTGGTGCCCCGGTAGTTGCCTTCATCGACCCGGTCCAGGTCATCGACATCCAGGCGGCCGACATAACCCAGTACATGGGTCAGCAACTCACCGTAGGGATAATAGCGGGCAAGGTAGGGAACGATCTCAACGCCGTTGAAGCGATGGCGCTCCACGGCGAACTGGGCGACCTCCTGCTCCGTCAGGTTGAATTTCAGCGGCACACTGTCAAATTCGCGATACCGGCTCCTGCTCTGCTGGAATTTTTCAACCACGTCTGCCGGAAGGTCGATGATCCGGCCAAGATCTTCGATGGTCTTTTCGACGTCACCGACTTTTTCCGGCACCAGTTCCATCCGGTACGCCGGCCGGTTTTCCGCCACCGGTCTGCCCCTGCGGTCGTAGATCAGGCCCCGGTTCGGGGCCACGGGAACAATCCGGACCTGGTTATTGATCGAGCGGGCTGAAAATTCTTCGTAACTGATGAACTGCAGGTAGACATAACGCAGGCTCAGCAGGACCATGACGACGAGAATGATGAGAAATGCCTGCAGCGCCCTCTGTCTGAACTGCCAGCTTTCCACCGCCTGGTCTTTGAGCGGACGCCCGGGCGCCGCCGGGGCCATCCACCGGCGCCATCTCATGAGCTGGAGCGGTGGCGCATCACGCCACGGTAACGATCCAGCAGCAGGAACAGCCAGGGCCAGACCAGGGTGCCCGCAATCGGCGGCAACCAGAATTCAAGCGATGGCAGCGGTTCACCCCTGAGGCTGATGATCCACAGCAGGATAATGCGGTCGTTGACCAGCAGCGCCAGTATCGAGAGCGCCTGTTGCCAGGGCGGAAAAAAGCGCAGCCGGGCCCGGAACCGGAGCACCAGGTAAACAATGATCACCAGGCTGAGCGCATGCAGGCCCAGCCAACTGGCGCTGAGCAGGTCCAGCGCGATGCCAATGGTGAATGCCAGGCCCAGGGTGATGCGGTCCTGGCTCTCCAGGCACCAGTAAATGATGACCAGCGCCACCCAGTAGGGCCGCATCATGTCGAGTACCAGCGGCAGCGGCAGGAGAGCCAGCACAAAAGCCATGGCCAGCGTGATGAAAATGACTGAAAAACGGTCGTTGCGCGGGCTCATTCCGGCGTGTCCGGGCTTTCACCCTCGGGTTCCGCAGCGGCGGGCTGTGGCTCTTCCGAATCCGGGTCAGCCGTTTCTGCAATGGCGGACAGCGACTCTTCAGTATCCGGGTCAGCCGGCTCTGCCTGCGGCGTGCTGATCAACAGGACTTCCCGGCCCCGGTCCAGCGCCGCCAGCGGCGCAGCTTCGATCAGCGCGAATGTGAGCCCTTCCTCCCGGTTGATGCGAGTGACCAGGGCAACCGGGTAACCGCCGGGAAACCGCTCACCCAACCCCGACGTCACGATCAGGTCGCCTTCGCGCACGTCGGCCTCGCGCGGAACGCTGTTCAGGACAAGGCTGCCGGTTTCACCCGTACCAAAGGCCACGGAACGCAAACCGGTTCGATTGATCTGCACCGGCAGCGCGTGATTCGGATCGGAAATCAGCCGCACCGTCGAAAAATGGAGGTGCACGTCTTCGACCTGCCCCATCACCCCGGCCCCGTCGATCACCGCCTGTCCCTCGATCACGCCGTCACGCGATCCGCGGTTGATCAGGACCTGGTGGGAAAACGGATCGAGCTCAACGCGAACCAGCTCCGCAAAAAGGTAGTTGAACTCCTGGCCTTGCGCGCCTTCGAACAGGGACCGGAGCCGGTTGTTTTCCTCCTCCAGGGTTTCCAGCCGCTGCAGTTCGGCTTTCTGTAACAAGAGGTTCACCCTGAGCAGGTTGTTTTCGTGCCGCAGCGAACGCCGCGACTGGAATTGCCTGAACACGTTGCGGGCGGCGCTGACCGGCCAATCCACCAGGTGATAGACCGGTTCGGCAAGATTGCCCGCTGCGCTTCGAATCATGGGTACGTAGTTGCCGCGCTGATCCATCGCCATCAGCACCACGGCCAGCAGGCCGTAGAGCATCAGTCGTGCCGTTTGCGCCCCCGGCCCGAAAAACCTGGATCCAGTTCCTGGGCTGCCCGTGACCACTTAGAGCTTGTTCACATTAATTTGTAGTGAAAAAATCGCCGTTGTTCTGGTCCATCAGCTCCAGCGCTTTGCCGCCGCCGCGGGCGACACAGGTCAGGGGATCATCAGCCGGAAATACCGGTAAGCCGGTTTCTTCCGAAATCAGGCGGTCAATGCCGCGCAGAAGAGCGCCGCCACCCGTCAGAACGATCCCGGTTTCGGCAACGTCGGAGCACAACTCGGGGGGTGTTTGTTCCAGCGCCGTCTTGACCGCTTCCAGGATGCTGGACAGGCTTTCATTCAGCGCCTCGAGCACCTCGTTACTGCTGATTGTGATGTTGCGTGGAACCCCTTCCGCCAGGTTCCGGCCGGACACTTCCATGGTCTCGGCTATTTCGTCCGGCCAGGCACAGCCGATCTGGATCTTGATGCGTTCCGCTGTCATTTCGCCGATCAAGGTGCCGTAGTTTCGGCGCACATAGTTGACGATAGCCTCGTCGAACGAGTCGCCGCCAACGCGAACCGAATTGGAATAAACCAGGCCGTTGAGCGAAATAACGGCCACTTCCGAGGTGCCGCCGCCAATGTCCAGCACCATCGCGCCGCGCGCTTCGTGAACCGGAATCCCGGCCCCGATCGCCGCGGCCATGGGTTCTTCCACCAGGAACACTTCGCGCGCGCCGGCGCCTTCAGCGGATTCCTTGATCGCCTTGCGCTCGACCTGGGTCGAACTGCAGGGAACGCAGACCAGGACCCGTGGGCTGGGGCGCAGAAACCGCGAGGTATGCACCTCCCTGATAAAATGCTGCAGCATGGCTTCAGTCATGTTGAAATCCGCGATGACGCCGTCTTTGAGCGGACGGACTGTGCGGATGTTGCCCGGCGTTCTGCCGAGCATCTGCTTCGCCGCCCGGCCTACTGCAGCGACGTGCTGGGGCCCGCCCGGTCCACGATCCATGCGTACCGCTACGACAGAAGGCTCATTCAGCACGATGCCCTGGCCGCGAACGTAAATAAGGGTGTTGGCCGTTCCGAGGTCGATCGACAGATCGTTGGAAAACAGGCCGCGAAGACTTTTAAAAACCATAATGATATTTAATCCGTTAAACGTGACAGGTGTCGAGCCAACTAATGTATCAGCAGTAGCCCCCTCCCGCAAGGTTGAAGCCCCCGTAAACCCTTTATTTATGCGCTTTCCGGGCCACCCGTAATTTTACCCATGCAATTTTCGCGGCCCTTTCTTCCCTCTCTGATATATCACAAAAATCGATCAAATTTAAATCAAATCCCCGGTTTGAAGCCAAATCCGTTAGAATTCGCGCGTTCGTATATCAGTAACGGGAATTGACATGTCTGCCCTCATTTGTGGATCGCTCGCTTTCGACACCATCATGGTATTTCCGGACCAGTTCAAGGAACACATCCTTCCTGACAAGGTGCACATTCTGAACGTGGCCTTCCTGGTTCCCCAGATGCGCCGCGAATTTGGCGGGGTGGCCGGCAATATTTCCTACAATCTCAAACTCCTGGGCGAAAACCCCTACCCGATGGCCACGGTCGGCGACGACTTCGGACCGTACCGGGATCACCTGGAAAGACTGGGAATATCGCTTAAATACGTGCGTCACATGGAAGGTGAGTACACACCGCAGGCGTTCATCACCACCGACATCGATGACAACCAGATCACCGCGTTTCACCCCGGCGCGATGCAACACAGTTACCTCAACCGGGTGGAAGACACCGACGGCATCACGGTGGGAATCGTCGCACCCGACAGCAAGCAGGCGATGATCCAGCACAGCCGCGATTTCGTGAAGGCAGGGATACCGCATATTTTTGATCCCGGCCAGGGCATGACCCTGTTCAACGGGGAGGAATTAAAGCGATTCATCACAGAAGCGGAATACATCGTCGTCAACGACTACGAGTTTCAGCTGCTCAAGGAAAAAACCGGGTTAAGCGGGAATGAAATCGCTAACCAGGTGGAAGCCCTGATTGTGACCCGCGGCGCAGAAGGTGCGGTGCTGCAGACACGGGAAGGTGAGGAAATCATCAGCCCGGTCTCACCGGACGATGTCCAGGACCCGACCGGTTGCGGCGACGCCTTCCGCTCCGGCCTGATCTATGGATTGCTGAACGACCTGGACCTGGTCACCGCCTGCAGGATCGGTTCCGTCATGGGCGCCATCAAGGTCGCCCAGCAGGGCCCCCAGAATCACAACCCGACGTTCGAAGACATCCAGGAGCGGTTTTTCGGGACGTTTGGCTACCGGTTTTGATCAGAAAGTAATTGTTAAGAAAGGTTTTGACCGGCAAGGTTGACTTTCAAAGGCCTTAGATAGAGAATTTGCGCCCCGATTGATCGCCTCGATCCGTTCGGGAAACAACAGTTTCCGGTGATGTAGCTCAGTTGGTTAGAGCGCGGCACTCATAATGCTGAGGTCGGTGGTTCAAATCCACCCATCACCACCAAATAACAGGCCCCTTCACGGGGCCTTTTATTTGTGGTCATGGTGGATTGACACCGTATTGTCAGCTTCTCAAATCTTCTCAGCCACACGCTTCGGATGCGGCCTGTACTGGTTCCTTCGTACGTGACACTTTCCTGCGCATCCGGGTTCAAATCCACCCATCACCACCAATCTAAGAAGGTGTATTCCGGTCACATGGTTAACACTTTGTCCGGTGCGAATGGATTAGGACCGGGTTCCACCCGGTCCTGCTCCTGATCAAAGTAACCCAGATCATACTCCAAAAAGCTGACTTGAAAGGTCATGGGGTCGAACTAATTTAACTTGTTGATATGAAAAAGGTAATATCTTCTCTGTGATGTTAAACAATCCTTAGAACCGCAATTTAGACCGAAAAACCCATGCTCTAATTACCTTTCCGTCCCTAATTCAAGGTTTCAAATTCTTAGGGCCTGTTTTTCGATAGGCAAATGGCCAGTTTAAGCTGATCTGCCGTCTGAAAAATTTGGGCTTTGTTGGTCGGATCAAAGCTTTCCGCTGGTCCGACCCGATTAACCGGACCCGATTAACCGGATCACTGACCCGATTAACCGACCGATTAACCGACACTGAAGGCGCGCAAGAACAGAGAGATAGTTGGCTCGGCCTCGGTTGAATACCTGATGTACTCGGGTTACATCACGATGGCCTATTTCTGGGCGAGAATGGCGCAGGTTGCCAATGAGAAAATCGCCGAAAATCCTGAAAACATCGATTTTTACCGGGCCAAGGTGCGAACTGCCGAGTTCTATTTTGAACGCATATTTCCGCGGGCAAAGGTGCTGGCAAAAACCATGATGGCGAATCCGCGGTCATTGATGCAGATGACGAGCGAGCAGTTCTGATCTTCTGGTCATCTCAAGGGACCAATTGCGGGGTGTTTGACACAGAATCCTGGCAAGAAACAAGCACCCGGCTGGCCCGGTATTTCACCGGTAAAACGGGCCTGTTTTCGGG
This sequence comes from uncultured Gammaproteobacteria bacterium, assembly GCA_963766195.1. GTDB lineage: Bacteria > Pseudomonadota > Gammaproteobacteria > Xanthomonadales > SZUA-36 > JAHEFT01. Next base: position 410,857 of record CAVXYY010000001.1, read on the forward strand.
ATTGATACCCTCATTCACCCAGCGTAAGATCGTAGGTAATTACAACCGTTCCAATGTTACTGCCACTCTTCAGTCGGAGGTGTCGAAAGCGAGCTTTCCGCGCCCCCATTTGACTGAAAAAAGGAGATTTCATGTCCGACAAAACATTGTTTCAAGGAGACGCAATCAGAGCCGAACGAATCGACGGCGATATCGCCGAGATTGCCTTCGATTTGAAGGGCGAATCCATCAACAAGTTCGACGCGGCAACGCTCGGGGAACTGCGCCAGGCGGTTGACGCAATCAAGTCCGCCTCCGGCCTCAAGGGCGTCCTTTCGACCAGCACCAAAGGCGTGTTCATCGCCGGTGCTGATATCAAAGAGTTTGGCCAGCACTTCAAGATGTCGGACGAAGAGATGGCCGCGTGGCTGCATGAAACCCACAAGACATTCAACGACCTCGAAGACCTCGACATTCCCAGCGTCGCCGCCATCAACGGCGCGGCACTCGGTGGTGGCTTCGAGTACTGCCTGGCGCATACCTATCGTGTGATGTCTACCAGCGCCAAGGTCGGCTTGCCAGAGACCAAGCTCGGTATCTTCCCGGGGTGGGGCGGTACCATTCGTCTGTCACGCCTCATCGGGGCTGATAATGCCATCGAATGGATAGCCGGCGGCACGGACAACAGGCATGATGCGGCGCTGAAAGTTGGTGCGGTCGAAGTGGTCGTTGAGCCGGACCAGCTGCGCGAGGCGGCCCTCGACTTGCTGTCGCAGTGCATTGAAGGAAAGATCGATTGGCGTGCCAAGCGACAGGAAAAGCTGGAGCCGCTAACGCTCCGCTCGCCGATCGAAGGCATGATGGTCTTTACCGGCGCCAAGGGCTTTGTCCTGGCCAAGGCCGGAAACAACTATCCAGCGCCAATCGCAGCCATCAACGCGATGGAGCAGGGCGCTGCCTGCAAACGGGACGACGCCATACCCTTTGAGATCGAGGGTTTCGTCAAAATGGCGCATACCCACGTGGCCGAATGCCTGGTGTCGATTTTCCTGTCGGACCAGTTCAACAAGAAGAAGAGCAAGGCCCTTGCCAGGGCAGGGGGCGAGGTCAAGCACGCCGCTGTCCTCGGTGCCGGCATCATGGGCGGCGGTGTTGCCTATCAGTCGGCCTCCAAGGGAACACCGATCATCATGAAGGACATCGCTCCCGAGGCACTCGAACTCGGCATGGGCGAAGCGCAAAAACTGCTGGGCAAGCAGATCGAGCGCGGAAAGATCGACGTGGCCAAGATGGCCCAGGTCATTTCAATGATTTCGCCAACCCTGTCCTACGGCGACTTCAAAGCGGTCGACATCGTTGTTGAGGCGGTAGTCGAAAACGAGAAGATCAAAAAGTCCGTATTGGCGGACCTGGAGTCTCACGTCCGCGAGGACGCCATCCTCACCTCCAATACATCGACCATTTCGATCACCAGCCTGGCTGAAGGACTCAAGCGCCCCGAGAACTTCTGCGGCATGCATTTCTTCAACCCGGTACACATGATGCCGCTGGTGGAGGTCATCCGCGGCGAAAAGAGCAGCGATGCGGCTATTGCCACTACCGTTGCCTACGCTTTTGCCCTGGGCAAAACGCCGATTGTCGTTAACGACTGCGCCGGCTTCCTGGTTAACCGCATCCTCTTCCCCTACTTTGGCGGCCTGGCGGCGCTGATTAACGATGGTGTCGATTTCAAGCGCATTGACAAGGTGATGGAAAAATTCGGTTGGCCCATGGGTCCGGCCTATTTGAGCGACGTGGTTGGCATCGACACAGCCGTTCACGCCGGCAAGGTGATGGCCGAGGCCTTTCCCGACCGGATGCAGTTCTCCGATGACAACCCCATGGGTGTCATGGCCAGCCTGGGACGGTACGGGCAGAAAAACCTCAAGGGTTTCTACAAATACGAAATGGACAAGCGGGGCAAACCGCGCAAGCAAGCGGATCCCGAAGCGGACGCCATCGTTGCCAAGCTGGCCAGGGAAACCCGGGAGGTATCCGACCAGGAGATCGTTGACCGGATGATGATACCGATGATCAATGAGAGTGTCCGGTGCCTGGAGGACAAGATCGTCGATACAGCGATGGAAGTTGATCTCGGCTTGATTTTCGGCCTGGGCTTCCCCCCGTTCCGTGGTGGCGCTTTGAAGTATGCCGACGCCATTGGGCTGAAGGATGTATGTGAGAGGGCCGCCGCTTATGACCGTCTTGGGAAGCTCTACGAGCCGCCACCTCTGCTACGGGAAATGGCAGACAACGGCAAGCAATTTTACCCGTTTTGATCGGCAACGAGATCAGGAGAAAGATCATGAGAGAAGCAGTAATCATCGACGCCGTCAGAACACCCATGGGCCGTTCCAAGGGAGGCATGTTCCGTAACCGGCGCGCTGAAAATATTTCCGCAGAAATGCTCGACGCCATGCTGGCGCGCAACGACAAGCTCGACCCCGGGGAGGTCGACGACATCATTTGGGGTTGCGCCCAACAAACCCTCGAGCAGGGCTTCAACATCGCCCGCTTTATCGGCCTGCAAACGACCATTCCGATAACGACCGGCGGCATGACCATCAACCGCCTGTGTGGCTCGTCGATGTCGGCGATCCACGTGGCAGCGGCCAACATCATGGCGGGGCTGGGTGACGTGTATGTTTGCGGCGGCACCGAGCACATGGGTCACGTTCCCATGAACCACGGTGTTGATCCCAATCCCAATGCCAGCAAGTACTTCGCCAAGGCCGCAGGATTGATGGGCCTCACCGCCGAAATGCTGTCCAAGATGCACCAGACCACCCGTGAAGCCCAGGATGAGTTTGCCTACCGCTCCCACCAGAACGCCCACCAGGCCACCGTCCAGGGCCGCTTCAAGGCAGAAATCATTCCCTTGCAGGGCCACGATAAAGACGGCCTGCTCCGGACTTTCGATTATGACGAGGTGATCCGTCCCGAAACCACCCTGGAGGGCCTGGCCCAACTGAGGCCCGTCTTCGATCCGAAGAACGGCACCGTCACCGCGGGTAACGCTTCGGCGATTTCCGATGGCGCGTCCGCCGTGATCGTCATGTCCGGGGAACGAGCAAAGGCCCTGGGTATCGAACCGCTGGCGAGGATCAGGAGCATGGCCAGTGTCGGCCTCGATCCATCCATCATGGGCTACGGACCGGTTCCCGCCACACAGAAGGCCCTGGCACTTGCGGGACTCAAAGTCGACGATATTGATATGTGGGAGCTCAACGAGGCTTTCGCGGCCCAGTCCCTGCCTGTACTGAAAGACCTCGGGCTGCTCGACAAGGCCACTGAAATGGTCAACCTCAACGGTGGAGCCATCGCTCTTGGCCATCCCCTTGGATGCTCCGGGTCGAGGATAGTCGGTACCTTGCTGCATATCATGAAGGACAAGGGCTCGAAGCTTGGAGTCGCTGCGATGTGCATCGGTATCGGACAGGGTGTCGCCACGGTTTTAGAGCGCGACTGATATTGCCCGGTGTAAACGGTTTCTATCCAAAAGGGTGGCTGTTGTCGGGGTTTCTGCAAAGCCGGACAACCTGGGCCGGAACATCATGCTGAACCTGATCGACTTCGGCTTTGAAGGGGTCGTCTATCCGGTTGGCCCCAGTGGTGGCGTCATTACTTCGAGGCGTATCTACGAGTCCGTTTCTGATATCCCTGATCAGCTTGTCGCGAATCTTGGGAGCCCCCCAGGTGGGGTACTCCTTTTTGATACCCAGAATCGTCCGCTCGACCTGGTAGGGCAACTGGTTGGCTTGTCGGCAAGGTGCTCGGCTGTGGTCATATAATCCATTCAGAATATTCTGTAGGCTATCTGTCGATAAGCAGACTGCACGACACTGTTGTGCTATTAATAACTATGAGTTGGTGCAGTTTAGCCTGATAGCTGACCCGTACAGAAGCTCACAGGTGGTTGCCAGGAGTTCGACATCCAGGACCGTATCGCTTACCTTGGATACAATTCCATGTCGCTGCCAAGGTAAATATCGTACTAAACAGTCCGGTCTTTAACTTGTTAACCGTGTTCACAAAAGGTTGAGAAACGGAAGATGATTGAAAAATTACGAATGCGAACGTTTCTGCACAAGCGGTTCCCTTGGCTGGTGGCCAATGCTTTAACGATGGCAGCGTTGCTATTCCTGCCGACCCAGGCGGTATTGGCGGATTGCAGCGGGTTCCCGATAGTGCTTTCAAGCCAGACTGCTGTTGACAATTTTCAAAGCAACTACGGGCCCTGTATTACCGTCTCTGGAAATCTTGAAATTTATGGTAATACCGTTATCGATCTCACTCCACTTTCGGATTTGACAACGATCACTGGATATCTTTCCATCAGCAACTCAACATCACTGGTTAGCCTTGCCGGATTGGAAAACCTTGAAACGATTGGGGTTCGGCTGAGCATTGAGAACACCACTAACCTCATCAACCTGGCCGGACTGTCTGGCCTGACTACACTGGGCAGCCTGTCTATTTCAAATAATTCGGCGCTCAATAGCCTCAATGGATTACCCGCTGCGTTCGATGATATGAGTTTCATCATCATCGCTAATAACTTGACTCTGCCCAACCTCAATGGATTACCTTCGGTGGCAAACCTTGTGCAAAGCATTGCTGTTACCGGAAACTCGAATTTGACTGATGTTTCTGACCTTTCGTTGATTGATTTCGTCGATGAGGCGATGCCTACAAGTATGGTAATAATTACTGATAACCCATTGTTACCCGGTCTGAATGGGTTTCCGTTTAACACAAAAGTGGGTCGTTTCGAAATCCGCGATAACGACGTGTTAAGCAATCTGGATGGAGCATCAGGCCTGGTTGAGGTCTGGGGGTTCCTCAGGGTGTCGGGGAACCCCATGTTGAGTGATTGTTCAGCTTTGACGACGGTGCTGGATGATGTGGACGACGGTGGTCCAGGGCCGTCCGCTCTTCCCGATCCGCCCGATAGCCCTGCTGGCGAAGTGATCATTGGCTCAAACCTGGAGGGTTGCAACACCATAGAGGAAATCGTTGGTTCTGCACCGGATGGGCTTATCCTCAAGGATGGCTTTGAGGGTCCGGGTTAGGCAGAACCAACGATCAAATCAGTACAGCGCACAGGAACTATTCGAATGGCACACGTGATAAATGTACCCAGCCCCTTTCTTAAGCCCCTTTTTTCCAACCACCAAAAATTACATGAAGCTGAAGTTCCTGCTGCTTCGAGGTCCGTCCAGGGGTGTATGGCTGAATAAAGTCGCTAGACTGCCAAAACCAGCGCTTAACCTCCGCCTTCGAAACCGTCGCTGAACAGGATCGCAGATGGTCCGGGCAGGGTTGTGAAGCTCCAGGTGCATCCACGCACACTGCCTTCGGCGTTAACCTCGTCGATCCGCCAGTAATAGGTCGTCCCCTCTGTCAGTGGACCCGGATCGAAGGTCGTGCCGGACTGGTTACCCCGGAAGTCGCCCGGTCCCAGCGGAACGGCCGTACCGAAGTAGATGTCGTGCGAGTTGGCGGCCGTTCCCGGTCCCCAGCCGATGCTGACGCCCAGCCCCACGCCAGAGGCACCGTCATCCGGGTTCGGGCTGTCGGCGGGGCCCGGCAGATTCGCCGTCTGCCCCTGGGCGCTGAACACCTCCAGTTCGACATCATCGATCTGCCAGAGGTTACCTTCGCCCACGCCGTTGGTGTCGTAGCGGAATCGCACCATCGCATTGGCCTGCCCTGCAAGCGATGCGGACAGATCAAGCACGACGCGCTTTGGATCATGGATTTCCCCGACGTCCTGCCATACCTGCGTCCAATCCGCCCCTCCATTCGTGCTGACGTCGACGTTGATCGATTCCAGCAGGTCAAAGAAGAAGTAACTGCTAAACCGCAAAACGGCGCCAACGGCCGCCGACAGATCCAGAACAGGCGTCCGCAGGGAAGTTTCAGTCTGGTTGATGTAATTGTTATCCACCATCGCGAACGGTCCGTTGCCGCCGGTATGGTTGTCGTAACGAAGATCGTTCAATATCGGCGAATTGACGGTCCAGTCGATCCCTTCGACCGTGTCAATGCTCCAGCCTTCGGGCAAGCCGTCCAGAAAGTCTTCTTTGAAAGCGAAGTCGCCCGGAACCGGCGGCGCATCCACGCTGATGATCAGAGAATAGTCCTGTGGTGCGTCATCGAGTAACGCACCTTTGTGGTGGATTTCGACGGTATAGCTGCAGGTGTCGGCGCGGATCCGCACCTGCTCCACGTTGTCGCGCACGTTGTCGCCGGTCGTTGCCGGCGCCGCCGGGTTGGCGGGATCGAGCACCCATGGCATCCATGTATTAGCCCCGCGGAACACGCGCAAATCGAGGTCGTTGACCAGCATCAGGTCGGGCGGGTCGAGTGACGGGGCCGGCGGAGTTCCGGGCGGATCGGCCCAGACCAGCGTGGCCGTAAGCACGGAGTCGGGTTGGTCAACGCTGACGGCATAACTGTCTGCGGCGCCATTGACGAGGCTGCCCTCGATGATCTGATGGCCGTCGCCCTCACCACTGATGAGCTCGGCGGCGGATTGGGTATTCAGTAAACCCCAGCCAAAGGCATAGTCCGGTCCGGGCGCCTCTCCGGCCTCGTCGGCGGCATGAATCGCAAGTGCTTTCAGGGTTGCCGCGCGCATGTAGTTGTCCGTCCCGTGCAGGTTTTCGTAGTGCTCTTGCAGGAGTAGCAGCGAACCACTTACATTGGGTGCGGCCTGCGACGTGCCGGCTGCGAAGCCGTAAAGCTCCGGCGGTGACCATGCCGAGTAAAGGAAGGACCCGTTGCCGACCAGGTCGGGTTTGATTCGCCCGTCGTCGGTCGGGCCCCAGCCGCTAAACAAGGTCATGGCAACCTGTCCTGCCCCCCCTAGCGGGAAGTAACCGCCCGGCAAATCATCCACGGCGCCTACGGTCAGGATATTCTTGGCCCCGGCATGCGTCGGCAGGCAATCGTAGCCGTCGGGCGCGCAGTCGGGGGGGCGTTCGACCGTTGACGTTTCGACGGGATTACCATCCTGGTCAACGATGGTGTATTCCTCACCGGGTTCCGGCCCGAGGTCCAGGCGATCATTGCCGGCAGCCTTGACTATAAGGAAGTACGGTGCCTCGAAGGCGATCTGGTCCCATAGGGCCGACTCCGTGTCGTAAAAACCGAAATTGGCATCCTCCAGATCGTTTGGATCCGAACCACCGATCCACCACCAATTGTTAGGTGGATCCTCGCCATACGGTATCCATCCGGCGGCGACACCATAGGAATGGTTCGAAACCAATTGCCCGGCCGCCGCTGCAGCCGCCATCTCCGCCGAGTCGGAATTCCAGTCGTAGGCATCCAGATTCGCGGCCCACGCCATGCCCTGAGTATCCGGATAAAGCGCGCCGGAGCCTATCAGCGTTCCCGCTACGTGCGTGGAGTGCCCGTTGATTTCGGTCGCGCCGTCAACCTGCGTGACGCGCCCGATCAGGTCCCAGTGATCGGCGTACACGGCACCGCCGTCCCACTCGGCCATGGTCATGCCGGAACCGTTGAGAGCCAGCCCGGCGGACCCACCTGGCCAAACTTCATCGGTCGAAACAGTCTGTGCTGCGAGGATATTGTTGGTGATGTAAAAGACCGGTCCAACGCCTGGAACGATGCGCTGCAACTCCAGCACCCCTCCATTCGGCAGGACCCGGCGCATTGGAATCCCCGCGCGAGCTGCAAAAACGCGCGCCTGTGCACGGTCAGCGGCATCGCGTTGCTGGAGCGTTGCAGCCAGTGTCTTCAGCTTTGCCTGGTGGGTGCGGGCCGCCACGGTGCTTTGCGCAACCGCCTGGCCAGCAAAGCCAAGTATGAAAACCAATACCCCTGATTTCAGAAAGTTCATCATACAAATCCCTTTACTCGTCCCCCAATTTCCCGGCTGTTGCCCACTCCTTGTGGCGATACAGCCTGATGAACATTATAGACCTGATCGAAACGAAATTGGGAAGGACTGCTTGTGACCCGACGCGGACATCAAAGATCTTTCTGAAATTTCAGTTAATCCAGCTTACCTCGAGGTTGATTTGTTGAGATCTCCGGACTGGAGAAGTCATCGCAACAAAGTCAGGCCAAACAGTTCGCCCGGTTATCTACCACCCGCTGTGTTCGCCGAAAAGGCAGCCTGATATGGAGCATTTCCCCCACCAAACAACAAGGCCCCTTCTCGGGGCCTTGATGTTCGTGGTAACGAGGGACTGATACCCTACTGTCAGCTCTCTTTCGATTTATGCAGCGTGTTGCTTGAACATTCAGCCACTTCACCAAGACCCTTGTCGATCGCCTTCATCTCATCGGTTTCAATGGCCGATGCCGCTTCCCAGGCCGCCATATTGGGATATGAATCCGCATACAGGAACGATCTTGCCTCGCCAACGAGCGTCTGCAGAACGTAACTATGGATATCGCCACCCGCTACCTGCGCGTTGACATACTTGACCCACTTGCCGTTGGCGGCATGTACATTGTCGATCGTTTTATCTTCCTTGAGTTGGCACTGCCACAGATTGACTAATCTTGTTTCATCGGCACCAGCGGCCATCACCGAAGTAGCAAAAACGAGAGTAGTGAGCGGCATCAGGACTTTCATTACAGCCTTTTTCATGGTTTTCTCCAAGAGGATTATTTACGGACAGGGCGGCAAGGCCGAGGAACCCGGCAAGACGTCGCTGGTTACAAAGCGCGCAGAGCGGAAAAGCACTATACACTGAAAAAGGATACCTGGACGTTTGGCAATTCCGATACACCAGATCCACGATCGCTGGACGACCGAATACAGCGCTAACTGGAGCGACAAAACACGGCGACATCATGAAACTGCTAAAGGGCGACCACGGCATGACCCATGGCTTTGCGAATCTTGTTGCGCTGAAACCGATCTACGATGCGCTGATTGCTGTCGCGAATAGTTGTGGAGCGATAGAAGTCGCGCCAAAGAAGGCCTGGTCGAACGCGTAGAACTTCGGAGGAAACGATGCATAAATCGAAAGAACGAAAACGGCCCGCAATTATTGTGACACTAGCGATACTTTGCGCCGCGGTAGCGGTGAACGGCTGGGCGGAGAACAACGGGCCACCTGACTGGTACCTGGAGAATATTCAATTCATGACTGCCGGCAGTGGAACCTGGATAGCGGACAATTCAGTTTACAAGAGTGATGAAGAAGTTTGGGATGCCTATCTCATTGAATGGCAAGCGGGCCCGGGTGGCTATTCGATGTCCGGACAAATGTACGGTGTAACCGGCGGCGAACGAAGCAAGGCCGGCTTCTGGTTATTCAGCCAATATTGGGATCCGGTTCAGAAAGGTGCCGTTGTTCAACAATACGGTTGGGGGGTCGTTGGCCTTGGCACCATGAAGCAAGATGCAGAGGATGGTAACGTCCTGATGCAGCAAACGTTTACCGGCTTCGATGGAACATCAGCGAACAGGTCCATCAGCTATCCAATCCGTCTGAAAACGTCCATCGAACCGTCTCATACGACGTTGGCGAGGACGGTAAGTGGGTCAAAAAGCGCAGCTACGACTGGGTTCGCCAGTAACCGAAAATCGTATAAGCAATTTCGCGTCAATCCAGCTACGATGAGCTGTCCGGAAATGAGTCAACAGTCCCCCGTATTGCCAATGACCGATCTGTTTGCCACGGAAAACACAGAACAACCCTCGGGCGGCCAGCCGCTGCCGGATCGTTTGCGGCCGCGAACTCTTGATGAAATCGTCGGCCAGGATCACCTGGTGGGCCCAGGAGCGCCGATTCGCAAAATGACCGACAGCGGGCGGCTGGCTTCGATGATTCTGTGGGGCCCGCCGGGCTGTGGCAAGACCACCCTGGCGCGCATACTGTCAACGCACACGGACCTGCATTTTGAGCAACTCTCGGCGATTTTTTCGGGTGTGGCTGACTTGCGCAGAGTGTTTGAATCAGCGCGTGTTCGCAAGCGCAATGGCCAGGGCACCTTGCTGTTTGTCGACGAGATTCACCGCTTCAACAAGTCCCAGCAGGACGCTTTTCTGCCGGTGGTTGAAGACGGCACCATCGTGCTGATCGGCGCCACCACCGAAAACCCTTCCTTTGAACTCAATGCAGCCCTGCTCTCACGCGCACAGGTTTACGTGCTCAAGCGGCTGGATGATGCGGCGCTGGACCGGTTGATTGAGCGTGCAGAGCAGGACGCGGAACGCACCCTGCCGACCGACGAGCAGGCCCGCTCCACACTCAAGGCGATGGCGGATGGCGACGGCCGCTACGTGCTGGCCATGTGTGAACAGATCCTGGCCCAGGATGAATTACTCGACAACGAGGCTCTGCTGCGCATCGTGCAGCGTCGGGCTCCGCTGTATGACAAGGACGACGACGCACATTTCAACCTGATCTCGGCATTGCACAAATCCGTGCGCGGCTCAGATGCCGACGCAGCACTGTATTGGTTCGCACGCATGCTGGCGGGCGGCGAGCATCCGGAATACATTGCACGGCGCATGAGCCGCATGGCCATTGAAGCATCGGCCTGGCCGATCCGCAGGCCCTGCCCACCTGCATTGCCGCCTGGCAGGCTATGAGCGCCTGGGCAGCCCCGAAGGTGAACTGGCCCTGGCGCAGGCACTGATTGACCTGGGCGACCGCACCCAAATCGAACGCGGCATACGCAGCCTACGGAGCGGCTCGCAGTGCGGCGGAACAAACCGGCTCGCTGGCTCCGCCCAGGCATATCCTAAACGCACCGACATCCCTGATGAAGCAGCAAGGCTACGGCAGCGGCTACCAGTACGACGACGATACGGCGGAGGGCTTTTCCGGTTAGAATTATTTTCCCGATGAGATGGAACGCCAGCGCTACTACGATCCACCCGAGCGCGGCTTTGAACGTGAAATCAGGAAGCGCCTGGAGTACTGGGACAAACTGCGGAACAAACTCCAAAAAGGTCTCTGACCCCTTTTTTACCTCGCTAACATTTGGAGGGTATTTGGAGGGTCGGACCAGCGTAAGCATCTGATTCAAAACAATTACCTTCGATACCAGACCGCCTGGAAAGACTTAGAAGCCTGATTTAATTGCCAAAATGGCTTCAACATCTATCAAGGTTGATAGCTGAAAAAGCTAACAGCAGTCATCAGCCCAATCTCAGACTTTTCTCCGCTTCTCCCACAACGGCCAGAACTCGCGGCACGCTCGTACACCTGAGAGAGAAAGTGGTTAGAAATCAGTCCCGGTAGACGCTCCAGCAATCCTCCGTCCTGGCCCACGGGCGAACGATGAAAATGAGCGACGAGTGACCGGGCGTGTGCAGGAGGATGACAGGCTCCGGATAATCGCCGCGGACTTGCGGCCAGGCAGTTGCAACTGCCTGGTCGTCAAAACGGTTACCGGACCGTGCAGGCTCCGAATACAATGAAACCGATCTCCTCTCCCGCAGCGGTCAGCGTCATACTGCCGGACTCTTCTGAAATGATGGCGCTCCAGGAATATTGGCCATCATCGCCCTGCAGGCTCAAACGCCCGTTCGCTAACCGATCGACCGATTCTATTTTTGAGACTCGCTCGTCCTGGTTTGGGTAGGTCGTTGCCACGGTCTGCGCCTTGAAATCTACCGCCGAGAACACGGGCAGGTTGAAATCCCAGGGTGGCCCGGAAACGCATCTCTGGGCTTCAGCCCGGCATTCGGTCGCGAACAATGATGCGCAGATCAATGGCTTTGAACCATCAAAATCGCCGGCTGAGACAGTCATGGGTACCGCGGCAAAACCAAGGGCGGCAATCAGGCTCGAAAAAATAAATTTGTTCATGTCACACCCCGGATTCAGTTGACGGTATAGCCACGGCCCTGAAGGCAGGTGGCGTAAGCGGTATTGAATTCATTTTGCAGTTGCTGGTTTTGCTGGTTTTGCTGCTGTGCCCAGGCCTGCTGCTCCTGGTAGGAGGCTTCAGTTTGATTGTGACTTCGCACTCCGCCAACAAGAGCACCGGTACCCGCACCGATGGCAGCGCCTTTTCCAGCGTTACCGGAAATCGCACCGACCGCAGTTCCGAGCAGGGCGCCACGCAGCAAACCCTTCCCCGCACTGGTGGTTGAAGCGCTTTGCGGCGGTGGCGGCGCTGTTGCCTGCGCCGGCGCGGTGGGATCGAAACCGGTCTGCTTTGAAGCCCAGCTCATGCAGGCTCCTTCGTCCTCCTGCTGCTGTTCAGCACTCTGACCATTGGCAGGATAAACATACAGGCCTGCCGCAGAAAGCATGGCCGGTGAAATCAGCGCGATGGTCAATCCCGCTGTCGTAAGAAATTTCCTCAACATTGATCAGTCTCCATAAAAAGTTCGCCTGCAGAAGCGTGTTTGAATCACGCCATTGACATCAGAAACAGGTTCTGAAGCAAAAGCCGACAGCAGCCGCTATCGACCATTACATTATCTCACAAGACGGGCCCGGCATGCCCAGCAAGTTATTTCGCAACCGGCGGGTGATCTACCAGGTTTCGATATCACTCATGGTCACACGACAGCTACACAGAGGTTCGCACGAACACCGGGGCTGCCCTTGCCAACATCGAAAAGCGGCTTGTCCCGGGCCGTCTGGCAACGTAACGTCCTAAAACACCTATACTCATAGTCAATTTTGGACCAGATTGGTTTGTGCCCGGTGCCAGGGGCGGGATCGAAAGATGAGCATACACAAAATTGATATTACGCCCGGCGCCCAGTATGCAGAGTTTGTATCGCGTTACAGCCATCAACACCTTATTGAGGAGTTTGTGAAGAAGAGAGCCTGGCTGCGAACGACCTGGATGTTCGGGGACAGGCTGGGGTCCACGGTTAACAATCGAATTGCCGCCGCAATGACCTTGAACGTGATCGGCGACGGACTGGTGGAGGAAAACGACGCCAACCGGAATATGCTCCGAATCATCGAAGAAGGAGTCCTCAAGAGATTTGTCGGTGACAGTGTTTCGGAAACGCTGCGCGCCGGTGATTCGTTCAACGAGGAAAGGTGTCTTTTCGGTCTTCAGCCCGGATACCATTTGCAGAGTATCGGACAGTCCCGTTTATGGGAAATCCCGGCTTCGGTTATTTTCGATATCCCCGTTGTCAGGCACAAACTTCTGGAAGATGTTCGCCGCCGATTGCAGTTGATCCAGGACTCAGTCGGGTGGGATGAGTATTCAAAACCACCGCGAGCGTAGGGAGTATTAACCGCCTGTTTTAGGCGAATTCAAATACCCGGGGTTCCGCTGTATGACAAGGACGATGACGCACATTTCAAACTGATCTCGGCATTGCACAAATCCGTGCGCGGCTCAGATGCCGACGCAGCACTGTATTGGTTCGCACGCATACTGGCGGGCGGCGAGCATCCGGAATACATTGCACGGCGCATGAGCCGCATGGCCATTGAAGACATCGGCCTGGCCGATCCGCAGGCCCTGCCCACCTGCATTGCCGCCTGGCAGGCTTATGAGCGCCTGGAGTGCTGGGACAAACTGCGGAACAAACTCAAAAAAGGGCTCTGACCCCTTTTTTTCCTTCTCACTTGACGCGGTTACCGTTCTTCCAAACAGCTTCAACTTGCCACAAGGCTCCGACATCTTGCGTCGGATCTCCTGTCACCGCTACCAGATCCGCCAACAAGCCCGGGGCGATGCGGCCGCGATCGGGGAGATGCAGGATCTCTGCGTTACCGCTGGTTGCGGACCTGAGCGCTTCCACCGGTGTCATCCCGTGCGCCACCATTAATTCAAGCTCCCGCACATTCCTGCCGTGGGAAAAAACACCAACATCGCCGCCAAAGCAGATTGGCACACCCGCGTCCAACGCTGCCTGGAACGACGTCCATTTGTCCTTCAGTTTCTGCGGCTCCCCGGTCTTTCCTCTCTCGTAACCGTCGAAATATTCCGCATACGCCTCGGCGGCGGCCAGTGTTGGACACAATGCCACGCCGCGCTTCCGCATCAGCTGGAACACTTCCGGCGAGCCCCGGTCCCCATGTTCGATGGTTGCGACGCCGGCTTCCACGGCCCGCCGGATCCCTTCCGGTGACATCGCGTGCGCCGAGACGTACCGGCCCGCGTCGGTGGCGGCAGCGACCAGGGCTTTGAGTTCGTTCTCCATAAAGGTTGGCTGAAGGGCGCCGTCGGGGCCCCAGGAATAATCAGCATAAACTTTGATCCAATCGGCGCCCCGGCCGATTTGCCCTCGAACGACCCGGATTATCTGCTCCACACCGGAAACTTCCTCGGCACCCTGGGGTGGGTCGAACGCATAAATCGAACGGCGTGGAGCATAGCTGCCGGTGGCGACGATGGCGCGGGTCACAGCGAGGATTCTCGGCCCCGGTACGACCCCGGCGTCAACAGCCCGGCGCAGTTGCACGTCGTAGTCTTCAGCGCCCTCCGTGCCGAGATCCCGCACCGTCGTGACGCCGGCCTGCAGCGTCGCTTTCGCGTGCGCCACGGCTTCCGCCATTCGATACCCCAGCGGTTCTTTCAGCACCTGCTCGTCCCACAGTGTCTCGTTATAGGGATGCAAGAAAAGATGCGAGTGGCCCTCAATCAGCCCGGGTATGAGCGTCAGTCCGGGCAGATCGACCCGTTCCGTACCCAACGGGACTTTCACATCAGCCGCTCGGCCAACCGACTCGATCCGCGCGCCTGCCAGGAGTACAACGTAGCCTTTTTGCGGGGAGTCTTCTGTGCCGTTCCAGACTGCTTCAGGCAGCAGCAACACCGGGTTGGTGTTGTCGCTCGTTTGTTGCGTTACCCCGGAAACAGGCGTGGTCAGAGCAACGGCCAGAAAGAAAGCTGTAATGACGTGTCTTGTTTGCATGGATCCTCCGGGTGCTTTCGTTACCCTGTTCATATCGTGAAATTTCTATTGCCAACCCCTCGCTATTCGGAAATTTCCTGATCGATCGACGCGATCAATTCCCCGGACATCTGTTTCATCATCGTCATCTGTTCGTTCATGGTGCCGAACTCCAGGATGGTCATCGCAAAACCGTTCTTCAGTTTCAGGCTCTTCAGGTAGTCCTCGAAATAAGCGGCATCCAGGGTGACTTTATTACCCGAACTACCCCCGCTTGCGACGTATGTGAAATTGCTCATGAGTTTGTGCAGGTCCATGAGTTCATACAGTGGTTCGTAGATCAGTTTTTCGGTATCAAACCTGATTGGAGCAGCTCCAGTGACCCACTTATTTCGCTTGTGCCTTGTGCAGCTGGGCATATGAGAAACGAATAAGGATCCGTACTGCATCCATGATCGCTGCAAATTAGCCAGTCTCCTTTCTGGTTGTGGCAGTAAACTGTCTCGTACAACTGAGCGGTTCCGTAAAAGACCACATCCTTTACGGATTGGTCAGGGCAAACGTACTTCGTAAATGTATACAGGGAATTTCTGAACCACGGCGCCCACCAACCGGAGGTCAAATTATCTCTTCCCCACGGGGTCGTTGCGGTCCAATTGCCATAGTAACCTGCAAGGATAGGTGCGCGTTCCGCCTGATGGAAGGTCAGAGTGTCTCCCGTTGGAACGCCCTGGGAGTCTGTAATACTGAATGTCTGTTCATTTACAGCCTGGTACTGAGCAGTTACCACCCAGACATTTAGAGTGAAGGTGACGTCCCGATTGTTGTTTGCGTCGTGAATCGTGATGGTTACGCCGGGAGCCTGGTAATTGGTACCGCCGTACACCAGCAAACTGCCATATTGATTGCGCACAAACCTCACGGTAAAGCCATCGGTGGACGCTGTCTCCCTGCATGGCACTGTTCCGCCCAGATCGTGGCACGCGCCTTCGTTCTCGAAAGATGGGCTGGTGAAGCAGGTCGTTGGAATTTCAACGCCGTCAAGTTTTAGCTGGAATGTATAGAGTCCACCCGGGAACAGATTTAGAGTCTGGCCATCCTGTAATACCGTGTGCTCATAAAATCCATTCGAACCACCACCATAGTCCAGTTTTCTGCCCAATACGGCCAATTCGTAGTTCAAACGTTCGAATTCTGCTTTTACCGTCTTGTCGGAATCGATCGGAACGATACACTCCTCATTGGTGCTGCTCGCGCAGGCAGCGCTGTCATCCGCCCATTTCTTGAAAACCCAGACCCCCTGGTCTGCGGCGGTCAAAGTGATATTTGAACCCAGTTGGAAATCTTCCTCGCAGTCGATGCCACACATGATGCCAGCAGGATTCGAGGTCACCTTGCCTTGGTTGACTGGATTGCGACCAGAATCGACTTTCTGCACAGTCAGCTTTCGCTCGCCGGGGGAGAATACCGCCTTCACACGGTTCACATCCTTGTTCAACGGTACAACACAGAAGGGGTTTGTACTGCCGGCACAAGCTTCGCTGTCCGTGGCCCAACGCCGAAATTCCCAATCGCCATATGCGGTCGCAGTCAGCTGAATCGTGGCAAAGTTGACGAATTTGCCTTCGCAGTCGGGGCCGCAGTCAATGCCTGCCGGCGATGAGGTTATCCAGCCTTTAAGTGTCAGCGCGCCGTTGAGGTCCACTTTGTCGACGATCACGACCTGGGGTTTTGGCCTGAACACTGCTGTGACTGAAGCATCAGCCGTCATGGTCAGGGTGCATTCATGATCAACGGCAGCCGGGCAGGCTTCCCAGTGGTCGAACAACCAGCCTTCGTTTTCAGTAGCCTTCAGAGTTACCGCACCGTCCTTAACTACTGGACTGCTGCAAATAGGGCCGCAGTTGATTCCACCTGATGTTGAAGAAACGGTTCCGACACTCGAGTTGGGACCATCCTGATCATGTACCACAACAGAAATAACCGGGTTGGGTGCGAACACAGCGATTGCCGTCTTGACGGCGTTCATCGTGACCTGGCAGCCCCTGTTGGTTGATCCGCCACACTCGCCATCGGTATGCCATTCCTTGAACCACCAGCCGGGGTCCTCGCCTGCGGTTAGGATTATGGAAACATCCCCAGGCATTGTTGTCTGGCAGAAGTCACGGCAGAAAATACCTTTCGGACTACTGAGAACAAAGTCGCTGGTGATCGTTCCCATGCCATTCACTGAAGCTGTCAAGACGAAGGCATCTCCGACATCGACAAATTCCACCTTGTTCGTTGCGTAAGGCAGAATTGCGCTGATATCGTCGATATCGTGGACCCTGCCAGCAAGTGCCCAACGCCCCTCATCCGAAGCATCAAGCGCCCAAGCACCCTCTGAACCCGTCGTAGGGCCAAATGGCAAACCGCTAACCAGCGTGTCAGAGACTTGATTTTCATCCAGCCATCCGACGAGCTCTGATTGGCCTGCAGAAAAAGGTTGAATAGGTGGCCGAAAAGAACCCCCTTGGTCTCCAGTAACAGCCCCAAGTTGCATCTTGAAATCAACAGAGCCACCGAGATCCCGGTCAAAAAAGCAAAGCCCACCAGTGCTGCAGCGTACTCTCAGCTCAGGACTCGGGTTTTCCTGCAAGACCAGGTCAACCTGGAACAGGGGGACGTTAATATCCCAGCCGATGATCTCCTTTGGCAGCCCCAGGTAGTGTGAAAGTATTTCAGAAATGAAATCGGCCACGCGTGGATCGTACTTGAACTCGTAGGATTGACGAACGTTCCAGGAAGGCCCCTTGTAACCGCGTTGCCTTGGAAAAATCGGTTCTTCGAGCTTTATCGTATTGGGTACACCGGCCTCGAAGCGCAGCATGGGAATACCGTAGCCAAAAAGTAACGCGTTTGCCCCGATCTCGAGGTCTGCTGCCGCGTAGGGCTTGAGTGTGATTTCAAAAGCACCGGGTGTATCCGGGGGAAGCCCTCCCGGTTCTGTTTTGTATTCGGTGCCAATTTTGCCGATTGGATAGAAGCCATCTGCAGCGCTCCACCCGAATCCGGCATCGAACTTCAAGCTTGCCGTAAATGAAGGTGTCTTTGGATTGAAGCTCGGTGTGGTCGGGCTGGTGGCTGCGGCTTCGATGCCAATTTTCGGCGCAATTTCCAAGCTGAGGTTCAGGATTTTGTAGATGCCAACCTGGACAGGCGTCGGGATTTTTGGCAGGTTCAGTTCGCACTTGACCTTGGGCGCCACATTGATGGTCAGTTGAATGGGCTTACTTTCAACGCCAACTTGACCGTTAGCCCAAATGTCCATTTGGTCCAGGCTCCCGTCGTTAGCATCTTGACGCAAAATATGCCTGAGGCGAAAAGTACCATTGAATTTCAATGGCAAAAACTCAACTTTGAACTCAGCCAGACTGCCGGTACAAGTGCTGCTTGCGGCCGCATCGACCGTGTACTGCGTTCCATCCGGGTTGTAAACCGTTACCTGGGCTGGCTGGTCTCCTTCAGCTGGGGTCACCGTGAAGGACACGGGCGCACTCTCGGTCTCCAGGTCAATACGGGCAAAGAAGTCAGCAACACTTGCTGACTCGATTGTGAACTCGATGTAGTCGGGAAACAGCGAAATTGCTGCAATCCGGCCGAAGATGGTGTTTGTGCCATCGGTTGCGATGACATCGCCGATCTGAAGGGATTCGGTGAGCGCGGTGCGGTCCAGGCGCAGGAGGCGTGTTTCCCGATTGGGGGGGATTCGCCACTGATAACCAGCGTACCGTCGACCTCATGTGCGTTGCTTTGCAGCTCAGCAAAGATTAGAGGAACGCGTGCTTCTGCGAGGCTGTCCGGGTCGCGCACTACAAGGTCAACGCTGCCCAGTTCGAATCCGGTTGCGGTGACCGTTGCGCTTCCACCCTCCACAACGAGGTCCAGTAGCGTATCGTCGGTCAAACACCAGATCAACCCCGAATCATCGATTGACACATTAAATTCGTCTCGTAGTTCGACCTCGAAATTTGCTTCATCCGCCTCGCCTGTGAACAGTCCACTGGCTGCTCTGGTAAACACAATTTTTCGCTCAGGCAAATGCTCAAAATCCGATCTGAGGATAATGTCGGCATCACCGCTGGAACTACACGCTTTCAATGCCTCCTTGGGCTTTTTCAATTCGAAGTCGATGCCGCCTATGTCTGTGTTGTTGACAACTATCGGTGTACCTGTAGAAATTGGATCGCAGTCAATGCATTTTCTGTCGTTCCAGACTTCGGGTAAGTAACCATTCAGGTCAATGTTGGCCACGCGGGCAAAGTAATCCTGGTCTCGAGGCACGGACAGCCACCAGTCGCCCTGCTCGTCTGTAGTCGCATTACAGCAAACGGGGTTGCCTGCAGCGTCGAAAACCTCGATGGTCAGTCCTGGCATCGGGGAATCCAGCTCGTCTGTCACGCGACCCGAAAGCGTGATGCCATAGCGCAATCGGGCGTCCAACAGGTTCTGCCCCGGAGATACTTTGAAGACCTTTCCTTCCCCAACCCGGTCGCAAGCTCCGTTGTCACAGGGCACTTCGTCGTACAATTCGTCTTTATAGTCGTTGGATTCGTTGAGCGCGTTAAAAATAACCAGGTATTCCCCGGGTGGTACGTTGCTGATCGTATAAGTTCCGTCGGGGCCTGTGATTCCCCAAAGGTCCGGGATATCGTCCCCGGTTACTGTGTCATGCAGGGACACCACCACTGATGTGATGGGCGTTTCACCATCGATTTCGTCGAGTATGGTTCCATTGACGGAGGTGGGGGTATACAGATCAACATGCACTTCGCTGTATCCCGGCAGGATATGGACGACACCGCCTTGGGCGCTGGCATCACAGCCGAAATCAATGCATTCAATATTGTTGTATAGTTCATCGTGGTATGAATCTGCGGCATCGTGGGCGTTGAAAAAAATCTTGTACGGACCGACCGGGATATCAGTAAACGTAAAGCGGCCTGTCTCGTCCGTTTCGGCTACCAGCCCCAGCGTTGCGCCGGTGACGGGGTCCAATAGATCGACTGCTACCGGGTGAACAGGCGTAATGCCGTCCTGAGCATCCACCACCGTACCGCTGAACTGCACCTGCGGCCGCGGATCGAGCTGAAAATCTATGCCGCTAATGTCATCAGTGCCCACCTCGATGGGCGTACCCCAGATCAGCGGATTGCATGCATCACAGGGGGTGTTCAGCCAAATTTCCGGCTGGTGGCTCGGGGTCCATTGCCCAACTGTTCGAACGTAATAAATACCGGGCCCAGGCAAGTACTTCAGCCAATCACCGTTCCCATCCGTGAATGCTGCGCCGGGTGCGACCAGGAAACCATTTTCGTCCAGTACGTCGACGGCAACATTTTGTAAAGGCTGACTGTTCTCATCGAGAACCGTACCGGAAATCGACAAGCGGGAAAGACTGGCGTCAAGCACGTTTTCGCCCGCCATAATGTTGATGCTGGTACCAAGCAGGGCTCGGTCGCACAAGGCATCCGGACAGGGCACATCATCGTGCAACTCGTCAACCCAGGTCTCGGCTTCAAATCCCGCGTTAAAAAATACCTTGTAATCCCCGGGTGGAATGCCCTGAAGCGAGTAGGATCCGTCCGCACTGTTTTCTGCTGCAAAGCCTTCCCACTCGCCAGTCAGAGAATTAACAAGGTCGATACGGACCGGAAACACCGGTGTGACGCCATCGTCGGCATCAACGATGACCCCGTTCAGGGTGCCGCCACCGTAATCCAGTTGGAAGTCAATATTGGGAACGTCGCCGGCTGAAACGACGATTGCATCGCCGGTGGCGACCGGGTCACAACCATCGCAGGGTTTGTCGTTCCAGACTTCGTGGACATATTCCGTCCGGCCGCTTTCAATGACGTGCGCATAATAATTACCGGGATCCACGACCGGTTGCGACCAAATGCCGTTCTGATCAGTAGAACTGACTCCACCAACCGCGGGTCCTCCAAAGGCATCAAATACCTGGATGACTGCGTCCTTTATCGGATCTGATGAGGCGTCAGTTACTGTTCCGGATATCAGGAATACACGTTCCAAATCAACATCCAGGGTGTTGGAACCTGCGGCAACATCGACCGCTGCTCCCAGGCTCGCTATATCGCAGGCGCCATTGTCGCACGCCACGCCGTCGTGCAGTTCGTCCGCATAGCCGTTGGCCGGGCCGAAGGCATTAAATAAAACTTTGTACCAGCCCGGCGCCAGACCGGAGAGTTCCCAGCTTCCATCCGGTTCGTTGGTTACGCTTATGGCCAGCCATTCACCGGTTAGCGGATCAGCCAGGTCAATAGACTACCGGATACACCGGTGTGACGCCGTCAGCTGCATCCACCACGGTGCCTCCCAACGTCCCCTGGCTCAATTGGATCGCCGAATCGACCGAAAGGTCGAGGTTGATACGACCCATGCCCGTTACCGTGCCACCACCGCGAGAGTCGTCCACCAGCGTCGCTTCCGACTTCAACACGCCTTCAAGATCATCCACGCCCGCCAGCGGCCACACTTGTTTGAGTACGGCCCAGGCTCCGGCTACATGAGGGGCTGCCATCGAGGTGCCCTGTTTAAAGGCGGTGCCACCCCCCGGCACGGAAGAGTTGATGGACGTTCCCGGCGCAAGAAGGTCGATAAAATCGGCAATGTTGCTGAAATATGCCACCTGGTCTGCGTCTGTCGTTGCACCCACACTGATTGCCGATGAAATACAGGCGGGCCGGTTCAGTGCATTGATATAACCGTTGTTACCGGATGCAACCACGGTAGCAATTCCGAATGAGCGAAGGTTGTCGATAGCTGCCTTGATAGCCGAGTTATTGGCGTCGCAACTGGCTTGCGAAGTGTAGCCGCCACCGCCGATGCTCATGTTGACGGAAGCTATGTTATAAGCGCCATTCAGCGCCAGAACACGCTCGAGACCCCTGATCTGGTCGGAGGTGAATGACAGAACACAGGGGGTAGGCGAGGACCCGCAAAGGCCGGGATCCAGAATCCTGGTGAATACCTGTATTGCGATGATATCCGAGCCCCTGGCCACACCATGATCAGGACCACTGCCATCGTTGCCGGCTACAATTCCGGCTACATGGGTGCCATGGTCGCAGCCGGCTATACCGGTGCAATGTACCCCTGAGCCTGCAGAAGTTGATTCAGTCAGCCCTCCGGGGCAAAGGGGTTCCAGTTGCCCCAATTGGCTGCTCGAATAGCAGGCCTCGGAAATGACCTTGGCGCCGCCAGTTGTAAACCAGGGGTGTGCTTTGTCCACACCGGTATCCAACACAGCGACAGAATAGCCAGCGCCGTCATACCCGGCATTCCAGGCGTTCGGAGACCCGATTATCGGGTTGCTGGTGGATAGGGTTGTCTGTGCCGGCTCGTCGAGTTCAATGACGCTTACACGCGGAGAGCGTTTCAGTGCGTCATAGGCATTGCTGTCCACGGTCAAGGCCAGGTATGCAATAGATTCGAAGCGGGCATTAACGTGCGCATTGCCGCCCTTCAGTTCTTTGATCAGGGCATTTTGCTGCGCGCGGATGTTTGCCCGCTGCAGGATCTTTTCGGAACGCGTCAGTTTTCCTTCAGGCCTGTGTGGGAGTTTGAGACCAACGATAATGCGGGCCTTGCCTTTGCCTTCAAGTTCGTCAGTGATGGCCGAAGACGAGTCGGCCGGGAGGGGGTCAAATGCCGAAGGAAATGTTAGCTGGCTGAATAATAATAAGAAGATAACGAACGAGGTGATAAGGAGTCGCCCGCAAATCGTAACGTATATACGATGCCGTTTGGTTACTGTTTTCAAGACCGCGTCAACCCAACTTCAGTTGACCGATCTTCACACTCCGTGGACCCGACCGGTCTGCTCTCCAAAACCCCTTCTTTCCTGAAGCAGCTTCTTATTTTGTTATAAGGCTATTTTGCTTTACAGACTTTAAGCTTAGCACGGTGTCAGGAAGAGTCCAAAGAGGACTCTTAATTTACTCCGATTACATCTGCTTTTCTCGAGACCGTTGTGCAGTATTCTGGCAGATGGCCGATCCGGAGTTACAGTCCCGGCCATGGGCTCGCCCTCGAAATGGGCCATGATTCGCTTCGCGGCCTCGATGCAATGTGTGCGTATGGCGAGGTACCTGTCCATCTCCAGGATATTGATGTTGAAAATGGCCCCTCAGGCTTCTGAAGAATCTGATCATGGGCTTTTCTGCAATAGGCTCAGGTCCATTCGGTCAGCCCTTCGGCGGCATACAGTGCCCTGAAGCTCGGGCGCGCTCTGAGCAGGTCCGCGAGTTTTGCCAGGTTTGGAAAATCCAGGGCGGTTTTGGGCATGCCACGCGACCAGCGCATCAGCATCACCAGCATGAAGTCCGCCACCGACAACTGCTCACCCAGCAGATAGGGCCCCCGGCTTCCCAGCTGGGTATCGATGTTGGCAAAAACCGACTCCGCCCTGAGCCATGCATGGTTTTTTGCCGCATCGCTGTTCGCCTCGCCGGCTGGCTCGTGTGGATACCACCAGGCGCGGAATGGGGGTTGAACCGTGTTGGCCAGGTGAAACATCCACTGGTAAAAATCCTTGCGGTTTTCACTTCCGGGTAGCGGGGAGAGCCCGGCATCCGGGTGTTCATCGGCCAGGTAGGTCACGATGGCCGCTGCTTCGCACATCGGCTTGCCGTCGATCAACAGGGTCGGCACAACGCCGCTGGGGTTCAACGCCAGGTATTCGGGCGCTTTCTGTTCCTTCTTGTCGAAATCCACCCTGATCAGTTCATGTGGAAGTCCGAGCTCGATCAGTACCCAGTGAACGACCAGGCTGGCGGCTCCGGGGGAGTAATACAGTGTGTACATCTTTGTCTCTGATTGGTGTTATCCAGAATTTCCTGAAATGGCGAAGTCTACAGTGCCGCAGCTGGCCGCTTCGAGTTGTCGTGCTTCCGCTTCGCCCGGCAACCGGTAGTTGATATCGTTTTTCAACTGCAGCTGGTATTCGCCCGCGCCAGTAAGGTCCCAGGCGTTCGAAAGATCCACCGTGGCGGATAACTCCTGGCCTGCTAACAGAACCAATCCTCATCGCCCGGAGCAGCGCGCTTAACCATCGGGCCTTCGTATGGCACCGGCTGGTCCTGCCGGCGGATCTCGAATATCTCACCCAGGATGCCCTCAAACGGTGTGAAGTAGCGCAACACCTGCACGGATGTGGCGAGGTGGTTGTGCAACGTCAGCTCGGTAATGACCGGCTGGCCCTGCTGCAGCGGACCGGCCACCGACAGCTGGCAGGATAGGGTGCCGCTTGGGTCGTGAGATTCAGTCACCGGTTCAGACTCTGCGCAAGCCGCTGCCATGGCCAGGCCGGCCAGGCAAAAAACCGCGAGCAAGGCCTGCGGAAATGATGGAGGAAAGATTTGGAAAGTGACTGTCGCATGGTTCCACCTCAAGGCGTATCCGGACTGAAAAAACAACGGGAGCCAGCGGCTCCCGTCGATATACTTGTCATTGCACGCTGTACCCTAGTGCTGGATGGGCGTGTTTTCCGCAAAATACTCATGGCTGTCGGCGTTGCGAATGGCGTCTTCCGGATTGCTGAAGGCCAGGTTCTTCGCGCCGGTCTGCCCATACACCACGTCATCGGTACTGGCGACTACATTAAAATGGCTCATTTCGTGTACCAGCGTACCGGCCTTGGAGTCCGTGCCGGTCATCGGCGCACTCCAGAATGCCCTGCAGACATAGATCTTGTAAGGCTGATTGGCATAGACGTAGGCATAGTAATTCTGCTTGCATTTGCAATCGACCGTGATGTCGTGCGTTGCTCATGGCGTCGGCAATAGCGCTGAAATTACCCTTTACGGTGTTGTAACGGCTACTGGAGTAAGTGCCAAACCAGGTGGTGTAACGCGCACCCTGGTTGTTCGACTTGCAAATAGTTGTCAGCATTATTGGAAATGCCTTCAGCCGAAGACACAGCGGTCAGGATGGTGTCCTGCTGGCTAGTCGTACAGCCACCGGAAAAACTGACGCGGCCACCCGGAGGCGGTGGCGGAGGTGGGGGCGGCTTGCCCTTGCCA
This sequence comes from uncultured Gammaproteobacteria bacterium, assembly GCA_963766195.1. GTDB lineage: Bacteria > Pseudomonadota > Gammaproteobacteria > Xanthomonadales > SZUA-36 > JAHEFT01. Next base: position 435,778 of record CAVXYY010000001.1, read on the forward strand.
CTGCGTTTGCGTTCGGTCGGGTCACCGATCGCCCAGTTGGTCTGGCGGCCCTGTACCCAGATGGACAGCTCGTTGGACTGCATACGTTCGACCCTGGCATCACGCATGTTTTGCCGGTGCGCTGCGGCCGGATCAAACAGGGTCAGGGACTCTACATTGAATTGCACCGAATACTCACCCGTCTGGGCAAAGTCATACACATCAGACAGTTCTGCCAGGTGCGTTACGGTCTGGCCCGGTTTCAGCACCAGGTAGTCGCCGGCTTCCGGCGCCGGGCGTTTGAAGTGCGCACCCAGGTAGGCCAGTGACTGGCCATCGCGGCTGACCTTGAACAGGTCTTCATCAATGCCATCAACCGCGGTGTACCATTTCAGCACCCGGGCCGCTTTGCGACCATGGTTGGTTAGGCTCACAGCAAGGATCACAGCCTCGTCTGCAGCCAGCTGATTGGTATCGGAATAAATCTCGACGCTGATGTCACCCGCCTGCGCCATGAACGGAAACACCGCCAGCAGCAGCGCAAGTAAACCAGTCAACCCTCGCTTTCCAGTTTTCATTCACTAACCTCTCATGCCATTGTGGACAGATGAGGCGCAAGTGTACGGCTAAAAACGCGCAGACGCCAAGTACTCTCGCGTTTCAAATTGGGTGGGGATTTTGTACCTCATTTAGACCGTTCAAGCGCGAAATACCACCCCGGAAATAGCTTTTTTCTGTTTAATATCAAACGCTTGTGTTGGTCCGACCCCATTTGACCCTTCGGCGATGGACTACCCGGTGCCCAACCGGCAGAATGCGGATTGTGACATTTGGGCGTACCCTCTGCATACTGGCGCTCTGATGCGGGGGTCAGGAACTTAGGGATGAGTACGACAACACAGGCAGGAAGGTCGTGGGGTCGGACCAACGTAACATGTTGATTTAAATTAGGTTACGTTTGCCTTTTGCTATTAAATACTCCTTAGAGTCGCAATTTAGACCCAAAAACCCATGTTCTAATAACCTTTCCCTCCCTAATGCAAAGTTTCAAATTTTTAGAGCCTGGATTTCGATAGGCAAATAGTCAGTTTAAGCTGATCGATCGTCTGAAAAATTTGGATTTTGTTCATCAGATCAGAGCGTTACGCTGGTCCGACCCGATTAGTCCGGTAGCCTGCAAGCGCGTCTTTTAGATCCTCGTCAAAAACGATGTCTTCCATCAGCTTGTCAATCGCTTTGCTCATGACTTCAGTCCACGTTTTCACGTAACCTGCGCCGGTTTTCTCTTTATAATTTCCTGAGTAACTCGAGCGATAGATCGAGGTGTTGGTTGCCGAATCGATAAAATCCAGGGTGCATTGAACATCACCGATAAACTCGACACTCCAGAAATTGATATCGGTATCAAACCAGAAGCGGTCGACCGTTCCCGTTATTTTTACCTGGCCATCGTCTGCGACAGTGTGCCCGTTGTCCATGATTGCATCCATGATCGCATTTTCGACAATCACATCCACCGGTTGCTCGGAAGTGATGTCCGCCATATTCATTCCATAACCGTTTTTCTTATAGCCAATACGGGCTTTATCCGGTCTCGCGTCTTCCAGTTGTGGCGCTGAGAAGGCGATAACACCTGCTTCACTGATGGGCCCGGTGATGTTGACCGCGCTATCGTGTTCAACTTTGAGGGTTGCGTCGGTGAGGGCGCAGGCCTGCACGAAAAGAATCGCCACCATGACCATCAGATTTTTCATGAAATTTAATCCTTCAGTGTGTAAATAATTTTATTTGCCAACCGCAGTGCCGCCTTTTCCAGAACCGCTTCCAGATCCGAATTCACCGGTGAGTTTTCTCCAAGCAACTGTTCAAAGGAATACTGGTTTCTGTTGGTGAGGTAAAACGCCTCCTTTTCCCATTCTTCCGGGTCCTTTGAACTTCCGTTCGATAAACTTGCCTTGAAGTCGATGAAAGCGGAAACCGCATGCGTTGAGCTGTCAACCAGTTTGAAGCCGTAGTTTTCCAGGTAAATTTTTAAAACTAGGCCATCACCAGTTTTTTTGGCGTCTTCAACCCAAACGGCTTCAAAACCCTCCGTCTCCAGCTTGTCATTGAGCGTCTCAAGAAACCGGACCTTCCAGGCGTCCTTGTTGATCAAGAGGCGCAGTTGATCGGTTTTCTCCCGGTCTCTGCCGGACTCCACGCCGGACTGGATGCCCGCTCCGATCAGTCCGCCGATGACAGCGCCGGTGGCATTCGACAGGGCGCGGTGGTAGATGACTTCGAACTTGCCTTCACCGACAACATCGATATGAATGGTCTTTGTGTCCGCGGCGTAAATTGATGTGGATAGCAGGAGCAGCGTCGTAATATTGAAAATAATGTTTCGCACGGACATGCCGTCCCTCGATGGGGGTACGAACTGTCTGCTCGAATCCTGGACAGCAGTGACAGCTTTGCTAACCCCCGGAAATCACCACGCTATATTGCGCCGGAGTTATCAGGCTGTCTAGCTGAATATTCAATGCGTTGGCGAAGGCACCCGCGGGTATGCCGCTCATGGAGACCAGCTCCGATAGCACTTTGCTGATGGCTATCCTGGTTCTAACCAGGGTGATTGGCGCCATCGCCGGCTTCGCGCTGTCGCAAGTAAGCAACGTGAAGATAATGTCCCTCATTGACGGAGCCGGATTTGCTGTGATTGGCACTTGCACGCTTTATCTTGGCCTTTTCAGGCTTTCTGGCTTCCATTACACAAGTGGCGCACACTCTACCCTATCTTTCTGGTGGTCAGATCAAGGTCATGACGTGCAGCCGGATCATTGGGCAACCCGGACTTCATTTTCTGATGACCGGTTTTATGGGGATTGTTTCAAACAGGTACTTGCTCCTGGCAGCGATGCTGGCCCTTCCTTCCAGTGGCTGGACAGAAGAGTTCCATATTGCCGCGGGAGATATTGCCGGGCTGTCCGCGGCGGTAAACGCGTCAAATGCCAATGACGAACCGGACACGATATACCTGGCGGCGGGAACCTACACGATTTCTGATAACATCCCGGAACTTTATTGGGATTTTTTCAGGATATCGAGCCCGGTCAGCATTCGTGGCGCCGGCAGCGCACAAACCGTCATCGAACGAAAAGACACCTTTCGGCATCATTTCTTTTTTGTCGACGCTGAGGGTGAACTCATGCTGAGTGACGTAACGCTCACGGGCGGATACGAGAATAACGACTGTGGGGGCGCCATCCAGGTCGTAGGCGGAAAGCTGATCGTCGAACACAGCACCTTCAGCGACAACTACTCTAGGTTCTCTGGGGGCGCCCTTTGTGTGCAAGGCGGAACCGTGTCCATTAGTTACGGACTTTTTACCGGAAACAAAAATCAATATGGCGGGGGCGCCATTAAGATTTATCAATCGGCCACGATGATTGTCGAAAAAAGCGTATTCAGAGAAAATAAAACTGACGCCTACGGCGGTGCGATTTTAAACGATAGAAGCACCCTGCTGGTCTCAAAAAGCATCATCACTTTCAATTCGGCCTGGTCGGGCGGCGGCGTGAGCTCCGATGCTACAGGTGGTTCTACATCAAACATAATTGATATCGTGGACAGCACCATCAGCAACAACACCGCAAGTGTGGATGGTGGTGGATTACACCTGCACTCGGGCACGGCGAGCATCACCGGAAGTACCATCAGCGGCAATGCCGCCGGCCGGGATGGCGGAGGGCTGATGACTGCTTACGGCAGCAAAAGTATTTCGAATTCGACGATCAGCGGTAACCAGGCGGAAGGCTCGGGTGGGGGGCTTGCCAGTTTTGGTTCTGTGGCTATAAGTAACTCAACCATCGCCTTCAACTCGGCAGACCACGATGGCGACGAAGACGGTGATGGTGGCGGGATTTCCGGCGGAGCCCAAGTTTCCCTTACGATCATTGCCGGAAACCAGGTTGGCGGCGAGGCCTCGGAATGTTTTGGTCCGGTCTGGTCCAGGGGTCGCAACCTGTTACAGGTCCTGACCGAGGACTGTGGGCATTTCGGCTCCGCGGACCTGATCGGCGAAGACCCGCTGCTGGAACCGCTGACCAACAACGGCGGCTTGACGGACACGCATGCACTCGCGCCTGGAAGCCCAGCCATTGATGCCTTCAGTGATATTTGCTACGAACCCGATCAACAAAAGTACACCGATCAAAGAGGTGTTCCAAGAAAATGTGCGATTGGTGCTTACGAGGTTGGCGTGTTGCCACCCAACCCGGATTTCCAGACAAATGCAGGTCTCAACGATGCCTGGTATAACCCCGAAACTGCCGGGCAGGGATTTTTTATCACGGTTTTCCCGGTTATCAGGCAGATGTTCCTGGCCTGGTTTACCTACGATCTTGAGCGTCCGGATGCTTCCACTCCCGCCCAATTGGGAACAGCCGGCCATCGATGGCTGACCGCACAGGGGCCGTATGCCGACAACCAGGCCACGCTTGATGTATACATCACCGCCGGTGGCGTTTTTGACTCGCCCGTTCCCAAGCCGGCCAGCGTTCAGGACGGTACCATTATTGTAGAATTCAGCAGTTGCAACAGGGGCACAATCACCTACAACCTACCGTCAGTTGGCCGACAAGGTGTCGTCCCGATTCAGCGGATTGCCCTCGGTAACGTGCGGTTGTGCGAAGCCTTGGAAGAGTCATTACACCAGGAATAATCACTTTTTCCCGGGTGCCATTTCGATCCTGGTGGTCCATGGACCACCCCGCACATCAACCCCGGTCCCGGTCAAGCTCTCAACTCAGCAACTCGCGGGCTTTCCTTACCAGGTCCAGCGGAAAGACGATGGTGTTGGTATTGCTGCCGGCGATCTCGGTCAGGATCTGCATGTAACGTAACTGGATCGCATTGGGTTCCTGCGCCAGCGTTTTTGCGGCTTCCACCAGTTCTGTCGCCGCTTGCTTCTCGCCGGTGGCATGGATCACCTTGGCACGCCGCTGGCGCTCGGCCTCGGCCTGCGCGGCAATCGCCCGGATCATGCTTTCGTCCAGATCGACGTGCTTGATTTCGACGTTGGCCACCTTGATGCCCCAGGCATCCGTTTGGCGGTCGAGAATCGCCTGGATGTCGCGGTTCAACTTGTCGCGCTCCGCCAGCATGTCGTCCAGTTCGTGCTGACCCAGCACCGAGCGCAAGGTTGTTTGCGCGAGCTGGCTCACCGCCTCGAGGTATTTCTCGACCTGGATAATGGCTTTCTCCGGATCGATGACCCGGAAATACACCACCGCGTTAACCTTGACCGACACGTTGTCGCGCGAGATCACGTCCTGCGTGGGTACGTCCATCACGATCACGCGCAGGTCAACCCGTTCCATTTGCTGAACGATCGGGATCACGAGGATCAGTCCGGGACCCTTCACTTTCCAGAAGCGGCCAAGCTGAAAAATTACTCCGCGCTCGTATTCACGCAGGATCTTGATGGCATTGACGATGATGCCGAACAGTACGAACGCCAGCAGTCCCATTCCATATTCAAACATTTTCCTGCTCCTGTGATTCGACATTAACCGGGCGAACCATCAGCGTCAGCCCGTCGAGCCCGGTGACCACGACGGCCTGGTTTTCACGCACCGGCGCCTCGGCGACCGCGTTCCAGCGTTCACTGTGAACGTAGACATGCCCGTCGCCGGCGAAATCCTCCAGTGCAAAGCCCACGGCGCCGATCAGCTCCTCGCGCCCGGATACCACCGGTCGCTGGCGGGCGCGCAACGCGATCCAGATGATCGCCATCATACCCAGCGAGCCGGCAACCGCGATCGCACCGATCAGCGAGCGGGAAACGGTGTAGCCGGGCACATCGCTATCGATCAGGATGATCGAACCGAAGACCATGGCGATGATGCCGCCGAAGCCCAGCACGCCGAAACTGGGCGACATGACCTCGGCGATCATCAGGATGATGCCGAGCAGGATCAGTCCCAGCCCCGCATAGTTGACCGGTAACATCTGGAACGCGTACAGGGCCGTCAACAGGCAGATCGCACCCACTACGCCGGGCAGGATGGCGCCCGGGTGATAGCCTTCGAGGATCAGGCCGTAGATGCCGATCAGCAACAGCAGGTAGGCGATCGTCGGGCTGGTGATGACCGCCAGCATCTCGCTTCGCCAGTCCGGCTCCAGTTGCTCGGTCACCAGGCCGCTCGTTTCCAGGGTGACTTCACGATCGTTCACCTCGACAACCCTGCCGTCAGCCTGTTCCATCAGGTCGCCGATGTTCGCCGCGATCAGGTCGATCACACCCAGTTCCAGTGCTTTTTCGGCGGTGATGCTGTCCGCTTCGCGCACTGCCAGCTCGGCCCAGTCAGCATTGCGGCCGCGCTTCCCGGCCAGGCCGCGGATATAGGCCACCGAGTCATTCACGGTTTTCTTCATCATCGTGTCCCCGGCAGATGCGGCGGACGCCGCCTCCCCGGCCTCGCCGTCAGCGGCTTCATCGGCCTCATCAGCCTCATCAGCGTGCTTTTTCTTCGCTGCCTTGCCGTCCGATGATTCCGGCGCCTTTCCCGGCGCGCCACCGATGATGGACACCGGCGTTGCCGCGCCGACGTTGGTGGCCGGGCTCATGGCCGCTACGTGGCTGGCATAGAGGATATAGGTGCCGGCGCTGGCTGCCCGCGCCCCGGCCGGCCCGACCCAGGTTGCGACCGGTACCGGCGAGTTGAGGATGTCCTTGATGATGTCGCGGGTCGAAGCGTCCAGCCCGCCGGGGGTATCCATGCGGATGATAACCAGCGACGCATCGCGCTCCGCAGCCGTCTTCAGCGAACGGGACACGAAATCCCGCGTGGCCGGGCCGATCGGACCCTGCACGTCGAGGACGAAGGCCACGCCGCTGGTCGCGCTATCGACCGCCACGCCGGTCTCCTGCGCCACGGCCTCGCGGGCCCATAGCACCATTAACATCAAGAGCAACAGGATCCCGACCGCTTTCCTGATTCCGTCAGCGCCGCCTGCGTACATGCCAACCTCCCAATGTTACGGAGATATACCTACTATTATTCAATCGGAGCCCTTAAGCCATGCTCCGCGTCAATAAATGTGCATTCGGCTTTATTCGAGGAAAATGTCCATAGATTGAATTTGTGGTGGCGCCGTTAATTCACGATAATTACCTGATCCTTGCCCGCCAAGGCGTCATCAAATATCGCCCGGAGAGTCCCCTAATGAATCGCCTCATCAAAACCCTGTCTTTTATTGTACTGACGTCAATCATCAGCCTGCCGGCAATGGCGTTTGACTACCCGGAAGCACGCCGGGAAAACACCGTGGACACCTATCACGGGGTCAAGGTAGCGGATCCTTACCAATGGCTGGAGGACTGGTCTTCAGAAGAGGTGAAAGCCTGGAGCGCCAGCGAAAATGAGGTCGCGAGGCGCTTTCTGGATGGTCTGCCCAACCGCGCTGAAATCGCCAAACGGGTAGATTCGGTGGTGTCTGCAGACACGGTCAGCTACTTTTCAGGCCAGCGCATTGGCGACAAGGGCTGGTTCATGAAATACCAGCCGCCGAAACAACAGCCTTTTCTGATCGAGATCGATGCGGACGGGAACACGGCTTCCGAGCGGGTGGTCTTTGATCCGCTGACGAATGATGAAAGCGGCAGCACTTCGGTTGAATGGTTTCGCGTCTCTCCCAACGGCAAGCTGGTCGCCATTGCGCTGACCGTGGCTGGCGCGGAGGTCGCTGACCTGCATGTCTTCGACCTGGCCACCGGCAAACGGGTGGACGAGGTCCTATCCAGGGTCAACGGGCCCACCGCCGGTGGAGATTTAAGCTGGGACGCGGACAGTTCCGGTTTCTATTACACCCGTTATCCACGCGACGGTGAAAAATCCGCCGAGGACCAGAATTTCTATCAGCAATTGTGGCACCGCAAATTGGGAACACCCTTGTCTGCAGACCATTACGAAATAGGTGAACTGTTTGACCGGATTGCAGAGATCAGGGTGCTGGTGCATGACGACAGCGGCAAGGTGCTGGCGACCATGCAATACGGGGACAGCGGAAAATTCCAGCTCTACCTTCGTGCGACCAACGGAACCTGGCATCAACTGAGTTCCTACGACGACCAGTTGGTGCAGGCGCAATTTATCGATGCAAACACCCTGCTGGTGCTCTCCCGTCAAGATGCGCCACGCGGAAAGTTCATGCGGATGGATATCAGTAATCTGCCGGACACCGCTTTAACGCTGGCGATTGCGGAACCGGAAGACGCCTTTGCTTCCGATTTCTATGGTGATCCGACGTTTATTGTTCATGGCGGAAACATTTATGCCAAGACCCTGTCCGGCGGCCCGCAGGAACTGAAGGTTTTTGACATGCAGGGCCAGCCAAAAGCTGCTCCAAAAATGGAAGTTTCCGGCGTTGGCCAGATCATTCCATGGGACGACGGGGTCATGCTGCGTCAATACTCCTACCTGTACCCGAACAGCTGGCTGCTGTTTGATGGAACGCAAACTTCCAGGCATCCGCTCAGCAGCACCAGTTCCGTTGATTTCGACGACTACAAGGTGGTGCGTGAATTTGCCGAATCCAAAGACGGCACCAGGGTGCCGGTCAACATCATCATGGCCAAAGACACCCGTTTGGATGGCAACAACCCGCTGTTGCTGACCGGCTATGGCGGTTACGGCGTGTCCCTGAGCCCCGGATTCAGGCCGACATTGAAGGTCTGGCTGGAACAAGGCGGCATTTTTGCAGAAGCCAACCTGCGCGGTGGTGGCGAGTATGGTGAAGACTGGCATCAGCAGGGCATGCTGACGAAAAAACAGAACGTGTTCGACGATTTTCACGCAGTGATGCGCCACCTTGTAGCAGCGAAATACACACAGGTGAGCAAGCTGGTTATCGAGGGCGGAAGCAATGGCGGCCTGTTGATGGGTGCGATGATTGTTCAGCATCCGCAGGACTTCCGGGCCACCGTTTCGCATGTGGGCATCTATGATTCGGTTCGCAGCGAACTGTCACCCAACGGCGCTTTCAATATCCCGGAGTTCGGAACGGTGCAAGACCCGGAACTGTTCAGAGCGCTTTATGCCTATTCACCTTACCACCATGTGAAACAGACAGCCTACCCGTCGATCCTTTTCATGACCGGAGAAAATGACGGACGGGTGGACCCCATGCATTCACGCAAAATGATCGCCGCTCTGCAGTTTGCCAACACTTCTGACAACCCCATCCTGTTGCGAACCAGCGGCAATACCGGCCACGGGGCGGGAACCCCGCTGAGCGAGGCCATCAGTCAGCAAGTGGACCGCCTGGCCTTCATGTTCAATAGCCTTGGGATGCAATACAAAGCGGTATCGCAGTGAGCATTGGCATTCACATCGCAGTCGAGTACGCTTGCACCCACTGATTGCCAAACAGAAACTATTGCGTGTCCTTATTCAGCGAACTCAAACGCCGTAACGTTTTCCGCGTGGTTGCCGCCTACGTCGTCATGTCGTGGCTGTTGCTGCAGGTGGCTGACGTGGCGTCCAGCGCCTTCGACGTGCCCGATTGGACATTCCGTTTCCTGATCCTGGTCCTGGGCATCGGCCTGATCCCGGTCGTGGTGTTTTCCTGGGTTTACGAACTGACCCCGGACGGCATCAGGAAAGAATCCGAAGTCGATCCCGGGCAGACAGACGCCCACACGACCGGGCGCAAGCTGGACGTTGCGACCATCGTGATGGTGATCATCGGCATCGTTTTTGTCCTGGTTCAACAACAGAGGCAACCCGATTCCCCAGGCGCAAACCCCGGCCCCGGCCGCCACCGTAGCCGAAGCCGGTAAACGTCGACAGCAGAATCGCCGGCAGCGCCGGATGTGAATTCAAGATCGGTCGCCGTTCTGCCCTTCGTCAACATGAGTTCGGACCCGGAGAACGAATACTTCGCCGACGGCCTGTCCGAAGAACTGCTCAACCAGCTGGCCCAGATCCCGGACCTGCAGGTTGCCGGCAGGACCTCGTCGTTCAGCTTCAAGGACAAGAACGAAGACCTGCGGGTAATCGGGAACACGCTGGGGGTGGCCCACGTGCTGGAAGGCAGCGTCCGCCGGCAGGGCGACCAGGTGCGGGTGACCGCCCAGCTGATCCGCGTCGATGACGGTTTCCACCTGTGGTCGAACACGTACGACCGGACCATGGATGACGTGTTCGTGATCCAGGACGACATTTCCTCCAACGTGGCGAACGCACTCAAGATTGTGCTCGACGAGACGGCCTGGCAAAGGATGCAGGCTGTAGGCGTACGCAACGTCGATGCTTTTATCGAATTCCAGAAGGCCCAGGAGCTGTTCGAAATTGCGCACGGGTCGGGAGACCTGATGGAGAACATGCGCGAAGGACTGGTTCATTATGACCGGGCCATCGAGTTGGTGCCGGATTTTGACGCGGCCTATTGGCAGAAATCCGACTACTACGCGCATGTGATCCTCGAGCCCAGCAGCACCGCAGAGGAAAGGGTGAATGCCCTGGCTGAACTGAGGGAGGTCCTCGACGCCGCTTACCAGCTTTCCGGTGATTCGAAGCGCAAGGCGTTTATCGACGTAGACCGGGTTTTATTTTCCGATGACTGGACGCCTTTGCGGGACCGGATCGAGAAAGCCCTGGCAACCACCGGTTGCCCGGAACCGACCTGGATCGAGGTCGCGATTACCCTGGGGTACGCCGAGGCCAGCGAGGATTTGTGGACGCGCTTCCAGCGTTGCGAACCTCTGAATCCATCGGCGCCCCTGGAACGCGCAGCGGCAGCTTTTTGGCAGGGCGACTACGAAAGATCCCTGGGAATCCTCAGGGAAGGTGAAATCGCGCTGGGTGCCAACCTTTTCAATGCAGCTAACCAGCAACGGGCCCTGTTGGCACTGGGCCGTGTGGAAGAAGCATTGGCACTGGCGCCCAGCTTTATCGACGAAACGGCCTTTTTTGGCATGCTCGCCGAACCGATGCCACTGGCATTGTCCGGGGACATTGAGGGCGCCCGGGCCGCGATGGAGCGGTGGAAAGCTGAACACGGCCGGAATCTCAGCAACGAGCTTCAAATCAGTGCCGCCATCGGTGACCGGGCGCGGGCCAATGAACTGGCCGCCGAGATCGACGCCCGTCCGGGTGGACCCCTGCTTTTCCTGCTTTCCAACAGTATGTGTGCCTGCGGTGCGGAGTTTGACCTCGACGTGACACCCAATTTCAAGCGCCCGACTGCGCGAAGCGGGTATTGACTGGCCGCGACAGGCCCACGTCCAATATCCCGCCAAGGATTGGTGATTACCCTGTTGAGGCCTGGCGCGCTGACGTGCGCCAGACCTGCATTTCAACGGCGGCTATTGCCGTTCTTGCTGAAAGCTTAGCCTCTGCCCTTGTTCCTGATTTCCGGGTCAAGGAATATATCATCGAGGTCACTGTCAGCGGCGCAGGGTTCGGCCGAAACTTCGTAATAAACCGTGTACCCGTGGGAATTGCGGTTCTTGAACTTGAGGAGATCTTTGTCCTTTTTGTTGTTTCCCTTTAAGATAATCTCACCCGTTTCTGGATCGGCCTTGAAGTCCTTGGCGACCAATTCATTCAAAACGTTGCTTGATGTCGGCCACACCTTTTCTATCAGGGTAATCCTGATTCCAGTCAATTGATAATCTTTGTTGGGACTAGTGCTGGTCTCATCACCACATGCACCCTCCAGTATAAAGTTGATAAATGGAGCCTTGTTTTTCTTTACATTTATGCAAGCATCTTTGGAGTTAGTGGCGTCACACGGCTGGCTATTGTCTATTACTGCCAACTTTGAACCATCGACCTCCAGCTTGACTTCAATCGGCGCCGCAAAAACCAAGGTTGAAAAACACAATGCCCCCAGCAGTACTGCAACTCGTGTCCCATTAAATGATTTGTTCGTATTCATCTCACTTTCCTCCTCCTTGCCAGGCAAAAACTACTTGTCACATAACTCGTTGCGCTGGCAAAACGCAACGAAACCGGGTTCGAAAAAACCTTTACCCAGTAGATATAAAGTATAGTCCTTCGCCCGGGAAATGTTTCCGCGCATCAATTCCAGCCGCGCGGCAAGGCTGGCGTCATTGCAGCTTGTGGCCTGTTTCGGGTCAACCAGGTAACCATCCAGCATCGTGACGGCGTCGCCGGACGGGAGCTTTCCGTGGTGTACCCAGTATTCGTAAAAGGCGCCGGCAAGTAGTCGGCGGCTCCGGCGGTTTTCAGGATTTTCGTCAACCAGGCGGGATAAACGATCCGTTGCGTCCGCCAGCGCGCGCTCCGCCTCATCTTTCTGCCCCGACTCGCCAGGCAAACCCGGAATAATCGAGCAGGGTATCGGCATAGTCGACTGCGACTCCAAAATCCTCCAGGCTTGTTTCATGGAAAAAACTGTCCAGAGCCTGCCTCTGGGCGCGGAATTCAGGCCATAGATCTTGAGGTGGTTCTAACCAGGTGCGAATTTGCATCATCCGTTGCTGACGATACAAAGCATCCCAACGTAGTAATGGATTCCCGGTGCCCCGTGCCGCCAATTGGTTGAGCAGATCTGATGATTCCTGCAGGTTCTGCAAGGCCTTGTCGGGAATCGGGATACGCCGTTGAACTTCGGCGAGGCCGGACAGGGATGAGGCCAGATCGAGTTTTGCGGAGTCGCTGCCGGGAGACTTCTTGTACAACTCCCTGGACAGATCCACGTTTTGCCGCCTGAAATCAAAGGCCTTACCCAAATCACAGGTTTCCAGCCAGGCATCCGCCATGAACGCCAGCTTGTTGTTCAGATCCGTCCGGTAGGCATTATTTTTCGGATCAAGAACGAGTGCGATCTGGTTGTATTGGACGGCGGATTGCGTCAGCTGCAGCGCTTTGGCCGTGTCCGGATTCACCCGTGCTCTCTCCACGGCGCCCAGGTTGGTCAAGGTATACGACAGTTCCATGACCATTGCCGCATCTTTCGGGTTCTGGTTGACCAGGCGCCGGGTTATCGCGCCGTAACGGATGAATCGCTCCTGGGCCTCGTCCAGCTCCCCCTTGTCGAGGTGCACATAACCCACCCAGAACTCCGCCTGGCCGAGCTCAAAAAGCGCCTTCCCGGCGCTGCCCTCCCTTTGATACAGCTCGATAAAGGCCGCGCGCGACTTTTTGAAATGATCCATGGCCTGTTCCAGGTTTCCCCTTTGATGATCTATCCGCCCCTCTTCCCTCCATTCCAGGCCTTTTTCGACCAGTGTGTCATTGTCCATCTCATCCAGGCCCAACGCCTGGAAATACTCCAGCATCTGTTCGTCGTCCAGGTCGATCACTTCCAGCCCGACGATCGGGTCCAGCTGCTTCAGATTGCCCAGCATGTAGCTCAACAGTTCTTCGGTGTTGCTGCGTTGCAGCCGGACAGCCTTTTGAGAGGACATGGTCGTGAAAACCAGGGTGCTGGTGACCAGAAGGAACGCCAGTGCGGCAGCCGTAGCCAGGACCCGGTTCTTCCTGCGGCGCTGCAGATCACGCTGGCGCAGTTCGTCCAGCCGGACCCCGAGGATACCGGAGACCAATTTCAGCTTGGCCAGCAGTTTGCCATCCGCCCATTTGCGGGCATCGGCAGCCAGGGGTTCATGGGGTGTTCCGTCCAGCCAGGTCATCAATGCCGAAGGAAAGCATTGCAGGTCCGGATCATCCGGCTGCGGATCGCCATCAACGATCAGGGCAAAAATCCGCTCTTCCCGGCCCAGGCTTCTGAAATAGCGGATTTCCTCGTTTACCCAGGTTGATTTGGCGGCGGTGGGAGAACAGATGACGATCAGCGTCTCGGAGGCTGCCAATGCCTCCTTGACCTTGCTGCTGAGATCGGAAGCCGATGGCAGGTCCTCGCGGTCACGGAAGACCGGGGTCAGGCGCCCGGGAACCGGTCCAAACTCACTTTCGGTATTTACCAGCCGTTTCGGTACACGATAGGCTTCAAGCGTTCGCTGCAGCCAGGCACTCCAGATCCTGTCCCGGTGGCTGTAACTGATAAACGCCTTATACCGAAAGGTTCCCATCCTGTAAGCATAACTCAATGTCACGGCACACGGTGTGGACAACCATTATCAGCCGATCAGATAGCCCGGCATGTTTCGATCAAACCGGACTCATTTGCATTTCCTGCGGTAATAAAGATACCTTGACCCTTCAATCCAAGGAGAAACCGATTATGACTGCATCACTTTTTGAAAGACTGGGCGGAACTGAAGGGATTACGCAAATCGCAGATGACCTGGTTGAGATTCACCTGGCCAATCCCAGCATCTCGCCGCGTTACGTAAACAGCGATTCTGCCAAACTCAAGAACGGCGCCGCGACCTTTTTCATTGCCGGAACCGGCGGACCCAATGTGTACAAGGGCCAGAACATGCTGGCCACCCACAAAGGCATGAACATCAGCGGCGACGAGTTTCTGGCAGTACTGGACGACGCGCTGGCGGCACTCGAGAAAAACAACATCGGCCAGCGTGAAAAAGAGGAGGTTCTTTTCGTTCTATACAGTATGAAACCTGAAATCGTCGGCGTGTAGCTACTCCAGCCAATTCTCAACTTTCAGCCCGGGTACGCGGGAGAATTCGCGATCATTCGCGGTGATCACCGTGCAGTCCAGTGCCAGCGCGTGGGCCGCGATCAGCATGTCGTTGGGCCCGATTGTGGTGCCATGTTCTTCAAGGTAATGACGCAGCTTCGCATAGTGGCGATCGGCAGGTTCTTCCAACGGCAGGGTTTCGATAGCGGATAATATGATATCGAGTTGCGCCGCCAATCGCCCGGAACCGCTTTTCTCCGCCCCGAACCGCAACTCCGAAGCGACCACGATGCTGGTGCAGATACTTTTCTCACCTTCGCGCGCGATCTGTTGAGCAATCTTGCCCTGCGGATGGCGCACCAGGTCCGAGAGAATATTGGTGTCCAGTAAATACCGCGCCTGCATGGCTAAAGCTTCACGTCGTCAAGCGAAGGTAATGCTTCATCGATGTCGGGAAAAGACTCCTCAAGCGGCTGCAAACCGGCTAACAGGGCCAGCAATCCGCCTTTGCGAACCGGCTCCACGATGAGCCGGTCACCCTCCCGGTGGATGATCGCTTCATCACCGTCCAGTTCCCACTCCCTGGGTATCCGCAAGGCCTGGTTGCGGCCATTCCGAAACAATCTGACATATCGCTCATTTGGCATATGCCAAAGCCTATGCCAAAAGTATGAGACTGTCAATTTCATCACTCAACGGTATTCCTGCGAAGGCAGGGTTGCCATGGTTCCGTTACCCGAATTTGTGTAGGAACAAGCAAGGAGTCTGAATCTTTCTGAGCAATCGCTCGCATCTGATTTGACTTGCTCCGTGAAAACTCGCGAGAATCCGGTTCTCCGGTCAACAACACCGAAATATCCCCCGCATAACGAGGAGTAAGCAATATGTCCGCCACATATTTGAGATTTGTAATGACTGCACTGGCGGTCACGGCCCTGCTCCTCGCCGGCGCCCCCGCGCAGGCGGAGGAATACGACCTGGTCATTCGCAATGGCCGCGTGATGAACCCGGCCAACGGGCTCGATTCGGTCCGCGATGTCGGCATCCGGGACGGCCGCATCGTGGCGCTGTCGCGTGAACCTTTGAGCGGCGCCAGGGAAATCGACGCTGCGGGCCTGGTGGTGGCGCCCGGCTTCATTGACCTGCACGCCCACGGCCAGCGTGAGTTCGAATCCTGGCTGCAGGCGCAGGACGGCGTGACCACTCAACTCGAGATGGAAGCCGGCGCATACCCCGTCAACGCGTGGTACGAGCAACGCGCCGGCACATCGCCGATCAACTATGGTGCGACCGTCGGCCACATTCCCGTGCGTATCGTGACCATGGTGGACCTGGCCGCCCTTGGTCTCACCGAACTGGACATCGCCGGCGGCTTGCTCGACAGTCCCCATTTTGCCGCCATCTCGCAGCAGCGAAACTGGATGGAAGACCCGGCCACCGCAGAGCAGGTCGCAGCGATGCAACGGCGGCTGCAGCAGGGCCTGGACGAAGGTGCGCTGGGCATTGGCTACGGCATCAATTACACCGCCGGCGCCACCCGCGAGGAAATCTACCGCATGTTCACGGTCGCGGCCGCCAACGGCGTCACCAATTTCGTCCACTCCCGTTTCGGCTATGAGCTCGAGCTGGGCGGAAGCGTGGATGCGGTGCAGGAACTGATTGCCGACGCCGCGGCCACCGGGTCCGGCGTACACATCGTCCACATCGGCAGCAGCGGTGGCAGCCGCGTGCCCCTGCTGCTGGAGATGATCGACTCGGCGCAAGCCAACGGGGTCGACGTCAGCACCGAGGTATACCCCTACACCGCGTGGTCCACCTTCATCGGCGCCACCTTGTTTGACGGCGATTTCAGGCGGAATCTCGGGCTGGACTATGGCGACATCGAGTTACCGTCGACCGGTGAACGCCTTGACCAGGAAAGCTTTGAAAGCCTTCGTGCCACGGCGCCGCAGACCATCATCGTCGGCCACGGCATGCAGGAAGCCAACGTGGTCGCCGCCATCGTTCACCCGGGCGTTATGATCGCCAGTGACGGCATGTTCTACCAGGAGGGCCGCGCCCACCCGCGCGGCGCCGGCACCTTCAGCCGGGTGCTGGGCCATTACGTGCGGGAGAAGGGCGCATTGGGCCTGATGGAAGCAATCGGCAAGATGACTTACCTGCCCGCAAAACGCCTGGAGGGGGCCGTACCGCAAATGCAGCGCAAAGGCCGCATCGAGGTCGGTGCAGACGCCGACCTGGTGGTGTTTGATCCGCAGCGCATCATCGATCGCGCCACCTTCGCCGATCCGGCCTTACCCTCGGGTGGTATCGAACATGTGCTGGTGAACGGGGTGTTCGTCGTGCGCGACGGGGCGCCGCAGGCGGGGGCCAATCCAGGCCAGCCGGTGCGGCGTGACAGTCAGTCGCGGTAGCGGTTCAGCAGCGCGATGAAGTCCGGGTCGGCGCGCAATCCGTCCCAATGCGGGTCAAGCTCGACATAGCGGACGGAGACCGAACTTGGGCCGGGCAACAAGGGCTCAAGCAGTTTGAGCGCACGTTCTTTTTCGCCGACCAGCGCCAGGGCCCGCGCCATGTTATAGCGATTCTCCATTACGACAAGCGCGTCAAACGGCTCAGCGCTGAAGGCCAGGTCAGCCTGCTCGACCGTGCCTGCCCGGTCGTTGGCAGCCGCATAAACCTGGGCCAGTGCGAAATGCTTCCGGTAGTCGTTGGGGAATTCACTGTCTGGCGCCAGCAAACGTTCGACCGCCCGGTTGGCTGCCGCCCGGGCAGACTCAAGATCGCCGGACAACCGGTAGGCCGTCGCACTCAGGGTCTCATTGAGGTAATAGCGCATACGCCAGGTCTCGAGTTCGGGCGGCCAGTCTCTGGCGAACTGTTGTGCCCCTGCAAAATCCCGCGCCAACAGGAGTGGCTCCCACATCGCCAGCCGGGTGTTGGGGTCAGTCGAGCGAAGTGTTTCCTCTGACAGGTCAAGTGCCGCCTGCACATCACCCTGTTGCAGGTTGACCTGGCTGGTATAGGCTTTTGACCACATGGCCAACAGTCGCATGGCGTTGGTTTTATCGAACGCCGCCAATGCTTCGTCAAGGCGATGCAGGTAGCTCAATGTCTGCCCGTATTCGAGCCAGTTGAATGGCGCACGTGGATCCAGCTCCAGTGAGCGATGCATTGATACGAGGGCTTCTTCAATACGCCCTGCCCGTCGCAAAGTCCAGCCACGCCACATATGAGCCTGGGCGTTATTCGGCATCAGGGCAATCGCCCGGTCGAGATAACCGAGCGCAGCCTCGTAGTCGAGCTGTCCCCAGTAATGATAAAACCCCTCCGCCATTTGGATTTCCGGCAGTTCCGGATCAAGGGCAATCGCCCGGTCGATGGCCGCTCGCGACGCTTCACGGTCGGCCAGGTTGCCTTCGTAAGACCAGTACAGGGTCAGGTAAGCCTCGGCCAGGCCCACGTAGGCGAGCGCAAATTCCGGATCAATCGAGATGGCTTCCTGATACAAGTTAACCGCCGCCTGCCATTCCATTTTCGTGTTGCCAATCGTCAGTTGTTTGCCGCGAAGGTACAGGTCATAGGCGGCAAGGCTGCCGGTAGGCGCCGACCGCTCCGCATCCAGGGAACTGCCACTCAGCGTGGCGTGCAGGGCGTCGGCGATGGCCAGCGTGATTTCCGACTGGATGTCGAACAGGTTGTCGGTGGTCAGTTCACGGTCGTAGCTCTCAGCCCACAGGTGTTCGTCGGTTACCGTATCGATCAGCTGCATATTGATGCGCACGCGATTGCCGGAACGCTGCACCCCACCCTCCAGGATATGGCGGACGCCCAGTTCCTCGCCGATCTGCTTCATGTTCTTGGTGGTATCGCGGTATTCCATGACCGAGGTGCGCGAGATCACCTTGAACGCATCCTGCTTGGCCAGCCGCGTCAGCAAATCGTCGTGGATACCGTCGGTGAAATACTGGTCATCGGGATTGGGACTACGGTGTGCAAAGGGTAGTACAGCGATGGATTTGTCGTCTATGCGACCGGCGGACTTCTGCGGCGGTGAGGGCGGAACCGGCGCTTCCGTGACGACAACGGCGGGGTCCGTTTCGATCAGGGTTTCGCCGCCGCCAACCAAGAATTTGTCGGCCACAAAGTAGACCAGTGCGACAACCAAAACCCCGATGATCGCCCGATCCAGTTTGCGGCCGGTGATGTTGGCAATGGACTGAGAGCGGTCGACCTCGGATTCGCGTTTCAGTCCCTCCGGCGTCATTTCAAAAGCCCACGCCAGGACCAGCGCCAGGAAAAAGCCGATCACCAGCACGGCCAGGATCATCTTGCCGCCCCACTCGGGCAGTTCGAGGATATCGCCGATCACGTCGAACATCTGCAACAGCACCCACGCGGCCACCGCGTAAGCGATGCCCACACGGAATACGTTACGGCGCTTGAGTTCGGCAATGAAGCCCATCAAATTTTCCCACAACCTGCTGAATGCGGGCCATTTTGACATAAACCCGTTGAAAATGATTGAAGCACTGACAAGGCGCTAACCGCGGGACGCCAGCCCCTTCACCAGCACAGTCAGCTCATCCAGCTGCTGCTGCACCGTTACTATCTGGTGCGACATCCGCTCCCGCTCGTCATGGGCCTGCTTCGTCTGCAGGGCATTTTTTTCCTCCCCCATCACCTCCAGTATCGATCCAATCATCATGTTCAGGAACACGAAAGCGGTGAGGAAAATGAACGTGAGGTAGTAAATCCAGCTCAGGGGATGCACAGCCATGGTGGCGTACATGATATCCGTCCAGTCTTCGAAAGTGACCACCCTGAACAAGGTAAGCATGGCAACAGCCACGTCACCCCACAGCGCTTCGTCAATCGCGGCAAAGAGCATCGAACCTATCGTGGCGTAGATGTAGAAAATGATGAACATCAGCAGTGCGATATAGCCCATCCGCGGGATCGCTTTCAGCAGGGCGTCAATCAGAAACCGCAGTTCCGGGATTACCGAGACCAGTCGCAGGACCCGGAATACCCGCAACAACCTGCCCAGCAGCACCGCCTGGGAATCATCGATGGGCACCAGGCTGCCTGCAACCACTATGGTGTCAAAGACGTTCCAGCCGTTCCGGAAAAATCGCTTCTTGTCGGTGCAGACGGCAAATCGTACGTTTTGGCGCCGATCGCCAGGGCGGAGACGACGATGATAAAAATCACGGCTGCGCGGAAAAGCTTGCTGGACTCTATCCGTTCAAGCCGGGCCAGGTACGAGGAGGTTCTGCTTTCCAGGGTCATATGTTGTAACTGCTGAGAAGTGTTGACGAATGCGGTAGATTATAGCCCGGAACCACCCAAGCAGATGCTGATGGAAAACTCGCACAGGAAACAATATCTCCAGCCCACGCCGACGATCGATTTCAACAGCGGGATCGTTCAGGATTTCATCCGGGACAACAGCCGGGAACACGACCCCGTTGAGGAGCGGGTCATTGCACTCTACTACGCGGTCCGCGACCAGGTCCGCTACGACCCCTACACGCCCAGTGAAACACCGGCCGATTATGCCGCCAGCCGCACGCTGGAAATGATGCGCGGCTGGTGCGTGCCCAAGTCCATACTTTACGCCGCCTGCTGCCGGGCGCTGTCGGTTCCCGCCCGGCTCGGCTATGCCGATGTGCGCAATCACCTGTCCACCGAAAACCTGCGCCGCCAGATGGGTACGGATATTTTTTACTGGCACGGTTACACCGATGTCTACCTGCATGACAAGTGGGTCAAGGCTACCCCGGTGTTCAATATCGAACTGTGCGAAAAGTTTCGCCTGAAGCCGCTCGAGTTCGATGGCCTGGAGGACTCCATCTACCACCCGTTTGACCTCGATGGCCGCCAGCACATGGAATACCTGAACTTCCGGGGCACTTACGCCGACCTGCCGTTCGAGGAAATGACCCGCGACTTCGCAAAGCTCTATCCGAACTGGCGGGACCCCGCCCGGAAAGCGGATTTTGACCGGGAAGTAGTTCTGGAGACCTCGGCTTAGAAGGCCCTTTACTGCTCTTCCAGGGCGCGCCAGGCGATGCGATCGCCGGCACGACTCATCGGCAGCTTACGCTTGCCTGACGATATCGACCGAGATCTCCACTGCCGGGACCGTTCCCCTGTTTTCCAGCCAGTGCGTGGTGTTCCGGTCTTCAGGCCAGCCCAGTCCCGGGCCATAGTCCGTGGCGACTCCGTTTCGATGGTCGGTGATCGTTCCCTGCAGTATGTAGACCGTGCCCGGTCTGTCTTTATGGTCGTGAACCGGGCCGAAGACACCGCCGGGTTCGATGGTCACCATGCGCATTCGAAGTTGACGCCCTTCCATACCCTCAATCTCGGGGCCGAGGTCAACCGTTGACAATAACTTTACCGTTACGCCTTTCGTCCCGGGTACTTGCTGTACGTTGCTCATCGCGCTCTCCTGTCCAAAAAAGGGGGCCGGATCCAGTTTGGATCCGGCCCCTTTTTAGACCTCTTTTTTTGCTTTTCTTTCCTTGCCCGCTACAAGTCGTTCGGAGGCGTCAGCCTGCGGCGTTCGGGTGAATAGAACGGCTTGTCCGTCACCCGGCATTTGAACATCTTCCGCTCCCACTGGCACTCGCGGTGCAGGTACACCTCGGCCCACATCTCCTTGTGTCCCTCGAAGTACGGGGCGTCGATGTAAGCCAGCGCAATGTTCCGCTTCAGCACCGGCGACCACAGGGCCGAGGTCACCTCGCCGACCTGCCGCCGGGCGTCCTCGCTGTCGTAAATCAACGCGCCATCGGCCTGCTTGTTCCAGTCGATATCCAGCCCCACCAGCTTGCGCTCGAGTCCCTTTTGGCGCGCCTCGAGCAGTGCCCGGCGGCCGATAAAATGGCCTTTGTCCATGTCTACGATCCAGCCGAGGCCGAGTTCGTCAGGCGTCCGGTCTCGCTTGAGCCGCACGGTCTTGAAGCAGGACAGGTATTCCACCTCCACCAGGATCAGGCCCGCCTCGATGCGCAGCATGTCCAGCGCGGTGGAACCGATCATGCGGATACCTCGCGGCCGGCCGGCGGCGAACAGCGCTTCCCACAAGGGAGCAGCGTGCTCCGCCTGCACCCACAGCTCATAGCCGAGGTCGCCGGTGAAGCCGGTGCGTGAAACCATCAGTTCAAACCCCTGCAGGGAGAAGGTCTCCAGCTGGAACGGCTTGAGCGCCTGGACGCCTTCCAGTCCCATTTTCTTCAGGATATTGCACGAGGTCGGTCCCTGCACGGCAAGCGCAGCGATATCCTGCGTTACTTCGCTGATGACGACATCGTAGCCAATGGCGGAGTCTTCCAGCCACTCGAGCTGTCGCTCGGCACAGCACAGGCGGAATACGTCGGGGGCCAGTCGGAATACGGTGCCGTCCTCGATCACGTGACCGTTGTCGTTGCACCAGACGGTGTACATCACCCGTTTGGGCAGGAGCTTTGTCACGTCGCGCGTGACCAGCCGGTTCATATAGCGCTCGGCATCCGGCCCGCTGATGTCGTACTTGATCATCGGGCACATGTCGTACACGCCGCAGGTGTTGCGGACCGCGAAATACTCCTGGACCTCGCAGGCGTACGAGGCCAGGGTCGTGTAGCCGGCCCACTCCTCGTAACGGTCATTCTGGATCAGGTGCTTGTAGGACTCGTAGAACGGGGTCTCGAGGATCGGGCGCTCGCTCAGGGGGCGCCGGTTATTGAGCGTATTGGCGATCATCTCAGTTTCCTCCCCGAATGATTTGCCGCGCGGCATTGCGCCCGGCGATGCCCATGACGTTACCCCCGGGATGGCATCCCGCGCCGCAAAGGTACAGCCCCTCGATGGGTGACCGGTAACGCGACAAAGCGGGAATGGGCCGGTTGAACAGGAAAGCCTCGAACACAAGCTCCACGTGATGCCAGTGTCCGCCGCTCATGCCGAATTCGCGCTCGATATCTCTCGGCGTCAACAGCTCTGCCTTGCGGATGCTGGCACGAATGCCCGGCGCGTAACGCTCCAGTTGGACAAGCACGGTTTCCAGAAAGGCGGCCCGGTTGGCGTCTTCGTCCGGGGTGTCGTCGTAAGGCAGGTATTGCACCACCGCCGAGAGTACGTGTGTGCCCTTGGCCGTCAGGCTGGCATCGCTGGCGGACGGCACGGTGATCTCCAGCACCGGCTGATCCGGGTAGCGGCCGTACTTGCAAGGATTAAAAGCCAGCTCGATCTCGTCCGGGCTGGGCGCAATGATCATCCGGGCGCCAAGCGCTGACTCGTCCACGCCTTTGAAGGCTGGCGCGCCGTCGAGCTCCAGGTGCAGCTTGGCGGCCCTCCCGCGGGAGCGCAGGTTCCTGACCTGGCGTATGAAGCCGGTATCCAGGTGGTCCGGGCTGACCAGTTTGAGGAAGGTTTGTTTCGGATCTGCGTTTGAGATGACACGATCGGCTTTCAGTTGCTCACCGCCTTCCAGAGCCACCCCCACGGCCCGGTCATCCTCGATCAGCACGCGCCGTACGCGCGCGCCGGTGCGGATTTCCACGCCAGAGGCCCGGGCCGAGGCGGCCATGGCTTCCGAAAGCGCACCCATGCCGCCGGCCGGCAGGGCAAGGCCGGTATCGCCATTGCGCTGGTACCCCGCCAGCCGATACAGGTAGGTCAGGACGCTGCCCATGGATCGCGCCCCCCACTCCCCGCCCCACAGGGCGTCCATGGCGATGGCGGCCTTGAGCTGAGGGCTCTGGAAATACTCATCGAGCAGGTCATAAAGGTTCATGCCGATGATGCGCAGCAGTTCGCGCATGTGGTACCGGCCCAGCTTGCGAACGCTCCAGCCCGGGCCCAGCAGCGCCAGGCGCTGGCTCCAGGTCTCGATGGACAGTTCCGGGGCTGTCTTGTCGAGCATGGGCCGCAGCACGGCGGCAAAACGGTTCATGTCCTCCTGGAATCGCCCGTACGCCTGCTGGTCTTCGGACGACAGCCCGTCGCCCCGCACGCCGCCGCCTTCGAATACGATGACCGGCCCGTCCAGGTTCAGCGACAGGGTCGTCATGGATTGGGCCGCGAAGTTCAGGCCGTGTCTGGAGAGATCCAGGTCGCGGACCAGGTCCGCGGGCATGGCGTGCAGGAGGTGTGCTCCTGAAGAGACTTTTACCCCGGGCGCCAGTTCACGGGTCCGCGCCGCGCCGCCGATGCTGTCATTGGCTTCCAGCACCAGCACGGTCTGGCCGGCCCGGGCGAGATACGCCGCACAGGCGAGTCCGTTGTGGCCGCCTCCAATCACGATGTTCTGATATGCGTTTGCCATGTTTATGCCCCCTTGCCCAGGTCGCGCAGCACTTCACGTGCCGCATTGGCGCCGGGCGCCCCCATCACGCCGCCACCCGGATGGGTTGAGGAACCGCTCATGTATAGCCCGGAAACGGGTGTCCGGTATTGTGAATAACCCGGTATCGGGCGGTTGAAAATCAGCTGATCCATGGTCAGTTCACCCTGGAAAATGTTGCCCTCGGTGAGACCGGTATCGTCCTCGATGTCCTTGGGCGTGCGGATTTCCATGTGCAGCAGTTTCTGTTTGAAATCGGGGCTGAACTCGGCGATCCGGTTCACGATGTGCTCACCCCAGGCCTGCTTGCGTTCCTCGTTCCACTCGCCCTCAGCCAGGCGGTAGGGAACATACTGGATAAACACCGACATCCAGTGCTTGCCCTCGGGCGTCATGGTCGGGTCGATCAACGAAGGCATCAGCATGTCGAGATAGGGTCGGTCGGACCAGCGTCCGGCCTTCCAGTCATCGTAGGCCGATTCCAGTTCATCCAGGTCCTGCGAGATGTGAATGTCACCGGTCAGGCAGGGCGAGCCTTCGGGAATGCCATGAAAGGTCGGCACCCCGTCGAGGGCGATGTTGACCTTGCCCGATGAGCCGCGGAAGCGGAAATTTTTGACCCGGTCCACCACCCAGGCGGGCAGTTCATCCGGGCCGATGGCATTGAAAGTCCGGCGCACGTCCATGCTGGAGACCACCAGCCCGGCCTCGATGGTTTCGCCATTCTCCAGCCGCATACCCTTGACCTTGCCGCGCTCGACGATGAAGTCCGAAACTCCAGCATCAACACGGACAGCGCCACCGGAAGCCAGCAACGAGTCATGCAGCGCCTGCGCGACTGCGCCCATGCCGCCGCGGGCGAAACCCCAGGCCCCCACGGTGCCGTCGATATCACCCATTGCATGATGCAGCAGAATGTAGGCGGTTCCGGGAGAATAGACCCCGAGTGCCGTACCGACAGTCGCGCCACCGGCAATGTAGGATTTGATCGCGCCATTATCCAGGTATTCATTGAGGTAATCGCCCACGCTCATCGTGTAGAAGCGAATGGTTTCGTGCATCCGCTCCTTGCCGAGACCATAAAAGCGCTTGCCCAGGTAGACCAGTTCCATCAGGTCGCGGGGCTTGAACGAGGTCGGATCCGGAGGCGTGCGCATCAGCAGCGGCTTGATGAATTCGCATTGCCGATAGATATCCCGGTTCAGTCGCTCGAAGGCATTGGCGTCACGCTTTGACAAGCGCTCCAGGTCGCGCCGGTTGGCTTCTTCATGCCAATACGCGCCGAGGAAGTCGTGACTGCCATCATCCTTGCGGATGATCTGGGCTCCGCCTCCATAGGGAATAATCTGCAGGCCATATTTGTAAAGTTCGAGGGCACGGGCGATTTCCTGGCGAAACAGGCTGCACACGTATGAACTGTTCGAGTAGATGAAATCCTTGTAGCGCGGAATACTGGTGGTCGCGCCGCCAATGTGGCCGTTGCGCTCAAGAACCAGCGTTTTGAGGCCGGCGCGCTGCAGATAACACGCAGTCACCAATCCATTGTGACCCGCCCCGACGACTACGGCATCGTATTGTTCTTTTTTCATATCGCCCTCATCGATCATTGATGAGACAGCATAAACCGCCAACTGCCCGGCCGGCCATACACAAGTCAATTTCCTTGGGGCAAAAAGGGGTCGGACAAAAGCAAAAAGGGGTCGGACCTACGTAAGCAATTGAAAATAAAAAGTTAGACTCTTCATAATTGGAAAATATAGGCCTTAAAGCCACCATTCCTTTATGAAATTAGCAGTTTTTTCTGCAAGTGTTTGTAAGGGAATATTGGTTTTCACCAGGACACTCTAAAGGGATCAATAATCTGGTCAAATGACCAGTTTAAGGGCAAATTGAACGGGCTCTGGAGCAATATTGCTAATTTTTACAGTAAGATGCGCTGGTCCGACCCCACCCCTCTCACTGCAGGCCCGCTTGCCGTAACGCGGCGTTACGCCGGGCATCAATCCCAGGCCGCGCAACACCGTAAGTACCCTGAATGAACTCCAGTGACAGGTCGGGCTGCGCCTTGCGGGCCTGCTCAATCGCAGCGCGGGCTTCGTCGAGGTGACCGAGTTCCACGGCGTTCATCGCCAGGTAGACATATCCGAGAAAATAGTCCGGAAGCTCGGCCAACAAGCGGCGTGCGGCGCGCAATCCTGCTTCATAGTCACCCAGTTGCCAGTACGCCTGCGACAAATTGTCATAAATGATGGACGAAATGGCGCCCAGGGGATTGAGCCGCTGCGCGCGCTCAGCTGCGACGATGCTGCCCTCGGCGTCCCCGGCCATCAGCAGGATCCAGCTCTGCCAGCCCAACGCCTCAGGCATGCTTGGGTTGAACTCGACAGCTCGCTGGACCGCATCCAGCCCGTTATCGATATCGCCGGCCATTACGTAGGCCCAGCCCAACGCCGCCTGGGCCGAGGGATCACGGGGGTCGAGCGATACGGCACGGCGCGCCAGGTCGAGCGCATCCGCAACGGCCTGTTCAGGCTCGTCAGTCCACCCCAGCACCACTTCCCAGAGGATGACAAAAACCAATTGCGCCGGGGCCGTTGCAAAGCGCGGGTCCTGCTCGGAAGCCAAGGTGAACCACTCGCGTGCTGCCGCGAAATCCTCGCGTGTGTAACCGTCGGCGCGCTGCAATCCCAACTGGTAGAGACTCCATGCCTCGAGATTCGCCGTGCCTCGCTGCTGTGCGCGCTCTGCCTCGGCCCGGTTGAGGTCGCCGACCAGTGACGCTGCGATCATGCTGCTGAAATCGTCCTGCAGCGCAAACACGTCCGAGACTTCACCATCATAGTTATCGGCCCAAACGTGCTCACCCGTTGTCGCGTCGATCAACTGGGCGGTCACCCGGATGCGTTCATCCATGCGCCGGACACTGCCTTCTACGATGTAGCGCGCGCCGAGCGCCGCGCTGACACGCTTCAGGTCAACGTCTCCGCCACGAAACTGAAAGCTGGAATTGCGCGCGATCACCGGAAACGCCCTCCAGGTCGAAAGGCGCGTGATCAGGTCCTCCGCCAAGCCATCGGCAAAGAAAGCCTGCTCGGGATCGGTTGAGAAATTATCGAATGGCAGCACCGCGATCGCCGGCCGCTCTTGCAGCTGTTCCACCTGGCCGCCGTCTTTGGCAACCCCGGTCGCAGGTGAGGAAGTCTCCCGGCCCGGGCCGAAACGATCGTAGACAAAAAGCACAATCGCCACCGCGACCAGGCCAATGGTTACGTAATAGAGCAGCCGGGCTGTTCTCTGTGCGGCAGGTGAAGGCTGGCTGATCTCGCTTTCGCGTTTCAGTCCTTCGGGC
The DNA here is from genome assembly GCA_963766195.1 of uncultured Gammaproteobacteria bacterium. GTDB lineage: Bacteria > Pseudomonadota > Gammaproteobacteria > Xanthomonadales > SZUA-36 > JAHEFT01. Next base: position 462,996 of record CAVXYY010000001.1, read on the forward strand.
GTGAGTTCATAGACCCAGGAAAACACCGCCACGAATGGAAAACCGATGATACCGATCCACACCACTACCGTCGGTAGCCACTCGGGCAGGTGCAACAGAGGGGTAACGGTGGTCGTGACTTCGACGACTACCCAGCCAAGGGCCAGGTAGGCCATGCTCACCTTTACCACGTTGCGGCGCTTCAGTTCGGCAAAAAATGACATCCGTTTTTTCATCAATCAACCATGGCCTGCATCATCACTGACTGGCGAGGGGGCGATAGCCAATGCGATCACCGGCAAACGTCCCTATCCACAGTTCCCCGCCCACCGGCAGCGCCATCGTGATATTGCTGAAATCCGGATTGGCCGGGCCGCGGGCCAGTTCCCTGCCAGTCATCGTTTGCGGATCGATCGCCTCAATCATGAAAGGCCGCGGACAGGTCGCAAACACTTCAAGGTCAAAGGGATCCGGGCCGCGGACGTTGCCGCATACCGGTTCGTCGGCAACCAGGCCACCGGTGATCAGGCTTCCGCCGGGGCCCATGTGCAGATTATCGGGCACGAACGCCAGGGCCTTCGTGGTTCGCAGTTGACGCGCCGGGTTGCTGTTCGAGTAGGCGGTGACGGTAAACAGCCCGGACGACGCCACGAAGAACTCGCTGCCATCGGCGGACACTTCGATGCCGTTGGCATAGGGCAGTTCAGTGCCCTGCACCCGGGTGAACCCGGTTTCGCCCGGCGACCATGCATAGACGGCGCCGGTGGATTCGAGGGCCATCGCCTCGGTAATCGTTCTGCCGGTATGCAGCGGAATGGTGACCAGCAAGGATCCATCACTCAAAGATGCAACGCTATTGGCTTCCTGCCCATCGGGGGTCATGACGCACCCGGTCCAGGTCAGAACCGGCCGCCCGCCACTGGCGTCCACGTCGAATACCTCGATGGCCTCACGCCCGCCATGCCCCACCACGTACAGCGTCGAATGACCATTGGCGCCGGCACGGATATTCAGGCCATGGCTGACAAAGCTGTTGGGGTCCGGTGAACCCGGACAAGCACCAAACGTCTCCATGTTCTGCCGCGCCAGGGGCGCGTCCGCCGGATAGAGCTCCGACCAGGTTTTCTGCTGCGCATCGACCAGGTAGATGGATGCGCCCGGCGCCATTCCGCTGGCAATGATCCAGTCCGTTCCCGGCACCAGGACCAGATCCTCGGCTGCCAGGGGGCCACAGACAAAGCTCAAGTCACCGGATGGCTGACAGTTGTCATCGGCAGGTGCCGCGAGTGCATACGCAGGCAACAGGAGCAGTGTCACTAACAGAAACATGAATTCAGATAATTCGGAGATACGTTTTTTCATGATTTTCAACTTTGTGGGTTCACCGTATATTGCGAATGCTACAGCAGGAATAATAGTACAACTTATATAAACAACCTTGTCGACAGGGCGCTACTGGAGTGTTGTGGATTTACCGGTCGCCACATTCGGCTCGCTAAAAATGGGCCGGATACCCTTTTGGGGTTAAACTGTATTAATGAATATGGATCTGGTCCAGGAAACCAACATCACTTGCCCTTATTGCGGCGAAGTCATCAACCTTCTGCTGGACGCATCGGTCGAGGAGCAGGAGTACATCGAGGACTGCCAGGTGTGTTGCAAACCCATCGTCCTGAACGTCCAGGTTTCAGGCGACGGCCAATGTGTTGTTGATGCAAGGGATGAAAATGAGGCCTGAGACTGACTCAGGCCATTAATGAATAGAAAAGGAAAGCGGCCGGCTACCGTATAAAATGTATCCGGCCCCTTTTTTTACTCCGTCCCGAGCACTTCCGCGGCAGGGACCACCCGTATCCAGTTCATCCCACTGAACAAACGGTCCAGGATGGGCTTGTGGCCGGAGCCAACAATATAGAGAACACGCTTGCCGGGATTCGCGATCATCAGCTCAGACAGATGCGATGCCATGCGGAGATTCCTCGTCTCCCATGCGGCGAGACGCGCCGACCCGATTCTCGACTCAATATCCTTGCTCATCAACGGGTCCCATTGAAAAGCCACGTCCCGTACGCCGGTTTCCGGCAGATTCAGCCATTGATAGTAGGGCAGCACGTCACCGGCCCCGGCCGCGGCCTCGAACCGTGAATTTCCCTCCACCAGAAAAGGGTGGTTCTCGAGGTCTCCGTAGAGCGCCATCATCGCGTCCCAGCCGCCTTCCATCGTTTGAACAGCTGCTTCCATGGTGCCGTCATCGAAGTGGTCGTCCACGGGGTACAGCCGGTCGTGCCCCAGTTTTGCCGCCAGCGGCAGCGCCATCGAATAATACTCGTTGGTGCTTTCCAGCCGTTTTGCAAAATCATCGGCTATTTGCCCGTTGCTTTCGGAAAATCCGGCTTTGAACTCGGCTGTTCCCCGGTACCAGGTCAGCAGGGCCGAATAGTAGTCATACGCGGCAAGGTAATGGAGGATGGCGTCCGCTCGAGAATCGTCACTTTGATCCACGACCATGCCCGCGTCGACCGCATCCTGCGCCATGCCCCAGTTGATCGCCAGCCTGGCCTGCGCAATGCCGCCCAAGGCGCGCTGCGTATAAGCGTAGGGATTGAGTGCATCGCTGTGCCGGGCCGGTTGAAGCTCCATCGCCGCGATGTCCTGCCCACGTAACGCTTCTACAGCGATCAGGTCGGGTTTGAATTGCTCCAGCCGCTCCATCAGCGCCGCCAGTATCGACGGATCATATTTGCCCTTGATGTCGGACAGGTGCCGGGTGCCAAGCACCAGGATTTCGCCGGGCGGCAGCCCGTTGACGTTGGCGATGGGCTCGGCGCGCAGGGGCGGCGTGAGCGACAGCCAGCTTAGCGCCGCGAGGACTGCGGCTAGGACCTTGACAGGTTGTTTCAAAGCAATCACCTTCATTTGGGTAAACACAGTCCCTTTTGACGCCGTCCGGGCCATTGGGGTTTGAATACCGGCCGTCAAGTCAGAAGGTGCTCTAGCGATAACCCTCAAGAGCGGTCAGCAAGTCAGCGCCTCGCGCCTCTCTCAGCGCGGCGCACAGCCGGATACTTTCCGTTGCCTGGGCCAGTTCCCTTTCATAACCCGGGATCTGGTCTGCGTGCGCGTTAACAAAAACCGCCCACTCATCGGCCTTTTCATTGCTGCAGAAGTAACTGCCCAGGGCAGGCACCATCCCGGACCGGAATCCTTCCGGAATCATGTCGATGATGGTGTCATCGTTTTCGACCAGCCAGTTGTATGTCAGGTCGGACGAAGCTCTGCGAACCATTTGCCGGAAAAGAATCCCGATGAGTTCAGTGCCATTGAACGCCCCACTTATCATTTTCTCCTGGAGCCTGGCGATCAATACCGGATCTTCCACGCGGGCCAGCGCGCCGAAGGCCGCATTGCGGAATGCCGGATCCTCCGAAGCGATGCTCTGTTCCAGCAGCAGGTCAAAGAAGGGCTCGCCCAGGTCCTGCACGCCGACACTCAAGGCCGTTTCCAATTCATCCGCCGGAACGGCAGTCAGATCCGGCGCGCCGTTCAGGCCGATTCTTGCCGCCGCCTGTTGAGCCAGCGGTGCCCGCAGTTCCGGATCCCTGGCGGTCACGACCAGGAAGCGCTGCATGCGCTGCCGCAGAATTTCCGAACCTTCGTCGCTGGCCCCCGCCAGTTGCTGATAACGTGGTTTGATGATGTTACGCAGGGCCGGAAACACGCTTTCCTGCTCTTCAACACCGAGGATCTCGATACTGTTTTCCAGCTTGTTCATGGCCGATTCCGCGACGTCCCAATCCGGGTGGTTAACCAGCGTGGCCATGCCGGGTACGTAACTGCCGGCCTTGGTTTGGCCGGCGCGAAAAGACGCATCCAGGCTGTCTGACAGCACCAGGGCTTCGGGTGCAGACAGAGAGGAGGCCCGCTCCACCAGTCCATCCAGCCAGGTTTCATTCATGCTGAAGCGGTAATAACCCGCACCGTCGGCGTTGGGGAGCAACTGGCTGGGACAGCTTTCGGAGTCGAGCACAATGGTCTGCTTACTCTCCCGCAACATGGTGCAGTTACTCTTGCGGGTGCCATCCGAGTTGTAGCTGATACACATCGGGATCAGCCACTGGCCAGAGGAAGGATCAATGCTCGAACCCAGCGGCGCATAGCGGGACTGGCTCACTTCAATGCTGGCTTGCTGGCCCTCTGCGCAATTGACCTCGACCGAAACCAGCGGCACACCAGGCTGCTCGATAAAGGATTTAAAGGCCGCGTCAATTTCTCCAACGCCGGAGCCTTCGGCAACCGAAGCGATGAAGCTGTCCGCATTGGCGCTGCCATCTGCATGGCGCTCCATGTGCAGGCGGATACCCTTCTGAAAACCTTCCTCACCGATATAGCGCTCCAGCATCGACAACACTCCGCCGCCTTTCTGATAGGTGATGCCGTCGAACGCACCGACAATATTGTTGCTGTTGGTGATCGGCTCGCGAATTTCCCTGGCGGCGGCCAGGGAGTCGTTTTGCATGGCTCCCAGTGCGCCTTTCAATGTCGACCGGCTGAATTCACCTTCGGGCCAATAGGTATTTGCGGCCTTGTAACTCATCCAGGTGGCGAAAGATTCGTTCAGCCAGATATCGGTCCACCAGTCCGGCGTGACCAGGTTACCGAACCACATGTGCGCCATCTCGTGCGCCTGGACTGCAACCGTCGCGCGCCGCTGGTCGATGGAAGAGTCCTCATCCATCAGAACCAGCCATTCGTTGTAGGTAATGGCGCCAACGTTCTCCATGGCGCCGCCAAAACCTTCGGGGACCGCGATCAGGTCGAGCTTTCTGTAGGGATAAGGTCTGCCGAAATATTCTTCCAGCGCAGTCAGGATTCCGCCTGTCTGGTTCAGCGCGTACTGCATCCGCTCATCCTGGCCCCGGGCGGTCACACCGCGCAGAGGCACGCCCCGGTCACGAATCGCATTCGGTGGAATCTGGCCTTTATCCACCACGTCATAGGGCCCGACCGCAAAAGCCAGCAGGTAGGTCGGCATGGGCCGGGTGGTTTCAAAGGTCCGGCGGACAAAACCATCATCCCGTTTTTTGTAGGTTCTTTCCGGCGTGGTGGTGATCGCCACATCCTCTTCCAGTGTCACCAGGGCCAGGTCGAAAGGAACCTTGAAGCCGGGTTCGTCGAAACCCGGGAATACCTGTCGCGCGGCGATCGGCTCGAATTGCGTGGCGGCATAGGAGTCTTCCCCGCGCACAGCCTTGAACAGGGCATTGGAGGACTTGTTGAACGGAGCGTTGTAGCTGAAGTGCAAGGTGGCGTCACCCGCCGCGACCGGCCGGTCCAATGTGACCAGGGCCACGCCGGAATCCAGCATTTCCTCGTACGTGGCGGCAACGCGCTCCGACGTGTCATTGCTGAGCCAGACATCGGTGACCTCGAGGTTCTTGCCGTGCAGCCACAACCGGTCGCGCGGCTCGTTGAAAGTGATGTCAATTTCGTTTTGCCCCGAGAAACGTTCCTGGCGCGGGTCGATCGTCAGCTCCAGGCGGTAATGTCTCGGCACCACCGACTGGTCGAGCTGCCCGACCGGCGCGTCACCGGCGCTCATCGCTACCCCGTCCTGCGGGGATTGTTGAGGCGATGGAGTCGTCGACTCTGAACAGGCGCTGAGAAAGATTGCGCAGGTGAGCAGGCAAAAGGCAATCGTTGGTGACCGGAAACTGAACATTGTTGCTCCTTGAATTTTGGTTTTTGTTTGCTGGAGTTGTGCCAGCCTTGTGCATCAAACAAGCATAGGCGAGATTTCGGGGTTTGTCTGTGCTGATAAAAGAAGAAAAAGGGGCCGGATACAATTTCCGAAATTGTATCCGGCCCCTTTTTTACTTTCTTACTTTTTTACTTAATCCGCTGGACTGTAACGCCAAACGTCGTTTTCAACCCGCAGGAAATTATCCTCGATGGGAAAAAACACCTCACGATCACCACCAAAAGTGAAAATCGACGGCTTCATCCCGCCTTTACCGCCCGACACCGTCAGCATGTCAAAATCGTAACGGATGTTGTCGCAGATCAAGCCTGGCGGCGGGTTGCAAAAGAAAGCACTCGAAAAGGGATCGTTGTTCCACGGCGTGTCGCTGACTTTTGTCCAGTCGGCGCCATCCTTGCTGACCCAGATATCGGAGGGATTGAAGGGTGTGCCAAACCCGCCCATGCAGACAAAATTATTGGCAAGGACCGAGCACTTGTGTCCCGGCCGGGGTGACCAGCCGGCGCCACCCGGACCGGTGACCTCTTCCCAGTTCACGCCGTCTTTGGTGCGCCATACGTCATTGAAATAGTCGGTTTCGGCCACGAAGCCCTTTTCACCGCCCATGTAGTACAGCCAACCGCCCTTGACCAGCGCGACACCGCCCGCCCGCGCTTCCCATGGCGCGTTCGCGGTTGCCTGGGTCCACTCGGAGCCGTCTTTTGAATACCAGACGTCATTGTAAAATTGCCGGCAGTTCGGACCCCCGCCGATGGAATTGTCATCGCCTTGCGACCCACCCATAACCCACAGTTTGCCTTTGAAATTAACGGCGCTGAGGCCGGCGCGGCCCTGGCTGTCGTCAGGGCCTGCGGGGCAATTCTCAGAGGCAGTAGCCCACCCGGCATCATCGGTCATTAACTCCCAGTGAACCCCGTCAGTGCTGCGCCAGACATCCTTGAAAAATTCCGAAGGGACAAAAACGGGTTCAAAATCCGGTGGCAGCCCGGGAATCACGGTTGTGAAGTTCTGGCCGCCCATGATGTACATGTAATTAGCTTTTGTTACCGCCTCGAAATAGGCCCGGTTTTTCCACAGCCCTTCGCTTTCAGCATCTTCGAGCAACTCAAACCAGGTGCTGCCGAGATCTGAACTGACCCAGACATCACCATGAATGAAACTGGCGAAAGGATTGAAATCCGGCGGCACCGGAGGCAAAGGTGTGCGCCCGGCAATCACGTACAGCAGGTTGTTCAGCTCGACCGCCTGCAGACCGGCGCGCGGCTCCCAGCGGTCGGGATCCAAAAAGTCCGTCTGGACGATTTCCGTCCATTCATAGTCTGGAAATGAAGGCCCGCCCTTGGGCCCATTACCCGCTGTTGCTGTTGAATGAGCGAAAATCAGTGTTGTCAAAAGAATACAAAACGCAGAAATTTTCATGGCACCCCCTGGTTGGAAAGATATTCGCTCCCGTCCGTGGGGACAATGATCCTATATCCTATCGCGATCCGGGAGCGTCAGACAATACAACCATGTCGGTGTTCAACGCCGGCTGGTCTGCCTGGATGAATCAGTTTCCGCTAGCGCAGCTTCGATCCGCGCGCTACTCGCTTGGGCGAATGGTACCCTTATTCGGAATTGGATTAACATTTTGCCAGTCTTTGGATCTTACAGCGCAGGTACAAGTCCCGTGGATTCGACAACCACCTTTCAGTTAGCCGCAGATGCAGTGCTGCTGATGCACGCGCTGTTTGTCGTTTTTGTCGTGTCCGGCTTGATACTGATTCTGGTGGGTGGGGCGCTCGGGTGGAGCTGGGTTCGGCTTCGCTGGTTTCGTTTGGCCCACCTGGCCGCGATCGGCGTGGTTGTCGTGCAATCCTGGCTGGGCGCTATCTGTCCTTTGACGACGCTTGAAATGGAGCTTCGCACCCGGGCGGGCGAATCAAGCTACCCGGGTTCCTTCATCGCACACTGGGTCGAAGCGGTCCTGTATTACCAGGCGCCGCCCTGGGTTTTTGTGCTGTGTTACACGGCGTTCGGCGCCTTGGTCGTCGCGGCCTGGTTCCGGGTGCGCCCCCGGCGCAGGGGATGGAAGCCTCCGGTGTAAATCGACCCGGCATTCCGGCTTTACCCTCTCCGCCCATCATGATGCCTGTTAGAAAGGGGCCTTTTTTACTCTGTTCCCAAATTTTTTTTTCATACCTTATAATCAGGGATATTGAAGGGAGATCAATATGTCGATACAAACCAGGCAACAAGGCGGCTCAGGGATCGGGGCCCTCATCACGCTGGCCATATTGGGTTACGGCATTTTCGTAGGTATCCAGTATGTTCCGCAGTACATCGAATACTCCACGGTCAAGACGATCCTGGATACTGTTGTGGACCTGAACAACAAGGAACGCCTGGACACAGAAGGCGCCGTGCAAGGCGCCATCGGCAACCAGCTCTACATCAACCAGATGGATGACCTCAAAGACAGTTTTCAGGTGACACGGGACCGGGGCAATTATGTCATCACGGTGAGCTACGAAAGGAAACTCAACCTGCTGTTTGACGAGAAGAAGATTCCGTACGAGAGAACCGTCACGCTGAAATAGGCGGAACGGCGTAATTCGCGTTTACTTGAGGGGCCGGGCACCACCTGGTCCGTCACCTGCTGTCCGGTCGCCATGCCGCCAATGGCCGCGGGGCCTGCATTTCCCGTCTCATAGCGCAAAACGTTCCCGCAGGAAGCGTGCGATGCCCTCGTCGTCGTGGTGTCCGATGACCGCCGTGGCGGCGGACTTGATGGCGTCGTTGGCGTTTGCCGGTGCGTAGCTCTCGTCGGCCATCTCGAACATGCTCAGGTCGTTGTCGCTGTCGCCAAAACAGATCACACGCTCGATCCCCAGCAATTCCTTCATCACCTTGATCGCGCCGCCTTTGCTTGCCTCGCTGTGGTGAATATCAAGCCAGCGCCATTGCCGGCCTTCCCAGGCACTCCCGGAGTAGGCCACGAGATGCGGCTCGTTGTTGACGCTGCGCAGCACCGCCTCGATGGCTTCGCTGTGGCCGATGGAATTGACGTGGGTGATCACGGCGTCGGCAGGCAGTTCGTCAAGGGCGCGCGCCCTGGCGCTACCCTCGATGCCCAGGCTACGGATCAGCAGTTGCTCAACCTCGGACTTCAGCGGTGGATGGTACACGGTGCTTTCCTGGTCCTGGTCCAGGGTAAATACGAAAGGCGTAACGTCATGGCGTATGCAGGCCCGGACGATATGGTCGAGTTCGTCCCGCGTTAACATGGCGCCGTTTGAAAAGCGCCTTTCTTCCGGGTGCCAGATCATCACGCCGTTTTTATAAGCCTGCGGCAGCAGGAACTGGTGCCCTTCCAGAATGGCCCGCGCGCTATGCAAGGTGCGGCCTGTCGCGACGGTATAGGCAATTTCGTGTTCGGCCAGTAGCCTGAGCGTTTCGCTTGTATAGTCCGAGATGACAGATTCCTGGTTCAGGAGTGTGCCATCGAGGTCAAAAACAATAAGTTCCACCTGAGAAATCCATGCGGAGAGACAAGTAGCCAGTTTGGCTATTCAGACGCGCCAATGCAAACGGGCGAAAATCCCGGGAGAAGCGCAAGTTCCTTTTCAATCCCAGGACCTGAATGAATAACCTATAGATTAAAACTGTATTGATATATAATAACTTATAAATTATATTTGTATCAATTATATATAATCTATAGGTTATAATTATGCGCACACAAGAACGGGCTGTGGCCCGGAAAAAACTCGATAAGCGACTGAATGTATTGCAAAACACGGACATTCTGGCGCGCCCCTCACGAGGTTGGATCAAGGCGATTCGCGAAGCACTAGGTATGACGACTGCGCAACTTGCCAGGAGGCTGGGTGTGAGCCAGCCCCGTGTGCTTGCCATCGAGAAGGCTGAAGCCTTGGGAAGCATTAAGTTGGATTCACTTGAACGTGCCGCGCACGCACTCGATTGCCGGCTTGTATATGCCCTTGTTCCAAGAAAACCCCTGGTAGCCATGGTCGAGGACCGGGCGCGTCAACTGGCAGAGAAGCGCCTGGGGGCAGCCAGTCACAGCATGGCGCTGGAAGGTCAGCGCGTGGAGGCCGAAGATGAGCGGGAACACCTGGAGCAATTGGTAAACAAGCTAACCAACCAACCCGGTTCCAGGCTATGGGAGGATCAATGACGGATTCCCTGGTCACGCAAAATGACGGTGAAACTGGACTTTCGGAGGAAGAAAAAGAAGGTTTAATCCCATCTTATATCACCCTGCGAAGTGAGCTGAATGAGGCAGAGCAGGCCAACAATCTGGAAGGGCAGGAGTGGGCATTTTCCCGTCAATATAATGTGCTCGATGAAAAGTTCCTGAAGAACCTGCACAAGAGGATGTACGGCAATGTCTGGGAGTGGGCAGGCGATTACCGCTCTACGGGCAAAAACATCGGCATTGATGCTTATCAGATTCCAACGGCGTTACACCAGCTTCTCGAAGATTGCCGCTACTGGATCGAGAACAGGACGTACGGGTCCGATGAAATTGCCACCCGCTTTCATCACAGGTTGGTGTCGATACACTGCTACCCGAACGGTAACGGCAGGCATGCGCGTCTTGCCACCGATCTACTTTTGAAAACGATGGGTCAAGAGCGTTTCAGCTGGGGTGGAAAAAACCTGGTTGATGACAGAGAAACCCGTAAACGCTACATAAACGCCCTCCAAGACGCTGATGGGCACGATATCAGGCCGTTGCTAAATTTTGTGCGCTCCTGAATACAACCAAAAACATAATTGGGGTCAGAATAAAAATTATTTGGCCAGGTGATTTGAAGACAGCGGCGTTGCGGGGCAGGAGAGGGTAAAATAAAGGCCCGTATCCAGGTGAAATTCCCGGGAGAAAAGCATGTTACTGTTCAGCCCCAAGACCTACCGCGGTCAACACCCCGATTCCCACACCAACGACATGCTGGAAGCGGTGGCCGGCTGGTTCGAAGCCAGGGGCCTCAAGCGCCTGAAAGAGGACTGGCACGCGAAAACCTGGAACCACGATTTCGTCGATTTCATGAAATCCCGCCAGGTGCTGGCCACCCTGATGACACCGGAGGGCTACGGCGAAAATGCCGCCTGGAACACCCTGCGCAACGTGGAATTCGCCGAGATCGCCGGTTTTTACGGCATCACCTACTGGTATACCTTCCAGGTTTCCATGCTGGGCCTGGGGCCGATCTTCAACGGCGATAATGAAGGGGTCAAGCTGCGGGCGGCGCAACTGCTGAAGGAAGGCGCGGTGTTCGCTTTCGGGCTGTCGGAGCGCGAACACGGGGCGGATATCTACTCTTCCAGCATGCAGCTGATCCCGCAGGCCGGCGGCGGCTATGTTGCACGCGGCAGCAAATACTACATCGGCAACGGCAACGAGGCGGCACTGGTCTCGGTTTTCGGCAAGAACAGCGAAACCGGCGACTACGTGTTTTTCGTGGTCGATTCGCAGCACGAAAAGTACGAGTGCGTGAAAAACACCGTCAACGCACAGAACTACGTGGCCGAGTTCCGCCTGCACGACTACCCGGTCAGCGACGACGACATCCTGAGCGTGGGCCAGAAAGCCTGGGACGACATGCTCAACACCATCAACTACTGCAAGTTCAACCTGGGCTTCGGCTCGATCGGCCTGTGCACCCATGCGCTGTACGAGTCGATCAACCACGCCGCCAACCGGGTTCTCTACGGCAAGCAGGTGACCGACTTTCCGCAGGTCAAACGCCTGCTCACCGATGCCTATTGCCGCCTGGCGGCCATGAAACTGTTTTCCTACCGCGCGGTGGACTACCTGCGCTGCGCATCGCTCAAGGACCGCCGCTACCTGTTGTTCAACCCCATCGTGAAGATGAAGGTGACCATGGAGGGCGAGAAGGTCATCGACGAGTTGTGGGACGTGATCGCCGCCAAGGGATTCGAGGCCGAACCGTTCTTCGAGATTGCAGCCGTGGAAATCCGCTCACTGCCGAAACTGGAGGGCACGGCGCACGTCAACATGGCGCTGATCGTGAAGTTCCTGAAAAACTACCTGTTCGCCCCGGTTGATTACCCGGAAATCCCCCGGCGCACCGACCTCGCTGATGACACTTTCCTGTTCCACCAGGGACCAGCCAAGGGGCTGGGCGAGATCCACTTTCACGATTACCACGAAACCTATGACCGCTTCGACCTGCCCAACATCGAAGTCTTCAAGGCGCAGATCGAGGGCTTCCGCAAGCTGTTGGTCACCGCCGGCCCGGATGCGCAGCAGGTCCGCGACATCGACTACATGCTGAGCATGGGTGAACTGTTCACGATGATCGTGTACGGCCACCTGGTGCTGGAAAAAGCCGGAATGGACGGCACCGACCCGGATCTTCTGAACCAGGTATTCGACGTGTTTGTGCGGGATTTCTCAGCCTATGCCACCGAGCTGCACGGCAAGCCGGGCAACACCGACACCCAGCGCACGCTGATCCGCGAACTGATCATGGCGCCGGAGGCCAACCCCGAACAGTTCGACCGGGTGTGGCGCGGGCATGTGTATGCCTTGAATGGGCAGTACGAGATGGGGGACTGAATAAAACCGGGCTAACAGTTTTGAATGTTCCGCTTGACCGTTTTCTTTGCCAAAGATGGACTCCGTGATCGCCCGGAATTCAACGGGTAACGCTGTTCGGAATACTCTTTAAACGTTTTGTCCAGGTTCAGCCCAAGCTCCCAGGCAATGTCAGAAAGCGTCCCGATCGTCATGTTCGAACCGCCTTTCAATAATTGAGAGATTCGCGGCTTGCTGATCCCCAATTTGCTGGCCAATTCCGATTTGGTGACTCCGAGATCTTCCATGGCAATCAGAATATCTTCGGTCACTCGAAACAAATACGAGCCCCTGGCGAGGTCGCGTGCCCGATTACTGTTTTCGCCTTTTGCATTCACCATTTGTTCACACCTCCTGCCCGCTCACGTTCGCAGTTCGCCTTTACCCGGTTTGTGTCTTCAAGCCTCAGTTTTCGCCATGTTTTATTGACGTAATGACTGACTACAATTGTGTTTTTGCTTCTTTTTGAATACCAGAAGTACGCTCTTACAGGAATTCTCTTGATGGCGAAAAAACTGGCCCCGTCCGCGAGATTTCCTTCCGGTTCAGCCCAACCCGTGTGAAACCGACAGCCATTAATCCAGTCTTCAAACACCGCGATCAATTGACCTTCAACCAGCGCGGCTTTTCTGGGTCCGAGTTTTACTGCCACCTTTTCCCACGATTCCAGCGCTCCAGGCGCATGTTTTACGTGCCGGGTAGAGCCTTGTTTATCACCAAACTCATGAATCGACCGCACTGACATTTGTTAATATATATGTTAACTGCAAAATTCTCAATGGCGTTGTTACCAGGTGGTTGTCTGCGGCGTTACAACTGCTTTAATTTTACTCAAACAGGCGTGCGGACAGACTTGTCCAGATTGGAGCGGCTCGGCTTTAGTTAATAGAGTTAAGAGACCCTGAATCGTGTAGGCAGAAAGCTCACGATCCGGGCTGGATTCTCTGCTTTCGTTGAGGGAAATCGGCATCCCCCCACAACAGGTCGTGGTTCACCCTCAATCAGTCCGCCTTCAGGTATTTGTTGAACCAGTCATAGAAACGAAGCATGCGGTCGTGGACATAGCTGGGATGCGTCAGGATGTGGAACTGGTCGGGGTAGACCACCAGTTCAGTCGCTACGCCCAGCGTATTCAACGCCTGGTACATCTGCTCGGAGCCGATGATGGGCACGTTGAAATCACTTTCCCCGCACATGAACAGCGTCGGAGTGCTGATCCGGTCGGCGTGAAAAAACGGGTAGGAAATGTTGACCCACGCCTCGGTGTTTTCCCAGGGCGCTCCGAGCTCGTTGTTGTACTGCATGGTGTACTGGTCACCGCCGTAGGCCGCAGTAAAGTGCGCCATTCCGGCGCCGCTCATGGCCGCCTTGAAGCGGCTGTCGGAGGCAATCGCGTAATCGGTCAGGATGCCGCCATAACTCCAGCCACCGATTCCCAGGCGTTCCGGGTCCGCCACGCCTTTGGCCACCGCGTAGTCCACACCGGCGAGTAAATCGTCCACTTCCTTGTTGCCCCAGTCTGCAAAAATGGCGCGCTGGTAGGCCAGGCCCCGGCCCGAACTGCCACGGTAATTAATGGCAAGCACCACGTAACCCTGGGCCGCCAGCATTTGCCGCTCCATCTGCAGCGGATAAAGATCGAAGCGCAGCGCATGGTCATCCTGCATTTTCGGGCCGCCATGGATCCAGACAATGGTTGGATACTTTTTGGCGGCGTCGTAGCCCGGCGGCTTGATCATCAGGCCATGCACGTCGGTGCCATCCTTGCTCTTGAAGTCCATGTCTTCCACCGCGCCGAGCTGAATCTCCGAGAGCAGCGCATCGTTGTGGGCCGACAGCTTACGCAGCTTACCTTTTTCCAATGCAAAAACTTCCGCAGCGACCTGGTCACTGGCGGCGATCACGGCCGTGTGACCCTTGGCGCTGGAATGCTCAATCGCCACGAACCCGGGCCCGGTGAGCTTTTTGACCGGGCCACCCTGTACCGGGACCCGGGCCGGATAGGCATGCCGGTCATCCTCGAACAGGAAGGTGATCGCCTTGCCGTCGGCGGTAAATTCAGGGGCGATTACACTGCGGTCCAGTTGCTCTGCAAGTATCCGCGGTGTGCCGCCATCCACCGCAATGACCGCCAGCCGGTCCTGGCTGTAGGCGTAGTACCGGGGTTCGGGACCGGCCAGGTAGGCCAGCTGTTTGCCATCGGGGCTCCAGGCGAGGTTCGGTCCGTCGGGCGTGAAGGCGCGAACCAGCTGCCGCGGACTGGCGCCGGGTTTGGCATCGATAATCAGGATATCCGTCATGCCGGTCGCTTCCGGATCGCCGCCATGATTGCTGGCATAGGCAATGCGTGTGCCATCGGGCGACCACGCCGGCGAGGCATCGTCTGCATTGTGGCCGTTGGTGAGCGGCTCGATTTTCCGGCTTTGCAGATCCAGCAGGTACAGGCGCGAATAGGCATCCGCATCAAGGTAGCCGTCGATATCCGTCTTGAAATCGGGCCGATTGATCACGATCGGGGGTTCGTTACTGAACCGGGGCGTGGCCAGGTCCGTGACGGCAACCTCTTTTTTAACCTCGTCGCCGGGGGTCATCACCAGCACCAGTCGGCGGCTGTCGGGCGACCAGCGATAGTCCGACAGCTCATCCTTCGTATCGGTCAGCGCAAACGCATCGCCACCGCGACGGTCCAGCAGCCACAGCTGGGTGACCCCGTCATCGGCCGGCTCCAGGATAAAAGCCAGGTACTTGCCGTCCGGACTCCAGCGCGGTGAAGACGCCGAATCCTTGCCATGGGTCAAGCGCACATTCTGCGTACCCTCCCAGTTCACCATCCAGATCGAACTGACGAACTCATCGGATTCCCGATCGGCGGCCGTCACCGTGTAGGCAATCCATTGTCCATCCGGCGAGGTGTGTGACCTCGGCGACATCCTGCATGCGGTAGATGTCTTCGATGGCAATCGAACGCCTGGCCGGGCTTTCCGCGTGCAGCACAGCCGGCAGGCATAACAGGAACGCGAGGAAAAATAATGAGGAATGTCGCATCGTGCCAGGTCTCCAGAAAGGGTCTTTCGGTCAGCTTCAACAGGGGTCAAAGCCGGTTCATAAATTTGCTAATCCACCACCGGGTAACAGGCATCGCCCCAGACCTGGTCGCAATTCACCATCATCAGGTGAATGATCACCGGCACCAGCATGCCCAGGATACTGCAGCCGTCGCGCATCTGGGCCCGGTTGACCTTGCTGTTCCAGGTTGAGCCACCATGCACGATCTGGTTCCTCAGGGTGTAGAGCCGGTCGAAGATGATGCCCAGTACCATGGTTGTGTCCATCCTGCCCAGCGCACGGTGAGCGGCGCCCTTGCTGTTTTCGAACGCCACCTTCCATTCGGCTTCCTCCATCAGGCCCGCCTTCCAGCGCCAGAACGGCTGGTACACGTACTGGTTGTCGATCAGCACGCGGATGGAACTGGAAAACTGCTCCCAGACGATTTCATGCAGCAAGCGCTCGTTATCGGAATCGACCAGGCGCTGGAGGAACTGGTTCAGAAGTCCCCGTTCCGAGAAATCCCCGCTTTCGCGCGCCTCGTTGGCATAGGCGGAGTTGAAGGCAATCCACAGGAACAGGAAACGGGCGTCATCGTCTTTGGTTTCCTGCTCGGCCCGGTATAACCAGCTGAGCGCACGGTGCGTGCGCAGCGAAAGGGCGGGCGAGAAAGCGGCACGGTGGTCGCGATGCCAGGTTTTCAGATCGTCGTGGTTCAGCATGACGGGAAGAGTATCAAAGAATGCCGGGGATAATCTTCAACGACTGCTCAAGTTATTGACCTGATTCAGATAAGGAGGGGTCGGAGCCCATTTGTGATGAAAGCCCCTGTCGGTTTACCCTATTTGCTGACCCTGACCCCACATAGCAGATGAAACGCTTTCGTGTAACTGTCGTGATCCTGTTTATGGTGCTGGCCATGCCGGGCGCCAATGCCGACTCACCCGACCCGCTTTTCCAGGATGATGCAACCTTGCGCGTGGAGATCACCGCCCCGTTCGCCCGGCTTATTAACGAACGGCCGAAAGACCGGGAATTCCCGGGCAGATTTTCAT
The DNA here is from genome assembly GCA_963766195.1 of uncultured Gammaproteobacteria bacterium. GTDB lineage: Bacteria > Pseudomonadota > Gammaproteobacteria > Xanthomonadales > SZUA-36 > JAHEFT01. The sequence continues at coordinate 479,440 of CAVXYY010000001.1, forward strand.
TCAGAGGTGCAGATGGCGCTGCGGTTGAACTGGACGTCGAGGTTCGCGCCCGCGGCAAATTCCGGCATAACAATTGCGACTTTCCGCCACTGTTCCTGAATTTCAAACGATCCGAGGTTGAGGGCACACTGCTCGACCAGCAGAACAAACTGAAGATGGTCGTGCACTGCAAGGATTCCGGGCGCTACCAGCAAAGCCTGCTGAGGGAATTTTTGGCCTACCGGATTCTCAACCTGCTGACCGATCAGAGTTTCCAGGTGCGCCTGCTTGACGTCACCTACGTGGACAGCGAGGATCGCAGGCCACGCATGGTGCGCAGCGCCTTCCTGATCGAACACGAAAACCGCCTGGCCGACCGCCTGGGCATGCAAAGGATGAACATCTTTCCCGACGCAGTCAGCGCCATCCAGGCCGACCACCTGAACCTGACCTCGGTGTTCCAGTATCTGATCGGCAATACGGATTTTTCAGCGATCCTCGGTTCGCAAGGCGAATGCTGCCACAACTATGCCTTGTTTGGCACAGACGACAGTCCGCTGCTGGCGATTCCCTACGATTTCGACATGTCGGGATTCGTCAACGCTCCCTATGCGATGCCGGATGACGAACTGGACATCGACAACGTCCGGCAACGCCTTTACCAGGGATTCTGCGTGAACAACCACCAGGTCGGGAATTCCATTGCTGAATTTCAGCAGGCCCGCGACTCACTGTATGCCCTGGTCGCCGGGCAGAAGGCGCTGGAAGAAAGCGTGCGCCAGCGCCTTGCGGCCTACATGGACGAATTCTACGAAACGATCGCTAATCCACAGGCCGTGGAGCAGGAAATTCTCGACCGCTGCATTCAGATGACAGGGTCAGGGTAGCGGGTTACCAGCCAGGCTTTTATCTGGCCTCACCGCCAAACCCAAAATCCGAGATCACTCCGCCTTTGTGTTTTTCCAGTTCGGTATAGAGATCCGTAAACAGCGCATTGGCTTCGCAGAACGGTTTGCAGCCCGGCTGCTCCAGGAACTGGGCTGCTTCCCTGGCGAAGACGCTCCACTCTTCCTCCGGCAGGTTGCCCCTTTCGTAAAGCTTGAACAATTTCCACCACTGGTTGGCATAGCAACGGAGCAGGAAGTTGAATTGAACCACTTCCTCTGCATTCAACAAACCCGGATTCTGACAACCGCGATCGAGCACAGAGGCAAGGGCCGGATGACTGGCAACCACGACGTTGATGTCGTTGAAGCCGGCCATGGTGCTTTCATAAGTGGCCGTTGCGACCGCCAGAGTGTTCTGCTTGATCTGGACCGCGAGGTAAACCAAAGTGATCAAAACAGCCAAAGCGCCCAGCAATTCACCAACTGCAGCTATCGCATCCCAATTCATATGATCCCCGTCCCGGTCATATCCTTCAGCGGCCGCGTGGCCTGCCGCAGCCATGCGGCGTCCTGCTCCTGCAGTCGCGGACTGAGCTCGCGAAACACCCGTTCATGGTAGTTGTCGATCCAGTCGGCTTCCGGCGGCGTCAGTAAGGACGGTTCCAGCAGGCGCAGGTCGAACGGCGCCAGGGTCAGCGCCTCGAACGCCATCATCGGTGGTCCGTCGCCGGTGTCCGTCCCATGTTCGCGCACCACCACCAGGTTTTCGCAGCGGATACCATAACAGCCGTCCTTGTAGTAACCCGGTTCGTTGCTGACCACCATGCCGGGCGTCAGCGCATGGCCGTTGTATTGCTTGGCGATGCGCTGCGGTCCCTCGTGCACACTGAGGAATGAGCCCACGCCGTGCCCGGTACCGTGGTCGTAGTCCAGGCCTTCGTTCCACAGGAATTGCCGCGCGAGCACGTCGAGTTGCGTGCCGGTCGTGCCGGCCGGGAATATCGCCCGGTCCAGCGCGATGTGGCCCTTGAGCACCAGCGTGAAGCGCCGCCGGATTTCATCCGCGGGCTTGCCGATAGCGATGGTGCGGGTGATGTCCGTGGTGCCATCCAGGTACTGGCCTCCACTGTCTACCAGGTAGGCCGAATCCATGGCCAGCCGGGTCACTTCCGGGGTATTGAGATGGTTGTAATGGCACATCGCCGCGTTGACGGCCGCCGCTGAAATGGTGTCGAAACTGGGCCCGCGGAAGTGGTCACCCTGGGCCCTGAAATCGTACAGGCGATCGGACAGCACGGCCTCGGTATGCAGGCGTCCGGCGGCCACCTCTTCGTCGAGCCAGCGCAAAAACCGGACCATGGCCACGCCGTCCCGGCGGTGGGCCTCGCGCATGCCGTGGATTTCCACCGGGTTCTTGCACGCCTTGGGCTGAATCACCGGGTCAGCGCCAGCGATCAACCCGGCGCCGGCATCAAGCAGTTCCAGCTGGCAGTGGGCGTTGGCCGTGTCCGGGTCAGCCAGCACCTTCTTTCCCGACAGGGTCCTGAATGACGCAGCAGCCGCGGCCTCGGGCAGCGCCTCGACCCCTTCCCCGACATGCTGCTCGAATCCTTCCGGGATTTTTGCCGGATCGGTGAAAAACTGCACGCGGCCGTCTTTGAACAGCAAACCGTATCCCAGCACCACCGGCTGGCAAGGCACGTCCTGTCCGCGGATGTTCAGCAGCCAGGCCATGGAATCGGCCGCGAACACCAGGGCTGCGTCCGCTCCTTTTCCGGCCAGCGAAGCACCGATCTCCCGCCGCTTGTCCCGGCTGGACTGGCCGGTGAGTGTTTCCGGCAGCAACAGCGCCGGGGCAACGAGCGGACCGGGGCGGTCGTCCCAGCAGGCATCCACCACGTTCTCTTCCGTTCGCACCAGTTCGATCCCGGCCCCGCCCAGCGTTTTTTCGGCGTCCAGGTACCAGCGATAGGGGTGCATCCGCGGGTCACAGCCGACCCGGGAGGCGGCCTGGAGTTGCCCGGCCAGCCACGGCAGATGGGGCGTCTCGAGCAAGTGAAGCACTTCGAACAGGTCCCCGGGAACCTGCTTCCTGACCTGCACCGTGTAACGCCCGTCGACAAAAATCGCCGCCCGGTCCCGCAGTACGATGACCATGCCCGCCGACCCGGTAAAACCGCTGATCCAGCGCAGCCGCTCGTTGCGTTCGGGAATGTACTCACCCAGGTACTCGTCGGCGCGGGGAATGATCCAGGCATCCAGCCCGAGGCTGGACATGTGCTGGCGAACCCTGGCCAGCCTTTCGGCGATGTTTGTCATGGTTTCATTCTAAGTCAATTGCTATCAACACTCCTACAGCCCGAACCGTTCCTGCAGCCTAGAGCGGACGGATCCAATTTAATTCAAAAATTGTATCCGGCCCCATTTAGAGAAATCTTTACCAGATCTCTACAAACTAAATTTTTATAAATTTTTTTGAAAATACTCTTGATTTATCTATACAGAACCTGTACATTTATTTCCGAGGCTTACAGATAAAGCTCTAAACGACGAGTTAATCAATGTATTTATCACTGCTACCAATGGAGATAGAAATGTACAATACCTTTACAAAACTGAAATCCACCGCCATCGCGGTTATTGCTTCTTCCGCCCTTCTGCTTGCAGGTCCTGCAATGGCAGCACCTAAAGACAAGACCCCTGGCAAGCCGGGCACGAACAACATTGTCGAGATCGCCATCGCAGTTAATGGGCAACTCGGCGTTTTTGACACGCTCCTGGCTGCAGCAACCTGCGACTATTTCGAAGGCGCCGTTGTGGACATCCTTACCGGCTCGAGCAAAGTGACCCTGTTCGCTCCCGTCGACAGCGCCTTTGCAGATCTCGGTCTGGACGAAACCAATGTGTGCGATGCGTTTGCCGCGACTCCCAATGCGCTATTGACCATCCTTGCCTATCACGTGACCGATGGACGTCGCTTCTCCAACAGCGCGTTCAACCGCAACGGCAACAGCAAGGAAATTGAAATGCTGCTTGGCTCGGGCTACATCACCACCGAAGATGGCATGATTTATGGCACGAACAATGCAGAACCGACCGAAATCGTCGGTGATTTCTTCGACATCAACGCCAGCAACGGCGTGATCCACGTGATCGACACGGTACTGCTCCCCTAAGCCCAACTCCCTCGCTGTGTGTGCTCCCCTCACCGCCCCTATACGGGGCGGTTTTTTTTGAAGAGCTAAAGGGGCCGGATACAAATCCAAAAATTGTATCCGGCCCCTTTTACGCGAACCGTGCCCACAGACAGTTGTTGCGTGATGCGCAACACGCTATCCTCGCTCTGTGATCAAGTCCTTTCGACACAAAGGGTTGCAGCGGCTCTATGAGACAGGCAAAGCGTCTGGTGTTCAAACCGCACATGTCAGTCGCTTGAGAATGCAATTGACGGCGCTCGACACGGCCCGGGATATAGATGATATGAATATCCCCGGTTTTAAATTGCACGCGCTGAAAGGCAAAGTGAAGGGACGCTGGTCAATTTCAGTCAGTGGCAATTGGGGGATCACGTTTGAGTTCCGGGAAGGAAATGCTTTTGTTTTGGATTACGAGGATTATCACTAATGGTCATGCACAATCCACCACATCCAGGAGAGTTTATTCGCTCAGTTTATCTGGAGCCCTTCGGCATGAGCGCACGCGCTTTGGCCGATAGCCTGGCCGTGTCGCCTTCTACTCTGAACAGGGTCATCACCGGCAAGAGTGGAATCAGCCCCGATATGGCATTGCGGTTGTCAAAGGCGTTAGGCAGATCCGCGGAAAGCTGGCTTGCCATGCAGGATCATTACGATCTTTGGCAGGCCAAACAACATGCAAAGCTAGATCGCGTGCAGCAGATTGAATTCATAGCTGTATAACAAATCAAATACAACCCCATAACCCAAACGAGAATCCCAAATGAGCCATCCATTCGCCCGTTTACTGCTTTCCACCACCCTTATCGCCCTTTTGGCGGCCTGCGCCCAGGACCCGGAGCCCGAGACTGCCGCAGCGCCTGCCCCGGCGCCCGCCCAGGTACCTGCTGAAGACCTCGCCGAACAGGTCGCCCGCATGGGTGCGATCGGATATTCCTACGGCGGCACGTTCTCGCCGGACGGGCAACGCATTGCCTTCATCAGCAACGCCTCGGGTGTGCCCAATGTGTGGGTCGCGAATATCGATGGCAGCGGACTGAAACAGGTGACGGACTCCCAGGACCAGGTGGGCGGCGTGTCCTGGAACCCGGTGAACGACACCCTGGCCGTCGACATCGCCCCTGGCGGCGGCATGAACCGCCAGCTCTACCTGCTGCCGGCGGAAGGCGGCGAGATGCAGATGATTACGGCCGGCGGACAGGTGAACAACTGGCTGACCGGCTGGAGCGATGACGGGCGCTACCTGAGTTACTCCAGCAGCGTCGAGAACGAGGCCGGCATGGACTGCTGGGTGCTCGATACCCAGACCGGTGAAAGCCGTCTGATCGCGAAGAACAATGGCATAGGCCGCTGCCAACTTTCACCGGACGCCACGCAGGCCGTAGCCTGGCGCATGGTCAGCCGCGGCGACACCAACCTCTTCCTGGTGGACCTCAAGGACGGGGCCGAGCAACTCCTGACCCCGCACGTCGGTGTGGCCGAGTCCGAGAGCCCGCTGTGGCTGGATGGCGACACGGTCGTGTTCGCCAGCAATGTCGACCGCGAGATGCTCGCGCTGGCTAAAGTCGAGATCACCGACGGCACGGCCGGCGAGCTGGCATTCCTGGCCGGGCGGGACGACGCCGAACTGGACAGCATGGACATGCTGGCCGACGGCCGGCTGTTGCTGAACTGGAACGCCGTGGGGCGCAGCGAACTGGCGTACTTCGACCCGGCCACGGGCGCGATGACGCCCGGGCCCGGGCTGCCGGCGGAGATTGCCGGCGAGCCGGTGGCATCGGAGGACGGACGGCAGGTGGTGATATCAGTTTCAGGCGCCGCCGCGCCCACCAATGTGTGGCGCCTGGACCCGGCCAGCGGCGCCTTCACGCGGATTTCGCAAACGCCGCACGAGGGCGTGGACCTGGGCAGCCTGGTCAGCCCGGTGCTGAAAACCTACCCTGCCCACGACGGGCTGGAGCTGAGCGGCTGGTACTACAAGCCCAGTGGCGTGGACGCGCCGGGGCCGATGGTGCTGAGCTTCCACGGCGGGCCCGAGGGCCAGTCGCGGCCGTCTTTCAGCGCCACCTTCCAGGCGCTGCTGAGCCGTGGCATCGCAGTGTTCGCGCCCAACGTGCGCGGCTCGTCGGGCTTCGGCAAGACCTTCGTCAACCTGGACAACGGCGCGCTGCGCTTTGACGGCGTCAAGGACATCGAGGCGACGGTGAAGTTTGTCACCGAAGCTAACCTGGCCGAGGCCGGGCGCATCGGCATCATGGGCGGCAGCTACGGCGGCTACATGGTGATGGCCGGACTCACCGGGTACCCCGACCTGTTCGCCGCCGGCGCCGACCTGTTCGGGGTGGTGAACTTCGAGACCTTCTTCGCCAACACCGAGCCGTGGATGGCGGCGATATCCACCGTGGAATACGGCGACCCGGTGACCGACAAGGAACTGCTGGAGCAGCTCTCACCCATCCACAAAGTCGACCGCGTGGTCGCCCCGACCATCGTGCTGCACGGCGCCAACGACACCAACGTGCCGGTGGTGGAGGCTGAGCAGGTGGTGGAGAACCTGAAGGCGCGGGGCGTGCCGGTGAAGTACGTGCTGTTCCCCGACGAGGGCCACGGCTGGGGCAAGATGGAGAACCGGGTGACTTCAGACGTGGAGATTGTCAGGTGGTTCGAGGAGCATTTGTGAGGGGGCTGCTGAGTTCAAACGTCAGGCCATGTAAAATTCGGTCACCACATCCAACCCGAGGACCCGCTATGAGAACCGCCATCATCACCGCCCTGCTGCTGCTTGCCGCCCCCGCGCTGTGCGCCGGCGCCGACAGCGCCGACATGCCCACCATTACCACCACGCAGACCGTGAAACTTACCGCCAGTGTGGTAGCCGTCGACACCGCCAAACGCACCGTTACGCTGCGCGGCCCCGAAGGTGACGAACACACCCTGGATCTGCCCGAAGCCCGGCGCCTGGACGAAGTGGCGGTGGGCGACACCGTACTGGCCGAATACGCCCAGAAGCTGACCCTGGAACTGGTCGCCGGCAACGGCGCCCCGCCCGGCAGCGGCAGCCTGAGCAGCAGGAAAGCCGGCCCGGCCAGCGAGCCGCCCGGCGGCGTGTTCACCGAGACCCACATTTCCATGGCCACGGTCAGCGCCATCGACCTGGAAAACAACACCTTCAAGCTAAAGTGGGATGACGGCGAAAAGGAATACGTCGCCAGCAACCCCGAAAACCTGAAAAAAGCCAAGGTGGGCGACTACGTGATGGTGACTTACTCAACAGCGCTGGCGTTGCAGCTGCAGAAAGTCGAGGCGCGTTAGAAAAAGGGGCTAGAAAAAGGGGCCGGATACATTTAATTCAGAAAACGTATCCGGCCCCATTATTATTGCCCCATCGCCGCGTCGATCATCCCGATCAATTGTTCCCGGCTGTAGCTGTAGGGCTGGCGCTCGTTCAGTTCGATCAGCTCGCTGATCAGCTTGCTGATGGTCCTTTGGGCTTCATCCTGGTTAGGAACAACCAGGTAGCGGGGCTTGGGGTTGTCGTCGAACAACGCATGCACGGCCGCCGCCGCGACCTCGTCCGGTTCCTTGAACTGACTGCGGTCTTCGGGACGATTGGTGAAGCCGGCCCACTCCTCGGCGTACTGCGTGTCGGCACGCTGCACGCCGCTTTGCGCGATCCGGGCACGGGCGCTTGCAGTGATATCAGATTTGAAATTACCCGGCTCGATCGCGCTGACTTTGACGCCGAAGCGAGCCATTTCCAGCGCCAGCGTGTCGCTGTACGCTTCGATGGCATGCTTGCTCATGGTGTACAGGCCGCCCATCGGCCAGGCCAGCACACCGGAAATTGAACTGATGTTGACGATGCGGCCTTGCGACTCGATGATCAGGGGCGCGAAAGCCTGGGTCACGCGGTAAACGCCGTAAACATTGATGTCGAACAACCATTGCAGTTCGCCAATGTCCGTTTCGATCAGCGGACCTCCGGTGAATACGCCGGCATTGTTGACCAGCCCGTACAAGCCACGGCCGCCTTTCCGCACGGTTTCCACGGCTGCGTCAATTTCATCCTGAACCGTGACATCCAGCCGCACGGCCTCGACGTTCTCCAGCGCATTCAAGGCATCGAGATCCTTCTGACTGCGCGCACCGGCATAGACGAAGTAACCCTGGGAGGCCAGCAACTCGGTAATACGCAGGCCGATGCCGGAACTGGCGCCGGTGACCAGCACGGCTTTGTTCGCGTTCTCCGGGGCCTGCGCATCGGCCACAACGGGCGTTGACAGGCAAAAGAGCAACAGGGCGGCCAGGCATGCGGCGCGGCCCGTATTCAGTATGAAACCCATCCTCATGGTGAGATCTCTCCTCGGTTAAAAGTCGGGATAGCGTAGCAGAAAGGGCAAAAAAGCAAAAAAAGCAAAAAAGGGGCCGGATACATTTAGTGGTTAGAATGTATCCGGCCCCCTTTTTTCCCGGACGCAAGCACATGACCGAATACCTGTTAAGCCTCATCGTCGATCCCAATGCCTGGATCGCCCTGGCCACGCTGGTGACCATGGAAGTCGTTCTGGGCATCGACAACCTGATCTTCATATCCGTCCTGACCAACAAGCTGCCCCCCGACAAGCGGGAGAACGCGCGTCGGATCGGTATTGGCGGCGCGCTGATCCTGCGCCTGCTGCTGTTGGGAACAATCGCCTTCATCATCGGCCTGACTCAGCCGGTGTTCGAGGTGTTCGGCAAGGGCTTTTCCTGGCGTGACCTGATTCTCATCGCGGGTGGCGTGTTCCTGGTGTGGAAGGCAACGAAGGAGATTCACCACAATGTCGACCCGGTCCCTGAGCATGACCTGTTCGACACCAGCCAGGCAGCGTTGAGTGTGTCCGCCGCCATCGCGCAGATCCTGTTGCTGGACCTGGTGTTTTCCCTGGACAGCATCATCACAGCCGTTGGCATGACCGATCACATCCCGATCATGGTAATCGCGGTGGTTGTTGCCGTGACCGTGATGTTACTGGCAGCGACGCCCATGGCGAATTTCATTCAGCGCAATCCGACCATCGTCATGCTGGCGCTGGCTTTCCTGCTGCTTGATCGGCACTACGCTCATCGCAGAAGGCTTCGGCGCACACGTTCCAAAGGGGTATATCTATGCCGCGATGGCATTTTCTGCGCTGGTCGAGGGCCTGAACATGTTGTCGCGACGCGCGCGGCGGCGGCGAGCTGAACGAGCGAAAAAGGGAAAAAAGGGGCCGGATACAATTAATGGTTAAAATGTATCCGGCCCCATTTTATTCCCTCGCTACCAACGGTAACCGAGGGTCAAAACAGAATGCAGGCCACCAGCATTGACATCATCATTATTGATTGTCACATCGGCCTTCGAGTATCGAACGTCTACTCCCAGGCTCATGCTTTTTGACAGGTGCCAATCAACACCCGCACCGATCCAGCCACCGACTCCGCTGCCATCTTCTTTTACACTGCCGATCACTTCGTAGTCGGCCTGAATAAAGGCGATGCCCCCACCCAGGTAAGGATGGAATTTCGAATCATTGATCGCCCAGATTTTGCGGACACCCAGATGTTGCTCAAAGGTAGAACCCCGCTCGGCGCCGGGGACGTTTTTATCCTCCCCTGAAAAAAACAGATCCAAGGCAATACTCACCGGCCAGGAGGTCTTCTTTACATCAAATATCGCCCCGATTTCATTTTGCCGGTCAAGCGTGTTCCAATCGCTGTCGAGTCGTTTTGTTCCAAAAGCCAGGCGAACGTTGCCATCATATTCATCTGCCAGCAACGGGCTGGCTGCCATACTTGCGACCATCATCATCAGGCCAAGGCCAAATATGACAGATTTGCGATTTCGTGTTTTGTCCATTGTATTTTCTCCATGGTTGAGTTGAGTGCCCTTGCTCGGACGGAGAAAATTATGGGGTTTACGATGGGTTCAATCGTCCAACCCTGTACGACGGGACACTTTTTTGTCGTGGCCAGAAAGCCCGGATACTACAAAGTTTTTCTGTACTGGGTAGGCGTCAAAGAGGTTGCCTTTTTAAAGGCCTGATAAAACGCGGATTTGGAATTGAATCCCGAATCAAACGCTATGTTCAGGATGTTGATTTTTTTCTGCCCGGCATTTTTCATTAACCGCTTGGCTTCCTCCACCCTGTAACCGTTGATAAAGTCATAAAAATTGACCTTCAGCTGCTCATTAATGACCTGTGACAAATAGTTGGCGGATATTCCAAGTTGCTGGGCCAGCTGTGGCAAAACCAGGTCACCCTGCAGGTAAGGTTTATTGGTTTCCATATGGCTGGCCAGCTCACCGAGAAACATACGGCTGGTTTCCTTGTCCAGTCCGGACCGGTGATATTTTTCTACGGCCGGATTGACGCCTTCCGCGGTCGTTTTTTCCGGCGTCACGGAGGCCCGAGTGAAGATAGCTGGCTGGCGCAGCCCAAGGTAACCCATTGTATAAATAAGTATCACGGCAATGACTGTGACCAAATCACCCAGGATATTCATTCCCATCAGGTCAGGAAAAAACTGATCCGCCAGGTATATCAAATAGATGAAGCTCAAACCCAGGAGCAAATTCCTCAACCAGGCGAGATTGATTTTGTCGATATCGGAAAACTCGTTTTTGATGTTTTTGGAATGCCTGATCAGGCGTTTGATCAGGACCAGCAAATACAAACCGAGCTGAACAATCGTGCCCAGCATAAACAGGGTGACCCCATATTCGACGAGTACCATATGCACCGAGGCGTTATCCACGGCCCCACCTTTGCGCAGCGTCTCGGTCAGCTCCAGTTTTGCTGTTCCATCCAGCAAGAAAAACGGGAGCAGCAGTACGATGCCTATCAGCGCCGGCAGGAAATGCCGGTAGTTCTTTGTTACGGCTCCCGGGCTTGCCGGATGGGTTAATTGCAGGACATAAAAATAGATAAGAGGGCCATAAAGAAGGTCGATGGGCGCAAGCACATGGAGCAGGTTGGGCACTGACTCGAAAAACCCTATTTGATACAGGAACTCCTCACCCAAATCCATCGAGAAAAGAAAGGTCAGGAACGCCAGGATGCGGTGCGCCCTGATATCCCCGTTTTTGGTGTTCAGTAGCGCCAGGGCCAGGAATATTCCCTGAACAGCCCCGAGCAAGGTGATCGTTGACAATAGATTAAAAACCACTGCTCAACCAGCCCCGATAAATCTGCTTTTAGCATCCATGGGGCGCATTTTACTGCGTAACAACAAAAATGGGTGTCGGATCCATTTTCAGATTTTGTATCCGGCCCCTTTATTGAGAAGCATTTGTGAGGGGGCTGATTAGCGCCGCTGGGCGGTTGCGACCACGTCCAGCCGCACACCCAGCGCAGTGAGCAGGCGACGTACCGTGTCGAAGCGGGGACGGGCGCCGGGCCTCAGCGCCTTGTACAGACTCTCCCGGCCGAGACCGGCATGGGCCGCCACGTCCGTCATGCCCCTGGCCTTGGCCACGTCAGACACCGCAGCCAGGAAGGCGTCCGGGTCAGGGTCTTCCAGGGCCACCGCCAAGTATTCGGCAATGACTTCTTCGCTGTCCAGGTAGTCGCTGGCGTCGAATGCTGCCAACTCGAGGCGCTTGTTTTTTGCCATGCTTCAATCCAGTTCCAGTTGCCGAGCCATCCCGCGGGCTCTCACGATGTCTCGTCGTTGCCCGCTCTTGGTGCCACCACTGAGTAAGACAAAAACCTCATCGGCCTTGCGTGTAAAGTACACCCGGTAGCCGGGGCCATAGTGGATACGCATCTCCGTAATACCACCTCCAACAACCCTGCAATCGCCAAAGTTGCCACGCTCCGCAGCACGAATTCGCTTGATGATCCGCGCCTTCCCGCGCGCATCCTTGAGACTTACGAGCCATCGGTCGAAGGCTGCTGTGCGAAAGAATGAGTTCATGGTACCCCTGTATCCACTTGGATACAATGGCGCGATCAGCCGCGCCTGAATGACAGCAACGTGCTTTGGTTATCGTAGGAAATACGCGTGTCCGGATTTTGTCCCTTCCCACCACAACCGTCCTGTTGCCCGACCCGGAATGCAGGAGGTGGAGAACCGGGAAATACGAGGACAGGCGCTCACATGGGTGAATTGCCTGATTGCGGAGGTTGTCAATCCGGTTATGCTTGAACCTCATTCACACCGGCAAAGAGCACTCCAATGAGCGACCACCCTTTTGACGTTATTGTTTTTGGCGCAACCAGTTTTGTCGGCCAGATTCTCTGTGATTACCTGTTCAGGCGCCATGGCGCGAATGGTGATCTGAAGTGGGCGATGGCGGGCCGCTCGAAGACAAAGCTCGAATCCGTCAGGGCCTCGCTGGGTGAGGGCGCTGCCGGCATCAAGCTGATCACGGCAGATGCCGCAGACGAAAAGGCGCTGCGCGAAATGTGCGGGCAGTCGCGCGTGGTGATTTCCACGGTGGGGCCCTATGCGCTGTACGGCTCTGTGCTGGTAAAGGTGTGCGTGGCTACCGGTACCGATTACGTGGACCTGACCGGCGAGACGCAGTGGATTCTTCAGATGCTCCAGGCGCACGAATCGCAAGCCCGGAAATCCGGGGCGAGGATCGTGCACTGTTGCGGGTTTGATTCGATCCCTTCGGACCTGGGGGTGCATCACCACCAGAAGATGGCGCTGGAAAAATTTGGCGAGCCGGCCACGCAGATTCGGATGCAGGTGGCGCGCATGAAGGGCGCCGCCTCGGGCGGCACGGTCGCCAGCATCATCAACATCGCCCGGGAAATGGCGAAAAACCCCGCCCTGCGCAAAACCCTGGCGAACCCCTATTCCCTGGTTCCCGGTGGCAAGGCCCGGGCCCGCCAGCTGAACATCACGACGCCAACGCGCGATCCGGAAACCGGCGCCTGGCTGGGGCCTTTCGTGATGGCCGGCATCAATACCCGCATCGTGCATCGCTCCAACGCGCTCAGCGGCTATGCCTGGGGCGTGGATTTTCTCTACGACGAATCGATGCGCATGGGCAGAGGGCTGAAAGGCGGCCTGGCCGCCACCGCGTTAACCGGCGGACTCGGTGCGTTCATGGCCGGTGCGGTGCTGCCGCCGAGCCGCTGGCTGATGGAAAAATACATCCTGCCCAAGCCCGGTGAAGGACCATCGCCCAAACAGCAGCGCGAGGGCATGTACGATTTGCGTTTTTACGGCACGACCGCCAGCGGCAATAAACTGACCACAAGAGTGACCGGTGATCGCGACCCGGGCTACGGTTCAACGGCCAAAATACTCGGCGAAGCCGCGGTTTGCCTGGCAAAGGACATCGCCAGGACCGAGGTGGGCGGCGGTTTCTGGACGCCGGCGACGGCGCTCGGCGATTCCCTGCTGGCGCGGTTGGAGCAACATGCCGGGCTTACTTTTGAGGCCTGTGATTAGGCTGAACAGGGGTGGGGTCAGAGTCAAGTCGCAACAGCAATTTCTGACTCGATTTTCAGAAGTACGCCACTCCCAATCACGATGACCGTCTCGCAGTATTCAGTAAATCCAGGTGACTTGTTAATCGGACATATATGTCCGATAATTATGACGAACAGTAAAACATTCATTCGAAACGTCCGGCGTTATGCGAGAAGACATAAATTGTACTTTCATTTTGATGCCCGAAAGGGCAAAGGCAGCCATGGACGTTTACATCCTGGTGCCAGGTTCACGACATTAAAATATGGAACCATCAGCACCGGATTGGCACGCAAGATGATAAGAGACCTGGGCATTGATCCGGAGGACTTCTGAAATGCGATTTAGCTACCCGTATTTAACTGAAATTCAAAACGGCGTGACACTGGTGGAATTTCCCGATGTACCGGGTGCGATTACTGAAGTGAGGGAAGGGGAAACTGGTGAAGAGATTGTCCTTGATTGCCTGGTAGCAGCGCTTGGCGGCTACATTGCCGGCAAACTGGTACCGCCTGCGCCCTCCGAAACATTGGGCGGGCGTTACGTGACACTAGATCTCGTCACTTCGGCAAAACTGGCATTGGCCATGGCCATGGCAGAACAACAAGTCAGCAATGTTGACCTGGCTCGCCGGCTGAACGTCACCGAGAAAGTGGTAAGGCGCATGCTTGATCCGGACCATCGATGCCGGATCGACCGCCTTGAGAACGCACTCGAACAGTTGGGTTTGGAACTGGAACTGACTGTTCACCCTTCCAATGTACGTTTTGAAGCGGAAACCTCCCGTCTGTAATCGAGATATAAGGGGCGTTTCAAATCCCGAAATTGTATCCGGCCCCAATAATTGGCACAGGCTATTTCCCAAAAAACTCAACCAGCCGCACCATCGCCTCCGTATCATGCTTGCAGTACTTCAGCAGTTCCTCGCGGATCTGCTCTTTCCTTTCCGCGCTGGTTTCAGGATCAATCGCTTCGAGGTAAGCCGCTGAGGCCGCCGTGCCTTCCTGGATGCCTTCCAACTGTGCATAGTCCATATCGGGCGCAATGGTGGGCAGCACCGCCTTGATCGACCAGGAGCCGAGCATATCCGGGTGGTAGTAATTGGCCTGGGTGACCGGGTGCAGGTCAACCAGGCGGCCGATGATGGCCTGCAGGGCATCTGCCAGGTCCGGGAACATCGCGGCCAGGCTTTCGATGACGCCACGTTCATAGTTCGTGTACATCAGCACCGGCCCGCTGGTTTCCAGGTCCACGATCATTTGCTCGGCCAGCGCGCGCATGGGTGGTGTTCCGGACAGGTCGAGAAATTCCGCGTGCTCCATCACGCCCGGCGCCCGCTCGATATGGCAGGACCACTGGAACGGCAGTGCCTGGTAAGGACGGGTACCGGGCCACAAAGGAATCGCCGGGCCAACCGTCTCGAAATCCAGGTAAAACCGGGGGTAGGCCAGGGAATCGACAAAGGCCTTCGCGCCGGGCAGCAACTCCGGCACACCCGCCATGGTCACCCGGTGAATGCGTAACTGTGTCTCGCCGGTGATTTCGGATGCGGGCACATCGCAGATATCGCAGTAGCCATCCATCACCCAGACGCCCAGTTTCTTTTTACCGCCACCCAGACCCAAAATGGGGTAGCGGGAATTATTGGGCCAGCAATAATCCATGAACGGGCACTCGTAGGGGGTTGTGCAGTGCTGGCCCACCGGCACCTCGGGCATGGGACCGGCCGCCGCTTCCCGCGCCGCCTCTACCCAGAAGGGCACGGAAGGCAGGAGCTCGAACACCTGTTCCGTGAGGTCATGCTCGATCAACAAACCCTGGTAGTCGCCATCACCCGCATACACGAACTGGTTGTCGATGTGCGCCAGCGAAATACCGGCCAGCGGATGGCCCGCGCCCAGGTGCACCCAGGCCTGGACCGCGCAGTCGTGAATGTGTTCCGGTTTGACCTTGGTCGAGGCCTTGACCTCGACGATGCGCCAGGAGTCGGCGCCATTTTCAGAGGTGGGCAGAAGCACGTCCTCGCGGACCAGCACGCCATCATATTGCAGCGTGGCCTCGAAAACCGGCGCACGAAACATCGAGCTCATCAGCTCCGCGGTCTGTGCCAGCGCCCCGGCAAAATCGCCGCCGTTGTACTCGATGAACGTGCCGCCGCCCTGGCCATAAAGCTGGATGGCCATGTCACCCACCTCGTGGCCGACGGCAAAAGCAGCCTCGGTCGCCTTTGAGACATGCGCCAGTTCTTTGCGGTTGATTTCGAGGTGAACGCGCTTCAGGCATTGAAGCGAGGACATGATGCGGGATTTGGAGAGGCGGGGCATGTGTGTTTCCAATAAAGAATTAAGAACCCTTTTAGTATTTAACATAATGACGTTTCCGCGGAAACGTTTGCAGGTCAGAATGTTGTGCAGCCAGTAAGCAATGATATGCGTCATTGTGCCGCAGCCCTGTCTCACATAGCGTCGAGTCAATAGGAAACCCTATTTCCATCAAGGAAGATCGAAATGAACGCTATTAAATACGCGATATTGCTTTTCTCATTTGTCTCGTTTAATGCTTGGGGGCTGGAAATAAATCCATACCTCAGTGGCTCTTGGTACAACCAAGCCCAGAATGGTCATGGTTTTTCAGTTGAAGTGCTCCCAGACAATCAAACTCTCATCTACTGGTATGTCTATCACCCGGATGGAACGCCAACATTTATCGTGGCGATTGGTGACAACATTGGAAATCGAGTCACGGCGGACGCCTACTACAACACGGGGATGAAATTTGGCGAATTTGATCCAGCCGATCGAATTCAAACACCTTGGGGCACGATTACTTTGACGTTTCAGTCCTGTAATTCAGCAACGCTCCAATACTCCTCCGGCTTAAGTTATAACGGGGTACCTTGGGGTACAGGGTCAATACCGTTAACCAGGTTAGCGTCTATTGATACTATGCAATGTGCCCAAAATCCTCATGCTGGACTTTATCAGGGCAATTTTTTCTCCGATCTAACGAATCAAGTCATTCCTGGCGTTGCAGTTATTGCTCCAAATGGTGAGTTTGCTGCGGTCAGTTTCGACGCCATGGCAGCAATCGGCACCTGGACTGTAAATAGCAAAACGTTTTCGGGGACAGGAACCGCCGTGAGTACTGATCCGAGCTTCAGTTTCAGTTCCAGACTCACTATTTCAGGCCAGATCAGTCCTGAATATCGCATGGTTGGAAACTATTCAATAGTTGGCGGCGACAGGGGAACATTCGACTTTAATGCAACCCCGGCGCTGTATCGACGAGGTATTTCATTGTCAAAGATTGCCGGGAACTACACTGCAAAAAATATCGTTTCCGGCGCCACCGGCTCAGCAACCATATCGCAATCCGGAAGCATTACTGCAACAGATTCTTTGGGCTGTAAATACCAGGGGCAAATCTCAGTGCCTGACGCTCAATTTAATTTGTTCAGCGTCACAGTTGTTGTGAGCAGTTGTAGCGTCTCCAATGGAACCTATAAGGGATACGGCATGCAGATTGATTATTACAGTCTTGACGATGGGCGTGGAATTCAGCTGATGGCGACTAACGGTCAATACGCCGGGGTAATTGAGCTTTATCATTGATTAAATTAGAGATAATTTTGAAGACTTCAACCGGACATAGTAATCGGCTCTGGTTGGATACCCTAATTACCGTTAATTAGTCGACCTGCTAACACCATCCAATTGTTCGCACAGGGGAACGAGATCCAGCGTAACCCGTTCAATCGGAACGTCGCCTTGTTTACTTATCGAGGGAAGATAATAAGTCATTGTCCCGTCATTACAATCTTCGAATAATTGGGGTCAGAGTAAAAACCTCTTTGGATTTTCCCTACAAACGATTTCGGTTTTCACTCTGACCCCGAATATTTCAATTATTCTTGTAATAGGCCCATCAACTCCTGGTGTATTTCCTTCCAATTGGCTGCCAAGTTCACGGTACATATTTGAATAGAGTGCCCGGGCAATTGGTAAGTTTGGCGCACCGAGCGCTCAACCACTGGGTATAGAAGCATGCCGCTGGCATGGCCGTCCATTCCACCCCTGGCCTCCAAGTTTTTCAGGTAGGCATATAGCTGATAGAGGTTTCCTGAATGGATTGTCTCTCTGTCGTAATATTTTTGGAAAGTCTCCCTGTAGAATTTCGCATCGATGATTAGAGTCTTGCCGGTCTTCACATTGCGAACAGAAATGTCGGTTTCCATTGTGGGTAAAAACCGAAGCTCGGGGTCGCTGGCGCTTGTCGCCTTCCAATAAATACGTTCCTTTTTGATGGATAGGTCAGAGCGGTGTGTCTTGTAGAAATTAAACAGAAAGTTTTCAAACAAATGTGCCATTTGCCTATCATTGCGAATGAAGTCCCTAAACTTGTACTCGCCCGCCTCTTCATCCACAAGACTCATATCCAGCACCAACTCGCAAATCCTCAGCAAAAATTTATAGGCGCGATTGTTGCCATGCAGTTGCACTTTCCGGAACGCATGCTTGCTCAGTGGAATTGCAGTGATACGCACCAAGTCTTCTGCTCCTCGCACACCTCGTAGTTTTTGCCTGTCAGTCGCTGTCCAAGTTCGGCGCGCCCGAATATCCGCTGAACTGTCGACAGTAAAATCTGATTAGGCAGCGTATCAACGCTGAGCTCATCAAACTGGCAGTGGGCCCGGCCGTGTGCAGTCAACATTCGTCGGGCTGTCACGCCGATATTGATACGGCCTCTAATGCCCGCGATTTCCTCCTCATGCGCTAAATAGTTTTGGTCTAGCCCGCGTCTGAGCAGATGATTGACTCCACCATGCAAAACTGACGCAAACAAATTAACAAGCTTATTGCTCTCTAACTTCGAGACATCGGTGATTTCCCCCTCAACAAGACTATTCCATGAATAGATGAGAAGGTAGTAGATGTTCTGGATAGGGATCGGCGACGACAAGCTATTCAGCTCCTACGCAGCAACAACTCCACGAGACTTTTCGCTTGCTTGGCGTCGTCAAAGTAATATTCCCTAAGCAGCGGCTCGATCTCGGTTCGAATGATTCGCGCGAACCAATTCCAATCTGGTGCCTCCCCATCATCGACTAAGCAGAAGAAACTGTGGCCGATGCAAAAGCCGGGCCCCAGGTTGGTGGTATCTTCTGTAATTACGCGATTCAACTGCGTCATCTTAGCCACGAGTTCCTCGATGAAGTCGCTCGCTGCATTTAGATCCTCCAGGTAGTCTTTGAATTGCTCACTTTCAAAGCCGGGCTCCAAATCTGCAAAGACAAAGCGCCTCCGCAGTGCATAATCGACCATCGCTAACGACCGATCGGCTGTGTTCATCAAACCAATGAGGTACAGATTCTCAGGAACATAGAATTTCTCATCTGAGGACTCGGAGTAAGTTAATGGCATTGCCCATTCGGGCCCTCGTTTATCTGGCTCAATCAACATCATGATCTCGCCGAATACTTTGCTCAGATTCCCGCGATTTAGCTCGTCGATCACAAATACATACCTATTGCCTGGATCGTCTCGAGCGGCATTGCAGAACTCATAGAACACGCCGTTCTTCAGTCGGAATCCTGTGCCAGAGGGACGGTATCCCTGGATAAAATCTTCATAGGAATAAGACTGATGGAACTGGATCATACCCAGTCTGTCTTCAGCTCTTTCACCCATCAGAGCATAGGCAAGGCGTTTGCAAGCAAAGGTCTTTCCGACACCCGGTGGGCCTTGCATGATGAGATTCTTCTTGATCTTGATGAGATCAAGCATCTCGACAAATTTTTCCTCGTCAATAAACAATTCAGTTAACGCCTGCCCAATATCATAAGGTTCAGATTCGGGTATTGGCTCGGGAATGCGTGGCTTTTCAACACGCGCAAACTGTGCGTGGTACTGGCCGATAACTTCGTCGACCGCTTGCTCAATTTCGCCAAAGTCGATTTGATCTGCCATATCAAATGACGCATGGACGAAGGATGCCCCATAACGATCTGGTTTCTGACTATGTTGTTTTTGCAAGAAATCATTAACGGTTTCCGCTGGACCAATACCTGTCCAGTTCACTTCCGGTTTATTCGTTTCGGAAATTCCATAGGCCACAATTAAGATGCCAATGGCTTTGTAATATAAGAGCACTGGATAAATCCCGGCAGTGGTCTTTTGCCCATAACCCGTGTAGGAAATCCAGGGTATTCTTGCGAAATTGCCTTTGCCAAAGCTCACGTTAAGTTTTAGATCACGGTATGACTTCGGATAGTCGGAAACAGCAAGATCAGCGCCTTCATCGGCTTGCTTTATGAAGTCCTTTAGAAGATCACGGGTGAAATCTTTACGCTCAATTGAAAAGCCATGTTCTCTGAGAAGACGGAAAGCTTGAGAGTCTTCACCGCCGCTGAAATACGACCGCGGAAATAGTTCGCCCCGTGCGTGTTTCACAGCCAGGGACAGGACGTACTTTGGTGGATATCTTTTCGCGCCGTAGATGAGATCATAGGTAGACGAGCGTGCATCGGTCGGGTATCCATCTCTGTCAATTTCTTCCAAGGCTTGCAAAATGCTTTTCTTAGTTACTGCCTGAGTACTTTCGTTAAAAGCTCCAGGCTTCTTGGGCTTATGCGTTTTGGGTTCATCCTGCCGCCATTGCTCTTTGAGCGGCGAAGTGTAGAAGTCAATCTCTTGTGAGCCCTCCTGGGTTTCCCATTTCTGCCTGATTCCCTGAATCTCTCTGCTGAGCCGAAGGGCTGAGAGTGATCTAATCTCAGTGTCGCTCATATCTGTGAATGCCCGCAAAAGCTTCCTGCGATGCGACCGACCAAAAATTCTATCGAAATTATCCGGGAAAAGCAGATAGAGAATCATATGCCGCAGCTGTCGATTATTGACCTCCGGAATGGATTCCATCCATTCTGCAAACAGCCAGCCATCAGCTAATAATGCGGACCTGTGAGAAAGATCGAGGTCTCGAAAGGCGCGCATGAAGCTAATAAAAAACACCACTTCTCGCCACCGTTGGGTATTAAAGGCTGTTCCTGCGCTGCCAATTCCGCGCAGTACTTGATCGGTTAGCCATTCAGAATCCGCTGGCAAATGGTCCCCCGACCAGTCCCAAATCGCAGTAACGGTTTCGCGCTTGTTTTGCTGACCGATATTGCTGGGACAAAGAAGCATAACCCACATCATCTCGGCCATGAGCTTTTTCGCTCCGGACGGCGCTGGCTGCAGCTGGCCTTGCATCTTGGAAAGGAAGTTTCCTTCTCCGTAATCGAGGTTATCAGCGAAAAACGTCTGCAGCGCTTCGATATTTTCGTCTGTCCAGATGCTATCCGAACAAAATACCGAGCCCTGGCCCTCCAGCCCAATCCGCCTCCAGTGCTCTGCTGCGTTCAAAATTGGCTGAATATCCCAGTCCGGATGATATCTGCTCATAGCTAGAGATCCTGCATTAACTCAGAAACGTTGATATGAAACGCCTTGGCGAGTGCAAAAAGATTGATTAAGGAAATGTTGCGGACACCGCGTTCGATGCCGCTAATGTATGTGCGATCAAGACCACATAAGGCC
>CAVXYY010000002.1:0-266637 GCA_963766195.1 uncultured Gammaproteobacteria bacterium
AAATTGCAAGCGACTTTTCCTTGCGGTCTCTGGCACCCACACCCTGCACCTGCATGACGAATTCGACGTTTTCCCGGGCGGTCAGCACCGGGATCAGGTTATAGGCCTGGAATACGAAACCGATGTGATGCAAGCGCAGATCGGCGAGCGACCCCTTGTCCAGCAAGTCGACGCGCTGTCCGTCAATGCTGATTTCCCCGCTGTCCAGCGCATCGAGCCCGCCAATCACGTTCAACAGCGTGGTCTTGCCGGACCCGGAGGGGCCCGAAAGGCAGATGAACGAACCTTGTTCGATATCGAGCGAAACGTGATCCAGCGCCTTTATGACGGCATCACCTTGCTGGTAGTACTTGCACAGGTCGACGCATTTTATGTTGGCCATTTTCTGTCCTCAGGTTTTTGCGATGGCTTTGACAGGACTGTATCGGGACGCCCGCCAGGCGGGTAACAAGCTGGTGAGAATGCCCAGAACGATGACGACAACATTGGCTAACAGGATGTCTTTCAGTTTCAATGCCGGATAGAGAATACTCGACACGCCCATCATTTCCATACCCTCGGCCACCATGGACAAATCAATGCCGTCCCGGATTGGCAGAATACTGAGGATCGCCAGCAGATTGCCGGCCAACAGGCCCAAAGCGAGTAGCATCAGCGACTCCAGGAGCACCTGGTAAAGGATTGCCGCGGGCTTCATTCCCAGCGCCTGCATCAATCCGAATTCACGAATCCGCTCGAACACGGCCATCATCAGGGTATTGACCAGTCCGAAACTCAGGGCAAGGAAAATCACGATGACCCAGACCAGAACGAATCCGTCCATCACGCCCAGCATCAGTCCGAGGTAACTGTCCAGCTCCATCCAGGACTGAACATCGGCCGCATCACCGGCGGAATTTTTGACCAGGCGAAACAACGTGTCGATGTCTCGATAGTCGCGGCCGGTAATCGCGATTTCGGAAACCCGGCCATCGATATTCAACAGTGATTGCACCGTGGACAGCCCGGCATAAACGTACATTTCTTCCTGGGCCGCCAGCTTGGCCTTGTAGATACCGACAATCCGGAATCCGCGATCCGCAATGTTGTTTTCCGGGTCCTGGCTCATCACGACCACCCGCTTACCAAGGCTGGTTTCCAGCCGTTCCAGCAATTTTTGCCCGATCACCAGTCCGGTGTCGTCACGGCCGGTCAGGAAGCGGCCTTGCACGATTTTTTCGGGATCAAAGCCCAGCGCCACTTCGCCCGCCGGATCGACACCCAAAAGAGTTACTCCACGGCTGTCCCGCTCGCTGGATATCATCGCGGGAACCCTGACCCGGCTGGTCCAACCGGAAACCTCGCTGTTCTGCAACGCTTCAAGCAGTTCCGGGCCGGGTTGCGGCAGGCTGTTTTCCACGCTCGGATCGTCCCGGTAATCCTGCTGGTGAATCTGGACGAAGCCGGGCAAAGCATCGATGCCGTCCTCGATCATCTGGTCGACCATGCCGCGCATCAGGGCTGTCATGAAAATCATTGCCCACACCCCAACCGAAATCGCGAGCAGCATGATCAGCGTGCGCCTGTGATTACGCCACAGATTGCGCCAGGACATCTTTGCCATGGCCCCCAGTGGCAGGCGGTTGACGAGCGACATCAGGCGGCCCTCATCGCTTCAACCGGTCGCAGCCGGTACAAGCGCATTGCCGGGTAGACCGATGCGAGCAGGCAAAAAAGAAATACGACTCCCGGCCCCAGCACCATGGAAAACGCGGTAACACTGGGGTACATCTTGCCCGGCAGGTTGAATTTTGCCGCGACTTCTTGCATGCCCGGGTAACTGAATCCAACGGTGTTGAAGTAAACCGCGACCAGCCAGCCGAGGAATACCCCAAGCAAGAAGCCGATGATGGCCATCAGCATGGTTTCGGTCATCACGAGCGAAGCCAGTTTCCGCGGCTTCACACCCAAGGCGGTGATCATGCCGAATTCACGGGTCCGTTCGAGCACAGACATCAACTGGGTGTTCAAGACGCTGAACGCCACCAGGATGATCAGCACGCCGTACATGAACCAGGCGCTGGACATGTCCGCCTGGATGGCCTGTTTCAGGCCCGGGTGCAATTCAGTCCACTCGATAACGCGCAGATCCTCCCGCCCTTCGATCACCTGTTTCGCACGGTCCAGTTCAGGGGCAACGAGGTCCAGGTTATCAACGGCGACCGCAATGCTGTTCCCCCGGGAGCCCATGGCAAAGGTTTCCTGGAAATAGCCCAGCGGCACTTCGGCAAACCCGCGATCCAGGTCCGGCGACCCGGAATCGAAAATTCCGGTCACCGTGACAATTCCGGCCGCGAAGGAGCCGTCAAAGCCGCTGCCCAGCAAGGTAATTTCATCCCCGACACCCACTTTGAGGTTCCTGGCCAGGATCGTTCCGATAACAATTGCGGGCGTGTCCATGGCCGTAAACCAGGAACCCTGCCGGATAAGGCCCGGAATCGTCGATACGCCGGGTTCAAAATCGGGATCGACCCCGATGACCTGGATGCCGTAGGAGCGTTGTTCGCTGGAGGCCAACGCGAAAGCGGCGGCGCGTGACGCAACACGGGCTCCGGGCATGGCCTGCCGCAGATCCTGCGCCAGCGATTGAATGGAGTCGATGCCGAGCCTCAATTTCGGGCTTTCGTTGTATCCGCTTTGCTGTACCTGGAAATGCCCGCTAAAAATTTGCAGCGTGTTGTTGATCATCATGTCGTAAGAACCGAACTGGAGGGAGATCATGAATACAAGCAGAACGTTGGAGAAAATCATCGCGGTTGCAGTCAGCCAGGTCCGGCGCTTTTGCCGCCAAAGGTTTCGCCAGGCCATGCGCAGAATCAGGGTCATTGCCGCGGATTACGCAGGTTGGAAAGCGTGAACAGGCTATCCGGCAACTCGAGGTCGAATTCGATCGTGTTCGCGGTAATCTCCGTCCACTCATCGGGCGCATCGACTTTACCCATGCGCATGACCTTCGCCACGGCCCGTCCGCCCATCGTCTGCACATCCAGTGTTTTCATCGATTTCACCAGGACGCCATCCTGGTCCCAGAACTGCTGTTCCATCAGGACGTAATCATCCCTGACGATCAATACTTCTTTGCCCCAGACCACCGCGGCCTCCTCGTGCGGTATGGAAGTGACGGTGTAAAAGACATGACCGTCCCGTTCCTCCAGGCCCGTCAACTCGTGGTCATACTGGTCGATGATATCCGTCGACTTGCTGATGTCCTTGTTGGAGAAATCACTGCCCATCCAGCTTTGCGACATCATGGAGGACGGCACCTTGATGATGCGATTTATCTTTGGCGTGTATGTCCACATGTTGTTGTCGTTCAGCAGGGTGCCGTTGCCGGCGTCTTTTTTCGGCTCGGTGACGCGAACCAGTGACTGCTTGTCACCCTTGCTCCACGATTTCATGGTCATGGAACGCTCCCAGTCGGGCCGGTGAATGGTCATGGTCATGTCCGCGAACGACGTCAGGCCTCGCCAGTGATCCATCGCATCCCGCACCAGTTGTGCGGCGTCGACTTCCTGTGCACGGGCGGGACTGAGGACGAGAATTCCAAGCATCAAGATGAGCGCGCGCATTTTTTCACCTCCTTAATGTCCCAGGGAGCCTCTGGCCCATTATGCGTGAATTGCGCCCGCCTATACTTGATCAGGCTCTCCTTGGCGTACAATTTGAAGTATGAAAGAAGCAGTCATTAATTCCAGGTTTTCCGGGACAAAACAAGGCGTCCTTGTGATTGGTATCTCCTCGCGGGCCCTGTTCGATCTTGGCGAAAGCCATGAAATCTATGAATCCAAAGGGCTGCAAGCCTACTCCGAGTACCAGATGGCGCACGAGGAGGAGTTTCTGAAACCGGGCGTAGCTTTTCCGCTGGCCCGGAAACTGCTGGCGCTCAACGAAGATGACGTAGGCCACCCCGGGGTCGAGGTTATTCTGTTGTCTCGGAACAGCGCCGATACGGGTCTGCGGATCTTCAACACGATCGAGCATTTCGGCTTGAAAATAGAGCGTGCGGCATTCACCGGCGGTGAAAGCCCCTACAAATACATGGAGGCCTATGGCGCCGACCTGTTGTTGTCGACCAATGCCGGTGATGTCCGCAAGGCGCTGGAACGGGGTTACGCGGCGGCCACTATCCTGCCCGGTAGGAGCCAGCAGCAGGGACAGTGGTCAACTCCGGATCGCTTTTGACGGTGATGCGGTTATTTTCGGGGATGAAGCGGAGCGGGTTTACCAGGAACGGGGCCTGGAAGCGTTTTCTGACAGCGAACGGGCTTCTGCTGGTCAGCCGCTTTCGGGCGGCCCTTTCAAACCGGTTCTGGAAGCCCTGCACAAGATCCAGTCCGCATACCCGATTGAAAACAATCCGATCCGGACGGCCCTGGTGACCGCCCGTTCGGCCCCGGCCCATAAGCGGGTGGTCCTGACGCTCAGGGAATGGGGTATCAGGATCGATGAAGCACTGTTTCTTGGTGGACGCTCGAAGGGAGAATTCCTGAAAACCTTCGGCGCCGATATATTCTTCGACGACCAGCAGGTACATATTGATTCAGCCAGGGCGCATGTTGCTTCCGCACATGTACCCTCCGGGGTCACCAACGAGTAGAATAGCCGGATTATTTTACCCCTGATTTTCATACAAGCCCGGCAGGGCATAAAACCTTATTTTGGAGCGCCAAATGGCCAAGCTGAACCCATACGACCTGTACGACGTTGCATCGCTGCTGACCGAAGAAGAATTGATGATAAAAGACAGCGTTGGCCGCTGGGTCGATGAACGGGCCATGCCCATCATCGCCAAACATTTCGACGAGGCGACGTTTCCCTCGGAGCTGGTGCCCGAGATTGCGGAAATGGGGCTGTTGGGGTCCAGCCTGGAGGGTTACGGCTGCGCCGGACTGAACGGCGTGTCCTACGGTCTGATCTGCCAGGAGCTCGAGCGCTGCGACTCGGGCCTTCGCAGCTTTGTTTCGGTGCAGTCCAGCCTGTGCATGTACCCCATTTACGCTTACGGTTCGGAAGAACAGAAGCAGCGCTGGTTGCCGGGTATGGCAGCCGGTGAACTCATTGGCTGCTTTGGCCTGACCGAGTCGCACGGCGGTTCCGACCCTGCCAACATGAAGACGCACGCACGCCGCGATGGTGATGACTGGGTGATCAACGGCTCCAAGATGTGGATTACCAATGGCAACCTTGCCGATGTCGCCATTGTCTGGGCAAAAACAGACGACGGCATCATGGGGTTCCTGGTCGAGAAGGACATGGAGGGGTTCGAGGCGCGGGCCATCAAGTCCAAGATGTCTTTGCGGGCTTCGGTTACGTCGGAATTGTATTTTGATAATGTCCGCGTGCCCGAAGCAAACCGTCTGCCGAACGTTGTTGGACTCAAAGGCCCGTTGGGCTGCCTGACCCAGGCCCGTTATGGAATTACCTGGGGTCCCATAGGTTCTGCTATCGCCTGCCTGGACGAGGTCATCAGGTACACGTCAGACCGCGTTTTATTCGGTCGTCCGCTGGCCGCCAACCAGGCGATCCAGATCCGGCTGGCCGACATGGCGCGGAGGATTACTTCTGCGCAATTGCTGTCCCTGCAGCTCGGACGATTGAAAGACGCCGGTAAAATGCAGCCCACCCAGGTCAGCATTGCCAAGTGGAATAACGTGCGCATGGCCCTGGATATCGCCCGGGACTGCCGCGATATCCTCGGGGGTAGCGGTATCACCACTGAATACCAGGCGATCAGGCACATGCTGAACCTGGAAAGCGTGATTACCTACGAAGGCACCGAGACGGTCCACCAACTCGTGGTTGGACGTGAGCTGACCGGAATCAACGCTTTCTGACCCCATTTCCCGCCATTTCCCGTTTTCGACTAAAAAGGGCTCTGACCCCATTTCCCTCAGTGGTCCCGAACCGGCGGGTTCCTGAGCGAGGGTAGCCCGCAGGGCCGGATAAGAAAGGGTGCTGGGGAACAGCGCGTCTGCCGGTGGTTCGGAGTGAGTTGCCTAATCGCGGCCATGGGCCGCTCCTTCATCGCCGGCAAGGCCGGCGATGCGCTACCATGAATTCGTTAGGGGCTCTGCAGGGAGTTTTCCCGCACGGCGCGGAATTCGTTACCCTCGTACCATTCCGGCCACTTGCTCGCTGTCAGCCACTTGCAGACCGATGCGGAAGTAAATCCCGACGTCTTCGAGCAGCGCCGCGCAAGTCCCAGTCATCGCCCACTTCGTCCAGCGCGGTGTGGTAGCGGTTTTTCAGAAATTCAGCGCTCTTGGCCTGGATATAGTCCGGACCCAGTTCACGATGTTCGGAACCTCCCTTGGCGTACAAGCATGGGCACGCCTTTCCGGGCAAAGTTGAAATGATCCGAACGGTAATAGCCACCGCGCTCCGGGTGCTCCTCGGGTTTTACGAAACGGTCCTGCTCACCGGCTTTCCTGATCAGGATGTCTTCCAGTTCCGAACTGCCGTAACCCACGACGACGACGTCATTGGTCGGGCCGTAAACCATCATCGAGTCGATGTTGATGCCTCCGACCGTGTTGCGCATGGGTACTGGCGGGTTGTCAGCGTAAAACGAGGAGCCCAGCAGCCCGGATTCCTCGGCGGTGACCGCCAGGAATGCAACGCTCCGCGCCGGGGCGCGCGGCAGTGCAGCAAACGAATAGCCCAGCTCCATCAATGCGGAAATACCCGAGGCGTTGTCGACGGCGCCGTTATAAATACCGTCTTCCCCTTCGGCTACCAGGGAATCCGTGCCGAGGTGATCCCAGTGCGCGGTATAGATGAACAACTCCTCCGGGCGGGAACTGCCCGGAAGCATGGCGCCTGCGTTAAATGATTGGCTGCGGATGATGTGATTCTCAACGCTGGCGTCCAGCGTGCTGCCCAGTTCAACCGCTTTGAATTCAGGTGAAAGAGCAGCCTGTTCCAGGTCGGCCAGGTCCAGGCCGGAAGCTTCCACCAGTTCTTCGGCCACATCCTTCTGAATCCACGATTCAATGGCGGCGCGGTCCATATTGTCATTGTCGCGATGCAGGTGAAACTGGGGCCCGGACCAGCTGTTGCGAACAACTTCCCAACCGTAGGCGGCCGGCGCCGTGTCGTGGATGATGATCGCGGCGGCGGCGCCCTGGCGGGCGGCCTCTTCGAACTTGTACGTCCAGCGTCCGTAGTAGGTCATGGCGTTGCCCTTGAACAGGGACGGGTCCTGTGTCGCAAACCCGGGGTCATTGATCAGGATCAGCACCGTTTTGCCTGTTACATCCACGTCTGCATAATCGTTCCAGCCATACTCCGGAGCCACGATTCCATAACCCACGAAAACGATTTCGCTGGTTTCGACCTGCGATTCCGGCACAGCCCGGGTGGTTCCTGCGACCATTTCGTCCTGGTACCTGACCAGCCGGTCTTTTCCGTCCATGTGGAAGGTCATCCGGACGGTGGATGGATCCGCCTCGATCGATACCATGTTCAACCGGCTGCAGGTAACTGTCGCCAAAAAGCGGGACGAGGCCTATTTCGCGGAACCGGGTTTCGATGAACTCAAGGGTCAGGCGTTCGCCTTCCGACATCGGATCCCGGCCGCCAAACGCGTCCGAAGACAATTCCCTGATGTTCGCCAGCATGCGCTCTGGATCAACCGCCGACCGGGCGTCTTCCAGGCTGACCGGCGCAGCTTCGGGTGCAGCCGGCGCTTCGGCTTCGGGGGCCGGTTTGCATGCGACCAAAACGAGCAAAAGGGTGGCTGTAAACAAGGCAATCATTTTTTTCATTGAAAACTCCATAATTCAGGACGGGAAATTGACGATCCTGGGTTCCGGTTCGAGCAGGACACCGAAGGTGCTGGAAACCGCGGATTGAATATCCCCGGCCAGCTGGAATACCTGTTTTCCCGTCGCACAACCGTGGTTGACAAGAACCAGTGCATGCTTGTCTGATACGCCGGCGTCACCAATCCGCCGGCCTTTGAAACCACAGTGTTCAATCATCCACGCGGCGGAAAGCTTGATTTCCTCACCTTCCTGGGGCCAGGCCGGCAGTCCGGGGAAAAGATCGGTCAGTGATTGGGCCTGCGAACGGTTCAGGACAGGGTTTTTGAAAAAGCTGCCTGCGTTTCCCGTAACCGCAGGGTCCGGAAGTTTGCTGCGCCGAAGCCGGACAACCGCATCACTGACATCGTGCGCCGAAGGCTTTTCGATGCCCGCTTTTGTGAGTTCGTCGCGCAGTCCCGAGTAGTCCAGGCTTGCATTGAAATGCGTATCCAGGCGCAGGCGGATCGAACTGATCAGGTAGCGTCCCGGTTCCCTGGACTTGAAGCGGCTGTCCCGATAGGACAATTCACACTGGGCCAGCGTGAACGAGGCCCAGCGATTTTGCACCAGGTCCCAGGCCGTCACGGATTCGAGCACCGTCGGCCAGTTCGACCCCGTAAGCACCGATATTCTGAATCGGCGCCGCTCCGGCCAGGCCCGGAATCAGGGACAGGTTTTCCAGGCCGGTAAATCCCTGGTCAAGTGTCCAGCGGACCAGTTCGTGCCAGTTTTCACCGGCGCCGGCTTCAATCCACGCATGGTCGTCGTGCACTTCCACGATTTCCTTGCCGGCCAAGCGGTTGTGAAAAACGGTTCCCGGTACGTCGCTGATAAACAGCACATTGCTGCCACCGCCCAATACCAGGTCCCGGTCCGGGATAAATGGCGGCAGGGATAACAGGTCTTCTTCGTTTTCCAGGGTGATCATGAGTCCGGCGGAAGCCTGGACGCCGAACGAGTTGAAGGATTGCAACGAAGGGTTTTGGCTTACTTTCATCCGGTGGTTCGGCTGGCAATCGCCTGCAGGCACTCGGTGACCAGGGCAGGGCCGCGGTACACCATGCCGGTATAGAACTGAACCAGGTCGGCGCCGAGGTCCAGCTTGTCGACCGCGTCCTGCCCGGTGGTGATGCCGCCGACTCCGATCAAGGCGATTTCTTCGGGGAGCAGCGACCGGAAGGCAGCCAGCACCTTGTCGGCCCTGGCTTTCAGCGGGGCGCCGGAAAGGCCGCCGGCTTCGTCTGCATGTTTCATGCCGTCCACACCGTCGCGGCTGATTGTCGTATTGGTCGCAATCACCGCGTCCATGCCGTGCCGCACCACGACTTTTGCGATGACCGGCATGGCACTGTCCTCGAGATCAGGAGCCACTTTGACCGCCAGCGGCACCCGGCGACCGTGCTGATCGCTGAGCTCCATACGGCGTTCGCTGATTCGGCCCAGCAACTGATCCAACGCGTCTTCACCCTGTAAATCACGCAGGTTTTTCGTGTTCGGTGAGGAAATGTTGACGGTTATGTAGTCGGCATAGGGATAGACCCTGTCCAGGCAGAACAGGTAGTCATCCGCGGCATTCTCAATCGGGGTGTCAAAGTTCTTGCCGATATTGATTCCGAGAACACCCTGGTAACGGTGGTTCCTGACCCGGCGCACCAGGTGGTCGACACCCTTGTTGTTGAAGCCGAGGCGGTTGATCATGGCCTGCGCCCGGGTCAGGCGGAACACCCGGGGCCGGGGATTTCCCGGTTGCGGCCTGGGCGTCACGGTGCCGATTTCCACGAAACCAAAACCCAGGTCGCCAAGCGCTTCGAAGTAGTCGCCGTTTTTATCCAGGCCAGGCGCCACTCCTACCGGGTTCGGAAATTCCAGACCCATACAGGTGACCGGCTGCAAACTTACCTTGCACATCAGCCGGGCCGCGCCCGAGGTTGTGGCCCAGCCGCAGGCTCTCGAGGGTCAGCTCGTGAGCGGTTTCGGGGTCCGTTGCAAACAGGACCCTGCGGGCGAGGTTATAAAGCACGTGGCGAGGTTCCGCTCGGCTCAGAGGTCGAACTTGATGCCCTGCGCCAGTGGCAGGTCCTTACCCCAGTTCACGGTGTTGGTCTGGCGCCGCATGTAAACTTTCCAGGCATCCGAACCGGATTCGCGGCCACCGCCGGTTTCCTTCTCACCGCCGAAAGCGCCACCGATTTCCGCGCCCGAAGTGCCAATGTTCACGTTCGCGATACCGCAGTCGGAACCGACGGAGGACAGGAACAGCTCCGAATGACGCACATCGGTGGTAAAGATTGCCGACGAAAGGCCCTGCGGCACGTCGTTGTTCATGCGGATCGCGTCTTCGATGTTCGAAAACGGAATCACGTAAAGTATCGGAACAAAGGTTTCAGTCTGAACTATTTCCCATTCGTTTTCGGCCAGGATAATCGTCGGCTCCACGTAGAAACCGGGACGTTCAATCGGTGAGCCGCCGGTCAATATTTTACCGCCGGCCTCGACGCGCTGCATCAATGGCCTCTTTGAAATCCCGCACCGCGGACTCGTCCACCAGGGGCCCCATCAGTGTATCCGGATCCAGCGACTTCGCCGATT
The DNA here is from genome assembly GCA_963766195.1 of uncultured Gammaproteobacteria bacterium. Classification (GTDB taxonomy): domain Bacteria; phylum Pseudomonadota; class Gammaproteobacteria; order Xanthomonadales; family SZUA-36; genus JAHEFT01. Next base: position 10,434 of record CAVXYY010000002.1, read on the forward strand.
CGCACCTGCTGGTAGGCGCCGACCAACAGATCGCAGACTTTGTCCTGGATGGATTCGTGTACGAACAGGCGCCGTGTCGTGGTGCATCTCTGTCCGGCCGTGCCGACAGCGCCGAACACGATACCGGGTATGGCCATCTGCAGGTCGGCGGTTTCATCCAGGATAATGGCGTTGTTGCCGCCGAGTTCCAGCAGGCTCCGGCCAAAACGTTCGGCCACGCGTGCACCGATGGTCCGGCCGACCCAGGTGGAACCGGTGAAAGGACACCAGTTTCACGCGTTCATCATCGACAAAACGGTTTGCAAGGTCGTGTCCGCTCGCCATGAAACTCAGGAAAATGGGCGGGAACCCGCCTTCCTCCAGATGCCTCGTTACAGATTTTCTGCACCGCGGTGCAGCACAGGGGGCATTTGGATGATGGTTTCCAGACCGTGACGTTGCCGCATATGGCCGAGAGCAGCGCATTCCAGGCCCAAACGGCAACGGGGAAGTTGAAGGAGGTGATGACGCCGACGATACCGAGCGGATGCCATTGTTCGTACATGCGGTGCTGTGGGCGTTCCGAGTGCATCGTGAGTCCGTACAGCATGCGCGACTGGCCCAGGGCAAAATCCCCGATGTCGATCATTTCCTGGACTTCGCCGTCGCCCTCGGCCTTGATCTTGCCCATTTCAAGGCTGACCAGGCTGCCGAGCGCATCCTTGTGTTTTGCGCAAAGCCTCGGTGCACAAACGAACCGCTTCTCCGCGGCGCGGAGCCGGCACCGTGCGCCATGCTTCAAATACCGACTTCGGCCGTATCCATGACCCGTTCATAGTCTGCTTCCGAAGCACCGTAAACCCTGGCGATCAATTCACCGTTGGCCGGGTTGAACGATTCAATGATTCCGTCGTCCTGGGTAGAGGACCATTCGTTGTTGCCGAAATATGCTCCGGGATTAAATTCTTCAATTCCCAGGGTTTTCAGAAATTCCATGATGTTTTCAATGCCTGTTGTTAGGGGTTTAAGCGAAAAACCGTTGCGCTCGACCATTATCGCACCCGCTCCGGTTTCTTGCATCCGTTGTCGGGGTGAATAAATAGTTAAACGGTTACGGAACTCCATTACCGGGATCGTGTCATATCGCTCAGTGGGAACATTGACCATGTTATGCTCAGCGCAGGGAGCCGGCACGAATGACGGCCGTATACAAATTACACGCTACCCAGACCGTGTTTGATCCGGATACCAATATCCGGCAACCGGTCCGGCAGAGCGATCAGGTAGAAGCAGAGCGTGAACGCATGAGCGAAGCGCAGGTCGATCAATTGTTGGTTGAAAGAGTGCAGAAAGGCGATAAAAAAGCCTTTGACCTGCTTATCAACAAGTACCAACACAGGATCATCAGCCTGGTAGCGCGCTATGTCGCGGACCAGACAGAAGCCCTGGACGTGGCGCAGGAGGCGTTCATCAAGGCATACCGCGCGATCGACCGGTTCCGCGGAGACAGCGCTTTTTACACCTGGTTGTACCGGATTGCGATCAACACGGCTAAAAATTGGCTGGTGGCCAAGAAGCGGCGGCCGCCTACCAGCGATATTGACGCCGTTGACGCCGAACAGTACGACATGGACAGCCGCCTTAAAGAGCAGGGCACGCCTGAAAATGAACTCATGCGCGAGGAAATCAGGCGGACGGTTTACGACACCATCGCCGCGTTACCGGATGATTTGCGCACCGCCATCATTTTGCGTGAGATGGACGGTATGAGTTACGAAGAGATTGCCGTGACGATGGAATGCCCGATCGGCACTGTCCGCTCCCGGATATTCCGGGCGCGCGAAGCGATTGATGAAAAGCTGAAACCCCTCGTGGAAGAGATTTGAAAATTTATAGTGTGGAATGAAAATGAGTAAAGAAACCCGTGAACACCTTTCGGCCCTGGTAGACGGCGAAATCAGTCTGGAAACCAGCCGTTTCCTGGTGAGACGCCTCGGCACCGACGATGAACTGCGCGCCACCTGGACGCGTTACCACCTGATCAGGGATTGTCTGCGGCACCAGGACGGCTCGATTGCAGGCGAGGATCTCTGCGCCCGGGTCGGCCGCGCCCTGGAAAGCGAACAGCCTGTCAAGCACTCACGGCCGTTTCCGACCGGGTGGCTCAAACCGGTTGCAGGCCTGGCCATAGCCGCTTCGGTGGCACTGATGGCCATCGTTGCTAGTCGGCCCCGGCATGCCGGGTGCACCGCAGGCCGGAAGCGAGCTGGCGGGCGAAGTTTCGCCCAAACCGTTTGTCAGTCCCCAAAGCTTCACGGCAGCCCCGTATTCCAGCCAGGTCAGCGGCTCCGAGTCGATTTATTCTTTTGACCGGACAATGAACCCTTACCTGTTGCGGCATTACCAGGCTACCGGGAGTACCGGTGGAAACGGTTTCGTGAAGTTCGTCCCTATCGTCATCATCGGCTCAAAGGCTCCTGTTGACCCTGAAAACAACGCAGACGCGGCCAAGGCCGGGGACACCGGGGACGCCGAACCAACCTGAGATGACGCGCATTGCCGCCATTGGGTTTCTGCTGGCCTTGATGTCAGTGCCGGCCGGCGGTGCGTTCGCTTCGGAAGCCGATGATGCCCCGCCTGATGCTGGACCGGATGAGCACGGCCATGAGCCAGATGAGTTACCAGGGTACTTTTGTCTACGTCCGGGTGACGAAGTCGAGACCATGAGAATTACCCACGTGTCCGACAGGCATGGAGTGCGGGAACGCCTCATTGCCATTTCCGGGACCCGCGCGAGATATTGAGGGATTCCAACGGGATCCGCTGGGTGCTCGCAGACGATTCCTCGGTGTTCGAGGACCAGGGTTACAATCGCTCGTTTTTCCCGGAATTGCCGGTCGATCAGTACGGTTCAACCGAAGACTTCCTATTCATTAAAAGTCGGGGCCGAGACCAGGATCGCAGGATCAGCAGGCGCGAAACCTCAAGGTGATTCCTCACGACAAGTACCGTTACGGATACTCGCTGTGGCTCGAAGAGCGCTCCGGCTTGTTGTTGAAATGGGAACTGATCGGCGAGTGACGGCAAGCCGATCGCAACGATGATGTTCACCGATATCAGGTTAGGCTCAGAAGTCGATATCAAGGAATTGCAGCCCTGGCAGCCAGCTCAAGAAATTCAAAACCGTGGAATCCCGGCTCCCATCCGGAAGGGGTGGGCAAATTCCACTCCTGACGTGGCAACCGGATTCTTTGCCGCCGGGTTTCAAACTGACGTCTCACCGGAGGTTTGGCGAGGCAGGACCAGGGTGTTTATGAACACCTGGTGTACAGTGATGGGTTGGCAGCGGTATCGGTGTACATTGAAAACATCAAGCCCGACAGCGATATGCGAACCGGCATGAGCAGGCTGGGAACAACCCACGCATTTTCACGAACAACAGGACGACATGCTGATAACAGTCATCGGTGACGTGCCCGGAGTTACGGTGAAGTTTATTGGTGATGCAGTCCGAATCGCTGACCACTGATATCGGAACCTACCCGGAGATGATCGAGCAACAGGGCAGGGTAGTGGCAGTCAGGAATGGACTGGCCGACATCCGTCTCGGCGGGACGACGGGATGTGCCAGCTGCGATGCCGGCAGAGGCTGTGGCGCAGGCGTTTTCGGGCGCTTGTTAAGGCGCAGGCCGGTACGTTCTCAGCCTCGAAAACACCATTGATGCCCGGCAGGGTCAGCCGGTGATCGTGGGGATTCCAGAGACATTGTTTTTGCGCCTTGTGACCAGGCTTTATCTGTACCCCTTATTGGCAGGCATCGCAGGAGCGGCTGCCGGGTATTATTTTTCCACGCTGGGCAACTTCAATTCACGTAGCGCTGATATGGTGACACTGCTGGGTGGTCTGGTATCTGGTTCAGTGATACTTGTCTGGTCTGTAAAAGGCGCCAGGGAATTTCCCGGGCGGTTTATTGTCCACTTGTTGCGCGTTATTGAAATTCAGGAAACCCGTCAATGAAAACGAGGAAAAAATAGTGAGCAGAAGTTTGATCATCAGTTTAGCTACAACACTTGTATTGCTGTTCTCAAATCCGGTGTTTGCCAAGGTTACAGGGCTGCCTGATTTTACCGAACTGGTTGAACAGACCTCACCGGCGGTGGTGAACATCCAGGTCACCCAGTTCGGAGAAAGAGCCGGTACCGGCGTTCCGGACGGGATGGAAAACCCGCATGATCAGCAGGAAATGCCGGAATTCTTCCGGCGCTTTTTTGATGTTCCGGGTAACCCCCAGGGCGGGGGCGGAAGTCCTGACAGGCGTGGCGCCGGCTCCGGTTTTATTGTCGAGTCGGATGGTTACATCATCACCAATCATCACGTGGTGGATGGCGCCGACCAGATCATTGTTCGGATGGCAGACCGGCGTGAATTCGAAGCGGAACTCATCGGCTCAGATCCCCTGAGCGATGTCGCGCTGTTGAAAATTGACGCCAAAAACCTTCCCACCCTGAAAACCGGGGACAGTAAGGTCATTGCGTCCGGGTGAATGGGTGGTTGCAATAGGATCGCCGTTCAATTTCGATCAATCCGTAACGGCCGGAATCGTCAGCGCCAAGGGGCGCAGCACCAACCAGCAGCAATATGTCCCGTTCATACAGACTGACGTGGCCATCAACCGGGGTAACTCGGGTGGTCCCCTGTTGAACATGGAAGGAGAAGTGGTCGGAATCAATTCCTGGATACTCAGTTCAGGGGGTGGTTACATGGGCCTTTCTTTCTCGATCCCGATTGAAACTGCGAACCGGGCGATCAAGCAACTGCGCGAGCATGGAAAAGTCTCCCGTGGCTTGCTGGGCGTGCAGGTGGGAGTGGTGACTCGCGAAATGGCCGAGGCATTTGGCCTGGAGAGGCCGGTCGGCGCATTGGTCAACGATGTCACGCAAGGCAGCGCCGCCGAGCGCGCGGGGATTCAACCGGGCGACGTCATCCTGGCATTTGACGGTGAAGAAATTGAATCATCTGGCGATCTGCCACCCCTGGTAGGCGCGAATCCGCCCGGTACCGAAGCAAAAGTCCTGGTAAGCCGGAACGGCGCCAAGGAGACGTTTACCGTGGTCCTGGATTCTCTCGAGGCGGATGAAGACGGAAACCTGCGTGTGGCGAACTCCGACAGCGGGCAATCCAATGCCCTGGGTATTGTCGTTGAACCGATTGAAGAAAATCGCCGCCGTGCACTGGGCAATCCTGAAGGCGGCGTCATCGTTGCCAGGATTGAAAGCGACCCGGCATTCCGGGCGGGTTTGCGAGTTGGTGATGTCATCCTGACGATCAACAACCAAAGCGTGAATGGAACCGGTGATTTCGACAAAATCGTCGAGTCCCTGCCCGAGGGCAAAGCCGTAGCGCTTCGCGTCATGCGGGAAGGAACCACCCGGTATATCGCTTATTCGCCAACGGTTGAAGAATAAGGCCGCATGGAACCCTGGTGCTGAGTTGATCAGAGGTTCCCGACTTAAGCTATAATTGCCAACTGCTTAACCGGGCCATTCGTTTCACTGGAAGCGAATGGCCCTTTGATATTGGCCGACGGCAAGCAGGCGCAGGGGTAATGGACCAAGACCATATACGTAATTTTTCAATCATCGCACACGTTGATCATGGGAAATCGACCATAGCGGATCGATTTATCCAGATCTGTGGCGGATTGACCGAGCGTGAAATGGCAAACCAGGTGCTGGACTCGATGGATCTGGAGCGCGAACGGGGAATCACGATCAAGGCGCAAAGCGTGACGCTTGATTACAAGGCGCGCAACGGTCAGATCTATAAGCTCAATTTCATCGATACTCCGGGACACGTTGATTTTTCATACGAGGTCTCGCGTTCTCTGGCGGCGTGTGAGGGTGCATTGCTGGTCGTGGATGCCGCACAGGGTGTCGAAGCGCAAAGCGTGGCCAATTGTTACACGGCGGTCGAACTGGGACTGGAAGTGATCCCGGTGCTCAACAAGATCGATCTGCCGTCGGCCGAGCCGGACCGGGTCAAGCAGGAAATTGAAGACATCATCGGCATTCGACGCGACCGATGCGCTTTGCGTCAGCGCCAAGACCGGTGAGGGCATTGACGATGTGCTGGAAGCCATGGTGCAGGGGATACCCGCGCCGCGGGGCAATCCTGATGCGCCGTTAAAAGCGCTGATTATTGATTCCTGGTTTGATAATTACCTGGGCATTGTTTCCCTCGTCCGGGTCGTCGACGGCTGGGTTGGAAAAGGCCAGAAAATCAAGATGATGTCATCCGGCAATCAGCACCAGGTAGAGCAGGTTGGCGTTTTCACACCCAAACGCATGGTGCGGGACCGGATTTCCGCCGGTGAAGTGGGATTTTTTGTTGCCGGCATCAAGGATGTGCACGGCGCTCCGGTCGGTGACACGATTACCCTGGCCAAAGACGGCGCGGTGAAGCCGCTGCCCGGGTTCAAAAACTTGCAGCCCCGGGTCTTTGCCGGTTTGTTTCCCACCGATGCAGACGATTATCCCGATCTGCGCGAGGCGCTGGATCGCCTGCAGTTGAACGATGCTGCACTGCAGTTCGAGCCGGAAACATCCGAGGCCCTGGGTTTTGGTTTTCGTTGCGGATTCCTGGGGCTTTTGCACATGGACATCGTCCAGGAACGCCTGGAACGGGAATACAATGTCGACCTGATCACCACTGCGCCAACCGTCATTTACGAGGTGGAACTCGATCAGCGGAGAGGTCATGACCCTGGAAAACCCGGCCAAGCTTCCGGATGCCGGCAAGATCCTGGAAATCCGCGAACCCATCATCGAGGCCAATATCCTGGTGCCCCAGGATTATGTCGGCGCGGTCATTGGCTTGTGCGAAGAGAAACGGGGCGTGCAGAAAGCCATGCAGTATGTCGGCGGCCAGGTAACCATTCGATATGAACTTCCGCTGTCGGAAGTCGTGCTGGATTTTTTCGACCGGCTGAAGTCGGTCAGCCGGGGGTATGCGTCTTTCGATTATCACTTCCGGCGCTTCCAGGCCGGGCCTTTTGTCCGGGTGGACGTGCTGATCAATGGTGAAAGGGTTGATGCGCTGTCACTCATCGTGCATCGTGACCAGGCCCAGAGGCGGGGACGTGAGCTGGCCGTCACGGATGAAGGAACTGATTCCGCGGCAGATGTTTGATGTGGCCATTCAGTCGGCCATCGGGTCACAGGTTATTGCACGGACCACGGTCAAAGCGTTGCGCAAAAATGTAACGGCCAAGTGTTATGGCGGAGACGTCACCCGGAAACGCAAACTGCTGGAAAAACAGAAAGCCGGCAAGAAGCGCATGAAGCAGGTGGGCAGCGTGGAAATTCCACAGGAGGCGTTCCTTGCGATACTGCAACAGGATAACAAAAGGTAGGATACGCCGATGAAACCCGATTTTTCACTGTTATTGGTCTTGTTGACCGGCCTTACCGGACTCATCTGGCTGCTCGACAGCCTGTTTTTGAAACGGCGCAGAATGGACCGCGCGGTGCAAAAAAGTATCGAGCGCCCCCGTGATCCGGTGTTGATCGAGTATTCACGTTCTCTTTTTCCGGTGCTGCTGATCGTTCTGTTGTTTCGATCTTTCCTGTTCGAGCCGTTCAAAATTCCCTCGGGTTCGATGATTCCTACCCTGCTGGTCGGTGATTTCATCGTGGTCAACAAGTTCGCCTACGGCTTGAGGCTGCCGGTCGTGCATACCAAGTTCGTGCCCCTTGGCGAACCCGAACGCGGTGATGTCGTGGTGTTCCGTTATCCGGTTGATCCCAAGGTGAATTTCATCAAGCGTTTGGTTGGCCTGCCAGGCGACACCATCACTTACCGGGACAAACACTTGTTCGTAAATGGCGAAGAGGTCCTGGCCGCGAACGCAGGGCCATTACTCCAGCGCTGAAGTGAAATGCACACACTCCCGGCCTGATGCGGTTCGTTTCAGAGAAACGCTGGGGGAGGTGGAGCATGACATTCTTATTCATGAAGGCTCCGGGAGCAGGGATGGTCAGTGGCAGGTGCCGGAAGGGCACTATTTCATGATGGGGGACAACCGTGACCGCAGCAACGACAGCCGCGAATGGGGGTTTGTGCCGGAAGAAAACCTGATGGGCCGTGCGGTCGGAATCTGGCTGAATTTCGATTACACCAAGGGATGCGGAGACTTGTCGCGCGTTGGCGATGGAATTCACTAGGAAATCCATATTTTTCGATTACGGCCGGAAGGGTTATAGTATCCGGGTCCACTCAACAAGGAAGCAGGTGAATTGAAATGAAAATTCGCAGAGACAGTGGCTTGACGCTTTTCGGATTTTTGATCGTCTTGTCCGTGACCTTGTTTTTTGCCTATGCAGGGAATGCGGGTCATCCCCATGTACCTCGAATACTATGCGCTGGTGAAATGCCCTGGAGTTGTTGCAGAATGACCCGGCGTCGACTTCCCTGACGCCCGCAAAGATCAAGCAGAAAATTCAGATGAGCCTGTGGGCCAGTTACTGCCAGCGACAATATCAAGGATCAGCACGTGAGAATTTCCAAGACAAGCGATGGGGTTCAAGTGCAGAGTGGCCTACGAAGTGAGAAAGCCCTTTCTCGGCAACATCGACCTCATTGGCAAATTTGACCGGTCTGTTATCCTGAGAAAATGATGTGAAAGATTCCCTGACCGGAATCGACTACAGGTTCATCGACCCCACGCTGCTGCAGGATGCCCTGACGCATCGGAGCATGGGTGCCCGGAACAACGAACGGCTTGAATTTCTCGGTGACAGTGTTCTCAACCTGGTCGTTTCTTCCAGGCTGTTTGAACGCCGCCCGGACGCCCAGGAAGGAGATCTGAGCCGGATGAGGGCACGCCTGGTCAGAGGAATCAGCCTGGCCGATGATCGCTTCGGGGCTGGGCCTGGGCAAACAACTCCACCTGGGCGAGAGCGAACTGAAGTCCGGTGGGTTCCGGCGTGCCTCCATACTCACCGATGCATTCGAGGCGCTTCTTGGCGCCATATTTCTCGACGGAGGATACCTGGCCTGCCGCGCGGTAATCCTCGACCTTTTTGACCCGTTGATTGAAAACCTGCCCGGTGCGGACGACCTCAAAGATCCGAAGACACGCTTGCAGGAATGGCTGCAGGGACGCGCGCGGCCTTTGCCCGAATATGAGTTGAGCCGGGAGGAGGGCGCAGACCACGCCAAGAAGTTCCATGTGAGTTGTACGCTGCCCGACGATCAAACCGTCGTGGAAGCCGACGGCAGCAGCAGGCGAAAGGCTGAACAGGCTGCGGCGAAGCTGCTGCTGCAGTTGCTCGAGGAGAAATCGCCGAAATGACAGACATGGATTCCGGGATCATCCCGGAGCAGGACGGCGATTTTCACTGTGGTTACGTCGCGCTGGTGGGCCGCCCGAACGTGGGGAAATCCACGCTGATGAACCGGATCCTGGGGCAGAAACTCAGCATCGTCACCGCAAAGCCACAGACGACCCGGCAACGGATTGCCGGCATCAAGACCACCGGGGAAGGACAGGTCATCTATATCGATACGCCGGGTATCCACCTGGCGGCCGAACGCGCGCTGAACCGCTACATGAACCGGGTTGCGCACGCCGCTTTTCACGACGTCGACCTGATACTGTTCCTGGTCGAGGCCGGCCGCTGGAGCAAGCAGGATGAGCACGTGGCCCGTTCGCTCGAGTCCGTCAGCGCCCCCGTCTGGCTGGTGGTCAACAAGATCGACCTGGTTCCGGAGAAGTCGCGTTTGCTGCAGTTCCTGGAAAAGGAAGTGCGTACAGAACGCTTCGCCGAGGTCTTCCTGGTCGCCGCCAAGTCGGGTAGTGGTGTCGAAGACCTGGAGAAAAAGGTCATGCAGTGGCTGCCGTTTTCACGGCCGTACTATGATGAAACCCAGTTCACCGATCGAAGCGAGCGCTTTCTGGCCGGAGAACTGGTTCGCGAACAACTGATGCTGAGACTTCACCAGGAACTGCCCTATTCCCTGACGGTCGAGGTGGAGGAATTCAAACGAAAGGACGGCTTGATCCGGATCGGCGCGATCATCTGGGTTGAGCGCGAAGGTCAGAAACAGATCGTGATCGGAAAGGGCGGCGATGTGTTGAAGCTGGTCGGCACGCGGGCCCGGCAGGCGCTCGAAGCGTTATTCGATGAAAAAGTGTTCGTGCGCCTGTGGGTGAAGGTCAGCAAGGACTGGTCTGATAACGAACGCGCGCTTCGGCAATTCGGATTTGACGAGCAGGGTTGAACTCCAATGCGCGTAGCACTGGAACCTTCCTATATTTTGCACAGCAGGCCTTACCAGGAGTCCAGCTTGCTGATCGAGGCACTGTGCCGCTCCCACGGGCGGATCGGGCTGGTTGCGCGCGGCGCCAGGGGCGCGAAATCGCGCTGGAAAGGCATACTGCAACCATTCAGGCCGCTTCTGCTCAGTTGGAGTCAAAGGGGAGAGTTGGGAACCCTGACGGCCGCCGATCAGGTCGCCTCACCGCCGCCACTGGTCGGGGAGGCGCTTTTTTGCGGCCTGTATGCAAACGAATTAACCACCCGGTTTCTTCATCGCTCGGATCCGCATGCCGATTTGTTTGACCGTTACAGGCAGTTGGTGGCGGAACTTGCAGCCGGTCATTCGTCTCAACCGGTATTGCGAATTTTCGAAGTGCAACTCCTGCAGGCCGCCGGATTTGGCCTGCAACTGGAGCACGAACACGGACTTCGATCCGTATTCAGAGGACGGCTGGTATTCCTATGTTCCCGAGTCCGGCCCGGAGCGCCGGGAGTACACTGCAGAAAAAGCCAGTGAGCTGGTTTCCGGATCCGCGCTTTTGGCGTTAAAATCCGGGAATATCGAGGAACGGCACCTGAAAGAGTTGAAAACGCTGATGCGTTCGTTGATCCGGTTTTACCTCGGTGACAAACCGCTCAATTCCCAATCACTTTTTTATTAATTGATCTGGATGGACTGAAATATGGCAGTACTTCTTGGCGTTAACATTGATCATGTCGCGACGGTTCGCCAGGCCAGGGGCACCCGCTATCCCTCGGTCATCGAGGCGGCTGAGCTGGCCGAAAACGCCGGCGCCGACTCGATTACCGTGCACCTGCGCGAGGATCGGCGGCATATCCAGGATGAGGACGTGCGCATTGCTTTGCGCCAACACGAAAACACGGATCAACCTGGAAATGGCGGTGACGCCGGAGATGCTCGCGATTGCAGTCGAACGCAAGCCGGCCGATGTTTGCCTGGTCCCGGAAAAGCGCCAGGAACTGACGACCGAGGGTGGTCTGGATGTGGTTAGCCATTTTGCGGCGGTCGCTGATGCTGTCGCGCAATTGAGCGACGCCGGGATCAGGTCGTCGCTGTTTATCGATCCGGACCCGGAGCAGCTTGATGCCGCCCGGCGGGCCGGGGCCCCGGTGGTGGAACTTCATACCGGGACCTACGCTGACGCGAGAGGCCGGAAACAGGTCGATGAGCTGAACAGGTTGCGCCAGGCCTGCCTGTATGGACACGAAGCCGGATTGATCATCAATGCCGGCCATGGACTTCATCTCGGAAACGTCGGGGATATCGTGCGGCTGCCTCACATGAACGAACTGAATATCGGCCATTCCATCATCGCCCGGGCCATTTTTGTAGGATTGGAAAATGCCGTCCGGGAGATGAAAGCGCTTATCGCGGGGCAGTCCTCGCGATAAATTCACGCGCGAATTCCAGCATGACGTGATACCGCCGGGCAATTTCACCGGGTTGCGCCCCCTGACGGCAGGCAGCGTCCAGCGAGCGAAGACTCGATTCAAGACGGGATTCGAGGCACATCGCCGCTGAAGCGATCAGTTGGTGGAGGATGGCGGCAGCAGCCTCGCTGTTCAGGACACTAAGGCTGGAGTCTAGCTCCGGCAGCCGTTGTTCCAGTTCGCTCCTGAACATTGCCCGCAATTCAACACCGGTTCCGGCGGCAGTGGACTCATTGATTTCCCTGCTTACCGCAAGACCGGCAGCTGCCCTGATTTTCCGTCCTGATACCGGCTTCACCAGCACGTGAGCAACTTGTGTGGCTTCGATTGCCGCTGCTGCCAGGGCGGAACCATCACCGGTCATCACAACGAATTTTGGCAGCGACCTGTCACCGGGCCATTCAGCCTGGATCCGGTCAAGCAGTTCCAAACCGTCCGAGCCCGGCAGGTGCCGGTCCATGAAGATGATGTGCGGGTGCCAGCACAATGCCGTTTCAACTGCCGCAGACGCTGTAGTCACCCACCGGACTTCGCCGGGACACTGGCGAAGCGCCGCCACCGCATGCTGTCCGCTGATGGTGTGATCATCCACCACCAGCATTCTTGTGAGCCGATCATGCTCCGGTTTAAGTGTCATTTCGTCCCCTTTTTCGGCATCATGACGGAATGAGTCATGATGTGTTTGCCGGACCCCACAACAGCATAGCCCAGGATCGAGTGGACGCAAAAAAAAATCAATTTTCGCTCTTTACCGGGCTGTGTTTTGCCATGGTGGCGTTTGCGATTTGTCCCGGGGCCGGCGCCAGCCCGTTTCCCGATGTCCGGTTCAGTGCAGCGTCGATCGAACATGAAAATGTTCTGCTGCAAGAGATCAGTGGCAGGCTGCTTCCAGGGGGTGAATTCAGCTTATCGGGCCACAACGCGATAATCACGGGTTTGTCGCTGGAAATTTCTGACTTGTCTGTTGCGGGGGTGGTTGAAGATTTCCTGCCGGATGGTGAAGTCGTTTTGCATGGCGACGTAGTTGCAGACCTGTACCAGGCAAAGTTCGAATTGACCGGACAAGCCGGCCAAATGTCGGTCTCGTTGAAAATGGATGATTTTGATCTGCTCGGGCTGAAGGATCTTCCGGGTATGCCGTCCCAGGCCAACTGGTTAAGCCGTGGACATCTGGATGCACAATTCAGCTACCTGGATAATGCCGGTAACGCGCCTGTACTGTTGCTGAAACTGGGAATCAGCGAGCTGGGGTTTGACTCTCCCGACGGGCGATTTGCCGCAGAGGCGCTCGCCGGTACGATCGAAGTCTCGGCAGGATTGAGTGAGTGGTCCGCTCCAAAGGTCAGGGGTTCGATTTCCGGCGGCGAATTGCTTGCCGATGATTTTTACCGGAATTTCGAAGACGGTGAACTGGAGTTCATGTTCATGCCGGCCTGGAATGAAGACGGAATCCAGGTTCGCTCTTTCAGCCTGACTGACCGGACTTCGCTATCCGTGGAGGGGAGGGCAAGCCTGGGTTTTGGCGAAACACCGGACCCCTGGAACCTGGAAATCAGTCGCCTCGATCTGCAGTTTCCCGGCGCCTACGAACGGTACCTCGAACCCATCCTCGCAGCCCGGACACTGGATGGTCTGGGTGTCACGGGGCAGGTGACCTGGAGTGGTGAATGGAGCGAGGGTAAATTCCGCTCGGGTGACCTCGGGATCACGGATTTGAGCATCGTGGATACGCGGCGAAACCGGTTTGCTTTTACCGGCCTGGATGCGCGGATGCGGCCGGGGGATCATACGTTTCATTCCAGGCTGAGCTGGCGAGGCCTGCTGGTGGGCCGGATTAACCTGGGGCCCGGGCAGGTTTCACTGGATTCCGAGCCACGGAAAGTGGCGATCGTTCAGCCGCTGATCCTGGACGTTCTCGGCGGCCGGCTGATTTTGAATGAATTAGCCGTGCAATTGCCTGGAGAGGCACAAAACGACAACGCCGATCCGGATATTCGCCTGAGATTGGACCTCGAGAACCTGGACATGGAGCAACTGACGGTGGCCCTCGGCTGGCCTTTGTTTTCGGGAAAAATCAGCGGACGCATACCGGGTGTGAGCCTTGATGATGGCGTCCTCGATGTCGAGGGAAAAATCCTGGTCGATGTTTTTGACGGATCACTTTCGCTGGAAGATTTACGAATAGAAAGAGCCTGTTCGGCGTGCTACCCAGCCTGTCCGCCAACATCGAAGCGGTGAACCTTGACCTGGAACAGCTTACCCGCACATTTTCGTTTGGCCAGATATCGGGCCGGATCGATGGATTTATTCATGATTTGCGCATGCTTGACTGGAAGCCGGTGGCATTCGACGCCTGGTTTGGCACGCCGGCAAACCAGACAGGAACCCGGGACATTTCGCGAAAAGCGGTCAACAACCTGACCACGCTGGGCGGTGGCGGGGCCACAACGGCATTGACCGGTCCGGTCATGAAGCTCTTCAGTAGTTTTTCCTACAAGTCCCTGGGTATGGGCTGTCGCATGCAGAATAATGTTTGTGAAATTCGCGGTGTCAGCGAAGATGACGTCCAGCGTGTTGATCATGGAAGGCGCAGGTGTTCCCAAGGTCACCATCAGGGCGTTCAATCGCCGCGTCGACTGGCCGCGACTGCTCTCCCAGCTGGTAGCGGTTTCTGAGGGCGAGTCAGTGAAAATAGGTGATTGAGCAATGAATTTAATCCACCCCGGCGCGGTCTGATAAGATGTCGCAGGGGTTGCCGAACAGGAGAACGTGATGAAAAAACTGAAAGCGATGTTGGTTCTGGGCATTGTTTTTACGCTCGACCGCCTGTGTCACGATCAATGTCTATTTCCCGGCGGCCGCAGCTGAGCGCGCGGCCGAACAGTTCGTCGGTGATGTGCTGGGTAAACTGCCAGGAAGAGGGATCCCTGTTGAATCCGTTTGAGTTACCAGCCGATGCCGTACTGGTCGCCGCGACGGGCTTGGTGGATTTTTTCATTGCTGACGCCAATGCACAGCAGGCTGAGATCGAGATCAACACGCCGCAAATCAACGCGATCAAGGCCCGGATGGCTGACCGGCAGAGACAGCAACTGGATCCCCTGTTCGATGCAGGCGCGATCGGTTTCGGCTCCGACGGACTGGTTGTCATTCGTGATCGCGCAGCCGTGCCCGCTGAGTGAACGACGCAGTCTTGAGAGCGTCGTTGCCGATGAAAACCGTGACCGCCAGGCCGTGTATCGCGAAATCGCGGTGGCCAACGGACATCCGGAATGGGAAAAGGATATCCAGGAAACGTTTGCGAAAGAGTGGGTGAATAACGCCCGTCGGGGCTGGTACTACCAGGATTCCGCGGTGCCTGGCGTCAAAAGTAGGTCAATCCCCGAAAAATCACGGCCGGGCCAAAAAGCCCGGTCGTTCTTTTTGAGGAAAGCCACCGGAGTGCCATTGCGCGTGAGATTCCCCAGCGTCTTCCCGGCTGGCGAAGCCAGAGGGAAGATCAAAATATGTTGTCGAGTGAAGCCGCCTTCCGCTGCTTGCAGCGGGAGCAGGGAAGCGAGACGCGTTCGTGGGTAGAAACAGAAGACGCCCACTACCCGCAGAGCCGATCGAGGTGAGAATCGGGGACTTGACCCATGATGGCCGGGGGGTTGCCAGTCACGGGGAGAAGAAGGTATTTCGTCCACGGCGCTTACCGGGTGAGAACGGGTCAGTGCTCGAATCACGAACCGGAAACGAAATCTGGACGAAGCTGAAGTGGTCAGCATAATCGAAGCTTCGCCGGACCGGGTTGAACCGCAATGTCCGCATTTCGGATATTGCGGCGGTTGCTCCCTTCAGCACCTGGTTCCGCGCAGGCAGATTGAAGTCAAAGCAGAACACTCTGGTCCAGAATCTCGAGCGGATCGGTAAAGTCAGTCCGGATACGATCTGGGAACCATTGACGGGGCCGGAATGGCATTACCGGCGGAAGGCCAGGCTTTCCGTGCGCTTCGTGCACAAAAAGGATCGCGTACTGGTGGGCTTTCGCGAGCGGCAGGGCAGATATGTCGCGGACATGCAGGAATGCCATGTGCTGGATGAGCGGATTGCATCCCGCCTGGGCGATCTGTCAGAGCTGATTTTCTCCATGGATGCCCGGCAGACCATTCCCCAGCTCGAGGTTTCCTGCGGCGATCATCTGTGCGGCCTGGTCTTCCGGCACCTGGAGCCCCTGGGTGAACCGGACCTGCAAAGGCTTCGTCAATTTGCAAAAGATTCCGGCATAGCCGTGCTCCTGCAACCATCCGGCCCGGCCAGTATTCATTGCCTGGAACCCGCCAGCCTGGAACTGGAATATGAGCTGCCTGAATATGGACTTCGCATGGTTTTTGGTCCTTCCGATTTCATCCAGGTCAACGCCGCCATTAACCGGAAAATGATCCACCGGGCGATGGAATTGCTTGATCCCGGCAAGGATGACCGGGTCCTGGACCTGTTTTGCGGTCTCGGTAACTTTACGCTGCCCATTGCTTCCCGTGGCAGGTGAAGCGGTGGGTATCGAGGGAGATGCTGAACTGGTCAGAAAAGCAGTGGAAAATGCGCAACGCAATGACGTGAGTAATGCCCTGTTCCACGTTGCCGATCTCGGTGAGGATCCCGGCACGGCACCGTGGCTGAAACAGCACTATGATAAAATACTGGTCGATCCGCCCCGCTCCGGAGCGGAGTTCATTCTTCCGCATATCGCCGCCAGCGGTGCGGACAGAGTGGTATACGTTTCCTGCCATCCGGCCAGCCTGGCCCGTGATGCGGGAATTCTCGTTCACCAGTTCGGATTCCGCTTGGTGGGGGCAGGGGTCATGGATATGTTTCCGCATACCGGCCACGTCGAATCCATCGCATTGTTTGAGAGGGCAGGGTAAAGCCATGAATTCCGGACCCTTACTGATCGGCATTCCCGGTACCCGGCTGGATGATGGCAGTCGTGCGCAGTTGTTACACCCTGCTGTGGGGGGCGTAGTGCTGTTTTCCAGGAATTACGACAACAGGGAACAGTTTGACCGGCTGGTTTCCGATATCCGGGAGGCCAGTGATCCCCGGCCCTTGATTTGCATCGACCAGGAAGGGGGGAGGGTTCAGCGCCTGACCGAGGGCTTCACCCGTTTGCCGGCGCTCGGGGTGCTTGGAAACCTCGCCCGCTCCGATCCGCAAAAAGCACTGGACATGGCGTATCGCCACGGCCGGGTAATGGCGACGGAAATGTTGTCCGTGGGTATCGACCTGAGTTTCGCGCCGGTGCTCGACCTGGATCGAGGAAGTTGTGTGATCGGGGATCGGGCTCTTTCGGGCGATCCGCTGGAGGTCATAAGGCTCGGACGGGCATATCTCGCCGGAATGCACGATTCGGGCATGAAAACGACCGGGAAGCATTTTCCCGGCCACGGGTCCATCAATGCTGATTCCCATGTCGCGGATGTTTGCGATAGCCGCTCCCTGGAGCAGATTAAGGCCTCGGACCTGTTGCCGTTCCGGGAACTGGCAGGCGAACTGGACGCCCTGATGATTGCCCACGTGGTCTATCCGGAAGTGGACCCGTTACCGGCCGGTTACTCCAGCAGATGGCTCAAGACATATTTTGCGGGAGGACCTGGCCTGGCGCGGCGTAATCTTTTCGGACGACCTGGGTATGCATGCGGCGAAAGTGGTGGGTAGTCTCGTTGAACGGACCCGTCTTTGCCTTGACGCAGGGTGCGACCTGGTGCTGGTTTGTCAGCCCGCGGATGTCGGAGAATTACTGAGCGGGCTGGACGAGCCGCTGAATGATGCCAGCGCGGCCATATCGAAACTCTATGGGCGGCCGACCGTCAATCGCGAGGAACTGGTGATGGTGGACAAGGAAGGCATCAAGGAGTGGCGTCGCTGGCGACAGAGCCTGGAAGAACTTGGAATGCAATCCTGGGGAGAAAACAGATGAGTGAACTTGACCCCAGGGTCCTGCTGGAAAACTCAAGCCTGGTGGCGAGCAAGGAGCAAGTGGAAGCGGCCATTGAAAAACTGGCAATGGCGGTCAACGCTTATTACGGAGACAGGGAAATTGTCCTGCTGATCGTGATGACCGGCGGGGTCATGCCTGCCGCCTGGCTGGCTGCAAAGCTGAAAATGCCCCTGCGGATGGATTTCGTGCATGCCACGCGTTATACCGGTCAGACCGCTGGCGGGGAGATCGAATTCCGCGTTCCTTCCCGGCTGAACCTGGAAGGGCAGGACGTGTTGATTGTAGATGACATCTTTGACATCGGGCTCACTCTGCAAATGATCGAACGCTATTGCCTTTCCCGCGGCGCTCGCAGCGTCAAAAGCGCCGTGCTCGTGCGGAAAATTCATAACCGGAAGACAACCGGTGAGTTGCCGGCTTTCATCGGGCTGGAAACTGCGGACAAGTACATCTTCGGTTGCGGTATGGATGCCTATGAGCACTGGCGTCACCTCGACGAAATCCGTGCGCTGGAGGATTCGAGGTGAACGCCCGGCCAACCCTGGCCCTGATCGGCGGAACCGGGCTAACCGAACTGGCTGAAGCTGCGGAGACACTCGAAGTAGACACCCCCTATGGCGCACCCTCTGCGCCAATCCGGGTGATCAGTGCGGACCCGGTCCGGTTATTGTTTCTTCCCCGCCATGGCAACCCGCATCGTTTTCCGCCGCACCGGGTCAACTACCGGGCCAACCTGTGGGCGCTCCGGGAGGCGGGTGCAGATCGCGTGCTGGCTGTGTCTGCTGTCGGTGGAATCACGGCGCAGTATGCTCCTGGAACGCTGGCAGCGCCGGATCAGTTGATCGACTATAGCTGGGGGCGGGAACACACGTATTTCGATTCTCCGGACGTTCCGCTGGTGCACGTGGATTTCACGCGCCCTTATGCAGGCCCTTTGCGCGACATGCTGCTGAAAAGTGCGGCCAGTCAATCGATCGACATCGTTGATGGCGGATGTATCGGGGTTTTCCAGGGACCGAGGCTGGAAAGCACCGCCGAAGTTGAAAGGGCCCGGCGTGACGGTTGTGACATGGCCGGCATGACGTCGCTTCCGGAAGCCGCGCTGGCGCGCGAACTTGGGCTCGATTTCGCCGGTATCGCGGTCGTGTCCAACTGGGGCGCCGGCGTCGGTGGCGACCTGATTTCAGAGGCCGACATCGCAGAGACACTCAAGGAACCCATGGCCAGGGTCCGAGCATTGCTGCGCGCGCTGCTTACTTCACTGGTCGAACAGAAATGACACCCCATGACTCAAAATTACCCCCATCTGCTGGCGCCGCTCGACCTCGGGTTCCTGACCCTGAAAAACCGGGTATTGATGGGCTCGATGCACACTGGCCTCGAAGACCGGGCAAAAGATTATCCGAGACTGGCGGCTTATTTTGCCGAGCGTGCAGCGGGCGGAGTCGGTCTGATCGTCACCGGCGGCATGGCCCCGACCGTGCGCGGCTGGCTGGGGCCATTCGCCTCATCCATGATATTTCCGTGGCAGGTCAGGCTGCACCGCAAAGTGACGCGAAGCTGTGCACGCCGAAGGCGGCCGCATCTGTATGCAGATTCTTCATGCCGGCCGTTACGGCTATCACCCCTTCTCGGTTGCACCAAGCGCCATCCAGTCGCCGATTACGCCGTTCAAACCCAGGGCTCTTTCAGGCAGGGGCGTCCGGCGCGAAATCCGGGGATTCGTCCGCGCGGCCAGGTTGGCCCAAAAGGCTGGCTACGACGGCGTGGAAGTCATGGGCTCGGAAGGTTATTTCATCAATGAGTTCACCACGCCACGGGTCAACAAGCGAAAGGACGAATGGGGTGGCGAAGCGGAAGGGCGTTTTCGAATTGCCGTTGAAATCATCCGGCGCATCCGGGAGGCCGTCGGTGAGCAATTCATTATCATCTATCGCCTTTCAATGCTGGACCTGGTGCCGGATGGAAATACCTGGGATGAAATCGTTGCGCAGGCAAAGGCCGTGGAGAAAGCCGGAGCGACCATCATCAACACCGGCATCGGCTGGCACGAGGCACGCATCCCCACCATCGCGACAATGGTGCCCCGCGCCGGATTTTCATGGGTCACCCGCAAACTGAAAGGGGAAGTGAAGATACCCCTGGTGACCACTAATCGCATCAATACGCCGGGGGTTGCAGAAAAGGTGCTTGCGGACGGTGATGCCGACATGGTTTCCATGGCCCGGCCTCTTCTGGCGGACCCTGAATTTGTCAGGAAGGCGGAAACCGGCAGGGCGGATGAGATCAATGTCTGTATCGCCTGCAACCAGGCCTGCCTCGACCATACCTTCAATCGCCAGACGGCTTCCTGCCTGCTCAATCCCCGCGCCTGCCATGAGACCGAGCTGAACTACCTGCCGACCACCAAACCAAAATCACTGGCTGTCGTAGGCGCCGGTCCCGCCGGCCTGGCGTTTTCCAGCGTCGCCGCTGGCCGCGGCCACAAGGTAACCCTGTTTGATGCGGAGGAGAGGATTGGCGGTCAGTTCAACATGGCCAAGAGGATTCCGGGAAAGGAGGAATTCTACGAGGCGCTGAACTACTTTTCCCGGCAGCTGGAACTGACGGGTGTCGAGGTAAAATTGGGTGTCAAGGCCGATGTAGAAAGGTTGAAAGGATTTGACGAAGTCATCCTCGCGACCGGCGTCAAACCCCGGATTCCGGATATTGAAGGCATCGGACACGAAAAAGTGTTGAGTTATATCGACGTACTGAAGGGTGATGCACCGGTGGGTGACAAGGTTGCCATTATCGGGGCCGGGGGGATCGGGTTTGATGTGGCGGAATTCCTTGCCCAGGGTTCCCACAACGGGCCTGACTTTCCTACTCCGGGTGAATTTGCCCGGCACTGGGGCATCGATATGAGCCTGGAAGCCCGGGGCGGTGTGGCGGGTGTAACGGCGGAGCCCGAGCCACTTGAGCGGGAAATCTGGTTGCTACAGCGCAAGTCCAGCAAGCCTGGAAAGGGGTTGGGTAAGACCACCGGCTGGATCCACCGGCTTAACTTAAGTAAGCGGGGTGTGAAAATGCTCGCCGGCGTGAGCTACAAGCGAATTGATGGTTCTGGCTTGCTGACAGAGCGTGACGGCAGGGAAGAACTCCTGGCCGTTGATAACGTGATCATTTGTGCCGGTCAATCGCCTTGCCGGGACTTGCAGGAACCACTGCTCGCCGCGGGGGCGAAAGTTCACCTGATCGGCGGCGCCGATGTGGCCGTTGAACTGGATGCCAAGCGGGCCATCAAGCAGGGCTCGGAATTGGCGGCGTCGATTTGAATCAACCAGGAGATATCAGATGAGGGCTATCCTGGGAATTTCCGGCAGCCTGAGGAAGGGTTCCTACAATTCCGCCCTGTTGGCGGCAGCGAAAAAACGGTTTCCGGAAGTCATCAGTGTCGGAAACATAGAGGCTGTGCCCCTGTACAACGCGGACGTCGAGGCGCAGGGCATGCCGGCAGCGGTTTTGCAATTGAAGCAACAGGTGGCTGACGCGGCCGGTTTGTTGCTGGTCAGCCCGGAATACAACAGCTCTATACCGGGCGTGCTGAAAAACACGATTGACTGGTTGTCCAGGCCATCCCTGGATATCCGGAACGTGTTCCTGGATAAGCCTGTTGCGGTCATCGGAGCTTCGCCGGGAGGATTTGGCACCCTGCTGGCTCAAAGTGCCTGGTTGCCGGTCTTCAGGGCGCTGGGCTCACGGTATTTTTCCGGGCAGCGCCTGATGGTCTCCGCGGCAGCCGGAGTTTTTGATGCGCAAGGCGTGCTGCAGGATGAATCGGTTGAGCAGCGCCTGGAGCAATTCATTCGCGGATTCATGGAGTTCTGTGAAATATAGATTTTTCACCTGTGACGTTTTTACCCGGGACCGGTTTGGCGGAAATCCGCTCGCGGTTCTGCCCGATGCCAGGGGTCTGTCTGACCGGCAAATGCAGAAAATTGCACGCGAATTCAATTATTCGGAAACCACATTTGTGCTGCCTCCGGAGCAGGGCCATACCCGTAAAGTCCGGATTTTTACCCCGGCCAGGGAAGTGCCGTTCGCCGGGCATCCCAATATTGGTACTGCTTTCATACTGGCCAGTCTGCACGACTTCGGACCGATTGAAGAGCAACTCACTGTGACGTTTGAAGAGGCGGCCGGCCTGGTGCCGGTGACGATTTTTGCCTCAAAAAATGGAGGATTCCATTGTGAACTGTTGGCGCCCCAGGGACTCACCCTGGGGCAGGCCGTCACGCCTGAACGGGTCGCCGCCGCGCTATCGATTGAAACGGCCGATATTTGCCAGGATACCCATCCGCCGCAGGTCGCCGGGGTCGGACTGCCTTTCCTTGTTGTCGAGTTAAAGAATACGGATGTGTTGGCGAGCGCTCAATGCAACCTGGAAGCGACAACTGCACTGCACGGGACCGGCATAACGCCGGATATCCTGTTGTACGCCAGGACCCGGGGGGACGTGGACATCAGGGCCCGGATGTTCGCGCCCCTTGACGGGGTTCCTGAAGATCCGGCCACCGGCAGCGCGAACTGCGCCTTGGCCGCGTTGCTCAGTCAGTGCGCTCCGGAGGCGACCGCCGACTTCAGCTGGCGCATCGCCCAGGGGGTGGAAATGGGCCGCCCCAGCCTGCTGGAGGCCCGGACGGAAAAAAGAGACGGCGTAGTGACAGCCACGTGGATCCGGGGAGACTGCGTGACTGTTTGCGAGGGCGTCATCACCGTCGAATAGAGCCGTCAGCGACTTCCCGCTTTCGGCAAGACCAGGTGCAATACGGCAAGGCCGCCAGCCGCTGAGAGAACTGAGCCGGCAAGAACGCCCATTTTCACGTTCGCAAGCAAGTCGAAATCGCCGTGTTCGAAAGCGAGCGTGCCAATGAACAGGCTCATGGTAAAGCCGATGCCGCACAGCAGGGAGACCCCGTAAATCTGTCCCCAGGTCACCCCGGTGGGCAATTGAGCGATACGCAACAGGCGCGCCAGTAAGACCATGCCGAAAACGCCGATCTGTTTGCCCGCGAACAGGCCGAGAATAATACCCAGGGACACTCCGTTGCCCAGCTTTTCCATGCTCATTCCGGAAAAAGAAACCCCGGCATTTGCAAATGCAAAGATCGGCAATATGGCAAAAGCAACCCAGGGATGCAGCGTATGTTCCAGGTGTCGCGCGGGTGAGTCATTGTCGCCCGGAGTCAGTGGAATAAACAGGGCAACCACGACACCGGCGAGCGTGGCGTGCACTCCGGATTTGAGGACGCACAGCCAAATGAACAGGGCGGCCAGCATATACGGGGCCAGCCGCATCACTTTCAAACGGTTCAGCACGAAAAGAACAGCGACGCCCAGCCCCGCCAGGCCCAGACTCAAACAGGCTCAGGTCGCTGGTATAAAAAATGGCGATGATCACAATCGCCGCAATATCGTCGACGATCGCGATCGTCGTGAGAAAGACTTTCAATGCAACCGGAGCGCGGGAACCCAGGAGTCCCAGCATGGCAAGCGCAAAGGCAATGTCCGTAGCCGTGGGAATCGCCCAGCCGTTTCTCTGGTCGGCGATATCGCCGTTGATGAACCAGTAAATGGCTGCCGGAAGCACCAGTCCGCCCACCGCAGCCAGGATCGGTAAAGCCACCTGGTCAGGTTTTGAAAGCTGTCCTTCCACGACCTCGCGTTTGAGTTCCAACCCGACCAGCATGAAAAAAAACACCATCAGTGCATCGTTCACCCACAACAGCAGGGGCTTGTCGACACCCAGTCCGCCAATGGTCACAGTCAGGTGAAGCCCCAGGATCCATTCGTACACCGTTTGGGCCGTGGGAATATTCGCTACTGACAGCGCAAGTACCATTGCGGCAATCAGCAAATAACCGCTCGAAGATTCAAGCTTCATGAAATTACTCATGAATTCAATAGGATTTTTGGATATTTTCAGATTTCTCATTAACTTATTTCCCGGGTTTTCTTCGTTATGAAGTTCGGTTTGAAGAAATTGTAAACACGAATTATAATTCTTACTTAAGAATATTCCAAAAATTGGCCGGACATCTCACTTCGAGGACATATGATGGGCGATTGGACATTTTTCAGCAACTACGGTCATGTACTGGTGTGTCTTGCAAAATATCAGGAGGCACGCCTGCGAGATGTCGCTGTCGAGGTGGGCATCACGGAACGCGCGGTGCAAAAAATTGTCCGCGATCTTCAGGAAGCAGGGTTCCTCGCAGTCTCCAAGCACGGGCGGCGTAACCGTTACAAAATAAACCGGCGGAAGGCTATGAGGCATGCCCTCGAATCTCATTGTACTGTCGGCAAGTTGTTGTCACTGATTTTGAAATCGACGGAACTTGCGGAATCGGCGGCCACCGTTCCGGTAAAGGACGAAATGGCCGAAGACACACCCGTCATAACGCCAAAAGCGAAAAAAGCGCCGCCGGAACCCCCGGTGGAAGAAGCTGCGGCCAAAAAGCCGGTCGATACACGTCAGCAGGGAAGCCTCTTTTAGGTATGAACAGGCCCTGACATGGACTGGATGATTTACGGCGCCAACGGGTATACCGGGAGGCTCATCGCCGCGGAGGCCGCCCGGCGCGGTATGCGGCCTTTACTGGCTGGCCGGAGCGAGGCCGCAGTGGCTCCGATCGCTGCAAAACTGGGCTTGAATTACCGGGTTTTCAGCCTGGATGAACCGGCTGAATGCCGACAGGCCGTCTCCGGTATGAAGCTGGTGTTACATTGCGCCGGCCCGTTTTCCGTTACCAGCAAGCCGATGACTTCCGCCTGCCTCGAAACAACAGCCCACTACCTTGATATTACCGGGGAGATTTCGGTTTTTGCCGCGTGTCACCTGCTGCACGAACAGGCAAAACACGCAGATGTCGTGATCATGCCCGGTGCGGGATTTGACGTCGTTCCAAGCGATTGCCTGGCGGCCAGCCTGGTCAACGCATTGCCGGCGGCAACCAAATTACTGCTGGCGTTTGAAGCGGGTGGCGGCCCCAGTGCAGGAACCGCAAAGACCAGCTTGGAAGGGCTGAAAACGGGGGGATGTATCCGGCGGAACGGCCGGCTTGAGTCAGTGCCGCTGGCCTGGAAAACCCGGAAAATTCCGTTTGCCCATGCAGAAAGAACGGGGGTGACGATACCCTGGGGCGATGTGTACACCGCCTGGGTCAGCACGGGTATTCCGGATATCGAGGTATACATGGCCCTGCCACCACGCACGATTGCCCATCTGCGGCGTTTGCGGTGGTTGCAGGGCCTGCTGGGGCTTGCCCCGGTTCAGTCGTTTCTGAAGAAACGCATCGAAAAGAACGTCAGCGGCCCCACCGACCAGGTGCGGAAGAGAGCTGCTCACAATTGTGGGGGCAGGCCACAACAGCGGACGGTCGCACGGTCGAGGCAACCATGACAACGCCCAACGGTTATGACCTGACGGTGTCGGCCAGCCTGGGCATCGTTGATTTCCTGCTCAGGAATGATGTGGAAGGCGGGTTCTATACACCATCGCTACTGGTAGGAGCGGATTATGCGGCTTCTTTACCGGGTGTTGAATTCACGCTGAAGCACTGACCGTGACTTCACCCCGGGTCGTTTCACTGAGCATAGTTCCCAGTTGTTCGACCAGCGCCCGGGTGATGCTTATCCGGATTTCAATTCCATTGTCGTTGTAGCGTTCATTCAGTTTTTCTGCGTCAAAAGCTTCCAGGGCGGCATAGACCTGGCCCGTCCAGCCGAATCCGGCCTGGATGGAACATTCCACGCGGGGAAGCACCTCGACAGAACCGGCCTGGTCGAGACACCTGGCGGCGCTGCCGGAATATGCCCTGACCAGGCCGCCTACGCCCAGCTTGGTGCCACCGTAATGGCGTGTGACTATCACCATCACGTGGTCCAGCCCTTTACCCTCGATCGCGGAAAGGATGGGCCTTCCCGCCGTGCTTGCGGGTTCTCCGTCATCGTTGAAGCGGTACAGGTGATCCAGCCGCCAGGCCCAGCAATTGTGGGTCGCCGTTGTGTCGGCGACGGCTTCATAAAATTCAAGTGTCTCCTGCAGGCTGTCGACGCGGGCCGCGTGGGCAATGAAACGGCTGCGCTTGATTTCGATTTCCAGGGATGCAGGGCCCGCCAGGGTAAACATCGGACTTCAATCATCCAGTTCAGTTGGCAGGGGGTAATCGGGGTAGGCGGCGCGGAACCGGGACAGTTCTTCGGCCAGTTGCTCGTCCTGGTGATCTTTCTTCAATTGAAGAAGCTGTTCAATCCAGGCCTCCACCGCAGGAAGTTCGCCCGGTGACTCCGCCGGCACGGCAGGTATTCCAGCGTCGCTTTGTTCAGCTGCCGCCCGGGTCGAGGCGCTATCCATCAGCAGTGGTTTCGTCCGGGTTTCATTTCGGGTTTTTTCGGCCAGGTTTTCCTGGGCCGTGGCCTGTTCCGCTGTGGCTTCGGGCAGTTTTTCCTTCTTGCTGGCGAATGGCCCGTCCCGGTCAATTTTGAAACCGTCCGCCTCCTCGGCGACAGGGGCGGGTGCTTGCTGTTGGTGTTCGATCACAACGGTCAATGCCAGCAGGGCCACCGCGGCAGTGGCGAAGGCGCCCGGCCAACCTAACGCCCAGCGCATACGTCCGGCTTTACCCGGCGACCCCAGTTCACGCTGTGCACGGTTCAGGACCGCCTGGTCGAGCAGGTCCGGCGGTTCCTCTTTCTCCAGGCCGGCCCAGGTCGAGCGCACTTGTCCGATTTCCCGGTCGAGTTCATTCTCTTCCTTTTGATGGCGCGGATCAGTCGTCATGATGGGTCCTGCTTACGCTTCCCTCAGCTCGGATTTCAGCTTGTCCACGGCATAGCGCAGACGGCTCTTGGCGGTTTCCCGGTTAACCCCGGTGATGTCTGCGATACTCTGAAGATCCAGTCCCGCGTCCAGTTTCAGCAGCAGCGTTTCTTTCTGTTCGACGGGAAGGCGGGATATGGCATCACGCAAACCGGTTGTTTTACCGGCTTGCAGCAAACGTTCTTCGGGGCCGGCGTCGCCTGATTCGATGGTGTCGGGTAGCTGGTCCGATTGCGGTTTAAGGCGCCTGAAATGGTCCATCGCATGGTTGTGTGCAATCCGGTAGATCCATGGCTGAAACGGCACGGACGGGTTGTACGTTTCGCGTGCCTTGATGATTTTCTCCCAGCTGCCCTGGTACAGGTCATTCGCGGTAGCGGCGTCTCCGGCAAGGCGCAGAAAATAACGGTAAAAAGGCCCGCGGTGACGGTTGTAAAGAAGCTCGAAGGCTTCGATACTCCCTTTTGCATAGGCTTTCATCAGCGTTTCGTCGGAGCGCTCCCGCATTTTTCGAGACTACCATGGCTCTGAGCCAACCACTACAAGAACGCAAGAAGCGACCTGAAAAGGGTTAACGTTCATCGCAGATCAGGGTTCAGAGAATCCTAGGATCCGGCCAGTTCCCTGATGATGATGCTCCAGTGGTCCAGTGCATCGTAAAACGCCTTGACCGGCACGCGCTCGTTGAGGCCGTGGGCATACATGTCATCGGGTTGCATGAAAAGACCACTGACGGCCCACGTCGGGATGCCGGCCTTGCGGTAATGCATACCGTCGGTGCCACCCGATTCCATGAACGGGATAACCCTGACATCGGGGTAACGGGCATGAACCGCCTTGCTGACCGCGGCTGCCACGTCTTCGCGCAACTCTGAAACCGGGCTCTCGGTCGGATCATCCAGGAGCACGAACTCGACCTGGTCATTTGCGACGACGTCGCGAAGCACAAGCTCTACTTCGCTGACTGCCACTCCCGGGAATATCCTGCAGTTGACCGTTGCGGTGGCGGATTGGGGTAGCGCATTCTCCGCGTGGCCGGCTTGCAGCATGGTGACCACGCACGTCGTGCGCGTGGTCCCGACATAGGACGACTCGACCGCCAGGCGGTCAGAAGCCCCGGTGTCCTCAGGGTTGTTGGCAAAACGCAGCATCGCATCGCCCAGTTCGCCACCCAGTTGCCGACCGGTCTCCCTGAAATAATCGAGGGTCATTTGACTGTATCGGACCGGGAACCGGTATTCCTGGATCCGCTTGATAACGTCCGCCAGGTCATAGATCGCATTATCCGGACGCGGCCTCGAGCTGTGGCCGCCGGGATTCCGGACGGTAAGCTCCCAGGTTGCGAAGGTCTTTTCTGCAGCCTGGATGTTATAGGTTACCGCTCTGCCCTGGGCGTCGAGGGAGCCGCCGCCGGCATCGGAATTAAGTGCAAACTCCGCTTCCGCCAGGTCCGGCCGCTCGTAGGCGAGCATTCGTGTTGTCATCATTCCGCTTTCTTCGTCGCCGGAGAAAGCCAAAAACAGGTCCCGGTCGGGCACAAAGCCTTCACGTTTGAGACGGATGAAAGTCGCAGTAAGCTGCGCAACGCCAAACTTGTTGTCATCGGAGCCGCGTGCATAGAAAAAAGTATCATCCTGGGTCAGCTCAAACGGGGGGCGCACCCAGTCTTTGGCGTTTGCCTCGACCACGTCCATGTGACCCAGGAACAGGATCGGTCTCTTGCCTGACGCGCCATTGCCGCGATAACGCGCGACCAGGGCAGCGGTGTTTTCAACCGGGATTACTTCGACGTCTTCCGGCGGAAAACCGGCGGCCACCAGCTCATCGGCCAGGAACTGCGCCACCCTGGGCGTGTTACCGGTGGTTTTCGAAGTATCCACCTCGATGATGGTGCGGTAGATTGCAAGGGTCTTGTTCGCATGCTCGGAAGAGGGTTGCTGTTGGGCCAGCGCCATGACGGGTAAAAGAGCAGCAGCGAGGAGTGTGGTAAATTTGAGCGTGCCAGATTTCCGCCTGGTGGATTTCAGCGTGTCAGGTCTCATCGGGTATTCCGTTGCAGGGTAGATCCTGAATCGTAACGCGCTTGCCGGTGGGACAACAACAGGCATTTGTGACTTTCATTGACAAAAGGCCGTATTCTGTCGCGGACTCGTCCTCCGGAAGGGCGGTCCCGCCAAAGAGACTGAATTTTAGGGAACAGAAAATGAATATTCTGAAAAATAAACACGTTCTGGCAGCTGCCCTGGTGGCACCGTTGTTGGCGTTGATGAGTTACTTTGCGATTGACTTCTTTGTCGGTGAAGCCCCTCACGCGGCTGAAGAGGGACAGAGTTATCAACTGGCGGAAAAATCAAACTGCCGCTATAACAGTGGAAAATGCGATCTGCAAAACGGCGATTTCAAGTTGAGTCTCACCCCGGAGTGGCGCGGTGACGGGCAACTGCTGTTAACCCTGCAGTCTGAATTTCCTCTCGACGGGATCGTTATCTCCCTTGTCGCCGGTGAAGTCGAAGACAATCCACCGGTGAACATGCGGTCGGTCGGTGATGATGGCCTGGCCTGGTCGATCAACCTGGACAACCCGGACCCCGGGACCGGCCGTGTGAGGCTGGTGGCCTCTTCGAATCGATCGCTTTGGTACGGTGACGCGGCGTTGAAATTTGCGTTACCCCAGACCGCGCGGTAGTTGGGGATTTTTGCCAGCTAGGAGCGCAATGAATTCACCGTGGAGTCAAATGTGCCGTCTTTGAGCCGGGTTGTAACACGGTCTCCGGCTTCCACCTGTGAAACACTGGATATGATTTCGCCTGACTGGCTGTCCGTTACGACGGCATAACCCCTGCCGATGGTCTCCAGCGGGCTTACCGCGTTGAGGGTGCGCGCCAGGTCGGCCAGTTTTGCACGCCTGAAGGCAATGTTTGTGCGCACCAGCGCCTCCAGCGACCGCAGCGATTTACTTATCCTGGCGGACAATTCCAGTAGTTTGCGGTCGGGGCGATGGGTTTTCATGCGCCCGGACAGGTTTTCCAGCCTGGATAAGCGGTCCGCCAGGAACCGCTGCATGTTGCGCTCAAAATCTTCGTGGAGTTTTTCCAGGCGCCTGGATTGCTCGGCCAACCGGGTGGCCGGGTGTTGTTGCTGCATGCGGTGGCTGGCGTGGTCGAGGCGCTGCGAGTCCCGAAGCAGACGGTCACCGATCCGCCGCTGCAACTGGCGACGGTTGCGCCGGAACGCTTCCTTCAGCACCAGTTGATCCGGGGTTGCAAGCTCGGCGGCGGCGGAAGGGGTAGGGGCCCGCAAATCGGCAACGAAGTCACAAATACTGAAATCGGTCTCGTGACCGACGGCCGAGATGATCGGGATATCCGAAGCAAACACCGCGCGCGCAACGGCTTCGTCATTGAAAGCCAGCAGGTCCTCAAGCGATCCGCCGCCACGCCCGATGATCAGAGTGTCAGCCCAGTGGTGTCTGCCGGCGGCCTCGATAGCTGTACGGATTTTCGCCGCAGCTTCAGCTCCCTGGACCGGAACCGGGTAGAGGCGAACTTGTGCAACCGGCCAGCGCCGCGACAAGACATGCAGCAAGTCTCTCACCGCGGCGCCGCTGGGTGAGGTGATCAGGCCGATCCGGGATGGATAAGCGGGAAGGGCGCGCTTGTGGACGCGATCGAATAACCCCTCGGCATCCAGTTTCTTTTTCAGTTCTTCAAATTGGCGCTGGAGGATGCCCTCACCTGCATCCTGTATACCGTCGACGATAAACTGGTAGTCGCCGCGTGGCTCGTACAGGCTGACCCGTCCCCTGGCGATCACGTTCATGCCATTCTCCACCCGGGTGCTGACCCGGCCGGCCGAAGACCGGAACATCGCGCATTTGACTTGCGCCCCGTTGTCCTTGAGGGTGAAATACAGGTGGCCGGAAGCCGGTCGCGCGAGGTTGGAAATTTCAGCTTCGAGAAGGATCCGCGGGAAGCCTGTTTCGAGGTGAAGCTTCACTTCCCGGTTCAGCTCGCTGGGGGTGTAAACGTGTTCAGAAAGGAAATCCATCGGTTGATGATAAACTCCACCGCTGAAAAACGCATTGGTGCCGTGATGAGAAGGATGATAAACCGCTTGACCGTTTTTGCTTTGATCGTGACAGCCCTGGCATTTCTGGCTGCCTGCGGAGAACGCGAAGTTCCGGCGCACACGAAAGGTGAGACGGCTGGCGGAAGTACCGTAACGCTGATGCATAACGCCAGGATTTACACTTTTGATGCCGGCAACACTTTGGTGGAATCAGGCTCGATTGCATTCGATGACAGCGGAGAAATCCTGGCAATCGGCGACAATGAACCCATGGCGGAAGCGTTCTCCGGCGCCCGGCAGATCGATTTGCAGGGAAAGACCTTGTTACCTGGGTTGATTGACTCGCACGGCCATTTGTACGGTCTCGCCCTGTCATTCACCCGGGCCAACCTTTCAGGCACAGCCAGTAAGGCGGAAGTGATGAACCGGTTGCGGGATTTTGCAGTGGATTTGCCTGCAGGCGATTGGCTTCTCGGACGCGGGTGGGATCAAAACGACTGGCCGGAGAAGACCTTTCCGGACCGGGCTGACCTCGATGCGGAGTTCCCCGACCGGCCGGTGTGGCTCATGCGGATCGACGGTCATGCCGCCTGGGCGAACAGCCTGGCGATTGCACAGGCAGACAGGGACCTGTCCGGCGAATGGCAACCGGAAGGCGGCTTCATTCGCCGGGACGAACAGGGGGAGCCGACCGGTATCTTCGTCGATGGCGCCATGGAATATGTTGAGCAGGCGGTGCCGGAAACCTCACCTGAACTGATCGAGGCGGCCCTGGACATGGCTACCGGTACCCTGGTCAGCCTGGGCCTGACCGGTGTTCATGATCCGGGCATTAACCGCGAAGTCATTGACTTGTACCAGGCGAAAATTGCCGCCGGTTCGTTCCCGCTTCGCGTTTATGCAATGGCGGACGGAATCGGCGAAACCACCGATTGGCTGTGTGAACAAGGTCCGGTCAGTGACCCGTCCGGCCGTCTCGAAATGAGGGCGGTGAAGCTCTACGCTGACGGCGCGCTCGGAAGCCGGGGTGCTGCGCTGCTGGCGGACTACAGCGACGACCCGGGTAACCACGGATTGATGTTCATGAGTGCGGATGACATGGAGGCAGCGATGAACCGTGTTTTCTCCTGCGGACTTCAGGCGGGCGTTCATGCCATTGGCGATGCCGCCAACCGGCAGGTACTCGATGCCTACGAGCGAGCCATCAGCAAGTTCCCTGAAAATCCGGGCAGGCACCGAATCGAACATGCGCAGATTCTGGACCCCGGCGATATTCCCCGGTTTGCGGAACTGGATGTCATTGCCGCGATGCAACCCACACACGCTACCAGTGACATGTACTGGGCGGGCGAACGTCTCGGTGAGAACCGCCTGGCCGGTGCTTATGCCTGGCAGAGCTTGCTGCAAAGCGGTGCACGGCTGGCTTTTGGTTCAGATTTTCCGGTGGAAGAGGTCAACCCGATGCTGGGGATTTACGCAGCGGTCACGCGGCAGGACCTCGAGGGGTGGCCTGACGGCGGCTGGTTGCCGGCAGAGCGGTTGAGCCGGGAAGCCGCCATCCGGGCTTTTACGCTCGATGCGGCCTATGCCGGATTCATGGAGCAACAGACCGGGTCGCTGGAAGCCGGTAAGCGCGCTGATTTTATTGTTCTTGACCGTGACATCATGCAAATACCGGCAGCGGAGATCCCCGGTGTCCATGTGCTGGAGACCTGGGTCGACGGCAGGCGGGTATTTGCCCGCTGAGCCAGGGTGAGTAAGCTCTGAAGAAACGGCCACAGCGATTTCAATAAGAACCCGGCCAAGATATAATTAATCGATAAAGGAACCTCTTGCCCATTATGCGCGGGCGCGCCGGAGTCATTGCGGGATGCCCCGACCCGGCTATGATGAACGCAGTTGGGTTATTCCCAATAAGCGAGTCAAGACGGGATGGAGCGCCCGCAATGGCCCGTCCCGAAGGGTTTCGCTCTAAAAGCTGCATCTCGTACGTTACCGGCCTCGGCCGTAGCTTGGGCTACTGTCACTCGGCCGGTTCCGCACAATCTGCAGCTTTTGGAGCAGAAACGCGCTCCGTGCATAATGGGTAAGAGGTTCCTCATCTCGCCCGGGCCCTACCGGGCGTTTTGCAACAGGAGAACATCCAGCATGCAGTTAATCGGTGAAGCCCTTACCTTTGATGACGTATCCCTTGTGCCTGCCTATTCTCAGGTACTGCCGGGAGACGTGAATCTCCGGACCCGCCTGACGCGGGAAATCAGCCTTAACGCGCCGTTGATGTCCGCCGCCATGGACACCGTCACCGAGGCGCGGCTGGCTATCGCGATGGCCCAGGAAGGGGGAATCGGTGTCGTGCACAAGAACATGACACTGGAAAAGCAGGCTGCGCAAGTTCAGATCGTGAAAAAATATGAAGCAGGCGTAATCAAGGACCCCATCACGGTCAACCCGAATACGACCATCCGGGAAGTACAGGACATCACGCGCCGGCACAACATCTCCGGTGTGCCGGTGGTCGATGGGAATGAGCTGGTCGGCATCGTCACCAGCCGTGACATGCGGTTTGAAAAGCGCCTGGATGATCCGGTGCGCAATATCATGACGGGGAAAGACAGATCTCATAACCGTCAAGGAAAATGCCAGCCAGGACGAAGTACTGAATTTGCTTCACAAGCACCGGATAGAAAAAGTGCTGGTAGTCAACAATCGCTTTGAGTTGCGTGGCCTGATCACCGTCAAGGACATCCAGAAGTCGACAGATTATCCGAACGCAGCCAAGGATTCGCAGGAGCGATTGCTGGTTGCCGCTGCCGTCGGCGTCGGCGGGGATACCGAGGAACGGGTTGCAGCGCTGGTCAATGCGCACGTCGACGTGATCGTCGTTGACACCGCACATGGGCACACCAGGGGCGTGCTGGACCGGATCCGTTGGGTCAAAAAGAATTTCCGGGATGTGCAGGTTATCGGAGGAAACGTCACGACCGGTGAAGGTGCGTTGGCGCTGGTTGAGGCCGGCGCCGACGGCGTCAAGGTGGGCCAGGGACCGGGATCGATCTGCACCACCCGGATGGTCGCCGGGGTCGGCGTTCCGCAGGTGACCGCCGTTGCCAACGTTGCCGCCGCGCTGAAAGATTGTGGCGTACCGCTGATTGCGGATGGCGGTATCCGTTTCTCGGGGGATTTTGCCAAGGCCATTGCGGCCGGCGCATGGACGGTGATGATCGGTGGCCTGTTTGCCGGAACCGAGGAAGCGCCTGGCGAAGTTGAATTGTTCCAGGGCCGCTCCTACAAGTCCTACCGCGGCATGGGTTCGATGGGTGCGATGCAGGCGGGCTCAAAAGACCGTTATTTCCAGCACGATGTTTCGGCAGAGAAGCTCGTGCCTGAAGGGATCGAAGGGCGCGTGCCGTACAAGGGAGCGTTGTCCGGCGTAATCCACCAGTTGCTGGGTGGTTTGCGTTCCTCCATGGGTTACATGGGTTGTGAGACAATAGACAGGTTCCGGACGCAATCACGGTTCGTACGCATTACCGGCGCCGGTGTCACGGAAAGCCATGCACACGATGTGCAGATTACCAAGGAAGCCCCCAACTACAAGATGTCCTGAGGTTTTTACCATGCAAAACGACATCCACCTCCATCGAATCCTGATCCTGGATTTCGGCTCCCAGTACACTCAGCTTATTGCCCGGCGTGTACGTGAAATCGGCGTGTACTGCGAAATTTGGCCCTGGGACAGCAATGCCGGCGATATTCTCAAATTTGCCCCCAAGGGGATCATCCTTTCCGGAGGTCCCGAGTCCGTGCATGCGGAGGATGGTCCGAGAGCCCCTGATATCGTTTTCGAGATGAATGTCCCGGTCCTGGGCATTTGTTATGGACTTCATACCATGGCTGCCCAACTGGGGGGGACCGTGGCGCCTTCATCCCTGAAGGAGTTCGGGTACGCGCAGGTTTCGGTAGTCCAGCCCTCGCGCTTGTTGCAGAGCATCGAGGACCATGTCGATGCCCAGGGCAGGCCGTTGCTCGACGTGTGGATGAGCCATGGTGACAAGGTTGTGGAACTGCCCGCAGGGTTTGAACTGTTAGCCAGCACCGACTCTGCGCCGATTGCCGCCATTGCCGATGATGGCCGGGGGTTCTACGGAATCCAGTTCCATCCGGAAGTAACCCACACGGTCCAGGGCCGGCGGATATTGGAGCGCTTCGTGCACAACATTTGCGGGTGCGAGGAAGCCTGGACGGCGGAAAACATCATCAGGGACAGCGTTGAGCGGGTTCGAGCGCTGGTCGGAGGCGACCACGTTATTCTGGGTCTTTCCGGAGGCGTGGATTCCAGCGTGGTTGCGGCGCTGCTTCACCAGGCCATCGGCGAACAGCTGACCTGTATTTTCGTGGACACCGGCATGTTGCGTTACCGGGAGCCGGAGCAGGTCATGGCGACATTCGCGCAGCATATGGGCGTGCATGTCATCAAGATCGATGCGCGTGAGCGGTTCCTGGACGCTTTGAAGGGCGTGACTGATCCGGAGAAGAAGCGCAAGGTCATCGGCAACATGTTCATTGATATTTTCGAAGAACAGGCCAAAGAATTGGGGGATGCGAAATGGCTGGCTCAGGGGACCATCTATCCCGACGTCATCGAGTCGGCCGGCGGAAAGACCGGTAAGGCCCACGTGATCAAATCACACCACAACGTTGGTGGTTTGCCGGATTACATGAAGATGCAGCTGGTTGAACCGTTGCGTGAGCTGTTCAAGGATGAAGTGCGCAGAATCGGGATTGAACTGGGCCTGCCGCGAGAGATGGTTTGCCGGCACCCGTTTCCCGGCCCGGGCCTGGGGGTGCGGATCCTCGGCGAGGTCAGGGAAGAGTACGTCGATTTGTTGGCGCGTGCAGACCACATCTTTATCGAGGAGCTGCTGAAGCACGATCTCTACGACAAGACCAGCCAGGCATTTGCCGTTTTTCTTCCGGTCAAGTCGGTCGGGGTGACCGGGGACCAGCGCCGCTACGAGTACGTGGTAGCCCTCCGGGCGGTTGAGACCGTGGATTTCATGACGGCCAAGTGGGCGCGTTTACCTTACGAATTCCTGGAATTGGTATCGCTAAGAATAGCCAATGAAATCAATGGAATATCGCGTGTTGTTTATGATATTTCTGGGAAACCGCCCGCGACGATAGAATGGGAATGAAGCAGTGTCTGCTGATGGCTTCCGGATAGGGGGTTTCGCCAACCCAGGTTATTCACGTTGAGCGATCCAGACCAATTCACACCTGCAGACCGGCATTGGATGGAACGAGCGATTTCGCTCGCGCGCAGGGCTGAAAGGGAAGGTGAAGTTCCTGTCGGCGCAGTGATTGTTCACGCGGGCGAGCTGGTCGGCGAAGGCTGGAACCGGGTGATCACGTGCAATGATCCTTCGGCACACGCGGAAATCATTGCGCTGCGTGCGGCCGGGGAGCGACTGGGCAACTATCGTCTGCCCGAATGTAGCTTATATGTGACCCTTGAACCCTGCTGCATGTGCGCAGGCGCGATGATCCATGCACGGCTTGCCCGCGTGGTTTATGGCGCGGTAGATCCAAAGACCGGCGCCGCGGGGACTGTGTTCGGTGTCCTTGGCGACCCCCGGCACAACCACGCGCCCGCCGTTTACGGGGGATGTCTTGGCGAGGAATGCGGCGAGCAGTTGAAACAGTTTTTCAGAGAGAAGCGCGGCGCAAAGTCCGCCGGCAGCGAATTTCCGGACACAGATCAGGCCGGAAATTCCTGATTAACTGCTTTAGAACAGGACGTCGATCCAGAATCCGGCGTTGAAGCCGGGCGCGTCTATGCCGGAGCCATGTTCGCGATAATTCCTGTCCCCGATGTTCTGCAGGCGGAGGCCCAGCTCGAGCACGGAGCTTGCCTGCCAGGAGGCCAGCAGGTTCAGCGTTCCCCAGCCTGGCGTGCCGCCGGGGTTGATCCTTGGGTCCGTTTCATCCCGCGGACTCAGACGGTCCTGTCTGCTGGCAAAATCCAGGTACGGTTCGATGCGCCACCTGTCTCCCGGTTGAAAGACCAGGCCAAGCCGCCCGTTGAGTGGCGGCAGGCGGTCTGCCGGAACGGTAGTCTCCGGATCACTTTCTTCGCCCCGCGTGTAGTTCACCACTGCGTACAACGCCCATTCTTCGGAAGCCAGAAAACGCAGGCCGGATTCCACGCCGTATAGCTGAGCCTTGTTCAGGTTGTCACTGGTTACCACCAGGCGCCCCTCGTCGGTGACCTCACCGGTCAGGCGGGAACTGATCTTGTCCCGGTAATCGGAATACCACACAAAAGCCTCTGTTTGCCAACGACCGGTTGACGACTTGATGCCTAAATCGTAGCTCCAGACCGTTTCGGGTTTCAGGTTTGTGTTCGGCACGTTAAAGCGGTTCCCGGGCCGGGACCCGAGCGTTCCAAGGTCGAAAATATTCGGGGGCCGGAAGCCGCGGCCCATGTTGCTGACCAGGTGAACTCCCGGCGCGAGTTGGTAATTGAAGTGAATGTCGCCGGTAAAATCGGTAGG
The DNA here is from genome assembly GCA_963766195.1 of uncultured Gammaproteobacteria bacterium. Classification (GTDB taxonomy): domain Bacteria; phylum Pseudomonadota; class Gammaproteobacteria; order Xanthomonadales; family SZUA-36; genus JAHEFT01. Next base: position 47,646 of record CAVXYY010000002.1, read on the forward strand.
GCTTATCCGGGTGGCGTCCAGTTCCGCCGAAGCCGGCAGAAAGATTTCAAACCAGCTGTAACGCAGGCCGGCTTCGAGGCTGAAGCGTTCCCATACCCATCGGTTCGAAGCGTAAACTGCTGCGCTGTCCATCGTGGACTGGTCGGGATAGCGCCCGGGAATCACCGTGCTTTCACCGGTATCGGAATTCATCCGGGAACGGCTGCTGGTGATTTCGTCGGTGTAGTATTCAAAGCCCCAGACCAACTCGTTGCCGGAGTCGCCGGCTACCTCCCCAGGGTGTATTGAACTGCAGGGTCAGACCATCCAGTTGGCTTTCGTTTTCCTCGGTGGTGACTACCGGACTGTCCCAGTCCTGGGTCAGCCTGTCGTCTGTAATGACCTGCCGGGCCGCATGGACTTCCATCCGGCTGAACCAGGGAGACTGGCTTTCCAGTCGGTAACGCGCATGCAGGAAGTCGCGTCGGTTGGGTTTGAATTCATATTGCACCGGAGCCGGGGTGATCCTGACCATACCCCGGAACCAGTTCATCCACGCGTGGTGTCGAGGGTTGTTCCAGGTACTGGGCTGATAACATCAATTCAGAGCGCTCACCCATGTTGTAGCGCCATTTGAGGTCAGCCGCCTGAACTTTGAAAGCACTTGGAAGGGTTTCACCACCACCGGTTTTCCGGTCTCCATAGTCCTGGTAAGTGACACCGCCGGAAATAACGTTGCCCTGGCGCCCGGTGGCAAGGCCCAGGCGCCCGATCAGTCCGTTATCGACACTGTTCCATGTACCGTAAAAGTTGCCTTCCGTCTGCCAGTTCTCGCCTTCCAGTTCCGGTTCCGGCGTCAGGACCAGCACCACGCCGCCCATGGCGTCGGCGCCATAGAGCGAAGGGGCTGAACCCCGTATGACTTCGGTCTGCCCGGTCGCATAGGCGTCCACGAGCGCAAGATACTGGTTAGGAGCGTTGCGGAAAAAGGCATTGTTTAGCCGCATCCCGTCCACCATGTGCAGGACTTCCGAGCCCTTCAGGCCGCGAATGATGGGGATGCCCTGGCCTGGCGTGGTTTGTTGAAAATAAGTGCCGGGCAGACCGCGCAGCATTTCGGCCAGCACATCCGGCGCTTTTCTGTCGACGGCTTCGGCGCCGACTACTGAAATGGCTTCCGTCACTTCCAACACGTCCTCCTCGGTACGCATGGCTGTAACAATCACCGTTTCAAGTAAATTATCCGCTTGATCCAGTTCCTGACCGTCGGCACAAACGCATGGCGAGCCAAGCGCCTGCAGGGCTATAAGCGCGGGAATGAATAACCACCCCCGGGGCAGCTTGCTCAATCAATCCGCTCCTGTCCCCGGCACGCCTCTTCCGGGTGTCCACGGTACCCCGGCCCGGTCCAATGCCTTGCGCAAGGCCGGCATTTCAGTATCGACGATACGCTGCAGACCGGATTCAACGCCGGCAAATTGGGCTTCCGCAATTTCAACCGCCTCAATATGCGTTGTGGTCGGGCCGTAACTTGACCGGAACGTACCCATGACTGCCGCATTGAGCCTGCTGCTGATCGAAACCGGTCCAGGATCGCCATACAGCGACCGCCTCTCGTTACCCTTCAGGGTCTGCTGCATTGCCAGCAATTCCAGTTCCATCGACCGGACCTGCTCGCGCAACGCCAGCGGCGCACTCGAACGCAGCAGGGTATCCTTGATGGCCTGCGTTTCAACCAACAGTGCCGCCACCGCAGAGCCGGCGCCGGCCACTTGCCGGTTCAGGTTGTCCAGGCGAATGGCAAAAGCCGTTACTTCTTCCAGGGGAGCCCCCGGCAGTGCGCGATCTGCGATGGATTTGACCTCGAAGGACTCGGTCATGCCCAGGTCGGTTAGCTTGCCGTTAATCCGCCTGGAAAGGTTGACCTGGTAGCTTCCCGGCAGCGCCATGGGGCCGAGGATTTCCATGTAACTTTCGCCTTCCGTCTCAGGCGTCCATGGCGAGGAGAGGGGGTAGCGCAGGTCCCAGGCAACCCGGTGGAAACCCGCGGTGACCGGTCCTTCTATGCGCCTGACCACTTCACCCGCAGCATTGGTCACCGTCAGGAGCATTGCGGGCGGTTCCTCGATTTCTTCCTCGCGCAGCGCATCCCAACCAGGGTAGGGGGTGTCTTCCTTGTCCTCTTCCTGCTTCTTCTCCAGCTCGCGGCGTTCTTCCTTTGCCGTTTTCAGTTCTTCGGCCAGGTAGTAGGTGAAAACAGCGCCGAACGGCGGGTTGGGGGCCACGAAATAACTGTCGCCCTGGCTGGATTTTCCATCGGTCTTGAAGTCACCCAACGGGGTTTTTGGAATATACCAATCGGCGTCCCTGACCGGAAAAAGAACCGTTCCTTTCTTTAATTGATCCTCCGTAATGGTCCGCAAGGGCGAATAGTCGTCGAGAATCCAGAATCCGCGGCCGAACGAGGCGGCTACCAGGTCGTTTTCACGTTTCTGGATTGCCAGGTCGCGGAACGGGATGGTCGGTGCGCCACCGGCGAGCTTGACCCAGGCCCTGCCGCCGTCGATCGTAAAGAATACGCCGAACTCGGTGCCCGCAAACAACAGTTGCGGATTGACGTGATCCTGCACGATTCGCCACACGACATGCTGCTCGGGCAGCCCCTCTGAAATGCTGATCCATGTGCCGCCACGGTTCGTGCTTTTCAAAACATAGGGTGAAAAATCACCCGACTTGTGATCGTCAACGACAACATAAACCGTGTCAGCATCGTGCAGATCGGCCTTGATATCGTTGACGAAAAAGTGATCGGGCACATCCGGCAGGCGTTCTATCGCCCGCCAGCTTGCGCCACCGTTTTCCGAGACCTGGATGCGGCCGTCATCGGTCCCCGCATAGAGAAGCCCCTCCACAACCGGGGACTCGGACAGGGATGTGATCGTGCCAAATGCCGACATGGCCATCAGGTCCCAGGAAGCGTCAAAACTCCAGACGCGGTCCATCATCGGCCGGGTCAGACGGTCGCTGCCCATGGGACAGGTCGCCACTGATCGCTGTCCAGCTGTCGCCCCGATCGTCGGAACGCCACACCCGCTGGCTGGCATAGTACAACCGCGCCGGATCATGCGGGCTGATCAGGATGGGAGAGTCCCAGTTAAACCGTTCGGCTTCCTCACCTGCGGCCGGTTGCGGCTGGATATGGGTCTGTTCGCCGGATTTCCTGTCGTAGCGGACCAGGTTGCCCTCCTGCCACTCTGAATAAACGATATCCGGGTTGGTGGGGTCGACCGCCGGCTGGTGCCCATCGGCAAAAACCGTGATGAACCAGTCGCTGTTGCGGATGCCGTTTACGTTGTCCGTTCGCGAAGGACCACCTTGCGTACTGTTGTCCTGGGTTCCGCCGTAAACATTGTAAAAAGGCTCATCGTAGTCAACGGCGACCTTGTAGAATTGCGTCACCGGCAGGTTGGCAAAGAAGCGCCAGGTCTCTCCCGAATCATACGATTCGTACAGCCCTCCATCGGTGCCGAATAACAGGTAGTCCGGATCGGCCGGGTCGAATGCCATCGCGTGGTGATCGCCGTGTTTGTAACCGTAAGGCTGGGGTACAAAGGTTTTGCCGCCGTCTTCGCTGATGTGCAGGGTTGCATCCATCTGGTAGATGCGGTCCAGCTGGTGCGGGCTGGCGAATATTTCCTGGTAATAGTGCGGCCCGGTGCCGCTGGACAGGTAGTCGCTGCGTTTTTCCCAGCTCTCACCGCCGTCCTGCGAGCGCCAGAAGCCGCCGGTGCGCCCACCCAGCTCTATCGTGGCATAGACCACATCCGGATCAACCGGGGAAATGGCGATTCCGATTTTACCCATGTCCTCTTCGGGAAGGCCTTCGGACAGTTCGCGCCAGGTTTTACCACCATCATCGGACTTGAAGATCCCCGACTCCGGTCCGCCGTTCATCAGCGCGGCCACGTTTCTCAGGCGCTGGTGCTTTACCGCGATCAGGGTCTGCGGGTCGCGCGGATCAAGATGAACTTCATTAACCCCCGTATAGGCGCCGCCGGAGAGGATCAGCTGCCATTTTTCACCGCCGTCAGTGGTCTTGTACAAACCGCGATCACCGCCAGCTGACCAGAGGGGGCCCTGGGCTGCCACGTAAACCACATTCGAGTCCCCGGGGTCGATGGCGATCATACCGATGTGCTCGGAAGCCTTCAGACCCATGTTTTTCCAGGTCAGGCCGCCATCCAGGCTCTTGTACATACCGTCCCCGTATCCGACATGCCGACCGCTGACATTTTCGCCGGTTCCGACCCAAACCGTGTTGTGATTGTTCGGGTCAACGGTGATGGCGCCGATCGAGTAAGCGCCCTGGCCGTCGAAAACCGGGGTCCAGGTGATACCGCGATTGGTTGTCTTCCACACCCCGCCACTTCCGACGGCGATGTACCAGGTGCTCCGGTTTACAGGGTCAATCGCGATGTCAGCGATACGCCCGGACATCAGTGCAGGACCAATTCCCCTCCATTCAAGGCTTTTGAACGTGCTTTCATTCAGCCCGGGTTTGGCGTCTTTTTCAGCTTGTCCGAAGGCGGGCTGGCCGGCAATGAAAAAAATGAACCCCAGAAGGAGCGTTTGTAAAAGCGCGCGCATGGCTGTTATCTCCGGTTAACGGTTTGGGCATCGGTCAGGAACAGCTAAAGACTGCCATGAAATACCGGTTTAAAGCAGAAAAATGGCCGCAAATTATGACACAGATTATACTGGCATACATGTCAAAGCCCTCTCAAACGAACGTCCGCGCGATTGCGCGCGGCCGAAATCAAGTCGAGCGCAATCCCGGAGTCGAATTCGACCCCGACCTGTTCGCCGGGATTCGCGTCAATCGCAGCGCCGTGGAGCGTCGCGCGGCAACCATTGGAACCCGCCGTACCGTCAAGAAAGACTACCAGGCCGCCTGGTTGTTGAAGGCCCTGAGCTGTATAGACCTGACCACGCTGGCCGGGGACGATACGCCCGGCAGGGTCCGGAGGTTGTGCCAGAAAGCCATTCGCCCCGTTCGCCGCGATATTCTCGAGGCGCTTGGTGTCAGCGATCTCAACATCACGACGGCGGCAGTCTGTGTGTACCACAACCTGATTGAAACAGCGCTGGACGAGCTGGAGGGAAGTGGAATACCGGTGGCTGCCGTTTCCACGGGATTTCCTGCCGGCCAGATACCGATGTCCCTGAAGCTCGCACAGATCACCGAATCGGTTGCGGCGGGGGCATCAGAAATCGACATCGTGATCAGCCGGGGCAAGGTCCTTACCGCCGACTGGCATGGGCTTTACGATGAAGTGCGGGCGTTTCGCAAAGCCTGCGGCGAAGCGCATCTGAAGACCATCCTGGCCACCGGGGAACTGGCCACGCTGAGCAATGTAGCCAAGGCCAGTTGGGTGTGCATGATGGCAGGCGCTGATTTCATCAAGACCAGCACGGGCAAGGAACCGGTGAATGCGACCTTGCCCTGCAGCCTGGTCATGGTCCGGGCGATACGGGATTACCAGGACCTGACAGGATACCGCATCGGGTATAAACCGGCGGGTGGCATAAGCAAGGCAAAAGACGCGTTGAATTACCTGATTCTTATGAAAGAAGAGTTGGGAAATCAATGGATTACGCCGTCTTTATTTCGTTTTGGAGCAAGTAGCCTGCTGGGTGATATCGAGCGGCAACTGGAACACCACGTCAGCGGTAGCTATTCCGCTCAGTACCGTCACCCCACCAGCTGAAACAGGGAATTGTGATCATGGAAGTCAGAGACCTTTTTGAAACACTGGAATACGGCCCGGCTCCTGAGAGCGCGGATACAGCCACGGCATGGCTGCAGAAGCGCGACAATATACTCGACCATTTTATCGGTGGCGAATGGTCGGTGCCGGAATCCGGCGAGTACTTTCGCGTCACACAATCCGGCCAACGGCGAATTGCTGGCCATGGTGGCAGACGGAAACGCCGCGGATGTAAACCGGGCGGTTGCTGCGGCCGCGGATGCACTGGAAGGCTGGGTGGCGATCGGGGGGCATGGAAGGGCAAGGTTTCTCTACGCGATGGCGAGGCACATCCAGAAGAACAGCCGGCTTTTCACGGTTCTGGAAAGCCTGGATAACGGCAAACCGGTCAGGGAATCGCGCGACATCGATATTCCGTTGGTTGTTCGCCACTTTTACCACCACGCCGGCTGGGCCCAGGTCATGCACGAACAGCTGCCGGGCTACCGGCCGATCGGGGTCATCGGGCAGATCATTCCGTGGAATTTTCCGTTGCTGATGCTGGCCTGGAAAGTTGCACCGGCCCTGGCCATGGGCAACACCGTTGTGCTCAAGCCGGCCGAATACACGTCGGCCACCGCCGTGCTGTTCGCCGAGATGTGCCGGGAGATTGGCTTGCCGCGCGGCGTATTCAACCTGGTCCTGGGCGACCACAAAGCCGGCGAAGCACTGACCCAGCACCTGGAGGTCGGGAAACTCGCCTTTACCGGATCCACCGAAGTCGGCAGGATTCTGCGCCGGGCCACGGCGGGTACCGGTAAGAAACTGACCCTTGAGCTGGGCGGAAAATCGGCTTTCATCGTGTTTGAAGACTCGGACCTGGACAGTGTCGTTGAAGGCCTGGTGGATGCCATCTGGTTCAACCAGGGACAGGTCTGTTGCGCCGGGTCCCGCTTGCTGGTCCAGGAATCCATTGCCGAACGGCTTTACGCGAGGATCAGGCGGCGCATGTCGAAGCTGGTGGTTGGCGACCCGCTGGACAAAAGTATCGATATCGGGGCCCTGGTTGACCCGGTTCAACTCGAAAACATCCGCAGGCTGGTCGACCAGGGAGTCGAGGAGGGCGGCCAGCTGTGGCAGCCCGCCTGTGATTTGCCCGCCAGGGGCTGTTACTACCCGCCCACCCTGATTACCGATGTTCAGCCCTCCGCCACGCTGGCCCAGGAAGAAATATTTGGTCCGGTACTGGTGTCGATGACGTTCCGCACTCCGGCCGAGGCGGTTGAACTTGCCAATAACAGCCGCTACGGCCTGGCGGCGAGCGTCTGGACAGAAAACGTCAACCTGGCGCTGGATATCGCGCCAAAAATCAAGGCAGGAACCGTATGGGTGAATTGCAGCAATGCCTTCGACGCCGCTTCGGGTTTTGGCGGTTACCGGGAATCCGGTTTCGGACGTGAAGGGGGCAAGGAAGGCCTGCTTGAGTACGTTAAGCCCTTTTGGGAATCCCGGTTGAGCAAGGAACCGGTTCATGCATTACCCCGTTTTACACCGGCGGAAGTTTTGCCGGGACACGAAACACCGGAAATCGACCGGACGGCGAAACTGTACATCGGTGGTCGCCAGGTGCGCCCCGATGGCGGTTACAGCAATGCGGCTTTCGATGCGACCGGTAACGTGATTGCCGAAATTCCCGCGGGTAACCGCAAAGACATCCGCAACGCCGTGGAGGCTGCCCGGGCCGCAGTTGCCTGGTCCGTTACATCCGCCCACAACAGGGCTCAGGTGCTTTATTACATTGCCGAAAATCTCGCTGCTCGCGCGGCGGAGTTCCGCAGCCGGATTGCCCGCTTGAGCGGTAAAGGCGAAGCGCCGGCCGGGGCGGAACTGGAGCTTTGCATCCGGCGGATTTATCACTACGCCGCGATGTGTGACAAGTATGACGGCCAGGTGCACGCAACGCCTTTCCGGAACGTGACGCTGGCCATGAAAGAACCCCTGGGCGTCATCGGTATTGTCGCGCCGGAAGAAGCGGGCCTCCTGGGATTTGTCTCCACCGTGATGCCGGCCATATCAATGGGTAACCGCGTTGTCGTGGTTCCGTCCCAGCACTACGCCCTGCTGGCAACGGATTTCTACCAGATCCTGGACACCTCCGACCTGCCTGGCGGTGTGGTTAACATCGTTACCGGTGATCACGAAGTTCTGTCGCAGGTACTGGCGAAGCATTATGACATTGAAGGCTTGTGGTATTGGGGCAGCCGAAGCGGCAGCCGCATGGTCGAGACGGAGGCAGCGGCAACGATGAAGCGCACCTGGGTGAATTACGGCCTGTATCACGACTGGGAAGACAATGAGCAGGGGCAGGGTGATTCCTTTCTGCGCAAAGCTGTTGAAGTCAAGAATATCTGGATTCCCTACGGAGAATAGCCGGTGGTAATGAAAACAGTGTTGCAGATCACCGGCCTGTTCGCGGTTGCATTGATGGCGGCGGCTTGCGCATCCGTGATGGCGACCGCCGGCGGCGGTCTGGCCGGGAACCTGAATACCGCGATTCTCAACCAGGATGATCCTGCCCTGGTGAGGGACGGCGCGCCGGCTTATTTGCTCATGCTGGACAGTTTCGTCGAGGGCTCACCGGAGAACGTCGCGGCCTTGAATGCAGCTGCCCAGCTTTATTCGGCTTACGGCGTGGTTTTTGTCAATGACCCGGTCCGGTCACGAAAACTGACCAAGCGTGGCCGGTCTTACGGGCAGAGGGCGTTGTGTGCGGCTGAAAATCGTGCCTGTGGAATCCAGGAGCTTAACTACGACGAATTTATTGAACAACTGGGTGTGCTGGACAGCAAGGACCTCGATGCGCTTTACACTTTCGGCTTGAGCTGGATCGCCTACATCCAGGCACATAGCGATGATTGGTCAGCGCTGGCCAAATTGCCCCAGGCGCAGGCGACCCTGAAGCGCATCCAGGAAATTGACACCAACCTACGAACAGGCCAGTATCGAGCATTACCTGGCCGTTCTGGATACGATACGCCCACCCGCCCTGGGCGGGGATTTCGAATCCGGTCTCGAACATTTCGAGCGCGCCATTTCACTTTCCGGCGGGTATGATCTGAGCATCCTGGTCGATTTTGCCCGGTACTACGCGCGCACCCTGTATGAGCGTGAGTTGCATGACCAGCTGTTGCAGGAAGTGCTGGCGGCTGACCCCGTCCAGCCCGGATACACGCTGTTCAATACGCTGGCGCAGGCCCAGGCACAGGAGTTGCTTGACAGCGCGGACGACTATTTCTGAAAGGAAACTACACCTTATGAGAAGCATGACCACAGGTAAAATTCTTGCCTTTTTATTGCTGGCTTCAACCAGTCCGCTGGTATTCGCCCAGACCCTGAAAATCGCGACCATCGCGCCCGAGGGTTCTTCCTGGATGAACGACATGAAGCGCGGGGCGGAAGTGATTGCAGCACAGACGCAGGGCCGGGTGAAGTTCAAATTTTATGGCGGCGGCGTGCAGGGCAATGACAAGCAGGTACAGCGTAAAATGCGCACCGGCCAGTTGCAGGGCGGGGCGTTCACTTCCGGCGCAATGAACATGTTCCAGCGGGATGCAGATCTTTTTTCCATGCCGATGGTTTTCAATTCCATTGAAGAAGCGCGGTACGTGCGGAAACAGATGGACGGCATCGTCCGGGAAAGGCTGGAAGATGCCGGCTATGTCAATTTTGGTTTTGCCGCCGCCGGATTCGCTTACATGATGTCCAACAAGCCGCTGCAGACCCTGGCAGACCTGAACGGCCAGAAGGTATGGATACCTGAAGGTGACCCTATCGGTTTTGCGGCGCTGCGCTCGCTCGGGATTGCTCCGGTTGTCATGCCCGTGACCGATGTGATGACCGGCCTGCAAACCGATCTGCTCGACAGCGTGACAGTCCCCCCGGTAGGTGCGCTGGTTTTTCAATGGCATACCCGGCTCAAGTACATCACGGAGCTTCCGATCGCCTATGTTTATGCCTCGATGCTGATCGACAGCAGGGCGTTTGCAAAATTGTCGGCGGAAGACCAGGTGATTGTGCGCGAGGTCATGGAAGGGATTTACCGCAAGTTCGATCAGAACGGGGTCACCGAGAACAGCAAGGCCTTGCAGGCGTTGCTGGAAAACGGGCTGCAGATGGTTTTACCCGATGCTGCCGATGTTAACCAGTGGCGGGGTATCGTCAGCGAGTCGAACCGCAGCCTGGCCAAAGAGGGCGCTTTCGACCCGGCCCTGCTGGACAGGATGCAGTTATTGATCAGCGAATACCAGGACGGCACGGCCGCCTCATCACCTTGAGTCCATCAGAAGACACATTTTCACGCCTGGAGAAGATCGGCCGCGCGGGTGAAGACGCGGTACTCGTCATCATCCTGGGTGGAATGATTCTGTTGGCGGCAGCCCAGATCGTTATGCGGAATGTTTTCAATTTCGGTTTCATCTGGAGCGATGAAGTCCTGCGTATGCTGGTGCTTTGGATCGCACTGGCGGGTGCAGTAGCCGCCAGCCGCGGTGACCGGCACATCAACGTCGCCGTTTTGGACCGGTTTTTACCGCCTAAAATCAAGAGCCTGTCAAAAATTGTCATTAACGGGTTCACCGCCGGTATTTGCGGGGTTGTCACCTGGCACAGCGTGCTGTTTGTGCAAACATCCAGGGAATTCGGTGACCTTCTGATGGGCGGTGTTCCCGCCTGGTTGCCACAATTGATTCTGCCGGTCGGATTCGGGCTCATTTGTTACCGGTATTCGCTGTTCGTTATTGAAGGCCTGCTGCGGTTGGCAAGAGGGCGGCAGGGCAGATGATCCTCCTTGGCCTGCTGCTGGTTTTTCTTGCACTACTCGGCGCACCACTGTTCGCGGTGATTGCCGCCAGCGCGATGAGCGGATTCACACGGGAAGGAATTGACCTTCAGGCGATCGTGATCGAATTTTACGGCATCGCTGAAATGCCGATTCTGCTGGCGATCCCGCTGTTCACTTTTGCCGGTTACCTGCTCAGCGAGAGCGGCGCTCCGAGGCGCCTGGTCCGTTTGACCCAGGCCTTGCTGGGATGGATGCCTGCAGGGCTGGCCATCGTATCGCTGGCAGCATGCGCCTTCTTCACCGCGTTCACCGGCGCCTCCGGCGTCACCATCATCGCACTGGGCGCCTTGTTGTTCCCGGCCTTGCAACAGGCCGGCTATCCGGAAAAATTCAACCTGGGCCTGATCACTTCCGCTGGCAGCCTGGGTTTGCTGTTTGCCCCCTCCTTGCCGCTGATTCTGTACGGGATCGTTGCGGAAGTCTCGGTAGAGGACCTGTTCCTGGCCGGCGTGATGCCGGGTTTCCTGATGCTGCTGATGCTTTCCGGATACAGTGTCTGGAAGAATCGTGCGATCCGTGTGCCGATTGCGGATTCTTCATTGAAAGAGGTTGGGGCGGCCATTCGTGAAGCCGCCTGGGAAATTCCGCTACCCATTGTCGTTCTGGGCGGGATCTACAGCGGTTACTTTGCGATCTCCGAAGCGGCGGCCGTTACTGCGTTATACGTGCTGATTGTTGATGTGGTGATTTTGCGCGAAATACCCTTGCGCAAACTGCCCGCGATCATGCGTGAATCAATGGTCCTGGTCGGTGGCATCCTGATCATCCTGGGTATGTCGCTGGCGTCCACCAACTACATGATCGATGCAGGCGTGCCGCAGAAATTGCTCGAGTACGTGAGCCTGATGGTAACCAGTCAACTGACGTTCCTGCTGTTACTATTGGTATTCCTGCTGGTCCTCGGCGCGATCCTGGATATTTTTTCCGCCATCGTGCTCGTCGTGCCGCTGATTTTGCCGGTAGCGATTCAGTTCGGCGTTCACCCGGTGCAACTGGGCATCGTTTTCCTGGCGACCATGCAACTGGGTTACATCACGCCGCCTGTGGGCCTGAACCTGTTCATAGCCAGTTACCGTTTTAAACGCCCGATCATCGAGTTATACCTGTCTACATTGCCATTTTTCGTGATCCTCATGATCTCGGTCGTGATTATCACTTTCTGGCCCTGGTTGTCCCTGGGGCTGCTGGGCTAATTCCGGGCGTGAAATTGAACCACGGCAGACCAATTTGGTCATAACGTTGGTAATGCCCCGGGTTTTGGATTATTTTAACGATATGAAAGTCCTGATTTTTATCCTGGTTCTCGCGATCAGCGCCCAGCCTCTGCAGGCAGGGTTCTGTGACATGGACATGGGAAAAGCTCAGCAAAAAACCCACCACATGGATAAATCTGAGCCGGGCAATCACGATTGCTGTGATCCGGACCGCACAGATTCCCCCGACGGGTGCGACGGCGGCATGAATTGCGGATCCTGCTTTTTACACGCATCCGCATTGCCCAGCGTTATGAAATTCACTCCGACCTGGGAACACACTTATTCCCTGGATATTTCGACCGGTCTGGTTTTGCCCAGCCATTCCTCACCACCCTTCCGACCTCCGATCTCCTGACCTGAACAGAACCCGGTGTCGGTCCGCCTGACTCCGGCTCATCGCTGTTTTTTTTCAACGCCATTGGGCGTTAGCAGGTAATTGGAGAAAGTCATGAAATCGATGCAAAGACGCATCAGGATCGGGTGGTTCAGCATTCTGTTCGCGGGACTCGCCGGGATCTTCATTCAGTCAAGCGTTGCGGCTTCCATCGTTAAGCCTGGAACTTGCCGAACAGCTGGCGCTGTCCTCGGACCCCGGTGTCCAGTCGGTTCAGGCCAACCAGCGGGCATTGGAAGAAATGGCGGTCGCCGCTGACCAGTTGCCGGATCCGCTGTTGAAGATGGGACTGGCCAATTTACCCACCGATACGTTCAACCTGGGCCAGGAAGCGATGACCCAGGTGCAGGTCGGGTTGATCCAAAAGTTTCCGCGTGGAAGATCCCGGGAACTCACGTCAGAGCAAATGGGGTTGAAATCGCAGGGTCTGGGTGAAATCGCGCATGACCAGGAGTTGCAGATATTGCTGGCAGTGCGCGAACAGTATTTCGAAGTCGCCAAGCAGCAGTACCTGGCGCGCATTAACGAGGAAGCCATTTCAGCCTTCTCCGACGTGGCGGATATCACGCAGGATTATTACGCCACGGGCCGGGTGCAGCAGCAGGCCGTGCTCCAGGCCGCCGTTGAACTGGCAAAGGTTGAAGACCGGGCAGCCCGGATTTCCCAGGACGAAGAACAGGCGCGAGCGCGGCTGAGCATGTGGATTGGCGACGCGGCATGGCAAGACCTGGATCTGACCTGGGCCCGGCTCGATCCGCAAACATCGGCGGATTTTATCAAGGAAAGGCTCATGGATCATCCACGCGTGCTGGCGCTTGGGAAGAATGTTTCAGCCGCGGAAACCGGGGTCGAACTCGCCAGGCAGAAATACAAACCGGAATTTGCGCTGGATGTCACTTATGGCGGGCGCGGAGGATTGAATCCGAACGGCAGTTCCCGCGCTGACATGCTGACCGTGATGGTTTTGATGGATGTTCCCTTATTTACCCGGAACCGCCAGGACCGTGTGGTGGCGGCACAGATCGCTGAATCCTCGGCGGCCATGTTTTCACGCGATGACCTGCTCCGGCGCCTGCGCAGTGAGGTCGATTTCAATTTCGCAGCGTATCAGCGTCAACAGCAGCGAATTGAGCTGTTTGAAAATTCCCTGTTGCCGGATGCCGCATTCAGTTCGGAAGCCTCTTTCAGCGCCTACCAGTCTTCGCTCGAAGACCTGACTACCCTGCTACGGACACGAATCACTGAATTTGATTTGCAGTTCGAGCACGCCCGCTTGCTGGCTGAAGTGCGAAAAACCCAGGCGCGCCTGCTGTACCTGGAAGGAGAATAACCGTGAGCAAAAAAATTATCATGCTGTTCCTGGTGCTCGTCGCTTTTGCCGGCGGGGTCACTCTGGGGCCAAGGCTGATTGGCACACCGAATGAACTCGCTGCAGTTCCGGATACCGCGGAGCCGGAAAACGAAGTTCTTTACTGGGTGGCGCCGATGGACCCGAATTTCAAAAGAGACAAGCCGGGAAAGTCTCCCATGGGCATGGACCTGGTGCCGGTTTATGCGGATTCAGCTACAGATGGTGAAGGTGTGACGATCTCGGCTGCGGTTGAAAACAATCTTGGCGTCCGTACAGAGAAAGCTAAAGTCAGGCCCCTCTGGCGACGCATCGAGGCAACCGGTTATGTCGGTTTCGATGAAACACACATCAGTTATATCAGCACTCGGGTGCCGGGCTGGATTTCAAACCTGCAAGTCAATGCGGAGGGCGAGCGGATTGCGAAAGGGGACCTGTTGTTTGAGCTCTATTCCCCCGAACTGGTGAACGCGCAAAAAGAGTACCTGCAGGCATTACAGCGCGGCGGCGATCGCCTGCAACAGGGCGCGGAGGAAAAACTCAGGGCCCTGGGCATGATTCCCTCGGAGGTCAAATCACTGGCGGAAAGGGGCACTGCTTCACAGAACATCCGGATCGTAGCCCCGCAGGATGGCATTGTCTCATCGCTGGGTGTCAGGGACGGGATGTTTATTCAACCGAACACCACGGTCATGAGCCTCGCGGATCTGTCGAGTGTCTGGCTGCAGGCCGAAGTGTTCGAGTCCCAAACCGACTGGGTCGCAGCGGGCCAGGCGGCGGAAGCCACTTTGGATTACATGCCGGGCGTGGAATTCAGCGGCCAGGTTGATTACGTCTACCCGGTATTGGACCCGGTGACCCGTACACTCAAGGTGCGGTTGAGGTTCGATAATCCCGATGAGCGCCTGAAGCCGAATATGTACGCCCGGGTGTCCATTTACGGTCGCCTGGAACCCAACGCATTGAGTATTCCCAGGGAGGCATTGATACCGGCTCCGGGACGCGACCGCGTGGTGGTTGCAGCGGGGGATGGAAAGTTTCTCGTCCATGAAGTGATGACCGGTATCGAAAGCGGCGAATACGTCGAAATTCTGGCCGGTATATCCGAAGGCGACAAAGTAGTCACCTCAGCGCAATTCCTGCTTGACTCGGAAGCGAGCCTGGCGGGCAGCATCATGCGGCTGGAGTCGGTGGAACCGTTGCCGGAACAAAGGGAATTGGGGTCTGTGTTTGCCAGCGGCCGGGTTGACGGGGTAGACCAGGAGAGCCGGCGGCTGCGCGTATCGCACGGTCCGATTGATGTTCTGGGATGGCCCAGCATGACCATGGTGTTTGATGTCCGGCCGGCTGTAGACCTCGGGCGGGTACGGGTGGGGCAATACATCCAGTTTGCCCTGGTGCAGGAACACGCCGGCGAGTACGTCATAGAACAGATCATTTCCGGAGAAAAAGATTCCCGTGATTCGTCTAACGCCCGGGCAGCGCAGGTTCCCGATGAAGTGGTTCCGGCAAAGGACACTCCGGCCGCTCAGGAAAGACGTGTCTCTGCAATGGCTGTCGTGCGTGGTGTTGACCGTGACAGCCGGCAGCTTAAGCTTGAGCATGAAGCCATCGCAGAATTGAAATGGCCGGCCATGACCATGAATTTTACCGTGGACCCGTCTGTGGCACTGGACGCCCTTGAGTCTGGACAAAACATTCACTTCTCCATGGTTGAAACCCCGTCCGGCGGATGGGTTATTGACCAGATTCACGTGATGGATAAAGCACCCGCCACCGAGGCTCGTGATGATGATTGAGTCCATCATTCGCTGGTCGATTACCAACCGGTTCATCGTCGTGCTGATGAGCCTGATTCTCGCCGTCAGCGGGACCTGGGCGATGCTCAATATTTCGGTTGACGCCATCCCTGATCTCTCCGACGTCCAGGTCATTATCAAGACACCGTTCCCCGGGCAGGCGCCGCAAGTCGTAGAGGACCAGGTCACTTATCCACTGACTACCGCGATGCTGTCTGTGCCCGGAGCGTCCACCGTTCGCGGTTATTCGTTTTTTGGGGACTCATACGTATACGTGATATTTGAAGACGGCACGGATTTGTACTGGGCGCGGTCCCGGGTGCTGGAATATCTCAACCAGGTTTCCGGGCAGTTGCCGCCATCGGCCAAGCCCGCTCTCGGCCCGGACGCCACCGGGGTAGGCTGGATCTATGAATACGCCCTGCAGGATCGTACGGGTAAGCACGACCTTGTCACAGTTGAGATCCATCCAGGACTGGTTCCTCAAGTTTGAGCTCCAGACAGTTCCCGGGGTTGCGGAAGTCGCCACCGTCGGCGGCATGGTCAAGCAATACCAGGTGGTGGTAAGTCCGGATGCACTCCGGGCTTACGACCTTCCGCTGTCCAAAATTCGTAACGCCATCCAGGCAGGCAACCGGGAAGTGGGTGGCTCCGTGATTGAAATGGGTGAAGCCGAGTACATGGTTCGTGCCACCGGTTACCTCAAGTCAAAGGAAGATATCGGCGCCATCCCGCTGGGGATGAACGCAAGAGGCACGCCGATTCGCCTCGAAGACGTGGCCGATATTCGAATCGGACCACAAATGCGCCGGGGCATCGCGGAACTGAACGGAGAGGGAGAGGTGGTCGGTGGCATCATCGTGATGCGGTTTGGAGAGAACGCCCGCAAGACCATTGAAGGGGTGAAGGCGAAATTGGCCGATCTTGAAAGGAGCCTGCCTGAAGGAGTGGAAATCGTGGCGGTTTATGACCGCTCGACATTGATCGACCGTGCCGTTGAAACGCTGCAGCACAAGCTGTTCGAAGAATTTCTTGTCGTTGCACTGGTGTGCCTGCTTTTCCTTTTGCACCTGCGCTCTTCGCTGGTGGTTATCCTGAGTTTGCCGCTCGGCATCCTTACGGCATTCCTGGTGATGCATGCCCAGGGCCTGAATGCCAACATCATGTCCCTGGGCGGTATCGCCATTGCCATTGGCGCGATGGTCGATGCGGCGATTGTGATGATCGAAACCGTCCACAAGAAAATGGAGAGGGCGGACTACGATCCGAAAATGCACTGGTCGACTGTGACCGAAGCGGCGGTCGAAGTTGGCCCTGCGCTGTTCTTCTCACTATTGATCATTACGCTGAGTTTTCTGCCGGTGTTTACGCTGCAGGCCCAGGAAGGTCGTCTTTTTGCGCCGCTGGCGTTTACCAAAACCTATTCCATGGCGGCAGCCGCCGGATTGTCAATAACTCTCGTTCCTGTATTGATGGGCTACTTCATACGCGGAAAAATTATTGCGGAACATAAAAATCCGATCAATCGGTTCCTGGTATGGCTCTACCGGCCCCTGATCGGGCAGATTACACAGCACCCATGGCGTGTTGTCGTGGTCACTGTGGCCCTGGTCGTTGTCGGGTTCTGGCCGGCGAATAAGCTTGGCTCCGAGTTCATGCCCGATTTGAACGAAGGCGACTTGATGTACATGCCTACGACCTTCCCGGGCATCTCCACCGGCAAGGCGCAGGAGTTGCTGCAGCAGACGGATAAACTCATCCGCACGGTGCCCGAGGTCAAAACCGTGTTTGGCAAGATCGGAAGAGCTGACACTGCTACGGACCCGGCACCGCTGACCATGCTGGAAACAGTCATACAACTGAAACCGCAGGAGGAGTGGCGGCCGGGTTATGATATTGACGACATCAAGCGGGAACTGAATCAACGGGTTCAGTTTCCCGGCCTCACCAACGCCTGGGTCTGGCCGATAAAAACCCGGATTGACATGTTGGCGACCGGTATCAAAACCCCGGTCGGCATCAAGATTGCGGGCCCGGATCTCTCCGTGATTCAACAAATCGGTAAGGACGTCGAATCGGTGTTGAAAACAGTCCCGGGCACGGCATCTGCGTTTTCCGAGCGGGTCGCCGGCGGTCGTTATGTCACCGTGGATATTCTGCGCGACCAGGCTTCCCGTTACGGACTCAATATTGACGATGTGCAGGACATTGTGCGAACAGCGATTGGCGGCATGAATGTGACGGAGACTGTTGAAGGGCTGGAACGTTATCCGGTCAATCTCCGCTACCCGCAAGGCTATCGTGATTCGGTTGAAAAACTGAAAGAACTGGCGGTCATAACGCCATCAGGCCAACAGATTCCCTTGTCTGCCGTGGCGGATATCCGGGTCGAAGACGGGCCACCGATGATCAAGAGCGAAAACGCTCGCCTGAACGGTTGGATTTTTATCGACATCGAAGGCGTGGATCTCGGAACCTATGTCGAAGCGGCCAAGCAAGCGGTTACCGATCAGGTCGATCTTCCCGCCGGGTATTCACTGAATTGGTCCGGGCAATACGAATACATGGAACGGGCCAAGCAGCGTTTAGCCATCGTGGTTCCCATCACCCTCGCGACCATCGTTCTTTTGCTGTTTCTCAATTTCCGCAACATGACGGAAGTTCTGATCATCCTGGGGACGTTACCCACGGCGCTGATTGGCGGCATCTGGCTGCTCTATTTACTCGACTATCACATGTCCGTGGCGGTGGGCGTGGGTTTCATCGCCCTGGCCGGCGTTGCGGTGGAAATCGGAGTCGTCAAGCTGGTCTATCTGAAGCAGGCCCTGGCCAGTGAAAAACTCAAAGCCCGCAAAGAGCACCGGGCACTTGACGCAGAGGACCTCGCGAACGCCGTAACCAACGGTGTGCTGATGCGGGTGCGCCCGATCATGATGACGGTTACCGCGATAGTCGCCAGCCTGCTGCCGATTATGTTGGGCAGCGGCACCGGTTCTGAAGTGATGCAGCGCATTGCAGCGCCGATGATAGGCGGGATGGTCAGCGTTACGATTCTCACGCTGGCACTGATCCCGGCGATATTTTTGTTGTGGCAGCGCGGCATCCTGGGAAAAAACCCTGAAGCTGCTGTGACTGCATCTGAAGTTTAATGAAGGAGAGCGAAATGATTCAAAGTTTACAAAAGATTATTGGATCGATAGCAAGCGTCGTGCTGACCATTGGCCTGGTTGCATCAAGTACGGAACTATTTGCGCATGGGAGCAGTTCCGGCAACTCCCCGGATGAAATGATCGTCACCCGCCATTTTACCGGTATCTGGGACCAGGTCGGTCAGCAGTCGCAAGGCCTGGCCCTCCAGGTGGTTGAGCAACTTGATGACTCCAGAAAAGCGGTTGTTTATTGGTATACCTACGGTGATGACCGTAAAACGGCCTGGTTCATTGGCATAGGGGCCCTGGTGGATGATCGAATCGAATTCGAGCTTTATGAATCTTCCGATGTGGGTTTCATGCAAGACGCCATGCAGGGGAGCGATCCGGTCCGGAGCATTGGAACGATGACCATGGAATTCGACAGTTGTAACAGCGGCGTTGTAACGTTCCAAACCGATCTGGCCGGCGTAGGCAGCGGATCGTTCAATATTGAAAGGCTGCTGGAAGTCATGAACACCCATTGCACCGGAGGAATTTCTGATGACATGCATGCTGACGCAATGTTTGGCGAACAGCGAATCGGGTTGTCGCCGGCAAGAGATGGGATTACCGGTACTGGTCATGCCAGGTACGAAGACTTCCCGGGACACATGGAGTTTGGGGTTGAAGTTGAGGGGTTGCCTGATGGTGATTACCACTTGTATGTGGGCATGCAGGACCGCGGAGGCCTCACCGTGCAGGGCGGCCATGGCGTTGCCGGCTTCACCAGCCCCGGCGAAACAGGAAAAATGATGATGACGTTCGATCCGCGCGGACTGCAGATCGAGATTCATGATGGCCAGGGCGTAATGCTTTCCTCCTTCGAAAACCATTTCGAGGAGAACGACTATGGTCACCAGGGTGATGAATATCATAACTATGACTGCCAGTTTGGTCCCGGGATGGGACACCATGGCGGCATGGGTGGTGGTATGGGCGACGGTATGACCGATTGCGTCAACGAAGGCGAATTCCTTGAAATCGACAGGGACCTGGTCAATACCGGAGTACTTTCCGGGGCCAAAGGAGAAGCGGAATGGGGAATGAATTCCGACCGGGTGGAATTCTCGGTTGAAATTGAAGACCTACCCGTGGGGTCATACTCGCTTTTGGTCGGTGGAACTGAAGTTGGAGTAATCCAGGCAGTTGCGATGCATGATGGCGAAGTTTACGGCCACATCAGGTTCCGGGATCCAGAAGCCCATGGCAGGGAGCATCTTGATTTTGAACCCCGGGGTCAGAAGATCGAAGTCTTCGCGGGTGCCAGCGTCATTCTTGAAGTTGAATTTCCCGCAGAATAGGGCGTGGTTTCCGGCAATCTGGATGGGATCTGCACCAGTGATTTTTGTTCGCTGTATTTGACCCGGCCATTTCCGATATCCGGCTCGATGCCGTGACAGGAATCAATTTCTAACAGTTCACACAGGTGTTAAGTGGCGACATATCAGGGATAATGTCGCCATGAATAAAAGCTATTTCAAGGGGGCTGAAGCTCCTCCGCTGATCAATGAAACCATCGGCGCCTGCTTTGAACGTATCGTGGCGCAGTACCCGGACCGCGAAGCACTGGTCGTGCGTCACCAGGGCATTCGCTGGACCTGGTCGCAGTACCGCAACGAGGTGATCAAGCTGGCGACAGGTTTGCTCGCGCTGGGTATCGGGCCAGGCGACCGGGTAGGCATTTGGGCCCCGAACTGCTTCGAATGGTGCCTGGTCCAGTTTGCGACAGCGAAAATCGGCGCGATCCTGGTCTGTGTAAACCCGGCCTACCGGGTCTTTGAACTGGAATATGCCCTGAACAAGTCCGGTTGCCGGGCCATGATCGCGGCCGAACAGTTCAAGAGCAGCCACTACCTGGAAATGCTGCAGAAGCTGGCGCCGGAGTTGGCGCATTGCGAACCGGGAAAATTGAATTCCGAAAAATTGCCCTGGCTGGAAGCCGTGATCCGGATGGGTACAGAGCGCACCCCGGGAATGTATAACCTGGGTGAAGTCTGTCGAATGGGCACGGACCGGGAGGGCATCCGCCTGGAAGAAATACAGCGTGGTCTTTCATGTCGTGACGTGATCAATATCCAGTTCACCAGCGGCACCACCGGAACTCCCAAGGGCGCTGCACTGACTCACTTCAATATCCTGAACAACGCCAACCAGGTTGCCGCGGGAATGAAACTGACCGCACAGGACCGGCTTTGCATCCCGGTCCCCATGTACCACTGTTTTGGCATGGTGCTGGGCAAACTGGCTTGCGTGACGCAGGGCGCAACCGCGGTTTTTCCTTCCGATGCGTTCGAACCGGGCGCTGTGCTGGAAACCGTCCAGCAGGAGCGCTGCACGGCATTACACGGTGTTCCGACGATGTTCATTGCGGAACTTGAGCATCCGGATTTCAGCCGGTTTGATCTTTCAACGCTGCGCACCGGCATCATGGCGGGTGCTCCGTGCCCGGTCGAAGTAATGAAGAAGGTCATTTCGCAGATGCACATGTCCGAGGTGCTCATTGCATACGGTCAGACCGAATGCAGCCCGGTTAACCACATGACGCTCGCGGATGATCCGCTCGAAAAGCGGGTTGAATCCGTGGGCCGCGCAGGCCCGCACCTTGAAGTCAAGATCGTCGGTGAAAACGGCGAAATCGTGCCGACAGGCGAGCGCGGCGATATCTGCACCCGGGGGTACGCGGTGATGAAGGGCTACTGGAATGACCCTGAGCGAACCGCGGAAACGGTTGACGGGGATGGATGGCTGCACTCCGGTGACCTGGGCGTCATGGACGAGGAGGGTTATGTGCAGGTAGTGGGCCGGCTGAAGGACATGATCATCCGCGGCGGCGAAAATATCTATCCTCGCGAAATCGAGGAGTTCCTGTTCACCCACCCCAAAATCCAGGACGCCAAGGCCGTCGGCGTAACAGATGAAAAATACGGCGAGGAAGTCTGCGTCTGGGTGCAGTTGAAAAGCGGCGCCGTGCTCTCTGAAGATGAGATCAGGGCGTTCTGCAAGGATCATATTGCGTATTTCAAAGTGCCCCGCTATATCCGGATCGTGCAGGACTTTCCGATGACGGTCACCGGCAAGGTCCAGAAATTTAAAATGCGCGAACAAATGGAAGCGGAACTTGGGCTGTTTCCCGCCGGCACTGCTGCAAACAAACATAAGCCAACGTAAAATTCCGCTATGCTCAGACTGCGACACCCCATTTCCCTGCTCGTAATAGCCATCCTGATCACGTTTGGTGTATTGCGGTCTTTTTCCACCCCCGCGCCCATAGGCGATGATGCTCCCGATGTCGTATTTTCGTCGGTACGCGCGGCGACCATCCTTGACGGACTTTTGCACGAGCGTGTACCCCACGTCGCCGGGTCTCCTTACAACAGCGTAGTGCGTAACCGTATCGTCGCTCAACTCGAATCTTTCGGCTACATGCCGGAATTCCAGTCCCGGTTCCACTGCAACCCGATGTTCGGAAGTTGCAGTCCGGTTGAGAATATCGTTGCGGTTAAACCCGGGGCCGAGGGAAAGAACGCGGTACTGCTGACGGCCCACTATGACAGTGGCTGGGCGGGGCCAGGCGCGGCCGATGACGGCGCCGGCGTGGCTGCGATACTGGAAATCGCGCGGATGGCGGCGGATTTTCCGCCTTTTACCAATGACATCATTTTCCTTTTTTCCGATTCGGAGGAAAACGGGTTGATCGGGGCGGATGCTTTCGCGCAGCACCACCCGCTGTTCAACAAGGTGAGAGCGGTCATCAACCTGGAAGCGCGGGGATCCAGCGGACCCAGCGCCTTGTTCGAAACCGGCGAGGGCAACCGCGGACTGATCCGCCTGTTTTCCAAGAACGTCGAGCGCCCGGTCGGAAACTCCCTGGTCTACGAGATTTATAAAAGGATGCCCAATGATACCGATTACACGGTATACAAGCGAAAGGGAGTGATGGGCGCCAATTTCGCGTTCGCTCAGGGCGTGCCTGTTTACCATTCGGCGCATTGACGACCCGGAACACCTCGAACTTGGAAGCCTGCAGCATCACGGCGATAACGCCTGGTCGATGCTCAAGGCGCTCGGAGAGCGTGGGCTGGATGTCAGGAGTTCCAGGGAAAACGCCGGATACATCGATGTTTTCGGCCTTTGGGTGGTGCATTACCCGGTAAGCATCACGAGTGGGTTGGCCCTGGTTTTCGGTGTCTGGGTCATGCTTGCAATCGGCGCAGCGTTTCGCAAGGAATTCCGGTTCCGCCAGTTGCGCTGGGGTTTGCTGGCCGTTCCCTTTATGTTGCTGGGGTTTGCGCTTGGCGGTTACCTGCTTTCGTGGCCGCTGGGGCACTGGCCGGACTTGCATCCCCTTGAACACCCGTTCCCCTGGCCCGGGCGACTGGCCCTGTTCCTGATGCTGGGCCTGGTCATTTATACCTGTCTGAAGCTTTTTTCGGGCCGCGTCTCCGCCTGTTCGTGGATGATCATTGCCTGGGCACTCATTTTTGTTTTGGGTATCGTGTTGACCAATAAACTGCCGACGGCAGCGCACATCGCCTTGCTGCCGCTGGTAATGTTCGCCCTGGGATCGGTGGTTGACCTGTTTCGCAAGAAATCTCCGGCGCCGCTCCTGGTTGCGTCCATACTGGGTTTCGCATCGGCTACGTTCATTTCGCTTTACCATTTTTTCATGATGGACGTGGTGATGAATTTTGACCAAAGCCATATCAAGGTGGTTTCATTCTGGTTGATGGGGCTCGTGGTGATGCCCATGCTGCTTGCATTCGTCAAGCAAAGAGACCTGACCTGGAAGCCGGCGCAGTGGTTATTGGTCGCCATCCTTGCTTTGTGCCTGGTTCATCTTTTCCTGCCGGGATACACCGCAGAACGCCCGCGCGATATGACGTTGATGTACAGTGAAGTCGGGGGGGATGAGCAGGGTCATATCGTGCTGGAGAGCATTTACCAGCGACCCGACCGGAAATATGCAGAAGGCCACGCCTTTGAATTCAAAGAAATCAATTCCGGGCGGCTCGGAACCGTGCAGCGCCCGGTGCGTGAAGTCAATTCGCTTCATCTTCCCGGTATCAGGATCACGGAGCAGAGTTCCAGGAGTGAAGCTGATGGCTGGCGCCATTCATTCACGATCGGGCTTCCCCCCAACAGTCCGATCCTCAGTCTGGCGATTCCAAAAAGCGCAGCTCTGGGGAAAGCCTGGATAAATGGCGAACTCGCCCTGGATAAGTCAATAGAAAACAAGTACAAGCGAGACGTCGATACGCTGCAGGTGATTTATCCTGGAGATACACCGCTGGAGATGGAGTTGCTGACCAGTTCAGCAGACGGTTTCACATTGGCCGCGGTCACCTGGCATGAACTGCCGGGTGTGCTCGTCGCGCCTTTCATGGGCAACTGGCCGGATGACGCCAGGCCGTTTCTGTACGGACCCCGGGCTGAGAAAATCCAGGAGTTTGAATTCGGCGGGGCCGAAGCCGCCGAATAAATCCTACCCCGGCATTTGCTGGATCACCATCGCCTCGATCAGGCAGGGGCCCTGGCCTTCCATGGCGTCAGCAAATTGCTGGTGGAAATCTTCCGCATTATTGGCCCGGGTCGCCGGCACGCCCATTCCCTCGGCGAGGGCCACCCAGTCAATGTCGGGGTTGGACAAGTCCAGCATGGCCAGTGCCTTGGGCGTGGGTTGTCCGGCGCCGACACGAGCCAACTCGATATTGAGAATGGCATAGCTCCGGTTATTCATGATGACCACGGTGACATCGGCATTTTCCCGGGCAATGGACCACAACGCCTGCATGGTATACATCCCGCTGCCATCCGCCTGCAGCGCGACTACCTTGCGGTCGGGGCAGGCAATCGCAGCGCCCAGGCTCAGGGGCAGTCCCTGTCCAATGGCGCCGCCGGTCAGCATCAACCAGTCATGCGGCGGGGCATTTTCAGTAGCGGGAAAAATGCCGAGGCCACAGGTTGCGGCTTCATCTGAAACAATGGCATTCTCCGGCATCAGCAACGTCATGGTCTGGCCAATCGCAACCGGGGTCAACAAGCCTGATGGCGGCGGGAAAGCAGGCGCGGGAGGGGTCTTTTCATAGTGTTTGCCGGCGTCGAGACGGTCTGCAACCGCTTTCAGCGCGGATAACGCATCCTGGTCGGCCGATGTCAGCACATGAACGTTACAACCGTCAGGGACCAGCCAGCTTTCTTTTCCGGGATAGGCGAAAAATGAAACAGGCGCCGGGGTGCCGACCAGGACGAGGTGCTCGAGCCCGGCCAGCTGCTGGCTTACATGTTCGGAAAAATACTGCAGTCGTTCAGCCTTGAACCGCCCGGCTCCCCGCTGCATGCGCGCCGCGAACGTTTCACTCAACACCCTTGCGCCGCTGGTTTTCGCAATACGTCCAGCCATCGCCAGGCTGTCTGCACGCAGAGCCTTTCCGCCCAGCAAAAACGCAGTTGGCCGACCGGTAGCAAGTGCATTGACCGCCTCCAGGATGGCGGACTCAGTGGCTACGGCTGGAGCCCGGACCGGTGGCGGCGGATTGCCGGCGTCCGCGGTGGTAGCTTCCCACGCGTGGTTAGCCGGGGCGATCAGGGTGGCGATTTTGCCGGAACCTTCCAACGAAGCCCGCACGGCTTCAGCACCTGAGTGCGCCAGGTCGTCCGCCGAAGTGGATACTTTTACCCAATCGGAGCAGATCGCAGCGTGAGCCGGTACGTCGGAAGTCAGTGGCGCGTCGTATTGCAGGTGGTAGGTCGCATGATCCCCGACGATATTGACCAACGGCGTATGGGCACGTTTGGCATTGTGCAGGTTTGCCATGCTGTTGGAAAACCCGGAGCCGACATGTAAAAGGGTGATGGCCGGTTTATCAGCCATCCGTCCGTAGCCGTCAGCTGCGCCGGACACAACACCCTCGAACAGGCAAAGTATGGAGCGCATTCCGTCATTATTGCCAATCGCCGATACCAACTGCATTTCAGAGGTTCCCGGGTTGGCGAAACATACTTCGACCCCACTGGCAACCAGGGTCTCCAGGAGTTTTTCTGCACCGTTCATCAAAGTTCCCCGGTCCTGATCTCGAGAATTTTTCCCGGATTCAACAGGTTTTTCGGATCCATCGCGATCTTGATGGTTTTCATCAGGTCGATCTCCGCCGTGCTGCGGGAATGCCCCAGGTAAGTCCGCTTGTCGAGGCCAATGCCGTGCTCGGCGGATATCACGCCGCCACGGCGCTCCAATTCGGTATATACGATGTTTTCTACCGCGTGCACGGCCCCCGCAGCAATACTGCCCACGCTGACAACAAGGTGTATGTTACCGTCGCCCAGGTGACCGAATGCCACCATTTTTGCTCCCGGCCATTTCCCTGACAGGAGTGAGCGTACGTCGCGAACGTAACCGTCCATATCCTGGATACTGAGACTGACGTCGAACGCAATCGCGGGGGAAAGGCTTTGGAACAGCTCATGCACGTCGTCACGGATCGCCCAAAGATCGTCACGCTGCTGTTTGCTGGTAGCAATGACTGCATCAACGACCAGGGAGTCTTCGAAAGCAGACTGCAGCGCTTCTTCAAAGCGCAAAGGATCCTTCTCCTGGTCGCCACCCGTGGATTCCAGCAACACGTAAAAAGGATGGGAAGTTTCCAACGGGGTTCCGTGCCTGCTTCCGTTGCCGATGATCAGGCTATAGAAATCGTTCCACATGACTTCAAATGCGCTGAGGGTTCCGCCCAGCGTCGAGTCCATGGATTGGAGAAACTGCGCCAGTTTGCCAAAACTGTCGACTGCCACGAAAGCGGTATTTTGACTGCGGGGCAGGGGGCGTAATCGCAAAACGGCCCGCGTGATGATACCCAGCGTGCCCTCGGAACCGACGAACAATTGCTTCAGGTCGTAGCCCGTGTTGTTCTTGATGACGCTGTTCATCGACGAAATGACGGTTCCGTCGGCCAGCACGGCCTCTACGCCCAGTAGCTGTTCGCGCATCATGCCGTAACGGATTACGCCGTTACCGCCGGCATTGGTGGAAATCGTCCCGCCGACGGTAGCGCTGCCACGGGCGCCGAGATCCAGCGGGAACAGAAATCCGGCCTGTTCGGCGAATTCCTGGACTTTTTGCAGGGGCACGCCGGCGCCAACCGTCAGAGTCCGGTTGAGCTTGTCGACCGGCTCCATTTGGTTCATGCGTTCCAGCGAAATCACGATCTCGGCTGGTCCTGCTTTCGCCCCGCTGACCAATCCGGTCACGCCGCCATGGGTGACCACGGCCTGGTTGTGCTGGTGGCAGAGTTTGAGCACTGCGGATACCTCAGCGGTGTCGCGCGGCCGGATGATGGCCATCGCCTGGCAACCGCCCATCGGTGGCCAGCTGTCGGAGCGGTTCGATACGTCTTCACCCGTCAGAATTCCGCCGGGACCCAAAAGTTCTCGAATGGATTCAATCAGGGTGTTCATGCTGGCATGGGGTTTACTCTGGTTTGAACCCACAGTTTACCGCAGGGATGGACCAGGTGAAAAACAATGAGTGAGATAAAAAAAGCCGGCCCTCCAGGGAGGGCCGGTTTTTGTCCTGGATTGCCAGGGTGCGGATTGTTTCAGTAGGCGTACTTGGCCGAGAATTGAACACGGTTCAGGTCACCGTCAACATCGCTTTCGAGGTCGCGGTTGGCGTGCAGGAATTCGATGCCGAAGTCCAGCATGGGTTGCGGACTGTAGATCAGGTTGACGTGAACACTGCTGGCATCCTTGGTCACGCCGTGCCGGTATAATCGATTGGATTGTCGATCCAGAGGTAGCCCAGTGTCAGGTTGCTGCGCCATGTTTCACTCCAGAAGTGGCGGTAGGATCCGAAAACACCGGTCTGGGTGATGGCGTGCAGCTCGCCGTTGGCATCCAGGACGGCGCCGTTGGCGGTATTCAGGCCGATGTATCGGCCAAGGCCTTTACCGGTGCTGGCCATCCAGCGGAAATCATCCTTTCCAAACAGGAATTTACCCGAAACGCTGATGCCATAACCCCGGTGGAATCACTCATGCCGACGGCATTATCCTTGTATCGCAATTGGCGGTAGTATGCGGCAACAGTGAAGTCACCCCAGTCGCCTTTGAAATTGTAGCGGCCGACGAAATCCGGCAAATGGCTGTCGTCTGCTACGATCCGACCACCGCCGTCGTAGGGCGTGATGGTGGTGAGAGGGTTCTCTGCAGCGAACTGCCATGGTCCGTTGGTGTAGCGGATTTGCGTCTGGCGACCGAAGATCGTGGATTCCGCCGGACCGACGAAGTCGAGATTTTCCGGCAGGGCGCCAACGTTGAAGAACGTCATCCAGGTCTGGCCGAACAGCCAGTTGTTGTAAGTCAGGAAGGCGTGGCGCAGGCGCGGGGCAGTAGGAGTTGGAAACCCTTTCGTCACCCTGCCCACTGAAGCAGAAAGTCCATTTCCACGAAAGTGGTCATCTTGGCGCCGTTGTCCAGGTTGTGTTCCGTCTTCAGGTTGATCCGGGATTCCTTCGCCGAAAAATCAAGGTAACTGTTCTCCCTGACCGCCAACGGGAATCGTTCCCGGTATGTAGAAAGTCGCGGCCTGCGCTGCTGCCGAGCGACCGATCCGTCGCCATAATCACTATATATCACGTCAGTTTTGATGTAGCCGCCCAGCTTGAAGCTGTTTTTCTTCCATTCAGCATCCTTGGCGGCCTGGTACTCAGCCATCATCGTGGTGACTTTTTCTTCGGCGATCGCGGAAGCGCGTTCTTCAACCGCAACCGTGTCGACGACTTCAACTGCTTCCTGGTTTTCCAGCAGGCGGGTTACCAGGGCTTCGAGTTCTGCTACACGAGCTTCGAGTTCTTCGACACGGTCCCCACCGTCGGCAAAAATGTTGCCCGAACTGCAGCCCAATGCAACTGCCACGGACAAACTCAGAAGTGTTTTCTTTATAGATTTTTGGGCCATGATAGCCTCTCCCATCAGATGTGTTCGCAGACGAATGATGCGAACTTTCGTCCCGGGCGGGTATTAGCCATTGGTCTAATAAAACGGGGTTCCTGCTACTATGGTCTAGGATGACTGGGGGAGGTAAAAGGCGGAAAATGGCAGAAACTCATGAACCGATTGCTCGCCATCCAGGCTGAAACCGTCATCGTCGCCGACGACCATCCACTGTTCCGGACGGCCATCAAGGAAGCGCTGGAGGCCGAGCAGGGCGCAGACGAAGTTCCTCGAAGCCAGCTCTTTTGAGAGTCTCCAGGAACTGGTCGACCATAACAAGGACGTTGACCTGGTATTGCTGGATCTGCACATGCCGGGGGTCAGTGGTTTTGCCGGCCTGGTTTACCTGTGTAAACGATATCCCAGCGTGCCGGTCGTGATTATCTCCGCCAACGAAGACCCGGTCGTCATTCAGCGTGCGATCGCACACGGGGCAGCGGGGTTCATTCCAAAGTCCTCCAGCATCGATACCATTACCGGGGCTATTGCCTCCGTCCTGATGGGGGAAATCTGGACGCCCGGTTCCACGCAATCAGACCTGCCCGGTAATAATGTGTCGGAAATGGAACTGGCGGATCGCATGTCACAGTTGACGCCGCAACAGTTCAAGGTTTTGATGATGATGTCCCAGGGCTTGCTCAACAAGCAGATTGCTTTTGAACTGACCGTTTCAGAGGCCACCATCAAGGCTCACGTGACCGCGATCATGAACAAGCTGGGTGTGAACAACCGTACCCAGGCCGTGTTGGCGGCCAGCCAGTTGTCCGTATTGAACCCGGACAACGCACTGTAGAGTCCGGTAAAAAAGGCCCGGTGTCCTGTCACACCTCATAGGGCGCTAGAGGTTTTTCAGGGTATTGGTCATCAATGCCCGCAGCGCACCGGGTTTGATGGGTTTGCGCAACAGGCCGTAATTCTTCTGGCGCACCTTTTCTTCGACTTCAACTGAACGATCCGCGGTGATCACGATTGCCGGCAGGCTGGAGCCAAGCAACCGGTCGAGGTGCTCCATGACGTCGAGTCCGTTGGCCTGGCCGGACAGGTGGTAGTCCACCAATACCAGGCCAGGAGCGCCGAATTCCCGGGTCAGCCGGGCGGCTTCCAACAGGTCGCCGGCAAGCGTCACCCGGCATCCCCAGTGCTCCAGCAACATCTTCATGCCTTCAAGAATCTCCGGTTCGTTG
The DNA here is from genome assembly GCA_963766195.1 of uncultured Gammaproteobacteria bacterium. Lineage (GTDB taxonomy): Bacteria > Pseudomonadota > Gammaproteobacteria > Xanthomonadales > SZUA-36 > JAHEFT01. The sequence goes on from CAVXYY010000002.1 coordinate 77,430, forward strand.
TCAACGCACAGCACGGCCAGTCCTCCAGTTTTGCCGGTTCGCCCTCCGCATCAGCCGGCAGGGCCTTTTTCGCAATTGCATCTTTGCTCGCCAGCGGAACCGTTACCGAGAAACAACTGCCGTGGCCCGGCCGGGAATGGAGATCAATCTTGTGATTCAGCATTCGGGCGATGCGGTCGCAAATGGCGAGGCCCAGCCCCAGGCCTCTCTCATCCAGGCGCTGGGCGTAATCCAGGCGATGAAATTCCTGGAATATCACCAGTTCGTCTGATTCGTCGATGCCAACCCCGGTGTCCCAGACGCTGATGCGCAGTTCCTGACCCCTGACCCGGCAACCGAGCAACACGCCGCCGGACTCGGTGTACCGGATCGCGTTGGCCAGGAAGTTCTGGATGATCCGGTAGAGCAGGTTCCTGTCGCTGTAAATATAGATGCCGGGTGGCATGCACGCGCAATTTCAGGTCGTGGTTGGCCGCGAGTGGCTTGAATCGCCGGCGCAGTTGCTCGAACAGGTCTTTTACCGCGATCACTTCCGGTTCCGGTTCATACATGCCCGAATCGAGCTTCGAGATATCGAGCAAGGCTTTCAGGAGGTCCTCTGCTGCGGTCAGGCTGCGGTCAATCCGCATGACGAGGCGGGCCTGCTCACCTTTCTCGTCCTGCTGCTGGCGCAGGATCGAGACAAAAAGCCGGGCTGCATTCATCGGTTGCAACAAATCGTGGCTGGCCCCGGCCAGGAACCGGGTTTTGCTGCGGTTCGCGGCTTCCGCCGCCTGACGCGCATCCTCGACGTCCTGGAGCGCTTCCCTCAATTCCCGGGTTCGTTGTTGAACACGTTGTTCAAGGGTCTCGTTGATTTCCTGCAGTTCCCGTTCGATATCCTTGAAATGGGTGATGTCGGTGAAGGTCGTCACGTATCCGCCACCGGGCATGGGATTACCCTCGATTTCCATTACCTTGTTATCGAGCCAGGACCGTTCATAGCGATAAGGAAGGCCGCTTCGGAGGTGCTCGATGCGTTTTCGCACACCGGTTGCGATGTCGTCATCTCCCAGCAGGCCGCGTTTTGCATTCAGGCGGATCAATTCCTCGATGGGCTGGCCCAGGTGCACGGTGTCTTTCGGGTACCCCATCAGTTGAAGATAGCGGCGGTTCCAGCCGACCAGCCTCAGGTCCTTGTCCACGACCGCGACGCCCTGTGACATGTTGTCCAGGGTCGATTCGAGCAGTTCACGATTGAACTGCACTGCTTGCGACGTGCGGTTCAGAAGCTCCAGCACGGCATCCGGTCCCAGGCCACGGTGGTGCAGGGCGGTTGTCAGCACGGTACGCGCGGAGGCCGAGCCGATCGAGCCGGCGAGGAGCCGCTCCCCGAACTGCACGGTCGCGGGTGTCACCAGCGAAGCGGGTTCCGGGTCTTCCGTTCCAAGGTGTGTGGCCAGTGCTTCCCTCGTGTTCTGAATACCGAGAAAGCGTCCGATGGTGTTTTCCAGTTCGCCCAGGGTTATCAGCCCTCCTGAGACTTCCTTTTGCAGGCCGGCATTGACGCTGGGCTTGCTGTCCGGCAGCACCAGTGACACGAGGATGATGGCGGCAGCATTCAGCACCAGCGACAGCATGGCGCCCTGGTTGAAGGAAATGCCTGAAAGGAGCGCCGGCAGATTTTCACTGCCGGTGAAAGAGGGCAACAGCAACAGGGTAAACCACAGCGTTACGCCAATGGACAGACCGGTAATCGCACCGATGCGGCTGGCTCCGCGCCAATACAGGCCAATCAGCATTGCCGGGGCAAATTGTGCAGCGGCCGAAAACGACAACAGGCCGATCGAAGCCAGCGGCACGCCGGACTCGATGGCCTGGTAATAGAGGTAAGACAGCAGGGTAATGGCCAGGATGGAAACCCGCCGGACACGTAAAAGTGTCTGGGACAGGTCCGTCTTGTCGGGGTGACGGGCCAGGCCGCTCCTGAGCATCAAAGGCATGACAATGTCGTTACTGACCATGATCGCCAGCGCCACGGTGGCAACGATGACCATGCCGGTCGCAGCGGAAAACCCTCCCAGGAAAGCCAGCACGGTCAGCGCCGGCTGGTCGAACGCGATCGGAAGCGCGAGGACATAAGTATCCGGGTTCACGTTCTGACCGGAAAACTGCATCAGGCCGGCCAGTGCGATTGGCATGACCAACACGGCAAACACCAGCAGGTAGGAAGGGAATAACCAGCGGGCCATCTTCAGGTCCCGGGTATTCCTGAATTCCACGATGGCGACATGGAATTGACGGGGCAGGCACAGAATGGCCACCATGGCCAAAACCATCTGTATTCCGAAACCCTCGGGCAGTTGCCAGGGCGAGAAAAGAGCCGTGTAGTCATGGTTTTCCCGCACCGTCCGCGCGACGTCGGCGAAGCCATCGAACACGCCGAAAATAACGAACAAACCGATGGCCATAAACGCCAGTAACTTGACCATGGATTCGAAGGCTATCGCCCACATCAGTCCCCTGTGGTGTTCGCTGGCATCCATGTTGCGGGTGCCGAACAGGATCGCAAAAAGGGCAAGGGCAAGCGCCAGGTAAAGTGACAGGTTTCCGGACAACGGTGTGACTGCGCCGGTGGATTGGCTGATCACTTCAAACCCGGTCGTAATTCCTTTGAGTTGCAGGGCGATGTAGGGCACTGACCCGATTACGGCTGCCAGGGTTACCAGGACAGCTATGGTATGGCTGCGCCCATAGCGGTAGGCGATGTAGTCGGCGATCGAGGTGATGCGCTGATCGTGACTGGTCGTTGCGATTCGCCGCAACAGGTCGGTGCCGAGCAACATCAGCAACGCGGGGCCGATGTAAATAGGCAGGTAACCCCAGCCGGTAGTGGCCGCGCTGCCCACGGCGCCGTAAAAAGTCCAGGAAGTGCAGTACACCGCAAGGGAAAGCGAGTAAATCAGCGCCTGCACGTTGCGATGGCCCTTGGCGATGCGCTTTTTGTCGCCGATCCAGGCAATGGCGAACAGCAGGCCTACATAAGCCAGTGCGATCAGGATCAATGACCAGGGATTGAGCATGGACTGATTGTATACGACGAGGGACATCGTATTCGACTAAAGTCGGGGAGTTTCACTTGCATTCGCAAAGTAACATAGCGATCGGTGACCTACCATCGGAGAGATTACCCATGAGTGAACAATTCAGCAGAGCAAATTATTGGAAGGCAAACCTCAGGCTGGTGACTATCTGTCTCAGTATCTGGTTCGTCGTGTCGTACGTTTTTGGAATTATCCTGGTTAACCAACTGAACGCCATCAAAATTGGTGGATACGATTTGGGCTTCTGGTTTGCGCAACAGGGTTCAATGTACATTTTTGTCGTGCTGATCTTTTTCTATGCCTGGCGCATGAACAAGCTCGACAAAGAATTTAACGTACACGAAGAGTGACGGAGGCATATGATGGATCTCAAAACACTAACTTTTATTATCGTCGGCGCGACATTTGCGCTCTATATCGGCATCGCCTTCTGGTCCCGCGCTTCTACCACCGGTGAATTCTACGTAGCTGGAAAGGGCATCCACCCGGTGCTCAACGGTATGGCCACTGCCGCCGACTGGATGTCTGCCGCCTCCTTCATCTCCATGGCCGGCCTGATCGCCTTCATGGGCTATGACGGATCGGTCTACCTGATGGGCTGGACCGGTGGCTACGTGCTGCTGGCTTTATTGCTGGCGCCTTACCTGCGGAAATTCGGCAAATTCACGGTGCCGGAATTTATCGGTGAGCGTTTCTACTCGAAGTCAGCCCGTCTGGTGGCCGTTATCTGCCTGATCACCATGTCCATTACTTACGTAATCGGCCAGATGAAAGGCGTCGGCGTTGCTTTCGGCCGTTTCCTGGAAGTACCTTTCGAGGTCGGCGTCATGGTGGGTATGGGTATTGTCTTCTTCTACGCAGTACTGGGCGGTATGAAAGGCATCACCTACACGCAGATTGCACAGTATTGCGTGCTGATTTTTGCCTATACGGTACCCGCGATCTTTATTGCATTGAATCTGACCGGCAACCCGATTCCACAACTCGGCCTGGGTAGTACAATGGCCGATGGATCCGGGGTGCATTTGCTGGACAAGTTGGACCAGGTCGTAACAGATCTTGGTTTTGCGGCCTACACGGCACAAAAAGGGACAACGCTCAATATATTCCTGCTGACCCTGTCCCTGATGATTGGAACGGCCGGCCTGCCCCACGTGATCGTCCGTTTCTTCACCGTGCCGAAAGTTTCCGATGCCCGCAGCTCAGCCGGTTGGGCGCTGGTCTTCATCGCGCTCCTGTACACGACGGCTCCGGCGGTCGGTGCGATGGCCCGCCTCAACCTGATGCACACCATCCAGACCGGTGAAGTAGGAAGCCCGACGGGTAACCTGGTCTATGAGCAGCGTCCTACCTGGTTCCGTAACTGGGAAACGACCGGCCTGCTGAAGTTCGAGGACAAGAATGGCGACGGCCGCGTGCAGTATTACAATGACGCAGACGAAGCCTTTGCCGCCAAAGGCCGCAAGTTTTGGCTGGAAAGGCAATGAAATGGTCACGGTCGATCGCGATATCATGGTGCTGGCCAACCCGGAAATCGCCGAGCTGCCGAACTGGGTCATCGCCCTGGTCGCTGCCGGCGGTCTCGCTGCCGCGCTGTCAACCGCTGCCGGACTGCTGCTGGCCATATCTTCATCAATCTCACACGACTTGCTCAAGGGCATGATCATGCCGGACCATCTCCGAGAAGGCTGAACTGCTGGCCAGCCGTTTCGCGATGGCGGGCGCCATCCTGGTGGCCGGCTACCTTGGCATGAATCCCCCCGGATTCGCGGCCCAGGTGGTGGCACTGGCCTTCGGCCTTGCGGCATCGTCCATCTTCCCGGCCCTGATGATGGGTATTTTCAACAAGAAAATGAACCGGGAAGGAGCGATTGTCGGCATGTTGACGGGCCTTGCTGTCCACGCTGGTCTACATCTTCTGGTTCAAGGGCTGGTTCTTTGTGCCTGGAACCGAGATGGCTGCAAACGTGCCGGCCAACTGGTTCATGGGAATCTCGCCCGAATCCTTTGGTGCCGTTGGTGCCTTGATCAACTTCGTATGCGCTTATCTTGTTTCCAAGGTCACCGCAGCCCCGCCGGAGCATATTCAACACCTGGTGGAAGATATCCGCGTGCCGACGAGTGCGGCTGCAGCGGTAGGTCATTAATCGAGCCGGCACTTCGGTGCAGAAACAGGGCCAGTCATTCGACTGGCCCTTTTTGTTTTGTATTTTCTGTGCAGCCGTTAGAATCCCTCTATGCATGACTTAAGCCTGGCTACTGAATTTCTTCACACTGTCCCTCCATTCAGCACATTGGATGGGGAAGAGCTGAACTCGGTTGCGCGTATGCTGGAGGCAGCCTACTACCCCCAGGGCAAGGTAATTTTCGCGTCTGCTGACACGCCGGGCCTGGCGATCATTCGTAAGGGCGCTGTTCGCCTGGTTGATGCGGAACACAAATTTCTCGACAAGCGTTCCGAGGGCCAGCTTTTTGGCCACCGGATCTGGTTTCACGGCGAGCAAAAACCGTATATTGCGGAGGCAGAAGAAGACTGCCTGGTCTGGCATCTGCCGGCACCGGCATTCGAACAGGTTCTCGCCAGGCACCCTCTTTTAAGCGAGTATTTCAGCAGCCACCATAAAACGCGTTTGAGTGCAGCGACACAGGTCCGGCGTTCCGTGACCCAGGTGCGCGACCTGGTCCAACGGGTGCCGGTTCAGATCGATTGCCAGGCAAGTGTCCGCGAAGCAGCCCGAATGATGAGCCGGGAAAATGTCTCCAGCGTGCTGGTGATGTGTCATGGCGTACTGGTTGGGATTGTTACCGACAAGGATCTGCGGCAACGTGTTCTGGCTGTGGACCTCGACCCCGGAACGGCCATTGAAAACGTGATGACAGCGAACCCGAAGATGCTTCCCGCGGACTCGGACGTTGATGCTGCGCTGTTGTTGATGATGCGACAGAATTACCACCACTTGCCGATTATGGACAAGGATGTGCCGGTCGGTCTGGTCACCGCCGGGGATATTCTCAGGAGCCAGTCGGAACACCCGTTGCGCCTGGTTCGCGATATCCACAAGAAAAAATCGGTCGGTGAACTGGTCATGCTCAGTCAGCGCCTTCCGTCGCTGTTCGTTCGCATGGTCAACATGGGGCGCGATGTCGAACAGATCGGGCGCATGATTACGCATATCACGGATGCATTCACGGTACGCCTGATCCTGTTGGCGGAGACAGGAGTTGGGCCCGCCGCCGATGCGCTATGCCTGGGTTGTTTTCGGTTCGCAAGCCCGCGAGGAGCAAACGGCGAGGACCGACCAGGACAATGGCATGGTATTGGAGCGAAAAGCCAACCCGGAGGAAGCCGAGTACTTTTCACGCCTGGCTAACAAGGTTTGCCAGGGGCTTGATCGTCTGGGGTATGTCTTTTGCCCGGGCGAAATCATGGCCATGAACGTCAAGTGGAGAATGTCACTGGCCAAGTGGAAAGGCCAGTTTGATAGCTGGATCGATGCTCCCGAGCCAAAGTCCGTCATGCACAGCAGCATCTTTTTCGACATGCGCTGCGTGCACGGAAACAGCAGGCTCGTAGACCAGTTATTGTCGTACGCGACCAAGCGAGCCAAGGCCAACCGGATTTTCCGGCGGTTCATGGCGGCCAATGTACTGGGTCACCGGCCTCCCATCGGATTTTTCCGGCGTTTTGTCCAGGAAGACGATGGCACGCAAAGTGAAGGCCTCAACCTGAAGCACCGCGGAATCGTGCCTATCACGGACCTCGTACGGATGCGTGCGCTGGAAGGCGGCATCAAGCTGGCAAATACGTTCGACCGCATAGAACTCGCCTCAAGGCTGGGCTTAATGAATAAAAACGATGCCAGCAGCCTCCGGGATGCATTGATCCTGATCAGCCGGATTCGCCTCGAATACCAGGCCGAACAGGTCGCCCAGGGGCAGACCCCGACCAATTTTGTGCCTCCTGCCGAGCTGTCTCCATTGATGCGCCGTAACCTGAAATCCGCTTTCATGCTGGTTAAAGAAGCGCAGGAAGCGCTGGCGCTCCGCTACCAGGTTCACTAGCGAATGCTAAAGCCGTTGGCGGCATAAGAAGCGTTGTTCAAGCCTGGCCGGCAAATGCATCAATCCAGCGCTGAAAAGGTATCTCGAGGCTTGCGGAGGGCTGGATACCGGGAACATCGTGAACACACCGATCATATCGGTAGACCTGGAATTAACCGGCCTGGATGCGGGCGCCAACAAGATCATCTCGATGGGTTGGGTTTTGATCGACGGCGGCAGAATCCAATTGGGTTCGAGCCGGCATCTGCTGATTCTTTCTGACCATTCCGTTGGTTCCAGCGCCGCCATTCACGAATTGATGGACAACGAATTGGCCGAAGGACTGGATATCAGTGAAGGCCTGGAGCAGCTATTCGAGGCAGCGACAGGGCGGGTTTGGGTATTTCACCATGCGGGTCTCGATATCGCCTTTCTTCAGAAAGCCTGTATCGACTGGGCAGGGCAGGTTCCCCCGTTTGTAGTCCTGGACACCATGCGGATTGAATTGGGTTTGCGAAAGCGCCGGGACATTCCGGTTCAGCAGGGTGACCTGCAATTGAGCAAGCTGCGCAGCACTTATAACCTGCCACGCTATACGGCTCATAATGCCATGACCGACGCTTTTGCCACTGCCGAGTTGTTGCTGGCCATTGCGGCCCGGATGGCCGGGAATGGAACACTGTCGTTGGGACCTTACCTGAAATTTTACTGACTAAAGTCTTATGGACTGGTGACCGCGATCGACTAGCATAATCAGTTGGTATTTATCGTTTTTCCAGAAACCCCCAAACGAGGGCCGAGCATGTCCTACGAAACAACTTACAGGAAGTCCATTGAAAGCCCCGATCAATTCTGGGCGGAAGTTGCAGCGGAACTGGACTGGTCCAGGCAGTGGGAAAAGGTGCTCGATGACTCGAATCCGCCGTTTTACGAATGGTTCAGCGGCGGTGAAATAAATACCTGCCACAATGCCCTGGACCGCCACTGCAAGGCGGGCCGTGGCGAGCAGGCGGCGCTGATTTATGACAGCCCGGTCACCGGGCAGGTTCGCACCTGGAGTTATGACCAGCTGCGGGATGAAGTGGCCAGGTTCGCCGGGGTTCTCAGGGACAACGGCGTGGAAAAGGGCGACCGCGTCATCGTCTACATGCCGATGATTCCGGAGGCCGTCATTTCAATGCTGGCCTGCGCGCGAATCGGGGCGATTCACTCGGTGGTTTTCGGTGGTTTTGCGGCGAAGGAACTGGCTACCCGGATCGTGGATGCCGCTCCGAAGCTCATCATAAGCGCCAGTTGCGGCATTGAAGGCAAGCGCGTTATCCCCTATTTGCCGCTAATGGAAGAGGCGTTGAGCCTGGCCGGGGCGGGTGATCTCCCCCGGATCCTGGTTTCCAGGCCGCAACTGCCTGTTGATGAACCTCATCCGCGGGCAGTGCTTTGGGATCAGGCCATGGCCGTGGCGACGCCGGTTGACTGCGTGGCCGTTTCTGCGACCGATCCTCTGTACATCCTCTATACCTCGGGCACGACAGGCGAACCCAAGGGCGTGGTCCGGCCAAATGGCGGTCACGCGGTTGCGCTGAAGTGGAGCATGAAACACATCTATAACGTGAATCCGGGTGACGTCTACTGGGCTGCTTCGGATATTGGCTGGGTCGTGGGCCATTCCTACATCGTCTACGCACCCCTGTTGCACGGTTGTACAACCATCCTTTACGAGGGTAAACCCATCGGTACACCCGATGCCGGCGCATTCTGGCGGGTCATCCAGCAGCACAAGGTCAAGTGCCTGTTCACGGCGCCGACTGCTTTTCGTGCTATTCGCCGGGAAGATCCGGAAGGGAAATTGCTCCACCAGTACGATATCAGCAGCCTGGCAACACTGTTCCTGGCCGGCGAACGTTGTGACCCGGATACCCTGCACTGGGCTGAGAATCAACTTGAGATACCTGTCATAGACCATTGGTGGCAAACGGAAAGTGGATGGCCCATGGCTGCAAATCCCATGGGTATTGAGCAACTTCCGGTGAAGGCGGGGTCACCCACCGTGCCGGTGCCCGGTTACGACATCCGGGTGCTCGACGATGAAGGCAATGAAGTTCCCAGGGGGCAGTCGGGTAACATCATGGTGAAACTTCCGCTGCCTCCGGGCACGCTGCCGACGCTTTGGGGCAACCAGAAACGATATTTCGACAGCTACCTGTCGCGCTTTGAGGGGTATTACCTGACCGGTGACGCCGGTGTGATGGATGAGCAGGGCTATCTTTGGGTCATGAGCCGGATCGACGACGTGATCAATGTTGCCGGTCATCGTCTCTCAACCGGCGCACTCGAGGAAGCGCTGGCCACGCACCCTGCCGTGGCTGAATGCGCAGTCATTGGTGTGGAAGACACGCTGAAAGGTGAAATGCCGCTGGCTTTCGTGGTTCTGAACAGCGGAACGCAGGTTGATGAAGCGACACTGAAGTCTGAATTGGTGCAAACCGTCAGGTCACAGGTTGGCGCCATTGCGACCCCCAGGGATATCCTGGTCGTACAGCGTCTGCCGAAAACCCGTTCCGGCAAGATTCTGCGCGGAACCATGCGCAAGATTGCCGACCACAAGGAGTACAAGACACCGGCGACCATTGAAGACCCGGCGGTACTGGCGGAAATTGCCAGCGCACTTGAGTCCTGACGTGTAGCGGATTCAGGCGCAGGAAAGCGGCGAGAATCGATTCCACGAACCGGGTAACCGGCGCGTGATTCGTTCAAGCCGGAGCTTCAGGAACTGATTGACTCGCCACCACGCACGCCGCAACAGGGAAGGCAGGCTGTCCCGGCTACCTGTTTTCACTATACTGTTTCAGGCCCCGGAGGCCGGCGCGCATTTCCCGTTTAACGATGAAGCGCACCAGTAACCAGTCGATCGCCCTGCCGAAAGGGCCCAGGTGCATACCGTAGGTCACCCGCGTGGAGACGGTCGAATGCTCATTCGAGTGATCGATGATCCAGGATTCTTTTACGTCTTTCATCGGAAATGGCGCGCGGAATACATCAAAAGAAAAACCCTGGCCGTCATCCCATTGGGTTACAGCTTCTTCAAACCGGAATCCCCAGGCATGGCGCATCCCGCGGCGCATGCCTACGCCGGACTGGATATCGCCAATCAGGTGAGAGTGCTTCATGTACGGAGCCCAGGCGGATACACCACCGAAATCCGCCAGTAGTTCCCACAGATTCTGCCGTGGCGTGGCAATGGTTATCGATTCTCTAAGTTCGCGCATTTCAACAGAAAAGCCCTGATTAATTGATTTATGTCTGATTGCCGTTTTTGGCCGATGGCGTAGACTACCAGAACATCGGACATGGTTGAAGGGAGTGTAAATGTCACCCTTATCTCACAGGTCCGTAGCGGACTCGTTTTCAACATTAATCGAGGACGATGAAAAGGATTTCAACCTACGGGACGGATCACGGATCGCTGTCATTGGCGGTGGGCCGGCCGGTTCCTTTTTTTCCTACTTTCTTCTCAAGATGGCGCAGGCTATCGACCTCGATATTGAAGTCGATATTTTCGAGCCGCGCTCGTTCAAATATTGCGGCCCGGCCGGTTGCAACCACTGCGGCGGCATCGTCTCCGAGTCGCTGGTGCAGACCCTGGCCGCCGAGGGTATCGTTCTACCCAGGGGTGTTGTGCAGCGAGGCGTGGAATCCTATGTTGTTCATATGGATGTTGGAGATGTATCCATCGAAAGCCCGGTGCAGGAGCGCCGGATAGCAGCGCTTTACCGGGGCAACGGTCCCCGCGAAGGCGGCGATGTCGAGCTGGACAGTTTCGACGATTATCTGCAGGGGATGGCAAAAGGACTTGGGGCGAATATCCTCCCCCATTTGATCACCGGCGCGGAAAGCCGGGAAGGCATGCCTTATCTGCGATACGGCGACGGCGATGGCGGGCGTTACGACCTGGTTGCCGTGGCAGCGGGGGTCAACAGCAATATCATCAACATGCTGGGCAACCTCACCGGCGACTACAGGCCACCGGACACCACCCGCGGGTACATCTGTGAATTCCGCTCCACCCGCGAGGAAATCCTGAAAATTCTTGGCCGGTCGGTTCACGTGTTCCTGCTGGACATTCCGCGTTTTGAGTTCGCAGCCATCATTCCCAAGGGGCCGTTTGCCACGGTTGTCATGGTGGGCGATAACCTCGACCAGGAGCTGGTTCATACTTTTCTGAATGATCCTGTGGTCCGGCGCACTTTTCCCACCAACACAACCCCCTGTGTCTGCAGTTGTTCCCCGTTGATCAACCTGGGCGCCCGCAAGCGGCCTTACGGTGATCGTGTTGTCATGATCGGCGACAGCGGCATTACACGCCTGTACAAGGACGGTATCGGCGCCGCTTTCCGGACCGGCAAAGCTGCCGCTACGTCCGCCGTATTCCACGGAGTGTCGGCAAAAGATTTTGAAAAGCACTACTGGCCGACCTGCAGGAATATCGTGAGGGATAACCGGGTCGGCAAGGTCATGTTCGCAACGAATACGATCATGAAAAACTCACGGCTGACGCGTAAAGCGATGTTGCGCATGGCACAAAAGGAACAGGATAAAGAGAACGCGCGCCCCCACATGAGCTCCCTTTTGTGGAACATGTTTACCGGCAGTGCGCCGTACCTTGAAATGTTTCGCGGCACCTTACGGCCGGGTTTTATCTATAACCTCGTGTTGAGCGTGGGTGCCTCCCTCGTGCCCGGCCGGACGGGCGCTCGACCGGAAAAGAAGGTGGCCTGATCATGGTGGGAGGTGCGCTGGGTAAAGTTTACAGTGACGGGGAAATCATCATCCGGCAGGGGGAAACCGGCGACAGCATGTACGTCGTGCAGGGTGGCCGGGTAGAGGTCCTCCAGAACAGCCTGAAAGGGGGTGAACAGCACCTGGCCTTCCTCGACACCGGTGATTTCTTTGGTGAAATGGCGGTGTTTGAAAAAGAGGTCCGGTCGGCTACTGTCCGAGCGAAAGGAGAGGCCAGGGTCTTGAAAATCGACAAGAAAGCCCTGTTGACCCGGATACGGGAAGACCCTCTGCTTGCCGTTAATTTATTGAAAACCATGTCACACCGCATCAGGCATCTGAACGAAGAAGTTTCGCGGCACAGGAAGACGCTGCTTTGAGCGGCCCTCGCGACAAGGCGTCATCCGCCCACCCGACGGAAGAACGGATCACTCCGTCCTTCCGGCCGGCCCAGCTGAAGAAGGCCGCGCCCTGCCAGGTGGGCTGCGCCAATTGCGGTGATATCCGCGGATGGATCGGATTGGTCGCGCAACGCCACAAGTTGGGCCTATCGCGGGAAGAAGCCATGGAGCGGGCTTGGCGCGTGATTACCGACGTCAACCCGTTTCCAGCCTCGCTTGGCCGTATTTGCCCCCACCCCTGCGAAAGTCACTGTAACCGTTCGCATCTCGACGAACCGCTCGCAATCAACGCGATGGAGCGGTTCCTGGGGGATTTCGGGATCAGCAACGGGCTGCCGCTACCGCGGTCACGAAGCATTGATGCAAAGGAATGGCTTGGTGTCGTTGGCGCGGGGCCATCCGGACTTTCATTTGCCTACCAGATGGCCCGCCGGGGATACCGTGTGACGGTCTACGACGCGCGGGAAAAGCCGGGAGGCATGATCCGCTATGGTGTGCCGGATTATCGGCTTCCCCAGCAGATACTGGATGCCGAGATCCAGAAAATCCTCGACCTTGGCGTCGAATTGAAACTCAATACGCGGATTGGATCTGATATTACGCTGGAGGAACTTCGTTCCCGCCATTCCAGCCTGTACCTCGGGATCGGCACCCAGAAAGGGCGGGGACTGGACATTCCGGGCGGTGCCGGCGCATCAGTGTGGACAGGCAGTGATTACCTGGTTCAGATCAATAGCGGTCAACCGGTTGACACCGGTAAACGGGTCATCGTGGTCGGCGGAGGAAATACCGCGATCGACGCGGCCCGTTGCGCCCGCAGGGCTGGGGCCGGGGTCACGATCCTTTATCGCCGCAGCCGGGAGGAAATGCCGGCGATCGCCAGTGAAATTGACGACGCGCTGGACGAAGGCGTAGAACTCGTTTTGCTGGCGGCGCCTGTGCGCCTGGAACGGGAAAAGGACGGTGCATTAACCGGCGCCGTGGTGCAGCGCATGAGCCTGGGCCCCGCCGATTCGTCAGGCCGCCGGAGTCCTGTGCCGGTTCCCGGGTCTGAGTTTTCGCTGCCGGCGGATACGGTTATTGCGGCAGTTTCGCAGGTTCCGGAACTGGATGGACTGGAGTCCCTGGATCACGATGGAAGCTGGCTGGTGCCCGATCCGCTTGGCGCGCTGGATTCAGGCATCCAGGCGGGCGGGGACGCCATCAATCCCGGGATCGCAGGAAACGCGATTATCCAGGGCCGGCATGCGGCAGAAGCTTTACACGCGCGGTTGCGTGGGCTCACCGCCGGAACTCCCGGTGAGCCAAAGATTCCCGAGATCAACCCGGAAAAAATCCGCTTTGCCAGCAAGGCAGGAAACGCAGCCGTGCATACGGCCATGCTTCCCTGCGAGGAAAGACTGGCGCCCGGCATGAACGAGGTGGCAAAAACCATCAGTGAAAGCCAGTTCCTGGCGGAGGTTGAGCGCTGCTTTTCCTGTGGCAACTGTTCCGGGTGTGAACAATGCTTCATGTACTGCACTTCAGGTTGTTTTACCCGGCTGGAAGAGCCGAGCCCGGGGATGTACTTTTCCCTGAACCTCGACCAGTGCAAGGAATGCGGCAAATGTATCGAGGTTTGTCCGGGCGGATACCTCGAAAATATAAAGGATTCAGGCTGAATGTCTTTGGCTTGTATGGCTTAAAATTTCCAGCCGCCGACCTCGCTGTCTGAACTGATGACAGTATGGGGCAAAGACTTCATCAATTTCTTGAAGCATTTCCGGTCCAACCGGATCAGGTGCTCATGATCCCCTGCTTCGATGTAGATATCCGCCGTGTATTTAAGATCGTCATCCCAGATCACCTGGATTCCGTAAGCCGCGCCAAGCGCAGGCACGGCCCCGGTTTCACAGTCGCTGAATAACTTCTTGAACTCGTCTTCACAGGCCAGCTTCAGGTTACGTTTCAACTCGGCGTTGACCCAGTCCAGTTCGAGCGAATGGGTGGCCGGCAGCACACTGAGGACATACCCTGCGTCATCGCAAAGCACGACGGCCTTGGCCACCTGGTGTGCCGGAATGTTGGCTTTGTGCGCGGTTTCAAGTGCGGTCGCTGAATGACCGTGTGAAACCAGGTCGTATTCTACGTCACGTTCCTTGAGATAATTCATCAGGCTTTTTGCAATGGCCATGCCGCTTTTCCTCGGTCGATCGATCAATATGTTATGAAAATATAATATAGCAAGTCTTCATGCCGCAACATAGGGCCGGTAATCCGGGTGATACATGCGGTCCCGGGTGTACTGCCGGATGTCCTTGGGTTCCGCGTACCGGGCAAGACCCTGCTCCCAGGCCAGCCGTGCGACGGCAGCGGCTATTGCCAGTGATATCTGCCGGATCTTGGCCAGGTCGGGATAAATCGTGCCAGCCGCCAGTTCCTCCTCGGTCACCATGTGCGCGAGTGTCTTGGCAGCAGTGAAAAACATTTCATCAGTGACTTTGCGCGCACCGCAGACGACCGCACCCAGTCCCACGCCCGGGAAAATAAACATGTTGTTTCCCTGTCCCGGTACAAAAATCTTTCCACCCAGGCGCACGGGAGGGAAGGGACTGCCGCTGGCGAAAATAGCTTTCCCATCGGTCCATTTATAAGCCTCTTCAGCGGTGCATTCGGCTTTTGACGTCGGATTGGACAACGCGAAAATAACCGGCTGCTTGCAGTGCTTGTGCATCTCGCGAACGACGTCCTCGGAGAATGTATGCGCCTGTCCGCTTGCGCCGATCATGATGGTCGGTTTCACCCGTTTCACAACGTCCAGCAATTCCGGCGCTGGCTTCTCGTCACGGGCATAGGGAATCTTGTGTTTATCCAGGACCCCGTCGCGAGTGGTCGTGACCAGGCCCTTTGAGTCACACATCCAGACCAGTTTGCGCGCCTCCTCCAGCGTCATGCTGTGTTCATCCGCAATGCCGGCACAGATCATATCGGCAATCCCCACTGCTGCTGAACCCGCGCCGCAGAACACGATCCGCTGGTCGGAGAGATGTTCCTTGCGCAGACGCATGGCTGCCAGCAGCCCCGCCAACGCAACCGATCCGGTACCCTGGATGTCATCGTTGAAACACAGGACTTCGTCCCGGTAGCGGTTCAGCAAGGGGAATGCCTTGTCATTGGTGAAGTCTTCCCATTGGATCAGCACACTCGGCCAACGGGCTGTCGCGGCCTTGACGAATTCGTCGACGATTTCATAAAACTCTTCGCCATGAACCCGGCGCTGGGTAACGCCCAGGTACAGCGGGTCATTCAGCAACTCTTCATTGTCGGTACCAACATCCAGCAGGATGGGAAGTGTCCGGTCCGGGTGCAGGCCGGCGCCGGCGACATACAGCACCAGTTTGCCGATTGGAATGCCCATGCCGTTAGCGCCCAGGTCACCCAGGCCGAGAATCCGGCTGCCGTCTGAAATTACGATGATATCCACTTCTTTGGCCGGCCAGTTGTCGAGTACTTTTGCGATCCGGCCCTTGTGGTTGAGATTGATGTACATGCCGCGATTCTTGCGGTAGATGTGCCCGAATTGCTGGCAGGCATGTCCGACGGTCGGTGTGTACATGATCGGCGTCATTTCCAGCAGGTTTTCCATCAGGACGCGGTAAAAAAGCGTCACGTTGCGGTCTGCGATGGCGGTCAGGAATACATATTTTTCCAACGGGTCAGTGTGGCGCCGGTAATTCTCCATGATCCGCTGAACCTGTTCTTCCATGTTGGACCGGAACGGCGGCAACAGGCCGCTCAGGCCCAGGGCCTGTCGTTCGTCAAATGTAAAAGCGGTTCCCTTGTTGATCCACGGGTCGTTAAGGATTTCAAGCCCCCTCTTGGTAACTTTCAGCGGGTCGGTTGATTTCGGCAGTTTGAATTGAATTTCCTTTAGCATGATTGATTTCCTTTCTGCGTTCCGTTACCGGCTTGCACCGTGTTGACTGATCCCTTGATTATGCGGCCTGAGGAACCGGGGCAGGGTGACCTCAGTCACTGATCCCGGATGATAGCAAAAGCCGGGGAGCTAATCGCGCCCCCGGCAAACTGCGTTTCTCAGGCTGCTTTTATCGAGATGTGTTTGATCTTTTTGATGGCCTCTTCCGTTTTTGGAAGTTCGATATAGAGAATTCCTTTCTCAAACTTTGCCTCGACTTTTGCTTCGTCGACATCGACGGGAACAGGAAGTGAACGGCGGAAGGAGCCGAAAGAACGCTCTTTCCGGTAGAAATTACTGCCTTTCTCTTCGTCTTCACGTTTTTTCTCACCGCGAATGGTGAGAACACCGTTAGACAAGGTGACGTCAACGTCGTCTTTGTCCATTCCGGGAAGTTCGACCTTCACGTGGAAGGCTTTTTCATCTTCCGTTTCATCGATATGCGGGTTGAGGCTGCCGTGATGCCATGGTTGGGTCATAAGGGAAAGAGACCCGGAACCTTTCCAAAAATCTTCGAACAGACGGTCCATCTCCTTGTGGAGAGAGTCCATCTCCCGGAGGAAAGATTCGTACGGACGACTTTCTTCATTCCCAGTGCCGGAGACCACCCCAGCGCCAGGGGACAATATCCTTCAAAGTCATGGTTTTCCTCCTTTCCATGCTGCATGGAACATTGACGGGATGGATTCCCGCCGTATCGGAGGCGTGTACTTTTCTGACAAATACGCACGAAGCGGCAGAATGATCCACCACGTGTTTTTATTTTACCGCGATCCCCGCGGGAAACATTGATCACAGTCAAGTTACCAGCGAGTTTCCCGGTCGTGCAAACTCGCCGGGCTATCCACATGTTCAGTTTTCGATGGCAAGCCGGTAGCCAACGCCCTGAACGGTGATGATGAAACGGGGCCGGGTAGGGTCGTCGCCCAGTTTCTGTCGCAGTTGCCGGACCAGCACCCGCAAGTAGTGTGTTTCTTCCTGGTGGGCATTACCCCACACTTCTCGGAGTATCTGCTGGTGCGTCAGCACTTGCGCCGGGTGACTGGTCAACAGCCTGAGGAGTTCATACTCCTTTTTCGACAGGTGGACGGGTGCCCCGTCAACGGCTACCTCCCGCTTGGCCAGGTCCATCCGCAGCCCCTGCGATTCGAACACCGTCGGGGGGGATTCATTGCCATGATTGCTCCGGATGACCGACCGGATTCTCGCCATCAATTCATTGATTCCGAAGGGCTTGGTGACGTAATCATTGGCGCCTGAATCGAGAGCGAGAACCTTTTCGGTTTCCGATGCGCGTACCGATAATACGATGACAGGTACCCCGGACCATTCGCGCAGGCGGGTGATGAATTGCTGTCCGTCCATGTCCGGCAAACCCAGGTCGAGGATGACGAGCTCCGGATTCTCTCTGGCGCAGATGGCCAATCCGTCTTCACCCAGACGGGCTTCAAACACCGTGTAGCCGTGAGCATGAAGACTGATTTTCAGGAATTTGCGAATCTGCGCTTCGTCTTCGACCAGCAGAATTTTTCCGGCCAGTTTACTCATGTCCCTCGATTTCGTCCTTTTCCCCTATCGGCAGGATAATCCGCATGCAGGTGCCACACCCTTCCGGTCCGGGCAAGGCTGTGACGCTTCCCTGGTGCGCGCCGATCATCCCCCTGCAAATCGTCAGTCCCAGGCCGGTACCCTGGTTCTTGCCCCGGTCACCCTGTCGTGCGGTATAAAACATATCGAATATCACCTCCCTTTCGGATTCGGGAATGCCCGGGCCCTGGTCACACACGTCAATTTCAACCGTGTCGCCGCTGGCTCGTGCAGATATTGAAACGCGGCCTCCTCCAGGTGAAAAACGGATGGCGTTATCCAGCAGGTTCACCAGTGCCTGCTCAATCAGGACACCATGAACCCACACGAGAGGCAACTGAGGCGACATGACAACATCCACCTGTATGTCCTTCAGTTCACCTCGTAACCGGCTGAGTGCGCTTGAAACCATGTCGTGCAGGTCTACCCAGTCGCGCCGCAGTTTGAGCCCGCCCTTGCCGATGCGGGTCATGTCGAGCAGATTCTGAATATGCCGGTCCAGCCGCTGAGATTCCTCTACGACCGTCTGCAGTAATTCTCTGCGATCCTGCGATGAGAAGGATTCGCCATACTCAAGCAGGCTGGTAGCGGCACCGATGATGGACGCCAATGGCGTACGCAGGTCGTGTGATACTGAAGAAAGCAGGGCGGATCGAAGCTGCTCGGTTTCATAAATTACCCGGGTCTCTTCAAGATCTTTTGACAGTTGCGTCCGGTCGATGACCACACCTGCCTGCTCACACATACTCCGGGCGGAGTCAGCCTGCCCGGCGTCCAGGTGTCCCTCGATGGCGACCAGACCCACACGGCCCCGGCTGGTCCCCAGCGGGATGAATGTCCAGGGTCCGGATTCAAACAAGGTGTCGGATTGCCGGGACCACGCGGATTCAATCCCGGTCGCGGAAAGTTCAGTGGGCTGACCGGCGCGCGCCCGGATTTCCGGAGCATTGCCCGATTCGGAAACCAGGGCAGAAATCCCGCAGCCCAAGGCTGAGTTGAGATGCTCCGCCAGGATTTCCAGCGCCGTCCCGGTATCGGCGGTTGAGGACATTTGCCGGATGAACACATAGAGCCTGGACATTCTCTGCAAAGAGGCCATTCGCTGCCGGATTTCACGGTGCATGCGGGCAGCCAGGCTTCCGGTTATCGCCGCAATCAACACGAAAAACGCCAGGGTTGCAACATCGCCGTCATCGGCTACCTGGAGGGTGTAGTAGGGCTTGGTGAAGAAGTAGTTGAAAGCCAGGAAACTCAGCACGCTGGCCAGCAGGGAAGGGCCCAGGCCGGCGCCGGCGGCCACGATCAGGATGCCGGTCAGAAACAGCAATGACAGGTTGGCGTGCGGCATTATGCGATGGAGCAGGAATGCAAGCCCCGTCGTGGCGAGCATCATGGTTGCCGCACCCAGGTAGAGTACGGCAGTTCTTGCACCTGGCGAAACCTGGCGTATTGAACCGGTCAAGAAAGTAAAAATTCCATAAAAATCTTACGCCTTCTTTACGTGACCGGAAAACTGCCGGGAGGGATAATCAGCCCTAAAACAAGCAAAGAATTCACAAGTCAGCCCTTCGACATATCAGCACGGTATTAAAATGTCTCAAACTTTGACATTGCTCAGCAGCCCACGGCAACTGGCAGATCCTATGATACCCCGCCGTTCCCGGCGATGTGAGTTGTCAGCAATCGCGCAGGAAATCACAGGCGATAAATCCGGGGCCTGTAATGCATAAAGGTGCAGTGATCAGGCTTTGCGGCATCCTGGTGATGATGTACAGCCTGAGTTTTATTCCTTCGCTGGTGGTTTCGCTATATTACGCCGACGGCGAATGGGGCGTATTCAGCTGGTCATTTATCCTGGCGTTGCTTGCGGGTGCTATGCTCTGGTTTCCGGTGGCCCGCAAGCGGGATGATCTTTCGGTCCGGGACGGGTTCCTGACGGTTACGCTGATTTGGGTCATCCTTGGCGTGATCGGGTCTTTGCCCTTTATTCTCGGGTTACACCTGAACCTGACAGATGCCGTTTTCGAATCCGTCTCCGGTTTTACCACGACCGGCGCTACCGTCATTATTGGCCTGGACGTGCTTCCGCCGTCCATCCTTTATCACCGGCAACAAACGCAGTGGATCGGGGGAATGGGGATCATTGTCCTTGCGGTTGCGATTTTGCCCTGGCTGGGTGTCGGCGGTATGCAGCTTTTCCAGGCGGAAGCATCCGGGGTCGCCAAGCATGAAAAGCTGACACCCAGGATTGCTGCGACAGGCCGCGCCCTCTGGTCCATTTACGTGGGACTCACCGTTGCCTGTGCAATGGCTTTCTGGTTGGCCGGCATGAGCCCGTTCGATGCAATCGGACATGCGTTTACAACCATTTCAACCGGCGGCTTTTCAATTCATGACGAGAGCCTGGCTTACTTTCATAGCCAGCTGATTGAAACGATCGCGATATTTTTCATGCTGGCCGGTGGAATAAATTTCGCGATCCATTTCATTGCCTTCCGGCGCCTGAGTATCGCGCCCTTCGTAGCAGACTCAGAGGTTCGAAGTTACGGACGGATTTATTTCTGGGCCACGCTGTTTATCGCTGTAAGCCTTTACCTGACAAATACTTATGCGGGGCTATGGGAATCGTTGCGCCAGTCCGCATTTCAGACGGCGTCCATACTGACAAGCACGGGGTTCACAACGGCCACGTTTTCGGAATGGCCCCTGCATGTCCCGCTCGTACTGGTCATGCTCTCATTCACGGGCGGGTGCGCGGGCTCAACGGCAGGCGGCATCAAGGTTATTCGTCTTTTGTTGCTGCTCAAGCTGGGTATCCGCCAGCTTTTCAGTTTGGCTTATCCCCATTCGGTCACCGTAGTCAAGCTGGGTGACCAGCCGGTCGCGGAGGACATCCTGTTTTCCGTTCTGGGATTCTGGGCGTTGTATTTCCTGACGTCATTCGTATTGACCGTGGCCATGATGGCCGCAGGGCTGAACCTGGAATCCGCTTTCGGGGCCGTGGTGGCAACGATCAACCTGCTGGGTCCCGGTATGGGAGAGGTTGCCACCACCTTTGCCACGGTCGGCCCCGTCGTCAAATGGCTGGGTATCTTCGGAATGGTTTTTGGAAGGTTAGAGGTTTTCACGCTTTTGATTCTGTTCCTGCCGGCTTATTGGCGGTACTGATAAGGGCAAGGGAATGAGCTTGGTGCATCTATGAAAATCATCATCCTCGGCGCAGGACAGGTTGGCAAAACAGTGGCGGAATCAATGGCCACTGAAGAAAACGACATCACCGTCGTTGACCTGCAGCCAAATTTGCTGTCCGAACTCCAGCAACGGCTGGATATTCGCACAGTCGTTGGACATGCCTCCCATCCGAGCGTTCTCTACCGGGCCGGAATCGAGGACGCAGACCTCATATTTGCGGTTACCAACGATGATGAAACCAACATGATCGCCTGCCAGGTGGCCTACTCTTTGTTCAACACACCGCTCCGCCTGGCGCGAGTCCGGTCGTTTGACTACCTGGATCAGCCCCAGTTGTTCAAACCTTCTGAAATGCCCGTCGATTTTGTCATCAACCCGGAACAGATGGTCACCAAGATGATGCAGCATCTGATCGAATATCCCGGGTCACTGGAAGTTTTTGACATTGCGAACGAAAAAGCGCAACTGCTTGGAGTCAGGGTTCAGCGGAACGCTCCCCTGGCCGGGAGTGCAATCAGCGCGCTTTCCGGTTGGGTGGGTGTATCCAAAACCAGGATTGCAGCGGTATTTCGCAAGGGACAGGCTATTCCGCCCACGGGTGATCTTGTATTTGAAGCGGAAGACGAAGTTTTCTTCGTTGCCGCACTCCGGGATGTGAAACGGGTGTTGTCCGGTTTTTACACGGCGGACCTGTCCAGGCGCAGAATCATCATCGCTGGCGGCGGCAACCTAGGCAAACGCCTGGCCGAACTGATTGAACCGGATCATCACGTCAAGATCATGGAACGTGACGCAACACGCTGCTGGCAGCTGGCCGGGTCGCTGCGCAGTACGATTGTCCTCACCGGGGACTCTACCGATCCCGAATTTCTCAAGGCGCAGGGCATCGAAGATGTCGATGTCTTCTGTGCGATGACCAACGCGGATAAAACCAACATCGTTTCCGCAATGCTGGCAAAACACCTGGGCGCCCATAAAACGCTGGCGATCGTCAACAATTCTGTCCATGCATCGATTGCCGAGCAATCCAGCATTGATATCGCGATTTCTCCTTCACAGGTGACCATCGGCGCCATTCTTTCCCACATGAGGCGCGGTGACATCGTTAACGTGTACTCACTCCGTCACGGAACCGCCGAGGTTATTGAGCTGATTGCGCATGGCGACCGTTCCAAGTCCCAGGTTGTCGGCCGGGCCATCCGCGACCTGCCGTTTGGAAACGAGGTGTCCATCTGCGCAATATTGCGCCAGAGCACCTTGCTGATCCCCAACGGTGAAACGGTCATCGAAACCGATGACCAGGTGATTATTTTTATGGCTGACAAGGCGCACGTGGAAAAAGTCGAACGATTGTTCCGCGTAGCGACGTCCTTTATTTGAACACCGTGCTGAACCTCTCCGCCACTGAACGCGAATGTCTCCGGCGGCTTGCGCAGTCAGGCTCCCGGTTGACCATCAGCTCAGACATCGAGCATGCCCTGTTGCACCTCGAATCGCTGGGACTGGTCGAACGGGTTCCACAACTCTGGCTCCCCCTCGAAATGATACGTATGAGTTACCGGCTCACTCCGAAGGGCAGGTCACTGGTGCTAAATCCGGAGTAACGCCTTAAACTCTCTGTTTTCAAGTCGCTGTTAAGCCCTTCCTTGCAGGCAAGGAAATTCAGCAGGCCCTGACACTGAGCGCAATCATTTGTGAAGACACATGGTCTACCTGGTTAAGTTTTTTCTATGGATGCTCTACCTGTTACCCGCAGGCGCGCCTTATTGGCTATCGCAAAAAGGCGCAGGCTTGTTGATGCGGTTGTCGCCGGTTAAGCGGCACACCACCGAGCGAAATCTTGAACGTTGTTATCCGGAAATGGGTTCTGCGGAGCGGGAACGACTGGCCAGGGCCAGTTTTCAGCACTACCTTTGTTCGATCCTGGAGTCAGGCCATAACTGGTACTGGTCCCGCGACAAGCTGGAATCCCGTTGCGACGGCGTTACCAACCTGGAATTGTTCCTGGAAGTGAAAGACAGCGGTAAAGGCCTGCTGGCGCTGGCACCGCATTTTGGCGCATGGGAGTACCTCGGTGTTTACCTCCAGGCCCTTGGCAACGTGGCGATCCTGTATAAACCGCCTTCAAATCCCGGACTGGAAAAAGCCCTCATAGAGCGGCGCAGCAAGGGCGGTGGTACGCTGATACCGGCGACGACTGCCGGCCTTTTGCAGCTGTATGCGCACCTCCGGGACGGCAAGTCTGCGGGGGTCCTACCGGACCAGCAGCCGCCTGCGGGAAAAGGCCGGTTCGTTCCTTTTTTCGGCAACCCGGCATTCACTTCAGACCTCGTGCCACGTTTGGTCAAACGCTCTGACAGTATCGTATTCGCCACCGTTTGTGAGCGGCTTCCCGGCGGGAGGTTCAAGGTGCACCTGATGCCTGCCGATCCGGAAATTTACGCGGATGATCTCGACACCGCCATGGTGGCAATGAACAGGATGATAGAGCGCTGCGTTGCGATCGATCCGGCGCAGTACCTGTGGAGTTATCGCCGTTTCAAGGCACAGCCGGAAGGGGCAGCGCCTTTCTATGACTTTCGCTGAAGGGTGCCTGCCCGATCTACTCACGGGATAGCGGAATTTGCTCCGGTAAGCGCCATTGACAGAAGTTACAATAGGCGCATGAAAATCAAGTTGGCTTTGCTCTTTCTGCTTTCCTGCGGGTCCCTGCCTGTCGTTCAGGCCCAGGTCTATACAATTCCGCCCGAGGGGGGGGATATTGTTGGAAGCGACGAAACGATTGTTGTCGGCGACCAGGAAACCCTGGCGGATGTAGCGCGTGAATTCAACCTGGGCCATGAAGAGATACGCAACGCCAACCCTGGCGTTGAATTCTGGCTGCTGTCTCCCGGAACCCGGGTTTTTCTGCCGACACGTCATATTTTGCCTCACGCCAAGCGCCAGGGTATCGTCCTGAACGTTCCGGAAATGCGTTTGTACTATTTCCCGAAACCCTGTTCTACAGGTACGGAATGCACCGTGATTACGTACCCGGTGAGCATTGGCCGGATGGACTGGCAGACGCCTTTGGGCACAACCCGGGTAACCGGCAAGGTGCAGAACCCGAGTTGGAGACCGCCCGAGTCGATTCGAAAGGAAGCCGCAGAAGCGGGTAATCCGTTACCTGCCGTGGTGCCGCCAGGCCCCAACAACCCATTGGGAAAGTTTTCCATTCACCTGGATTTGCCGGGTTACCGGATTCACGGCACCAATCGTCCTTACGGGGTTGGAATGCGCGCCACCCACGGTTGTGTTCGCCTGTATCCTGAAGATATCGAGGACCTGTTTCACGCGGTTCAGATTGGAACCCCGGTGCAAATCCTCAACCAGCCCGTCAAATTCGGTTGGGACGGAGACACCCTGTACGTCGAGGTGAGCCCGCCGCTCGAAGAAGACAGTGCGGGAAATGCAAGCCTCAGGGATCTGGCGTTTGACCAAATGGTAGAAATTGCCATCGAACGGCCATTCCTGCTCCTGGGAGCTGAATTCGACCAGGCGCTGGAGGAAAGGAGCGGCATTCCGGTCGCCATTTCAAATTATCCCGCCGAATAAAAAAAACGGGCCGTCACTTGACGGCCCGTTTCCTGGAAGATTATTCCGGGATCGAATATCCGATCCTTCGTCAACCGGATTTTTGCATGGTTTTCTTGAACATGTTATCCAACTTGGAGTTGGTAGCTTCGGCTGCTGCTTTGGCGTCCATAGCCGCTTTTTCAGCCCGCTGTGCTGCTTCCCGGGCAGCTGTAGCCTCTTTCATGGCTGCATTTGCCGTTGACTGTGCATTGGCGGCGATTTCAGAGTTCTTTTGCACGTCTGCACGTAATTGCTGTACTTCTTTAGTCGTCGCACAACCGCTGAGCATGAGCACCAGCGCCAGCGTTAGAATGGAAAGAAGTCCGAATTTTGCCTTTTTCATAGTGATACCTTCAATGAGATGGTGTGACATTTGCCCATAAAATCCGCTGGACTCGGACCAGGCAGAATTATGTTCGGATATCATATCTTATAGCGCCTTTTAATACAGTATGCAGGTCAATTGTTTGCTGATTAGCGCAACGTTACCCGGGTCCCCAGCTGAATGAACAGTGCGAGTTCATCTACCTGTTCGTTGGTTACCGCCACGCACCCTTCGGTCCAGTCATAGTTGTCATGGATCCGGGCGTCACCCTGGCCGACGCCATGGATACCGATATATCCGCCCAGCGGCGTGTCGGCAGGCGGCTCCCTGCCTTCCTGGTGGGCCTGGTTGATCGCCTGCCAGTCTTCTGAGGTGATGTTGCCGGCCCGCAATGCGCTGGTAGCCTGGTCCATCGTAGGGTAGTCAAAGCCAAAAAACAGGTGAAATCGGCTCTCCCGGTTGATGCGCAACACCCGGTATTCCCCAAGAGGAGTTTTCTGGTCGCCCAGCAGCCTGTTTGCCGCAACGCCGTTTCGGCCCACAGAAATGTTGGCGAATTCGCGCAGAATGTGTTCTCCGTCCATGACATAGAGGATGTGCCTCCCGGTATCGATATCGATCCAGATTTCCCCCGCTTTTGCCTGCCCGGCAGGAAGCAGCAGCAAGGCAAGCAGACAGGACCAAAAGCCTTTGGCCGCGCCGAGCCGATTGCCACGCTTAGCTTTTGATACCCGGTTCATGGGAGCACTGTCCTTGTCACGAGCGGAATTATAAATACATAAAGATGGGCGTGGAAGAAGGATCAGGCTCAAGCTCTACCGCGGGTTTCTGAATATTCCGCCACAGCCTTGAGCATCATGGTGATCAGTTCGCGCTCGTCTGCTGATAGTTCCGGCCGCCAGACTTCAAAAAGCAAAATAACGCGCTCATGTTTGCTTTTGTTCCATGCCGCATGCTCAATCGAGTCATCAAAAATCAGCATCTTCCCTTCAACCCAGCGGCGTTCTTCATTACCCACCCTGATCGCGCCGCAATTCTCCGGAACGATGATGGGCAGGTGACAGATCAGGCGGGTGTTCAATAAACCGTTATGTGGCGGGATCGTGGTTTCAGCAGCTAGCTTGGAAAACAGCGCCATCGGAGCCTGGTTGGCAATCTGCGGAAGAGGAGCGGCCTCCAGCGCTTTTAGCGTTTTTGGAAACAAGGCCGCATTTTCGGTCACCAGGCGGCCATAATCCCAAAGAAACATAGCGCTCCATTTGTCGTTGTCATCCAATCCCTGGTTATTCTGCCCCAGACGGGCGTCACCTGACTTCACATACGGCGAAAACCGGGAACTCTCGTTCATCACCGCGGTTAATTCGGCGCGAATCTCTCCGGTTTTTTCTTCGATACCCGCTACCCAGTCAAACTGCTCCCGCTCATAAAATTGAATTTGGGGGAGTCCGGGGTAATAGTAACGGCGCGGTTGCTGATAAAAGATTTCCTTGTCCCCCAGCGCCAGTT
Organism: uncultured Gammaproteobacteria bacterium; assembly: GCA_963766195.1. Classification (GTDB taxonomy): domain Bacteria; phylum Pseudomonadota; class Gammaproteobacteria; order Xanthomonadales; family SZUA-36; genus JAHEFT01. The sequence continues at coordinate 103,911 of CAVXYY010000002.1, forward strand.
CCAGCGACTGTTGAAACCGGTGGTTGCCGGCGCCGGGCGAATAACCACCCGACTCCAGTTTTTCCATCAAAAAAGAACGGTATTCGCTCTGCTGCTGGTTGCAAACCGTTTGCGCTCTTACCAATCCCTGTTGGATGTCGGCGGGAATGTTCTGGGCGTTTGCCATCAACCTCAGCGCATATTTATAGAATTTCAGGGACTCGGCCTGTTTTTTCAGGCGGGCCAGATAGTCAGCTTTCAAGATGACCGCCCTGATGTTTTGGGGCTGTAATTCAAGCGCCTTGTCGACGGCCTCCAGGGTCTTCGCTTCGTCGCCGGACTGGGAACACGCATAGGCCAGGCCCAGCCAGTGAGAATCATCCGCTTTACCGGATGCGATGATCTGTTCAAACAGGTTTTTTGCCTTGCTGGCGTTCCCCGACTGTAAAGCAGAAAAGGCAAGCTGAGTATGCTGTTGAAGGTTGATCCCCGTGTTCATGACTGTTCCCTGGCTGCTTCAAGACTTACGCGATATGACAAATTACGGTTGTTGTATGTATCAAAATCTTGCCACCCCTCGCGATGCCCGTCCACTCAAGCAACGAAAAAGCCACCGCGAGGGTGGCTTTTGTTATTGGTGGAGGCGGCGGGCCGCTCCCGGGCATCCTGCCCTGCGCGGCACCTGTGCATCCCTGCACATTGGAATCTCACTCGCGGTGACGGGGTTCTCATCCACACCACATCAATCAATAAAAAAGCCACCGCGAGGGTGGCTTTTGTTATTGGTGGAGGCGGCGGGAATCGAACCCGCGTCCGCAAGTACTCCGCCTTTGGCTCTACATGCTTATCCGGTCTATTGATTTAGTCGAAGGCTACCCGACAGGCAGGGAAAACCAACAACGAGCCTGGATGAGTTTTAACGAATCCACACCAGGCGTGCTTCATCGCGATCCCATATAGGGTGACTCCCGTGATCCGGACGTATGGGCACGAACCGGGCGGAAGGCTATGAGCAGGTTATTAAGCTGCTAAAGCGTAGTTGTCGTCGTTGGCAACTAAAGTTTTGCAATCAGTTTTACGAGTTATTTGCAGCTCGGCATGCACCTCGGGTTTCATTACCCACGTCGAATCCAGGTCGCCCCCAAAGTTTGCATAGTGTACCTGTTTTGAGTCCAATTCACAGCAACAGTTCCCGCCGCACGGATAATCTCTGCCATGCATGATCAACATCATGATGGGAACGGGCGCTTACAGGTAAGCTTTTGTAATCCGGATGTTTCTTCATCGCGTTGGCCAATGCGGCACCGGAACTGATAACAAATCCAACCAGGACTGAATCAGATGATCGAGATCAGGATTCATGGGCGGGGCGGGCAGGGCGGCGTGACCCTGGCTAAGCTTCTCGCGGCCAGTGAGCACCGGGAAGGACGATCGGTCCAAGCCTTCGGTGTGTATGCAGCAGAACGGTCGGGTGCGCCCGTGCAGGCATACCTGCGTTGCGACGATGCGCCGATCCACAACCCCAACCAGATCTACGAGCCTGATCACCTGATCGTGCTGGATCCTACCCTGATTTCCCCGGCCATTCTTTCCGGTTTGAAGCCAGGGGGATGGATTCTGCTGAACTGCGAAAAGTCGCCTGAACATTATGCGGGGCAGGCGCGGGTGGCGGCATTTCGGATTGCCACGGTCAACGCCACTTCGATTGCAGTCCGCCACGGCCTGGGTTCGAAGACCGTTCCCATCGTCAATACAGCACTGGCGGGTGCGGCAGCGCGATTGCTGGGTATGAACCTGGATTCCGTGATCGAGGCCTTCAGGGAGTTTGGCTTTGGCAACGCAAACCAGGAGGCAGCGCAGGAGGCCTGGAGCGCGGTTCGTGTCCAGGAACAGGCGCCGGCGCCTGCTGTGTTGCAAAAACAGAAAGTTTCCCATGCACGCTGGCGCACGGTTTGTTGAAGGCAACGCCGGTGCGCCCCCTGCGATCCATACCGGGCAGTGGGCCAATCAGCAGCCCGTGTGGAAAAATGCCACGCCTCCCTGCAACTTTGTCTGCCCTGCCGGCAACGATGTGCAGGGATTCCTGGCCGCGCTATCCGAAGAAGACGTCAACGGCGCGCTCCGGGTTTTACTGAAAACCACGCCACTGCCCTCGGTATGCGGGCGGGTCTGTCCCGGATTTTGCATGCTGCAATGCAACCGTTCTGAGCTCGAAGGTCCGGTCAATGTGCGGGCGCTGGAACGCTACGTGGGTGACCACGGTGAAGTGGACGTGGCCCCGGTAGAAAGACGACCGGAGAAAGTGGCGGTAATCGGCGCAGGCCCGGCTGGTCTGTCCGGCGCCTACCACCTGGCCAGGCTGGGTTACGGTGTCACCCTGTATGAAGCCGGTTCCGAACTGGGTGGCCTGATGCGAACGGGTATCCCGTCCTACAGGTTGCCGCATGAGGCGCTGGACCGGGACATCGCGCGTATCCTGGCACTTGGTGTGGAGACAGTTTTCAACGCCCGGATCGACCACAAACGGTTGGAGGAACTAACGCACGAATACGATGCAGTGCTGGCGGCCACTGGCCTGCAACGTCTGACGTCCATCGATCTGGGCGCTGGACCTGGGGTCAGGGCAGGGGCGGGTCATGCAGGGCATCGAATTCCTCGATCGCGCGCGGACCGGGGCAGTCAGCGTGACGGGTGAGGAAGTGGTTGTCGTGGGTGGAGGCAACACGGCTATCGATGCAGCGCGGTCGGCTTTCCGGATGGGTGCGCGCAGTGTCCGGATTGTTTACCGGCGGACCCGGGACGAAATGCCTGCCATCCCGGAAGAAGTCGATGACGCGATGGATGAAGGTATCAGCGATCGATTTCCTGTGTTCTCCGGTGCGCATCTCCCGCGATGCCGATCAACGCTGCCTGACCTGCCAGCGCATGGAACTGGGTGATCCGGACGCAGGACGGCCGGCGCCGACCGGTGGTTTTGCCGGACTCGGAATTTGAAATTCCCTGCGACCGGGTCATCCTCGCTATCGGCCAGGCTGCGGACCTCTCACTGCTGCCGCCGGACGCATCTCTTTCAAAAGAGCATCCGATCGAAAACGCCGGTGAAGCCCCGGTTTACCCGGCAGGGGATCTGTTGACCAACGAAGGTACGGTTACCGCTGCGATCGGCTGCGGGCGGGATATGGCCCTGTTGCTGCATGAACGATTCAGCGGAGAGATACTTTATGCCGGGAGGCCAGCGGCCGAAACCGTGGTGCGGTCTGACCGGGTCCGCTTGCACCACTTCGCATTGCATCGCCGCCACGAAGAAAACGTATTGCCGTTCGTTGCGAGAAAATCTTCGTTCGGGGAAGTGCGCCAGGGTCTGGAGGATATCGAGGAGGCAAAACGATGCCTCAGTTGCGGGGTTTGCAATAGCTGCGACCGGTGCGTGACCTACTGCCCGGATGGCGTTCTGAAACGGGTCGGGAAGAACATCGTTTTCGACTATGACTACTGCAAGGGCTGCGGGGTTTGCGTCAGCGAATGTTCCCGTGCCGTTATTTTCATGAAAGCAGGCTGATTAACGATGAATATGCAACTGGTCACGGGTAACCACGCTGCCGGACACGCCATGAGTATCGCCGGGGAGGCCAACCGCATTGCGCGCGGTTGCGTTTGCGGCATTTACCCCATCACACCCCAAACCGAGGTTGTTGAGTACGTGGCAAGGTTTCCGTTCTCCCGCGGGCGAGTGGTCCCGGTTGAGAGCGAGCACAGCGCGATGGGTGTGTGCATCGGCGCTGCCATAAACGGGGCCCGCTCGTTCACCGCGAGTTCCTCGAACGGCCTGGCTTACATGGCGGAAAACATCATGGTTGCGGCGTTCTATCGCCTGCCGATCGTGATGACGGCGGTGAACCGGACACTGGGTCCGCCCTGGAATATCTGGGCGGACCAGGGCGATACGCTGATGTTTCGCGATTTTGCCTGGATCCAGCTCTATTGTGATACTAACCAGGACGTGGCAGATACCGCGTTGCTGGCTTTTCGCCTGGCGGAAGATGCCCGCGTGATGCTTCCGGTGATGGTTTGCATGGACGCCTTCATCACCTCTCACACGTCGATGGAAATCGAACTGCCGTCACAGGAGCAGGCCGATCGCTTCCTGCCGCCCTGCAGTATCCCGCATCGCCTGGACCCGCAGCATCCGGTCACGGTGGGCGGAATGACTTTTCCGCAGGAAACCCTCACCCATCGTATGGATCTCGATACAGCCATGCGCTCGGTTCCTGCCGTGCTGGAGGAGCACCTGGCAGGGTTCAAAGCGGTTCTCGACCGCGAGGTTTCCGGCGCCCTGACGGCCTGGCGCACCGAGGATGCGGACCGGATCCTGGTCGCATCGGGCACCATCTCGATCACGCTGAAAGATGTCATCGACGAGTGGCGGGCTAAGGGGGAGAAAGTCGGGATGATCCGCATCAAGCTGTTCCGGCCGTTTCCGGTACAAGCGTTTATCGAACTTTGCGGCAATGCCCGCAAAATCGGCGTACTGGACAGGAATTACTCGGCAGGAACCGGCGGCGTTTTCTGGCAGGAAGTGCGGGCCTGCCTGCAGGGACAAGGTGACAGGCTGGTCCAGGGTTACCTCGCAGGAGTGGGTGGTACTGACGTGGTTCCGGAGACTGTGAACGAAGTCGTGCAGGACCTGACCCTGAGGTCCGAGGCGGGTGGCCCCGTCTGGATGGGGATTGATCAATGATGGACTCGGTCAGCAAGACTACAAAAACAGATTGCCTGCTCAGGCCGGGCAACACCAATTGTGGGGGTTGCGGCATGAGCATTGGCCTGACCATGCTGGGGCGGGCGCTGGCGGACGAACATTATTCGCTGGTCATTCCCGCCTGTTGCGGGATTGTCGCGGCAGGGGCATTTCCGACCACGGCCTACAGCGTTCCGGTGCTGGCTTCCACCTTCGCTTCCGCTCCCGCATTTGCCAGTGGCGTGGCCGCCGTCAACGATATGAATCCGGATGAGAGCGAAGGCCGCAGGCACGTGATCTGCTGGGCGGGAGATGGCGGCACCTACGATATCGGTATGGCCACCCTTTCCGCGGCTGCCGAGCGCAATGAAAACCTGGTCTACATCTGCTACGACAACGAAATTTACGGCAATACCGGTGGGCAGCGCAGTTCAGCCACCCCGGCTTCAGCCAAAACCACCACGACACCGGGCGGGAAACACGAGGTCAAGAAGGAAATTATCGAAATCCTCGCGGCACACCGCATTCCTTACGCGGCGACGCTCTCGATTGCACACCCTGATGACTTCCGGGAGAAGATTCAAAAAGCGCTTGAGATAAAGGGGTTTCGATTTTTCCTGCTCCACGCACCCTGTCCGACCGGATGGAAGACGGAGCCGGCTGAATCGATTGAACTGGTGAGCCTGGCGGTACGGAGCGGTGTTTTTCCGCTTTACGAGGTGTTTGGCGGGGTTGATTACCGGGTTAACGCTGAGCCGGATGGGACGGATCCAGCCCGTTACTGCGAAAAGCAGCGAAGGTTCACGGGGCAGGAAATCAATCTGCCGGCCCTGCGCAGGTCGTTGGAAAGCCGGACCAAGCGGTTGCGGCAGCTTGCCGGCCTTGAGGGTTGTTGAAATCGGGCTGTTTACTTTGTAACCAGGTCGCCGGAATAAATCTTGCAAATATCCGGATCCACGGCGGCCATCTGATCCCTCAGTTCCTGGTCTTTGATCGAAAACGCATCCATTTCCGGCGCGTTTGCTTCCTTTACCTTTGAAGCACACTCCTCAAAGGTTGCCGTGTCCCAACCGGTATCCGGGCAGTCTGCCTTGATCCGCGCCGCGAGAGCCTTTTCTGCGCTCTTCCAGGCCGCTTCGTTGCTCCTGATTTCCTGCCGTAAAGCACTCTTTTTTGCTTCACACTGGCTGGCGTAACATTTTGGAACCGGCAAGCTGTCGATCGAGTAACCGATGTCTACGTAGAATTCCTGAAAGCGATTTCGAAACAGGTCTTTTCCGGATGTTTTATACAGGTTCAGGTTTACGCGCGCTTTTTTTTCCGCATCGACATATCCGGTCGGGTTGTGCGTTTCGATAACTTTATGCGTGTCCGGATCGAGCCTTTCGATACACATTGCCCAGTAAACAGACCCCGGGCAGGAGTTCTGGATGACAATGTCGTAACTGGTGAACTGATCCGAAACATGGCTTTTACCCCATACTTTATAACTCATGCAGGAAAAGTCGACTTCGGCTGCCTGGGCCGAAATCGCGCCGTTCAGCGAACAACACAGGATCAGGAAAATGGGAAAACCGTATTTTTTCTGCTTTGTCATAGTAGGGCTCCTTCAGAGCCCTACTATATCAAAGCTCAGGCGCTTTGGCGTAACGGCGGATAGGGCGGAATGCTGGAAGGAATATCTGCGAGCCCTGCTACCACGTAGTCGGCGCCGAGAGAGACCGCAGGCACCCCGGTATAACCGTCCGGAACGAGTATCACCGGCACGTTTGCAGCCCTGGCGGCACCGACATCTGCAGCCGAATCGCCGATCATGATGGCGTCCTCCGGGCGGGCACCCAGTTCCTGCAGACAGGTCAGCAAGGGTAGCGAATGCGGCTTCTTCCTGCTGGTGGAATCCCCGCCGATGACGCTGCCGAAATACCCTTTGATATCAAGTGCATCCAGGATCAACCGGGTCACCGAAACGGGCTTGTTGGTGCACAATCCCTGCTTGACTCCGGCATGGTAATAATGCTCCAGCACTTCACGCGCATGCGGAACCAGGTGGGTGCTCCGGGTGGCGCAGGCGGAATAGATCTCGATGAACCGCGGCAGCAGCGCTTCGATGGCAGCCAGGTCGAGGGGCGTTCCGGAAGCCCGGAAGCCCCTTTCGATCAGTTTGGCGACACCGTCACCGATCATCGGCCGTACCTTGTCCACCGGGTGTCCTTGCTGACCTCGCTCATTGAGCAGGGCGTTCAGTGCGGTGGCCAGGTCGGGCGCCGATTCCACCAGGGTCCCGTCGAGGTCCCAGATGATGGCAGCGGGATATATGCCTGTTGCGGTATGCTCAGGCTGCGACATCGAGCGAGTCCCTCCATCCGGGGTAGAGTTTGTCTGCATCGCCAGGGAAGCTCTCGAAGGCCCGCGCGAACTCACGGTGCTCGCGGGCAAACGCAACGGGATCGTCGCCTGCACGCCAGCACATTTCAGCCTGGCGAAGCGAGGTAGCCCCGGCAGCTGCGCCATCGATGTGGCCATAACAGCCTCCACCCGCGGTGAGGATCAGGTTGGAATGCCCGAGATTGTCGAAAAATCCGGGCAGGCGAAGTGCGTTCATGCCGCCGGAAATGATCGGCGTGGTCGGGCGCATACCCTGCCATTCCTGGTGGTAAAACGGCCCGTCCGCGCTGTCCCGTTCGATCATGTAGGCGATATTCCGGTCGTCCACTTCACCCTCCATCTTGCCATGGCTCATCGTGCCGACATGAATGCCGGAAGCGCCCTGCAGTCGTGACATCTTGGCCAGCACGAAGGCTGTGTAACCCCTCTGGGTCTGGGGCGAGGTCACAGCGCCATGCCCGGCGCGATGGTAATGCAGGTACTGGTTCGGAAAATGCCGCCTCGCGGTCGTGATGGCGGTCGGGCCGGCCACGTACCCGTCGACCAGGAACGCCACGTGGTCGGCATTCTCGGCAAACGTCTCGAGGATGAATTCACCTCTTGCGATGATCTCGCGGTAGTCATCCGCGGTAATGTTTGCCGAGAACAGCTTTGCTTGCCCGGTGTCGTCCTGGGCGCGGCGCATCGAATCGGCAACGGCGATGATGGTTTCCTTGAGCCTGGCGAAGACCTGGTTGCCCTGGGGTTCGTCGTTCTTGATGAAATCCCCGCCCAGCCAGAAATCATAGGCGGCTTTTGCGAAGGGCTGTGGCCTCAGTCCGAGTTTGGGTTTGATAATGGTGCCGACGATGAAACCACCGTCCACGACCGGCCTGCCCAGTACGCGCCACAGGTCGGAAATGTCGGTAGCGGGGCCGTCGTACAGGCGCAGGTATTCCGGCGGCATCCAGAAATCGTACATCTTGGCGTATTCCACGTCGCCCATGCCCTGGTTGTTGCCGATCGTCAACGTCAGGAAAGAAGCCAGCATGGCCCGGCCATCGATCATGTTACGGTCGAACAGGTCGTTGGGGTAGGCGATCTTCATGATTTCTTTTTTCTCGTCGATTTCGTAAACCAGGGCGTCGACGCTTCGTGTGAAGTCATCCGTAGTGGAAACGGAAACATTGGTGCCAGTGGAGGATTCCGCTGCAAAATGCGCTGCGGTTTCCAGGTAATTTCCAAAGCCGGGTTTGGGTTTCATGATATAGGCGCAGAGGACGTGTTTGCCCCCGGCCATCAGGTCTTCTTCGCGCAATGCGAGGTTTGCGTAGCGGTTGGATTGGTCCATGGTGCTCTCCTTATAGTGTTTGTCAGGCGGATTTCTGTACGGCCTGGATATTTTTGCGCGGTCCGCCTGCGCGGCGGCTGCGCTCCATGAGTTGCATGATCATCGGGGTAAGAATCAGCTGCATCGCCAGGTCCAGCTTGCCTCCAGGGATGACGATCGAGTTTGCCCGCGACATGAAACTGTCGTGAATCATCGAGGTAAGGTAGGAAAAATCGATGCCCCGTGGATTCGCAAACCGGATCACGACCATTGATTCATCCGGAGTGGGAATCCAGCGCGCAATGAAGGCATTGGATGTATCCACGGTAGGCACCCTCTGGAAGTTGATATCGGTTTGCGAAAACTGCGGGCAGATATAATCGAGGTAGTCGGGCATCCGGCGCAGGATGGTGTCCTTGATGGCCTCGTGGGAGTAACCCGCGGTCCATTTTGTCGCGGTGGATTTTCTGGATCCATTCCAGGTTAACGACCGGCACCACGCCGATTTTCAGGTCGCAATGCTGAGCGACGTTGATGTTGTCGGTAACCACGGCACCGTGCAGTCCTTCGTAGAACAATACTTCGGTTTCCGGGCTGATGTCTTCCCATTCTGAGAACGTGCCGGGCGGCGTGCCGTAGAGCTTTTCCTCGGCTTCGTCGTGAACGTAGTGACGGGTTTTTCCGGTTCCCGTCTCACCAAAGTCGCGGAAAACAGTTTCCAGTTCCTGCAGCAGGTTGGCTTGCGGGCCAAAATGGCTGAAGTGGTTGTTGCCCTTTTTCGCCTCATCGCTCATGACCCGCTTCATTTCCGCGCGGTCGTAACGGTGAAACGCGTCGCCATCGATGAACGATGCAGTGATGCGCTCCCGGTTGAAAATCCTCTGAAAGGTTTTTTTGACCGAGGTGGTTCCAGCGCCGGATGATCCGGTTACAGAAATAATAGGGATGTTTTACTGACATGTTATGTCTCCAGAAATCAGCCGGTCCGGAACAAACCGCGGTTACCGAACAGCTGTGAGCGCTCCTGCGCCGGGTGAACTTCGAGGTAGTAATGATTGAGCAATTCGACCTCGTTGCGCGAACCGAATATCAGCGGTGTGCGCTGGTGAATATCAGTCGGTTCGACATCAAGGATCCGCTGTTCGCCGGTGCTTGCAGCGCCGCCGGCCTGCTCGACCAGGAATGCGATGGGGTTACACTCGTAGGCCAGGCGCAAACGACCGCTTCGGTAAGCTTCCCGGCGGTCGCCGGGGTAAAGAAAGATGCCTCCCGCGAACCATGATCCGGTGGCATTCCGCAACCAGGGAAGCAATCCAGCGGGTGTTGTAGTTCTTTCCGTGCGGGCCTTCGGCGCCTTCCAGGCAGTCGTCAATGTAGGCCCTGATGTGTCCGTCCCAGCGACGGAAGTTGGACGTATTTATCGCGAATTCGTTGGTTTCCGCGGGAATCGAAATATGCGGTGCGGTCAGGCAGAACTCGCCGGTGTCAGGATTCAGTGTAAAAATATGTGTTCCCGATCCCAGCGTCATGACCAGGGCCGTTTGCGGGCCGTAGATGACGTAGCCGGCAGCCAGCTGGTGAGCACCCTTCTGGAGAAAACAGTCGGATTCGGCTTCTCCCTTGTCACATTTCATTGGCATGATCGAAAAAATCGTGCCGACGGAGACGTTGGTGTCGATATTCGATGACCCGTCCAGTGGATCGATCGCCACGTAAAGAGGCGCGCCCGGGTTCATGGGTAAGGGCAGGTCCAGTCTCCTCCGACGCGAGGTAAGCGACCGGGGCGTTGAGCAGTTCTTCGATGACCAGTTCGTTGGCCCGAATGTCCAGTTCCAACTGTGTGTCGCCGTCCACATTCTGCCCGTGGCGGGCGCCCAGCCGGCCTGCCAGCGGGCCCAGTGCAATGATTTCCGCGATGGCGCAGCAGGATTCAGCAAGGGCCAGCAGAGTGACGGCTACGGCCTCGCGCATCTCGTCGCGAGCGGCCCAGTTTTTCAGGTATCGCTTTAACGGCTCGTGCTCAGTCATCTTGCAGGCCCTCCCGGACTCGCCTGTCGTTCTGTTCAGTCTGGACCACGGGCCTTGACGCCGGGAACATCCTTCGGGAGGGGGGGATTGGATTATTCGGGTGGGATAAATCCCACCCCTTGCTAGGGTGGTTTCAGGACTGCAGGTACAGGGAGATCGCCTGGCTGCGGCTGTTAACGCCCAGCTTCTGAAACAGGTTCCTGACATGGAACTTGATGGTGTTCAGTGAGACTCCGAGATCCCTGGCGATTTGCTTGTTGGTCCTGCCGGAGGAAAGGTCCGACAGCACCTCCATCTCGCGGCGGGTCAGGGTGGACAGGGGGTTTTCATAAACCGACCGGACATCCATGTACGGGAAATACCATGCGTCCCTGTGGCGACCGTGGCGATCGTGTCCAGCAGGACAGCGGGTTGTTCGCTCTTGGATACAAAAGCCGCTCCGCCATGCGTCATGACCTGTGCAGGTACGGACTTGTTTTCATCCCCCGTGTAGACGACGATCCGGGGCGGATGATCAACTGCGTTCAGGTGGTCAAGAATGAAGCGGCCATCGCAAGGACCGATGATCCAACCAATGACACCGACGTCAATGGGTGTCTGGTCCACCTGGCGCAAAAAATCCTCGCAGTCCGGCGCAACAAAAACCAGCTCAAAACGGTCGTCCTCTGATAGCAGGTGTTTCAGGGCCGCGTGCATCAGCGGATTCTTATCCGCCAGGCCAACGCGAATCGGTTTGCTTGGTGCTTGGTTCATCCGGTTTATTGTACCGTTACCCTGTAAAAAAGGCCTAGCGCCCCTTCATGATGCGGCCTTTTTGCCGTTCCCAGTCGCGGTCTTTCTCGGTTTTACGCTTGTCGTGCTGCCTTTTGCCCTTGGCCAGCCCGATCTCGACTTTTACCTTGCCCCGGGACCAGTACATCGCGGTGGGAATGACCGTATATCCACGCCGGTCAACCGCCGCGGACAGTTGATCGATTTCACGCCGCTGCAGAAGGAGTTTTCGCGTTCGGAGCGGATCGGGACTGATGTGCGTCGATACGGTCGGCAGTGGATTGAGCAGGCAGCCGAACAGGAAAGCTTCGTTGTCCTTCAACAAGACATAACTGTCTGAAAACTGTATCCGGCCCGCTCGCAGGGATTTGACTTCCCAGCCCTCGAGCGCGATTCCGGCCTCGAGCCGCTCTTCTATGTGGTATTCAAAACGCGCGCGCTTGTTAACCGCGATCGTCTTTTTACCGCTTGCTTTCACGTCATTCATATTGCTGCCTATTCTACGTTCTGTGGCACCGCTCATGCTATGCTTGCCGCGATTTAAACCAACCTTTTGACGACGAAACTGCATGGAAATCAGGCGCACCGCACTTGTTCTTCATCCGGCCATGGACATGTTCCGACTGGTCCAGGATGTGCCGGCGTACCCTGAATTCCTCTCCTGGTGCGTGAGCGCCGAGGTGCACGAGCAGACCCCGGAACACCAGTTGGCCTCACTGGTGGTAAAGGTCAGCGGCATTACGCAGGCATTTACTACCCGAAATCGCCTGGTCACGGGCGAGCGGCTGACGCTTTCCCTGGTGGACGGCCCCTTTCAACACCTGTCGGGCGAGTGGTTGTTCGATCCCCTGGGCGACAAGGGCAGCAAAGTGACACTGGTGCTGAACTTCGACTTCTCCAGCAGGGTCCTTTCATCGGCATTTCGGCGCGGTTTTACGCGTATCGCGGATCGTTTGGTCTATGAGTTCAGCAAGCGGGCGGACGACATCTATGGAAATTGAGGTCGCCTATGCAACTGCGGAAAAGCAGGTGCTGCTCAAATTCGAGGCGCCGGCCGGTTGCAGCGTGGCTGATGCGATCGAATTATCCGGTATCCGGTCGGAATTTCCGAATATCGAAATCAATCCCATGGCGCTGGGTGTTTTCAGCCGCAAAGTCAAGCCGGAGCACATCCTGCGCGACGGCGACCGCGTCGAAATTTACCGCCCCCTGATTGCCGATCCGAAGGAAATGAGGAAGCAACGCGCCCTGCGTGATGCAAAACCGCGTTAACCGTCAATATCGGGTGTCGAGATATCGTGATCCGGTGTCTGGTCGAGTACCCGCTGGTCTTCCTGGTATTCACGGTCTTCCGCATTGCGTTCATCGATTTTCTCGATATCCGGATTCACGCCTTTCAGTACTTCGTCCTGAACAGTTCCAACCGCTGCGTCCTGGGGGCTCTGATCCTTGGCGCCCGCCGCCGTCTTGGCTTGGCTTCTTGACGAAAGTTGCAACCGTACCGGACCCGCCGCCCTTGGATGCAGAAGCGGCAAACGGATCGTCCCGGCCAATGATTTCGGTCAGCGTGTCGTTTTCAAATTTTAGCGTGACGACGCGTTCCACCATTGCGCCGCCGCGACGGCTGAAGGTCTGCACATAGTCCCACCGCTCCTGGTGAAACGGGTCTTTGACGGAGGGGGTTCCAAGCACAAACAACACCTGCCTCTGGTTCATGCCGATGTAAAGCTCGTCGAGGTCCTCCTGCTCAATAGCGTTACCCTGCTGGATATTCTGCTTGTAAATGAGGTTACAGCCGCTGCCTGCAAGTGTGATAATCAAGAGTGTAAATACAATACGAATGAGCATTTGAATTCCGGCGTGGATTTTTAGCAAAGCGCTGGGTGCGTGAATGATACAATAACTGGCGCTTCATCAACATAGTGGTAATTCAGTGGAAAGCAGTGATCTGAAACAAGCCGGGCTGAAAGTAACCCATCCGCGCAAGCGGATTCTCGAAATTCTGGAAACCCAGCGGAACCGGCATCTCACCGCGGACGATATCTACCGGTGCCTGGTAGAGGCCCGGGAAGAGATAGGCCTGGCCACGGTTTACCGGGTGCTGAACCAGTTCGAAGCGGCGGGGCTGGTTGAAAAACACAACTTTGAAAGTGGCCAGGCTTACTATGAACTCGACTCCGGAGAACACCATGACCACATGGTTTGCGTCGAAACGGGAAAAGTCACCGAGTTCATCAGCGAGGAAATTGAAGCAGCGCAGAAAAAAATTGCTGCGGCCCATGGTTACGAAATCGAAGACCACAGCCTGGTAATCTATGTCCGGCCCAAACGTCCCTAACTGCTGTTAATGACGCGTTGAAGCGATAGCCAGCAGCTCGCTGGCGTGCGCACGGCTCTGTTCCGAAAGGCGTCCGCCCAGCATCCGGGCAATTTCATCGACGCGCTGAAGATCGTTCAGAAGGTTGGTCTCCACCCGCGTACCGGTCGCTTCCGAACGCTTTTGCACCTGGAGTTGCTGGTCCGCGCACGCCGCAACTTGCGCCAGGTGGGTGACACACAATGCCTGGCCGTTAACGGAAAGACTCTTCAGCAAGGCGCCAACGGCGTTTGCCGTGTCCCCGCCGATACCGGCGTCCACTTCGTCGAAGATCTGCGTGGGTGCGGTTACACCGGTCTTGGATGCCACCTTGATGGCCAGGCTGATGCGCGAAAGTTCGCCTCCGGAGGCAACTTTTTTCAGTAGCCCGGGGGGCACGCCAGGGTTCGCGCTGACACGGAGTTCAAGTTGATCGCTGCCCCGCTTCGACGGTGTCGCCTCTTCGTCGTGCCGGACGTCCAGCTCAAACTGCCCGCCTTTCATGCCGAGTTCCTGCATCAGGGCAGTCACGGCTGACGCCAGTTCCCCGGCCCGGGATGTGCGCCTGGAGTGCAATATCCGGGCGGCCTCACGGTACTCCTCCCGGGCCGCCGACAACTCCTCTTCCAGCAGGCTCAGCCGTGATTCGAGCGAACCGGCACGGTCATAGCGGTTTTTCAGCTGTTCCAGGACCTGTTGCAGGCGTTCCGGTTCGACCCGGTGCTTGCGGGCCAGGTCGTGCTGCACACCGAGCAGGTGTTCCAGTTCCGAGAGCCGCTCAGGACTCAGGTCCAGCCGGGCCAGGGCGGACTGGATGCTGTGCTGCGCTTCGTCACAGTTGATGGCCGCTTCCCGCAGCAGGTCAACAGCGCAGGCAATGTCGCGGTCAAGCGCCGCGTGCTGGCCGAGGCGTGCCACAGCCCTGTGCAGGGCGGGTCCGGCCCCGGTTCGATCCGATTCGATGGATTGCAGCGAGTCATCCAGTGCTTGCACGATGTCACCGCCGTGCGCCAGCATCCGGTGTTCCGCCTCCATGGCGGCGAATTGTTCCGCCGGGATCATGCTGCCTTCCAATTCCCGGATCTGGTAACGCAGCAGGTCCAGGTCCCCGGAGTCCAGTGGCTTCTCGCTCATCAGGTCCCGTTTCTGCTGCACCAGCGCGGACCAGGTGTGGTGGCAGTCTTTCACGCGATCCAGTTCTGCGCCGTAGTCTCCGCAACCATCGAGCAGACGGAACTGCTCTTCTTTGCGGAGCAGCAGCATGTGTTCATTCTGACCGTGAATTTCGACCAGGCGCTCGCCGAGGCTATCGAGTTGTTGCAGGGTTACGGCCGTCCCGTTGATCCACGCCCGGGACCGCCCGTTTTCGCTGATCACCCGGCGTAAAAGGCAGGTGCTCCCGCTTTCCAGTTCCGCTTCTTTCAGCCAATGTGCGGCGGGGCTGTCTGTGGCGACCTCGAACTCGGCGATCAGTTCGGCCTTGTCGGCGCCGCTCCTGATCGCCGACGTGTCGGCACGTTTGCCGCATAACAGGGCGAGCGTGTCTACCAGGATGGACTTGCCGGCGCCGGTTTCCCCGGTAACACAGGTAAAACCGCCCGTGAATTCCAGGTCGAGGAGTTCCACGATGGCGTAATCGCGAATTTGCAGGAAATTAAGCATCTCGGTATGACAAGCGAAACGACCTCAAAACTAGCACGGAGAAGAGAATCGGGCAATGCGTCTCATATCGGAGGGGGCGAACGCCAAATATACGCAGTCGAGCGCAGCCGCCTTCCGGCAAAGCCGGGAGCAGGGAAGCGAGACTCTTTAAATTGCTTGAATCAGGATTACCGTACCCCCATATTGGCCAGGGATTATCAAAACCATTCAGACAGGGCGGAGCAGGGAAATCTGCCAGGCCCGGGAGACAGAAAACGTGACCGAGAACGTGACGAGAATGGGCAGAACCCGTTTGAAGAGCCAGTGGAGATCGAAGTAGAGGCAGCTGTTGCACGCCGATGATCCGGAGTCCGGGGAGTCAGCATTGGCCAGGGCCGAGGAGGAACTGGCAAGGCACCGTGAGGCCATGCTGCGGATGCAGGCCGAAATGGACAACCTGCGCAAGCGGCTGATCCGTGACCTTGAAAGATCACGGAAGCTTGCGCTGGAAAAGATGACCAGGGACCTGCTCCAGGTTTGGGACAGTCTCGAACGCGGCCTGGGAGCCAGCGACGGGTCACTGACCGTTGAGTCATTGAAAGAGGGTCAGCAACTGACGCTGAAAATTCTTGAAAAAGTGTTGCAGGACCATGACGTGGAAATCATTGACCCGGCCGGGCAGCCGTTTGATCCCGAGTTTCACGAGGCGGTGACGGTGTTGCCGATGGCGGATCTGCCTGAAAACACGGTTATCGAAGTGTTACAGAAAGGCTTCAGGCTGCATGACCGGCTGGTTCGTCCGGCCATGGTCGTGGTCTCAGGCAAGCCCTGATTTGAAGGGACGCCGGAATGTTGAATTTTTCCCGGGCAACCCCATTTCACAGGCATCGATTCAATTAGTATTTTTTGGAGAACATAAACATGGGCAAAATCATTGGTATTGACCTGGGCACGACCAACTCCTGCGTGGCAGTGATGGAAGGCGGGCAACCCAAGGTTATCGAAAATGCCGAGGGAGATCGCACGACACCCTCGATCGTCGCCTTTACCAAGGATGACGAAGTCCTGGTCGGCCAGCCGGCCAAGCGCCAGGCGGTGACCAATCCGGCTAATACGCTGTTTGCCGTCAAGCGCCTGATCGGCCGCAAATTCAGCGAGGACGTGGTTCAGAAAGACCAGGACCTGGTTCCGTACAAGATTGTTGCCGCCAAGAACGGCGACGCCTGGGTGGAGGCGGGTGGCAAGAAAATGGCGCCGCCTGAAATTTCGGCGCGCGTGCTGATGAAAATGAAGAAAACCGCCGAAGACTACCTGGGTGAGGAAGTGACCGAGGCCGTTATCACGGTGCCGGCCTACTTCAACGACTCACAGCGGCAGGCGACCAAGGACGCGGGTAAAATCGCCGGCCTGACGGTCAAGAGGATCATCAACGAGCCGACTGCCGCAGCATTGGCCTACGGAATGGACAAGAAAGGCGGTGACCGCAAGATCGCCGTTTTCGACCTTGGCGGCGGAACGTTCGATATCTCGATCATCGAGATCGCCAATGTTGACGGTGAGCACCAGTTCGAAGTGCTGGCCACCAACGGTGACACATTCCTCGGCGGTGAAGATTTTGACAAGCGCGTCATCGACTACCTGGTCGCTGAATTCAAGAAGGACCAGGGATTTGACCTGCGCAACGACCCGTTGGCGCTTCAACGCCTGAAGGAAGCTGCAGAGCGCGCCAAGATCGAGTTGTCCGCCGGACAGCAGACCGAGGTGAACCTGCCTTACATCACGGCGGATGCCAGCGGACCCAAGCACCTGAATATCAAGTTGACGCGCGCCAAGCTCGAATCGCTGGTGGAAGACCTGGTGACCCGCACCATCGTTCCGTGCCGGACTGCGCTGGATGATGCGGGGCTCAAGATCAGCGATGTCGACGAGGTTATCCTGGTCGGCGGACAGACCCGTATGCCCAAGGTTCAGCAGGCCGTGGCCGAGTTTTTCAACCGCGAGCCGCGCAAGGACGTCAATCCGGACGAGGCAGTGGCTGTGGGCGCCGCAATCCAGGGTGGCGTTCTGTCGGGCGACGTCAAGGACGTGCTGTTGCTGGACGTGACCCCGTTGTCACTGGGCATCGAAACGCTCGGCGGCGTGATGACCAAGCTGATCGAGAAGAACACCACGATCCCGACCAAGGCGGCGCAGGTGTTTTCGACGGCCGAAGACAACCAGACCGCGGTTACCGTGCATGTACTGCAGGGCGAGCGCGAGATCGCTTCGGCCAATAAATCACTGGCCCGCTTCGACCTCGCCGGAATCGGGGCGGCACCGCGCGGCATGCCCCAGATCGAAGTCACCTTTGACATCGACGCGAACGGGATCATGCACGTCGGCGCTACCGACAAGGCCACCGGCAAGGAACAGAAAATCGAGATCAAGGCAGGTTCCGGTTTGTCCGAAGCCGAGATCTACCAGCATGGTGCAGGATGCCGAAGCGCATGCCGAGGAAGACCGCAAGTTCCACGAACTGGTCACCGCCCGCAACAGCGCCGACGCCATCGTCCACGCCACCCGTTCCAGCGTCAAGGAAATGGGCGACAAACTCAGCGATGACGAGCGGCAGAACGTTGAAAGCGCCATCGAGGGTGTCGAAGAGGCCATGAAAGGCGACGACAAGGAAGCGATCGAAGCCGCGGTGGAGAAACTGTCCAAGGCCGGCCAGGTGGTCTACCAGAAGGCCGCCGAGCAGGCCCAGGCACAGGAAGATGCTTGCAGCAAACGGTGGCACCGGCAACGACGATGTGGTTGATGCCGAGTTCGAAGAAGTTGACGAGGGAAAGAAGGAAAATTGATCTGCCCTTAGCGTTTATTCAAAGAACCCGGCTTCGGCCGGGTTTTTTGGGCCTTGAAATGACGCAGGATGATCCGCAAATCTTTCGCAGAATCCACGGACAATAAAAATGGCCAAAAGGGACTACTACGAAATTCTCGGCGTTGCAAAAAACGCCAGCGACGATGAGCTGAAAAAGGCTTATCGGCGGCTGGCCATGAAATACCATCCGGATCGCAATACGGACGACTCTACGCTGGAACAGTTCAAGGAAGCCAAGGAAGCGTACGAGGTTTTGAAAGACCCGGGCAAGCGGTCAGCCTATGACCGGTTCGGGCATGCCGGTGTGAGTTCTTCAGCAGGGACCCGGCGGCCTGGCGGCTTCCACGGTGACGTAGGAGACATCTTCGGCGATATATTCGGGGATATTTTCGGCGGTGCAGGAAGGGGAAGAAAAGCCCGCCAACGTGGTTCTGATTTGCGGTTTTCGCTGGACCTCGACCTCGAGGAAGCCGTGAACGGCATCAGTCGCGAGATCCGGGTTCCGACGCTTGGCGAGTGCAAGACCTGTAAGGGAAGCGGTGCCCGGGACGGCAAGAAACAGACCTGTACGACGTGTGGCGGCGTTGGCCAGGTGCGCATGCAGCAGGGCATATTTTCGGTGCAGCAGACCTGTCCGGCCTGCAAAGGCGCGGGTGAACAAATCAGTAACCCCTGCACCGATTGCCACGGGCAGGGCAGGGTGCGTGAAACCCGGACACTGTCGGTGAAAATCCCTGCGGGGGTGGACAGTGGTGACCGCATCAGGCTCGCGGGGGAAGGCGAAGCCGGTGCGCACGGATCGCCGCCCGGAGATTTGTACGTGGAAGTGCGGGTCAGGCCGCATCATATTTTCGAACGCGACGGTGATGACCTGTATTGCGAAGTGCCGGTGCCGTTTACGCTGGCCGCCATGGGTGGAGAATTGGAAATCCCGACGCTGGACGGGCAGGTCAAGTTGAAGGTGCCTGTCGAAACCCAGACCGGGCGCATGTTCCGTCTGAAGGGAAAGGGCGTCAAATCAGTACGAAGCCACCGGACCGGTGACCTGATGTGCCGGGTGGTGCTCGAAACCCCGGTCGAATCTGACCCGCGAGCAGAAAGATCTTCTGAAACAATTTGAAGAGACCTTCACGAGGGACGACAACCAGCAGAATCCGCGCTCTCAGACCTGGCTGGACGGGGTGCGGGAGTTTTTTGACAGGATGACTTCCTGATTCAATGATGCGTATCGCCATCCATGGAACAGGACGGATGGCAGCAGCCATTTCCACGGGCGGTGGCCGACAGGGACGACATGACGATCCTTGCGATCGCCGGCCCGAATGCGCCGGATTGGAGCCCGAGTCCGCCGTGGTACTCGACGCTTGAAACCCTGTCCGGAACTGCCGGATCTGCTGATCGATTTCACCCTGCCGGCCGGCACGCTGGCGGCCGCCGGGTGGTGTGAACGAAACCGGGTTCCACTCCTGAGCGGAGTTACCGGCCTGCCGTCCGGCACCATCGGCGCACTGAACGATCACCGCGGCCAGTGTTCCGGTGTTGTGGTCACCCAATCTCAGCCTGGGCGTAAACCTCCTGGCAGACCTCGTCGCGCGCGCGGCTTCCGTGCTGGATGCTGACATTCCGGTGGTCATAGAGGATATTCACCACCAGTGGAAAAAAGATGCGCCTTCAGGCACCGCGCTGATGCTGGGGCAAAACATAGCCGGGGCGCGTGGCGGTGATGACAGCCGGATCAAGTATCAATCGGTTCGTGAAGGTGAGATCGTTGGCAGGCATACGGTGACATTCCGGCTGGCGGGCGAGGAAATTTCGCTGGTCCACAACGCGCATGACCGAACCATCTATGCACTCGGCGCGCTCGAGGCGGGTGCCTGGCTGCGGTTGCAGGCCGCCGGGGCTGTATACCGGCGGCGGACTGGCTGTCCGGGCGTGGCGGGGCCGGATAGAAGGTGGTTCTGAATAGACAAGGGACGTCGTGCTCCGTTAAAATCCTAGGGCTTAGAACACAACCGCGGGCCGTGAGGCCGCTGGTGCCAACAACAGGAATTTCTAAGCGGGAAAAGCCCCACAGGCCTTCCCGTTTTTCATATCTGGAGTGAGTATTTTGACTGATCAGGCAGTGCTGGCTTTGGAAGACGGCAGCGTTTTTCTCGGCCGGAGTATCGGAACGGGCGGGAAAACCGTGGGCGAAGTCGTTTTCAACACGGCGATGACCGGTTACCAGGAAATTCTCACTGACCCGTCCTACGCGCGCCAACTGGTCACACTCACCTATCCGCATATCGGCAACACCGGTTGCAATGCCGAAGATGAAGAGTCGGCGCAGCCCATGGCCGCCGGCCTGATCGTGCGTGATTGCCCCAGGCTGCACAGCAACTGGCGGGCGACTGAAAGCCTCCCGGCCTACCTGGTGCGCAACGGGATCGTGGCGATTTCAGATATCGATACACGCGACGCCTTACCCGTATTTTGCGCGAGAAAGGCGCACAGGGCGGCGCCATCCTGGCCGGCCCGAACCCGGACGTTGATGAGGCGCTGGCGCTGGCCCGGTCGTTTCCCGGCATGAAAGGCCTGGACCTGGCCAGGGAAGTCACCACCGGTGAAGTTTACGAATGGTCCGAAGGCAGCTGGGATTCTCGATCGCCAGCAATGGCAGGAAACACCGCAGGTCAGGCACGTGGTGGCCTACGATTTCGGCGTGAAACGCAATATTCTGCGCATGCTGGCGGATCGCGGATGCCGGGTGACCGTGGTGCCGGCAACGACCACAGCGGACGAAGCGCATCGCAATGCGTCCCGATGGGATTTTTCTCTCCAATGGACCCGGCGATCCCGAGCCATGTGATTACGCCATCAAGGCGATTCGCACATTCATTGATCGGAAGATGCCGGTTTTCGGTATCTGCCTGGGTCACCAGTTGCTCGGCCTGGCCGCTGGAGCGAGCACGGTGAAGATGAAGTTCGGCCACCATGGCGCCAATCACCCGGTGCAGGAACTGGCGAGTGGAAAGGTCATGATCACCAGCCAGAATCACGGATTTGCGGTGGATGAAAGCAGCCTGCCAGCGAACGTGCGGGCAACGCACCGCTCCCTGTTCGATGGTTCATTGCAGGGGATCGAACTGACCGCTGCTCCGGCATTCAGTTTCCAGGGGCACCCGGAAGCAAGTCCGGGACCACACGATATCGCCGGCGTGTTCGACCGCTTCATCCGCGAAATGGACGTGGCACGCACTCCGCAAACCGCTACCGGGTTGCGGGAGGCCTGAGGCGATGCCGAAGAGATCAGATATAAAGAGCGTGCTGATCATCGGAGCCGGTCCGATCGTGAT
This sequence comes from uncultured Gammaproteobacteria bacterium, assembly GCA_963766195.1. Taxonomy (GTDB): domain Bacteria; phylum Pseudomonadota; class Gammaproteobacteria; order Xanthomonadales; family SZUA-36; genus JAHEFT01. The sequence goes on from CAVXYY010000002.1 coordinate 125,313, forward strand.
CGGGCAGGCCTGCGAATTTGATTATTCCGGCGCCCAGGCCTGTAAAGCACTGCGCGAAGAGGGTTACCGGGTCATCCTGGTGAATTCCAATCCGGCAACGATCATGACCGATCCCGAGACCGCAGACGCCGTCTACATCGAGCCGATCGAATGGCGCATTGTCGAGCAGATCATCGCGGCCGAGCGCCCGGACGCTCTGCTGCCCACCATGGGCGGACAAACTGCCCTGAACTGCGCCCTGGACCTGGCCCGCGAAGGCGTGCTGAAAAAATACAATGTTGAAATGATCGGCGCATCGCGCGAGGCCATCGACATGGCGGAAGACCGCGAACAGTTTCGTGACGCGATGCTGGAAATCGGGCTGGACGTTCCCGCGGCCGTGATCGCTCACAGCATGGAGGAGGCGCTGCAGAAGCAGCCCACGATCGGTTACCCGACCATCATCCGCCCTTCGTTCACGATGGGCGGCTCGGGCGGCGGAATTGCCTACAACCGGGAGGAATTCGAGACGATCGTCAGCCGTGGACTGGAGTTGTCTCCGACCACGGAGGTCTTGCTCGAGGAATCCGTGCTGGGGTGGAAAGAGTTCGAGATGGAGGTTGTCCGGGACAGGCTGGATAACTGCATCATCGTTTGCTCGATCGAAAACTTCGATCCCATGGGAGTGCATACCGGTGATTCCATCACGGTTGCGCCGGCGCAGACACTGACCGACAAGGAATACCAGCGGCTGCGCGACGCGTCATTGGCCGTCCTCAGAAAAATCGGCGTGGATACCGGCGGATCTAACGTTCAGTTCGGAATCAATCCCGGCCGACGGCCGCGTCGTGATCATCGAAATGAATCCACGCGTTTCCCGTTCTTCGGCGTTGGCGTCAAAGGCAACCGGCTTCCCGATCGCCAAAGTGGCGGCAAAACTGGCGGTTGGTTATACGCTGGATGAACTTCGTAACGAGATAACGGGCGGTGCAACTCCGGCATCGTTCGAGCCGGCCATTGACTACGTCGTGACCAAGATCCCGCGGTTTGCTTTTGAGAAATTTCCGGCGGCAGACCCCAGGCTGACAACGCAGATGAAGAGCGTCGGCGAAGCCATGTCGATCGGCCGCACCTTCCAGGAATCCCTGCAGAAGGCACTGCGCAGCCTGGAAACCGGGCGGGATGGACTGAACGAGATTCTCCAGGGTGACGAACCCGACAGCCGCAAGGCCAATTTGCGGCGGGAACTTCGCGAAGCCGGACCGGAACGCATCCTTTTCGTCGCTGATGCATTCCGCGAAGGCATGGAATTAAGCGTTATCCAGGAATTGAGTGGTATAGACCCCTGGTTTTTGGAGCAGATCGAAGACCTGGTCAACAGCGAAGCATCAATCCGTGGTCTGACCCTGGAATCGCTGGACCGGGACCGGCTGTTCGCTCTGAAGCGGCAGGGATTTTCAGACAGCCGGATCGCGGAATTGATCGGCAGTCCTGAATCCAGCTGTGCGGAATCATCGCCACCAGCTGGGTATTCGCCCGGTGTATAAAAGGGTGGACACCTGTGCCGCGGAGTTCGCGACTTCAACTGCCTATATGTACTCGACTTACGAGGAAGAGTGCGAATCCGCGCCGACCGCCCGTGAAAAAATCATGGTGCTGGGGGGCGGCCCCAACCGGATCGGGCAGGGCATCGAATTCGATTACTGCTGTGTCCACGCGGCGCTCGCGCTGCGGGAAGACGGCTACGAGACCATCATGGTCAACTGTAATCCCGAGACCGTTTCGACGGATTACGACACCTCCGACCGCCTGTATTTTGAACCCCTGACGCTCGAGGACGTGCTCGAAATCGTGCACAAGGAGAATCCGAAAGGAGTGATCGTCCAGTTTGGCGGGCAAACGCCGCTCAAGCTCGCCCGGGCGCTGGAGGCGGAGGGTGTGCCAATCATCGGCACCACGCCGGATTCCATCGATCTTGCCGAAGACCGCCAAAGGTTCCAGCAACTGCTGGAACGGCTCGAACTGCAAACAGCCACCCAACCGCACGGCCACCAACCCGGAAGAGGCGGTGGGACTGGCGGAACAAATCGGCTATCCCATCGTCGTCCGTCCGTCGTATGTTCTTGGCGGCAGGGCCATGGACATTGTTCACGGCGAAGACGAACTGCTGCGCTATATGCGAACCGCGATCCAGGTGTCAAACGACTCACCGGTGCTGCTGGACCGCTTCCTCGATCATGCCAAGGAAGTTGACGTCGACGCCATTTGTGACGGTGAGGACGTCTTGATCGGCGGAATCATGGAGCACATCGAGCAGGCGGGAGTGCACTCCGGCGACTCCGCCTGTTCCCTGCCGCCTTATTCACTCTCAAGTGAAATCCAGGATGAAATGCGGCGCCAGATCCGGCTGATGTCCCTTGAGCTTGGGGTTATCGGCCTGATGAACACGCAGTTCGCACTCAGGGGCAAAGACGTGTACGTGCTTGAAGTCAATCCACGGGCTTCCCGGACCGTGCCCTTTGTATCGAAGGCCACCGGCTTGCCGCTTGCCGGAATTGCTGCAAAGGTTATGGCAGGAAAAAGCCTTAAAGAACAAAAACAAACAAGAGAAATCGTACCTAATTTCTACTCAATCAAGGAAGCCGTATTTCCGTTCATGAAATTTCCCGGCGTGGACCCGATTCTTGGCCCGGAAATGCGCTCAACCGGTGAAGTGATGGGAATTGGCTGGAGTTTCGGAGGCGCCAGGGCAAAGTCCATGAAAGCCGCCGGTTACCGTCTGCCACCGGTGGGCAAGGCGTTCCTGAGCGTGCGTGACGCCGACAAACAGGTATTGGTTCCCATCGCGCGTGAACTGATCGGCCGGGGCTTTCAACTCGTTGCAACCAGCGGAACGGCGCGCTTTCTCCAGGAAAATTCAATCAAGTGTGAGTCCGTGAACAAGGTCATGGAAGGCCGTCCTCACATCGTCGACCTGATCAAAAACGATGAAATCAAATTCATCGTCAATACGACCGAGGGCGCGCAAGCCATAGCGGATTCCTTCTCGATCCGGCGCGAGGCATTGCAGCGTAAGGTAAGCTATACAACGACGATTGCCGGCGGCCGGGCAACCCTGCGTGCGCTGGACCATGAAAATGACTATACCGTGCACAGCTTGCAGCAGTTGCACCGGGGACTCGACTTATGACAAGACATCCAATGACCAAGGCCGGTGCAGACCGTTTGCGGGAGGAACTGGCGACTTTGAAAAAAGTCAACCGGCCGAAGATCATCGCCGCGATCGCGGAGGCGCGCGCGCACGGTGATCTGAAGGAAAATGCCGAGTATCACGCAGCCAGGGAGCAGCAGGGCTTTATCGAAGGCCGGATTCAGCACCTCGAATCAGCAATTTCCCATGCCCAGATCATCGACGTGGAAAGGTTGAATCCGGGTGACAAGGTGGTATTCGGCGCCACGGTCACGCTTTCCGATGAAGAAACGGCGGAAGAGAAGATTTACCAGATCGTCGGGGATGTCGAAGCGGATATCAAGCACAACCGGATCGCTGTCAGCTCCCCCATTTCAAGAGCCCTGATCGGCCGTGAAGTCGGTGATGTGGTGGTTGTCCGCGCCCCCGCGGGCGACCGGGAATACGAAATTATCTCCGTCGAGTACGTGTGACCGATACCCATATCACGCTGCTGGTCGAAGACTTCAAGGATCTGCTGGGTGCGACAGACCGGTCGCTGCGATTGCCATCACTCGAGCAGGTCTTTTCCAAAGGCCGCACCTGCCGGACCGATGCTGCAACGACCAACCACCTTCGGTTCTCGTTATTCGGCATCGACTCGGTAGGCGAATTGCCGGTTGCGGCGCTGACCCGGGTCAGTGACCAAAAAACGCCGAAGCAGGGTAATTATTACTGGTTGCGGACTGATCCGGTGACCATGTGGGCTGACATGGCGCAGGTTTTCATGACCAGTCATGGGTTCGCGGACCTGGATCCCTATGAGCGCAACGAAATCGAAAACTGCATACGCAGTGTTTTACTGGAAGAGGGCATCGACTTTCATTCCGATCACCCGGAGCGCTGGTGCATTGCGCTGAACGAACCCCTGGAATTTGATTTTACACCGCTGAATGACGCGCTCGGCATGGATGTGGCCGATGCGCTGCCGCGCCATCCTGCGGCCCGTTTCTGGAGGCGCATCCTGAACGAAGTGCAGGTCGCATTGCATAACTGCCCGGTGAATATCGCGCGGCGGCAAAGCGGCAGGCAGGAGATCAATTCAGTGTGGTTCTGGGGCGGTGGGTTCATACCCGATGCTGCGCCGCATCACGTATTCGACACCGTTTATTCTAACCACCCGGTCACCCGCGGCCTGGCCATCATCAACGATTGCCGCTTGAAGAACCAGGACCAGGCCGGCGCGGATGATTTCTGCGACGACGGCCGCAACGTGTTGATCGACTGGATACCGGCGACCCGTTTTGCCCAGGAAGAACTGGAACGCCTCGAAACCCTCGTACGGCAGTTGCTGGACAACATGGACAAAAACCTGGCGGTGCTGACCCTGTTTGACGGGAGCGGCCGGGGGCGGCTTTTTGACCGGAGCGCGCGCCGCCGGTTCTGGCGGCGCAGAGTCCCCCTGGGTTCCGTGGCGGCCCCGCCTGCCGGGAAATGATGACGTCCAGGATCATCCGCCAACGGGAGCTTCCGGTCGGGGCGTGTAATTTGCCGGACGGTCTCCACCCGGTCATACGGCGCGTTCTGAGGGCGCGTGGCGTGACCGATCCGGGCCACCTTGCGCTGGGCCTGGCCAACATGCTGTCGCCGGATAACCTGGGCGGAGTCCGAAGCGCAGCGGTTTTGCTGGCTGACGCCATTGCGGACGATCAGCAGATTCTCGTGGTCGGCGACTTCGATGCCGATGGCGCCACCGGAACCGCCCTGGCCGTGTTATCCCTGCAAGCCATGGGCTGCAGGAACGTGAATTTCCGCGTGCCGAACCGTTTTGAGTTCGGTTACGGCCTGACTGTGCCCCTGGTGGAGACCCTGGCCGGAAGCCCTCCTGACGTGCTCGTCACCGTCGACTCCGGCATCAGTTGCATCCAGGGCGTTGAGCGGGCCAGGGCAATGGGCTGCCGGGTTATCGTGACGGATCACCACCTGCCCGGGGAGGCCCTGCCGGCGGCTGACGCCATCGTCAATCCGAATTGCCCTGGCGATGCTTTTCCGAGCAAGTGCATGGCCGGAGTCGGCGTGATGTTTTACCTGCTCAGCGTCGTTCGACGAGAACTTCGCGAGCGAGGGCTGGTTCGGCGCCATCGCGCCCGGAGCCGAATCTTGCCGGCTTCCTCGACCTGGTCGCACTGGGAACCGTTTCGGACCTGGTGCCTCTCGATCACAACAATCGCGTCCTGGTCAGGCAGGGTCTGGAACGTATCCGGCGCGGGCTGACCCGCCCGGGCCTGATGGCGCTGCTCAGGCTGGGTAAGCGGGATTATCGATTCGCCAATGCTTCCGACCTGGGTTTCGCCGTGGGTCCGCGGCTCAACGCGGCCGGCCGCCTCGAGGACATGGGAACCGGAATACGCTGCCTGCTGACAGAAGATCCGGAGGAAGCGCAGGACCTGGCGTCCCAACTGGATGAGTTAAACCGGCAACGCCGCGGAATGCAGGACCAGATGCAGCAGGAAGCGATGGTGCAGGTTGAAGCGTTGCTGGCTTCGCTGGAACAAAATGAACCGCCCCCGGCAGTCTGCCTGTTCGATCCCTCATGGCACCAGGGTATCGTCGGCCTGGTGGCGTCCCGGGTGAAAGACGCCATGCACCGCCCGGTTATCGCCTTTGCACCGGAATCGGAGGATTCCGGAGTGCTGAAAGGCTCCGCGCGCTCGGTGAAGGGGCTGCACATCCGCGACGTGCTCGCGTACGTCGACTCGCACCATCCGGGGATGATCGATGCCTTTGGTGGCCACGCGATGGCGGCGGGACTGACGCTGCAGGAAAGTCGTTACCCGCAATTCACACGGTGCCTGACCGAAGCCGTGACCGCCGTGCTCGACGGCGCGGAACTCAGCGCGGAGATATTGACGGACGGCTCGTTGGCCGCCGCAGACGTCTCACTGGAACTGGCCGCCGGAATTGAAGCGCACGGCCCGTGGGGACAGCGGTTTCCCGATCCCCTGTTCGACGGGCGGTTTAAAGTCATTGACGCCCGTGTCGTGGGCGGAGCTCACCTGAAAATGATCCTGCAAACCGTGGATGGCAGTGAGCCGGTAGACGCCATCGCGTTCAATCGGCTGCCTGAAGATTTACCCGGCTCGGATGGCGTGCGCTTATTGTACCGGCTCGGGATCAATCGCTGGCGGGGAACGGAAAGCTGCCAGTTGCTGGTCGAGGAAATTGTCAAGTGAGCAGCGCGTGGCCATTACCCGCTGCAAGATTGATTGTACCCCTGGACACATAGTTGCTAGCATTGAAAACGGGCGAAAAGTTCGTTTTCGAGGAATACACGATGGATGTGGAAAACCGGGTTGCACTGGTCACCGGGGGTGCTCACGGTATCGGCCGGGCCCTCTGCAGGGCGCTGCGGATCGAGGGGGCCCGTGTCGCTGTCGTTGACCTGGATTTGGCCGGGGCGGAAAAAGTTGCCGCCGAGGTTGACGGCATGGCATTGCAGGTCGATGTTTCTATCGAGGCCGAAATCGTCGCGGCCGTGAATCGTGTCGAAAAGGAATGGGGCCCGATCGATATTTTCGTCTCCAATGCAGGAGTCGCGTTTGGCGATGGCCCGGACGGCGCCGCCTCCGCATCGAATGATTGCTGGAAGGCCTGCCTGGAAGTCAACCTGATGGCGCATGTCTACGCGGCAAGAGTCATGGTGCCGCGCATGAAGTCGCGGGGTGGCGGTTGCCTGGTCAACGTCGCATCGGCAGCCGGCTTGTTGTCCCAGGTCGGCGAAGCAGCCTATACCGCCAGCAAACACGCGGCAGTGGGGTTCTCAGAGTCCCTCGCGATCACCCATCAGGATGATGGCATCCAGGTTTGCCTGGTCTGTCCACAGGCCGTTGCGACACGGATGATCGGCGTGGATGAAGATTCAGAAGTCGAGGACGGTACGACCGGATTCGGTGGAAACGACGTGGACGGCATTCTCAGCGCCGACTATGTCGCCGATTGCATCCTCGCCGGAATTGCGCAGAAAAAGTTCCTGGTCTTGCCGCACCCGCAGGTGTCAACTTACTTCCGGCGCAAGGCAGGTGACCCTGACCGCTGGATCGAGGGAATGATCCGTTTCAGGCAGCGCCTGGGGCAGAAACCCGGGTAAGCTCTGGAACCATGTAGTGTTGATCGATGACTGCCTGGTACCTGGCGACTTCCTGGCGCCAGGTGGCGTCGTCCCAACCGAGACATTCCCGGCACAGCGGTTCGATCCGGTCAAGGATTTCGATTCCGCCGTTTTTCAGCAGGATGCCCAGGCGGGTGCGGCGCAGCATCAAATCGTCCAGGTGAAGCACGGATTCGTATAGCAGGGCCCAGCGGACCTGGGCCAGGCACGTTTGGGTTCCGGGGATACAGGCCCGTTCGCTTTCTGTGGACGCGGCCAGCAGCGCAACCGCATTCTGACCGTAGCGGCCGAGTAAGCGCTCACCTCTTTCCGGGTCCTCCGGCAGGACGTCGCCGCCGCTTGCCGTCGGGGCAGCAAATATTCGCTGGCTGGTGAGTGGTGATGCCATGGGAAGAAATTTCTCCGCGCCCGCCAGCACGTCCATCGCCATGTGATGGAAAGTGGTCAGTTTGCCGCCGCTGCAGCTGACCAGTCCGTCCTCCACCCAAACCTTGTGTTCCCGGCTGGCCTTGGAAGGGTCGCGCGACTTTCCGGAAGTGATGATCGGCCGGACTCCGGACCAGGTGGAAATCACGTCTTTTCTTTCCGGCGGATGTTCGGGGAACAACTGGCGTGCGGCAGCCAGCAGGTACAGCAATTCCACGGCGGTCATGCTGGCCGCGATATCCAGGTTCTGTGGATGGTAGATGTCGGTTGTGCCAACGATGGTGCGACCTTCCCAGGGATAAATGAAAAGACGACGCCCATCTTCGGGATGAAGCAGGAAAATGGCCTGTGGCACCGGAAAATCAGCCGCATCCAGGATCAGGTGGCTGCCGCGCTGCGGGCGGATTTTCATGCCCGACAAAGCCGCATTTCCCAGCCGGTCCGCCCAGGCGCCGGTCGCGTTGATCACGACCCGGGCGCGCAATGACACCTGCTCGCCGGTTTCAATATCCTCGGCGATCAGCCCTTTCACGGAGCCCGATTCCCTCAGCAGGCGGGTGGCCCGCGTGTAATTACGGACACGGGCGCCGGCCTGGATGGATTCCTGCAGCACCCGCAGGGTCAGCCGGGCATCATCGGTCACCGCATCCGTGTAATAGAAAGCGCCGTTGAGACCGGAAGTGTTCAGCCGGGTGAACACCTGCCGCAGTTCCGCATTATCGACCCTCCGGTGGTTCCTGATGCCGGCCAGGCGGTCGTACAGCCAAAAGAGTGCTCCGGCAGCGAAACGGGGAGGGAAACGGTGTTTGTACAGGGGAAAGTAGTAACCCAGCCGCTCGACCAGCCTGGGCGCCTCCCTGATCAGGTTTTCCCGCTCCTGCAAGGCGTGGCGGGTCAGGGAAATGTTACCTGCAGCAAGGTACCTCAGACCGCCGTGCACCATCTTGGATGAACGGCTTGACGAACCCCAGGCAAAATCCTGCTGCTCGATCAGCAGGGACCGGTACCCCCTGCGCACCGATTCGCGAAGCACTCCTGAACCGGTGATGCCGCCACCGATGACAATGACGTCCCAGTCCGCCGGTTTGCCGGACTTCAGGTCTTGCCACAGTTGATTCCGGTCGGTAAAGAGAGTGGGGTTCATAGCGGCTTTACTTTACCGCAGGCGGTCATCTGCCGCCTGTTTTTGCACGGTGCGTCAGTCGAAGGTCAAAACGACTTTTCCTTTTGCGCGGCGCTGCGTAATGGCCGCGAAGGCTTCCGCGTACTGCTCCAGCGGGTATCTTTCCGTGACCCTTGGAGCCAGTTTGCCCTGCCTGACCATAGCAGCCAGTTCCACCATGTTCTTCAACGCTTCATCCGGGTTTCGTCCGGCCCAGGTGCCCCACCAGACCCCGGTGATGCTGGCCTCTTTCAACAGCGCGATGTTGGCCGGAAAAGCCGGTATCTCGCCGCTGGCGAAACCGATCACCAGGTAACGGCCCTGCCAGGCCAGGGACCGCAAAGCCATTTGCGCCAGTTCACCGCCAACGGGATCGTAGACCACATCAACGCCGTTCCCTGCGGTCAGTTCCCTGACGGCTTCCCGCAGCGAGACTTGCGAGTAATTGATGGTTTCATCGGCGCCGGCCTCGCGCGCGAATTGCAGTTTGTCTTCGCTGCTGGCAGCGGCAATCACCCTGGCGCCCAGCGCCTTGCCGAGTTCGACAGCGGTGATGCCGACCCCGCCGGCGGCCCCCAGCACCAGCAGGGTTTCTCCCTTTCTCAATTCGGTACACTGGCGAAAAGCGTGGTAACTGGTGGCGTAGGTAATCGTGAATCCGGCCCCCTGCGCGAAATTCAATTCGTCGGGGAGGGGCAGGCACAGTTTCTCCGGCACGACACACTTTTCCGCAAATCCCCCGGCGGGGGGTGTAATGATGACCCGGTCACCCGCCTTGCACCGGGCGACCCCGGCGCCCACCGCTTCGACGACGCCCGCTGCTTCGTTACCCGGAATGAAAGGTGGAGGCAGTTTCACCTGGTAGGTGCCGGCGATCAGTAACACATCCGGAAAATTGATTCCTGCCGCCCGGACCTTCACCAGGACTTCACCGTCGCCCGGAACCGGGTCCGGGAGGTCTTCGATGACCAGTGTTTCCGGCGGCCCGTATTGTTTGCATACGAGCGCTTTCATGGAGATTTCCTGACCATAATCAGCGCAAGAAATTCGGCGACCATTGCAGGTTTTTCAAGCTGCTCGATTTCTATGGTCACCGCCGTTCTGGTCAGCCATTGACCGGGCTTCTTTTCAACAGCTTCCAATAAAACCTGGCGGGCGCGGATCCGGCTGCCGACGCGAACAGGCTGCAGAAAGCGGACCTTTTCCAGGCCGTAGTTAATGCCCATCACCGTATCTTCGACCGGTCTGGCCTTTTCCGCCAGCAGGTAAGGGAGCAGCGACAAGGTCAGAAAACCATGCGCGATCGTGCCGCGGAATGGAGTTTGCCCGGCCTTTTCCGCGTCGATATGAATGAACTGGTGGTCGTTGGTCGCATCTGCGAACCGGTTGACGCGCTCCTGGGTGATTTCCAGCCAGGATGACGGTTCCTGCTCAATTCCGACCAGCGAAGCAAGCTCGGGGGCTTTTATGGGGTCAGGCATGAATGCTCCCCCGGATTCTGCCCGCCGGACTGTTTGCGATCAGCGGGAAGTCCCTGGCTTCAATCGCTCCCGGGTCTTCCCGCTGAGCGTATTCAGTCATCAGTGCTCATCGAAAGTTCTGACTGGTGTTTCCAGATCTGGAAACTGGTGCTTTCGGAGGCGCTGGAAAACTGCTTCATCAATTCGGCGGCTTTTTCAGACCCCAGGTGCCTGGACAGGAAGCTCGCAAAATCTTCTTCGCCGCGATCAAAACTGGCAAAGTTTTCGTGCGGTACGATGACACTTTCCCGCGGGCTTCCGCCGATGACCGAAGCCCATATCCATGAGCGATTATCCGTGGCCCAGCCCTGGTTGAGGGCGATCTGGCTCATGGCATCCCGCGCCGCATCGAAGTCCTGGTCGGAGCCTGGCTTGACGTTGAATTCAGTCACGGCGTAGTACATTGCAGACCCTGCGGAATCGGCCCAGTGGGAATTGCCCCAGTCCATGGATTCAAAATAATGCGCCCACCTGGCAGTGTGGGGCGCAACGTGTTCTTCAAAGTGGGCCTGGATCTCGTCCGCGCTGGCTCCCCAGGCGGTGTAACTGTCCTGGTCGGCCCAGTTGAAACAGCAAAAACGGATGGCAACCTGGGTGAGGTCATCGCCGAGCAGCGGGGTATAAACCTGCCATGCACGGGGGTCTCCGTGTTCGGCCCTGAACGCCAGGTGCCCGGCCAGCGCTTCGCGGAATTCAGAACTCTGTCCATCCTTCGGGGTGACCAGCCACATTTCAGCCAGTGGCGGCGGAGGTGCTTCGGCCAGTGCGACGGCAGCCGGCAGCGCCAGGAAAAAAATGGCTATTGCCTTGAGGATGAAATTTACGGGTATTTTTTTCATCGGTTTTCCCTCGAGATTGAGTAGCTGACTAATCTATCACAGTATAATCCGCGGTTGGCATTGTGTAGAATGCAGCCCTCGATTCAGCCGGACCATTCCAAGTGGAAACCAATCTGCAAACCAACCTGATTGAAGACCTTTCGCGCCGCACCGAGGCGCTTAGGGGGTATCTTTGACTATGCTGTAAAGCGCGACCGTCTCGAAGAGGTAAACCGGGAGCTGGAAAATCCGAACGTCTGGAATGACCCTGAGAAAGCCCAGGCCCTGGGGCGCGAACGCGCAAATCTGACGGACATCGTCACCACGCTGGATGACCTGACCCGCAGTCTTGCAGACGCCGGCGAGATGCTGACGCTTGCAATCGAAGAACGGGATGAGGAAATTGCCGAAGGGGTCAGCAATGACCTGGACGGTATGCAGGAAAAAGTCGAAAAACTGGAATTTCAGCGCATGTTCTCGGGCGAGATGGATTCCAGTCCGTGCTTTGTCGATATCCAGGCCGGCTCCGGTGGCACTGAAGCCCAGGACTGGGCGGAAATGCTGTTGCGGATGTATTTGCGCTGGGCTGAACGGCGCGGCTGGGAGACTGAGCTGGTCGAAGTCTCCTATGGTGATGTGGCTGGAATCAAGAGTGCAACCATTCACATCAAGGGCGACTATGCTTACGGCTGGTCCCGGACTGAAACCGGTGTGCATCGCCTGGTCCGAAAATCACCGTTTGATTCAGGCGCCCGCCGGCACACGTCATTTGCCGGGGTTTTCGTATCACCGGAAGTGGACGACAACATCGAAATCGACATCAACCCGGCGGATGTGCGGGTGGACGTCTACCGCGCCTCGGGCGCCGGTGGTCAGCACGTCAACACGACCGACTCAGCCGTGCGCATGACCCATGTGCCCACGGGCATCGTCGTGCAGTGCCAGAACGACCGCTCGCAGCATAAAAACCGGGATCACGCGATGAAACAATTGCGCGCCAAGCTGTACGAGCATGAAATGCAGAAGCGGACCGAGGAGCACCAGAAACTGGAAGATTCCAAGTCCGATATTGGCTGGGGCAGCCAGATTCGCTCTTACGTGCTCGACCAGTCCCGCATCAAGGACCTGCGCACGGGAATGGAAGTCGGAAACACGCAGGCCGTGCTCGATGGCGACCTGGATCCGTTCATCGAGGCGTCGTTGAAGCAGGGGCTGTAGGAGCGAATTCATTCGCGAACAACGGAAAGCACGTCGCGGCCATGGGCCGCTCCAACAGTAAGAGCGGCCCATGGCCGCGAATAGCAAGAACTTGAGGAAGCTATGAACAAACAACCGGAAACGCCCGAAACGGAACTCGACGAAAATCGCCTGATTGCGGAAAGGCGCAGCAAGCTGGCCGCCCTGCGGGAAAAAGGGCAGGCGTTTCCGAATGACTTCAGGAAAGATTCGACCAGCGGGGATCTGCACCGGCGTTTTGACGCACTGGACGCCGATGAACTGGCGCAAATCGATGAACAGTTTTCATTGGCCGGCCGCATGATGGCGAAGCGGGTCATGGGAAAAATCGCTTTTGTCCTGCTGCAGGACCGCAGCGGTTCGATCCAGTTGATGATTCAGCGGGACAATTTGCCCGAAGGCCTGTTCCAGGAATTCAAGCATTGGGATGTGGGTGACATCGTCGGCGCCACGGGCCGCATCGTCCGCACCCAGAAAGGCGAACTGTCGATCCTGGTCAGTGAACTACGCCTGCTGACCAAGTCGTTGCGGCCGCTCCCCGAAAAATTTCACGGCCTGACCGATATGGAGATGCGTTACCGGCAGCGCTACGTTGACTTGATCATGAACGAAGATTCCCGTTCCGTCTTCCGCACCCGTTCAAAGATCATCACGTACATCCGTTCTTTCATGGAGGCCCCGGAGCGGGATTTTCTCGAGGTGGAAACCCCGATGATGCACCCGATTCCCGGGGGCGCGGCAGCGCGTCCTTTCGTTACGCATCACAACGCGCTGGACTTGCAGATGTTCCTGCGCGTGGCTCCCGAGCTGTACCTGAAGCGGCTGATCGTGGGCGGTCTCGGGCGGGTTTACGAAATCAACCGCAATTTCCGTAACGAAGGTGTTTCCACCCGGCATAACCCGGAATTCACCATGCTGGAGTTTTACTGGGCCTATGCGGATTTCAATGACCTGATGGATTTGACGGAAGCCCTGCTGGCCGGCCTGACCCGGGCGGTAACCGGCAACAGCACGATCCTGTACCAGGGCGACGAAATTGATTTCAGCGGACCTTTCGAACGACTGTCGGTTGAAGATGCCGTGCGCCGTTACAATCCGGAACTGGCCGGGGCTGATTTATGGGATGCTGGCTATCCTGCGCGAGGCTTGCGCGACCAGGGAAATCCACACTGAAACAAACTGGGGTCCGGGCAAACTGCTGACGGCATTGTTCGAAGAAACGGTCGAGAACCACCTTGTGCAGCCCACCTTCATTACCCGGTATCCCACCGAAGTGTCGCCGCTGTCGCGTCGTAATGACGACAACCCCGAGGTTACGGACCGGTTCGAACTGTTTATCAGCGGACGCGAAATCGCCAACGGCTTCTCCGAGCTGAATGATCCGGAAGACCAGGCGGAAAGGTTCCTGGCCCAGGTTGAAAGCAAAGACGCCGGCGATCTCGAAGCCATGCATTTCGACGCCGACTACATCCGGGCGCTTGAATACGGGATGCCGCCGACGGCAGGCGAGGGCATTGGCATCGACCGGCTGGTGATGATCTATACCGATTCACCGTCGATCCGTGACGTGCTGCTTTTCCCCTACATGAGGCCAGAGGCCTGAACGGGTAGGCACCGGTGAATCCCGCGGTTTCCGTCGTCATGCCGGTACGTGACGGCGGCCGCTTTCTCGGGGCAGCGGTTCAAAGCATTCTCAGCCAGTCTTTTTCATCACTGGAATTGTTACTGGTTGACGATCACAGTACGGACCAGGCGATTTCCAGCCTCGCAATGGACGACCCGCGATTGATCGTGCTGCAAAACGAGGGACGCGGGATCGTCAGCGCTTGCAACACCGGCTTTGCCCGGGCCCGGGGAATGTTCCTTGCACGGATGGACGCCGACGACTGGTCGCTGCCCGCCCGGATTGAAACCCAGTACCACTATCTGCAGGAACATCCGGAAATCGATGTGTCTGGGACCTGTGTAGAGATATTTTCCGAGCAGGCGTTGGCCGGCGGCAATATCCGCTATCAGTCCTGGCTGAACAGTTGCCGTTCCCCGGCAGAAATTCAGAAGGGAATGTTTATCGAAAGTCCGATACCCAACCCGACTGCAATGTTCCGGCGCGAGGCGCTGCTCAGGCTTGGAGGCTACCGTGACCCCGGATGGCCCGAGGATTACGACCTGTTCCTGCGGGCGGATGAAGCGGGCATGAAAATGGGTAAACCGGCGCAAATCCTTTATCGATGGCGCGAGCACGAGGACCGCCTGACCCGGACCGATGCACGGTATCACCCCGGGCGTTTCCAGCAGGCCAAGGCCCATTACCTGGCCCGCTACCGGCTGCCCGACAAAGGGCCGGTCATTATCTGGGGAGCCGGACCCGGTGGCCGCCTGATGCACGACCTGCTTCGGCAGGAAAGCGTTCCGGTTCTTGGGTTTCTTGACGTTCACCCCCGGCGGATTGGCGGCCGCAAGCGGGATCTTCCGGTCTGGCCGATCGACGAGATCGGTCGAATGACGGAAAACTTCATACTGGTAGCCGTGGGTGCGGCCGGAGTCCGCCCGGAAATCCGGGATTTCATGCAGTTGCATGGACGGGTCGAAGGGGAACACTACCTGTTCGTTGCTTAGGGAACTAGAATGGCGGTTATGAGCAAATTGAATACACTCCTGGTCCAGGCCCAGCTCAACTGGAAAGACCCGGCGATGAACCGCCGGCACCTGCAAGCCATGATTTCCGGCGCAGGGGATAACCTTGATCTCGTCGTGCTGCCGGAAACCTTCACCACCGGGTTCCTGGGCGACACCGATCTTCCCGCCGAGGACATGTCGGGCCCGACCGTCCAATGGATGAAGGAAATGGCGCAACAATTCGATTGTGCGATTACCGGAAGCACGGTTATCACGGAAGGGGAAAAGCGATTCAACCGCCTGGTCTTTGTTACGCCGGATGGCGTTTTGGGTTTCTACGACAAGCGCCACTTGTTTGCCTTTGGCGGCGAAAACCTCCGTTACACCGCAGGAGGTGAAAGGGTGATTCTTAATTACCGGGAGTGGCGGATCAACCTGCAGATTTGTTACGACCTGCGGTTTCCCGCATGGTGCCGGAACCGCAATGATTACGACCTGATGCTGTTGGTCGCCAACTGGCCTTCAAAGCGGGTGCGCCATTGGTCATCATTGCTGGAGGCGCGGGCGATTGAAAATCAATCCTGGGTAATCGGGGTCAACCGGGTCGGGGAAGATGGCAATGGTTTGAGCTACCCGGGCCACAGCGTGGTGCACGACCCGTCCGGCCTGTGCGTGGCCGACCTGGAGGAATGCGAGAACGCCCGGGTCGTTGAAATGGACCTTTCAAAGGTGCAGAAAGTACGCAGCGATTTTCCGTTTCAGCAGGATGCCGATAACTTCACGTTCGTTGCCGGGCATTAGGGTTCAGGGGCCCCGGCACGCTTCCTGGCCAGGGCCCGCATGATTGCCCCGCGCGGCTGGGGTCGTCCCGAAGCCAGGCTGACCAGCGCGGTTGGTTCTCTTAGCGCAAACAACATCTCGTTTCGGGCAGAGCCCCTGCCGGCAAACAGCAGCGTGTCTCCCTCGATCAGCGCCTGGTCCGGCCCGGGCAGGAAAATGCGTGAAGAGCCTCGTTCGAGCAGGAGGCACAGGCAGGGCAAGGATTCATATTCGGGTGTGCGCGCATTTTGCGTGAGGTGCTCCATCCGGACCTGCACGTTTTCTTTTTTTGCGGCTCTCAGGCTTTCCGCCCAGGTATCCGTCAGATGCATCGTCCAGAGGCTGGGAGCGCGACCGTCCAGTATGCCGTTGAGGCGATGCCTCAGCTTGTTCGCGAATGCTTCGTCGTGGTGAATCATGTAGTCGTTGAATACCGGCAGCAGAGGTGTCGTCGCCAGCGCCAGGATGCGACGGGCTACAATCAGGCTGCGGCGGGCCACCAGGTCGGCGCGGGAGGAGTCGAACAACTCGTCGTTCTGCGGATTTTCCTGCCGGGCGACCACGAACAGGCGGGGGTTGATTTCCAGTGCGGTCATGATGATCGAGAGGTTATCCATGTCGTCGCCGGTCCCGGCGATGATCCCTGCGGCATCTCTCACGCCTGCTTCTTCCAGGGTGGCTGCCTCGGTTCCCCTGCCCAGCACGGAACCGGGCTTCATGGCCACCCGTTCCGGGTGGACATCAATAACCGTGAACTCAACTTCGGCTTCCTCCAGTTTGGTCGCCATGCGTGATCCGAAGCGGCCAACCCCGCAGAGAATCCAGCGGCCATCGGGCGGGTTCAACTCCGTGCGTAAACGGGAACCCGGCACACTGATCAGCCAGTCCTGGACCAGGTACTTGGTGGGTGAAGACAGGACCAGGAAAAGACGCTCGGCAAATATTGTGTAGGGATCAACGATAACGTCCGTCCCGAAAGAAGCCATGTTGTCGACCACTCGCCGGGTCTCGGCCCGGGCCAGTACCGGCAATTCCGGCCGTAAAAGCTTGGTGGTGATTGCAATCGTCAGGTTGGCAACATCGTCATTGGTAATGGCGATCACCCCGATACAACGCTTGATGTTCGGGCCCAGGCCGGCCATGTCCAGTAAACGCCGGTCGGTGACGTCTCCCGCCAGTGCCGGCAGATGTGCAAACTGGTCGTCCAGCGCCATGCTGTGAATGATGTCCTGTTCGCGCTCGAGGACAGCTGCGCTGATGCCGCGCTTCAACAAGCCCCTCACGATCATTCTGCCGGTGTGGCCAAAGCCGCAAACGACATAGAAGTCCGAACTCATTTTTCGGACACGCCGGCTGAATCGGCTGCGCGCC
Source organism: uncultured Gammaproteobacteria bacterium (assembly GCA_963766195.1). Taxonomy (GTDB): domain Bacteria; phylum Pseudomonadota; class Gammaproteobacteria; order Xanthomonadales; family SZUA-36; genus JAHEFT01. Next base: position 142,597 of record CAVXYY010000002.1, read on the forward strand.
AGCACGGCCCGGAACTGGGGGTCGACCAGCAGGCTGATGATGGTGCCGATGGAGTACAGCCAGGCGATGACGTTCGGAAACAGGATGATGAACGCGTAGAGTCTCTGGAAGTGGGTAAAAGTGTAAGGGACTTCACCAAATCCGATGGTTGTCGCCATGATGGCGACGAAATAAACCGCATCCAGGTAACTGACCTGCACAGGATTTCCGTCCGGATCCTGTCCCGGGATCTGCGCCATGATGAACACCGACAGGGAGTAAACCAGGATCAGCACGATCAACGGCGTTCGCAAACGCCGCATCGTGAGCCAGATAATATCGTTCATTAACGGCGGATCGTGATGGTCTCGGCCACGAGCAGTACCACTGAAACCAGGTTGGCCAGCAAGGCGCCGCCGGCAACCGAAACAACGCTCGACATGACTTCCGACGGTAACTCCCGCTTCACTCTCATAAGCCGCATAGGCCCAGATGAACGAGGCAATCAGCAGTTGCAGGTCCGCCACCAGGCTGGTTGCCAGCAGTACGGCGCCCATTTGCGAGCGGTCGCCGAATTTCATGATCGTTGCAATCAGGCTGACCGCGAGGGCCGCGCCCAGTTCCATCGCGTGGTGGTGGTCCGGATTATCGATATCACCGACGAAAAATCCGAAATTGAGGGTTAGGGCGAGGACAATGAAAAATCCGAAAACAACCTTTTCAAAATTCACGTACCGGTTCTCCCTGGGAAATTTGGCACAAGTCTAGACTAGACGGTTTTTCATGCCCGCTTCCAGCAAAGACTCGTGGCGACGGGATGTCCTACTCGATCAATTGGCCGCGCGTATCCATGAATTCCAACCCGGCAATTCCAAGCGCTTCCAACTGGTCTTCAATTTGCGCCCGGTCTCCGACGATGACCCAGGTAAGGCTTTCGGGATGCAGCACGCGCTCTGCAGAGTTCTGAATGTGCGCCAGTTGTACGGCGCCATACTGTTCCTTCAGCGAGGAAATATAGTCATCCGGTCTCCCGAATCGTTGGTTGGATTGCAGGGCCTCCAGGATCGACATCGAGGTTTCAAATCGTCCCGGCAGACTGAAAGCCCTGCTGCGGTATACGCGGGTCAGTTCTCCTGCCGAGGCGGGTTCGTCAGTGATGAACCGGCGGAATTCCTCGAGCAATTCCCGGACGGATTCAGCAGTCCGGTCTACCTGAACCGGTGCATAAACGATCCACGGCCGTTGTCCCTTTGCATCGGGCAGGACAGTGAATGCACCGTATGACCATTGCTTTTCTGCGCGGAGGTTCTGGTTGACGCGCGCCGAGAATGTTCCGCCGATCACGTCGTTCATCATGACGATGTCGAGATTGTCGGCAGCACCGCTGGGCGGCGCCACGTGGGCGGCCAGGATCAGTGACTGGACCGCGCCTGGCCGGTCGATGATGATGATGCGGTTATGCCCGGGCAATGGTACTTCGGTGATGTTTTTTTCCGGCACGGGGCTATCCGGGGCGCGCCAGTCTCCGAAGTAGGTTTCGAGCAGGGGGATGATTTCTTCCAGCGTGGTGTCACCTGCGACGAACAGAGTCGCATTGTCCGGGCGAACCCAGTCCTGGTGGAAAGCGACCAGGTCATCGCGCGTGATGAGATTGATGGACTGTTCTGTTCCGGTGCCGGTAAACGGAATTCCATAGGCATGGCCCTCGCCGTAGATCAGGGGGGGCAGGGCACGCAATGCCAACGATACCGGCTCGGTTTTTTCCCGTTCAATACCCGCCAGCCAACGGGCTCGCAAGGGCTCCAACTCATCTGCGCGGAATACCGGGTTCCGGATCACGTCTGCAAACAATTCAATCGAAGGCTCAAGGTTTTGCTTCAACGCAGACAGCGAAACGCTCGAAGTATCCAGGCTGGAAGCGCTGTATATTTCCGCGCCCAGGGATTCCGCATCCTGCTCCATTTCCAGTGCCGAGCGCGATCGCGTGCTCTCTTCCATCATGGCAAAAGTCAAGCTGGCGGTGCCGGCGCTGCGCCCGGCATCCGCGGCGTAACCGGCGTCAAATTGCATCGACAATGACACCACCGGAATGGCGGTACGCTCCGCCAGGATCACGGTCAGACCATTACTCAGGCTGGCCCGTTGTATCTCCGGGAAAAAAATAGTCGGGCAGCCGGCAACCGCCGGCAGACCGGCCGAGCGATCGACACCAGGGCCGGTTGCCTGGTAATCGGGGAAAGGCAAAACGTCCAGTTGATGCACGCCGGTTGCCAGCCAGCGCCGCGAGGCCTCAAGCACCTCTGCGGCAGTCGCATTGTCGATCCAGCTCAGCGCCGTCGCATAAAAATCCGGGTTGCCGTCATACAATTCACCCTGGGCCAGGGTTGTCGCTTTGCCGGCTGAAATCCACCGACCCGCTCGAGTCCCCGGATGATGCTCGCATTGATCTTGGTCTTGGCGCGATCCAGTTCGTTCTGGCCGGGCCCGTCACGCAGGAACGCAGAGAGTTCCTGGTCGATGATTTCATTGACCTGCCAGGCCTCGATATCTTGCGCGAGTGTCGTATCGATGGAAAACAGGCTGGCCAGCTCAAACGGCTCGATTTCCAGCCGAAACGCTCACTGCGTATTCCAGTTCGGTGACCAGGGACTGGTAAAGACGCGAGCTTTTGCCGTCGCCCAGGATGCTGGCAGCCAGTTGTAACAACAGCCGGTCTTTCCGGGTCCATCCGGGCACGGCCCAGATCCGGTAGCTGCGGGCCTGCGGTACATGTCATTGAGCACTTCATGCGTGTCGTATTCGCGGTCAGGCACCCAGGCTTTGAGGCGCGAGACCGGCGGTCCGGGCGGAATTTCCCCGAAGTACTTGATGGCGAGTTTTCTGCCCTGGTCCGGGCTGATGTCGCCAGCCAGCACCAGGACGGTGTTGGCCGCTCCGTAATAGGTTTTGAACCACGTCCGGATGTCCTCGAGGGACGCCGTATCGAGATCCTGCACGGATCCGATGGTTGGATGGCGATAGGGGTGGCCGGGAGGGAACAGGGCTTCCAGGATGCGGTCGGTCACCTTTCCATAGGGCTGGTCATCATTCTCCCGCTTTTCGTTGCGAATGACATTGCGCTCCCGGTCCAGCTTCTCCTGGGTCAGCGCCCCCAGCAGGTATCCCATTCGATCGGATTCCAGCCACAGGGCCCGTTCCAGGGCGGGGGTGGGGATGGTTTCAAAAAAATTGGTCCGGTCCAGCCAGGTGGTTCCGTTGAGCGCTGTCGCCCCGACCTGTTCCAGCGGAGTGGAAAACGGCTGCGTCAAAATGCTCCGAACCTTCAAACATGATGTGTTCAAACAGGTGTGCAAACCCTGTCTTACCCTCCGGTTCGTCTTTTGAACCCACGTGGTACCAGACCCCGACTGCGACGATCGGTGTTTTACGGTCTTCATGAACGAGAACGGTCAGGCCATTGTTCAGCACGAATTTTTCAAACGGGATTACGATGTCGGGCGTAGCCGCCGTTTGCAGCCATCGCGGAAAAAAAGACCACGATACCGAACGCAATAACCGCAATGCGGTTCAGGATCATCAGGGCGCTTCCTCGCTTTCCCCCTCGATGACGCTTATCCACGCCAGCACGCCCAGCACCGGGCCGTCAAAATATTCCATGCGCCCGCTGCGGACCTGGCGGCTTTGCTTCAATTCATGAACCAGGAATGAGGACGGAGGGACGGGCTCGTCATCCCGGTTTTCGCCACGCGGCGCAAGCGGGGTCTCCTCCCCCCAAACCGGTTCACGGAGTTGCAGGTCAAGGTCCAGGTGAAGGAACCTGCTGCGCCGCAGCGACACCACGCCATCCAGGCGGTAATAGGTGACCGGTTCGGGCAACTGCGGACCCTCGATTTGCACCGCGCCATCCAGTGCTGCCGGATCGCCGGCATCAGTGAAAGCGGTCGGGCCGCCAGGTTGTGTCCGGAAAGCACGCCACGGATCGTCGACCCGGACGGTTTCGAGATCATGCAGCCGCAGGGTAGGGAAGGGCTCCTGGTTTCCCTGCTCCCAGGACAGGTACTGTTCCGGGCGGTACGGGCCGCTCAGGCGTAAACGGCGCCACGCTTCCTGCATGGTGCTGCTCATTTCCGCGACGTGCACCAGGCGGTTGGGGTCTTCCGCAGGGGCAACGGCTTCGGCGGGCTCTGCCAGTTCGTCCGCAGCTTCAGTGGCCTCGTTCGTGGAAGCCTGTTCAGTCGCCGGATCACCCGGGCTTTCAGCCTCATTCCGCGGGAGGGGTAAGAAAATCGGTCGCAGAGGAATAGTCCGGAAGTTCAGTGCGCTCACGCGGTTCCTCGTTCTGCTCAAGAAGCGTCAGCACCAGGACTTCAACCCGGTAACGGGTGTCCTGGGCAAAAGCCGGACCAGTGCCGGACATTATAATGAGTAATAAAATTAAGAAGTATCTGTATCTCATTGAATAAAAACCTTATTTCTTTACTTCTAATTCATCGAGCAAGGACTGGACTTCGCGGAATCGAACCGCGGCGTCGGCTGCCTGCATCAGAATGCGAAGCTTTTGCGATCCGTCCAGGCGGTAGTCCCGGCTACGCGCCTGGATCAGCCGGATCAGCGCGCCAGGGTCTGCCAGGGTCTTCTCCGAGAACTCAACCCGTCCACCCTGCGGACCAAAGTCAATCTTCATGATACCAAGCCGTTGCGCGGTCAGCTTCAATTCTGCGATTTCAAACAGGTTTTTTATCGCTTCGGGAAACAGGCCGAACCGGTCGATCATTTCCACCTGGAGTTCACGCAGGCCCTGCGAATTCGTTGCGCTGGCAATGCGCTTGTAGAGCGTCAGGCGCGCTTGCACATCGGCCAGGTAGTCGTCGGGTATCAGCGCCGGCACATGGAGCTCAATTTCGATCCCGCGCTGAGTAGCCTGGTCCAGGTCGGGTTCTTCACCCTTGCGCAAGGCCTCGACTGCACGGGTCAGCATATCACTGTACAGGCTGAACCCTACCTGGTTGATCTGGCCGCTTTGTTCGGCGCCGAGCAATTCTCCCGCGCCGCGGATTTCCAGGTCGTGGGTTGCGAGGGTAAAACCCGCGCCCAACTCTTCCAGGGATGCGATCGCTTCCAGCCTTTTCCGCGCATCGGCGGTCATGCTGCGCTTTTCCGGCACCAGCAGGTAGGCGTAGGCCCGGTGGTGCGAACGTCCCACGCGCCCGCGCAGTTGATGCAGTTGCGCCAGCCCGAAGCGGTCGGCGCGGTTGATCACGATGGTATTGGCGGTGGGGACGTCGATCCCGCTTTCGATGATCGTGGTGCAGACCAGGATGTTGTACCGCTGGCGGTAGAAATCCAGCATGACCTTTTCGAGTTCACGCTCCGGCATCTGGCCATGCGCCACCGCCAGCCTGGAATTGGGCGCCAGTTCCTGCACTTCGCGGGCGACCCGGGCGATCGACTTTACTTCGTTGTGCAGGAAAAAAACCTGTCCGCCACGCTGCAATTCACGCGCCAGGGCTTCACGCAGGATGGAGCGGTCCCACTCGGAAATCAGCGTCTTCACCGCCATCCGCCGGGCCGGGGGGGTGGCGATGATCGAAAGGTCACGGATTCCTGACATCGCCATGTTCAGCGTTCTGGGTATCGGTGTGGCCGTCAAGGTCAGCAAATCCACTTCAGCCCTGAGTTGCTTCAAACGCTCTTTTTGCTGGACCCCGAAGCGCTGTTCCTCGTCGATGATGACCAGTCCCAGCTGCTTGAAACGGATATCTTTCTGGAGCAGGCGGTGGGTTCCAATGACAATATCAACAGCGCCGTCCCTGAGCCGTTCGAGAACCGCTTTCGACTCGCTGCCCGTGCGGAAACGGGACAGCAGTTCAACCTTTACCGGCCAATCCGCGAGGCGGTCGCTGAAGGTTGAAAAGTGCTGCTGCGCGAGCAAGGTCGTCGGCACCAGAACGGCAACCTGCCGGCCGGCCTGGACGGCGACAAAGGCGGCCCGCAGCGCCACTTCGGTTTTACCGAACCCGACGTCGCCGCAGACCACCCGGTCCATGGGCTGGCTTGACTCCAGGTCGCTGATGACGGCGTCGATGGCGATCTGCTGGTCGCGTGTTTCCTCGAATGGAAATCCGGCGGCAAACTCGGCATAGAGCTTGCGGTCCAGCGGAAATGAAAAGCCCTGCCGGGCCAGGCGCCTTGCATACAGGTCCAGCAGTTCCGCGGCGATGTCCCGAACCTGGGTAGCCGCCTTGCGCCGGGCTTTCTCCCATTGCTGGCTCCCCAGGCGGTGAAGCGGTGCGGTCTCCGGATCGCTGCCGGTGTAGCGGCTGACCAGGTGCAGGGACGATACCGGGACATAAAGCTTGTCACCGCCGGCATATTCCAGCATCAGGAATTCAGCCTGCCGCTGGTCAATTTCCAACACTTCGAGTCCCAGGTAGCGTCCCACGCCGTGGTCTTCGTGCACGACCGGGGCGCCTGCCGCCAGGTCGGTCAGGTTGCGGATGATCGATTCGGGATCGCGCTCGGAAACCGCACGCTGCACTTTTTGCCGCGTGCGCCCGCCAAACAGCTGGGATTCCGTGATAAGGGCCAGTTCGCCCGGCACCAGGAACCCTTCGTCAACCGGAAGTACCGCGAGTCCCAGCCGCGCATCTCCGCGCTGAAAGCCGGCAAAATCATCGAACGAATCCGGCCGGATGTCGAAAGCGCCCAGCGTGGTCCGCAGCAATTCACGCCGCCCCGGCGTATCGGCGGCGAACAGGATGCGACCCTGGAATCCGGCCAGGAAGCCAAGAAGATCCGCCGCGGCCTCCTTGCCCCGTTCGTGGATGTGCAGATCCGGTGCCGGCGTGCTCAAAAACACGGGCGTTTGTCCGGGGGCTCAGGTCGGGATCGGGCAAGTGTGTCGTGTCACATTGCTGCAGCCGTTCCTCGAGGTATTGCGGGGTGAAGTTGAGCTCCCACGGGTCCAGCACGGGCCGTTCGATGTCGTGCCTGCGTTGCTCCCAGCGCTCCGTGGTGCGCCGCATGTGCTCGTGGGCCGCTTCGAAGCAACCCGGCTGGAGCAGCAATCGCGGTGACCGGTCCAGGTAATCCAGCAGGAAGGAGGTTTCTTCATAAAACAGCGGAAGGTATTGCTCCAGCCCCTGCGGGTGAATGCCGGTTCTGAGGTCCTGGTAAAGGGTGACGTTACGCGTGTCGACATCAAAGCGCATCCGGAATGCACGCCGGAAGGCTTCCAGCCCGGCCTCGTCACAGGGGTATTCACGTGCCGGCAGCAGGCTGATCCGTTCTATTTTTCCGGTCGATCGCTGGGAATCGGGATCAAACTCACGGATGCTGTCGATGATTTCATCAAACAGATCGAGGCGGAACGGCACCGGGCTGCCGGCCGGGAATATATCCACCACGGAACCGCGAATGGCGTACTGTCCCGCCTGGTATACATGCTCCGAGTTTTCGTAACCCGAATGATGCAGCCTCTTACGGAAATCGTCGATGACCAGGGACTGCCCGGCGGCCAGATCAAAACTGCGCTGCAGAATGTATTCCGCCGGGGGCAGCCGCTGGATCAGTGACGTCACCGGGGCCAGGACGATGCCCTGCCTGATCGAGGCCAGCGACGAGAGCGTCCTGAGGCGTCCGGAAATGATGTCCGGGTGCGGGGAGAACGGGTCGTAGGGCAGGGTTTCATGATCCGGAAACAACTGCACCGGGAGGTCGTTGTACGCGAGCAGTTCCAGGTCCCGGGCCAGCGCCTGCGCCTGGTGACTGGAGCGGGTTGCGATGAACGTCACACCGTCAAACGCCCCGGCCGCCGCATGGATTGCGATGGCCAGGGAACTGCCATGCAGTCCGCTCCAGGACTCGACGGCGTCCCGGTAGCGGGCCTTGAACGGACTCAGGCTCATCCCGGTGGCACCGGCGGCAGCCGGCCGATGACGGGCAACACCACGGACATCAATGTGAACACTAGGACCGCAGTGCGATCAGCGGCTTCCAGCGCCAGCACGGGGCTGGACAGAATCAGCAGAAAAACGGGAACGAAAAGATGTGACGGCAGGCTGATGGATTTCTTTTCGTGCATGCTGGGGTTCCTGGCAAAAATAGGAGTTCAGAATCGCGAATTGTTCGGCCGCGGTGTCCGCCTGCATCAGGCGCTGTCGGGTCGCGGCGGAATTGACCCGGTCCTTGAGGTACCAGCCGATGTGCTTTCTCGCAACCCGCACACCCTGGAATTCCCCATAGGATCGGTGCAGTTGCGCCAGGTGTCTGCGCATAACCTCCAGTACTTCTTCCGGGACTGGCGGTGCGAGTTCCTCACCGGTATCGAGGTAATGCCGGATCTCGCGGAAAATCCAGGGATTGCCCTGTGCGGCCCGGCCAATCATCAGGCCGCTGGCGCCGGTGTAGCCAAGCACTTCGGCCGCCTTTTGCGGTGTTTCGATGTCGCCGTTGGCAAATACCGGAAGGCGACTGCTGCGCAAACGGCGCGGATCGTGTCGTACTCGGCCTGGCCCTGGAAGCGGTCCGACCGGGTCCGGCCGTGCACTGCCAGCGCCGCGATGCCGGACTCCTCGGCCATTTTCGCGATCTCAACGGCATTGCGCACCGTGGGGTTCGGGCCGGTGCGGATTTTCAGGGTTACCGGGACATCCACCGCCTCGACGACCGCGGTGAGGATGCGCTGCACCTGTTCCGGGTCCGACAAAAGCGCCGAACCGGCCAGCTTGTTGCAGACTTTCTTGGCCGGACAACCCATGTTGATGTCAATAATGTCGGCGCCGCGCGCCACGTTGTAAATGGCCGCATCGGCCATCCAGGCCGGATCGCTGCCGGCGATCTGCACAGCGACCGGGCCGGCCTCGCCGTCGAAATCCCCGCGCTGCCTGGACAGCTTGGTATCGCGCAGCGCCGGGTTGGATTCGAGCATTTCCGACACGACATAACCGGCGCCGAGTTCCCGGCACAGGCGCCTGAAGAACTTGTCCGTGACGCCGACCATCGGGGCTAGCGCCAGGGGATTGTCTAAGCGGTACGGGCCGATCTTCATATCAGGACAGGGCTCCGAAGATCTTGAATCCGGCAACCCAGGTTCCGATCGCGGAGCCAAGATTGGAAAAAAAGAAAACCAGCAAAATGCGTGTCGCCGGGTTCCTGAACCAGCCTTTGAGCGTGGTGATATCAAAACGCAGGTTTTCCAGGTCCGAAATCCGTGGCTTTCGAAGCCACGATTCAACCAGCCCGGTGACCATGCCTGCGGCGATCGTCGGATTGAGCGAAGTGATCGGTGCGGCAATGACCGCGCTGAGAATGGTCAGGGGATGACCGCGGGCGATCAAGGCGCCCAGTGCCGCAAGACCACCGTTGATCGCCACCCAGAGGAACACCAGTTCCCATCCCAGTTCCGGACTGCGGGAGAAGCCGATCAAAAACCCCGCGATCACCAGGATCATGATGGCCCAGGGCAGCACCCGCGGCCAGCGTGATTTGCTCGGCATCAATTCCAGGCTTTTTCGCTCGGCCTGCGGATCCGCGGTGCCGGACTCAAGGTGCTTCGCCAGGCCTTCCATGTGGCCGGCTCCAATCACCACCAGTACGTTGCGGTAGTTTGCCCCGGCGTTTTCTTCACGCAACCGCGCCGCCATGTAACGGTCGCGTTCGGTGATCAGCGCCTCGTACAACTCGGGTGAGTGTTCGGCAAATTCGGTGAAAGTGGATTCCAGGATATCGCCTTCTTTCAGCTTCTCGATGGCTTCTTCATCGATTTCATCGGAACTGACCATGCCGAGCGCCATGCCTGCCATCAGGTACATGCGCTTGTACCAGGGCACGCTGGCATAGCTGCGTCGCAGGGTCGTGGCGAGGTCGCGGTCGATGAGCTGAAGCGGCAGATCCCGTTCTTTCGCCGCCACGGTGGCCGCACGCATTTCTGCTCCGGGCTCAATGCCGAATTGTTCGGCGATACGCCGTTGATAGGCGCTCAGCGCGAGGTTGGCCATGACCAGGCCAGCCTTGCCTTCCCGGATGATCCGGTACAGGTCGAGGTCGGTCCATTTGCGTTCGGCTGTCAGCGCATCGTAGCGCGCCTGGCATAGCTCGACCGCTACCGCATCGTAATCGCCGGAAGAAGCCATCCGTTTGACGGCCTCGGCGCTGGCCCGGGAGACGTGCGCGGTCCCGAGCAGGGTGTACTGAACCCCGTCGCGCTCGATTTTGCGTATGGGTTGATCCTGGAGAATTTCCCCGTTTTCCTGCGACATTGAAACTGCCTGGTTTGGAAAAGGCGAAAGGATACCCTATACCGGCGGACTTAGCCCGATTTCTTGTCTTTTACCGTGTCTTTGTGCACTACGGTGAACAGCACGGTATCGTATTCAAAATACACGCTCCACTGACCGTAATCCCAACGGGTGATCGGGGGGTCGCCAACCGCAGCGTGGACCTGGGCCGGGTCACCGTAGCGGGCGTTCACATCGGCCTTTTTCATGCCGTTGACCGGGACATCCATGTTGCCCGCCTGCCGGACCTCTTCAATCAGTAAAACATCTGCGCGCAATACTCCGGAAATCGTAAAGCCCGCGAGGATTGCAAAAACCAGCGCCAGAACTGTCCGTGTCATCGCCGCCTCCAATCTGTGTTCAGGGACCCTAAATATATCACGTCAGCCGGATTGGGTAAGCAACCGGCGATAGGATTCGTAACGCCACTGAAGTATCTGACCGTTTTCAACGGCCTTTGCAACCGCGCAACCCGGTTCACCGGCATGTCTGCAGTTTCTGAACTTGCAGTGGGCAGGCCAGGGAGCGAACTCCGAAAATCCCTGTTCCAGTTCAGTAGCACCCATCTCCCACAAGCCGTATTCCCAGACTCCAGGCGAATCGATCAGCTTGGCTCCGGATGGCAGGCTGTACATGATGGTCGTCGTTGTCGTGTGAATGCCTTTGCCGGTTACCCGTGAAAGAGCCCCGGTTTGCAGGTCGAGGTCGGGAATCAGCGCGTTGACCAGGGAAGACTTGCCTACCCCCGACTGCCCAACCAGGATGCTGGTTTTACCGTTCAGGAGTGGCGGCAGGGCGTCGGTGCCGGGGTCACCCTTGCAGGATACGGTCAGGACGTCGTAACCCAGCGCACGGTAATCCTGGAGGCGGCTGAAAGCGCCTTCCCGGGTGCTGCCGCGCAGATCCAGCAATTCAAACTTGTTCACCACGATGACCGGCTTAATGCCCAGGCTGTGGACCGCGACCAGGTAGCGTTCCAGCAAGTCTTTGCTGGGCTCGGGTTCCGGTGCGATAACGATGAGCACCTGGTCCAGGTTCGCCGCGATGACCTGTTTGCGTTGCCGGCTATCCGCCCGTGCAAATTCGTTGCTGCGCGTCAGAATTTCCGTGACAAGCGGGGTTTCATCACCCGTGATTTCAACCCGCACGCGGTCGCCGCAGAAGGGCCGGCCCACCGAACGGCGGTAGTCGCACGCGGACTTCGTTCCGTCGGGAAGTTCGATGATGCCGTGGCTTCCATAAGAAACCAGGACCAGGGCGTTTTGTATCATGACCGCTATTGTACCCGCGACGGTCATCAAGCAAACTCATTCCATGAATACCGACACCGAAAAGCAACAGCGACTGATCTGGATTGACCTGGAGATGACCGGCCTGAACCCGGAAAGTGACTCCATCCTGGAAATCGCCACCATCGTTACCGATTCCGACCTGAACGAGTTGGCGGTAGGCCCGGTCTATGCCATTCATCACGCCGAAGCCGTGCTGAAAGCAATGGACGACTGGAACCGGGAACACCATGCCGCTTCCGGCCTTTGGGAACGGGTCGTCAAAAACGGCACCGGTTTGAGGGAAGCGGAACTGGGCACACTGCGGTTCCTGGAAGAATGGACGACCCTGCGATCCTCCCCGATGTGCGGGAACAGCATCTGCCAGGACCGGCGTTTCATGTACCGCCTGATGCCTGAACTGGAACGCTGGTTCCATTACCGCAACCTCGACGTGAGTACCCTGAAGGAACTCGCCGCGCGGTGGGCTCCGAACCTGGCGGCAGGATTTACCAAGCAAAACCGCCACGAAGCGCTTTCGGACATCCGCGAGTCGATCGCAGAGTTGCGATACTACCGCTCATTCATGGGAGAACTGGCAGGATTGTAGGAGCGAGCCGCGCTCGCGATTTCGCGGCCATGGGCCGCTCCAACAACGGAAAATTTTTTAGGTAAGGTTGTATTGATGCTGTGATATGCTTTTTTTATGGTTTCATTCAGCCAGCCAAATTACCGGGGTAAAAATCCGGCCTTGCGTCAACTGCACGAAGTGCAGGAAGAGATCTATCGCGAGTTGCACCTGCTGATTCCGGACCAGTTCGCCTTTCATGACTCGCTGGTTTCCCGGGTTCCCGGATCTCCGGATCTGCGGCTGGAAGTGCTTGAGCGCCACTGCTACACCTCGTTTTTCCGCCTGACGTATGAATTTACCGAGGGTAATGCCAGGACCTATGCGCCGGACGCCCACATCCGGTTTTATCATGATGCGCGCATTGCGGAAGCCACCTCGTTTAACCTGGACCAGGGTTGTCGCAGAACGGCCCATCCAGGTTACCCGGCCCGGCAGCTGATGCAACTGGCGTGGCGCCGGAACCGCGCACTGGACCGGTGGCTGGATTACCTGATATCCCAAGGGCATTCGGTCGAGACCATGCGACCGGCAGCAAGCATGCTTGCCGATAGGCAAACGGAAGCCACCCTGGTCGAAATAAGCTGATTCTCGCATTGACACGGTGGAGTCTAGTAAGTAATATGCGTCGGCTCTGCGGGGCTATAGCTCAGCTGGGAGAGCGCTTGCATGGCATGCAAGAGGTCGGCGGTTCGATCCCGCCTAGCTCCACCAACTGTCCCCATCGTCTAGAGGCCTAGGACACCGCCCTTTCACGGCGGCGACGGGGGTTCGAATCCCCCTGGGGACGCCATCTCCTAAGGCATTGATAGTGAAAGGATCAATGCAAAAAAGAAGCTGCCTTCGGGTGGCTTTTTTTGTGGCTAATGTCCCGTCCTGAAATAAGTTGACACCATGAGGACTTATGGATGGACAAATCGATACCTGCTTTTGTGATCTTCATCTTGGTCGCCGTTCTCTGATTAGTGGGGACTCGCATTCACCACTTAGACATCTCAATGCCAGTTCGAGTGGGGGCGACCATCTCTCTAGCTCGGCCGCTAGCCGAACTGAATAAAATACTGCAGCCTGTTCAGGTTCTCGTGGTTCGAAACGACGCGGCCGGCCAGCACAGATGGGACAGCATAGGACCCATGTAGCGGCAAAACACAGGGCCGGTATTGCAAACCGGGAATTATTGAATTGCTCTATACTATTTCGTGAGTTGGTTTGCTGGACCCCGAAAAACTGGAGGTAAATTTCATGTCATTGCGATGGTTGGTGGCGCTGGTCGTCATTATCGGACTTGCTGCATGCGGGAAGGCATCGCCACCCGCCGAACCTGAGACAAAGCCGGAAGTTGCAGCCCAGGCTGCTACTACGATGGATTCAAAGAAAAAAGCGGAGGTCAAACCTTTCAACGTCGATCTGACTTACCACACCCTGGACAACGGGCTGAAAGTGATTCTGTCCGAAGACGACACAGCGCCTGTAGTGACAGTGGCCGTTTACTACAACATCGGCTTCCGCATCGAGCCGCAGGATCGTACCGGCTTCGCCCACCTTTTCGAACACATGATGTTCCAGGGTTCGGAGAATCTCGGCAAGATGGAGTTCATCAGGCTGGTGCAGTCCAACGGCGGCATTCTCAACGGTTCGACACGCTACGATTTCACCAATTACTTCGAGATCGTACCGGCACATAAGCTGGAGACTATGCTGTGGGCCGAGGCCGACCGCATGCGCGGCCTGGCAATTACCGACGAGAACCTGGCCAATCAGCGAGATGTGGTGAAAAACGAGGTCAAGGTCAACGTGCTGAACCAGCCTTACGGCGGCTTTCCATGGTTGTGGATGCCCCAGTATGCCAACGTGAACTGGTACAACTCGCATAATTTTTACGGTGACCTGGAAGACCTCGACGCAGCTTCAATAAACGATGTGGTCCTGTTTTTCTCGCAGTACTACGCACCCAACAATGCCGCGATCGCCATAGTGGGTGATTTTGATTCTGATGAAGCACTGGCCATGGTGAAAAAGTACTTCTCAGGCATTCCAGCATCGCCCGAGCCGATTATCCTGCCGGACATCGCCGAACCCCGACAAGAAGCCGAGAAGACCGAATCGCGCCTCGATCCGCTGGCCACCCGGCCCGGATTCGCTTTTGCCTATCACGTTCCCGAGCGGCTCACGCCCGAGTGGTACGCCATGGGCCTGATCGACCAGATCCTGTTGCAGGGTGACGACAGCCTGCTTCACCAAGCCCTGGTCAAGAATGCCGGCATTACGGACTCTGTTGGCGGCGGCATCAATGCCCTGCTGGGCAACATGCTCAACTACAAGGGGCCCATGCTGTGGACCGCCTCTTTCATCCATGATGCGGAAATCAGCCGTGCAGACATCCTTGCGGTGATAGACGGCGTGGTCGAACAACTCAAGAATCAACCCGTCGACCAGGCAATGCTCGACCGGGCCATGGTGAAGTGGCGCTCCGCCTATTACGACCAGATCAACAGCTTTTTTGGTTTCGGCCGCGCGGACCTGCTGGCTTCCCTGGCCTTGTTCGATGACAAGCCGGACCTCATCAACGAGTTTGAAAAAGGGATCATGGCCGTGACACCGGAACTGATCCAGCAAACCGCGCAGGAGTACCTGCGGCCGGCCAATCGCACGACACTGGTACTGGAAGCGGGCGCTGCGGAGGAGATACAGGACAATGACTAAAGCGATGCAAAGATTGTGGGTCAGCACCCTCGCCGTAGCCCTGGTACTCGGCCAGAACGTCTATGCACAGGAAGCGCAGAAACAGAAGCAGACGCCGCCAGAGGGCGGAATCCCGAAGGACTTCACCCTGCCGGCCAAGCAGCAGTTCCAGCTCGACAACGGTCTGAAAGTGACGCTGGTGCCCTTCGGCAGCATACCCAAAGTGACGATTTCGGCTCGCGTCATGGCCGGCAACCTCAACGAAGGCAGCGACACCTGGCTGGCCGACCTGACCGCCAACATGATGAAGGAAGGCACCGCCAGCCGGAGCGCAGAAGATGTTGCGCGTCAGGCCGCTGAAATGGGCGGCAGCCTGACCATCGCGGTAGGACTCGACCAGACATCCGTCACCGGCGAGGCCCTGGCCGAATTTGCCCCGGACATGGTGGCACTTCTGGCAGATGTCATGCGCAATCCCGCGCTGCCCCCCGCGGAACTAGAACGTCTGAAAAGAGACGCACAGCGCAACCTCGAAGTCGCGCTGAATGATCCTGGCACGATGGCGCAGATCGCCTTCAACAAGGCGCTCTATGGCGACCATCCCTACGGACGCCTGTTTCCAGGCAGCGAGCAGCTGGAGGGATATTCCGCCGAGCAGATCCGCTCGTTCTACGAAGGCAATTTCGGAGCACAGCGCACCCACCTGTTCGTGTCCGGCATGTTCGAGGCCGACGCGCTTCGTTCCGCAATAGAAAATGCTTTTGGGGATTGGAAAAAGGGGCCGCCTGCGCTGATCATGCCGCCTGAACCTGCCGAGGTTCGCCAGTTCATTGACATCGTCAACCGGGCCGACGCAAGCCAGTCCAATGTCATACTGGGCCTGCCGACCATCGATCCCAGCCAGCCCGACTACATCGCCCTGGAGGCGGCCAACGCAATGCTTGGCGGATCGTTCTCCTCGCGTATCACCAGCAACATTCGAGAGGACAAAGGCTATACCTATTCGCCATTCAGCCAGCTTTCGGTGCGGCGGGGGGACGGATACTGGGCGCAGCAGGCAGCTATAACCACCGACGACACGGCAGCCGCGCTGAAGGAAATCTATTATGAGATCAATCGCCTGCGCGATGAACCGCCGACGGAAGAAGAACTTAGGGCTATTCAGAACTATATGGCCGGTGTCTTTATCTTACGCAATTCAACGCGCGAGGGAATAATCAACGTTCTGAACCAGGTCGACCTGCATGGCCTGGACGATAGCTATCTCACCGAGTACGTCAGCCACATTTATGCCCTGACACCAGAAGAGATCTCACGGGTTACAACCCTGTACCTGCGTCCCGAGGACATGACGCTGGCAGTGGTGGGCGACCGTGCGCGAATCGGCGAGGAAATGGCGAAGTACATCGATCCGCAGCAATAAAGGGCTTAAATAGAGGGGCCGGATCCATTTTGCAGGGATCGATGGCCTGGGCCTCCTGAAATGCAGCGCGGGAGTTGCTGAATTCAAAACGCTGCAACAACGGCGCGCCGCGGGTGAACGCGTCCTGGGCGGCCCCGGCTCCCGGGTTTGGAAAGTCCAGAACGCCCAGGATCAGTGTTGCGCCTGTTTCCGCTCCATCGTCATGCTTACCGTCGTGGGCTGCAAGGGACGACGCCAGGGCGAGCAGAGCGCTGAGGACAACCGTCTACCAGCCTGACAGCGCGCTGGCCAGCGACTGCCCACGTTCGCGCAGGGCCATGCACAGCTCAATTTGCTCTTCGGTCTGTGCGAGGCTGCGCTGATGGCCGGGCGCCAGGTTACCGTGGCGTTCGAATAATCTCCGCACCTCGGCAAGCTTGTCCGCGCTGCAGAAGACGTCGCCGAACCCCGGGGTGAAACGACGCCACTGCTCGGGAACCTTCCCGACGATTGCCGCGAAATTATCCTGTAGCCACTGCCAGTTCTGTTCGCGAAGCCCGGGCTCGACCACCAGGTTGCTGACCAGGCTGAAGGTTTCGCGGGGGCCCAGCTGTTCGCTGAATGCCAGTTCCCTTACGGTGCTGAGTTGGGCGGCATCGGTCGTCCGGCCGATTGCGCTGGCGCTGCTGCTTTCGAATCGCGGGTCGTCGAGTTCGGTGCGCACCGTCAGCAGGTGCGCCAGAAACTCCGCCCCACCGTCCTGGACGGCGACAATGAGCGCCGCCAGGTATTGATCGGAATCGAGCGCATCTGCATCCCGATCGCCACCGAAGCCGGTGAAGGCGTACGCACTCTCTCGTAGCTGCTGTCTGGAGGACGGATCCTTTGCTGTCAGGGCCATGAAGCTCGTGAGCTCGCTGTGCAGCAGCTGCTCGTCACTGTTCAGGCTGCCGGCGGTTCCGGCCAGCACGGGTCCGTAAAGCGTCCGCGCAAACTGCAGGAACGCCGGCTCATCGGCCACCGTCAGATAATTCCGGCGATATTTCCGCAGGTAGTTGAGCGGCGCCAAAATAACCTGGCGCTGGCTTGCTTGCGCGGACTGCTGCACGACCTGCAAAAGATTCGATACCGATAGCGTGCCGGCCTCGAAAGCGGCAAACGCACTATCGATGATCGACAGCGCTTCGACCGGGGTGAATACGCTGAAATTCCGTATGAGCGACTGCCACTGCGCACTGGCCAGGCTCCAGCGGTAGTAGCCGCTGCCACCCGCGTTGGGCATTATCCATTGCGGGCACTGCGTTCCCTGGAGAGCCACGCTCTGCAGCGCTTCGGTCAGCATCAGGCATTGATCTGCGCCAGTGTCGCTGCGTACGCAGACTGGAATGTTCCAGCGCTGCGCGGCTTCGGTGATCGGAGAGCCCTGGGGCTTGTAGCGGCTCTGCTCAATCGTCAGCATGGGCTGTGCGCCGTCGTCACATTGCAGCATGACATCCAGCTGCGGCACGCCTTTCTGTTCTACGAAGCTGCGAAACGTCTCGGTCAGCGCCGGTGTCCCGGTTTCCTGGCCGATAACGCGATAGAAGTCCGGTGAATCGGCCACTCCGTCGGCAAATGATTCGATATAACGACCGAGCGCCGGGCGGAACTGTCCGGCGCCAAAATAGTGATCGATCATGTGAATGACGCCCAGGCTCTTGGAGTAGGTGATGGCGTCGTAGGCATTGCGGATCTCGTCGTTGTTCACAATCGGCTCCCGGATCGCGCGGGTGCTGGCCAGCGAGTCGAGCTGCATGGCGCTGATCGACGTCGCTACGGCGTCCACGTCGTGTCTGCCTTCGGGCTCGAACAGGGTCAGAACGACCGGCTCGCTCCAGGTGGGAGTCCTTCCTTGAGCCACAGGTCGATCCCGACCCGCGCGGGGCTGACCAGGTTGCCGAACCCACGGTATGCGAAGGTTCGTGCGAGTGCACGCCCAGCAGGGCCAGTCGCGCGCCCGGGGCCGGATCGTCGCCCACCAGGATTACGGTTCCCGATCAGGTGATCGCGGCGGAAAGCTCGGACAGGCGCCGCTCGGCCACTGCGGCGCGGCGACGATGTCGAGTTTTTCGAAGGGGAGGGCCGCTGCAGCTCCCGCTCGAAAATTTCCACCATGCGCGGGGTGATGTCGAGAACGTAGTTCATGTCGCTGCCCCGCCCCTTGCGCGAGAATCCGCGGGAAGCGCGGAATCGGCCGATCGCGGTATTCGTTAGGCGGTATCGCCGCTCGTTCGACCGTATCGAATGGTCCCACGGCCAGCGACAGCAAATAAGTCGGCATGGGACGGTTGTCGCGAACGTCACGGTTTCCATGCCGTCGCCGGCGGACTCGCGGTCCAATTCCGGGCTGTTACCGATAGCGGTGTAGCCAGCGGGAATGGTCAGTGATATGTCATAGGTGGCCTTGAGGCCCGGCTCGTCGAAACCTGGCAGAAACTTGCGCGCCTGGATGGACTCGGATTTGGCCAGTACGTAGGACTCGCCCTGTTCCTCGACCTTGAAGAGGCCCGCGAGGTTGGACCAGATCGCCGCCGGGAGTCCCCGGCAACCTCAGTTTTCCCGGGTTGTCAGGCAGCAAACTCCGTTGAAAAAGACGGCTGGTCTGCACGGGGGTCGGACACCCTGGGGTTGGTAAATTAAATTTGCTCAATAATTGAACATCATTTGTGCTATAAAGAGGGTGAGGGGTTTCAATAAGTTACAGGCGCGAAGGACAGCGTCAGGTTGAAGACAGGGAATAAAAAGGATTTGTGTCTCTATCAGGACAGGCAGCAAGCCATTCAGGAGAATCGGCTGATGCCTGGCGGTCTTGGAGGATTTCGGGATGGAGACCATCTACTTTCTCATTTTTATCGGCCTGGGCGCCTTTGCCGCGATTTGGGTGACCAGAAGCTCAAAGACCAAAACCGACCTGGCGCGGAAACGCAAAGCAAATGCCGGTAAGTTGTCGTCTGACAAACTCGCTACGCCACTGGATAACCGCCTTTCCCATCGTGATCAAATCTGGGAGTCGCGGCGGACCCAAGCGACCAAGGGATTCATCGATGACCAATCGTATGTGCCAAAATCGACTTGCAGGCAACGCGCCGGCATATGATGGGTACAGCCGACGCGGCCGGCACCACGTGGGACCTGTCGGAGTGGCAAAAGAGCATATCCATATAGATGAAAAGGACAAAGTGGCTTCAAGGAGCGGCACGTTCAAAAGCGGAGGCCATGCCGCCCAGACGTAAACTGGCAAAGATAAACAGGAACCCGGTGCCGGCATTCGGCGCCGGGTTTTTTATTTTGTAGGAGCGATTTCAATCGCGATTGTTGTTTTCCCAAATCGCGAACGCGCCACAACACTTCACGAGCGCTATTTTTGTTCACAGGAGGAAATCGGGCAACGCAACATCCTGGTTGCCAGGAATTTTGATCCCCATGGGAACCGGTTCCACCCCCATCGTTTCATTCGTATGCGGTCGCAGCAGGCCAAGGGCCGTGTTCCGGTCGCCGGAAAGCCAGGCCTTGGCTTCCCCCGGATCGCGCAACAAGGCCGGACTGCGATGGTGCCCGACCGACTTCAGCACCTCGTTCGGATCGACCGTAATGATCGCCACGCTCAAATGCTTCGAGCCATCCGGCAACACCGTCCGCCGGGCCAGGCCCGCCATCAGCCAGCAAGGCGCGTCGGTCGGGAAAACCGCGTAGGGCACTTGCGGCTTGACCCGGCTGTCGAATTCGTAGAACCAGGACACCACCACCAGCACCCGGAAATCGGCCGACCAGGCGCCCATAAAGGTCGGCGCGAACGGCGCGCCCTCGGTGCGCAAGCGCGCGTTGGCCGTGGAAATCAGCCGGCCTTCCTTGTTGGTGGGCAGACGGCCCTCCGAGTAGGCTGGAATAAACGGCCAGATGGCCTCGCAGGGCGTGTCCGCGTTCTCACCCCGGTAGATCACGGGAAGGGTTTCCCATACCATCGAGTCAGGGTCGGCCTTGCGTCGTAGGCGGGAAGGGGAGATGTTGACGCGGGACTCAGGGTCGGCCGGCAGGGCCTGTGGCGGCGTCAGGGAGGACGCGTAGGCGTAGATTTCAGCCCAGGAGAGGTGGGATACGGCAGCTTTTCCACACATGGGGGCAGTTTAGCACCGGATTTAAAAATTTCAGGTTTTGGCCGGGTATCAGGTATACTTTTCGACCAAGCCGAAAACAGTTCCGTTGTCGGTTTGGACAGGGAACAGGATTTCAGACAAAACGATGGATCGTCCGCTGAAAGAAACCGAAAAACCACAATACCCTGCCTTGGTTTGTTCAAACAAATCAATCTATTAGCCTGTGTTTGAATCCAAATCTGCGTGGCGGAGAACCCGACGAGACGAATGCTTAATTGTACATTGATTCGAAGATTTGACAGATAGTAAAGACAATTTGCAAGATCGAAAGAAGAAATACTGCGAGAGCAGACCCCACGGTTCTCTCAACAAACATGCCACCCTTGGACTACAGGGCCAAAATGGGCGAGTAAGCAGCCAAAAATCATTGACTGTTCCGGTACTGAAAATGGGAATCCATCAGTATTGCATTTCCCACCAAAGTGGGACATGAAACAGGGGAAAGGTCACCACATACATAGCGGAAACACAGCAGTCGGAGATTAGGAGAGGACAGCCACTCATGAAGTTGGGCTTTTCTTTTGGTACCTACATAATTGTCATCATCAGATTCCACATCGACTCGATTCACTTTGGCATTGAGGGAGCCTATCACTCCTATAGACGAGAGATGTTCGGAGATTTTTAGCCGCAGTGCGGCGTTAGAAGTTACAATAAATTCGGAGTTCAAAGTGTTTCTAAATCTTAAAGGATCACGATGATAAGCGTTGGTGCTCTAGTCGGCAAAATACGTTCGATGGTACGAGAACTTCTTTACTTGCGGGCGACGCATGCTCCGCGAGATGTTGTTCTTGGCTATTTTCGCAGCGTTTTAGCGGATAAGAAGCGGATTCGCCCCTATGCAGCGCTGCAGCGTGAGTTTTCTAACTATTATGAGACGCTTGAGCTTTCAACGGACTGGTTTACTGCGCACATTCCCTATTGGGGTTGGAGCTGCTGATCAGTATAAGCTCAGGGATCTGAATAAGCTCAAGGCGCTCGAAATTGGTAGCTTCGAAGGGCGTTCGAGTTATTTTTTGTTGAAAGCATTTCCTAATTTGTCACTGACGTGCGTTGATGCTTGGAGTTGCGCACCGTATTTGGTGAGGGGGGCGAGCGGACTGCGATCAGAACGTGCTAGACGCTGCCGAGAAATCATTTGATAGAAACCTTGCGACGTTCTACGGTCGAGTCGACAAAAGAAAAGGCACTTCTCTTGCGTTTTTCAATGACAGTTCGCCCACAGATAAATTTGACTTGATCTATATAGACGGCCCTCATCACTGTGATGACGTGCTTGTTGATACGGTTTGTTGTTTTTATTGCCTGAATGCGGGCGGCCTGTTAATTTTCGATGATTACTTTTGGAGGCACTATTCCAATCCAAGCAGTAATCCCGCGTCCGCCATCAATTCAGTGCTGAAGCTGAAAAAGGGCAAGTACAGAGTAGGGCTTGTCCATCGCCAGCTAGTAATTGAGAAGATCGCTGCTGACAATTAGTTTCGCATTCGCATTCGCGTTGCGGAGTAATTGGGTCGAACACAAAATGACCTGGCCTGGAAAAACAAATTAATTAGCTGAAGGCAAGCATCTAACGAGTTGGGAACACCATTGGATAACCGTGTTTCTCAGTACGAGAAAATCTAGGAACAGCCGTAAAATTGACGAGCCAAAAGCTTTACTTGAAAACCAACCTTTGTACTTAAATCAGAAGCCTGTTCTGCATCGGAATATGATGGCTACAGCTGCTACCAACGGCACCATGTAGTGCCCACCGGAACCTTAAAGAAGATTCTCATATCACGGATAAGAACGATTTCGTCATGCGCAACAGCAAATGCAGAAACTGGTCACCATGCTACTCAAACATGGCGAACGCGGCTTGAACAGGATCTCGAATTCATAAATCAGGAAACCGCCACCAGCACCCGAAAATCGGCAGACCACGCGCCCATGAAAGTACGGGCAGAAGGGCGCACCCTCGATACGCAGACGTGCATTGGCCATGGAAATCAGGTGGCCCTTCTTTTGGTCGGCAGATCCCTATCGGATTGAGCTGAATCAACGGCCAGGTTTCCTCGCAAGGCCTATACGTGTCATGTCAGCGGTAGATCACCGGCAGGGTTTCCCATATCATGGATTCGGGTTGCGACTTATTTCGCAAACAGGAAGGGGGAGATGTTTATGCGGGCTTCCGGACCGCCCGACAAAGTTTTCGGAAGGTTCACTGGCCGGGCGGCGGCGTAAATTTCAGCCCAGCGAAGGTGCGATAAGCGGCTTTTCCACAAATGGAGGAAGTTTAGCACTGAGTTGAAATATTTAAGGTTTTGGCTGTGTTTCAGGTACACTTTTCCACCAGGCCGGTAGCAGTCTCGCTGCCGGTTTGGACGGGGATACAGGATTTAAAACAAAACGATGGATCGTCTGCTGAAAAAAACCGAAAAGCCACAATACATGCGCTTGATTTGTTCTAACAAATCAATCTGTAACACTGTGCATTTGAATCCCAATCTGCGTGTCGGAAATCTCGGGTTTTTGAAATGAATGACATCCTTATTAATGTCGAAAATGTTTCTAAAAAATTCTGCAGAGGCTTGAAGAGATCACTTTGGTACGGCATGAAAGACCTAGGCAACGAACTTACCGGTCGCAAGCGTGGCGGCAATGGTGACCTGCGCCTGGAAGAGTTTTGGGCTGTTAAGGAAATAAATTTTGGACTCAAACGAGGCGAATGCCTCGGGTTGCTCGGTAGAAATGGAGCAGGAAAAACAACGCTTTTACGCATGCTAAATGGGCTTATTCGTCCAGATATTGGGAGAATAGAGATGTTGGGCTCAGTTGGTGCGATGATTGCTCTTGGCGCCGGTATGAAAGGTGTGCTGACTGGCCGGGAGAATGTGTACAGCATGGCAGCCCTGCGAGGGATGACCAAAAAAGAAGCTGAGCTTAAGATTGATGAGATCATTGATTTTTCCGAGATGCACGATGCTATTGACTCGCCGATGCAAAGTTATAGTACTGGAATGCAGGTTAGGTTAAATTTCGCTATTGCGTCAGCACTTGACCCGGATGTTTTGTTGTTGGATGAGGTCCTCGCAGTTGGAGACGCAGCATTTCGCGATAAGTGTTATCACCGGATAGCCAATTTACGACGTAAAGCAGCAGTTGTTTTTGTCTCGCATAACATGGAGCAAATCTCGGCGTACGTCAACTCACGCATTAGTAATGCACGACGGAAAGCCTGTGTTTACGGGTGCTGTCGAAGAGGGTATTTGAACTTACGAGACACTTAACCAGTTCTCCCGAAAGAGCCAGATACCCAATGATTCCTTTTTATCTCTCTATTCACCAATTGTCGCTTGCGAAGCGAAATTTCAAACGACCAGAGTTCAAAGTGGTGATCCTCTAGAGATTAAATTCGATTTTAGCTCGGAGAGTTCGATCAGCGATATTTCGATGATGTTGGTTTTTTATAATTCCAGGGGTGCTTTTGCCGCAGATGGATTTATCAATCTGAAAAAGATAAAGGGGTCGCAATTTCAACTGGTGAAAATCGAATATTTATCAAAGTGGAAACGCTGCCTCTGAAGAATGGGATTTACTCAGTAGCTTTTAGCCTTATGGACGCTACAGGTGACCTAATTGTTTGGTCATATAAGAGACATTCAATCCGTGTAGAGGGCGCCCAGGTCGGGGGGATTTCGGACTGCCAATTACATTTGAAGTTGAAATCGTCGTAGTCTCACTGATAGATATTATTGGGTCAAAGAGGCGCTGATGACAGCGAACAAAACAACAATGAGGAGAGGGTTTAAATCGCACAGTGTCTTGAAAAGGTCAGGAGTTATAGGCTGTGAAACCCTCTGGAGAGTCGGTAAATGAATGGCAGTTTCACACAACCAAGCTTCCAGCTCGACGTGGCGATTCTTAACTGACCGAGCCCGCTCTTTGAAGTTACTTAAATTCATAACTCGTGGTTCAAACCCTAGATCCTTACTTTATTGGACTCTCAGGCGACTGTGTGGAATAAAAGTGGGCACCGTACTTATCGAATCGCATAAGGGAAAGCTTCTATTCGGTAACCCATACTACTTGGCGCGGCACCTTTCTGGCGATGCTCGATATCATTACCTCAAGTTATTCTGTGTCTTAAATTCAAAGACATGCGATCCAACAATTAAACGAGTTCGATATTGCAGCTCTTAACGGGATCATGTACATTTATCTTTTAGCAACCGCTGAGTACCTAATAAATGATACGTCCTTTCCTAATTTTTTTTTCTAGAAGACCTGGCCAATACTATTTGAATACATGGCATGGAACTCCTTTGAAAACATTGGGAATTAAAGCTGCTAAAGGCGTGTTTGCAAACCTAAAAAACATGCAAAGAAATCTTCACCACGCAACCGACATTCTATTTCCAAATGACCATACGGAAAAAGTTCTATGGTAGGACTTTATGCTCGAAGGTATATGGAATGGACATGGTCTGCGTTATGGATACCCAGGCATGACATTTTGTATAACGCATCAAACTTGCATAAATCACATTCTTCTTCAAATTTTGATGTGGCGTTCATGCCAACTTGGCGAGGAACGCATGCAACTGTGTATAGTAGTTCTAATGATTACGTTCGTACGCTTGCCAAACTATTGGAAAAGTTAGATTCAGTGCTGGATGCGCGCATAGTGATCTGGATCAAACTGCACCCTATGGTTTCTCAAGGCGTAGACCTAGATTCATATAGACGAATCAAGGCGTTCCCGGCGGATGTTGAGCCCTATTGTCATTTGGCACAATGTGAACTCTTAGTCACTGACTATTCATCGGTGATGTTCGATTACATGTGCTCCGAACGACCAGTGGTTCTGTATCTTAACGACCTAGAAAGATACAAATATGAACGCGACTTTTGTTTGAATATTGAAGACTTACCATTTTATTGAGTAACTGATCTTGATTCCTTGAGTTTGCTAATTAATAGAGCATCAAGATATGGTCTTTCAACTTTCGAAAGTGCCCGTCCATCAAATACTAGCTTCATTTCAATGGAGCATGGTACGAGCGCCAAAGACGTCTGCGCGGAATTTTTCGACGGCACTCATCAGCAATGTTCAAAATCCTTGTCCAATGAACACTCTGAAAGAATAGTGCTTTTTACACCTGTTGCCACGAACAAAAAAAGTTTGAAGTTCATCCAGGAACTTGCGCGATTCCTTGCAGAAGCTCGTCGGGAGGTGATCTTGTGCCCGCCTGAAAATGCTGAACAGGAAAATGAACTGGTTGACCTTTGCCTGGAGAGCAAAATGATTAAGCTTTTTCCGGCAACGTACTCACCTCCACTAGACTTGATGAGTAGAATTCGAATAATCGGGGCAACTCACCTGAATGAAAAACTGGCAAAGGAACTTGGATACGAAGAATGGCGCAGAATTTTTGGTGAAATGTCCACTGATCATATTATAGCTTTCGAAGGAAGGTCTCTATGCAATACAAATCGCTCCGATCAATTCTTGCAAGCGATTGGTCTGGATTTCGATGCAGTCGAACGAGGAGAGCGGCCTCCGTCACGAGCCATTGCCCATCGTTCTGAAACTTTTGAAAAGTGATTGTGAGGTGATTAATGTTGTCGCATCATCAAATAGCAACACTGAGTTTCAAAGGGAATTCCAGGAGCACAGCGAAAACGATGAAATCATTGCCAATCGTGAACGGCGGAGTCCCATCAAATGGCAGATTCACACTGCTAGGTCACTTGCTGAAGAAATACTGGGTAAAAAAGGTAACTGTGAAGAATATGGGAGATTGGTTGTGAGCTATTTTAAGCTGTTAAATCCATTTGCTTACTACAAGGCGATTAAAAGAAACTATAAAAAAACTCACTTGCCTGCCTGATATAGACCACCCTAGCTATGATGAATATTGGATTGAGCGACATGCAAAAAGGGAAAGAATCCAGGGATGTTGCATAGATATCAAGTAATTGCGTCACTGCTCCCTCACTCCACTTCAGTACTTGATGTTGGATGCGGAGATGGTGCATTTGGAGCTTATCTTAAAACTGCCAGGCCAGATGTCGTATTTCATGGTCTGGACATTTCTCCAGTGGCGGTTGATTATGCGCAAAAGCGCGGTTTGACAAGCCAGGTAATTGACCCGGCGCGTAGTCTTGACCAACAGATTGATAAAACGTTTGATTGCGTAACTGTCATGGAAGTGCTGGAACACATTGTAGAAGCGGAGGAAGTAATGGCTTCCATAGTTAAACTAGCTAAAGGACAAATTTATGTAACCATCCCTAATGTCGGTTGCATTCAACATAGATTACGTTTGGCGTTTTTTCGGAGATTTCCAGTTACTACTATAGTTTTTCATATGAAGGAGCATGTTCGTTTCTGGACTTATAAAGATTTTGAACAGTGGGTAACTTTGTTCGGACTCAAAAGATAGTTCGTTGTGTCGGACAGATAGGGATGAGGTTATGAGCAGAACGGTTTATGGCAGAGAGATTTCCAAAGCTTTTCGCTCCACAGGTCATTTATGAACTCAGGCGGGTAAAATGCTGAACCAGCATTTTTTGAGTCTATCAGAAATTCTCGACGCTTGTTTCTGTTGAGGTGAAGTAAGATTCGCGCAGTCCGCGCATTTCGAAGTTGATGTGTCCATTATTATGGCTGCATACAATGCTAGCCAAACAGTAAGACAGGCCATTTGCTCCGCATTGTCGCAGACATATTCCTCAATCGAGGTAATTGTTTGCGACGATGCATCGACTGACAATACAGTTGCGATAATAGAATCTCTGCAAGATAAACGCGTCAGCATTCTAAGAAATGAGAAAAATATTGGGCCGGGACCTTCGCGAGACAGAGCGATTGCATCATCTCGTGGTCGATGGATTTCTTTCATGGATGCCGACGATGTCATTGCTGAACATCGAATTGAGTATCTGGTAAATTATTGTAAGAAATACCCGAGATGTATTGTATTTGATGACATAGAAGAGTGTCACGACACACATTCTGGTTTATTCCATATCGTCGTGTGCACGGCGATGCTGCATTCAGAAAGTTTGGCGAAAATAATGCCGAACGATTTGTTTCATTGTTGGAACTTGTATCTGCCAGGCGGCTATTGGTAAAAGCGATTATTCCAGTCGATTTGATAAGGCAACATAGCTTGAAGCATCTCTCATTGCGCTATGGAGAAGATGGCGTGTTTCTATGGACTTTGGTAGCACGAGGCGCTCGAGCCATATATGTTCCAATTGCGCTTTATCAGTACCGCATTACTCCAGGTTCAGCTTCTGCTAACCCTCATAAGTACATATTACTCGCACAATGCTTCGAAGCCTTACGAACCGAACCTCTAAAAGAAGATGAATTGAAATATATCCAGGCACGAGCGCTGCATTTACGCGATGTAGCTAAGTTCAAGTGTTGGAGAGAGCTTGGTGGTTTCAAGCGTTATAAATTGATTTTTCAGTTTCTTGCCAAAGATCCGTTGAGGCTATTACCAATTATTAGGTCACGCATTGGCCAATTTAAATACAACCGATCTCGCCTAAAGGTTGGTGGAAAAGTCAGATAGTTGAATGTTCTCGGATAAATAAGAATCCTAAGCGTAGGAGTAGATTGAAGGTTTTTCGGAGTGACAAACTTGGATGGTAAGATATTATGCGCGTAATTACTTTTGGTACGTTTGATGTATTTCACATTGGCCATCTCCGCATTCTTGAACGTGCGCGGCTGTTTGGTGATTATTTAATTGTTGGCGTTTCAACGGATCAACTGAATTTCGACAAGAAGCAACGATTCCCCATTTATACCCAGCTAGAACGTGAGGAGATTATTTCTTCATTGCGTTGTGTGGATGAAGTTTTTTTTGAAGAATCTCTTGCAATGAAACGAGAGTACATTAATAAATATCATGCCGATATTCTTGTGATGGGAGATGACTGGGCGGGTAAGTTTGATGAGTTCAAGGACATTTGCAGCGTAAAATATCTAGCTCGCACGCCCTCCATTTCGACCACTGCAGTCATCGAAAAAATCAGAATCACCTAAACTAATGACTGAAATGCAGGTAACGGTTTATTCTCAGGAGTCTTCATTAAAAAAGCCCTGGCAATTGATTGGGGAAGTAGTCCATGGCTTTTTCAGCAGCCGGGAACTCGCGTGGCAATTAGCCGTTCGTGATTTGCGCGCTCAGTATCGACAATCTGCCTTGGGATGGCTTTGGGCATTCATCTTGCCTCTGGCCAATACAGGCGCATGGTTGTTTATGCAAAGTTCAGGTATCATAGCCATCCAAGAAACGGCATTACCTTATCCGGTATTCGTGTTCACCGGCACTCTTCTTTGGGCAATTTTCATGGATGCAGTGAACGCGCCACTTCAACAAACTGTTTCCGCCAAACCGATGCTCGCCAAGATCAATTTTCCATGTGAATCCTTGGTATTATCCGGCATATTTCAAGTCTCGTTCAACGCTGGAGTTAAGACTCTTGTTCTTCTGGGTGCCTTATTGATCTTGGGAGTAGTTCCCGGGTGGGGATTATTGCTATTTCCAGTCGCCTTTTTGTCACTAATCGTCACTGGTACAGCACTTGGTTTGCTAATTACACCGATCGGTACTTTATATTCTGATATTGGCAGGGGATTACCCATTTTATTACAGTTTTTCATGTACCTGACTCCTGTAGTTTTTCCAGCACCAGTATCCGGTTGGGCGGCAACTGTTTTTCAACTGAACCCACTCACGCCTATAATTCTTACGGCTCGTGACATTTTGACCAATCAAGTACCGATGCATTTAAGTTCTTTCTTTTTTATCAGTGCGCTGATGTTATTACTGCTGATTTTCGGCTTGGTAATTTACCGGGCTGCCATGCCAATTCTCATTGAGAGAATGAGTGCTTGAATCAATTACTCGGAAGATTGTTGCTCTGCAGTTTCCGTAAAAGAAAAGAAACGCCTAATCAAAATTGACAATTCTCATGAATAGAAAAATCGTGCCATCAATTTCGTTGAGGTAAGGTCATCAACCATTCAGGCGAATGCACCGCAAGCTGCTATATTTGGCGCGCTGACACTGACCTTTCCCCGCGATCTGTACCACTGATGAGGTTGGATTTTCATCATATCAGGCTGCCTGTTTGGCGAACACAGCCGGTGGTAAATAGCCCAGCGAGCTATGTGGCCTGACGTTGTTGTAGTGCTCTCGCCATTCATTGATTCCGTCTGGCATCGAACAGGTCTCGGAACCATTGCTGGTTCAGACACCTGTCTCTGAACTTGCCATTGAAGCTTTCAACAAACGCGTTCTGGGTCGGCTTTCCGGGTTGAATAAAATGCAGTTTTACGCCGCCTGACTGCGACCAGAAAAACATCGCTTTACTGGTCAGTTCCGTCCCGTTGTCGCAGACAATGGTCTTGGGCAGTGACCGCTGTTCGGCCAACTGGTCCCGATACCGCGCCAAGCGTTGTCCAGAAATCGATGCATCAATCAAGTGACCTACACATTCACGCGAATAATCATCGACCAGCGCTCAACAGCACGCTGGGGCAGATCCAGCGGCACACGAGGCCGTATCAGCTTCTGGCGCCGCTTGGTGCGAACCTGCAGCCCCATCTCGGTATAGAGTCGGTAGGTACGCTTCCTATTCTGCACCAACCCTTCATTCCGTAGCATGCCGTGCAGCATCAGATAACCGTACCGGTTGTGACGCTCAGCCAACTTCTTCAGTCGTGATCTCAATGCTTGATCATTCCGCGGCTGGGGACAGTAACGCATGGCGGTGCGAGACAGCCCCAACAATCGACACGCCCGTCGTTCACTCAGGCCAAAGCGCTGCATTGCAAACCACGCTGCTGACCTGCGTGCCGCTGGCGTTACCACTAATGGAATGGTCCACTCCCGCCTATCATGTAGAGGTTACTCACAGATGGAGAAGACCATGGAAAACAAGATCCACACCATCGGTATTGACGTTGGTAAGAATTGGTTTCACCTGGTAGGAACCAACCAGCTTGGTAAACCGGTACGTCGTAAGAAGGTAAATCGTTCCAAACTGCTGTTGACCGTATCCCAGTGGGCCCCTCGCTTGATCGGGATGGAAGCTTGCCCTGGTTCCCAGTTTCTTGCCCGAAAAATGCTTGATCAAGGCATTGAGGTGAAGCTCATGGCGGCACAGTTTGTGAAGCCGTACTTAAAATCTCAAAAAAACGACTTCAATGATGCGACTGCCATTGCTGAAGCGGTGCGTCGGCCGACGATGCGATTCGTTCCAGTCAAATCGCAAGAGCAACTCGATTTACAGGCTTTACACAGATACAGAGATCGCCTCGTTAGAGACCGGACTGCGATTACAAACCAGATGCGTGCATTCCTCATGGAGAACGGGCTGATCATCCCCAAAGGGCGCCCAGCTCTTCGTGACGCACTTTCCGGGTCATTAGCTGACGCCGAAAACGACCTGTCATTTGCATTACGCAATATTCTTGACCGACTCAGAGAGCGGTGGCTCTTCATTGATGAAGCGCTGCTGGAGGCTGACCGACAAATCAAGAACATCGCCACCAATCGGGACGACTGTCGGCGACTGCTAACTATTCCAGGCATCGGCCCTTTGAATGCCACCGCGCTGGTTGCAGCCATTGGCAACGGTTCTGAGTTCAAAAATGGGCGTGGATGCCGCCTGGTTAGGGCTCGTGCCTCGACAATATAGTACCGGCGGGCAATCGCGTTTACTCGGTGTCACGAAGCGAGGAAATCCATACTTGCGACGCATGTTGATACACGGTGCTCGTTCGGTGGTCATGCATACAGATCGGGGCCACCATCGGATCGGAGCTTGGATCGACGGGTTGGAATCAAGATCGCACCGCAATGTCGCCGTGGTGGCAATGGCCAACAAACTTGCACGGATTAGCTGGGCTGTTCTTACCAAGGAATCAATTTATCAGCCGGCACCAAAATAACAGGAGAAAAAGTTACTAGAGAACCCAACCTAAGTTTTGCGACAGTAACTGACTGAATGGCAACAAGGGCAATCCCTCCAGCACAAAGCCTGAGTCAAAAAAGTGATCCTTGGGATCGAACCATTTTTGAGGATGTGTTGGAACGGAGTTCCATCAGGGCCAGGGCGCTAAGGCGCTCACCAACAGGCCGGATACATTATTGCAGACCCTGTCTAGTCGAAAATGTCGGTCGCTGTTGCAATCAGGGAGTGGACCATACATTTTTTGCGTTGATCTCGCGCAGTGCCTGGTTGTCCAGCATCGCATCCGCATACAGGCGCTTCAGCTTGCTGTTCTCCGCTTCAAGCGTTCGTTGCTGGCATCGGAGACTTCCATGCCGCCGTACTTCGACTTCCAACGGAAATAGTGTTCTCAGCCACGCCGTGATGACGGGCCAGATCCACGACGGTGGAATCGGCTTCATTCTCTTTAAGGATGGTGATGATCTGTTCTTCGGTAAATCTCTTGCGCTTCATAGATGGACCTCCCATAGGTCAAATTATAGGGAAATCCAACTTCATCTTTGGTATCAATTACGGGGGAGAGGTCGACTACTGATAGGCACGGCACGGATTTTCTTAACTTATGAAGATTGGGCACCAAAAGGCTTTAATGATTGGAAAAAATCAGGTTCAAGCAAGGTTCATGTAGAATCATCCAAATGTTAGATTTCCCATAATTCAAGCGAATTAAATGAAAATAATTGCTTCTCGGCAGTTTCGATACCGAGTAATAGATTTTGTTGTCGGCAACCAGTCGCACGTCAAGACCACATTACTTCGTTTGGGGATTATTATTGTTCTTTCAATAATGCTGGTTCCGGTCAAGGTGAGTCGAGAGATTGTCTATGGTGTAGACGGCGAAAAACTGGATTTGAAGAGTTCGCTTCGGATGATGCTATGGCTGTGGAATCGTTCATGGATTCCATTCCAGCACTCTTTGTCGACATACTACGACATCGGCTGGGTGCTGTCGGAAGCCAGTTGTCAAAATCTATCTGCACGAGGGTTCCTTGAACGAGAACCACTCAAGAGGCGCTGCGACAGGGCGCAATACGCTTTATCGGGTATTCGCAATGGCGTCGAATCGGCGGACGTTAACAAAATATCCCGAGTAGATTCAGAAGTTTGTTCACTGGTCAGTAGTATCTTAACTGACGCCCAAAACTGGGCCACGAGTGCACATAGGACCAAAGTTACCCATGCCAAGGCCTCGAAGACCGAAGAGACTGATACCGAACCTAAGCGGACCGAGGGGACCTTCGATAGCGAAGCGACACGTAATGCGCTCCTGGACTTTGATGATCTGTGCAAGAATCTTGGTCAGGAGTATTTCCTCGTGAGCGGAACGTTCCTTGGAGTAGTTCGAGATGGGGCATTTATCGGCCATGACAACGACATCGATGTTGGCGTGTTTGAGGATGGCCTGTTAGACGATTTGCTGCCAGCATTGCAGGCGTCGGAAAATTTCACTGTAGTGAAGATTGATCACATTTGTCAGCGAGTCGTTGATGCCGGAGTTGCCCGTTACAGCTTCATGCGGGATCCTGCCATCATCAAGGTAGTTCATCGAACAGGGGTTGCAATCGACATTTTTAACCATTTCTACGAAGGTGAACTAATCTGGCACGGAACCAGCTGTCAACGCTGGGACAATAAACATTTCGTCCTTAAAGATTACGAATTCCTCAAACGCAGTTTTAAAGGTGCGATGGATTTCGATCTGTACTTCACCGAAAACTACGGCGCAAATTGGCGTATTCCGGACCCAGACTTTGACAGCGCCGTGGACACGCCCAATCTAAGCTTCGTAGGCTCCGCTAATGGCTTGGTGTTTTTTGCATGGACAATTTCGCGGTTTGTCTCAGAAGTTCAGCCAGCGAAAGTGCTGAAACACATCGATATGCTTTGTCGCTTAGGGGCTTGCCGCATCGAAGACGGCAAAGTCCGCGTAAATTAGGTTATTGGAGTGAGATCTTATCTAACGAAATCGTTGGCATGCAAGATGCAGCGCCAGTTTATATCAGATCAGAAAGATTAGTGTCGATATGATTGAGAGAGTAAATCTTTTTGGTCTGCCGCTGGATATAAACGTCGCCGAAGCACAAGTGACGGCTGGAATCACGGCCGGAAAACTGCTGATGACCTATCTCAATCCGCTGGCTTACTACATCAGTGGCCAGTTTCCGGATTACCCAGCCCACCTGAATCGTTTTAATCTCATAATTTGTGACGGCGTTGGGGTACAGAGAGCAGTCAAAAGCGTCTACCATAAGACGACACCTGTTATCAGCCCGGACTATTCCGGCATAGGCCGGGCAATATTCAGTAGTGGGGCCGAGGCCAAATACTCATTGTGTCTGGTCGGGGGCGAACCAGGCATGACAAAATTGGCGGCAGCGAAAATAGACGGAGAATTTCCCGGGTATAAAGAGATTGCTTTTTTCGATGGTTATGGAAGTTCCCTTAATGATGCTAAACGCTACATTCTTCAACAATCTCCCAGTATGCTGATGATTGGCATGGGAATGGGTCGCCAGGAAGCTTACTTGCTTGATTTGGTCGAAGCTGGATGGAGTGGAGTGGGAATCTGTGTTGGAGGAGTCCTTGACAAAGTCGCAAGGCCAGAGCTCTTTTTTTATCCCAGGTGGGCCGAGCGAGCTAATGTGAGATTTCTGGGCAGACTGGCAAAAGAACCTCGGCGTATGTCGCGCCGATATTTTCTAGAGTATCAGCCATTCATAAAGCTCTATTTCAAGCATCTTGTAAAGAGGCACTAGTGACGCGTCAAGCCAATGTTCTTTTGATCGTTCTCGTCAGTTTCCTTTTGGCTTACTGGCTGCGCTTTGGCTACACCAGTCTTCCGGAAAGCTACCTTGTCGCCCTGCTATTGACCCTGATCGTATCCTCCATCGTCTTCCCTGCTACCGGCGCATTCCGCCGCGAATTCGAGTGGGCTTTCATGCGCAAACTGCGCCGGCTGATCGCAGGTTGGGCGGTTGTCCTGTTGACGCTGGTCAGCATCGCGGCGATGTTAAAGACCACGGATAGCTATTCCCGAATCTGGTTCGGGCTCTGGGCGCTGATTTCCACCTTCGGACTGGTCGTCGTTGTGCTGGTGACCCACGCGGCCAACATCCGCAAGAGAAACCGTATGCGCAAGACCAGGCCGGTGGTGCTGGTCGGCTCGGGAGAGGCTGCGGTCCGGTTGGAAAATCGCATTCTCACCGACCCCGCTTCCGACATGAAGCTTGTGGCCCGCTTTGGTCAACCCTGGTCGGAAGATCCGGTTCGTCCCGTTTCGGAGCTGGCCGGGTTCATCAGTGAAAACCACATCAAGTCTGTCTGGATAGCGGTTCCCTGGGAAGAAAAACAATTATTGGAACAGAGCCTGTCCGAACTCAAAGAGTTGGTGGTCGATGTCAATGTTGTACCGGATTTTCACCAGTACCGGCTGCTCAACCAGAGCATCAGTGAATGGAGCGGATTGCCCGTAATCAGCCTGGCGGGCACGCCGATGACCGGCGCCGAATTGGGGCTCAAAGTCGTGATGGACAGGGTGGGCGCGTTGTTGCTGATCCTGGCGCTTTCACCGCTGTTATTGCTGATTGCGCTCATCATCTGGTTCTACTGATGGCCGGCCGGTGCTTTATCGTCAACAACGTCATGGTATCGGTGGGGAATCCATCGCAACCCTGAAATTTCGCACGATGAAAAAAGAGCCAGAAGGCGCTGTATTCCGCCAGGCTGAAGAAAACGACGAACGCATTACCCGGATCGGGCATTTTCTTCGCAAGACCAGTCTGGATGAGCTGCCGCAGCTGTTCAATGTGCTGAAAGGAGAAATGTCCCTGGTCGGCCCACGGCCGCATCCACTGGAACTGAACCGGGAATACAAATCCCGCATCCCCAAATACATGCTGCGCCACAAGGTCAAACCCGGCATCACCGGCTGGGCGCAGGTCAACGGCTACCGCGGGCGGACGGAAACGAAGGAAAAAATGGCGCTGCGCATCGAGCACGACCTCTGGTACATCCAGAACTGGTCGTTATGGCTCGACCTGAAGATCCTGCTGATGACGCCGTTCGTGATGGTGCACCGGAATGCGTATTGAATCAATAGAATAAATATCCAGCAATCCATGGGTTAAGACACTGTATATATTGGATATATATCCTAATATACTATATAATAATATAGTAGTATTTCCGAGATTACAGCCATGAAATTACCCGACCAACAACCCGCCTCTGGCACCTGGATTGAGGAACATCAACGCTCGGGTGCAGCAACGTGATCAGGACATCCGGCAACTGGAAGATCAGATCACCGAACTGGCCGCGCACCTTCACGCGGCCACTTACCGTTTGCTTGAATTGCTGCGTGAATACGACGAACGCAATGGCTGGGGCAGCAAGGGCCTGAATTCCTGTGCCCACTGGCTGAACTGGAAGTGCGGTATCAGCCTGGGTGCCGGGCGGGAGAAAATGCGGGTGGCGCATGCCTTGAAGGATCTGCCGCAGATCAGCAGGGAGTTCCGGCATGGCCGGGTGAGCTACTCCAAGGTGCGGGCGATGACGCGGGTGGCGACACCCAAAAATGAAAAGTACCTGTTGATGATCGCCCGGCATGGCACGGCGGTTCACGTTGAACGCCTGGTGCGTCAATACCGCATGGTCAAGCGCCGTGAGGCGCTGAAGCGGGAAAATACCCTTCATGCCCAGCGGGAAATGCACTGGTTTGTCGATGACGAGGGCTTCTGGCAGTTTCGGGGCCGCCTGACAGCAGAGCAGGGCGCCCTGGTGCAGGCTGTGCTGGAACAGGCGCTGGAGGAGGGATTCCGCGAACAGCAGGACGTTCCCGCGGGAACGTCATCGGCGGACCCCATCGCCATGCGCCGCGCGGATGCGCTGGTGCGCATGGCCCAGGGCTATTCAGGTTCAGCCAGTGGTAATTCCGGGGACCGGTTCATGGTGAATGTGCATACTGACATGGAGACCTTAAAGGCTGAGGGAACGGGCGGGGAAGCAGAACTGGAAGGCGGTGGAAAAATGGCTGCCGAGACCGCCCGGCGTGTTTCGTGTGATGCCGGCGTGGTGCATTGGCTCGATGACGCCAACGGCGAACCGCTTGAGCATCGGCCGTAAAAGCCGCAGCATTCCACCGGCCATTCGCCGTGCCTTGCAGCGACGCGACGGTGGTTGCCGTTTCCCGGGCTGTACCCACGATCGCTTTGTCGATGCGCATCATATCGTGCACTGGGCTGACGGGGGTGAGACCTCGATGGAAAACCTTGCACTTCTGTGCCGCCGCCATCACCGCCTGGTACATGAAGGCGGGTTTGGCATGCGCAGATCAACAGACGGCGTATTTGGTATTCAGCAATTCGGCTGGAGAAATTGTTCCTACGGGTCCTTCCAGACGTTCCCGCGGGAACGTGGTTTCCCTGTTCGCCGATCACGCTGATTCCGGCATCCAGATTGACCCCAAAACGGCCCAGAGCCGGTGGCTGGGAGAAAAAATGGACGATGATCTCGCCGTTCTGGGGATGCAGCAGCTGGAATAGCGGTAAGGTTAACGCTTACGTATCAATAATATTCGCGTCAGCAGCGCCTTTTTCCACGCTGCTCTTACCCGGCGGGGGTTTGCGCCAGCCGACCTTGGCGACAACTTCATAACCGTTCAGGCCGTTCAGCCGGGAAGCCAGTTTGGCCATGTCGCGTTTTGCGCCGAGGTCATACACCAGCAGGTAGTTGATGGCTTTTCGCAGGGTGGTGTAATTGTCTTCGTCGGTATGCCTTTTGACCATCTGCAGGCTGGCTTCAAACGTCTCTGCGCTGGTCCCGTCCAGCGGGATTTCCATGCCGTCGCCCTCGTAGTCATCGACGATCGCGGGTTCCTCAATGACTTCGGCCGTTGCGGTGACCGCGTTCGTTTCAGGGGCTGCCGGAGATTGTGCCGCGGGCGTCGCACAGGCGGCCAGGGAAAAGGCCATTGCCGCGATGAAAAAGTACATGCCGGTTTTGATCAGGGTGTTTTTTGCTGTTGCCATGGGTCTGCTGTTTACCTGGTTCGTGGTTTGCCGGCCTGGATGATCACGAATTCGTCATTCTCATCGAGGCGTTCTACCTGTTCATAATGATTTTGCAACCAGCTTGCGTACGGTAAATGCCGGTTGCAGACGATGACTATTCTACCGCGTTCAGCCAGGAAAGTTCCCGCCTGGCTGAAAAATCTCGCAGCAATTTCAAGGTCGTTGCTGACCCCGCGATGAAACGGCGGGTTACTGACGATCCAGTCGAACTTGCCACTCACTTCCGTCAGCCCGTCAGATGGCAGCAGGGCGGCTTTCAGTTCGTTCCGGGCCAGTGTCAGCCGGCTGGACTCGATCGCCAGTGCCGACACGTCCAGCAGCGTCAGGTCGGCCCTGGCGCCAGTGGCGAGCAGTGAAGCGGCGATGACACCGTTGCCGCAGGCAAAATCGAGGATTCTGCCGCCGGGATTGAGACTTTCCAGTGACTTCAGCAACAGCCGGCTGCCATTGTCCAGCCGGCCGTGGGCGAATACTCCGGGCAGGGAGACCACTTCAAGGCTCTTTCCGGCAAGCTGTCACCGTCCAGCACAACTCGTAGTCGGTCAGCTGGAACGGCGTTTTCAGCGATTGGCCCCGTGGCTTCATACAACCCGCAATGACGGGCGTTATCCAGGTGGGCGACGTTACCGAAATAAGCTGCCAGGTGTTTTCCCGCCGACTTGATGCCGGCGTGGTTTTCGCCTACCAGCCAGAGCCGCGCGTCCAGAGGCATCCAGGACGAAAGCGCATGCAGCATCATGGCCAGACGATCCTTTTCCCGCGGCAGGTTCAGGATGACGGTTTCACACGGTTTCATGCGGCCCGGGAATGACTTCGAACGCTGGCCGGGATTCCGCTTCCGGAATGCCAGCGACAATCCCCGTGGTCCTGGGTCGAAACCTGCACGCGTGTAGCCGTCATTTTGCAGGGCCTGGCACAGCCCGTCGCGCGGCGGGTTGACCAGCAGTATCAACCCCCTGGTAACCCCCCTGATCAGGCGACTGGCATTGCGCAAAATGACCTGGCTCGATCGTTCCATCCGCCG
Source organism: uncultured Gammaproteobacteria bacterium (assembly GCA_963766195.1). Taxonomy (GTDB): domain Bacteria; phylum Pseudomonadota; class Gammaproteobacteria; order Xanthomonadales; family SZUA-36; genus JAHEFT01. The sequence goes on from CAVXYY010000002.1 coordinate 181,146, forward strand.
TGTTTCAGTCCGGGAAGCGGGCGGTGAGGTCGTACTCGTCGGCGCCGTCGATTTCCACCTCGATCAGCATGCCGGGATCCAGCTCCTGGCCGTCCGGGTATGTGCACGATCCCGTCAATTTCGGGTGCGTCAAACCTGCTGCGCGCATAGGCGCCGTGCTCGTTGGTTTCATCCACCAGCACTTCCTGGAGGGTGCCGATCTTGGCCCGCAGCCGTGCGCTGCTGATCGCCGCCTGGGTCTGCATGAAGGCCTCCCAGCGTTCCTGTTTGACGCTTTCCGGCACCGCGCCCTCGATCTCGTTGGCCCGTGCGCCTTCCACCGCGGAATAGGTGAAGCATCCCACGCGGTCGAGTTGCGCTTCCTCCAGGAAGTCCAGCAGAACCTGGAAATCTTCGTCCGTTTCGCCCGGGAAGCCGACGATGAAGGTGCTGCGAATCGCCAGTTCGGGGCAGATCTCGCGCCACCGGTGGATGCGTTCCAGCGTGTTTTCAGCGGCGGCCGGGCGTTTCATCAGCTTCAGTATCCGCGGGCTGCCGTGCTGGAAGGGTACGTCCAGGTACGGCAGGATGCGCCCGTCGGCCATCAGGGGAATGATTTCGTCGACGTGCTTGTACGGATAGACATAATGCAGCCGGACCCAGATGCCCGAGGCTGCCCAGCGCTTCGCACAGTTCCTGCAGGCGGGTTTTGAGCGGCCGGCCGTTCCAGAAGTCCAGCTTGTACTTCAGGTCCACGCCGTAGGCCGAGGTGTCCTGGGAGATGACCAGCAGTTCACGCACGCCGGCGGCAGCCAGCCGTTCCGCTTCACCCATCACGTCGCCGATCGGGCGGCTGACCAGTTTGCCGCGCAGCGAGGGAATGATGCAAAAGGTGCACTTGTGGTTACAGCCTTCGGAAATCTTCAGGTAGGCGTAATGCCGCGGCGTGAGCTTGATGCCCTGGGGCGGCACCAGGCTGGTGAACGGATCATGTTCCATGGGCGGAGGTACATGCCGGTGCACCGCGCTGACCACGGCCTCGTATTGTTGCGGCCCGGTCACGGCCAGCACGCGTGGGTGCAGCTTGCGGATTTCCTCCTCGTTCACGCCCATGCAGCCGGTCACGATGACCCGTCCGTTGGCGCTGAGCGCTTCGCCTATGGCATCCAGCGATTCGGCCCTGGCGCTGTCGATAAACCCGCAGGTGTTGACCAGCACGACGTCTGCGCCTTCATAGTCCGGACTGATCCGGTAGCCGTCGGTGCGAAGTTGGGTCAATATCCGTTCGGAATCGACCAGCGCTTTCGGGCAGCCCAGGCTGACCATGCCCACGGTGGGCCCGGTATGTGGACTAGTCTTCGACATCGGGTTCAAAAAACAGCCAGGCGGTCATCGGGAAACGTGCGCGAAATTCGTGCTCCACCAGGTTAATGGCAGCAATCATACCCCGCTCGGAGCCGGTGGGGACCATCTTGGCTTTCACGGCCACCATGGCGTCAGGACCGAATTGCATCGTGAGCAGGCTGTAGAGTTCACGAATTTCAGAGCGACGTTCAAAAAACCGCCGCATTTCGACCAGTATGGTCGGGTCGACACTTTGCCCGATCAGCAGGTCTTTTACTTTCACCGCAACGAAGACCGCAATGATCAGCAGGAGTGCACCGATCGAAACCGTCCCCAGCGCATCCCACATCGGGTTGCCGGTGACGATCGTGCCGAGGATGGCGGCCAGCGCAAACACCAGGCCGAGCAGGGCGGCAACGTCCTCACCGAGCACCACGATCAATGCGCTGCTGCGGCTCTGTCGGAACCACTGCAAAAAGCTTCGTTCCAGTTTTTCCTTGTTGACCTCCCGCAGACAGCCCCACAGGGAAACGCTCTCGGCGCCAATGGCAAATAAAAGAACAGCGATCGCGACCCACGGATAAGTCAGCGGTTCCGGATGCAATAACTTGTGTATGCCCTCGTACAGCGAAAACATGCCCCCGAGACTGAACAGGATCACAGCGACCAGGAACGACCAGAAATAGATGCTTTTACCAAATCCCAGGGGATGGTCTTCAGTCGGCGCCTTGTGGGTTTGCCGCAAGCCCAGTATCAGCAACAACTGGTTGCCGGCGTCCGCTACCGAGTGAATGGCCTCCGCCAGCATCGCGCCCGAACCGGTAACCAACGCGGCGATGCCCTTTGCGACGGCAATCGCCGTGTTTGCAAACAGCGCAAAAAGAACGGATTTGAGGGAATCAGCCTGGCCGGCCATACCAAAAAATCTCCCGCTTCGAATGAATCGGGAGATTATAGACTACGCGTGGAACAAAAGGAGCCGCAGGCGCCTCTTCAGTTTTACCGAAAACCGAGGCGATTTTCCGGAACGATCACGTTCAGCGTTTTGCTCTTCCGGTCCCGCTTGATTTCAATGGCAATTTCGCCCCCGGGTTCGACGTCGCGCAAGGCGCGAACCATGTCAGACGGCGAGTTCACTTCGGTCGAGCCGATCGAAAGTATCACGTCACCGGATTCCAGTTCGTAGGCGTTGTCCTCCCGCGCCTTGATCACCAGCACGCCGCGGTCGGTTTTGAAATAAGCGCCCAGCCCTTCATTGATGGTCGCCAGTTCCAGGCCGTGGCCCTGGGGCAGGCCGAACCAGATGTTGGCCTCGTCCATCGCGTGGCTGCCTAAATCGGAAAACCCCTCGATCTCCCACTCCTGGATATTCTCCCCGTCATGGATGACGAAGTGCCGGTTCATGGATTCGATCCGGTCAGATAATTCAGCAATCTCGGCCGTAAGCGCAGCCTCGTCGATGTCCGGAATCTCGATGGTTTCCGTGATCACGTAGGGCGCACCCGGTGCGTCCGGTACCTCGGGCATATCCGGAATCCGGATGACCGATTGCCAGCCGCGCGGTTCGCGTTGTTCGGCTGTTACCGTGTACGTATAGGTTTGTCCTTTGCGGTTTACCTCAACGGCCAGTTCTTCGCCATCAGTGACTTCACGCATGACCTGGAAAACACTTTGACGGGCTTCTTCATCACCAGCCAGTCGTTCGCCCCTGATCGACACCAGCACGTCACCGGGCTGAATCCCCGCGCGCTCGGCCGGGCCGTCCGGTGAAACCCCGATGATCTCCACACCTTCTTCAGTCTGGCGTCCCAGCACCACGCCGATCACGGCGCGGTCTCCCAGGTTTATTTCCTGGATGATTTCGATCTCCCGGCCGGACCGGGCCAGGTCACGGTGGGCCTGGGCGACTTCGCGCGATGCTTCCCTGAGTTCACGGTGGGCCCGACTCAGTTGTTCCCGTGCGCGGCTCATTTCTTCCTGCTGGATTTCCCGTTCGCGGGTGACTGCTTCCTGGTCACGGTGTGCGAGTTCGGTGGATTCTTTCGCTTCCCTGGCCTGTTTTTGCGCCAGTTCCCGGGCCATTTCAGCCACTTTCGAGGCCTCGAGGCGGGCCGATTCAGCATCGCGACGGGCTTTTTCCGCTTCCTCGAGCATGGCCTGGTTTTCCGACCTGGCAACATTCGCTGACTGGCTCGTGTCGGCCGCTTCACCCGCGAGCAGCGAACCTGTAGCCAGCAGCAGCGAGGGGATCAGCAGTGTCATGTAGATCTTTTTCATTTCAGTTTCCTTGATATGTGTGACGGACACTTACAATGACGCCATCCGGCTGTAATCCCGTCGCAACTGATTTTCATAAAGCCGTGAGAGGTCCAGCATCAGGTTGACCCGCTGGCTCCACAGTTCGGTCGAGTCCGGGTTCATGCTCAGTTCCTCATCGACCTGTGCGACCAGGTCTTCGAGCTCCACCTGGTAAACCAACGCGTTCGTAGGCAATCCGCCGATTTCCGAACGGTAGGCGCGCACGCGGGTCTCGAGCTGTTGGGAGAGACTGATCAGGGAATCCAGCGCCTGGGGCGCTGCAACAGCTTCAGGCGCAGGCTGTTGTATGAACAGCCCCACGGCCAGCATGAGCGCGGCTGCGACCGCCAGGGCGCCGCCCCAATACGGGGCTTGCCGGCGCCGTCGCTGGCGTTTTTCCAGTTCAGCCCTGATCAAAGGCCAGCCGTCAGACGGCGGGGCAACGGCAGGCAGGCTGCCGAGATTCAGGGGATCCCGTTCCTTTTGCATGATATGTACCTTTGAATAATGCATGTGTTTCCTCATCCGGCCACCGCACTGGACAGCGCCGGAGCGCCGGCGCTCAGTAAATGTCTGAGCTGGCTGCGGGCCCGCGACAGGCGGGTCTTTGAAAAACTTTCGGTTTTTCCGAACAGGTCCGCGATTTCGGCATGGTTGTAACCCTCCACGTCGTGCAGCCAGACAATCGCCCGGTCTTCCGCGCCGAGCGCCGCCAGCGCGGATTCCAGGTCCATCGACATGCCGACCCGGTCGGACGCCGATTCTGACCTGCCGTGGTGTTCCTGGAACTCAACCGGCTGGTCTTTCGGCCCCTTTCGAATTGAGCTGATCGCATGGTTAATGACGACGCGGCGCAGCCAGCCCCAAAAGGGCGCATCACCGCGAAATTGCTTCAGCTTGCCGAACACCGTGATAAAGGCTTCCTGGCAGACTTCCTGGGCCGTTTCACGGCATTGGCAAACGCGGTAGGCAACCGCGTAGGCGGGTTGCTGGAACAGCCGGTAAATGCTTTCGCAGGCGTCAAGATCACCGCGACGGGCTCGCGCCAGCGTCAGGTCGTCCAGTTCGATTTCGAAGGGAGTCTTGGCCATTACCCGCTTAGACGAAAGTCAGGAGAAAAGCGTCGCAATGAATTACGTAGGAGCGGATTTATCGCGGACGCACGACGGCATTCCAACAGGACTTCTTTGCCTGCGGCAAAACCGTCCTGTCTCCATTGCCTGTGCTAATCCGCTCCTACGGTGCCGTTACCAGATTTTTACCCGCTCCTCGGGAGGCAGATACATGCCATCACCTTCCTTGACGTCGAAGGCTTCATAAAACTCCGTGACATTGACTGCGGCGCCATTGGCGCGGAATTTGGCCGGGGAATGCGGATCGATCGTCAAGCGACGCTTGGTTTCTTCGTCCCTGACCTTGCTGCGCCAGACCTGTGCATAGCCGAGGAAAAACCTCTGGTCACCGGTAAAGCCGTCGATGACCGGCGCTTCCTCGCCATTCAGCGAAAGCTTGTAAGCTTTGTAAGCGATGCCGAGGCCACCCAGGTCGCCGATGTTTTCACCGGACGTGAATTCCCCGTTGATGGTCAGGCCGTCAATCACTTCGTAGCCGTTGTACTGGTCGGCCAGCCTGTTCTTGAGCACCTCGAACCTTGCATTGTCCTCTTCGGTCCACCAGTCACGCAGGTTGCCGTCACCATCGAATTTACGGCCCTGGTCGTCGAAACCGTGTCCGATTTCGTGTCCGATAACCGAGCCGATCCCCCCGTAATTGACCGCGTCATCCGCCTCGACATTGAAAAACGGAGGCTGCAGGATGGCGGCCGGGAAGACAACCTCATTCCACTGCGGGTTGTAATAAGCGTTGACGGTCTGCGGGGTCAGGAACCATTCCGTCTTGTCGACCGGTCGATCCAGCTTGTCGAGGTTGCGACGGTATTCAAACGCTAGCGAGCTCTTGATGTTGCCGACGAGGTCGCCTTCAACGATTTCCATGCTGCTGTAATCCCGCCATTCCTGCGGGTAGCCGATCTTTGGCGTGAACTTGGACAGTTTCTCCAGCGCCTGCTGCCGGGTCTCTTCGCTCATCCAGTCCAGGGCCATGATGGATTGCCGGTAAGCCTCTATCAGGTTGGCAATCATGGTTTCCATGCGGGCCCGTGACGCTTCCTGGTAATGACGGTCGACATACAGCTGACCCAGCAGTTCCCCCATCTTGCCATTGATCGAGGACACTGCACGCTTCCACTGCGGACTGGGCTCCTCAACACCCTGCAGACCGGCGAGGTAAAAATCGAACCAGGCCTGGAAAAACTCATCGCCAAGCACCGAGGAAAATTTATTCAGCGTCTGGAAGGTCAGGTAATCCTTCCAGGTAGCCAAACCGGTATTTGCGATGATGTTGCCGGCGGCTTCGAAATAGCTGGGCTGGTTGACAATATAGATTTCACGGGCGGGGATCTGGGCAGCCTCGAAACTCACCGTCCAGTTGATCCCGGGCGCCATTTCAGCCAGTTCTGCAGGTGTTTTCGGGTTATTCGACTTGACCGGATCGCGATTATCTTCTTTCGTCCAGTGGGCTTCCGCCAGCGCGTGCTCCAGTGCGAAAATCGCATCTGCCTTGTCATCGCCACCCTCAATGCCTGCGAGCTCAAACAGGCGCGCAACATAGGCCCGGAAGAGTTCACGACCCTGCACAAACTGCTCGTCGTCCTGGAGATAATAATCGCGGTCAGGAAGCGTGAGGCCCGGATTCAGCCAGGAATACGACATTGATATCCGGGTCCGTAAGATCAGAGTCGATATAGCTCGAGATGGGCGTAGTGACGCCATAGACAGCGAGTGTCGAAAATGCCCTGAACAGGTCATCGTATGATTCGATGGATGCGATTTCATTCAATTCCGTGCGAATGGCTTCAACTCCCAATTCAGTGGCTTTCCCGGTATCCATGTAGGAATTGTAGTAATCGCGAATTTTCTGGGTCGCGCTGCCGGGTTCCACGTTCTCCGCCGCACTGACCTCTTCAATCAGAATGCGGATATCTTCCTGCGACTGTTCGTGCAGTGCGTAGAATGTACCCCAACTGGATTGATCTGCGGGTAACTCGGTTTCAGCGATCCACTTTCCATTCACGTAATTGAAAAGATCATCCTGGGGGCGCACAGATGTATCGAAACCTCCGGTGTCGATTCCGCTGCTGAGTACAACAGGAGCTGCCTGTTCCGCTTCAGCGATGGCTTCAGCCGTTGCAACCCGGGTGTTTTCTTCCTGTTCGGTCTTTTGGCAAGCCGCCAGGCTAAAAGTGACGGCCAGGCTCAGGGCGATGGCGAGTTTCAGTCGATCATTCATGGAAAATCCTCTTCAGAGTCTGTAAAAAACCAATCGGTTCAATATAGCGAATCGGGCGTTTTTCTGCGGGTGCCGAAAGTTGGGCTACAATTCAGCTTCGATCAACCCGGAGCACCTCCATGTCACGCTGGCGTGAGCCACAAGCCCGCAGCAGTCCATACATTACGCCGGAAGGCGAGAGTGCGTTGAAAAATGAGCTGAAGCAGCTCTGGCAACTGCGCCGGCGGGATGTTGTGCCGGCGCTGCAGGCCGCCGCCGCAGAAGGCGACCGGTCCGAGAACGCCGAGTACATCTACCGCAAAAAACAGCTGGGCGAGATCGACCGCCGCATCCGGTACCTGTCAAAACGCCTTGACGTGGTCGAAGTGGTTGATCGAAAGCCGCCCAGGCAAGACAAAATCTATTTCGGCGCCACGGTAACGCTGGAGTACGCCAACCGGGAAACCTCCCGCTTCCGGATCGTCGGGGCAGACGAGATCGACGCGAAAAAGGGCTACATTTCGGTGGATTCTCCGGTCGCGCGGGCCTTGCTGGGCCATGGCGTCGAGGATGACGTCGTCCTGCCGTCACCGGAAGGGGCCTCTGAAGCATTTATAGTAAAAATCGAATACGAATGACTTGAAATTATTTCTCCCGTCCCTATTTTCTTATTGCGGTCGCCGACAGGGGCCGCAGGCGCTTCCGGCCGTAAGGCGGAAGTTTTACTGAATAACCGAATTGCTTCATAGGAGAATACGGTAATGACTACTTTTGATTTTTCACCTCTGTTTCGTACTTCAGTCGGCTACGACCGGCTCGCAAACTTGCTCAACACCACCAACCGCCTGGAGCAGGGGAACAGCTTTCCCCCGTACAACATCCAGAAAGCCGGCGATGACCGTTATCGCATCACGATGGCCGTGGCCGGTTTCTCGGAATCCGACCTCAGCATCACGTCTGAAAATGGCAAACTGGTGGTAACCGGCGAAAAGCCTGAAGACAAAGAAGGCGAAGAAAACGGCTTTCTTTACCGCGGCATCGCCACTCGCTCTTTCGAGCGCCGGTTCAGCCTTGCTGACCATGTCAAGGTAACCGGGGCCCGGTTGGACAACGGATTGCTGCACATTGAACTTGAGCGCGAAATTCCCGAGGCCATGAAGCCCAGGAAAATCGAGATCGAGGCGCCCGCACGTGGCGCATTACTCGAAGGCCTCAAGGAAGACCAGGCTGCGTGAAGCGGGTCCACAATCCCGGCAATACCTGATTGTGTAATAAATTGGGGCGCCCGATCAGGCGCCCCAATTTCATTGCAACGCGCTGTTTTATCGATATGCTGGACGCTGGTACCCTATATGAAATTTCACGGACCCGGATAATGAAAGCAGTGGCCTTTTGGCTTTACCAGATTTATGCCTGGCTCATTTTTTTTCCGCTGGTCGCTATTCTGACCCTGCTGTTCAGCGCTCTTACGATCATTTTTGCAGGCCTGGTCAACCCCGAGTGGGCAAGCCGGGTGTTTGCAGCCACCTGGGGAAAGGTTCTGGCGCTGTTAACCCCGGTTTTCGTCACGGTTGAAGGCAGTGAGCACGCCCACCAGGGGCAGAGCTATGTAGTGGCTATCAACCATCAAAGTCAGTATGACATCCTGGTGGTTTACGGTTGGCTGAAGCTGGACCTGAAGTGGGTGATCAAGCAGGAGTTGCGCAAGATACCGGGCATTGGCCTGGGGTGCGAGAAGGCCGGGCATATCTTTATCGACCGGCGGGACCCGAAACAGGCGTCCAAAGCCATAAGGGCTGCCCTGTCGCGACTTGGAAACGGTGTTGGCATCCTCTTTTTTCCAGAAGGAACCCGGAGCCTGGACGGGCGCTTGCTGCCGTTCAAAAAAGGCGCTTTCCGGTTGTCAATCGACCAGGACATTCCCGTTTTGCCGGTCACCCTGGTGGGTACGCGCGACATAATGCCCGCCCGCTCACTCAAGCCTTTTCCCGGCTCCGTCCGGATGGTCATCCACCCGGCCATCACGCCGCAGGGAAAAGACGTCGACCAACTGCTGGAAGAAACCCGCAGCACCATTGCATCTGCCCTGCCACCGGAATTGCGTTGACGCGATGGCGCTGAACAAGCCCGATCCTCGCTTTACCCTCTCAAAGCGGGCCCACAGCAATTTTCGGCTGGCCATCAGGCTGTCGCTGGTTTTCGTAGGTTTTCTGTGGACGATTTTTATTTTTGATGCGGCATTCGGTCTCCACCTGGGCCGTTTTGGCCTGAGGCCCGGTTCTTTATCCGGCCTGATCGGTATGATCACTGCGCCCTTACTGCATGGCAGTTTTGAACATCTTCTGTCCAATACGCTACCGATGTTCATCGCGCTGACCGCAACCCTTTATCTTTATCCAAAAAGCGCTTTAAGAGCCATCCCGCTGATTTGGCTCGGTTCGGGCGGCCTGGCCTGGATCATTGGCCGGCCGACCCTGCACATCGGCGCCAGCGGACTGATCTACGGCCTGCTGGCTTATGTTTTTGTCAGTGGAATCATTCGCCGTGACATGCGATCCGTGTCCGTTTCCCTGCTGGTTGGATTCCTTTACGGGTCAATGATCTGGGGCGTACTGCCGATAAGGCCGCACTTGTCATGGGAATTGCACCTGACTGGAGCCGTGATCGGAGTCGTGCTGGCTATTGTTTTTCGTAACTGGGACCGGACGCCGCTGGTAAGCTATGACTGGGAGCACGATGACTCGGTTCCCGAATGGTATCCGGAAAGTGATCCGGACAAATTTGACTTGCCCGATAAACGTTGAACGAAGCCTGTAAGAATGTAATGTTATGTTTAAAAAGATACTTTATCTTATTGTAATTACATGCTTTATATTTATCGGCGTAGGGATGTTTTTACCAAGAACTGTGCACGTTGAGCGCAGCATTGGAATCGACCGTCCGCCATCCACCGTCTTTGCCCTGCTGAACGAATTCAGCACCTATTCCGAATGGTCACCCTGGCTGGCGCGCGATCCAAATACGCTCTACCGCTACAGCGGCCCCGCATCCGGAAAGGGAGCCCGCATGAACTGGGCCGGCGATCCGCGACTGGTGGGCAGCGGTTGGCAGGAAATCACCGAAAGCAAGCCCTGGTCACTGGTCAGAATGGAGATGGAATTTGACCAGATGGGCAGTGCGTCCTCCTATTTTCAGCTCGACCCGATCGGGCAGGGGGTGCACCTCACCTGGGGTTTTGACATGGACCTTGCCGAGGGCCAGGAGTTTTTCAGCGGGCTGATGATGGGATATTTCGGCCTGTTTTTTGACGGCTGGATCGGAACCGACTACGAGCAGGGGCTGGACCGCCTCAAAGCGTTTGCCGAATTGCTTCCTTCCGCCGATTTTTCGGATATCGACGTGGCAATCGTGGACGTTGAACCGGTGGATATCCTGTATGTGGCGATGGGTAGCCGGGAATCGGCAGGCGGAATTGCTGCCGGTCTGGCCGCGGCATACCGGGAAATTACCACCCTGATGACGGAGCAGTCGATTCCCATGCTTTCCCAGCCCATGGCGATCACCCGGGCCTGGGACGCCGAAGATTACGAATTCAGCGCGGCCATTCCGGTGCCGCCGGCTGCAGTAACCCTGAGCGGCCGTGTCCATGCCGGCAAGTCGCCGGCAGGGCAGGCGGTGCGGGTAGTGCACCGTGGGCCGTATGACCGAATGCCGGCCAGCTATGAAAAACTGGCTGCATACATGGCCGTACATGGTCTCAAGGAAGGCCGCGTATCCTGGGAACAGTATATTTCCGATCCCGCGAAAACACCTGCAGAGGAAGCGGTTACCCACATCTTTTTCCTGATTGACGATAAACCTCCGGACCAGGGCTGAAAGTGAAAAAGCGGATCAATATCATTGGATGCGGCCGGGCCGCCGGAAATCTTGCCAGGCTCTGGCTTCAGGCGGGTTCCGTGGACATCGCCTGCATCATGAACCGGAGCGAGGCCAGTACCCGGCGAGCCGTTGAAAAAACCGGGGCCGGCAGAGCGGTGGGCTGCCTGGATGAAATGCAGCCCGCTGACTTCTGGTTGATCGGCACCAACGACGACCAGATTGAGAGCGTGGCCAGGGAACTGGCGGCCAGCGGGAAGCCGCTGGGAAACTCGCTGGTCTTTCACCTGGCTGGCCGTTTCGGACTGGATGTGCTGGAGCCCTTGAATAATGGCACTGTCGAGCTTGCAGCCTTGCACCCGGTGCGTTCGCTGACCGACTCGGCGCTGTCCCTCGACGATTTTTCCGGCACCGCCTGCGTGGCTGAAGGCTCCGCCGCCGCGCTCGATGCGCTGCAGCCGCTGATCGTCTCCATTGGCGGTACCTGGCTGCCCGTCGAAGCCATCGACCGGGGTCTTTACCATGCGTCCGTGAGCATTATCAGCAACATCACCAAGGCGGTCGCCTGGAAGGCGCAGAAGTGGCAGCGCAAAGCAGGGCTTCCGGAAGAAACAGCCCGAACCGTGACTTATCAGTTGCTGCAGAGCACGATGGAAGACCTGTTCCGCTCCGGCGCGCGGCAATCCATCACCGGGCCGGTGGTCCGGGGGGATACCAGCACCATCGCTGCCCATATCGATGCCATCAGGGCATCACATCCCGGCGACATCGAGGTCTACCGTGTTTTGGCAAGAACGGTATTGGAACTGGCGCAGGAAAGGGGTGACCTGGACGAAATGACCCTGGAGAGGTTCAGAGAATTGTTGGGTTGAATGGTGGCAGCGGCTTCACCAGCGCGCCGCAAAACGAACCCGGTCCCGCCAGCATTCCAGTGGCCTGGTGTCACTAACGCCCTGTGCCAGTTTCTGCTCAAAAATTTCCCGCGGAAGTTCCTCTGCCCCCATGCTGAACAGGTGCGGATTTCCGACCTGGCAGTCCAGCATCCCGTAGCCCCAGGCCTGTAATTGCCGGCAAAGCGCCACCAGGGCGATTTTACTGGCATCCGGTTCGTGGCTGAACATGGACTCGCCAAAAAATACCGAGCCCAGCGCCAGGCCGTAAATGCCACCTGCCAGTGCATCGTTCTTCCAGACCTCCAGCGAGTGGGCATGACCGAGTTCGTGCAGGTTGCAATAGGCATCCATAATCTCCCGGGTGATCCAGGTTCCTTTTTCATGCCTTCGCGACCCGGCACACGCCCTGACCACATCGCGAAAGGCAGTATCAGCCGTCAGGCGGTAAAGCCCGCTGTTGTAACGTCGGCCGGTGCGCCTGGATAGGTGCACCCGGTCCGGAAAAATGACACAACGGGGCGCCGGGGTCCACCACAGGATCGGCTGGCCGGCCGTGTACCATGGAAAAATTCCCACCCGGTAAGCGTTCAGCAACCGCTCGGCTTGAAGGTCACCGCCCCAGGCGATCAGGCCATTGGGTGAATCCAGTGCATCGGAAGTGGGTGGGAAGGGTGACGATGGGTCTTTTCCCAACTGATGCAAGTTGATCTTGTGGCTCACGTTTGATCCCGCCGGTAAGGGCTGTGTTGCAGCAGTTCGTCACGATAGTCATCGAGCCAGCCGGTCTCGCGGGAGAGAAACTCCGCTATGGCGTCCCGGAAAGCGTCGTTGCGGACAAAATGATAGGAGCGCGTCCTGGCTGGCATAAATCCGCGGCTGATCTTATGCTCGCCCTGGGCGCCGGATTCGAACACCTCGATGCCGTTTTGAATGCAAAATTCAATACCCTGGTAGTACGCGGCTTCGAAATGCAAACCCGGGACGTCCCGGACGCAACCCCAGTACCTGCCATACAGGCGGCCGCCGCCCTGCAAAAACAGGCTCATGGCTATCCGTTCATCGCCTGAAATGGCGAAGGAAACCAAAAGGCGATCTTGCAGGCCATCGGCCAGCATGGCGAAAAACTCCTCGTTTAGCGCCGGGTGGTTGCCATAAGCCTGGAACGTCGCCTGGTAGCAGCGATGTATGAAGCGGATGTCCGTTGCATCAATTTCCCCGCCGGTTTTCCATTCAAAGCGAATGCCCGCCTGCTCAACGGCCAGTCGTTCACGCCGGATATTTTTGCGCTTGCGCGATTGCAAACGACCCAGGAAATCATCGAATGAGCTGTAGCCGTTATTGCGCCAGTGGAACTGCCAGTCAGATCGCCGGAGCAATCCCGATTCTTCCAGGGCGCTGTAATCGCCGGCTGAGATGAAATTGCAGTGCCAGGATGAAAAACCGGATCGTTCACATTCGTCGATTGCCAGCTTGATCAGTCGTTGCCGGAGGCCCGACGCTTCCGGGTGTCCCCGGCGAACCAGCAGCCGGGGTCCGGTGACCGGGGAGTAGGGCACGGCGGTTAGCAGCTTGGGGTAGTAAGGCAGGTTATGCCGTTGGAAAGCGTCGGCCCACGCCCAGTCAAAAACAAACTCGCCATGGGAATGGGTCTTGACGTAGCCCGGGGCAAACGCGACCAATTCATCGTCCCGGTAAAGCGCCAGGTGGTGTGGCCGCCACCCGGTGTGTGCACCGATGGAACCCGAAGACTCCAGCCCGGCCAGAAAGGCATGGGACAGAAACGGATTGTCCGCATGATCCAGGCCATCCCAGTCGCCCGGTTCGATCGACGTGAAGTCGGTGATGATGCGGGGAGAAATCTCCAGGGCTAGTGGCCCTGTTCGTCCAGCCAGCGTTCCGCATCAAGCGCGGCCATGCAGCCGAAACCGGCTGAGGTGATGGCCTGCCGGTAAACGTGATCGGCAACATCCCCTGCGGCAAACACACCTGGAACGCTGGTTGCGGTGGCAAAGCCGTCCGTTCCGCTGCGAATCGTGATGTAGCCGCCCTTCATATCCAATTGGCCGTCGAAAATTCCGGTGTTGGGGGAGTGGCCAACGGCTATGAACACACCCGCCAACTCCACTTCGGTAGCCTCGCCGGTCTTGACGTTTTTCACGCGCATTCCGGTCACGCCGCTGTCGTCGCCCAGCACTTCGTCCAGCACGTGGTCCCACATGATCGTCACCTTGCCGTTTTTCTCGCGATCAAACAGCCGGTCCTGCAGGATTTTTTCGGATCTGAACTCATCGCGGCGGTGCACCACCACGACCTCTTCAGCAATATTCGACAGGTAGAGGGCTTCTTCAACCGCGGTATTTCCGCCACCGATGACGGCGACTTTCCGGCCGCGGTAAAAAAAACCGTCACAGGTTGCGCAGGCGGAAACTCCTTTGCCCTTGAACGCCTCTTCGGAAGGCAGCCCAAGGTACTTGGCGCTGGCGCCGGTGGCGATCACGATCGCATCCGCCGTGTACACGCCACTGTCACCTTCCAGCCGGAAAGGGCGTTGGCCGAGGTCAGCCGTATGGATGTGATCGAATATGATTTCGGCATCAAATCGCTCGGTGTGCTCCAGCATGTTTTGCATGAGCTCCGGCCCCTGCAGTTCGGCGCTGCCACCCGGCCAGTTTTCCACTTCCGTGGTCGTCATCAGCTGGCCGCCCTGCTCAACGCCCGTGATAATTACCGGTTTCAGGTTGGCGCGTGCGCCATAGATGGCCGCCGTATAACCGGCAGGTCCTGATCCGATAATCAGTAATCGGCAGTGCCTGGCCTCGCTCATGTATAATCGCTCCTGTTTGATGGCTGTATATGGGGTCATTATGCGTTGAAAATCAACGCTGAATCCAGCGAGCCTTTGATTTAATATGCGAAGCCGCTTCGGGCTCCGTGCATCATTAACCAGGGACTCCCTGATAATAAATCTGACAAGGAAGATCAGCTTGCCGCAAGCAAAAAAGAAATCCATCAGCGCCATGCCGGATGTGAACCAGGTAGCGCACCGTCTCAGTGAAAGTTTTTTCATCCTGACCATTCTGCTGGCGGTTTACCTGGTGGCCTGCCTGGCCAGTTATGCACCGACCGATCCGGGACCGTTCAATGCCGTGGCGAGCACGCAGGTGCACAATATCGGGCGCATACTCGGCGCCTGGCTGGCCAATTTTTTCCTGTTTCTGACCGGTTACCTGGCTTACACGCTGCCGGTGCTGCTGGTTTTCATCGGCTGGCTGGTCTATGACCGTGCGGGCCGGCCGCTTGAAAAGGCCACGCCAATGGAATGGCTGGCGCGCCTGACCGGGCTGCTGTTGTTTATCCTGTCTGCCAGCGGCCTGGCGCACATGCACACACTGCCACCGGCGGGTTCCATGCCGGCCGGAGGCGGGGGAGTGATCGGCCTGCAAATTTCCACCCCCTTGTTGCAAACGACCGGAACGCTGGGCACGACGTTGTTCCTGTTGTCCATGTTCCTGGTGGGCCTGACGCTGTTTGCCGGAATTTCATGGTTCCGGGTGATGGATATGACCGGCCGATATACGCTGGCCACTGTGACCTGGATCGGCGCCACCGTGGCAGGCATGCGGGACTGGCTGGCCGGCCGGCGGGCCAAGGCTGAACGGGGGGAGGTCCGGAAAGCAGACTCGGTTCGCCAGAAAAGCAAGCCGCAGCTCAAGATTGAACCCCAGATCGTGGCCCCGGAAAGCATGCCGAGCGATCGTTCAAAGCGGGAAAAACAACAACCCCTGTTCAAAAACCTGCCGGCCGGGTCTCTGCCGCCACTGGAACTGCTGGATGACCCGCCGGAACAAACCGTGGGTTACAGCACCGAAGTGCTCGAAGCCCTGTCGCGGCAGGTCGAACTGAAACTGGCGGACTTCGGCGTCCAGGCGGACGTGGTCGAAGTGCATCCCGGCCCGGTCATCACGCGCTTTGAATTGCAGCCGGCTGCCGGGGTCAAGTCGGCCCAGATTACCAACCTGGTCAAGGACCTGGCTCGCGGGCTTAGCGTGATCTCGGTGCGCATCGTTGAAGTCATTCCCGGCAAGACCACGATCGGGCTGGAAATCCCGAACGCAGTCCGGAACACGGTTTTCCTGTCTGAAATCATCCGGTCCGACATATTCGACCGCTCGACCTCTCCACTGACCCTGGCGCTCGGAAAAAGTATCGGCGGCAACCCGGTGATCGCCGACATAGCAAAAATGCCACATGTCCTGGTTGCCGGCACCACCGGCTCCGGCAAGTCTGTTGCGCTCAACGCGATGATCCTCAGCCTGTTGTACAAGTCCACGGCGGAGCAGGTCCGGCTGATCATGATCGACCCCAAGATGCTCGAATTGTCCGTTTACGATGGCATCCCGCACCTGCTGGCCCCGGTCGTCACCGATATGAAAGAGGCTGCCAACGCATTGCGCTGGTGCGTGGCTGAAATGGAGCGCCGGTATCGCCTGATGGCCTCACTGGGCGTGCGTAATCTTTCCGGCTACAACAAGAAAGTCAAGGATGCCGCGGAAAAAGGCGAGCCGTTGAAGGATCCCATCTGGAAGCCGCAATTGCCGGACGTTCCCGAAGAAAGGCCAGATCTTCAGGCCATTCCCTATATCGTGGTTGTCATCGACGAGTTTGCCGACCTGATGATGATCGTCGGCAAGAAAATCGAGGAGTTGATCGCGAGAATTGCGCAAAAGGCGAGGGCGGCCGGCATCCACCTGATCGTGGCGACGCAAAGGCCCTCGGTAGACGTCATCACCGGCTTGATCAAGGCCAATATTCCGGCGCGTATCGGCTTCCAGGTTTCATCACGGGTGGATTCACGCACGATCCTCGACCAGATGGGTGCGGAACAGTTGCTCGGACACGGTGACATGCTTTACCTGCCGCCGGGTTCAGCGTTACCCGAACGAATTCACGGAGCCTTCGTGGGCGACAGTGAAGTGCATGCCATCGTCAAATACCTGAAGCAGTTCGGGGAACCGGATTACATCGAGGAAGTCTTAAACGAGACCCAGTTGACTTCAGATGGCATGTCCATCGGCGCCACCGGGCTGCCGGAATCGGTTGATGCGGAACAGGATGAACTCTATGACCACGCAGTGGCCTTTGTCACTGAGTCGCGACGTGCGTCTATTTCCAGCGTTCAGCGCCAGTTACGGATTGGCTACAACCGCGCAGCACGCCTGGTCGAGGAAATGGAAGCGGCGGGAATTGTCAGCCCGCCGGAGCACAACGGCCAGCGGGAAGTCCTCGCACCGCCGCCGCCCAGGGACTGAGTCAGCCCGTCAACCCGGAGATCATTCAGCAAGATGAAACGAATTCTGTCAGTCAGCGCCGTTCTGCTTTGCAGCCTGGCATTCTCAGGCGCGGCACATGCGCAGAACGCACGCGCGCAGCTGGACCGTTTTTCAGACGGTCTGGAAACACTTCACGCGACGTTTGAGCAACAGGTCATCGGCTCCGACGGCGAAGCCACCGACCGCAGTTCCGGCGAAGTCTGGTTAAGCCGCCCGCACCTGTTCCGGTGGGAATACGGCGGCGAGTTTCCGGAACTGGTGGTGGCCGACGGCAGGAATATCTGGATTTACGATGAACAACTGGAACAGGTCACGGTAAAAGACCAGGGCCAGGCCGTCGTGGATTCACCCCTGACCCTTCTGACCGACCCGGGGCGCCTGGATAGACAGTTCGAGGTCACAGAAGCGGGAGAGTCCGATCAGTGGCAATTACTGGAACTGCGCCCGAAGGACAGTAATGCGGATTTCGAGCGCATCCTGCTCGGCCTGCGTGATGATTCCCTGCAGTTGATGGTCATGGAAGACACGTTTGGCCTGCGCACGGAAATCACTTTCGGGGCGGTCCAAAGAAACCCGAAACTGGACTCCGGCCTGTTTACATTCGAACCGCCCGAATCCGCTGATGTCATCGGCGAAATTCAACGGTAAAATATTGCGTTTAAACCGAAGAAAAATCACATGCTTGATCCTCAATTACTAAGAGCCGACCCCGAGTCGGTAGCTGCAGCACTCGCGCCTCGCGGATACACGCTGGACGTGGCCACCTGGCGTGAACTGGAAACACGGCGGAAGGATCTGCAGGTTCGCGTCCAGGACCTGCAGAACCAGAAAAACCAGAGCGCCAAATCCGTTGGCCTGGCCAAGGGGCGCGGCGAAGATATCCAGCCATTGCTGGACGAAATAAAACACCTGGGCGAGGAACTGGGCCAGGTGGAATCGGAATTCTCCGGCGTTCATGACGAGCAACAGGCATGGTTGATGATCATCCCGAACCTGGCCTTGCCGGAAGTCCCGGTAGGAAAGGACGAAAACGACAACGTGGAAATCCGGCGCTGGGGCGAGTCAACGGCGTTCGACTTCGAACCCAGGGATCATGTTGAACTTGGGGGCATGAACGGCCTGATGGACTCCGAGGCCGCCGCCAAACTGGCCGGCGCCCGCTTCACTGTGCTGAAAGGCAAGCTGTCGCGGCTGCACCGGGCACTGGCCCAGTTCATGCTCGACGTTCACACCACCGAGCATGGCTATACCGAAATGTACCTGCCGTACCTGGTCAACCCGGAAACCATGACAGGAACCGGCCAGTTGCCCAAGTTCGGTGAGGACGCCTTCGCCACGACCGATGATCCGCCGCGCTACCTGGTGCCGACCGCTGAAGTTCCAATGACCAACCTGGTTGCCGGTGAAATCATCGACAACGCCGACATGCCGTTGAAATTTACTTCGCAAACCCCCTGTTTCCGTCGCGAAGCCGGCTCCTACGGGCAGGATACCCGGGGCATGATCCGCCAGCACCAGTTTGAAAAAGTGGAGTTGGTGCAGATAACCCGGCCGGAGGAATCAACGGCTGCGCTGGACGAACTGACCGGGCACGCGGAATCCATTCTGCAGCGCCTGGGCCTGCCGTACCGCACGGTGGTGCTGTGCACCGGGGACATGGGCTTCGCTGCCGCTAAAACGCACGACATCGAAGTCTGGCTGCCGGGGCAGGGCACTTACCGGGAGATCTCTTCCTGCAGCGTGTGCACGGATTTCCAGGCGCGCCGGATGAAAGCCCGCTGGCGCAACCCGGAAACCGGAAAACCGGAGCTGGTGCATACACTGAACGGCTCAGGGCTGGCCGTTGGCAGAACCCTGATCGCCGTGATGGAAAACTACCAGCAGCAGGATGGTTCGATCCGGGTGCCGGAAGTTCTGCAGCCCTACATGGGCGGCCTGGAAGTCATCAAATAATATTGTGGGAGCCGGCCATGCCGGCGATTTGCCCGGAAGACCTGGCGCTCGCTGAACTGGAATTAAACCAGCGAGATCAACACCAAAATAAATAACACCACTATGGCCATGGGTACGACGAACCCCATCCAGTCGCTGATGCTGCCTTTAGGCGAGTTTTTGGCCATTCTCCTGGCTGAAGGCAAAATCAGGAAGAACATTGCAATCAGGGCGACTGCAGATGCAACTTTCAGCCAATCCATAAAACCCTCCTAAAAAATAAGCCCCGGTTACAGGGGCTTATCATTTTTCAAATGAACCTGGTGGCCTCAGTCGTCGCCAAGAACGCCAAGAATATGCAGCAGACTGGTGAAAATATTCAGGATCGAAATAAACAGTCCGGCAGTTGCAGAAATGTAATTGGTTTCACCGCCATGAATCATCGCAGAGGTCTGGAACAGAATGTAGCCGCTCATGATCATTATGACTGCACCGCTGATCGCCAGCGCCAAAACCGGTATTCCGAGGAACAGGTTCAGCAGCATTGCGCCAATGGCGACCAGCATCCCGACGAAGATAAAACCGCCCATGAAGCTGAAATCTTTGCGTGTCGCCAGGGCATAAGCAGACAATCCCAGGAAAATCACACCGGTGCCACCCAGCGCAACCATGACGATGCTCGGATTAACACTCATGTAATGATTAAGTGTCGGGCCAAGTCCAAAACCCAACAAACCGGTTACCGCAAATAATACCGGGATACCCGCAGCCGAATTCTGAGTCCTGGGCAATGCAAACCAGAGTAAACCGATGCCGACCAGGCTCGCGCCCAGCGCCATGCCATAAGACACGTTCAACGCCATGCCGAGATATGCCAGCACACCACTGAAAACCAGCGTCATTGACAGCAGCATATAGGTATTTCTGATCAACTTGTTGGTCTGCAGAATTGACTCTGAAGATCGGGTTACAGACAGTATTCATTTGCATTATTTTCTCCGTTTAAATCGTTTCCAGCCTGCCAGGCAAGCTCAAGTTCAGTACCTGAGACCAGAATTTTGGGGTAATTGTTCCCGGCTTCAAGTTCGATACCTTAAACAAACACCAGCCCCTTGTCATGTGCCGCTTGTCAGGGCTGGAGCATTGGGCGAAATTCAGGTATTCTTGCGCGCCTCGGATCGCCAAATACAGGCGTTATCCGGGGAATCAGTTTCAGGAGAGGTGGCAGAGCGGTTGAATGCACTGGTCTTGAAAACCAGCAAGGGTTAATAGCCCTTCGTGGGTTCAAATCCCACCCTCTCCGCCAAATAAAAGACCCCGCTCATGCGGGGTTTTTTATTTGTTGGAAAGGCGGGGATGCGACCAACCATTGCGTAGCGATGTGGGTTCAACAAATTCGCCGGGAGCGAATTTGGTCGTCGCAGACGCCCGTAGGGCAAAAACCAGGGATGGTTTTTGACAATCCCACCCTCTCCGCCAATTGACACAAGCCGCCTTCGGGCGGTTTTTGTTATTTGATTTTGCCTGCCTGAAGGTATTTAAAATTTCGGGTATCTCTTTTTGCCGTTGCGGCGGCCCCGGAACCAGAAAACCACGCCGCTGATCGCGAGAAAGCCAACAATGACGGCCAGCAAATCATAGATGAGAATTCCGGCAGTTCCGAATATCCGTCCACTGTGAAGATCCAGGATAAGCCGTTCGATGCTCAGGCCGGCGCCCTGATACTGCTGAATCACGGCCTGCCTGATCACTTCGGGCTCGTTCGAGGGTTCTGACCATGCCGGGTTCGATGTGGCCTCCACTGCCGGTTGCCATTGCAGCAATTGGGCATCTGTCATCCACAATTTTCCTGCAGATTTAACTACGATGTCCCCGTTGCCGAGCAAGCCTATCGATTCAATCAATTCCGATTGCGGGCGATCCCAGGGAAGTTTCTCGATCAACTCGCCTTGCAGATCGAGCAGCAGCAATTCGTTTGTACCAGCGACAACTAGCATTTCCCCGGTGAACGCGACGCCGACTCCATTCGGGAGTACCGACACGAAATGGCCGTTAAAGTATGCATTGGAGCCAACAAAGCTGAGCCAATGGCCACCGGCGGTGTAACTGCGAATATCCCGGGGCTGGTCAAATCCATACCAGCTAAGCAGGAGAGGTTGCGAGACATGTTGTTCGTCAAGTCCCAGGTTCCGGGCATGGTTGATGGCTATGCCGCTGAATGCCATGAAAAGAATGAATGCTGCCGCACTGGCGCCAAGCGTGCGATGCAAGCGGCGCCAGACAGAGATCCGGGATTTCTTACGCCCCATTCACGCATCCCACATCAGAGTGTAAAAACAGCGCCATCGTCGCCAGCCGGCTCAAGGCACGCACCGACAGCGTAGCTCCGGTTATGCCGTCGATTTGTGTATTCAGCATGCTGTTCCCATCCAGGGCACTACCGTTGAACTGCTCCGTAAAAGCGGGTGTTGCGACTTCGCCACCACGGTTTTCCCGATATGTGAGCACTCGCAGACTCTCAATGAAAGTATCGACGACCACGATACCGACGGTGATGGGCAGGTCTTTACCCACTTCATCCAGGGTCCACGCAGAGCGTCCCTCCCGGCACCAGTAACGCACCCGCAGGGCAGGGTAGTCATGCCCCAGAATCTGCTGGACAACCAGCTTTCTATCGCCGCTCAGCCAGACAACGCCAGGCTCGGGCGGTGAATTATTGAAAGCACGATCGAGGAACTCCGTCTGGGTTTCATAGACCGTTGCCGCCGTGGCGACTGCGCTCCATACCAGGCTAATGAGAACCAGGCAGCTCCATTGTTTCAAGCGCCGGCACATGGCTTAAAAACTGTACCCCAGCCCCAGATCAAAGCCGGTAAAATTGCGCCCCTGCTGACTGTCCAGATCATGGTTGCGATCGCGGTAGTCAAACTTCAGCACGACATTTTCATTTGGCCACCAGTTCAGGCCCAATTCCCATTGATCGAACTTATCCTGGGCACGCGCCGCGTCAACTTGCTCATAACGGGTATAGAAACCCACTTCGTTGATGCGATAACTGGGCTCCACGTACCAGCCCCATTGTTTGTCAGCACCGGCGGCTTCAACGGCATAGCCGCTGAAATCCCAGCGTGCATAAAGCGCGCGCAAGCCAAAACCTCCCCGCTGATATTGAATATGACCTTCCACCAGCGTACCGGAATCCAGTCCGTCATTGCTTTCCTGGGAAGGATCAAACTGGTACTGAACCGTGATACCTGCCTGCAAGCCCGCCATTCCGAAGTACCGCAGGCGCCCGGTGACAGCAAAATCGTTAGCCAGAGCTTCGGCAACCTTCTGACGACCGCCCCTAATCCTGAACGCGTCGCTGCCGGATGCGGCCATTCCCAGCCCGGAGGTCAGGTCCAGGTCCCAGGCCCAGCCGGAACCGAACAATCCGTTCAAACCTGCGCCACCTTCCCACCAGGTACTGGGTATGATGATGCTTTCCACGTTGTTACGCTCCACGCCGTAAAAAGTATCAGGCTCATGGGTCTGGTTCAGGATTCCGACCGGCACCAAAAACAAACCCCCTTTCGCATGCAGATTGTCACGCAAGTCCCACTCGATATAGGCCTGCTCCAGTTCCACCTCTCCGGGCGTGTCGCCACCGGTATCGGCTATGAAGGAATGCTCCAGTTCAACCTCCGAATAAAAACGGGTTTTGTCGTTAAATTCATGACCAAAGAACAGCACGAAGCGGTGAAAATCGATCGACTTATAGTCGCGCGATGAATCATCTGCTGAAATGTTGTTGTAATGCAGCTCACCGTAGCCGCCTATGGTGGTGCGTTTAGCCTCCACGATGGCAGGGGAACCCGACTCGATGACTTCGGCGACCGCCTCAACCTTCGCGTCAGTCTCTACGGTCCGGGTTTGCGTCTGGGCCAGTTGCGTCTTCAGCTCATCGATTTGCTGTTGCAGTGACTCCAGTTTTCTAAGGATCTCTTCGTTTATGTCCTGGGCGTTTACAGGTGTTCCAGTGAGTGTGCACGCCAGTGCGATGACGCCAGCAAATAAGCCGTGTTTGATGTTCGTGACCACTTTCAATACTCCGTTTGGGCAACCGGGATAAGTGGGCAAACAATAATGCAAATGAGAATTATTCGCAATTGAAAATTTAACTGAATCTGACTTAATTGACGCAAGTCAAATAAGCACAAATTACCAAGAGGGGATTGCTACTCGGCGAGGAAATCCAGGGCTTCTTCCAGAGCTGCGGCATCGGGAAGTTCATGCGACATTCCGGGCACTACCATAAGCTTACTGAACTGAGCGCCGGCATCGAGGTAGCGGTGGTAGACGCCCTGGGTTTCAACCCGGTTGAAGTCCTTGGAGCCGGTCAGAAACACAAAGCGATTTTTTACCAGGCGTTCAACCCTGATATCCAGTTCTTCATTCCAGAAATCTACACCGCAAATATAGACGGCGCCTGAAAAAACTTCCGGGTACTGGCTGGCGAGTTTGCTGGCGACTCTGCCGCCACCGGAAAATCCGGAAATGTAAATCCGGTTGCTGGCGATCAGGTATTCACGGTCCAGGGCCTTCAGGCTCATCAGCGCGAAGATCATCCTGCGGTTAACCGGCATCCGGTTGCCCGAATTGTTGGCCCCGATATAAATGAGGTTTTGCTGGTCCATGGCGGCGCGCCACCGGTTATCAATGCGCCCCAGGTTGCGTGGACTGACGTAAACGAATACCCCGGGCGGTTCAGCCGAATCATTATCGGGTAGATAGACGTCCCAGGTGATGGTTTTTTCCGGTGACAAGATGCTGGCATAACGGGATGCATCCTCCTCACCGAGTAGCTGGTTCAGCGTGAGTTCTATTTCAAACGGCGCGTCACCAGGTTGGCCGAGCGCTGAAACCCCGGCAGGCATGAACCATTCGCAGAACAGTAAAAAGATTGCCAGAGTGGTTTTCATTACCCCTAGTACCCGGTCATTTTTCCAGCCCTTGGCCGCAAAAGTTTGAAACGTTCAAAACCCAGGGATTGCAGGTACTCGAGGTCAAAGTCATACATGCCAATGGTGTTGCGTTCCTTGAGCTTTTGCGAGCACTGGAACAGGCTGTGATCGCCGGTCTTGTTGGCTTTTGAAATACTGGGGTAACAGATTTTCGCGGGGCAGGTATAGGCGCAACCAGCGTTGGCGAACAATGTGATGTTTTTCTTGTTGTCGATGGACTTGAGAAAGGCCTCGTCGTCGTTTGAAGCCATGGGCAGGATTACCGTATCGTAAATGCGAAACGCCTCGTCCACTTTCCGTCCGGTATTGATGTTTTTAATCACGCTGGCTTCCAGGCGGTAATCCGGAAAATCGACCCGTAACCAGGTAGCAAGTTCGTCGTTGGTGACGATCAGCGAATTACCCGGCCGGTGGTATTTCTCCAGGAACGGAAAGTTTTCTTCATACTCTTCGCGCGTCGCATAATGGTTGGTCAGCGGCAGGCGGACGTTGATGTTCATTTTGTAAAGGGAGTTAACGTCGTACCTGCTGAGCTCGGTAGTGGCGAACAGGCGGCCGCCGTAAAGCGTGCTGTGTTCGGTAAAGCCGAAAAAGCTGTCAATCTGTGCGAGCGGGATTTCAGAATAATTGTTCTTGATAAACTTCTGAATCGGAACGGCCGCGTGTTTTCCTCGAGCTGAAATCGTATATTGCATAGGCTTGCCGCTACAGGATGCTTTTTCCCATGGCGCTGAGCAGCAATTCCATAGCGCGCTCGGCACTGATGTTGCGCTCATCCAGGAAGGGATTCAGTTCAGCGATCTCCATCGACAGCAGGTTGCCGTTGTCGGCGCAATATTCCATCAGCAGGTGGGCCTCCCTGAAACTGACACCACCCGGCACCAGTGTTCCCGAGCCGGGAATGACTGTAGGGTCGCAACCGTCCACGTCGAAGCTGATGTGAAAACCCACGGTGCCGTCGTTGACAATTTCGAGCGCCCGGCGCGCTATCGCCGCCATACCATGTTCGTCAATTTCACGCATGGTAAACGCGTGAATGCCGGATTCCTTGATGTTCTGGCGCTCGTGACCATCGATATCACGGATGCCGATAAGCGCAACGTTTCCAGGTTTTACCTTGGGGCTGAAACCCTGGATGTTTTTCAGATCAGGATCACCTTTGCCCAACAGGTGGGCCAGGGGCATGCCATGGATGTTTCCGGACGGCGAACTGCCGGGCACGTTCATGTCACCATGTGCGTCGAACCAGAGCAGCCCTACGCTTTCGCCTCGCTTTCTGTAGTGGCTGGCCGTTCCAGCGAAAGTGCCCATGGCGATGGAGTGATCTCCACCCAGGACCAATGGAAAATCACCTTCTTCCAATATCGTGACGACCCGCTCGGCCAGTCTGCTACAGACTTCCAGTATCTGTGGCTTGAACCGGGCTTCAAGGTCTTCGGGTGTTCCGGTTTCCATTGCCGGGGCAGGGATGTCCTCTTCGCGCGCGACGGTATAACCCATGCGCCGCAGGGCATTGCCCAGGCCGGCGATTCGCAGGGCTGAAGGCCCGACGTCGGTGCCGCGACGGCTGGCGCCAAGGTCAAGCGGGACGCCGATGATGCGGACTGTTCGGTTGCTGTTCGTGTTCATTTTCATTAATCCTGACTATTCATAAGGCCTGCGCCAATCGAGGAATTGGATTTCCGGCAACGGGACAGGTTCCTTGCCGACCCATAAAACCAGCCGGTATCCGTCGCTAAACCAGGGGTCACCGGTCAGGTTACCTCTGGGCTGACTGAACGGCACTTCACCGACACCACCAACATAACCGAATTTTGCGATGGACTGCGAATATGCAAGGTTCTCAAGCAGGTATTCGCGTGTTTCATCGACGTTTGGGTCAATTTTATGGGTAGTGATGGTCTTGGCTGTGAATCTTACACCGATGTCACGGCTGATCTGACCCATCCATACCGGGTCGCCTTCAAACATCATGTTCGACATCCAGAGGCGCAAGTGATTACGCTCGTGAATGTTCTCCCTGGCTTTCTGGAGCGCGACGTCTTGCGGGCGTCCAAAAACGTAGAGCGCGCTGACCGGAGAATAACGGTATTCTCCTCCACTCAAAAAAGACGCGATGGTTTTCATCGAGGAAGCGCTGGTAACGGTTTCCGTTTCGTCCCACCCGGCGCGAATAAACGCGGTGTAAACATCTATTGGACGACCAATGATCACGAGATTCAACGGATCCCCGCTTCCTGCTCCTTTCTTGTCAGTAACACAACAGCCAGCTGCCTCCAGTCGTCGGACAAGTTCGACCTGATCAACATCAACCCACTCGTCTTCTGCATACAGACCGTGCCAATCGACGCTGTAATGATCGATGTTCAAGCCTGGCACTGGAATAAAAAAAGTGAATGTGTACATGTCGCTGTGCCCGGCCGAATTGCTGCTTCCAACATCTACATTAAACGCCTTGGTGCCTTCATCAAGCTTGCTGAAAATGAAACCGCTGCGGGTTTCTCCGGGCTGGATGGTCAATGCTCCGATGCTCTGGCTGATAAAAAACGGGTCGATGAGCGGCGCAGATTTGCCCTTCCTGGTACTTTTAAAGTCCACGTTGGCTACTTCCAGCGGCGTAAAGTATTGTGGATCCAGGCCAACGGGCAGGAAAGTGATTGGTGAGGAAGTCTGATTGTTGAATTGCAGCCAGACGGGTTGAATACCTTGTTTGTAAAGAGGCTTGCCAAAGAGTTGCCGGGTTTCTTTGGCGCTTGGAACAGCTGCTGAAACAGTAATGTCATCTGTTGATTGCGTCTGGGCCCGGGCCTTCCAGTCGCCTTCGGGCAGGGAATTCACAGGGGTTGGGGCCGAGGCGCAGGCTGCAAGAAAGAGCAGGGCGCCTGTTAAAGAACAGACACGCGAGAGTTTCAGCGACACCATCAGTCACCATCTCCCTGTGAACCTTGCTTGGTTTCCCAGAGCAGGTTACGAACATCATTTAGAGCGACCGGATCGCCGGAAACCCACATAACGAATCGATTGCCGTCTGTATAAAACGCGTTGCCGCGAAAACCAAGCAGTGGATTCTCCGCCCGGGCACGGACTTCTGTACCCGTAATGGCAAACGCCAGTAAGGAATGCGAATACCACAGATTCTGCAGCAGGTAATTTCGTCCGTCATCAGCATCAGGGTCCATTGAGGTTCCAAAGAATACTTCGCTGATTTCGTACCTGCGTCCAATCGCATGCTTTACCTGCCCCAGCCATACCGGTTCGCCATCAACACGGATTGGGGAAAGCCAAAGGCTTAATTCGTTTCGTTCAGTGGTTTTACCACGACTTTTTCTGAATGTGGCGTCAGGCGGTCTGCCATATAAATAATCGCTATTATTCATATAGATATCATCTTTAATATAAGTATTTTCTAACCATCCTGCACGGAGTAAAGCCCTTAAAATCATCCGGCCTTTTCCCACCAGGGCTACAGCGACTGGTTGGCCCTGGCCGTCGCCATTTCGATTGGTCGTGCAGCACGGAACGGCCTCCAGCACTTCTTCCAGCCCGTTGATATCCGTGGTGACCAGGTCGTTCTCGGTATAAAGTCCCTCAAAATCCACTCGAGCATGGTCGGGCACAAACCCGGGAACTTCGATGAAAAAAGTGAATTCTTCATAATTATCGATTTGGCCGGAATGAAAGATATCTACGGTGAAGCTCTTGGTACCCCGGGAAGCATGCGTAAAGATGAATCCGGATTCCTTCGCACCTGCAGCGATCATTCGTGGCATTGCGTTGGTGAACAGGAATTCTTCCATGTCCATCCAGCCTTGCTTTGAGAAATACTTTTTGTGCATGTAGGCTACTTCCAGCGGTGTGAAATACTCACGATCAATGCTGGTAAGAATAAGACGAGCACGGGAACCGCTGTTGTTGGTAACCTCAAGCCAGACAGGCTGAATTCCGCTGTTGTAGACGGGAATGCCGAATATCTGTTCGGCTTCGTCTTCGCTGGGTACTGAAGCCCGAACCTCGAAGGTACCGCTTTGCTGTTTAACGGCACGCTGCAGGACAGGAGTGCCATCCAGGGAGCCGTGTTCATAGGGGGTCAGGGAGCAGGCTTGGAGGGACAGGCCGAATAGGACAGCCAAAACAGTCCATGTCATTTTATCGACATAATTTAACATAATATACATTATACGTAGTTATTACTAATTGGGTTTAACCTCTCCTTCCGGGAAGATAGACCTGCCAGGGAGCGCAAACGATGTACCGGCAGCGCGTACGATTTCCATGATGCGAAGGTTCAGGTCCTCTGCAGCCTCGAGAAATTCTTCAACGTTTGTCGTCTTTACGAATGAATGTATTTTGATCAGTACGGCATCGTCGTCAAAATCGGTAAACCGGACACGCAGCGGCTCATCATCGATCATTTCATGCTGAGCGAGAGTTTCACGAATTCGATCCATGATAGTTCGCAGCTGATCCGAGGACGTGTCGTAGCGAAGACGCAAAGTTGGCCAGTAGCGGATTTTGGTCCGGTAGGACAGGTTTTCGATCTCAACCGAGGCGATGCGTGAATTGGGTATCGAAACGACCGAATTCGTTAACGTCCGGAGCCGGGTCGTCCTCAAGCCGATTTCTTCGACAACGCCCATTTCGGTGCCATATCGGCAGAAGTCCCCTACTCTGATCGGAGCCTGGGAGAATATGGACAGCGCGCCCATCATGTCCTCGATCGGCTTTTGCAGAGCCAGTGCAACTGCCAGGCCGCCCACACCCAGACCGGCCAACAACGTGGTGATGTTAACGCCGATGTTATTCAGCCAAAAAAGCAAGCCAAAAACAAATATCAAAATTTTTGTCAGGGTTGTAAGCGGCTGCATTAACTTTGCCGCCCCGGGTCGGCCGGCTTTGTTCAGCTTTTCCTGCTGAAGGGCTTTGAAAAGGTTAATGACGGCCCAGAGCGTCCAGGTCAGGGCAATAATCAAGAGCGTGTAGGTTCCCATGACTCGCTGCGCCAGGGCGCCCGCACCGAGGTGAATTACCGCTGCACCTACGGTCAGGAGAATGGCCAGGAAAACCAGGGGGCCGGTAAAGATTTTCCTGAAAAGCGGATAAGTCGCCTTTGCCGGTGAACTGAACACCCGGCTCAATAGTATTCCGGCCAATCGGTATACTGGCCAACATAAAAACGCCACCACGATAATGATGAACCATTTGAACAGCTCAAGACCGAGAAACGAAGCATTCTCCGGAAACCAGGTTCTTATCTTCTCTACCGGCGGTGCATAGCTGAATTCATCATAGAGCGTGGGTATTAGCGCCACGCTTCGATTGGATATTTTCCAGACTCTCTGTCCATCACTGCGCGGCACCCTTTGCATCCAGATGGCGACGTCTCCGCTGCTGGTTGGAATCTTCACCAGCAAATCGCGGTCTTCAGGAAGGTCGTCTCCGAGCTCGCCTTCAGCGGACGCTGAAGTGCTGTGGTCGTCAAACCAAATCGACCGGGCCAGAACATGGTTGAATTCGCGGGCAAGTTCCGGGCCGCCAACGGCTTCAATGTCAGGGGGCAAACCCTGAAGATCCAGGTATTCTGCCGCTTTTTCAAAATTGAATTCGCTGGCACTGATCAGAAATCCCGTGATACTTCCCCTTGGGTTGCCGCGCCCCAGCGCGTCCTCCGGGCCATTGTCCACGGTGACGGGTACAGCTACAGCCACTCCGGGTTCGGTCTGTTCCTCCTGTGCTTGTACCGGCAAACAACTGAGTAGGATCAGGGCAATACAAAGCACTTTATAGCTTGAAGATAATAGTTTCAATAACATCTCTATCTCTTTGTATTATAGATTATTTATTGCTCTGAAGATCCGATTTCGACCTCAGCGGAAGTTTCCCCTCCGCTCAGCCAGAACTGGAAAAGCTGGTAGCCAAGCGTAAGGACAACCGCACCGGTAAACAGGCCGATGATACCTGCCGTGATCATACCGCCAATGGCGCCCAGCAAGATGACCAGCATCGGGACATCGACGCCCCGCCCGAGAAACAGCGGTTTGAGTAGTCCGTCGCTGAAACTCACCAACAAGCAGTAGACCAGGAAGACGGTGGCCGTGACAGGCTCTGCCGTGGAGAAAACCCAAAAAGCGATGGGTCCAAGCACCAGAAGGGGGGGCAACTGCATAATTGCCAGCACCAGGATAATGGCAGCCCAAATTCCTGCGCCGGGCACGCCCATTACAAGTAACCCGATGGCTGCCAGCAGAGTCTGGATCAGCGCAACACCGAGTACGCCTTTTGCAACGCTGCGTATGGTGGCAATTGACAAATCCGTGAAATCGGCCCCCAGATCGCCACTCAGGCGGTGCCCCACCCCCCTGAACGCATGGTAGCTTTTATCAGCACTTAACAGGAATACTCCTGCAATAATGATCGAAGCGCCAAAGCCGAGCATGCCCAGGGCGGTTCCCGACACAGCCTTCAGCAGCCAGGTCGAGAATGATTTGACTTGATCTGCATGGTTCCTGAGCGTTGCCTCCAGGCCCGATGCGGCTTCCGTCCATAAGGAATAAACCCTCCCGCCAACCAGGGGCCATTCCGCAACCGACTCATCTGGCGGTGGCACAGTCAAAGTGCCGCTCTCCAGCCCTTTCGCCACGTTTTGAGCAGCGTCAATGCTGGATCCGGTCAGCGACCAGGAAGGAATCACCAGGATGGAAAGACCAATCAGCACGATGATCACCGATGACAGCTTGGGGCGCCCGCCCAACATTGCAGCCAGCTTGACGTGCAGGGGGTAAATCGCAATGGAGATGATGGCGGCCCAGGCCACGATGCCAATGAAGGGGCTGATGATATCGATACACCAGGAAGCCAGTAAAAAAAGCAATCCAATTTGGATCGCTGCCGCCAGCGAATTCTTGACGAACCGTTTAGATTCAACGGAAGTATTCTGATCAGTCATTTTTTCACCCCGGTGGGTTGTTGATTTATTCCAATCATTCAATCATGAGCGCTTTAAAAGGTCCACCCCGCTCTCAGGCCACGGACACCCGTGAAATCCGAATGCGGACAGCCGCCTGCGTTTGCAGTTAATAAAATGAGCGCCCCTGTTGCCCGGCTGACCGATTCAGCGCAATCCGTCACCCCGGCTCTCCCTGCAAACAAGGCTCGTTACGGTATATCCACAGAAGGACAGAAAAACCCAGAATAAGCGGTATACAAGCCCACAACACACCCGACCACTGCCATTGATACAACACCCAACCAGAACCCAGTGAAGCCACTGCCTGGATGGAAAATACGATAAAGTCATTCACGGATTGCACCCTGAACCTTTCGCTGCTGTGGTAACCCCTGGCCAACAGATTGGTGCCGCTGAGAAACAGGAAATTCCAGCCCACACCAACCAGCACAAGCGCCAGCCAGAAGTGGAGGAAGTCGGTATCGATCATGGCGACCAATATGCACACCAGGTAGATACCCACGCCGGCCCACAATAATCCCTTGTAACCCAGCCTGTCATAAAACCAGGCAAAAACCAGCGCGGGCAGGTACATCGCGACAATATGTGACTGGATCACCAGCTTGGTTGCTTCCAGGCTGAGACCAGCGTGTTTATGCATGCTGATCGGGGTCGCAGTCATTAAAAAAGTCATTACGCCATAACCGAGAGCGGCGGCAAAAATGGCCAGTATTACGACAGGCGAGCGCAAAATCACACGCAGCGGACGACCCGAATTTTCGGAGCCGGGTTCGGGATGTTTGTTATCCCGGTGAAAACTGATGATCACCAAGCCCACGACGTAACTCAGGCTCAACAGTAAATATGATCCCGCATACTCCGTAGCAAGAAGCGCCCTGCCCCGCACCGCCAGTTCCGGGCCGACAAAGGCGGCCAGGATTCCGCCCAACAGCAGAAAAGAGGTTGCCCTGGGCGCCATTTCGGCGGGAACAGCTTCCAGTGCCGCAAACCGGTACTGGTGGCCGGCCGCACCGGCCCAACCCATCATGAACGCAGCAGCACAAAAACCGGCGAAGGTCCCTGCGACCAGGCTTTGCATGGCCGTCAGCGCGGCGGTAATCGCGATAAACCCGTAAGCGATAAAAACACGCCGCCGTCCAAACCGGTTTAACAGCCTGCCGGTCGGCAGGGTTGAAGATGCGAGGCCAACCACTACCAGGGCGATCGGAAGGGTCGCCAGGTCTGAAGAAGGTGCGAAATCCGTTCCTATGATTCCGGCCAGGAGCACCATCAGCGACGTGCCGGCCATCATCAGCGAGTAGGCGATCATCAATCGCCAAACCGTTCCGGGGATGTTTTTCATAACCCCCCGTTCCGCAGGTGAAGTATTCTCCGGGAGCTACCAGCCGAAAGTGACGGCCAGCACAGGCCCGCTATAAGTCATGTCAGCCCAGCCGTTCCAATCCGGCTTGTCAACACCGACGTTTAGATTGAAATACTGCCACGACAGGTCGAAACCGACGTGCCGGAATGCCTGGAAGTTCACTCCAGCCGTCGCATTCCAAAGCGTTCCGTCATAGTCACCGATATTCGCGCTGATCCAGTCAACGCGACCGTGAATCAGCCATCTTTTAGCGGGCGAAAAGTTATACCAGGCGCCGATATTGGGAAGTATCTGGCTGGCGCTCACTTCATCACGCTGATAGTCTGTGGAACCGTCCTGATTCAGAACTTCACCTTCGATATAGGTTTTGATATCAAGGTTGTGTATGCCTGCACCGACGCCGAAGTCATTCCGGTCATTCTGTATGAAACTGTAGCCAAAAAACAGGCGGGCCACGCCAAGCTTGACGCCTGCTTCGGCGTTTGTCCCTGCGAGATAAGTATTTCCATCCCACTCCAGGTCTTTTGTAAGCGCCGCACTGCCCTTCGCGTTATTGCTGAAGTATTGCCCCCAAACGGACCACTGCTTTTCATTTCCGAATTTCCAGCGTAACTGGCCGTTGAAAAATGTGCTGTGCTTGCTGAGCCCGAGGCTGTCCTCGAAGTCAATTTCATCGCCCGGGTCACCGGGCGCATTGGCTTCGATTGTGAACGAATCGTTGGACCTCATGGCGCCCAGCGAGGCGGTGAAAGAGTCAGAAAGGACCGGATGCCAGTCGTAGTCCTGGGCCAGCAATTGTTCCCGGTGCGGATAACAGTGCGATGGTATAGAGACATAAATGAAGACGTATATTCACATTGACTCCTTTAATGAGATGGCTTTATGTTCCTGCAAGCCCACTGAACCTTGTCCTGGCGAAATATTATAACAACTAGTGATGCGCATGGCCCATCGTCGCGCCTTGTGTCATCGCCCCCCACATCATCGCCACGGTCCAGAGCGCCAACACGACAAGGGCAAACCCTATAAGTCTCCTGACTGTCCG
Organism: uncultured Gammaproteobacteria bacterium; assembly: GCA_963766195.1. Lineage (GTDB taxonomy): Bacteria > Pseudomonadota > Gammaproteobacteria > Xanthomonadales > SZUA-36 > JAHEFT01. Next base: position 214,500 of record CAVXYY010000002.1, read on the forward strand.
GTCTTCCAGGAAAGAAGACAGGGCGGGGGCGGCGGCAGTCAGCCCCAGCATCGCGGGCAAGGTTCCGAGTCCAAAAGCCAGCATCGTCGTGGCGCCGCCCAATGCGTTAGCGGTTGAAGCGGCCGTCATCAGCACGGTGTAAACCAATCCGCAAGGAATGAAGCCCCAGCACAGGCCAAGAAGCACCCTGCCGATTGCATCCTGGCGGTTGCCGGCTTTCATGGCGAAGGGCATGATTTTCTTCCACAGCCCTGCCCCGCCTCTCTCGATGAATGCAACGCCGCGAAAGTCGAACAGAAACTTCAACCCGATCAGCAGGATCATCAGGGCTGTCAGCAAGCGCAGCCAGCGGGCGATCGGCATCAAACCCGATACGCCGCTCAGCACCGTGGCCGCAACCAGGCCAAGAATGGCGTAGCTGAGCAGGCGCGCCAGGTTGAACTGAAAAGCAGGAACCAGCGCCCTGCCCTTCGACATGGCCCCGAGCCCCGCGGCAATCCCCCCACACATGCCGAAACAATGCCCGCTGCCCAGCAGTCCGGCCAGGAAAGCCGTGCTCAATACGGCAGGGTCCAGCCCGATCGTTTCGGGGTTCATTGGTTCTCCTCCTCTTGCGCGTCTTTCATCATCCGGTCCGGGTGGCGGTTTCTGGTCGTCATCCAGAACCACGCTCCAGCCATGCGATTCCAGGTCATCGAATTGTCCGGAGCGGATGGCCCAGACGAGGGCCCAGACTGCAACGCTGAGCAACATCAGTGCCAGTGGAATAAGGACATACAGCATTTTCATCGAGGTGGCTCCTTGTTGGTGGACTGCCTGCTGTACCAGCCGGGCTGCATTGGCTACAACCAGCAGGGAACTCAGTGACATTCCCAGTGCAGCCATCCAGGGCTTCAACATTCCGGACACGGCCAGTGGCATCACCGAGGCGTTGTAGAGCACGGCCCAGGTCAGGTTCTGGCGAACCAGTTGACGGGTGCGCCGTGCGGTGTCAATCGCCTTGTTGACCAGGCCCAGCGAATCGGATGTCAGAATCATATCGGCGGCGCTGTTAGCCAGTTCTGCACCGCCCTTGACGGTCATGGAGACGTCGGCCGCAGCAAGCACGGGTGCGTCGTTGACGCCATCCCCGATCATCAGTACGCATTTTCCGGCTGCGCGCATGGAATCAAGCATCTCCAGTTTCATCGCGGGGGATTGGCGGGCATGCCAGTCATCAATTCGCAGCCTCGAGGCTATCTGCTCAACCGTCCTCACTGCTGTCACCCGACAGCATGGATAGTTCCAGGTGATCCCGGCGCAGACCCTCCATCGTTTGTTCCACATCCTGCCTGAGGGAATCCTGCAGGTCGAAGCGCGCTACCCAGCCGGTTTCATCAGCCAGCCAGATACTGTCATCCCGGTCCGCCAGGCCATTTGGCAAGCGACAAATTCCGCCTTACCAATTTTCCACTTCACGCCATCGATCCGGCCCTCGAGTCCACGGCGCCGGATGGACTTCGAACCTTGGCCACCCGTATTGGCGCTTCGGTAGTTGTCGCAGCGGCTGCATATTGGAATGCCCGCGCAATCGGATGGGCGGAAGACGACTCCAGGGCAGCGGCAATCCGGATGACCGTGTGCTCATCGAAACGCGCCCGTTCCGGGTTCAGAACAACAGACGTGATTTCAGGCGTCCCGCGGGTCAGTGTGCCGGTCTTGTCGAAGACCACGGTATCGATCCGGGTCAGCACCTCGAGCGCCTCACCGCGGGTCAGAAGGATGCCGTCGTCCAGCAGCCGGTGACTCGCTGCTGCATAAACCACCGGCAGCGCCAGGGAAAGCGCGCAGGGACAACTGGCGACCAGCACGGAAAGCATGGCGGAAAAGGCCCGCTCGGGGTCGACCCATTGCCACCCCATCCAGGTCAGCCCGGCGATCAGCAGTACCGCAATGATGAAGACGGGGACCAGCCAGGCCGGAATCACCTGGCTGGCCGGTCGCCGCGACTGGGCCAGCAGCAAGAGCCGGCCGAGTGCAGAAATCGTCGTCTCGTCGCCGCTCGCCGTCACTTCGATTTCGACCGGCTGCGACAGGTTTATCGTACCGGCTATCACCGGGTCGTCCGGGCGCCTGACGATCGCACGGGACTCACCGGTAAGCAGGGCCTCGTCAACATCGGTAGCGCCATCCACCAGCCGGCCATCTGCGGGAAAACTCTCGCCGACGCGCACCAGCACCCGGTCACCATCCACCAGGTCACTGGAAGGCACGGTTTCCCGTCCTGTGGCCGTGATCCGTTCCGCCCACTCGGGCAACAGGCGCGCCAGTGCGGTTCCGGCCTGCAGATTACGGTGCCGTAACATCATTTCGATGTGACGCCCCAGGGACAGGAAAAAGATGAACATCACGACCGAATCGAACCACACTTCGCCACTGCTGACAAAAAAATTATGGCAGCTGGCGATAAAAGCCAGCGTGATGGCCAGCGCCACGGGCACGTCCATGCCCGGCCGGCCGGCACGAATGCTGCGCCATGCGCCTTCGAAAAAAATTCGCCCGGAATACAACAGCACGGGAAGTGTCACCATCAGGCTGACCCATTCCAGGAAGCTGCGTTGCGCAACCTCGATTCCATAGGCATCTCCTGCATACAGGCCGACGGCATACATCATCACCTGCATCATGCCGAGACCGGCCACGCCGAGGCGTTTCATGGAGTTTCGTCGCTCTTCCTGCCGGCCCTGCTCTTCAGCGCTGGCCAGAGGCAGGTGAGGTTTGTAACCCAGTTCCATCAGGGATGCTGCCAGCTGGCTCAGCCGGTTGGCTGAGGGACTCCAGATAATGCGGGTGTAACCGGTTGCGGTGTCCACCTGGACAGAATGTACACCCGGCGTATTTTCCATGTGGCTGCGAATCAGCCAGGCACAGGCAGCGCAGCGGATACCCTCGGTCTGCAACAGCAGGTCGCGGCGGCCTTCGGCAAGCTCTGCCCCCCACAAAGACTCGCGGCCATCGCAACCTTTCCAGGCTTCGAGTTCCTCGCGGAAATTCTCCCCGGCTTTTCGTCCCGAGGTCCTGCCGGAACTGGTAATACCGGCCGAGGCCGGAACTGAAAATCAGTTCGGCAACAGCCTGACAGCCGGAACAGCAGACCGGCCGTTTCTGTCCGTCGCGCTGAACATACAGCGAAGTACCTTCCGGGATGGGTTCACCGCAGTGAAAACAGACGTTTTCAGTGATCTCCATCTTCCTGGTCCCGCGAATCTTCCTTTCCGGCTTGCCCGGCATCCGGCGGGGGTTGTGCTCGCAATTCGGATTTGATCCTGGTCGTATTCCTGGTCTTCGACGACCAGGTAATCGGGATTGGCGAGTGCGAGATAAAGAGTGGTCAGGCCCATGATCACCGCAGCGGCTGGAATGCCGATCGCTACCCATGGCCAGGGTTCGCGGTACCAGGGTTTGATCACGGGGCTGAGCATTTGGTTTATCGGTCATGGCTGGCTTCCAAAGTTCAATGGCATCATGGCCTTGGCCTTGATTTGTTTTTTGATCGAAGGATCATCCTGCGCCTGGATTTCTATCTCCAGCGCCTGCACACCCTGCCCCTCCGATTTGGGTATCCTGAGCCGTACCGAGACTCCCAGGACTTCTTCGGCCTGCAGAAACAGCGGCTTGGACATGTCAATTTCAACCGCGTCGTTATCCAGGACCCTTATATCGTATTGATGGGGCTTATTGTCCATATTGGTGATCTTCAGAGTATAGACGTTTTCCACCAGGTCCCCGGGTAATTCACGGTAAAGGGCATTGCGGTCCCGAATCAGGTCAGCCCGTAACGGAACCCGGTGGGTCATACCCCACAACGTTCCACTGATGATTACCAGCAGCAAGGCGCCGTAAACGATAATTCGGGGCCGGATGACGTGGCCTTGCTTGTGTTTCAGTGCGTGCTCGGTCGTGTACCTGACCAGCCCCCTTGGGTAGTTCATCTTGTCCATGACCTGGTCGCAGACATCGATACAGGCAGCACAGGCGATGCACTCGTATTGAAGGCCATCCCGGATATCTATTCCGGTGGGGCAGACCTGAACGCACAACGTGCAATTGATGCAATCACCAAGGCCCTTCTCATCCGGTTTGTCGTTTTTCCGGCGGCCGCCGCGCGGTTCGCCACGATCGGCATCGTAAGAAATGATCAGGGTATCCTTGTCGAACATCGCGCTCTGGAAGCGCGCATACGGACACATGTATTTGCATACCTGCTCACGCAGAAAACCGGCATTTCCGTACGTGGCAAATCCGTAAAAAATGGTCCAGAACGTTTCCCACGGGCCAAGGGAGAAATTCATTATCCCGGAGCCCAACTCACGGATCGGAGAAAAGAACCCGACAAATGTGAACCCGGTCCAGGCGGCAAACAGGATCCACAATACCTGCTTGGCGGATTTCCGGAGAATCTTCTCCCGGGTCCAGGGAGACTTGGCCAGCTTCATCTGTTTCTGCCGGTCACCCTCGATCCACCTTTCGATCCAGACAAAAACTTCGGTCCATACGGTTTGCGGACAGGCGAATCCACACCACAAACGACCGGCCAGAGCCGTGAAAAAAAACAACGAGAGGCCGGCCGCGATCATCAGCAATGCAAGGTAAACAAAATCCTGCGGCCAGAATGTCATTCCAAAAATATAGAACTTGCGCGCCGGCAGGTCGAAAAGCACGGATTGCTTACCGTTGATATTCAGCCACGGTAAGAGGTAAAACAGGCCGAGCAAGGCCCACACGGCAATCACCCGCAGCCGCGTAAAACGTCCACTGACCTGGCGCGGGTATATTTTCGGTTCTTTGCGGTAGAGGCTTTCCCCGGCCGTTTGTTTGCCGGGGACGGTTTGCTTGTTCACTTCCAGTCCCCAAGATCAAGATCCGGGTTGTTTTCCTCTGGAGAATGGATTTCCGGCGGCGCCTGGCGGCCCTTTCCACGGGCATGGCCGCCTTTCGGTCCGGTGCGGATCATGAACACGGTCAGTCCGCTGGCGATCAGGCTGACGACAAACAGGAACAGGAAGCCGAGGCTATAGGCCAGGCGGCTACCCATCTCCCAGGGTAAAACCCAGGCGTCGTTGAGCGCTTCCGGATCCATCACGGCGAAAATGACGAACGTTCCGACACAGGCAGCCAGAAATGCGACCCAGACGGTTATTCCGATATCCCGCTTCCGTTTGCTCCAGCGGCCAGGCAACTCCTGCCTTCTGTTATTCACAGGGTTTCGCCCCTTTCTGTTTCAACAGGTTTCAGGAATCTGACAGCCCGATGACATAAGCGGCAAGCAGGCGGCGGCGGTCTTCACTAAGCTGGTTCTCGAATGCCGGCATTTTACCGTTGCGCCCGTTCATAAGCGTCTCTCTGATATCCTCGGGGTTCCCGCCATACAGCCAGATATCATCGGTCAGGTTGGGGGCGCCAAGGGCCTGGTTTCCAGTGCCGTCCATTCCGTGGCAAGCCATGCAGATCATCTGGAACCGGGCCTGGCCAGCGGCTGCCAGTTCCGGATCTGCTGTCTGTCCGGAAAGCTGTTGCACATAGGCCACGACTTCGGTTACGCCATCTTCGCCCAGCACCGCACCCATCGGCGGCATCGCGCCCATCCGTCCATTGGCGACAGAGACCATGACCGTATCGAAGGAATCGCCGTACAGCCAGTCGTCGTCGGCCAGGCTTGGGAATCCCTTGGCCCCGCGCCCGTCTGAAGCGTGGCACATGGCGCAGTTATTCGCAAACAACCGGCCACCGATTTCCCGGGCTTCCTGGTCGGCCACCAGCGCCGATCCGTCCATGTCACGGAATCGCAGGAAGATGGATTCCTGCGCGGCGGTAGCGCTGGCCATTTCTGCGTCGTATTGGCCAACCTGGGTCCAGCCCAGGAAGCCGTTGAAGTTTCCCAGACCGGGAAATATGGCCAGGTAAACCAGCGCGAAAACAATGGTGATATTGAACAGGTACAGCCACCAGCGCGGCAGAGGCGTGTTCAGTTCACTGATGTCCTCGTCCCATACGTGACCTGTTGAACCGGCCTCGTCGTCCGACCGGTCCGAGACGCCCTTGGTCCAATGCAATAACCACCAGCAGGCCAGGATGCTCCCGACAGAGATGATAATTACCCACCAGTTCCAGAATGAATTCAGCATGGATTACTCCTTGGTCCTGTCTTTTTTGCTGTCGTTTTGTGGCACCTGGCCATCGTCTTCTTCGAGCGGTAGCAAACTGGCTTCGTGGAATGTTTCCTTGCGATTCCTGCTCCAGGCCCAGCCCCAGATGCCCAGGAATGCGAGAATCATCAGGATAAGCACCGCCCCTCTGATCAGGTTTGAATCTAAAAAATCAAACATTTCCCGATACCTGCTCAGCGCCCGCTGCGGGTCAGGCCAAGACCCTGCAGGAACGCGACCAGCGCTTCCATTTCAGTCTTGCCGTTGACGGCATCAGCGGCCGCGGCAATTTCCTCGTCGGTGTAGGGATCGCCCAGTGTTTGCAGCACGCTCAGCTTGCGCTGCACCAGCTCCGGGTCGACCTGGTTTTCCAGCAGCCAGGGGTAGCCGGGCATATTCGATTCGGGAACGACGTCGCGCGGGTTGATCAGGTGAATGACATGCCAGTCATCGCTGTACCGCCCGCCGACCCTGGCCAGGTCTGGACCGGTTCTTTTCGAGCCCCATTGGAACGGACGGTCATATACCGATTCTCCAGCCACGGAGAACTTGCCGTAACGTTCGGTCTCACTGCGGAACGGCCGGATCATCTGGGAATGACAGTTGTAGCAACCTTCCCTGACGAAGATGTCCCGTCCGGCAAGCCGTAACGCTGAATAAGGCTTGACGCCTTCAGAAGGGGTTGTCACCTGCGTACCGAAGATCAGCGGCAGAATTTCGACCAGTCCGCCAAGGCTGACCGCCACGACGATGAATACCGACATCAGGATGATGTTTTTCTCTAGCCTTTTATGTCCTTTGCTCATGCGTGCTCTCCCCAAATCGCAGGTTCTGCAGCTTTGAATTCAGGCGCCGTACCCTGGGTCATGGTCTTGAAGGTATTCCAGGCCATGATGAACATTCCGCACAGGAACAGGGTGCCGCCCAAAAGGCGGATTATGTAGTAAGGCTTGGTAGCCGCAATGGTTTCGATGAAGGTGTAGGTCAAGGTTCCATCGTCATTGAATGCACGCCACATCAGGCCCTGCATGACACCGGCAATCCACATCGAGGCAATGTAAAGAACGATACCGATCGTCGCGATCCAGAAATGCGCGTCGACAGCCTTTACGCTGTACATCACCTTGTTGCCCATCAGGCGTGGCATCAGGCTGTACATGGAACCGATGGTCATCATTGCTACCCAGCCCAGCGCACCGGAATGCACGTGGCCGATGGTCCAGTCCGTGTAATGACTGAGCGCATTGACCGTCTTGATCGACATCATCGGGCCTTCAAAGGTCGACATGCCGTAAAAACTCAATGCAACGATCATGAATTTCAGCACCGGATCGGTGCGCAGTTTGTGCCAGTGCCCGGACAGGGTCATTACACCGTTGATCATACCGCCCCAGCTGGGCGCAAGCAGAATCAGCGAGAATACCATTCCAAGCGACTGAACCCAGTCCGGCAGCGCCGTGTAATGCAGGTGATGCGGCCCCGCCCACATGTAGATGGCGATCAACGCCCAGAAATGCACGATAGACAGGCGATAGGAGTAGACCGGTCCCTCGGCCTGCTTGGGCACGAAGTAGTACATCATGGCCAGGAACCCTGCGGTCAGGAAGAATCCGACGGCATTATGGCCGTACCACCATTGCACCATGGCGTCGACCGACCCGGTGTAAACTTCATAGGACTTGGTCATGGTCACCGGCAGGGAGAGGTTGTTGACAATGTGCAGCAACGCAATCGTGATAATGAAGGCCGCGTAAAACCAGTTTGCAACGTAAATGTGACTGACCCGGCGCTTGATGATTGTCCCGAAGAAAACCACGGCATAGGCCACCCAAACCACGGTAATCAGGATATCGATTGGCCACTCGAGTTCGGCATATTCTTTACCCTGGGTCCATCCCATGGGTAAGGAGACCGCCGCAGCGAGGATGACCAGTTGCCAGCCCCAGAATACGAATGAAGCGAGTCCGCCGGCGAACAGCCTGACGTGGCAGGTGCGCTGAACCACGTAGAGCGAGGTTCCAATCAGCGCCGAACCGCCGAAGGCGAAAATTACCGCGTTGGTGTGCAGCGGGCGAAGCCTGCCATAAGTCAGCCAGGGAATATCGAAATTCAGTGCCGGAAGCCATAACTGGGCAGCGATGATCACGCCGACCAGCATGCCCACGATCCCCCAGATTACCGTCATGACGACAAACTGCCGCACCACTTTATCGTTGTAGGTCATGTTAATTTTCCAGTTGTTCAGTCACAAAAGGTTTTATGTCATGCGCCATAAAGGTGCAAAAAAAAACCCGGCCTGTGAGGGCCGGGAGTTACAAAAAAATCAGGATTTGACCACCCATGCATTACACCAGCCATTTCCCTTGACCAGGTTATTCTGGAAGATACTGCAGGGCGCCATTTCGTCATCAGCAGCACCGGCAAAAAGGGCGCAGTTGTGACAGAACTGGTTGGCGCCTGCCTCACCGGCACGTTTCGGAAACTTGGTGGTGTCTACGGTCGTTGCATCCAGTGTATAACCCATGGCTTGTGCCAATGGCTCTTCCGGGTTGACTTCATCTGCCGCGAGTAACTGAATCGGGATGGCGGAAAGCGCAAGCGCGCCGCCACCGGCCTTGACACCAAGTTTCAGGAAATTGCGACGGTTGATCATTTTCACGTTTTTCATCTTTGCCTCCGGGATGGGGAATCATTTACTTTCACTTTCAATAACCTTGCTGGTTTTGCAACCGTTCCAGCAAATCCAGCAACCTGGATTGCGGAAACGGCTTGTCCAGAAAATCTGTAGCTCCCTGCCTGATCAAATCGACAGCGCCCTGCAAAGGCAGATCATGGCCCGTGAAGATTACCGGTATGCCGCCGGTCGAGCAACGCTCCAGAATTTCCTGCGGGGTACAATCCGGCAGGCTGGATTCGCTGATCACAGCAACAACAGGTTTGTCCTGGATAACATTGACGAGTTTGTCGCAGTCATCCAGACAGAAAACCTGCCAGCCTTCTCCTTCGAGCAGAACATTCAGGGCGTCCCTGACCGGAACATCCGGCTCGATCAGAACCACCACTCGTTTGTTGTTTTTACTGTCTACCGTACGATCCCCTGGTGTGGTTGCAGCCAATTTTTTAGAGTAACCAGGCGTTTGCAGAATGCTAACGGCAACGCCATCTCATACCATCAGGGAAATTACCTAGTTAGAAAATGTCCTGGGTCATCCAGGTTCAAATTTTTTCCGGCTCCAGCAGGGCTATCATCCTCACGAGGGCCGGAAGCGAGTCTGCAGCCATCTTGTCCATCACGTGGGCGCGGTGAATCTCGACGGTTCTCGGGCTGATCCCGAGCGCCTCCGCTATCCTCTTGTTGGGCAGTCCTTTCGCGAGTAAACGCAATACATCCTGTTCGCGGGGTGTGCAGGAATCAAGCCGTGACTGGAGCTCATGCAGCTCCTATCAAGTGTTGCCGGGAAGACTGGTATTGCTCGATGGCAGAACGGACTTTTCGCGAGTAATTCACCTTCCCTGAATGGCTTGGTCAGGAAGTCATAGGCGCCTTGTTTTATCGCGGAAACCGCCAGCGGGATGTCGCCATGACCGGTTATGAAAATCACCGGGTACGGAAGGTGTTTACGGCTGAGGATTTTGAACAATTCCAGTCCGTCGGTGCCGGGCATGCGGATATCGAGCAACATGCAATCAAAGGCCGGGGAATTTTTGTCGGACAGGAAAATGTCTGCAGATTCATAGACGCAGCTGCGCAGACCGCCGGCATAAAGCAACAGGCGCAGCGATTCCCTGATCGCTTCATCGTCATCGATAATGCATACGAAGTGGTCTTTTGTCATGGCATTTCTCAGCCTATGAACTCGAGCGGTAATGACAGTGTAAACCGGCAGCCGCCTGTTTTGGGCTGCGTATACTTCAAACTACCGCCATGGGCGTGAGCGATGGTTTTGCAGATGGACAGACCCAGGCCCACGCCTTTGGGCTTGGTGGTAAAAAAGGCTTCGAACAGGCGGCTGTGATCAGATGCCGGAACACCGGGGCCGTTGTCGGTGACCGATATCAACACCTCCGATGCGGCTTCCTTGATGCGAATTTCGATGCGGCCATCCTGTTGGCCGGCCAGCGAGATGGCATCCAGACTGTTTTTTACCAGGTTGACCAGTATTTGCTGGATATGGATCTCGTCTACATACAGCGGGTGAAGTGTTTCAAGGGGGAAGAAATGCAACTCTGTATTCGATCTTTTTATTTCAAATTCAAAAAGTAATAAAGTATTTCTAATAATTTGGTTTATATCATGACGGGCTTTACTGACAGTGCCGCTTCGCACCAGTTTGCGCAAACGCTGAACAACTTCAGCCGCCCGACGGGACTGCTCACCGATACGTTCACAGATCGAGTGAATGTCACCCGCGGAAGCTTCCGCCTTCCGGTTGATGATGCTACGACCGGCGTCGGCATAAGCGGCAATGGCGGTTAAAGGCTGGTTAATCTCGTGGGCGATACCGGCAGTAAGTTCACCCAGGATAACCAGGCGGTCAGCGTGCAGAAGTTGCTCTTCCAGTTGCCGGACCTGCTCGCGGCTTGCCTGCACCTCACTCAAGTCTTTGATAATGCCAACGTAATGGTTGCCGTGCTCCTGCCGGATTTCACCAACTGACAAAAACATCGGAAATATGCTGCCGTCGTGTTTCAGTCCGGACACCTCCCTGCCCTTGCCGATAATGGACGCTTTTCCCGTCTTCCCATATTGGCGCAGAAATATATCGTGCTGGCTGCGGTAAGGTTCAGGCATGAGCAGTTTCACATTACGGCCGAGCATCTGTGATTCGCTGTAGCCAAACATGTCCTGAGCAGCCTTGTTGAATCGTTGAATTGCTCCGTGGTCGTCAATGATGATGATGGCATCGACAGCCGCGTCCATCAGTGCGTCGAATGCAATCGAGGTGTTACTGATTCCGGTTTGGTTCAATACCACGTGGCCTTTTGAAGATTAACTGCCGAAGTGCGCATATTGAGAAACTTCAGCAGGCGCCTGTATTCATCGGGCGTATTTTCCGATGCGCAGATCACGCAATGATAGCGCCTGCGACTATCCGGCTCAAACAGCGCCAGGACGCAAAACCAGCGGGTCACCCAGGAGTTTTCCTCCAACCGGGCTTCCGATTGTGTTCCGTGAAGGCTCGCGACCTGCGCGGTGCCGTCTGCTCCCAAGCTGATCAAACCGGATTGGCTTTTTCTAACACTGAGCAAATGCGCCGTAAAACCGGAGATTCCGAGCGCCAACACGGTGCAGAACTTCCAGCCCGAAGCGGCTGGCGTCAACAGGATGGCTGCCAGCGCCGAGCATTGCGACAAGAAAGTGGGCGAAGCGGAGCCAGGGACTCACGCCAAACCTTAAAGCCAGGGCGTCACTCCCGGGCACTGAGCACCCGCTCCAGGAGTTTCCGGTAAGGCGCAGCTCCCGGCAGCGACGGGTCCTGGAACCAGCCCCAAAGCACGTCATCTTCTGTCTGCAGAAGGGATTCAAATTCCGGCCAGGAGCCCTGGGCCAGGGGTTGCGGGTTCTGTGCGATGAAACGCTCCAACAGAATGTCCAGCTCTTTCATCCCACGGCGGCAAAGCCACTTCAATTTCCTGACGCGCGCATCACCTCTCATGCGTGGCTGAACTCAGATACCCCTGCGGGCCATCAGCATTTTCTTGGTTTCAGCGATGGCTTTTGCCGGATTCAGGCCTTTGGGACAGGTCTTGGTACAGTTCATGATCGTGTGGCAACGATAAAGCCGGAACGGATCTTCCAGGTCATCCAGCCGCTCTCCGCTGGCCTCGTCCCGTGAGTCTGCGAGCCAGCGATAAGCCTGTAACAGGATGGCCGGCCCCAGGTAGCGGTCGCCGTTCCACCAGTAACTGGGACAGGATGTCGAGCAGCAGGCACAGAGGATGCACTCGTAAAGACCATCCAGTTTTTGACGGTCCTGCTTGGATTGCAGCCTTTCGCGGTCGGGCGGCGTGGTGCTTTGCGTCCGGATCCACGGACGGATGGTTGCGTATTGTGCGTAGAAATGCGAGAGGTCCGGAACGATGTCTTTCACGACCGGAAGGTGGGGTAGCGGATTGATCTTCACGTCACCCTTGATGGCGGAGATCGGCTTGGTGCAGGCCAGCGTATTGGTGCCATCAATGTTCATCGCGCATGACCCGCAGATGCCTTCACGGCAGGAACGCCGGAAAGTCAGCGTAGGGTCGATTTCGTTCTTGATCTTGATGATGGCGTCGAGCACCATGGGGCCGCAGCTGTCGAGGTCAACTTCGAAACTGTCGATGCTCGGGTTGTTGCCGTCATCAGGGTTCCAGCGGTAGATTCGGAACACCCTGATGTTTTTTGCGCCCGCCGGTGCCTTGAAGGTCTTGCCCTTGCCGATCCGTGAGTTCTTGGGAAGTTGGAATTCAGCCATTTCAATAAACCCTCGCCTTGGGTGGCACCACTTCGACATCGTCAGTCAGCGTGTACATGTGAACCGGCCGGTAATCCAGCCTGGCTTTTCCGTCGCTGTCGAGCCAGCACAGCGTGTGTTTGTGCCATTGCACATCGTCACGGTCGGGAAAGTCTTCGCGTGCATGCGCGCCCCTGCTTTCCCGGCGGTTCTCGGCCGAGAGCATGGTCGTCACAGCGCACCCGAGCAGGTTGCGCAATTCCAGCGTTTCGACCAGGTCTGAATTCCAGACCAGGGACCGGTCGGTAACGGCAACATCACTGAAAGACCGGTACACGTCGCCGATCAGGCGGCAGCCCTCTTCCAAAACTTCGCCGGTCCGGAAAACCGCCGCATTGCTCTGCATGACCGATTGCATCGCGTCACGGATTTGAGCCGTACTCTTTTTACCGCTGGCGTTTCGCAGCGCATCAAAATCTGCCAGTAATTGTGTCAACAGTCGCTGTTGGCAGTTCGGAATGCCGGCCACCGGGTTCGATCAGCTCCGAGCAACGATGCGCTACCGCTCTGCCGAAGACTATGATGTCGAGCAGTGAGTTCGACCCGAGGCGGTTGGCGCCGTGAACCGAAACGCAGGCTGCTTCGCCAATGGCAAACAGGCCAGGTACGATCGTATCAGGGTCTCCGTCCTTCAGCGTGACAACTTCACCCATGTAATTCGTAGGAATTCCACCCATGTTGTAATGGACCGTGGGCAGAACGGGTATGGGCTCTTTGGTGACGTCTACCCCGGCAAAAATTTCAGCACTTTCAGCAATTCCGGGCAGCCGCTCATTGATGACATCTGCTCCCAGGTGCTGCAGGTTCAGGTGAATGTGGTCTCCTTTTGGTCCTACACCCCTGCCCTCGCGGATCTCGATGGTCATTGAACGGCTCACCACGTCACGCGACGCCAGGTCTTTGGCGTTGGGCGCATAGCGCTCCATGAACCGCTCCCCCTTGGAGTTGGTCAGGAAACCGCCTTCGCCGCGAACGCCTTCGGTGATCAGGCAGCCGGCACCGTAGATTCCGGTGGGGTGGAATTGCACGAACTCCATGTCCTGCAGCGGCAGACCTGCACGCAAAACCATGCCGTTGCCATCTCCGGTGCAGGTATGCGCCGAGGTTGCGGAAAAATAACTCCGGCCATAGCCGCCGGTTGCCAGGATCACCGCGTGCGCCCGAAACAGGTGCAAGGTGCCGTCCGCCAGGTTCCAGGCGAGCACTCCCTTGCAGGCGCCGGATTCATCCATCAGCAGGTCGATAGCGAAATATTCGATATAAAACGTGGCATCGTGTTTCAGTGACTGCTGGTAAAGGGTGTGCAGAATCGCGTGCCCGGTCCGGTCCGCCGCGGCGCAGGTGCGCTGAGCCGTTCCCTCACCGTAATGCGTGGTCATGCCGCCGAACGGACGCTGGTAGATGCGGCCGTCTTCCGTGCGCGAAAACGGAACACCAAAGTGTTCGAGTTCGATGACGGCCGGCACGGCTTCCCGGCACATGTACTCGATCGCATCCTGGTCACCCAGCCAGTCAGAGCCCTTGATGGTGTCGTACATGTGCCAGCGCCAGTCGTCTTCCCCCATGTTGCCCAGCGCCGCGGACATTCCGCCCTGTGCCGCCACGGTGTGGCTGCGCGTCGGAAAGACTTTGGTGATACAGGCGGTCGACAGCCCGGATGCCGCCACCCCCATGGTGGCCCGCAGTCCGGCGCCGCCGGCACCGACGACCAACACGTCGTACTTGTGTTCCTGCAATTTATAGGATTCGCTCATCGGTCAGGCTCCCAGCGCCAGCTTGAGTACGTGGATAATCCCCAGCGCCATTCCGAAAAAGGCGGCGGCACGGATGACAAAATAGAGAACGACTTCGAGCACCGGGTGATGCACGTAATCTTCAATAACGACCTGGAGCCCAAGCATGGCGTGATACAGCAGGGTCACGACCAGCAGAATCAGGAAAGCAGCGTTAAACGGCTGCGCAATAAACCGCGCGGATGTTGCATGGTCCGCACCGGTCAGGTGGAAAATGGCGAAAATAAACCAGCCGGTAAGCACAATCAAAAAAACCGCTGACGCCCTCTGGGCATACCAGTGATGTACCCCCGATTTGGCGCTGCCGTGGCCGCGTGCGGTCGCCAGCGGGTTGCGCATGTTCATAGCATCACTCCCAGCAAAATAGCGGTTAGCACAACGGTGCCAATCAGCACCAGCCAGCCCGCCGTGTATGCGGTCTTGATGTCCAGCGCCCTGCCGGTGTCCCAAACCAGGTGACGGATTCCGTTCAGCAGGTGAAAGCTCAGACACAGGATGGATGCTGCGACGGCAAAGGCGCCCAGCCAGCCGCCGAGAAAGGTCAGCATCGCCTGGTAGGATTGTGGCCCCCTGGCGACCGCGATCAGGAACCATAGCAGCAAAGGGGTACCGACAACGCTCAGAAACACGCCACTGGCGCGGTGTGTAATGGACATCAGGGACGTCATTTGCGGCTGGTAGTACGGCCCGATCATGAACGGGGACAAGGGTCTTTGTGGTGCTTTCATGGCTATTCCGGACACTCTGGATATCATTGGAAGCGTACTGACTCGCGCAGACTTATTCAAGGTGTAAAGAGCTTCCTGTAACATACTGGTGATTATACCTCTGATTCATTTCAAAAACATACAGGTTGCCGTTTGACGATGTTACCGCTCAATTATCTCTCCGTGGCCCGGTTTCGCGGTCCTGATGCCGGCGATTTTCTGCATCGCCAACTCAGCGCCGATATCGCAGCACTGGCGCCGGGCGATGCCTGTTTTGCCTGTTGCTGCACGCCCAAAGGCCAGGTTATTGGCTTGCTCCTGGTGTGCCGCCAGGGCGAGGACTACCTGGTGACGGGCGCAGCAGAGTTGCTTCCGGTGGTTCTCACGCGACTCAGGATGTTCGTTCTGCGGTCCCGGGTTGAGTTCGGCATTGAGGATGATCTGAAGGTCTACGGCGCTGAAGCTTCGACAGAGTCGCCTGTATCCGGGGCGTTCCAGCCGGGTGGGCTGGGTCTTTGCTATTCTTTTTCCGAGGAGTCGGATGCCGCTGAAAGCCAGGTCCGTTGTTCCAGGCGGCGGAAATCAGCCATCGCGTGACCTGGCTGGGCGCGGAAACAAGCGAGAAGTTCATCCCGCAAATGCTGGGCTATGAACAGATAGGCGCGGTGAGCTTTTCCAAGGGCTGTTATCCCGGCCAGGAAATCGTTGCGCGCGCACGCTACCTGGGCAAAGTCAAACGCAAGCCCGTTATCGTTCGAACCAGTGAAAATCTTGCGGCATCCGGCGGGATCAGGTGGAATTGTTGCGCGGGGAAACCTGGACGCAGGGAGTTGTCATTGATTCAGCAGCTTCCGGATGAAGGCACGCTTTTATTCATTGTTGCGCCGGTCGAACCTGAAGTGATCCGGTCGAGCTGAAGTACGGGGAACGACTCTATCGTTGTGCGACGATGTAACAAACCCAGCCCGGGTCTGCATCGCCCGTCGTCGCCGGCTGGTAGATGCCGTTGCCCTCGTTTTTGTCTTTGTCTGTGCCTTCCCAGTACACGGTGACATCGCTGAAACCGGCCTCGATCAGTAATTCACGAATTTCAGGCAGGGTCCACAAACGCCAGTAATAACTGAAGGCCTTGTCCATCAGCGAACCGTCGGGAAATTTGAAGTGAATGTGACAGGTCATCGTCGCATCTATCGGGTTGAACGATGCCTGTTCCCAGACATAGGTGAACCCTTCGCACTCCCGTTCTTCCTCGATCTCCCGGGGAGCGTCGTATCCTCCGTAAGCGTCAAGAAATAAAATGCCGTCATCGACCAGGCCTGTCGCGGACGCTGCGAAGTATTCCAGCAGATCTTCGCGGATCAGAAACAGGTAGTAACTGAAATTCATCGCCAGGACGATGTCCGCCAGTTCGGTCGACTCGTCGAGGACGTTTTTCTGCAGCAGGCGGATTCGTGATTGCTGGTCACGATCCAGTTGCTCCAGGTTGTTGATCCGGCCCCATTCGAGGACCTCGGCGTCCAGGTCGACTCCGATGGCGTAGTGCTGCGGATCGCGCCTGATCCACTCGCAGGCGGTGTTGGCCGTGCCGCAGAAATCTTCCCGCAGCAATTCGGCAGGCCGTCTTCTCAAAGCGCCCCAGGTTTCCTCGATGAAATCGATTTCGGCTTCAGTATCCTGGACCGACTCCTGGTACAGGTGATGGCGATCAGCCTGCCGGGCCAGTCGGTTCCGTTTCAGAACAGCACATGCGTCAGGACTGGATTCCCGGAACGCGCCGGGTATAGTGATTTTCGACATATTCTTCAATCAGGTCCAGGAATTCATCCGTGATGCCCTCGCCGCGCAGCGTCACGTGCTTCTCCCCGTTGACAAAAACCGGGGCTGAAGGAGCCTCGCCGGTGCCGGGCAGACTGATGCCGATATCGGCATGCCGGCTTTCGCCGGGGCCGTTCACGATACATCCCATGACTGCCAGGGAGAGATTTTCGACGCCTTCGTACTGCAGTTTCCATTCCGGCATGCGGCGGCGCACAAATTGCTGCACATCCTGGGCCAGCGATTGGAAATAGGTGCTGGTCGTGCGGCCGCACCCGGGGCAAGCCGTCACCATCGGTGTGAAGGCCCTCATCCCCATGCTCTGGAGCATTTCCTGCGCGACGACGACTTCGTCGGTGCGCGGCTGGCCGGGTTCCGGCGTTAACGAAACCCGGATGGTGTCGCCAATCCCTTCCTGCAGGAGCACCGCCATGGCCGCCGTGGACGAAACGATCCCTTTGCTGCCCATGCCCGCCTCGGTCAATCCGAGGTGCAGGGGGTAATCACAGCGCGCGGCCAGGGCCCGGTAGACACTGATCAGGTCCTGCACACCGCTCACCTTGCATGAAAGGATGATCCGGTCGTGCGCCATGCCCAGCTGCTCGGCCTGTTGTGCACTGTCCAGAGCCGAGCGGATCAAGGCTTCACGCATGACAACTGCAGCCTCCTGCGGCTGGCTCAGAGCCGCGTTCTCGTCCATCAGGCGCGCCAGCAGGCTGGCGTCCAGGCTGCCCCAATTGACGCCAATCCTGACCGGCTTGTCGTGCTCGATCGCCAGTTCAATAATCGTTGCGAACTGGTCGTCTTTCTTGCGGCCGAAACCGACGTTCCCCGGGTTGATACGATACTTCGCCAGTATCGACGCACATTCCGGCACCTGCCGGAGCAGCTGGTGCCCGTTGTAATGGAAATCACCGATCAACGGCACATTGCAGGACATCATGTCCAGGCGCCGCTGGATTTCGGGCACTGCGGCCGCCGCTTCCAGGGTGTTGACGGTGATCCGGACCAGTTCCGAACCTGCGCGCGCCAATTCGGCGACCTGTCTGGCGGTCGCCTTGGCGTCGGCGGTATCGGTGTTCGTCATCGACTGGACGACCACCGGGTGGCTGCTCCCGACCTTGACGTTACCGACACATACCGTGGAAGTAATGCGGCGGCTTGCCGCCTGGGCGTTCTCTGTCATATCAATCTGGCGATCCTGCTGAATCTGAGCCGTGGTGGCGTGAATCACTGATCGCCGGCCAGGCCGCTTTCACATAGGTCCACATCGACCAGAGTGTCAGTGCGGCTGCGGTGTAGAGCAGGAGTTCACCAATCCGGGCAATCGGAATCCAGCCGATATTGTCGTGGTACAGCAAAAATCCGATGGCGGTCATCTGGAACCCGGTTTTGAGTTTGCCGACCCAGCTCACGTTGACCAGTGCGCGTTCACCAATTTCCGACATCCATTCACGCAAGCGCGGAAATCGTGATTTCCCGGCCCACGATAATCGCTGCTGATATGGCGAACACGGCCTGGTATGTTTCCTGGCGCTGAACCAGCAGCACCAGCGCGGTGGAAACCATGATTTTGTCCGCCACCGGGTCGAGGAAAGCGCCGAAACTCGAGGTCTGGCCGGTTCTTCGGGCGATATACCCGTCGGCGATGTCGGTAACGGCAGCCGCTACAAAGGTGATGACACAGGCCAGGTCGGACCAGCTGACCGGCAGGTAAAAAAACAGGACCAGTACCGGCACGAGAGCGATGCGCAGCAGGGTCAGCATGGTTGGAATGGTCAGGTTCATCGTCGGCTATCGTCGGGTTCGGATGGCAAGGCTATTATCGCAGACATCGGGGTTCAGTGCAGTGCCCGGAATATTTCTTCGGCCAGCAGGCGGCTGATTCCGGGCACGCTGGATATTTCTTCGATTCCCGCCTTGTTCACGCCCTGCAGGCCACCGAAATGGTTGAGCAAGGCGCGCCTTCGGCGGGGTCCGATTCCGGGAATCTTTTCCAGTGTCGACTTGGTCGAAGCTTTCTGGCGCTGCCCCCTGTGCCCGGTTATCGCGAAACGGTGTGCTTCGTCACGGATCTGCTGCACCAGGTGAGAGGCGGGCGATTCGGGCCCGGGACGCAGGCTTCGGTAAGGCGAGGCGATGATCCACTCTTCGTGCCCTGCCCTGCGCGAACGGCCCTTGGCGATGCCCAGCATCGGGATGCCCGACAGACCAAATTCTTCCAGCGCTTCCTCGGCCTGGCGTAACTGGCCCTTGCCGCCGTCAATGATGATCAGTTCCGGGAGCAAGCCCTCTTCGGCCTGGATCCGGCCGTAGCGCCGGGTAAGGACCTGGCGCATTGCCGCGTAGTCGTCGCCCGGCGTGATGCCTTTCAGGTTGTACCGCCGGTAGCGCGACTTCACCGGTCCGTTCTGGTCAAAGACCACGCACGATCCCACGGTCTGATTGCCCGACATGTGCGAGATGTCGAAACACTCGACCGAACCCGGCGATTCACCGAGTTTCAGCAGGTTCTGCAACGCTTCGAACTGGGCCGCCATGTTGGCTTTGCCGGCCAGGCGCATTTTCAGGGCCTGTTTCGAGTTACGGATGGCCGATTCCAGCATCTTTTTTCGTTCGCCCCTGGGATGCGCCTGGAACGACACCCGGTGTCCTGCCTGGCTGGAAAATACACTGGCCAGCAGCTTTTCATTTTCGAGCGGATGCGACACCACTATATCCGCCGGCGGAAGCCGGTTCCGGTAATACTGGCCCAGGAATGCTTCGAGGACTTCTGCACCGGAATAGCCTTCGGCCTGGCTGGGAAAGTAACTTCTCTGCCCCAGGTTTCTGCTCCCCCTGATCGACACGAGTTGCACGCAACTCTGGCCCTGTTCCTGGGTCAGTGCGATGAAATCGATATCGGCCGTCTTGCCGGAGACAAACTGCCGGGCCTGCATTTGCTTCAACAGGTTGATCTGGTCGCGGAAAGCGGCGGCCGCTTCGAACTCAAGCCGTTCAGCGGCCTGCTCCATGCGCTTGATCATCCTGGTCAGAACTTTCTGGTTTTTGCCCTGCAGAAACAGGATTGCATCTTTTACCTGCTCGGCATATTCATCCGGACTCACCAGTCCGACGCAGGGCGCCGTGCAACGGCGTATCTGGTATTGCAGGCAGGGCCTGCTGCGATGGGCGAAATAGCTGTCTTCGCAGTTCCTGATGCGAAAGAGTTTCTGAATCAGGTTGATGCTTTCCCGCACCGACGAGGCCGATGGGATACGGTCCGAAATACTCCATCGTTTTATCCCGCGCGCCCCTGTGAAAGGCAATCCTGGGCGCATCGTGTTGGGTCGTAATCACGATCCAGGGGTACGACTTGTCGTCGCGCAGGAGGACGTTGTAACGCGGCTTGAGCGACTTGATCCACTCGTTTTCCAGCAGAAGGGCTTCGCCTTCGGTCCGGGTCAGGCTGACCTCGATCTGGCCGATCCGGGCGATCATGCGCATGATCCGGTCGATCTTCGGCCGGGCGTCGAAATAGCTGGTGACCCGTTTGCGTAAATTCCGTGCTTTGCCCACGTACAGGGGTTTGCCCGTGTCGTCCCGCATCAGGTAAACGCCGGGACGCGTCGGCAAACGCGAGGCGATTGCCTTGCCGTCAAATTCCTGGTCTTTCTGCGGGCCACGCGGAAATGCCTCAGCCTGTAGCGCCGGAAATCAACTTTCTGACGCGCTCAAGGTCTTCGGGCGTATCTACCCCGGCAGGAATGTGTGCACAGGCGCATTCCATGCGAATGTACTTTGCCGGCTTCGAGAAACCTCAGTTGCTCCAGTTTTTCCAGGCGTTCCAGCGGGCTGACCGGCATGGCCGTGAAGGCTCGCAATGCACCGGCACGGTAGGCATAAAGCCCGATATGCCGATACCAGGGCGGATTCCTGCCGCAGCACCGCCTCGATACCGGCGTTGCGGGGATAGGGGATCACTGCGCGGCTGAAATACAGCGCTTTCCCCGTGTTGTCCATGACAACCTTGACCACATTGCTGTCCCCGACGTCGCTGGGCCGATTCGATGGGCCAGTACAGGCTGGCTACGGCGGCTTCCGGGGCTTTATGCAAAATGCCCGCAACCTGGTCAAGGCAGGCTGGCGGCATCAGCGGCTCGTCGCCCTGCAGATTGACCACCAGCGTCTCATCGGACCAGCCCATGATGTCGATGCACTCGGCTATCCGATCGCTGCCGCTTTCATGGTCACCGGAAGTCATGACCGCTTCCGCGCCAAAAGCCGCGGCGGCGGACCGGATCTCGTCAGAGTCTGTTGCTATGACGACGGACTGTGCCGAGGATTCCAGGGCGCGGCGATAAACATGTTCGATCAGGGTCCGCCCGTTGATTGGCAACAGCGGCTTTCCCGGCAGTCTTTGCGACGCCATGCGCGCCGGAATCACGATTCGGTATCCGGCCGTCATGAGCGCCTTACCCTTGCCCGGCCCTGCACTACCTGTTCGACGAGATCACGCTCCCATTCCGCGGGCAGGATGGCGTCCACCGAAAGGTACCAGGCATTTTTCAGACCCAGGTTTTTACATTTCACCGCATCTTTTTCCGTCATCAGGATCGGCAATGACTTATCCATTTGGACGAAGTCGGCAGCGTCAAAATTATGGTGATCAGGAAATACGTGCTCGATAACCTTGATCCGTGCGCCGCGCAACAGGTCAAAGTAGCGTTCCGGATTCCCGATGCCGGCCACTGCGTTTGCCTTGCAGCCCGCAAACTGTCCCAGTCGCCAACTCTGGTCGTCACTCATGGAACGTAGCAAGCCCGCTTCCAGTGTCATATGCCTTACTGACAGCAAGTCCGCCGGCAGCAGGTGCTCCGGTATCCGGTCCATTTCGCCGTTGACGATCACGCTGTCAAAACGCTTGAGGCGGCTGAGCGGTTCCCGCAGCGGCCCCGCCGGAATCAGGTGGCCGTTTCCAAAGCCCCTGCTCCCGTCTACCACGCAGATCCCAATATTCCTGGGCAAACGGTAATGTTGCAAGCCATCATCCGAGATGATCACGTTGACATTCTGCTTGAGCAATGTTCGAGCGGCTTCGCAACGGTCTGATGAAACGATCACCGGCACTCCTGCCCGTTGTGCGATGAGAAGAGGTTCGTCGCCAACAACCGACGGTTGGGACGCGGAACTGACCAGGCGCAGGCTTTTGTTCTTGCGGCCGTATCCACGGCTTATCACCCCGGGTTTGAGACCCGCTTGCCGGAGCAGTTGGCAAATCCTGATGACCAGCGGGGTTTTACCGCTGCCGCCCGCGGTGATGTTCCCCACCACGATAATAAACGCGGATTCCAGGTCTTCCGGGCGGCGCCGCGAAAGTATAAAACGATCGAGCAGATTTCCGGCCCTGTAGACAGGTTCCAGCAGGCGCAGCCACCAGGGAATGGCCAACCCGCCGTACCAGATCCTGTTCAGCTTGAATTCGATTTCAGACCGCATCAATCGTCCCTGAACTGGTTCCGGTACAACCTGGCGTAGGTCCGGTTGTTGGCAAGCAGTTCCTCGTGGGTGCCGGACTCTACAACCATCCCCTGGTCCAGCACGATAACCTGGTCGGCGTTTTCTATGGTTGAAAGCCGGTGTGCAATGACCAGCGTGGTGCGGTGCTTGATTACTTCCGCAAGGGCAGCCTGGATCGCGCGTTCGGACTCAGTGTCCAGCGCAGAGGTCGCTTCGTCGAGGATCAGGATCGGCGCATCCTTCAGAAGGGCTCGCGCAATGGCCAGGCGTTGCCGTTGCCCGCCGGACAGGAGCGATCCGTTTTCGCCAATCATCGTGTCCAACCCTAACGGCAACTGTTCGATAAACCCCATGGCGTGGGCTGCTTTTGCTGCCGAAACGACTTCCTCTCGCGACTTCCCGGCCAAACCGCCGTAGGCGATGTTGTTGGCTACCGTGTCGTTGAACAGGACGACATGCTGGCTTACCAGTGCGATCTGGCTGCGGAGACTATCCAGCTTGTAGGCTGACAGTTCCTGGCCATCCAGTGTGATGTGGCCTTCGTAATCCGTGTAAAACCGGGGCAAAAGCCCGGCCAGAGTGGTCTTTCCGCTGCCGGAACTTCCGACCAGTGCCGTGACGCTGCCGGCTGGAACATCGAAGCTGACATCGCGCAGCACCGGCCTGTCGCCGGAGCCATATTGAAAACTGACATGGCTGAACCTGATGGCGCCCTGCACGCGCTCAACCTCCAGGGTTCCGCTGTCGGTTTCCGCATCGGTATCCAGGACCTGGAAAATACTGTCCGCGGCGGCAATGCCTTTCTGAACCTGGGATTGAACGCTGGTCAATCGTTTCAGCGGCGGAATGGAAGCAATCATGGCGGTAAATATGGCCGTGAACGTACCGGCGGATATGGTATTCAGCATGGATGGTCGGGTCGAGATCAGCATCAGCAGCACGAGTGCAAGACCGGCCGCAAGCTGGACCAGTGAAGAACTCGCCAGGTGGGTAGCGCGCATGCGCATGTGCAGGCGCATGGTTTTGTCGTTGACGGCCCGGAACCGTTCTTTTTCCGCCTCCTGCCCCTGGAAAACCTTGATGACCTGCTGTCCCGTCACAGCCTCTTCAGTGACATGTGACACATTCCCCATCATGTCCTGGATCCGGTGGCTGATTTTCCGGAACCGGCGGCTGATGACCGTCACCAGCAGGCCGATAACCGGAACCAGCAGCAACATGACCATGGTCAGCCGGGCGTTGGTGGAAAGCATCACCCACAGCAGGAAAACAACCAGCATGAGGTCACGGATCGCGGTCACTATGGAATTCGTCGCCGCGTTTGCAACCTGTTCACTGTTATAGGCCAGTTTCGAAATAAGCTGACCGGAACTGTAGGTATCGTAAAACGTTGCCGGCAAGGAAACGTAGCGGTCAAACAACTCCTGGCGCAGATCAGCAATAACCTTGCGGCCGACAAACTCCATCCCGAAAACCCCGGCGTAGTTGCCTGCCATTCGCACCACGGCAACCACGAAGATCAAACCGGCCAGCAATACGCCGTACTGTGAATCCTTGCCGACGAAAACCTGGTCGATCAGCGGTTGCATTCCCTTGATGAATACCGCCTGCATGCTGGCGTCGATGCTGACGCCGAAAATGCCGAGTAAAAACATCCAGCGGTAACGGATGGTATAGCTCCAGAGCCGTTTGTAGACGACCATCGGTTCACTGGGAGATCCGGTCATTCCGAAAGTCCGTCGGTGCGATCCGTGGCGATGGAAAGATTACTGAAACCCATCTGGGCCGCGACGTCCATCGTCGTGACCACGAAATGATGGGGGGTTTCGCGGTCAGCCCGCAGGATCAGCGGAACATCCCGTTGCGAGCCGGCCGCTTGCTCGATCGCGGCCCGGATGGTGCGCGGCTCGCTGTCGATCAGCCGCTGGTTGTTCAGGAACATACGCCCTTCTGCGTCGATCACCAGTTCAAGGCTGTCCGGAACGTCGGTGTTGTCCTCAACCACGCTGGCTTCAGGCAGATCGACCTTCAGTAAGGCCTGCTTTTCAAACGTGGTGCTGACCATGAAAAAAATCAGCAGCAGAAAAATCACGTCAATCAACGAGGTGAGATCGAGATTCGGGTCTTCCTTGATGTGGTGTTGCAGCTTCAACGCTTAGCCCCCGGCACTCCGGATCTCAGTTGGGCCACGTTTCCGCGCTCGATGGCTTCAATCAGGTTAATGGCCTGCTCTTCCATTGAAACGACATAAGACTCCACCTTGCCCTTGAAGTAGCGGTAGAAAAAGAAGCTCGGGATAGCGACCGTCAGGCCAGCGGCGGTTGTGATCAGGGCCTGTGATATCCCGCCGGCCAACTGGTTTGCGTTGCCGACACCGTGCGCCAGGATCGCTGAAAATACATTGATCATGCCGATCACGGTTCCGAGCAGGCCAAGCAGGGGCGAGATGCCGGCGATGGTTCCCAGGGTGTTGAGGAAGCGTTCCAACTGGTGCACCACGTGTCTGCCGGTGTCCTCAACGGCTTCCTTGATCAGGTCACGGGAGCGGTGCCTGTTGACCAGTGCAGCAGCAAGAACCCGGCCCAGGGCGGATCCTGACCTGAGCTGTTCAATATGACGGCGGTCGAGTTCGTGGCGAACCGCCCACTCCTCGACCTGCTTACCGACGTCCTGCGGCACCACGTTGCTGCTTCTCAGGGCCCAGGAACGCTCGGCGATGATGGTCAATGCCAGAATGGAACACAATATGATCGGGGCCATCAGCCAGCCACCAGCAAGAATAATATCAAGCACGCTTCATCACTCCGTTGAATTCGAAAAGGTTGAATGCAGGCCTTCAAATGATACATGGGGAGGTATCAGGCCGCTACGGGCAATTCTCTGCGGCCGGCCAGCGCCAGATACGATTCCGTTGCCGGCGGGCGCTGGCTCGTCTGCATTGACCCATCCGGGTTAAGAACCACTTTCAGCGCGCCACAGTCACCCGTTGACCAGAATAATACGCCGTTTTCTTCATACCGGCGCCGGATTTCAGGGCGGGGAAAGTCAAAACGATTGCCGAGGCTCGCCGTGGCGATCGCGATCTCCGGTCGCAGGTGTTCGATAAAGTCCTGGCTCGATGAGGTCTTGCTGCCGTGGTGGGGCACCAGCAACAACTTGTGCGGTGAAAGCCCCTCGCGGACCAGGCGGCTCTCGATGGTTTCGGATATGTCTCCGCTGAGGAGTACGCGCCCACCGGCGGAATCCAGGCTGATCACGCAGGAGCTGTTGTTCCCGAGGTAAGGCAGCCCGGGCGAGGGATGAAGCGCTGTCAGCATGACTCCGGGCCAGTTCCAGCGGTCCGGCGTCGTGCATGCCTCCAGGCCGCCCCAATGGTCGCCCAGGTTGGCCCGGTAATCGGCGTCCGGATAACGGTCAAGAAGGGACCGGAGTCCGCCGGCATGGTCCAGGTCAGCGTGACTGATGATGACGAGTTCTGGAGATTCCGGGCCCACCCGGGACAGGGCCGGAGTGATGACGCTGGCAACCTGGTTCCTGTCGCCGCCGTCACCGGGACCCGAGTCGAACAGCAGGGAATGACGCCCGGCGCTTACCAATACCGCGGTGCCCTGCCCTGCATCAAGCACTTCCACAGACAGGACACCGTCCGGCGTTTTTTCCGGTGACGGTAAAAACAGGGGGACCAACAGGAACAGGCCGGTCCAGCGAAGCGGCAGTCCGCGTGGCAACAGACACAGAAAGGCCCCGACCAGGGCCAGCGCAGTCTGCAGCAGAGTGGGTGGCGGCATCGTCATCAATTGGCCCTGGATCTCCGCTATCGTTTCCAGCACCTGGAAAAGAACCGAAGTTGCCAAACCGGCTAACGACCAGAGCGAGCCTGCAATCCAGCCGGAAAACGGGAGCACTGCGAGACCTGCCAGGACCAGCGGCACGACGCCGACGCTGACCCAGGGGATCGCCAGCAAATTGGCGATAAAGCCGGCCGGGCTGAACGTTCCAAACCAGGCGGCGCCCAGCGGAATCAATACCAGGATCACGCCGGACTGCGCCATCAGCATTGTTTTCCACCACTTCAACCGGCCGGTTCGGGGACGGAACACCCAAATCAGCGCGGCAACCGCAAGGAAGGAGAACCAGAATCCGGCGCCCAGCGGTGCAAAAGGATCGATGACGAGGATCACGGCCAGGCTGACAGCCCAGGCCCGCCCCGGGTGAATCGACCGGTAAAGCAGCACGGCGGCCAATGCCGTGAGCAGCATCAGGGTGGAACGCAGGGTGGGGATTCCGAATCCGGCCAGCGCTGCATAACTCACTGCGCTGAACAATCCCGCCGATACCGTTACCTTCAGGGTTGCTCTGCCAACAGCCGCCAGCGGTAAAAGCAGGAGCATTGCCCGGGCCAGCCACATTCCGCCGGCTGCCGCCAGTCCGACATGCAGGCCGGAAATGGCCAGTAAATGAGACGTTCCCGTGGCATTCAGCAAAGCGCTGTCGACAGAACTCAGCCCGAAACGGTCGGCCGTGGCCAGGGCCTGTATGACTGCCCGCTGCCGTGGGTCGCTGATCCGTTCTTTGATACTCTTCTGTACTTTTTCGCGAACAGAGTTAACCGCAAAGCGAAGGCCGGAAGACGGCGCGAGGAGCTGGCCGTCCCTGACCGTGCCCAGTCCGCCAATGCCCTGGGCAAAGAGCCATCGTTCCTTGTCCGCCCCCTGGAAGTTCACACCGCCCCAGGGCGGTTTTACCCTCAGCTCCAGTTGCCAGTGTTCACCCGCTGAAATTTCAGGACGATCCCGGTACCACGAGACGAGCATCACAGTGGGTAAACCCTGCTTGCGGTATTCCGGATCCGGTCTGAAACGAAACCGGACAGATTCGCTGTCCGCGGATGGGACGGAGGAAACGTAACCTGTAATGCGGGTGATCTGATTTGCCAGGGCGGGGTCGAGGCGGTCTTCGAGACGTGCCTGGAAACTGCTGAGCGCCCAGCAGCATGCCAGCAGGACGAGGCGCTGCCGGGCGGAGTCTGCGGAAAAGCAATGCAAGGCAGGCAAGAGCCGCTGCCACGCGCAGCCACCGGAGCGGGAGGCAGGAACGTAAACCATTGGGCACCGAGGATGCCGGCAATCACTCCAGCCGGCCACATCCAGCTTCCGCCCGGTTTATCCGCTATTCCAACGCTTGCAGGCACCCCAATCGCAATTCAAGCTGCCGGTCCATACGGGCCGCCAGGCGCTTGTCGTGAGTTACCAGCAACAGGCTTGTTCTGAATTCCTGGTTTAAATCCAGCATCAGGCCATATACGTGGTCTGCGGTTCGTTCGTCCAGGTTACCGGTGGGCTCATCTCCCAAAACGACCCGCGGATTTCCCACCAGTGCCCGCGCAACCGCTGCGCGCTGGCGTTCACCACCGGACAACTCGCCCGGCTTGTGAGTCAACCGGTCAGTGAGCCCTACCTTGCCGAGCAAGTCACGGGCTTTGTCCCCGGCGGATCGAACGCTCTCACCGCGGATCAGCAAAGGCATGGCGACGTTTTCCAGGGCGGTAAACTCGGGCAGCAAGTGGTGGAACTGGTAAACGAAACCCATGGTGCTGTTTCTGACCCTGCTGCGTTCCTTCGCGGTCATACCCCACAACGACGCCCCGTCGACCAGTACTTCGCCCGCGACAGGCCGGTCAAGCCCACCGAGGATGTGCAACAAGGTGCTCTTGCCCGCCCCCGAAGCCCCTACGATCGCGAGGGACTCCCCGGCCTTGAGGCACAGGCTGACGTCCTTCAGCACCTCGACTTCCCGAGGGCCCTGGTGAAAGGACTTTCTGACACCCCTGGCTTCAAGAACCAGAACGTCCTGGTCATTCATAGCTCAAAGCCTCCGCAGGATGGGTCCTGGCCGCCCGCCACGACGGATAAATGGTCGACAGCAAAGACATACCCAGTGACATCAGCGCGAACTTGATGACATCCGCGCTTCGCAGGTCGGACGGCAGTTCAGTGATGTAATAAATGTCTGAAGGAAACAGGCTGAAGCCAAATAACTGCTCCAGGAACGGCACCACCAGTCCGATGTTCTTTGCCAGCAGGATACCGCCAACCACACCCAGCAGGGTTCCAACGACACCAATTATGGTGCCCTGGATGACGAAAATCCGCATCACCGTTCCGGGCTGCGCGCCCATGGTTTTCAAAATGGCAATGTCCGCCTGCTTGTCGGTGACCACCATCACCAGCATCGAAATGATATTGAACGCCGCGACCGCGATAATCAGGGAAAGAATGACCCACATGACCGTTTTCTCGGTGCGCACAGCCTGGAACAGGTTGCCGCGCTCCTGGGTCCAGTCACGCACCGTGTAGTAGCCCTGCATGCTGTCGGAGATTTCCCGTGCAACACGCCAGGCGCTGTCCATATCCACCAGGTGCAGACGCACCCCGCCGATGGTGCCCTCCGGCATGCGCAGCAAGCGGGCGGCATCCTCGATATTGACCAGCGCGAGTGTCGAGTCGTTTTCAAATTCACCGAACTCGAATGCGCCGACCACGGTAAAACGGCGCATCAGTGGACTTGCACCGACGGGTGTTGCTTTCAACCTCGGGGCGATGACGGTGACCCGGTCACCCGGGCCTACGCGAAGCCTGGAAGCCAGCCCGATACCAAGGATGATGCCGTATTCTCCCGGCTTCAGGTCGGTGATCTTCCCGGTCAGCATTTTCCGGTCAACCTCGGAAACACGCGGCTCAAACTCAGGGTCGATCCCTCGAATGAACGCACCGGATGATTCAGCTCCCTGGAGCCAGACCCCTTCCTCGATATAGGGCGCCGCGCCGTTCACTTCGGGGTGCTGTTCAACCTGGCTGATGACATTGCGCCATTCCATCTGTGAACCATCGGCGGGTTGAATCGTCGCGTGCGCGATCGCACCCAGTATCCGGGCCCGCAGTTCCTTTTCAAACCCGTTCATCACTGAAATCACGGTGATCAGCGTAGTAACGCCCAGCGCAATGCCGAGCATGGAGGTCAGCGAAATGAACGAAATGAAATGATTACGCCTTTTCGCGCGCACGTAACGCAGTCCGATAAAGGCTTCCAGTGGTTTGTACATCGGCCGAATTAGATCACAGCGGGACGTTCTTCACCAGCGGTCACTGCGAAGACCGGGGTAGGAAAATCATCCTTCCAGGCCGTCCAGTACTTTGCGCAACGGATCAGGCAGCGGGGCGTCCAGCGTCAATCGCGTACCGGCCGGAGATTCCAGCTCCAGTCGATGAGCATGTAAAAATATCCGGCCCAGGCCGCGCTTTTTCCACTTCCTGACCGATTCCTTGCCGGCATACCGGTCGTCACCCGCCAGGGGTAACCCTATGTGTTTGGCATGCGCCCTGATTTGGTGCGTTCTGCCGGTGAACAATTCCACTTCCGCGTAGCAACAGTCTCCGTAGGCCTGTAAAAGATGAAATCGGGTTCGCGCTGGTTTGCCCTCCTCGGTGACCTCCACCTGGGACTGGGCGCCGCTTTCGACTTTGCGCAAAGGTGCATCGACCTCGACCATCGATTCCTGCAACACTCCGTCCATCAGGCACAGGTAACGCTTATCGACATTCCCCTCCCTGAACTGTGTGGATAAATGATTCAGCGCTGCGCCGTTTCGGGCCAGCACCAGGCAGCCGCTGGTTTCGCGATCGAGACGGTGGACCAGCTCAATGAATTCTGCCGGCCGGGTTTGTCGCACCACGTCGATCAAGCCCCAGGGCAACCCGCTTCCCGAGTGCACGGCCATGCCGGACGGCTTGTTGAAAACCAGCATGTCCTGATCCTCAAAGATCAGCGCTGCTTCGATCTGCCGGCAAATGGCCTCTGACACCTGGAATTCACCAGCCTCTCGCGTGCGTGCCGGCGGGACCCTGACCTCGTCACCCTCTTCCAGCCTGGAAGCCGGTTTGCAGCGACCACCGTTGATACGGACCTGCCCCGTCCGGATCATCCGATAAATGGCTGCTTTAGGCACTCCTTTGAGTCGTGCGGCAAGAAAATTATCCAGCCGCTGACCTGCACGGTCGCTGTCGACCCGGACAATATGCGCGCCGGTGCTTTTGCTCGTATTTGACATTGGCCCCCAACTCATTGATAGAACGTATAAACACTGCTATATTACATTGCTCCGGAAATCCGCGCGCTGGTCGATGTTCAACATCATATCGATCAAAACACCAGCCGATGATCAAAACCGCAAACATCGTTCAGAATTATCTGCACGAACGAATACCAGGCAAGGTTTAGATACATCCGAACACAAGAGGATGGTCGCACAGGAACCGGGAATATCGGATTATTGCATCAGTCACGGAGGCTGTTGCAGCGGACCGGCAGGAATATCCTGCTGGCAAAAACAATTTGAAAAGGCAAGCCTGGCGCGCCGCCCGTTAGCGGGCCGGGAACACGGATCGCGTAACAGCAAAGCTCATCAGCTTCGCCTGCATTGCGTGTTCAGGCCAGGATGCCTGAGGAAACAACATGAAAAGAATGCTGATCAACGCGACTCAGCCAGAAGAGTTGCGTGTGGCCATTGCTGATGGCCAGGTACTTATCGATCTGGATATCGAGGTTCCCTCCCAGGAACAAAAGAAATCAAACGTTTACAAAGGCCGCATCACCAGGGTCGAACCCTCCCTCGAAGCCTGTTTTGTCGATTTTGGTTCTGAACGTCACGGTTTTCTCCCCTTCAAGGAAATTTGCCACGATTGTTACCTGCCCTCCGCCCAGAAGATGGAAGGTAAGGTGGTCATTCGTGACGCGGTAAAAGAGGGCCAGGAACTGATCGTACAGGTCGAAAAAGAAGAACGCGGAAACAAGGGTGCGGCGTTGACGACCTACATATCGCTGGCAGGCCGTTACCTCGTCCTGATGCCCACCAATCCCAAAGCCGGCGGGGTTTCGCGCCGCATCAGCGGTGAAGACCGTGACGACTTGCGCGAGCAGTTACAACATGTAATTGCGCCCGATAACGTGGGCATCATCGTCAGGACGGCAGGTGTTGGACGCGAGGCCGAAGAACTCCAGTGGGACCTGGACTACCTGCTGCAATTGTGGGGCGCAATTGAGAAAGCCGCCACGGAAAACAAGGCACCGTTCCTGATATACCAGGAAAGCAACCTGTTTATCCGCGCCCTGCGCGACCACTTGCGCAATGATATCGGTGAGATTCTCATCGACAACGAAAAGGTTTACAAGGATGCGCAGGAATTCGTGCAGCAGGTCATGCCACACAACGCGCGAAAGCTAAAACTTTATGTCGATGATGTACCGCTGTTTAATCGTTACCAGATAGAAAGCCAGATCGAATCAGCCTTTGCGCGCACCGTCCACCTGCCTTCAGGCGGTTCCGTGGTCATTGATCACACCGAGGCATTACTGTCTATCGATATCAACTCCGCGCGCGCGACCAAGGGTACCGATATCGAGGATACGGCTTTTAAAACCAATATCGAAGCCGCGGACGAAATTGCCCGCCAACTGCGACTGCGCGACCTCGGTGGCCTGATCGTGATCGACTTCATCGACATGATGGACCGCAAGCATCAACGGAGTGTCGAGGAAAGACTTCACCATGCGCTGCAGATTGACAAGGCCAGGGTCCAGATGGGGCGAATTTCCCGTTTTGGATTATTGGAAATGTCGCGTCAGCGCCTGCGCCCCTCTCTGGGTGAGTCCAGCCAGGAACCTTGCACCAGGTGTGAAGGCCACGGCACGATTCGCAGCACGGAATCGCTGGCTCTGTCCATCCTGAGGCTGGTTGAAGAAGAGACAATGAAGGAATACACCGGCCAGGTGATTGTCCAGGCCCCGAGCACGGTAGCCAATTTCCTGCTCAACGAAAAGCGCAAAGCTCTGAACGAAATTGAACGGCGGCATGGCTTACCCATTATTGTTCTGGCCAACGAATTCATGCACAGGCCCAAGTTCGAAATTCATCGGGTCCGTAAGTCGGATATTTCTGATGACCCGAGCTATTCCCACGTTGATCAGCCAAAATCAGAACTTGTTGCCAACGCAGAAACCCAGGCATCTTCATTGGGCGCGGCTCCGGTCGCTGCAGTATCAGGAGTAATTCCTTCCCGCCCTGCCCCGACCCGTCCCGAGCCGAAAGAGGTGGAAAAACCCAAGCAGGGCTTTTTCGGCCAACTGTTTTCAAAGCTCTTTTCATCTTCAACACCGGATGTCGAAACAGAAAAACGAACCGCTTCACCGCGGCGTGATGAAAAGCCGTCTGTAAAAAGCGCACCCAGCCAAAGGACACCTTCACGCAATCGAAGCGCAGACGGTAAGAACGAGGAAACAAGAGCCCGGAATCCAAGGAAGCGCGGTAAAAAGAAGAAAACTTCATCTCAAACGCAGGCTCAGCCGCAGGCACAGGGCGAGACTCAATCCGGTACTCCTGACGGGAAACCCCAGCGTAAAAAAGCCGGCAGGAAGAGAGGCGGACGGAAAAAAGCCGGGAAATCTCCCGCCGGCCAGCAAAACCAGGCCAAATCGACCCCGGTAGAGCAGGATCAAAAAGCGGTCGCCCAGGATGCCGCACAGAATGAGGCGCCGCAGGAAAAGCAGGGAGAAAGCTCTTCCCGCAAGCCACGGCGCCGCCGCTCCCCTTACCAGACCGCCGGAGTAAAATCCCGCGACGGACAATCACCGGAAGGGAAAGACTCGCCCAACCCGGAAGGTCCGAAAACCGCCGCAGTGCCTGCTGAAAAGTCGCTGGTGGAGAAGACGTCACAACCGCTGGTGGAAAAAACGCCACAACCACTGGTGGAACAGGCCGCGGCCCGTCCGAAGACGACGGCAGAGTCAAAACCCGAAAAACAGCCGGAGGCCCATGCCAGGACTGAAACCAGGTCTGAGCCAACGGCCAGGACAGAACCTGCGCCTGAGCCAAAGGCCCAGCCTGCAGAACCGAAGCCCGCCCCAGCCGCAAGTGAGCCAAGATCTGCCGCGGAAAAGAAGCAGGAGAGCCCCATGCCGGCAAATGTGGTCAAGGACCAGCACGGTGTCTATACGCTGAAAACGGCGAACAGCGAAACCCCCGGCAAGGAGAATCCTCCGCCAGCCGGCTAAGGAACCTAAACGATACCGTAGCGCATGGCCATGCGAGTCATGTCCACGTCGCTACGCGTATTCAACTTGTCAAATATGCGGTACTTATAGGTCGCAATCGTTTTCGGACTCAAGTGCATGGTTTCTGCGATATCAGCAACCTTGCGACCGTCCGCGAGCATCAGCATCACTTCCATTTCCCGGGCGGAGAGGCCGTCGAATGGGGATACTTCCCCGCCAGGCAGCATGTTCAGGGCCATTTGCTGGGCAATCCTGGATCCGATATGCCTGCCACCCCGTGCAACGGTCTGAATCGCCTGCACCAGTTCAGTGGCCGGGCACCCTTTGCTCAGGTAACCGGAAGCGCCGGCAGACAGCAACTGTGCCGGGTAAGGCGCCTCCTCGTGAATCGTCAGAATGATGATGCCGAGGCCAGGACTGGCCTGTTTCAGCCGGGATGTCACTTCGAAACCTGAAAGCCCCGGCAGACTGACATCGAGCAATACAACGTCGGGTTTCAGTTCACGGTTCAAACGGATGGCGGTTTCACCATCGGCCGCTTCTCCTGTGATATGGATTGCAGGGTATCCGGCCAGAATATGGCGGAGCCCTACGCGAACGAGTTCGTGGTCGTCCACGACCAGCAGTCTGATCATAATTCCCCCTTTTGAAATTTTGCCCGTTTACCCCTGGAGGTGAATAAATCATAGGTGGAGAAAGCATGTTCGTCGAGAGCTTGGGGTGGATCAGGGGGAATTTCCTACATCAAGGAGCGGTTTCTCAATCCTCCCAATCCCGCTGCAGCCAGCGCGCAGCCTGGAAAAAAAACAGGGCGGCAAGGATGTAAAAGCCTGTTCCGGCCAGGATCGAGTAACGCAGTGAGTCATCACCAAACCGGGCTGCCAGTGAATCGGACAGGGCCCCGATGGCATAAGTGCCCAATCCGATGCCGATCAGGTTATTGATGAACAGGAAGATTGCTGATGCAGTGGCTCGCATATCCGGACGAACAACATGCTGAATGGCTGATATTACTGGGCCCAGCCAAACCAAACCCAATGCGGTCGGCACCAGCAGAACAACAAAGCCGATGGTCAGTGTCGGCGATAGTATGGCCAGCACATAAAACGGCACGGTCGCGATGAAGGCAATCGCGGGTATCCTGGCATACTGCGCATGATTTTGGTGACCAAACCGGTCGCCCAGCCAGCCCCCGGCCCAGATTCCGGCAAGCCCACCCACCAGTAAAACTGCGCCATAAAACAGCGAAGCGTGCAACAGGGTGATGCCGTAACTGCGGACAAAGAAAGAAGGCAACCAGAAGAATACACCGTAGCCCATCATCGAAGAACAGGATGCGCCGAGAGAGAGCAACCAGAAACTCCGCTTGCGTGACAGGGTGACAAGAATCTCTTTCAATCCCGGCGCAACGGCTTTTGCACGCTCGCGGTCAAACCGGCCTCGTGGCGGTTCCTTTATGGTCAGGCGAAAAATGGGGGCAAGGATGATTCCAGCCAGGCCGACGATAAAAAAGGCATAGCGCCAGTTGATCAAACTGGCGATAACGCCGCCAAAAACGATGCCAATTGCGCTGCCGATCGGGATGCCGAACGAATATACACTCAGGGCACGGGCACGCTGATCGGGCGGAAAAAAATCCGAAATGAGGGAATAGGCAGGCGCCACACCGCCGGCTTCTCCGACACCAACACCAAGCCGGGCGGCGAATAACTGCCAGAAATTGGTTGCCAGGCCACTGGCTGCAGTCATTGCGCTCCAGATGGCCAGGGCCGCGGTCATGATCCAGGTTCGGCTGATGCGGTCGGCCAGCAAAGCCACCGGGATGCCCAGTCCGGTGTAAAACAGCGCGAAGGCCAATCCGCCCATCAGCCCCAACTGCGTGTCGCTGAGCCCCAGGTCGGCCTTGATGGGAACCGCCAGGATTCCCACGATCTGGCGGTCTATGAAATTGAAGGTGTAAACCACCACCAGGATGAACAGGACGTAGGCGCGATTTCCGCTCAGGCGACCGTCATTTTCCGGGTGATTGGTGGGCATTGAATCTTCGCTGTGAAGAGGTGGGTAAAGAAATTGGGAGGTCAGGGTACCATTTCAAAGAAATGGTACCCTGACCCCGTCGAAAGTTTTCCTAGTATGTAAAGGTTGCACTGATGCTATAGGTTCTTGGTGCACCATAGAATCCGAGCTGGCTGATGTAGTTAATGGCTGCGCCAAAGTCATAACCGGCCTGCAGGTATTCCTCGTCCGTCAAGTTGCTGCCGTTCAGGGCAAAGCGCCATCTGCCATTGCCAGTAGTCCACGCAATGGTAGCGTCCAGCAAACCATAGGCTTTCTGATCACCGACACTTGGAGTCAGGTTCATGACTTTCAGGTCATCGGTATAAACGTAACTAATGCGACCGTAGCCATCCCCGCCAGCCATGGGCCAGAAGAATTCTGCGCTGGCCAGTGCCGTCATGTCAGGCGAAAACAGGGGGTCAACAGTGTCGGATATATCGATGATCTCACCAGGATTGGCGGGGTCTGAAGTCAGGAACTCCGTGATATCTGCATTCAGGAAGCCAACGATGCCGGTCAACTGAAAGTAGTCATTTGCCCGCCAGACAGACTCTATTTCCACGCCTTTGTTGGTTTGTCCGCCGGCGTTGAGTACCGCTGTAGCATTGGTGGGAACGCCGTTGATGATCACGAACTCCTGGGTGGTGATCTGCACATCGGAGTAATCGGCATAAAACGCCGTGACATTGAACATCAGGTGGCCATCAAGCGCAGTCGTCTTCAGACCAATTTCCCAATTATCCACGGATTCAGAATCATAGCCATCAACCGTTCCGGGGAATACCGACTGGTTGCCACGCATGTCGAAACCGCCGCTCTTAAAGCCGTTCGTAAAGCTGACATAACCCATCACGTTGTCGTTAAATACATAGTCCAGGCTAACGCGCGGCGTAAAGTCATCAAACGTCCTGCTGTTGGTGTAGTCGGATTGAACGCCCAGCAGAATAAAGCCGGGAGGAGGATTGTCCGGGTCCAGAGCAGTCTCCGGGCCGTACAGCGTGCCAAGATATTGCGCTACATAGACATTGGCGGTCTTGTCGTCCTTGTTCCAGCGGCCGCCAAAACTCAGGCTCCACTTATCGGTGATGGACCAGGTTGCGTCGGCGTAAATGGATATGCTTTTCGTGCCGACACAACCATCTGTCAGGCTGGTCAGGTTATACAAACCCAGGACCGTATTGAACCCGCCGCAGGCCGTACCATCGAAATAGAACGCACCCATCACTACAGCCCAGTTGTCTTTCTGGAAGTTGAACTGCGCCTCAGCGGAGAACTGATCGTCATCGTAAGCGCCAATCACATTGAAAATCGGGCTGTTCAGAGTTTCGAAGTCAATCCAGGTGTCCGTTTCATTTTCACGGTAGGCACTGATAAATTTGAAGTCCCAGTTTTCGTTAATCGTAGAGTCAAAAATGGCTGACACGCCCCAGTTCTGCACGCTTTCGATTCCCACCGGAAGATCGTTGCGAACATCATAACGACTGTCCAGGGGCGGCCCCCAATTACTGTTCAACCGCTGGGCGCCACGCGCGTTGGAATTGTCATCGATCATATCAAACGCAAGCCTCAGTTTAGAGCTATCGCCAAACAGGATGGTAGCGCTGAGCCTGCCCGCGAGCAGGTCCTTGTCGGAAACATCTTCTCCGAGTTCGTTGTAGACTTGCGGTGTATCACTTGCCACGACCTCGCCGTAACCATTGCGAGTCAGATAAGCCACTGCACCGCCAATATAGAAGTTGTCACTGACAGGCATGGAACCCGATGCTTTAAGATCAAGACGGCTGTAACTGCCTGCCTCGACGATGGCGCGGGCGTAAGGATCACCGACGATATCGCGGCTGTTGTATTTGATGGCGCCAGCGAGGGTGTTTTTGCCATACAGGGTTCCTTGCGGTCCGCGCAAAACTTCGATGGATTTGACATCAAAAACGTCCAGCAAAGCACCCTGCGGACGGGCGATAAAAACATCGTCCAGATATACACCTACGCCAGGCTCAAAACCCCAGAGTGGATCGTTTTGCCCGATACCGCGGATGTAGGCAATGATGGTTGAGTTGGTTGCCCTGCCCGCACTGATCACCGAGTTTGGCACAATGTTTGAAACATCACCAAGATCCAGCACGTTGTAATCCTGCAAATCATCAGCCGACAAATAGCTGATCGCTATAGGCACATCCTGAATGTTTTCATCCCTGCGCCGGGCGCTGGTCACGATCACTTCTTCGAGCTCCCCTGCCATTTGCTCTTCTGAGTCGGCTTGGGCAAACGTGATCGCGGGTAAAGCCAACAATGCCACCATGCTCGCGGCTGAGAGCAGTAGCTTTCGTTGCCAGTGCGACTGACTATGCTGGTTCTTATTAGAAATTCTCATGATTCCTTCCTCCATAAACATGCGGTTGGATGCCGTTGCCACTCGAGCAAGACAACTCCTTTTTTATCCCCGACACGATGGCTTGACCTTGCCATTCGCAGCAAAGCATGCAACATTATGAAACATGAATCAAGTTTCAACTTCCAATAAGATTCCAAAAACCGCCCGCGGCAAGCGCACCCGCGAAAAGTTGTTGCAGGCGGCTGAAACCGAGTTTGGCGAAAAGGGCTACTACGAAGCCACTGTCAGCGGGATTACCTACCGGGCGGGTGTCGCTCTTGGATCTTTCTATACCTATTTCGAAAGCAAGGAAGAAATATTCCAGGCGCTTGTGTCTTACATGAGCCAGCGAACGCGCCAATGGATCGCCGAACGCATTGCCGGCGTACCCGATCGAATGACCGCCGAGCGAAAAGGCCTGGAGGCTTACATCGAGTTTGCGCGCCAGCACAAGGGAATCTACCGCATCATCACGGAAGCCGAGTTCGTGGCCAATGACGCGTACCGGGAACATTACACGGGCTTCGCCAAGGCCTACCAGTACAATCTGCGCAAGGCCGGGGAACGCGGCGATATCCGGGACGGCGACTACGAAATCTGGTCCTGGGCGATCATGGGCATGGCCGTGACCCTCGGCATCAGGTATGCCGAATGGGATGAAGACACTCCGGTAGCAAGCATCGCGGAGTCCGTGGCCGACATGATCGCGAACGGAATCCGGCCAAGGAAGGATTCCGCATGACAGCCATGGGTATCGTTTCTACCGGCACGTATTTTCCGGACACTTACATTACCGCCGCCGAGATCGCCCGGCAGAGCGGCATGCCCGAGTGGGTGGTCAGGGAAAAACTGGGCATTGAGCGAAAGTTTGTGGCGGACCCGCAGGTGCATCCAAACCAGATGGCCGTATACGCGGCGGAAAAGGCGGTTAAAAAAGCCGGTATTGATCCAATGGATATCGATGTTGTGCTGTGTACGACCGAAGAATGGCGCGAATACCTCCTCTGGACTACCGGCGTTGACCTGGCTTACGAGATTGGCGCCAAAAACGCCTGGGGCATCGATATTCATGCCCGTTGCGTCACGACGATCGCCGCCCTGAAACTGGCGCGAAGCCTGATGGCTGACGACCCCTCCATTAATACGATATTGATCGGAGGCGGCTATGGAATTTCCCATTTTATCGACCTGACCGACGTGAATACCTCGTTTCTTTTCAACATCGGCGCCGGCGCCGGAGCGATGATCGTGAAACGCGACTGGCCTGAAAACCGGGTCCTTGGCAACCACCTCATCGTGGATGGTTCGATGAGCCGTCACGTGATCGTGCCGGCGAGTGGATCGTTACAACACCCCACGGACGATGCGGTTGCCGGCGGCGGATTCAAGTTCAGGTTGGTTGAACCCGAGGCCATGAAAAACCGGCTTGCAGAGGTTTCGATAAAAAATTGGCTGACCTGCGTGGACTCAGCGCTTGAGAAGTCGGGCCGCAAGGCTGACGGGACCCCGTATTCGCGGGCTGACATCGATTTCTTCAACATGTCACTGGTCAAACCTTCGGCTCACCGGGAAATGCTTAGCCTGCTGGGTCTCACCGAGGAACAGAGCGTATACCTTTCGAGCGTGGGTCACATCGGGGAACAGGACGCGATCATCAATATTGAAGCCGGGATCGAACAGGGCCGGCTGAAGTCCGGCGACACCATGGCTATCATCGCGGCGGGGATCGGTTACGTTTGGGGCAGCGCCATTGTTCAATGGGGAACACCGGAATGAAACAGCAGTCGCATTTCGTGACCGATTGGCTCGATAAGCGAGCAAAGCTTTCACCGGAGCGGCTGGCATTGATCGACTATCCGACCGGGCAGGAAACGACGTTCCGGCAGTGGAATGAGCGGGTGAACCGTACCGCCAATTACCTGAAAAGCCTGGGTGTTTCAAAGGGCGACCGGGTTGCGGTCTATGCTTCAAACGTTCCTGAATACCTGGACCTGTTTTGGGCCATGCCGAAGACAGGTGCGATTCTGCAAAACCTGAACTGGCGCCTCACGGTGCACGAACTGACCGGAATCGTGGCCAGTGGAGAGCCTACGGTTCTCATCTACAGCAAGGACTGGCAGGCGCAGGTCGAAGCACTCAAACCTTCCCTGGCGTCGGTTAAACACGTCATCGCAATCAGCGAGCCGGGCCCTGGAGAACGTGACCTCGCAGAGCGGAATTCCATGTCCGCTGAACTGGAAGACAGGCCCGAACTGTCGCTGGACGACCCGTGGGGCATCTACTACACGGGCGGTACCACGGGGCTGCCCAAAGGCGCCGTGATAACGCACGGCAACGTCACCTGGAACAGCGTCAACACCACGATGTCCTGGGGTGTGAATGGCCAGCACAGGGTGGCCCTCCAGCTGCCATTTTTTCATATCGGCGGGCCGAATATTTTCATGGTCCCGTTGGTACATGCAGGCGGTACGACCATCCTGTGTACCGGGTTCGATCCGGATGAAACCTTCGACCTGGTGGAACACTCCGGCGTCACGCACTACATCGGTGTGCCGACCATGTTCCAGATGCTCCAGTCGCACCCGAGATGGGAGCAAGCCGACTTCTCCGGGTTAGAACTTGTGATCAGCGGCGGAGCGCCCTGCCCGCTTCCCGTCATGGAAAAATTCTGGCGGCGGGGCGTCGACTTCAAGATGGGTTATGGACTGACCGAGGCTTCGGGTAACAACTTCTGGTTGCCACGGGAACTGGTCCGTGAAAAAACCGGGTCAGTCGGTTATCCCATCTTTCATATCGACATGAAAGTCGTCCGCGAAGACGGGACTGAGTGCGCCGTGGATGAAGGCGGAGAACTCCTGATTCGAGGCCCGCACGTGATGGCGGGCTACTGGAGGAATCCCGGGGCAACAGCGGAAACGATACGCGACGGCTGGCTCCATACCGGCGACCTGGCCAAGCGTGACAAGGACGGCTGCTATTCCATCCTTGGGCGTTCCAAAGAGATGTTTATCAGCGGCGGCGAAAACGTCTACCCGGCGGAAATCGAATCCGTGCTGTGCGCGCATCCGCGGGTGACCGATGCAGCGGTCGTCGGCGTGCCGCACGAAACATGGGGGGAAGTCGGTATGGCTTTCGTGGTCGTCGCGCAGGGTTATGAAGAAGCGGACGTGCGTGAGTTCCTCGCCCAGCGGCTGGCCAAATATAAGCTGCCGCGCTCGATCATCGTGCTGGAAGCCCTGCCCTTGACGGCCATCGGAAAGATCGACAAGAAACTGCTGGCTTCTAAAGAGGTCCCGAAATGAGCATCCCTGTTCTTCCCGGCGTTACGGCAAAAACAATAACTACCCACCGCCTGACCACCCGGGTGTTGTTTTCCGGTCCCGAGGACGGCATACCGGTGTTGTTCATCCATGGCAACTTTTCCTCCGCCACCTGGTGGGAGGAAACGATGGTTGCCCTGCCTTCGAAATACCGGGCGATTGCTGCGGACCAGCGCGGACTGGGCGAGTCGGACCACGAGGTGAAAATAAACGCCCAAAACGGCATGGGAGATTTTGTCGGCGACGCCATTGCGTTGATGGATCACCTGGGATACGACAAATTTCACCTGGTCGGCGTTTCCCTGGGTGGAGTAGCCGCCTGGTGGATGATGGCCGATGCGCCCACGCGCCTGTTGTCGGTGACCCTTGCCGGCCCCGGGTCACCCTTTGGCTTCGGCGGAACGAAAGACGCCAACGGTACACCGACTTACGACGACTATGCCGGATCGGGCGGAGGACTGGCCAACCCGGTTCTTTTCCAGGGTTTGATGGAAAAAAACCGCACCCTGGATTCGCCATTCAGCCCGCGCTCGGCGCTTCGCCTGCTGGTCTGGGGGCCGCCTTTCGTTCCGGAGCGAGAAGAGGCGTTCCTGGATGCGATGTTCCAGGTTGAACTGGGCGAGCAAGGAATTCCGGG
This sequence comes from uncultured Gammaproteobacteria bacterium, assembly GCA_963766195.1. GTDB lineage: Bacteria > Pseudomonadota > Gammaproteobacteria > Xanthomonadales > SZUA-36 > JAHEFT01. Next base: position 256,485 of record CAVXYY010000002.1, read on the forward strand.
CGACAAGGTCGACTCTCCCAACTGGCCTTACGTGGCGCCTGGAAAATGGGGGCCGCTCAATGCCCTTTCCCCGAAGTATATCGGGAACCTGGTCGAGCGAATCCTCGCTGCCGAACCCAAAGTGGAAGTGCTGTGGATTTATGGATCCGATGATGTCGCGGTTTCCAACAGCGCCGCTTCGGACCCGGGAACCTGGGGGCCGACAGGCCGGCTGCCGGGCTTTCCGGGGCCGGAGGTGTATCCGCCTCAGCCCATGATGGACCAGATCCGGGTGACCCTGGAAGCTTACGCTGCACGCGGCGGCAAATACGAAGAGGTTTCGGTCGCTGGTGCAGGCCACGTGCCGTTTCTCTCCCACCCGGACGAATTCAACCGTTCGTTTCACGCGTTTCTGGAACAGGCAGGAGACCTGATATGCGAAGACCAATTGATCATGATTGCCTTGCTGGTTACCTCGGCCAGCTTTGCCGGAACCCCGCCCATTGTGGACATCGACCCGGACAAAATCACCGTATCCGGGATATCGGCAGGGGGGCAAATGGCGCACCAGGTGCACATGGCCTATTCCGACCTGTTCAACGGCGCGGCGATCATCGCCGGTGGCCCCTACGGCTGCGCTGAAGGTTCGCTGTCGACAGCGATGTCGCGCTGCATGGGTGCCGCCGATGCCGTCTTTGAGTTAACGGAACAGGCTGCCGCAATCCGCAGTGCTGCTGAGGCGGGAGAATTGGCGAACCCCGGGAACCTGGAAAACGACCCGGTCTGGCTGTTTCACGGCACCCTGGACACGACCATGGGGGCCGGTCTGAGTGATGCGCTGGCGGCACTCTACGCGGAGTTTATCCCCGCTGACCAGATTCTGTATGTCAGCGACATTGAAGCCGGTCATGGTTTTCCCGCGCAAGGGCACGGCAGTGCATGCACGGCCATGCAGCCGCCCTTCGTGATCGATTGCAACTACGATGCCGCCGGCCAGTTATTGCAGCATCTTTACCCGGACCTGGTCGCACCCGTCCAGGGGCCGGAGCTGGAATTGACCGAGGTCAACCTGCCTGGCGCGACCGACGCCGGATTGAGTGAAACGGCATTTTTGTATATCCCCCCGGACTGCACGAGGGAAGGACAAGCGTGCGCCCTGCACCTGGTTCTGCATGGCTGCGCGCAGTCCGCGGTCCAGGTTGGCACCGACTTCATACAGCAAAGCGGCTACCTTCCCTGGGCGCAGACCAACAACATCGTGCTGGCCTTTCCCCAGGTTGTACCCGGCCCATTGAACCCCTATGCCTGCTGGGATTGGTGGGGCTATACCGGTGAGAATTACGACACCCGTGACGGCGCACAGATGACCGTGCTGGCGGATTGGGTTGGCAGCTTCAGTAACCAGGCCGAGTAACCACGACTAGAGGTGAAACAGAGTCATGAGCAAAACCAGAGATTTTTTTGATCCCAAAGTTGTTTTTTCCAGTAAAAACCCGCTATTGATCTACGCCGGACAGGCCCATCACCGTGTTTTTGAGGCCTTTGACCGAACGGCGCGCGTCCAGTTGTCCCTCACCGAAGACCTGCTGGACATGAACCGCAAACGGTTCGAAGCGCTCTACGCCGGTAACGGCTTTATGGACAAGGTTGCAGTCCATCAAGATCTGGTACTGGCCGCCGGTAAACGCACGGCGACCTGGGCTGGTGACCTGCAGGAAATCGTGGTCGACCTGGGTGGTGGCCTCTGGGATGCCGCCAATGAATTCGTACCTGGGGGAAAGGCAGAATCACCTCGCAGCAAGTCCGGAAAGAAGGGAGCCCAAGGTGAAAATTGAACGTTCAATTGTCGCAATTACCGGTGCCGGTGGAGGGCTTGGTGCGGCGATGGCTGTGCGCCTGGCGCGACAGGGCGCACGTCTTGCCCTGATCGACTTTAACCCGGACCTGCTGGATGACCTTAAAGCCGAATTGTCACTGCCGGATGAGGATTGCCTTGCTCTGCGGTGCGACGTCAGCAATGAGGAACAGGTCGACCAGGCTTTCGCCGGGATCGCCGCGCATTTCGGAGGTCTCGATGTGCTGATCAACAACGCCGGGATTACCCGCGACGCGCTGATGCTGAAATTCAAGGATGGCCAGCTTCAGTCCCGGATGTCGCTCGAAGCCTGGAACGCGGTGATCAACGTCAACCTGACCGGCGTGTTCCTGTGCGGCCGCGCAGCGGCTGAGCAGATGGCGCAAGCGGGCAATGGCGGTTTGATCATCAACATTTCAAGCATTTCCCGCGCTGGCAACATGGGCCAGAGCAACTATTCCGCGGCCAAGGCCGGCGTGGCAGCACTTACCGTCACCTGGGCCAAGGAACTCATCCGTTACGGGATTCGAGTCAACACCATTTCACCCGGCTTTATCGGCACGGAGCTGGTCCGGTCAATGAAGCCGGAAGCCCTGGCCAAGATGACTTCGATGATTCCCGCGGGCAGGATCGGGGAGCCGGATGAAATTGCTCACACGGTTCAGTATTTGATGGAAAACGATTTCGTCAATGGTCGAAACATCGACATCGACGGAGGCATGAGGCTCTGAGGACGGTCAACTCATCCTGACGTATCGGCCGGGCGCGTCCTCGATTACCTCAAGCGCGCCGTCGCCGGGAAGCCTGGCCTGTACTTTGCGTCCGGATTTCCGGTACAGCCACTGGTGCCAGTAAGGCCACCAGGAACCTGCATGACGTTCACTGGCTGCGATCCAATCTTCAACGTTATCAGTTAGTTCCGGATTAGTATAAAAGTGATACTTGTTCATTTCCGGGGAGTTGATAACCCCCGCGATATGGCCCGATCCGGCCAGCATGAAGGTTATCGGGCCTGAATACAGGCGGGTTGCCTTGTACACGGAGCGGTAAGGTGCAATGTGATCATCCTCGCTGGATTGAAGAAAGATCGGAATGGTCACTTTTGACAGGTCCACCGGCATGCCATTCAGAATGATTCCACCAGGCTCTGCCAATTTGTTCTTCAGGTACATTTCGCGCAGATAATAACTGTGCATCGCGATCGGCATCCGGGTCGAATCATCGTTCCAGTACAGCAGGTCGAAAGCGGCGGGCGGGCGTCCAAGCAGGTAATTATTGATCACGAATGACCAGATCAGGTCATTGGATCGCAGCATGTTGAAGGTAGCGGACATATTTCTCGAGTCCAGGTACCCGTCCTTCTTCATTTTCTTTTCCAGGCTGTCCAGTTGGTCCTCGTCGATAAAGACCATCAGGTCGCCGGCTTCGCTGAAGTCCACCTGCGTTGTGAAATAGGTCGCGGAATGAATACGTTTGTCGCCGGTAATGGCCATCTGGGAAAGCGCACAAGCCAGCAAGGTGCCGCCGATACAGTAGCCGATGGCATTGACCGAATTTTCGCCGGTGGCAGCCTCGATCGCATCGAGTGCGGTGAAAATGCCTTCGTTCAGATAATCCTCAAACGTCTTTTGCGCAAGCCGCCTGTCGGGATTGACCCAGGAAACGACAAAAACGGTGTAGCCCTGCCCCACAGCCCACCGGATAAAGGAGTTTTTCGGGCTCAGATCCAGGATATAGAACTTGTTGATCCACGGCGGAAAGATCACCAGTGGCCGTTTGAACACCTTTTCGGTGGTTGGCGAATACTGGATCAACTGCATCATTTCGTTCTCGAAAACGACTTTTCCCGGTGATGCCGCGATGTTTTTGCCGATTTCGAACTGACTCTTGTCCACCATGCTGATTTTGAGCTTGCCCTTGCCGGCCACCAGGTCACTGACCAGGTTTTGCGTGCCCCTGAGCAGGTTCGCGCCCTTGCTATCAATGGTGGCCTGAATGACTTCGGGGTTGCTCAATGCGAAGTTTGCCGGTGACATGGCGTTCAGGGCCTGGCGCGTGAAAAAATTCAGCTTGTGCTGACTTTTTTTATCCAGGTCCGCGCTGCCAGCGAGGTTAATGAAGTATCGCGAAGCCAGCAGGTAGCTCTGCTTGAAAACATCGAAGACAAGCTGTTCGCTCCAGGCCGGGTTGCTAAACCGGCGGTCGCCTTTTTCCGGAACGATGACCGCCTCGGTATCCAGCCCGCCCAGTTTTTTGGCGCCATAGATCATCAGTTTGAGTTGGTCAGAGGTCAACTGGATGTTCCGGGCCATCAAGTCGCCCGGGTTACGGATTACCCTCTTGCAGAATTTCCAATAGACCTGGGCCAGGCCCATTTTGTCCAGCCGGGACGGAGAAATCATGCTAATCAGTTTGTCGGTAATCCAGAACATAGGCTTCAAATGTACTATCGAATAATGAGCTCTGAACCCCCTATCCTTCTTTTGGGTTCCGGGATTTGAACAAGACTTCGTGCTCTTCCTCCCTCTGGATTTTTTCAAGTTGTTCCAGGCTATAGGTTTCGTCACCAATTCTGAAATTCCGGTAACCCGAAGTAGCGTTTGCTTCCTCAGCCATCCTAAGCAAGGTCCGCATAACTTCGACTTCTGTCATCCCGCTGTCAATATCAGCCTCCATCATGGAGGTCAGATCGAAAACATTGTCACTCGGCATTATCTATTCCCCAAAAGAAGGTCAACTAGCTATCGTACACCGCCGCTGCTTCATCCACCTAACCAAAGAGAGTTCAAAAGACACTGAAACCATAATTAAAAAAGTCGGCAAATCAGCACTATTTACGATGGTGAAGATACCCGGATTACCTGGACAGCTGTCGGACTGTTTAAAGCCGAAATTATTTTATATCTTGCTGCCTGCGACCATGTCGCCTACGGTGATGCCACTTGCCCTTTGACATTAAGGCAGGCATCCGTCTTCCTTAAATGGCGAAATTCCTGGAAATTCAAACCAGATTGTTGAAGCACGATGCACTGAAGGCAAAAGAGTACTCGGCAGTGGCTATACGTTATTGAGTGGAGGTGAGTGGATGGTCGAGAGTCTGGGGCCAAGCCCAGACAGTGGAGGCTACTATCTGGCCGTGACGTCTCTTACTGAAGAACCTCAAGAAGTACTGGGACGGCTATTTGTGCAAGCGTGTCTAAGAAAGGCAATTAATAAGGAACTCAAAGTCGTAGGGTCGCCACTCTGGCGGCCCTTTTCTTTGCCGCAATCAAAAAGCCCCTATGCGCGGAACCGGGGCCACGGTGCAAGGGGCGAACACCTTTGAATTTACCTTGCCTGAATCCCTTGCCCCCGTCTGTAGATACTCTCTTGCGCGTCAAGTGATATTTGCGGGATTAAGACTGAAGAACTTTTCTCCATTCCATTCCTGGCGGTGATGGAGCATTCCCCATAATGCGTGCAACAGTCTGCGTATCACTGCAGTGATTGCCTGCAACTTGGCTTTTCCGCTTTTGAGAAGTTTTTCATAGTATGCGGATACGTTCGCATTTCTCCGGATCGCAACCAGCGCAGGCATAAACAGGGCCCTGCGGATTCGTACGTTGCCTTGCTTGGAGATGCGGCGTGGGGAGCGTTGCGAAGACCCGGACTCGCAAGGCCGTGGGTCTAAACCCGCATGTGCCACCCACTGCGCAGGAGTCATGTCATCCGGCAATGCAGATAGTTCAGCCAGTATTTTGGCAGTACTGAGTTCAGCAAAGCCCGGTACACTTTCTACGATTCGCGCATCAGCAGCCAACTGCGGATCATCGTTGACTACCTGATAAGCCTCCAACCTAAGCAGCTTCAAGCGCCTCTGGATTTGTGCAATATGTGCCTGGATGTCCTGCTGCACCAAGCGTGTGTGCGCACCAGCTCGGCGGGCTGCGTGCAAGCGTGACCGCTCACGGATGACTTCCTTATCCAGTTGTGCAAGACGGTGAGTAATACTTTGTAATTGCAGTAGTTACTCACACGGTGCCGACCAAAGCCGGAACTCCATTCGCAACAAATACTGCAGCAGGCCATCAGCATCAATCGCATCGGTTTTGGCGCGTACCATGTTCGCTTGCGCAAATCTCCGGGCTGCACAGGGGTTAACTACCATTAGACTAATGCCTGCACATCGGTCCAACGCCAATGCGAGTTGTAAATGGTAAATACCCGTCGCTTCCAGACAGACCCGGGCCGAAGTTGCCCGGTACAGAGCCCATCGTATGAACTGCCGATGACCTGTCTTGGTGTTTGAGAACTGTTCACGAAGAATGGCACTACCATGCTGCATGGTGGCATCAAAAACATCGTTGGATACATCGATTCCGACCTGGTTCATTGTCTTCTCCCAATTTGCGGATTACATTGAACCCCGGTTCCCCTGACCTTCCACATGTGCTTGCATACCTTGCGACACAGACTCGAGGTCTCGGATACTCTCCGGCGTAGGCAACTAAGGCGGGGGAACCACTCTACAGATCAAGGTCAATGCCTTCAGGAAAATGCGGATTCTCCCCGGGGTCCGAAATCAGCTTAACAGCCGACATCAGACACTCGGGTAAAGGTACAAGGAAATCGGCTCCACAGTCAGTCAGCAGTATCCGGTTCTACTCAAGATCGTATAACTATTTGATTCGCAGAGCAGAATCAAATAGACAAGCAGGGAATCAACTGCTACTCGTTAAAGTAAGGGACTACATAAACGACAAAGGATGCACCAGTGTCTGGGGTGTGCGCTATTGAAGCTACGCAGAATCCTCAGGCGAAAACTTGGAAGCCTTCATTTTAGCGACGAGCGTTTCATCACGCTCTTAAACTTGTGAGGAGGTCAACCATGTTTATGAAATCAAACATTTCATTTGTATTAGTCGTTTTTGCCTTGGTCTTTTCGAGCAGTACTTGGGCGGTTCCGCCAGCAATGGGTGACGGTTATTGGTATTTTCAAACCTGCCCCGCTGACGATGTTCAAAATCCCTTATATGATTGTGGGGATGGCCTAAAAATCTGTGAAGTAGCTGATTTATATTGGAGTTGGAAGGAATTTTACAATAAGAGCGGTGAACCCCAGCGTTACTGGGAACGGCAGTGGATTGAAGGTGGCTTGTTCGAACAAGGAAATCCTGACAACTTTTTACCCTACATTCCCTTGAGCCTGACGTATGCATATGACTACGTCGCGGATGAAGCCACTCACACTGGCGTATTTGCGCTGATAAACGTTCCAGGTTATGGACAAATCTTCCACGATGTTGGCCGATTGGTGGTTGAGGGCGGAGATCTTTTCGGCCCCCGTGTGTTCGAGGCCGGTAAACATCAGTACTTTAATGAGGATTTTGAAGCGGTCTGTGATTACATGAGTGGCGATTGAGGAGCAGACCTAAGCGTTCTTAGTATTGTTTTCTTCTAAATACGGGCCCGCCACCGTGCGGGCCTTTTCTTTGCCGCATTAAAAAGCCCCGAATTTATATGTATGTAACATTGTGTATAATGAAAAAAGCCCTTTCAAAGAAGGGCTTTATTTTCAATTACTTACAACATATATTGGCGGAGAGGGTGGGATTCGAACCCACGGTACGGAAAACCGTACACTTGATTTCGAGTCAAGCCCGTTCGACCACTCCGGCACCTCTCCGTTCAATGCAGATATTACCCGCATATTTTAACGCATGTGTTTCGTCGTTGTCCGGATGGATTATCGGCAGACTTGACCACGACCCGGGAATTTTCGATAGTAGAACGAAGACCAATCGGAGCGAACCGGCTCCGGCATCCGGGGTGAAGCATGAAACGGTTTATCATTATCACGGCACTGCTGCTCACCGCGGCCCAGGCCGATGCGGCGTTTTACGGCAGCGACTACCTGAAGCGACTACTCGACAGTTGCAATGCACTGCCGGAAACTTTTGACGCCAGTCCCGAGAACTTCGACAAGGTCAAGGACTGCGGGTTGAGCACGGGTTACATACTCGGGGTTTTTGATTCTCTGGATGTACTTGCAGACCGGTCGATGTGCTTCCCCGGAACCGTGCAATCCGAGCAGGTAGTTGATGCGGTTGATACCTGGCTGAAAAACCACCCGGAACGGATCCACCAGGCAGCCAGCAAGTCAGTCAGTCAGGCCATTGTTGAGACCTGGTCCTGCGCCAGGTAGAACATTCCGACAGGATTATTCCGGTTCGATGACTTCTACCTCGGTGACAATTTCCACGCACTTTTCTTTTTCCAGCAGGATTCGTTCCTTTGTTTCCTTGTGGATGCAAAAACACTCGTCGTTTTTAATTTCGAATATGCAGAAGTCATTCTCACCCAGCGGCGTCCCTGTTTCTCCATAATCCGGCTCCTGCTGCTCTTCAAGGATCTGCTCAGCAGGATCGGCCAATTCAAAGGTGGCAGCAGCCAGGCCCGCCTGCAGGCCAAGCAGGATAATCAATACAAGACGTTTCATCATGTTGAACTTCCGCTCATGGGTTTCTATCAAGCATACAACGCTGTAGCGCGATTGATAAGCCTCGCGTGCGGCACAGCGCAACCCGCGCACTGCCAGCATCCTATGCCTGGCTGCCCTCCCCGTCGATTTCAGCCAGCATTTCCCTGAACTCCGGCTGATCCCGGATGGAGTCGTAAAACGGCAGGTAAGGTTCCAGAAACGGGGTTACATGGCTCGGCTCAATGAGCCCGTCCCGAATGCATTTTACCGCGGCCTGAGTTGCCGCGATCATGCCGAGAACCCGGCATGCTTCATGCCTGAATTCGTTACGGTCGGCCCAGTCAAATTGTTCCGGCCCAAGCCAGAGTTTTATCAACTGCCCGGACTCTTCGACATTCCCCTGGGCACCCGCCAGCAGCGCCAATCCCAGATTCGACGGGCTCCAACTGGCATTGCCCGAGTCATCCCGTTGTTTTTCCAATTTCCGTTCCCATCGCGACAAGTCCTCTGACAGGGACTTGACGTCATTCATTAACCAGTACGTCATGACTTGACGCCATTCCGTGTACGAAAGGCCGACCACGTCAAATCCTTCACCAGTCGGGGTCAACGAGCCCAGTGCGGCCGGGTAATTCCGGTTTGCTATATAGGCTTCCCAACCGCAGTCCGGCTGTGAATGGCGCTGACACAACTCCTCCATGGATTCCTGTAAGCGCTGGTCATCGCGGTCATCACGAAAAAGAAGGACGTTCGCAGTTTCGTCCAGGTGGAAACTGCTCAGTGGATAAGCCGTGATTTCGGCCCAGGCTTCGTCGTATCGATGCATGATGAACAGGCCATGCACCAGGAACTCTTCCCACTTCGGATTTCGAGGATCCAATTTTTGCAACTCTTTCTTTGATAACAAGCTGGCTTCGGAATCTCCCTGGCGACGCTCGATCCAGGTTCTCATTTCAAGGGCCTGCATGTCGCCCGGGATTATCGTCAGCGCCTGGGAAATGATGTCGTGAGCCCGGTCGTAGTCCTGCAAGGTATAGTAAATATAAGCGGCCAGACCCATCAGGTAGTCGGCCGACCCGGGCGCAACGGCCTGGAGGTTCTGCAGGGCCTGCTCCGTTCTCCGGGTCAGATCCGGATCGTCACGCCGAAAATTTTGAAACGCCAATGCATTGACCAACTGAGCCCAGGCGCGGGCGAATTTCGGGTCGAGTTCCACCGCCTCTTCAAGAGCCTGTGCATATTCGGGGCTGCTCAGCGCCGCGTTATCGGCGTCCCGCATGTCCATCGCCCTGTGATAGGCCCGGTAGGCGGCCATGTTCTCGGTTGGGATCAGGGCCAACTGCAGGGTGTCCTGGGCAGTCAGGGTGGTGTTCAGTTCCTGCGCGATCGCTTGCGCGATTTCGCTCTGCACGTCGAAAATATTCGCCGGTAACAATTCACGGTCGTAGCTCTCGGCCCACAGGTGTTCGTCGGTTCGCGCGTCGATCAACTGCGCGTTGATGCGAATCCGCTCAGCGGCGATTTGCACGCTGCCCTCCAGGATGGCATCAGCCCCCAGCTCCTTGCCGATCCTGCGGATGTTGTGCTCGGTGTTCCGGTATTCCTTCACCGAGGTACCCGAGATCACACGTATCGACTGCAGCTTGGCCAGTTGGGTCAGGAGATCATTGTGTATGCCATTGGCGAAGAACTCGTTGTCTCCATCTCCCCGGCTCTCGGAGGTGAAAGGCAATACCGCCACCATGGGCGGTCCTGCGCCCCGCGGCCCCAGGACTTCTTCGTGTGTACCAGCGAATTTACCCGCAACTGTGTAGAGAAATAACGACAAAGACCAACCGAACCAAGTAGAGGGCAACACC
>CAVXYY010000003.1:0-427891 GCA_963766195.1 uncultured Gammaproteobacteria bacterium
CTATGCGGGAAGCTGGGTTCCGGCCCAATCCGCGGTGATTGGCCCGATCGACCGGATTTTTACCCGGATCGGAGCCGGCGATGACCTGGCCCGCGGGCGGTCAACCTTCATGGTCGAAATGTCGGAAACCGCCAATATCCTGCACAACGCCACCGCGAGCAGCCTGGTCCTGATGGACGAAGTCGGGCGCGGCACCAGCACTTACGACGGGCTGGCACTGGCGTGGGCCTGTGCCGTTCACCTCGCCCGCCGCGTCGGAGCCTACACCCTGTTTGCAACCCATTATTTCGAATTGACCCGGCTCGGGGAAACAGAACCTTCGGTCGCCAACGTGCACCTGCGGGCGGTTGAGCACAAGGACCGCATCGTGTTTCTCCATTCCGTGCAGGATGGGCCGGCCAGCCAGAGCTATGGACTGCAGGTCGCAGCCCTGGCCGGCATCCCGGCGAGCGTTTTGAAGCAGGCCCGGCAGCACCTGGCGCTACTGGAACGGCAGCAACACGCCGATGAGCCGCAGATGGGACTGTTTGACCAGGCGGCTTTTGTCGAGCCCGATGAGGTTCCGGATGCGCTCCTGTCCGAAGCGCTGCGGGAAAAACTGGCTGAAATTGATCCGGACACCCTGACACCGCGCGAGGCGCTGGCGCTGTTTTACGAGTTGAAGGATTTGTAGGAGCGGATTCATCCGCGAATAGGTTTTAATGACAATTTCGCGGATGAATCCGCTCCTACGAAGACTTGGTGAAACGTACGATCTCGCGGCGCTGCCGTTTGTCGGGCCGGCGTGGACGCTGTTCTTTCGCCTGGTATTCCGCCTTGCGCTGTTCGGCGGCGGCCTCCCGCCCGGCCTGGCTGCCTGCGTCCTCTTCGTATCGCTCCAACGCCAGGGCGGCGGAAACCCGCCGGTCCCCGGTGTCTTTCACGGTAATGGTGTATTCGTCCTCGCCCCGGCGCATGGTCAAACGGTCTTCAATCTCCACGGTTTTCCCGGGCTTCACCCGGGAACCGTTGAGTTGGACTTTGCCGCCCTTGATCGCGTCCCTGGCCAGCGAACGGGTTTTGAAGAACCGCGCAGCCCAAAGCCACTTGTCGATTCGGACTTTTTCGTTCATGGGTGGATTTTAACCGGTAGGAGCGGATTTATTCGCGAAATCTTTTACCAGAAAAATGATCGCGAATGAAATCGCTCCTACAATTAATGATCATCGCGTTGACGCGCCGCACGAACGCGGCGGGATCATCCAGTGAACCGCCTTCTGACAACAGGGCCTGTTCGAACAGCACCAGCGACAGGTCGGTAAAGCGCTCCTCGTCAGCTTCGCCTTTCAGCTTTTCCACCAGCGGATGTGCGGGATTCAGTTCCAGCACCGGGCGGCTGTCCGGCACGTCCTGGCCAGCCTGTTCCAGCAAGCGTTGAAGATGCAGCGCCATTTCCTGGTCACCAAGCACCAGGCAGGAAGCCGAATCCGTCAGGCGTTGGCTGCTGCGCACCGCGCTGACCTGCTCACCCAGCGCATCAGTCGATTTTTTTCAGCAGGTCTGCATCAAGGGTTTGGGCTTCGGCAGCTTCGTCATCGGCTTTTTCGTCGGCATCAACCTTTTTGATCGCACTGAGGTCGATATCGCCCTTGGCCACCGACTTGAAATGCTTGCCGTCGAACTCGGTAAAATAGGCCATCATCCATTCGTCGACCCGGTCCGACATCAACAGGACTTCGATGCCTTTCTTGCGGAACACTTCCAGGTGCGGGCTGTTGCTTGCGGCCCGGAAGTTTTCAGCCGTGATGTAGTAGATTTCTTTTTGTCCTTCCGGCATCCGTTCGATGTATCCCGCCAGGTCGACCGTTTGTTTGTCGCCATCACCCACGGTCGAGGCGAAGCGCAGCAGTGGTGCAATACGATCGCGGTTGGAGAAGTCCTCCACTACGCCTTCCTTGATTACCGCACCGAATTCACCCCAGAATTTTTGGTACTGGTCAGGATCATCCTTGGCTATTTTTGCCTATCATGTCGAGACTGCGGCGAATGACGGCCGAGCGAATCTTGCCGGAAAGCTCGTTCTCCTGCAGCAGTTCGCGCGAAACATTCAGCGGAAGGTCACCGGAATCCACGACGCCACGCACGAAGCGCAGGTAATGCGGCAGCAATTGCTGTGCAGCATCCATGATGAACACCCGGTTGACATACAGGCGCAGGCCGGTACGTTCATCCCGTTGCAGCATCAGGTCCATCGGCGCCGATCCCGGGATGTACAACAACGTCGTATAGCTCTGGCTGCCCTCGACCTTGTTATGCGCCCAACACATGGCGTCATCAAAATCGTGGGTCAGGTATTTGTAAAACGACTGGTACTCCTCGTCGCTGATTTCTGTTTTCGGCAGCGTCCAGAGCGCGGAAGCCTTGTTGACGTCCTTCCATTCCGCCGCGTCATCCTCGCCTTTCTCCTTCATCCGGATCGGGAAACCGATGTGGTCGGAATAGCGGCTGATCAATGACTTGATGGTCCAGGAGTTGAGAAATTTTTTCTCGGCTTCCTTGAGGTGCAGGACCACCTCGGTGCCGTGTGAAGGCTGCTCGACGGCTTCCAGGGAATACTCCCCGCCACCGTCAGATTCCCAGCGCACTCCCGCATCGCTGGCCTCCCCCGCTTTGCGGGTTTTGACCGTGACCCGGTCGGCAACGATGAAGGAGGAATAGAAACCAACACCGAACTGGCCGATCAGGTGTGCGTCCAGTTTCTGATCACCACTCAGCTGGTCGAGAAAGGCCCGGGTTCCGGATTTCGCAATGGTTCCGATATTTTCCATCACGTCTTCACGGTTCATACCGATGCCGTTGTCGCGAATCGTCAGGGTTCCGGCCTCTTCGTCGGACTCAATTTCGATCCGCAGGTCGCTGTCTCCTTCGTAAACCGCGTCGTCGCCAATGGCCAAAAAGCGCAGGCGATCAAGCGCGTCGGAAGCATTGGAAATCAGTTCCCTGAGAAAAATCTCCTTGTTGGAGTACAGGGAGTGGATCATCAACTGCAAAACCTGGCGGGTTTCCGCCTGGAATGCATGTGTCTCTACTGTGGGTGTTTTACTCATGACCTGAAAACCTGTTGTTTGGATGCCCCACTAAATAGGGGTATCCGGACAGGAATCAAGGCAGCTAAAAAACAAAACCCGCCGATTGGCGGGTTTTGTCCGGGCCGGATTGACCTTAACCCAGCTTCTCTTTGATCCTTGCAGACTTGCCTTCACGGTCGCGCAGGTAGTACAGCTTGGCGCGCCGGACGTCGCCGCGCCGCTTGACCGTAATGGAATCGATCAGCGGGCTGTGTGTCTGGAACACGCGCTCGACCCCTGTTCCATGTGAAATTTTGCGCACGGTGAACGCCGAGTTGAGCCCACGGTTACGTATCGCGATGCAGACACCTTCAAAAGCCTGCAAGCGCTCACGGTCACCTTCTTTAACTTTAACGCTGACGACAATGGTATCGCCCGGTGCAAATTCGGGAATATTGTTGTTCAGCTGTTCCGCATTGATTTCGTCGATAATGTTCGTCATTTTCCCAATCCTTAATCAAACTACGTTCCGTGCTCGTCTTTGAACGCAGCGAGCAATGCTTCCGATTCCGTATCCAAAGCCACCTTTTCCAGCAGCTCCGGCCTTCGCAGCCAGGTTCTTCCCAGTGACTGCTTCCTTCTCCACCGCTCGATGGCTCGGTGGTCACCGGATAATAGCACCGGTGGTACCGTCAGGCCCTCAACTTCTTCGGGCCGGGTATAGTGCTGACAATCCAGCACTCCTTCCATGAACGAATCCTGTTGCGCTGACTGCTCGTCTCCAAGCACGCCCGGCAGCAGCCTTATCACGGCGTCAATCAGTACCGCTGCGGCGAGTTCTCCACCGCTGAGGACGTAATCCCCGATTGACCATTCCTCGTCGATTTCCAGCTCAATCAGCCGTTCATCGATTCCCTCGTAGCGACCGCATACGAGTATCAAGTCTTGTCTTCTGGCCAGTTCGCGTACTGCGTCCTGATCCAGCGGACGGCCCTGCGGGCTGAGCAGGCTTGCCCTGGGCTTTTCCGTTGCACTCCCGGCCACCCGTGCTTTCGCGGCCCGGATTGTACTGAGCAGTGGTTCCACCGCCATGACCATCCCGGGACCTCCGCCATACGGCCGGTCATCCACGGTCCGATGCCGGTCAGCGGCAAAGTCCCGCGGGTTCAGCAGTTCCAGGGTTACCTTGCCTGAACTGATGCCCCGCCCGGTCACGCCCAGGCTAACCAGCGGCGTGAACTCTTCCGGAAAAAGCGTGATGACCTGGATTCTCATTCCTCAGAAATCCGGATCCCAGTCAACGACCAGGTAGCCCTCGTCCAGGTTGACGCTTTTTACGTATTGCCCGCGGACGAACGGAATCAATCGTTCTCTGTCGCCCTGCACCACCATCACGTCATTCGCGCCGGTGGCAAGCATTCTTTCAATTTTTCCCAGCCCGGTGCCATCAACCAGTTGAACTGCCAGACCCACCAGGTCTGTCCAGTAAAACTCCGTTTCCGGCAACTCCGGGAACTGGTCGCGGTACACCGCTATGGGCTGGCCGGCCAGGTTTTCGGCCTGGTCCCGGCTATCCACGTTCTCCAGCAGGGCAATCAGGTGCTTGCCATGCTTTATGCCCTGCTGAATCCTGACCTCTTGACGAGAATCACCCAGCAACCAGGGCTGATATTCGAATATTTCTTCCCTGGGTTCGGTCAGGGAATGAATCCTGACCCAGCCTTTGACACCATGAACGCCCGAAATCTGTCCGACCTGAACGACTTTGCGTTCATCGCCGGTTTCGCCGTTCATGACACCCCCGCCGGAAGAATCAGGCGGCTGCGGTGCGTGCCTCGGAGACCAGCGATTTGACGCGATCCGTGACCTGGGCACCCACGCCCGTCCAGTAGTCAACCCGCTCCAGGTCGAGACGAAGACGCTCTTCCTGGCCACGTGCTACCGGGTTGAAAAATCCGAGTCTTTCGATGTTGCGGCCGTCGCGGGAGTTACGGCTATCCGCCACGATAATGTGGTAGAAAGGCTTCTTTTTCGCGCCGCCGCGTGACAATCTGATTTTAACCATCTTTATTGAATCCAGTTGAATCCCAGCAAACCGCGCATTTTACCCTTCTTTTGTTCAAAAGAAAACAACAATCCCCGCAATGTGCCGGGAATTTCGCTTTCCTGGTCCTCACAGGTAGCCATCCTGCCAGGGGCCGGTAATGGCCAGGGTAATCCCGGGATTGTAGAGGTTGAGGAACATCCAGTTTCCGTCACGGGAAAAAGAAGCGCCCGCCCATTCACTTTTAAGCGCGGTATCGCCGAGGTTGTGCCCGCCAAAAGTTCCCCGGAGACGGGGATTGATCCGGCAAAACCGGAAAAATTCACCCTCGCGGGTCAGGCCAGCGACGCTTTGGGCGTCCTTGTCAAGATTAAGACGATCCTCACAAACCACCAGGCTGCCCCGAGGGCTGACCACGAGGTTATCCGGTCCGGAAAAATAATCATTACCAGGTGACTCGAAAACCAGCCAGATTTTTTCCCGCGACGGGTCGTATTCGAAAATATATCCCGCCATTGCGGGTCCGCCGGCTTTGGAAGTGAAGTGGATCCGGCCTCCAAAAACCGCACAACCCTCCAGTGCTACGAACGCCGAACCGCCAGCGGCAAGTCCCTGGCTGACGACGCCGTCACCGTTCGGATATTCCGGCACCAGGCCGGCCGTGGGTTCGGGGATATCAACCCACTGGACATCCATCTCCTGGCCCAGCACCAGGGAATCCTTCATTTCCGGATGATCAACCACCTTCATCATTTGCAGGCGGCCACCCCTGGCGAGTTGCCCGGGGACATCCGGAATGAAACGATAGAAACCGGCATTGGGGCCCGTGTCCTCGGTCTGATAGGCGAAACCGGTCGCCGGATCTATCACAACCGCCTCGTGAAAAAACTGCCCCATGGCCAGGATCGGCTCGGGCGCGGCAAGGCCATCCGGGGGAACCTCGAAGACGAATCCGTGAGGCCGGTGCGCCATTCCGATATCCCAGTAACGTTGTTTAGCCGGCGGGGACAGGTGCGCCATTTCCGGGTTGAACACCGATTCCTCACAGCTCAGCCACGTTCCCCAGGGGGTGACGCCCCCTGCACAATTGTAGAGGGTGCCACCCAGGCTGACGCGGGAATCTACCAGTACCTCTTTGAGGGTGTCGAATACCAGCGTGGTCGTGCCGCCTGGTGTGGCGTCATAGGCATATTTCGCGTCACCGATCGGGCCGGAGGCCCCTTGCTGTTCGTGGTTGCGGACCAGTGTGACGCGGCTGCCCTCCTGTCGCACCACGCCCATGCCATCGGCAGATCCGGGCACGATATAGCCATCGTGCAAAAGCGTGCCGGCCCAGGACAGGGATTTGTATCGGAACCCTGGCGGCAGCTCCAGCAATGGCAGGCCGGTAGCCTCATCATTGACTACGCCCAACCGGCCCATGGCTTCAGAGATGGACGGTGGCTTGCCGGCCACGCGGTACCTGGTAAAGGCGATCAGACCCAACGAAATGGCGCCGGCTCCAAGCAGGCTGGATGTCAGGAATTGCCTTCTTGTCGAGCCACTCACATGCCGTCACCTCAAAAAGGCATTTTACCACCGGGAAACTTTCCGGGAGGCATCTGTCCGCCCAGCTTACCGACTTTGCGCATCATCCTGGCCATTCCACCCTTGCCCATTTTTTTCATCATTCTCTGCATCTGGGAATGCTGCTTGAGCAAACGGTTAACGGCCTGGATTTGTGTGCCGGAGCCCAAAGCGATCCGTTTCTTGCGGGACCCCTTGATGACATCGGGGAAACGCCGCTCCTGCGGGGTCATGGAATTGATGATTGCAATCATCTGGCGGGTCTGGTTGTCGTTGACCTGTGATTTGACATGGTCCGGAATATTCCCCATGCCGGGGAGTTTGTCGACGAGGCCACCCAATCCACCCATGCTCTGCATCTGCTCAAGCTGGGACTTGAAGTCCTCGAGGTCGAAGACCTGTCCGCGGCGGATTTTTTTGACCAGCTTCTCAGCTTCCTGCTGGTCCACCTTGCGGTGAACTTCCTCGACCAGCGACAGCACGTCGCCCATGCCGAGAATACGCGAAGCCATGCGTTCAGGGTGGAAAGGCTGGAGTGCGTCGGTCTTCTCGCCTGAACCCAGGAACTTCACCGGTTTGCCGGTGATGTGCCGCACGGAGAGCGCCGCGCCGCCGCGGGCGTCGCCATCGGTCTTGGTCAGCACGATACCGGTCAGTGGCAGCGCCTGGTTGAACGCTGCCGCGGTATTCGCCGCATCCTGGCCGGTCATTGCGTCGACCACGAAGAGTGTTTCATGCGGGTTGATGGCTGCGTGAATTTCACGGATTTCAGCCATCATGTCGTCATCGACGTGCAGCCGACCCGCCGTATCAACCAGCAGCACATCACACATTTGCCGCCGCGCTTCGGCCATCGCCTCGCGCGCAATCGCTTCCGGCTTCTGGCTGACCGATGAGGGCTGGAAAATGGCGCCGACCTGGCCGGCCAGGGTCTTCAGCTGCTCGATTGCAGCAGGCCGGTAGACGTCACAACTGACGACCATCACGCGCTTTTTTTGCTGCTCGATCAGCAACCGGGCCAATTTGGCGGTTGTCGTGGTCTTGCCGGAACCCTGCAAGCCGGCCATCAGTACGGGCACCGGTGGCTGGGCTCTCAGGTCGAGCGCCTCGTTCTCAACGCCCATGATATGAACCAGTTCGTCGTGAACCAGCTTCACCATGGCCTGGCCCGGCGTCAGGCTTTTCAGAATTTCCTGGCCAAGGGCCTTGTCACGGACTTCCTTGATAAAGGTCTGCACCACCGGCAGGGCGACGTCGGCTTCCAGCAGTGCAATGCGCACTTCCCGCAGGGTTTCCCTGACGCCATCCTCGGTGAGACGGCCCTTACCCCGCAGTTGCTGCACCGTGCGGGACAGGCGCTCGGTCAAATTCTCAAACATGAATTACTCCGAAAGAATGATGTGTAATGTAAACAGCTGATGATTACTCAGGTATTATAGCCTCAGAATTGTTCGATTACCGGAACGAAATGAGTCACGATTTTCTCTTGATCCTGGCCGCTGCCTGTTACATCGTTGCAGCGCCTCTTCTATATGTTTCAATCAGGAAGCAGTCCGCGGGCTGGCGAAACGTCTCCCTGGCGTTTGCCATTGTCGGAACACTGGCTCATACAGCTGCCCAGTACAGCCACTGGTTTGGCCACAATGTGCCGGATGTAAGCTTGCCGCACCTGCTTTCGCTGTGCGCCCTGGTGGTCATGCTGATACTTATCACCTCGGCTTTATCGCGCCCGGCGCTGTATGCCGCCGGCCTGGTGGCGCTGCCCATGGCGGCAGGGGTGATGCTGCTGGAATGGATCCTGCCGCAGGGCAATCTGCCGCTGCACGAGGTTTCTGCCGGGATCGCGATTCACATGATCAGCTCGGTCCTGGCGTTCGGCCTGCTCAGTATCGCCGGTGTTTATGCATTTTTTGTGTTCTTCATCGACCATGTACTGAGGCGCCATCATCTCAACCCGCTGGTCAGGTCCCTGCCCCCGCTCGAAGTGCTCGAAGACCTTTTGTTCAAAACGATTGCAGCGGGCTTTGCGTTACTCACGATTTCCCTGCTTTCCGGGATCATGTTCATAAACGATATTTTTGCCCAGCACCTGGTGCACAAGACCATTCTTTCCATCGCGACCTGGCTGGTGTTTGGCATCCTCCTGTGGGGCCGCTGGCGGTATGGCTGGCGTGGCAGCCTGGCGGTCAGACTGACCCTGGCCGGCGTCGGACTGTTGATCCTGTCGTACTTCGGCAGCAAGATGGTCCTGGAAATGATCCTGGGCAAGAGCTGGCAGTCCTGAGCGATGGAAGAAATTGCCCTACACAAGCTGTATTTCATCCTGCTGATCCTGATCCTGCTTTCCGGCTTTTTTTCCGGCTCGGAAACGGGCCTGATGGCAATCAACAAGTACCGCCTGCGTCACCTGGCCAACAAGGGCCATCGCGGCGCCAAGCTGGCTCAGAAGTTGCTGCACACGCCGGACCGGCTGATTGGCCTGATCCTGCTGGGTAATAACCTGGTCAACATCCTGGCCGCTTCGATCGCGACGATCATCGGGATCCGGCTGTTCGGCACCAACGGTGTCTGGATTGCATCCCTGGCCTTGACGGTCGTCATCCTGATTTTTTCAGAAGTCGCACCAAAAACCGTTGCTGCGGTCCATCCCGAACGCATTGCTTTTCCGGCGTCTTATGTCCTTTATGCTCTGCTCAAGGTTTTTTATCCCATCGTCTGGCTGGTCAACGGGATGGCCAATTTGGCACTCAGGCCCTTCAAGGTCAGAACCAATGTTGAATTTATCGAGCACCTCAACCAGGAAGAACTCAGGACCCTGGTGAAAGAGGGCGGAAAGCGGATTCCGGACGACCACCAACGCATGCTGGTCAACATCCTGGACCTGGAACAGGCCACGATTGAAGACGTGATGATTCCGCGCCAGGAGATTGTAGGGATCGATCTCGATGATGACTGGGAAAATATCCTGACCCAACTCACTGAAACCATGTATACGCGCATGCCCGTCTACCGCGAAAATATCGACCAGGTGGAGGGGCTTTTACACATTCGCACCGTGATAGCAAAGCTGGCTCATGGCGCCCTGACATTCGAGGATTTGAAACGCGCAATCCGGCGGCCGTACTTTATCCCGGAAGGCACAGGATTGACCATGCAATTACTCGAATTCCAGCGCCGGGAGCGCCGGATGGGGCTGGTAGTCGACGAATATGGAGACATCCAGGGCCTTGTCACACTGGATGACATACTCGAGGAAATTGTCGGGGAATACACGGCGGAAAGCCGTGCGAAATCCCGCGATATCCGCTTGCTGGATGACGGCACCTACGTTGTCGACGGAGCCGTGGCGCTGCGCGCACTGAATCGCAACCTGGACTGGGGACTTCCGGAAGATGATGCCAGCACGCTGAACGGCCTGCTGCTGGAGGAACTCGGAGAAATTCCATTTGGCAGGACCAGCCTGAAGATCGGGCAGCACATCATGACCATCATGGAGTTCCGGGGTAACGCGATCGGCAAAGTCCTGGTCAAGCCAAAGCGCGCGCCTTGACAACAAGCTTCGACCAGGCTGACTTCAGGACTATCGACACGATCACCGCGGTCAGCAGCATCGTGATGATATACAGGTAGCCGGCAAGACTGAAAAACTCCGGCACCGGGAAGAAATGCAGGTAAGCCCGGGTGAAAAATGTGAACGAAAAGACGTGGGTGAGAAACAGCGTATAGGCATACGGCGACAATCGTTCCAACCCACGGGAAAGCCAACCCGGATGGCTGGCCAGCAAGCTCATGATGCCGATGCATCCAGCCACGCTGCAGACTTTCACCACGAAATCAGTCCAGAGAAACAAGACTTCGTATTCCGTTTTTGCAAGCAGGACATACGCCACGCTGGCCAGGCTGGTTGCGCCCAGAAACAGCAAAACCAGGCCGAGATTCACGTTCCGGTTCCTGATCACCAGGTCTTTTTGCCAGTAGTTCAAAAGAATGCCCACATAAAAAGCAAAAACGATATCGAAACGGATAAACCAAAGCGGGAACACTTCGAAGAAAAAGGCGGATTTCAGGTAAATGCACTTATAGGCCATCCAGGCGATTACTGCCACATTCAGGAACCTGACCCTTGATACAACCACCAGCAAGGGCAACAAAAGAAAACAGGTGTAAAGGTCCTTAAGGAAGTAGAGTGGTTCATTCGCCGGCAGCCGGTAAAAAGCGAAAGTAGCCTGGAACCAGCCCAGCAGGTTGAAGGGATAAATCTGCAGGTCTGGTCGAATATTGGGGTCCCGGGCCTGTTCCGGGTATGTCACCAGGATGATGAACAACAGGTTCGCCCAGAAAAGCGGCCAAATCAACCGCTTGGCCTTTTTCCACAAAACCCGGCCATAGCCGTACCTTTCCAGGCTGACCACGGCCAGGTAGCCGGAAATCAGGCTGAGCAAGGGTACTCCGCTCTTGGCCACGCCGGCCTTCAAAAACACCATGAACCAGTTATCAAAATCCAGTATCGCAACACCGTTCATCCGGCTGATATGGTCGATCAAGAAGAAGTGGGCAAAGGTCATGAACAGAATCAGCAACGGACGGATCATCCGGATTGCTGCCGATGTCCCCCGTGAGGGCGCGAAACCTTGTTTCCAATCAATATGCAAGCGTCAGGCCAGCCGTTCCAGGATTTCGCCAACGCTCCGAAGCGGGACGATCGAGAGGCCTTCCGGCGGTTTCCGCGGCGCATTGGCCGCAGGTATCATGGCCAGGTTAAAGCCGTGCCCCGCAGCCTCTTTCAGACGTTGTTCGCCATCCGGGACGGGGCGGACTTCGCCTGAAAGCCCGATTTCGCCGAAGCAGATCATCTTGGCCTGCAAAGGGCGGTCCCGGAAACTCGAATAGAGCGCCAGCAGCATGGGCAGGTCCGCCGCCGTTTCACTGATCCGCATACCGCCGACGACGTTGATGAACACATCGTGGTCTGCAAGGACCACGCCACCATGGCGGTGCAGGACCGCCAGCATCATCGCCAGCCTGTTATGTTCCAGCCCGAGGGATACCCTGCGCGGATTGTTGAGGTGACTGGGGTCCACCAGGGCCTGCACCTCCAGCAGGATGGGCCGTGTCCCTTCACGCACGACCGTTACCGCACTACCCGAGACCGGTTGATCATGCCCCGACAGAAAAATGGCCGACGGGTTCTTGACTTCCTTGAGCCCTTTTCCGGTCATAGCGAACATCCCGAGTTCATTTACCGCTCCGAACCGGTTTTTGACCGCCCGGATAACCCTGAACCGGCTGCCGGCGTCGCTCTCAAAATACAGCACGGCGTCCACCATGTGTTCCAGCACGCGAGGTCCGGCCAGAGCGCCTTCCTTGGTGACGTGGCCAACCAGGATCACGCAGCAGTGCTGGGCTTTCGCCCATCGCACCAGCGCCGCTGCTGATTCGCGGATCTGTGCAACTGAACCGGGCGCCGAAGCCAGCGCCTCGGTGAAGACTGTCTGGATCGAATCCACGATCATCAACCTGGGTTTTTCGCTTTCCGCGTGACCCAGAATCTGTTCGACCGAGGTTTCCGTCAGGCACCGGATGCCATCGAGGGAGAGTTCCAGGCGCCTGGCCCGCATACCCAGCTGCTCCAGTGATTCTTCACCCGTGATATAGAGGCTCGGAAAACGGCCGGCCAACGCGGCAACCAACTGGATCAACAAAGTTGACTTGCCTATCCCCGGGTCGCCACCGAGCAAAATAACCGATCCGGGGACGATGCCTCCCCCCAGTACACGGTCAAGCTCAGCAACCCCGGTGGTCATCCGGCTGACTCCTGATTGCCCAATCGAAGAGAGGTCCTTCACTTCATTGCTCAGCTGCCCTGAAAAACCGCTGAATCGACCCCGCGGCTGCGATTCCGCGACCGTTTCAATCACGCAGTTCCATTCCCGGCATTCAGGGCACTGGCCGGCCCACTTGCTTAGCTGTACACCACAGGCTTCGCATTGAAAACTATTCTTGTTTTTCGCCATTCCGGATCCGTTTTGCACTATGCAGCTTAGCCCAACGTTCTTGTATCAGATCGAGCCCGTTACCTCCAGCCCATATCACAATTACGCTAATTTTCTTACAATGTCTGCTCACCCGACGAATGATGAGGACTGATGGAACGCCAACAGGAACAGCCACTGATCGGTGAATCGCCTGTTTTTCTCGAAGTCCTCGAGCGGGTTTCCCGTGTCGCGCAGTTGAACCGTCCGGTACTGGTTATCGGCGAACGCGGCACCGGCAAGGAACTCATCGCCGCCCGTATTCATTACCTGTCCCCCCGGTGGGACCGCCCTTTTGTCAAACTCAATTGTGCAGCACTGGCTGAATCCCTGCTTGAAACCGAGCTGTTTGGCCATGAAGCGGGTTCCTTTACCGGCGCCACGCGCAGAAGACTCGGCCGGTTTGAACTGGCCAATGAGGGCAGCCTCTTTTTGGATGAGCTGGCCAATACGTCCGACCGGGTGCAGGAAAAAGTGCTACGGGTCATCGAGTATGGAGAGCTGGAACGGGTCGGCGGCAACGATACCATCCGCACCAATGTCCGCATCATCGGGGCCACCAATGAGGATCTGCCGGGGCTTGCTGAGCGGGGTAAATTCCGCGCAGACCTGCTGGACCGCCTGGCTTTCGACGTGATCACGCTCCCTCCTTTGCGCGAGCGCTTTGACGATATTCTGCCCCTGGCCTCATTTTTCGCAGTGAAGATGTCCGGTGAAATGGGACTCGAATTGTTTGCGGGTTTCAGTGAGTCCGCGCGCCGCCTGCTGCAGGATTACCCCTGGCCCGGCAATGTCCGCGAACTGAAAAACGTGGTTGAGCGGGCAGTTTATACCTCGCTCGGCAATGACGAGCCCATCTCCGATATCAATTTTGACCCGTTTGACTCGCCCTGGAGACCGGGCTTTTCACCTGATGCAAGTTCCGCCGGCTTCACCAACGACACACCGACGGAAGCCTATGACTTCAAGGAACACGTCCAGAATGTGGAGATCGAACTGTTACAGGCTGCGCTGAAACGATGCCGTTACAATCAAAAAAAGACCGCCGAATTCCTTGGCATGACCTATCACCAGTTACGCGGATATTTACGCAAGTATGAATTGACGGATACGGAAGAGGGCTAAGGTTTAATGGTGAATCTGGGAGTACGCGTACTCCGGCGCGTAGTTGACAAACCGTAACCACTGACCCTGGAACGTCAGGGCAACCGTGTCGGTGGGGCCATTACGGTGCTTCCCGATGATGATCTCTGCCTTGCCCTTGTCCGGTGTGTCCGGGTTATACACTTCGTCACGATAGATAAAGACAATCAGATCGGCGTCCTGCTCGATGGCGCCGGATTCTCTCAGGTCGGCCATCACCGGGCGCTTGTTCGGACGCTGTTCCAATGCGCGGTTGAGCTGTGAGAGCGCAATGACCGGCAGATGCAACTCTTTCGCAATAGCTTTGAGAGACCGCGATATTTCAGCGATTTCGGTGGCCCTGTTTTCGTTGGAACCGGGCACCGACATCAACTGCAGGTAATCCACCACGATCATGCCGATATTGTGTTCCCGCTTGAGTCTGCGAGCCCGGGCGCGTAGCTCCGAGGGCGACAGTGACGGCGTCTCATCGATAAATATGTGGCTTTTGTGCAGCAGGTTCATCGCCGAAGTCAGCTTCGGCCAGTCCATCTCATCCAGGTTGCCGGTGCGTAAACGGGTCTGGTCAATCTGGCCCAGGGAGGAAAAAAGCCTCATGACCAGTTGTAACGCCGACATTTCCATACTGAAAATGGCTACCGGGACTTCATGCTTGATCGCAGCATTTTCGGCAATGTTCATGGCCAGCGTGGTTTTGCCCATGGACGGGCGCCCGGCCACAATAACCAGGTCCGAATCCTGCAGGCCAGCAGTCAGCTTGTCGAAGTCCTTGAATCCGGTCGGTGTTCCGGTGATTTCACCTTCGAACTCGTGAAGTTCCTGGATTTTCTCAATGGCTTCCTTGATGGTGTCCTGTACTGAGACGAAGCCGGAACCCGACCGTATGCCCTGGTCTGCAATGGCGAAAACCCTGCGCTCTGCCTCCTCCAGCAGATCGCGGCTGTCGCGACCATCCGAAGTGAAGGCATTCGTTGTGATTTCAGCGCCGACATCGATCAACTGACGGAGAATTGACTTCTCACGTACGATTTCAGCGTATGCCTTGACGTTGGCAGCGCTGGGGGTGTTGGAAGCCAGTTGGTTGATGTAGTCGCCACCATCGATCTGGTCGACTTTTCCGCGAGACTCGAACCACTCGGTGACGGTCACCGCATCACAAGGTTTGCTCTTGTTACTGAGCTCGTGGATCGCCCGGAAAATAAGGCGATGGTCCTCACGGTAGAAATCCGTTTCGGTGATGATGTCCGCCACCTGGTCAAATGCGCGGGGTGACAGTAAAAGCCCCCCAAGTACCGCCTGTTCGCCCTCTATTGAATGAGGTGGAACTTTGAGGTTTTCGACGGTAGCAAGTTTGGGGGCTGGCATTCCCTGGGTTTATTCCGGGTTAACGGTTACCTTGATCTCGGTTTCAACATCCGCATGAAGGTGTATCAGGACGTTATGCTCACCGACAAAGCGAATCGGGCCTTCACCCATTATCACCTCTGCTTTCGAAAGTTCAACGCCCCGTTCGGTAACTGCGTCGGCGATTTCCCGCGGACCAATCGAACCGTAAAGCTTGCCCTCTTCACTGGCGTTTGCGCTCAGAACGAGTTCAAACCCTGCTAGCGCGGACAGCCGGTCTCCGGCTGCGGCCAGCTTTTGTACGGCTATTTTCTCTAGCTCTTCACGGCGCGCTTCAAACTCCGCAATGTTGGCCTCCGTCGCGCGCATAGCCTTGCCTGCGGGCACGAGATAGTTACGGCCGTAACCGGGCTTGACTTTCACTTTGTCGCCAAGGTTGCCCAGGTTCAATACTTTTTCAATGAGTATCAGTTCCATTTTCGTTCTCCGGGTGGATCAGCAGATCACTGGTTGTCGGTATAAGGCAGGAGCGACAGATAGCGCGCGTGCTTTATAGCCTTGGCAAGCTGACGCTGATAACGCGCCTTGGTACCAGTAATGCGGCTGGGCACAATTTTGCCCGATTCACCGATGTACTGCTTGAGCATGTTGAGGTCCTTGTAATCGATTTCGGTGACACCCTCAGCCGTAAATCGACAGAATTTTCTGCGTCTGAATTGACGTGGCATGATATTTCTCCTGTTCCTGATCAGGCGTCAGCGCTATCTGCGTCTGAAGCTCTTTTATTTGCTTTGTCTGAAGCTGACAGCTCAACCGAATCAAAATCTTCATCTTCGTCAACTTCATCTAAATCATCGTCTGTCTCTTCAGACTCATCATCTGAATCGTCTGCCGATCCGACTGCCTTGCGATCTTCGTAGCTGCGGCTGGAGCGATCCTTTTCTTCCTTCGCCTTCATCATCAGCGATTGTTCGGAAATCGCTTCCGGGCGGACAACGGTCAGGTGCCTCAGGACCGCGTCATTAAAACGGAAAATTCCCTCGAGTTCAGCCAGTGTGGCGGCATCGCACTCAATATTCATCAGGACGTAATGCGCTTTGTGCAGCTTGGCAATAGGGAACGCCAATTGCCGGCGGCCCCAGTCTTCAAGGCGGTGGATCGCACCGTTGCTGCCCTCAATCAGGGCGCGGTAACGTTCCAGCATGGCAGGAACCTGCTCACTCTGGTCCGGGTGAACCAGAAAACATATTTCATAGTGTCTCATTGTGACTCCTTGTGGATTTGTAGGTGCGAAAACCGCACCACCAAAGCTTCCTTCATCAGATTTCTTGCGTGAAGTGAAGCAAGGATGTTCGATCCGGATTGTTTACCGGAAACGAAGCCGACGGATTATAGCAAGCTTTAACCGATGGTGAAACTCTCACCGCAACCGCATTTATCGGTCACGTTAGGATTGATGAACTGAAACGAGGAGCCCAGGCCTTCCGGGGCGAAGTCAATGACCGAGCCATCGAGAAAGGCAAGACTACCGGTCGTCACGACGATTTTTACATCATCCTGCTCGAAAACAACGTCGCCGTCCTGGATGTCTTCCGCCAATTCGACGGTGTAGGCCCAGCCGGAACAGCCGGTTTTCTTAACCCCCAGCCGCAGGCCTATGCCTCCATCCTTGTGCAGAAAACTTTTAACCCGCTCAGCGGCGGTCTGGGTCAAACTTATGGCCATGTCTCAAACTTTTTCCCTGGATTGTGTAATTGATCCCTTTGCGGGGTTTTGGTTCCGTCGAAGGTGCTTTATTATCTGGGGTCTCCCGACCCAGGATCAACTCATCTATTATGCCATTCTCCAAAATCAAAGACGCCCTCGCCGGTAAACCGGACCTTGGCGCGGAAATTACCATCAAAGGTTGGGTTCGAACCCGCCGGGACTCCAAGGCTGGTTTCTCCTTTATCAATGTTAACGATGGTTCATGTTTTGACGCCATCCAGGTCGTGGCGCCCGGTGAACTGGAAAATTACTCCAACGAAGTCCAGAAGCTGACCGCTGGCTGCGCCGTCGAATGCACCGGAACCCTGGTTGAGTCCGCCGGCCGTGGTCAACAATTCGAAATCCAGGGCTCGTCAGTAAAAGTCATTGGCTGGGTGGAAGATCCAGAAACCTATCCGATTCAGCCGAAGCGGCACTCTTTCGAATTTCTGCGTGAAGTAGCCCATCTGAGGCCGCGAACCAACACTTTCGGAGCGATTACTCGCGTCAGGCACGTGGCGGCCCAGGCGATTCACCGCTATTTTCACGAAAAAGGCTATTACTGGATCAACACACCTATTATTACGTCCTCCGATGCCGAGGGCGCCGGTGACATGTTTCGCGTGAGCACACTGGACCTGGCCAACCTGCCCCGCACTGAAAATGGCGCAATTGACTTCAGCCGCGACTTTTTTGGCAAAGAAACATTTCTGACTGTTTCAGGACAACTCAACCTGGAGGGTTATTGCCTTGCGCTGAGCAAGGTATATACATTCGGCCCAACATTCCGTGCCGAAAATTCCAACACTTCAAGGCACCTTGCCGAGTTCTGGATGGTGGAGCCCGAAATTGCCTTCGCTGATATCAATGACCTCGCTGACGTTGCCGAGGAATTCCTCAAGTACGTCTTTTCAGCTGTGCTCGAAGAATGCCCCGAGGACATGGCTTTTTTTGAGAAGCAGATTGAACCGGAAGCAATCACTCGCCTGAAAGCGCTGATCAACACGACTTTTGTACGCCTTGACTACGAGGAAGCCATCGAAATTCTCAAGCAGGCCACGGTGAAATTCGACTACCCCGCCGAATGGGGACTCGACCTGCAAACGGAACACGAACGCTACCTGACTGAAAAACACTTCAAAGCGCCGGTAGTAGTTCTCAACTACCCGACCGAAATTAAAGCCTTTTACATGAGGCTCAGTGATGACGGACGGACGGTGGCGGCGCTGGACGTGCTGGCGCCGGGCATCGGTGAAATCATTGGTGGATCACAGCGGGAAGAGCGCCTGGAAGTTCTTGAAAGACGTATGGACGAAATGGGGCTGGATAAACAACACTATAACTGGTACCTGGATTTGCGCCGCTACGGCACCGTTCCGCACTCCGGTTTTGGCCTCGGATTTGAACGCCTGGTGAACTACATTACGGGTATGGCCAATATCAGGGACGTGATCCCCTACCCCCGGGTTCCCGGGAAAGCCGACTTCTGAGACGCCCCTGGCGGGCGAGTCCGCATATTGCACCGGTATCCCGGATGATGGCGCAGGACAGCTTCGTCTGGACGCCGGGCTGGACTGAGAGCCATAGCCAAAGCTATGGCTGGAAGGAAGCTCAAGTCCAGACGTAGATGGACAAGCCAGGGCCGGGATACCGGTGGAATATGCGGGCTTATTTTCACCCGCGCATAAAAAAACGGCCAGGAACATCATCCGTGTTATTCCTGGCCGTCCTGCGGACGTCTCGCCACCCGCAAAGTGCATCCATGCATCACAAGGGCTGCAGATCCTTCTGCTTTGGAGCCGGCGATCCTTGCCTTTTCCAACCTTGTTGAGACACAGTATAGCCACATTTGTAATTAGACGCAAGTGTCTATTTCATATTTTGTCTAAATTCTTTTTTGGCTATATATTTTTTTGTCTAAATTCAAATATGGCTATTGACAATATTGTCTAATTGGAATAGATTACAAACCATGTACTACATACTCCATCACCCAAAAGGCACGTTGATGCTCTCAGCCCAGGACCGGGATCAGGTTTTGAAGTGGAGCCAGCGGCAGTTGGGATCACAGGCCAAGTTGGTTTCTGTTTCCGAAAAGGATTTTTCAGAGACAGACGGTTTTGTCGAAAAAGGTGGTACCGGCATCACGGCCAGGGAGGCTGAAGGGTGCCAGCCCGTTTTAAGCATCATGGCCAACTTCGTGCAGTACCTGCATGATGCTGAATCAGATCACATGGAAGGTGATACCTGTGTGGAAGCCCCGCGACGGACAGGCAGGATGCCTACGCTGCACTAAGGGCAAATAGAAAGCACCAGGGATATGGATTGTCCCTGATTATTGATAGGGAAATCAAATTGATATAGAAGGAATCTATTTCAATTTCGAAAATTAAATGCTAAGGGTGGAAAGGATTTCCGCAAAAGGAACAGGGAAGTTCCATAGCATCGACAGGCGGTAAAGCATCGGGCGCCCACACGGATTGTGGGCGCCCGGTGAAAGACAGAGAAATCGCCTTTAGAAGAAAGTGCAACCGGTGGGGATTCTCAGCGACGAGTAAAAGTTTAAATAAACTTGCCAAGTCATTGAAAAAGAGACTATCCTATACCCTCATTGTGCGGTTAATTGCACCTACCTCCTGTTCGAGGGCCCGAACAGGTTTTCACGAGATGGACTTCATAAACAGCTTTAGGGGATTATCAGGAGACTGAATAATGCCGGGCTTGGTTATGCAGAATGATGTAAATCAACAAGATGATGCGAAGTCCATCACGCATTTTCTGAGTCGAGTTTTTCGCAAGGTCGTGCGCCTTGTGATTGGCTCGGTATCCCTGCCCGCTCTTATCGAAATCCTCAAAGCCATTTATGTTGAAGAAGCTGAAAAGAAGCTGATCCGTGAAGGCTCAAAACCAACCAAAAGCGCTATTGCCCTGATGACCGGGCTTGATACCCGGGTCGTCTCCATGCTTTCGTCCCAGAATTTGGATCAGACGATTCAAAGCCAAAACGTCAATCCTGAAAATGCCCTCATCGACATGTGGTCGAGCGACCCGTTCTTTCAAGATCCGGAAACCGGCAAGCCTGCCGCGCTTCCGATTTCTGGGAGAGGACGTACTTTTCAAGACACTCGTGCTTAGATCGATCGGTCGGAATATCACCGTTAAAACTGTAATCGGACAGACTTGAGGCTTCTGAAAACATTCGCGTAACCCAGGGTGACGTGGAAGCAGTAGAGCTTCTCTTCAGGCCTCTATTCTCCTGTTTCAACCGATCGAGCAAAACAAACTGAAGTTGGCTTGATTGAAGCGTCTCGAGTCCTAAGCGCAGTGATTCACAACATGAGTTCTGATCCAGAGATCCGAGTTCCCCAACAGGGTCGCTGGACCTATCGTTTAGCGCCTGAAAGGTATAAAGAATTTCGCAAGAGAGTAGAGGGCTTCTTGGGAAAACAGATTAAAGAAGGGGAGTCGTTACTCGAGGAGTTCGAGGAACCGACAAAGAAGACCTGGTCAGATGACTGTTGGTATCGGTTGGTACCAATGGCGTGACCATGAACCTGAAGAGGAGGATGAGTAAAGGGGGGATCTAGCACTCAACCTTTCTCAGGTGTGTTTAGCAGCCTGGCCAAATGCAGAAGGTATGAAATACCCGCACGCGGCTTGAACTTGATGAAAGAGGAGAAAAGCAATGTCTCGTTGGATGATAGAAAAGGACGGCACAGGGATCGAGAAGGCCGGAACTGGTATCGAAAAGTCTGGAACTGGAATTGAAAAGTCCGGTACAGGAATCGAGAAATCAGGCACCGGAATTGAAAAATCAGGCACCGGAATTCGGCGCGGGCTGTTAGCCTGTTCGCTGGGTGCAATGTTGTGCGCAGGAAATGTGCAGGCAGGAAATATCGATCCTGCAGGATCCCTGCAAATTGTTGTAAGTAATGATACGGGTGGCAGTGTCCTGGATTATTGGTGACAGCGTATTTTCAGGCGTTTCATCGATAAGCGGATCATTTGCAAGTCTGATGCTGACTGAAGTTGCCCTCGGCAACTCATCATATGGCCTAGAAGTAACCGGCGGCGGCACGGGTTCTAATACCCAAGTCACCGGCGGTGGCACGGGTTCTAACACCCAAGTAACCGGCGGCGGCACGGGTTCTAACACCCAAGTCACCGGCGGCGGCACGGGTTCTAACACCCAAGTAACCGGCGGCGGCACGGGTTCTAACACCCAAGTCACCGGCGGCGGCACGGGTTCTAACACCCAAGTAACCGGCGGTGGCACGGGTTCTAACACCCAAGTAACCGGCGGTGGCACGGGTTCTAACACCCAAGTCACCGGCGGCGGCACGGGTTCTAACACCCAAGTAACCGGCGGTGGCACGGGTTCTAACACCCAAGTAACCGGCGGCGGCACTGGCTCCAGCACCCAGGTAACCGGCGGCGGCACTGGCTCCAGCACTCAGGTAACCGGCGGAGGCACTGGCTCCAGCACCCAGGTAACCGGCGGAGGCACTGGCTCCAGCACTCAGGTAACCGGCGGAGGCACTGGCTCCAGCACTCAGGTAACTGGCGGGGCACGGCTCCAGCACTCAGGTAACCGGCGGGGGCACAGGCTCCAGCACTCAGGTAACCGGCGGGGGCACTGGCTCTACAATACTAGTCACTGGCGGTGGCACGGGTACTGAAGCCATTTCAGTTACATTGCCAAACGGCACAGGTATGTCAATGGAAGTAGACATCGATTGTGGCGTTGCCGCAGTAGAAATAGTCGATGAAAATTCAGCCCCGGTTGTTTCGTTCAGAAACGTACCGGTGATTGGACAATCGGCGGGTTGTGGCAATAGTTCGCGCGGAGATTTTGGAGCCGCTTTCCAAGCCAATCCTGGACGGGACTTTCATAAGGTTAACTGAGAGATCTATTTGCAACATTCAAGTTCATAGTTCGCTAATTCCAACGAGCGAAATTTGCCCCTGCAAATTTGCAGGGGCATTCTTGTCTGGGGATTATTTAGTTATTGAAAAAATTGCCCTGCAAAAAGAAACTGAATTTGGTGCCACTTACAATTTGGCACTTTATTTTTAAGCCAATAGGTTTTACAAAATAATTCTTGGGGTAAAAAAGGCACCACAACCCTAACCAGGTGGCCAGCTCATCTGTCGGCCTCCCAGCAGGTGCAGGTGAATGTGATAAACAGCCTGCCCTCCAGCCTTATTACAATTCATTACTACCCGGTAGCCTTCTTCCTCAATTCCCTCGTTCTTTGCGATTTCAGCGGCCACGAGAAATAATTTGCCTGCCATTTCCGCATGCTCTGACTGCAAGTCGTTGAGAGTCCTGATGTGCTCCTTGGGTATGATCAGCACGTGAATGGGCGCCTGTGGGTTGACGTCCCGAAACGCCAGTATGTCATCTGTCTCGTAAACGATTTTGGCGGGTATTTCGCGATTGATAATTTTCAGAAAAAGTTCATCAGACATGTCATTTTCCTTGCTTTTTGGATTAGTTTCTCAAGTATGGGATAAGCTGCCATCAGACCGCAAGAATCGGGTGGCGCACTGAATCAGCCGGGCTAAAATGACCCCATGCCTCAAGTACAACAATACGATCTCATAGCGGACGCCATCAGGTGGATGGTCGAACACCAGGCCGAGCAACCAGATTTGAACCGGTTGTCACTGGCAATGGGCGTCAGTCCGCACCATCTTCAAAGGACTTTTCAGCGCTGGGCCGGAGTCAGCCCAAAACAATTTTTAAAGTCTCTGACCCGAAAGGCGGCACTTGCGCGGCTCAAGGAAGGCTGCTCGGTTCTGGATGCTGCGCTTGAATCGGGTTTGTCGGGACCTGGAAGGCTGCATGATCTGATGATTTCAACCGACGCCCTGACACCTGGCGAAATCAGGATGCGGGGTGAAGGCGTTGAGCTTCATTATGGCTTTGGCGAATCCCCGTTTGGGGAAGCGCTTATCGCCTGGACTCTGCGCGGTATCAATTTCCTGGGATTCTGCCAGGAAGACGGCTCCGCTCAAACGCTCATGGTTTTCCGTAATCAATGGAGCAAAGCAAGATTGTCCGAAGACTCCACCGGCGCACAAAGTTGGCTTGACACCATATTCAGCGAAAGCCATGACAAACCGATTCCTCTCTGGCTTCGCGGCAGCGCTTTTCAGCTCAAAGTATGGGAAGCGCTGTTGGAAATTCCGGAAGGAACACATTCCACCTATGGCCAAATCGCTATGCTGGTTGGTCACCCCGGAGCAGCCCGGGCGGTTGGAACTGCCATTGGCAGCAACCCCCTGGCTTATATCATTCCCTGTCACCGCGTGATCCGGCAGGCAGGAGAGATTGGCGGCTATCGTTGGGGTGAAACGACAAAAAGGGCCATCATCGGTTACGAGGCTGCCTCAAGCCGGATTTAGTTCAACAAACGTGCTGCCCGGGTCAACATCGCCCTTCAAAAGCTGCACGATTTTCAGGGCGGCCACCCCCGGGTCCGGCGGTAGCTGTGGATTTTCAGCATGATAGGCACGCGAGCGCAAAGCTGAACGCATCACCCCGGGATTGATTCCCAGCACCTGGACGCGTGATGATTTGCACTCCGCTGCAAACTGGCTGACCAGCGCCTTCAGCGCGTGTTTGCTGACGCCATAAGCACCCCAGAATGCGCCATTCACTTTGGCCAGGTCTTCCAGCATGAAGTAAAGCCGCCCGGAATCCGATTGCTTCAATAACGGAAGACTTTGAGCGCTGAGCAGCCATGCAGCATTCAGGTTTACCTGTATCGAAGCCAGCCATTCAGGGGGCGAAAATTGCTCCAGGGGAGTCAGCCCTTCAAACCGCGCAGCACAGTGGACCACCGCGTCGAGACCTCCAAATTCTTCCGTCACCTTATCCAGCAGTTCATCAAAATGTTCCGGGCCTGCCCCGAGCAGATCCAGCGGGTAAAGTGCCGGTTCAGGCAACCCTTCCCCGGTGATCCGGTCCCAGGCTTGTTCGAGCCCGGGCCGGTCACAGTCGAGCATCACGGTATTGAAGCCCTCCAATGCACATACCCGGGACAGGGCGGAACCGAGCCCGCCGGCTGCTCCGGTAATGATGATGGTTTTTCCGCCCAAGGCTTACTCCCGGTGCTAAGATTGTGATTCGCCGCGGCAGTTTAACGGTTTTGGAGGACGAGTTAAAAGAATGCCCATTTATGAGTACCAGGCAATCGGTGAGCAGCGGTGCAACTATTGCGCTCACGGTTTCGAATTGTTGAGAAAAATCAGCGAACCGGAACTTGAACACTGCCCACACTGCAATGCGCCAGTGACCCGGAAAATTTCGGCTCCCAACATCGGCGGCAAAGGCCCCTCGCTGGGTGCCACGGATATTGAAAAACACGGATTCACCCAATACAAGAGAGCCGGCAAGGGTGTTTATGAAAAAACCGCCGGCAAAGGACCAAATGTCATCAGCGATGACTGACGCCGGGTGTCAGCCGGGGCGACGTGCGTAATTCCAGGCTGCAAACAGGTCCGCCAGCTTAATACGCGCCACTTCCCCGCTGAACCGGTCCGGCTCGATCTCCAGAAGGTTCTGAAGTTTCCGACTGTACAAACCACTGATCGCAAATATGTGCCTGGCAGGTGAATAGTCTATTGCAGCGGAACCGTGCGAATTACCCGTATCCTCATCCCACGAAAATCCACTTGTGATCAGCGACTTCAACAGACCTGCCACAGCTGGGGATTCCGGCTTACGGGTAATTTCTTCCCGGCTTACACTGTGTCGCGCAAGGGAATTGAGCGGGATCCACCAAAAACTGCCCTGCCCTTTCCCGCGCGAGCTTTCGCGAACGAGTTGAAACAAACCATTGCGGGCCAGAAGACCGGGATTGAAGTCGTGCACAGCAAGCGGCGGTCCACACACACTCAGCTCCATTTCAAGCTGCGGCCGGTAAGTTTCAATGCAATTGCTTCTTAACTGGTTCCAATATCTGTTGGGGCCGTCGCTGACAACCTGTGATCAGCCCCATCGAACAGTGCAGCGATCGCTTCAACTGGCAAACTGTCGCGCCGCACCCG
Source organism: uncultured Gammaproteobacteria bacterium (assembly GCA_963766195.1). Taxonomy (GTDB): domain Bacteria; phylum Pseudomonadota; class Gammaproteobacteria; order Xanthomonadales; family SZUA-36; genus JAHEFT01. The sequence goes on from CAVXYY010000003.1 coordinate 24,981, forward strand.
TTCGAATCAACTCCCTGACCAGCGGGTGTTGGCTTTCAGCCATGTTCTGATGCAGGCACTCGTTGCGCCACCAGTGTAATTTGCTCTCGGCGACCTCGACTTCGGTCTGGGCTGAGCAGATTTGTTCGACGACTGAAAAAAGCGCATAGAGCGGCAGCAGTCTTTCGGCGCATTGGCCGGGGGCAAATACCCGCGAGATGCGAAACAGGCGGTTGGTCCTGGAAACCTGTTCCCAGCAGAACATCCGGTCGTTGTCGTGTTCAGAAACCGGGTTGGTCATCTATCGCGGGCTGGATGCCTTGGCCTTATCAGTTCAACCAGGTCATTCGGATGATGAACCCGCATGCTGTCTTGCACTTCCTCACCGGTCAATCCATCCGATCCGTATCCATAATAAACAGCCGCCGTCTGGGTGCCCGCTGCATTTCCAGCCTGGATGTCGCGAATATCGTCGCCGACAAACAGCACTGCTTCGGGTTTTACGGCGAGTATCTCGCAAGCAAGGTAGACAGGCGCCGGGTGAGGCTTGCTTTCGTTCAGCGTGTCACCGCATACAACACAGGAGATTACCGCGTTGAGATCTGCCGCTTCGATGATGGGCAGGGTCAGAGATTCAGTCTTGTTGGTTACAATGCCCCAGGGGATTTGCTCCTGCCGGAGCATCTCGAGCAGTTCCGGAATTCCGTCATAAAGCCTGGAATGGCGAAAGCTGTTTTCGGCATAGTGCTCGAGAAACGTCTTTCTCCAGCCTTCGAAACACTCGGCACTGCTTTCGGGCATACCTGCCTTGAGCAGACCAACGGCCCCCTTGGAAGCGTGACGACTCATTTCGGAAACCGGCAGCGGCGGCAAATCTTCAGTTTCCCGAACCCAGTTCAGGGAACCCACCAGGTCCGGGGCGGAATCCAAAAGTGTCCCGTCCAGGTCGAAAAGTACCGCCTCAATGCGTTTCATCATTCCGGCTTTGACGCATGAACAAGGTAATTGACCTTTACGTTTCCACCGAGCATCACGCTCCTGGTGACCGGGTTGTAATGCAAGCCCACGATATCCCGAACTTCCAGGCCTGCATGCCTCAGCCAGGCACTGAGTTCAGATGGCCTGATGAAACGGTCATAGCGATGCGTGCCGCGCGGCAGCAGGCGTGCAATGTGCTCGGCGCCGACAATACCCAGCGCAAATGCCAGCGGGGTCCGGTTCAGGGTTGAGAAAAAGGCGCTGCCCACCCGGCTTCAGCAGCCCGGCAATCGATTGGATGATCGAGGCAGGATCAGGAACGTGCTCCAGCATTTCCATGCAGGTAACCACATCGAATGCTCCCGGTGTTTCCTGCGCCTGTTCTTCAACCATCTTTTCCTGGTAATCCACTGCAAGCCCGGATTCAAGCAGGTGGAGTTTTGCGGTTGACAGCACGCGTGATGCCACGTCGATACCGGTTACCTGACCGCCCTTTCGGGCCATCGATTCGGCCAGTATCCCTCCACCGCAACCCACGTCAAGGACTTGAGCACCGGACAGCTCCGCCCGGTCGGCAACAAACTTCAGACGGGCCGGATTGAGCTCGTGAAGCGGGCGGAACGGCCCTTCTGGATCCCACCACCCGGAAGCGATCGCATCGAATTTGTCGCGCTCGGTATTATCGATATTTTGACTGGTTTGCGCATTCACAGGGCTAATTCCTTTTCTTCAACGGTCAATTCCGTTTCCAGGCCAGCAAGGCGGGACCGCCATTTGCGGGCTGAATTGAGGACTGCGTCGAGATCGATGGTGGTCAGTTCGCCGTCATCCAGCAGTCGTTTGCCGGCAACCCACACATCGGTGAATTGCCTTCTTGAAGCAGCATATATGAGTTGGGAGACCACATGATGCAAGGGCTGGGTTTCCGGCGCATTCAGGTCAAGAGCGCACAGATCGGCCTGCTTGCCGGGTTCGATGCTTCCGGTTAATTCTCCCAGGCCCAGGGCTTTTGCACCGTTTATGGTCATCATTTCCAGCACCTGGAAAGCATTTACCGCCTTTGCGTCGCCGGAAATCCCTTTGCCCAGCAAAGCCGCGGTCTGAGCCTCGGCGAGCAGATCCAGGTCGTTATTTGCCGCCGCGCCATCGGTTCCCAGCGCCACGTTAACCCCGGCGTTCAACAATTCCGACAAGGGGCAGATACCACTCGCCAGTTTGAGGTTGGATTGCGGGCAATGGACGACATTAACCGCGGCTTTTGCCAGCCGCTCGATATCATCAGCGGAAATCTGCGCCATGTGCACCGCCTGCAGCCTGGAATTCAGCAAACCGTGCTGTTCCAGGCGGTGTAACGGGTGCTGATCATGCTGCTGGAAGGATTGCTTGATTTCCCATTCGGTTTCGAGCAAATGGATGTGAACCGGCAATCCCGTTCCTTCGACAGGGATGAAACCCGCTCCAGGGTTTCATCCGAGACCGTGTAAGGGGCATGTGGCGACAAGGTAAAGCTGATCAGTGGTTGAGATTTCCACTTCTCATACAATTGCAATCCCTTCTCGATGTAACTGTCGACATCGCTGGCCCAGGCGGTTTCGATTTCTATGATCGTTATCCCGATGCTTGCCCGCATCCCGGTCTCAACGCAGACGTCGATGGTCGCGTCAGGAAAAAAGTACATGTCATTGAAACAGGTCGTGCCTGCACGAATCATCTCGGCGATAGCCAAGCCGGGTCCCGTCGGCAACAAATTCAGGCCCGACAAATTCACGTTCGGCAGGCCAGATGTGCTCCTTCAGCCAGACATGCAATTCCATGTCATCTGCGTACCCACGCAGCAGGGTCATCGGTGTGTGGGTATGGGCATTAATCAGCCCGGGTAGCAAAACATGATCGGGTAAGTTGATAATCTCCGCATCGGGCCAGGCTTTCCTGGCTTCGGACCAGGGCAGTACGTCCAGGATCATGGTCATTTTCGATCGCGACACAGTAGTCCTGATAGACCACATCTCGCGGCCTGACCGGGACGACATACCCGGCATGGATCAAAACCACGGGCGTCGACCGGTTTCCGGATGAGGCACCTGGATAGTCCATCCAGCGTGATGTTATTCCTTCACCCTGGAAACGTATTCGCCGGTCCGGGTGTCGACACGAATCACTTCTTCATTATTGACGAACAGCGGAACCCGCACGACGGCGCCGGTTTCCAGCGTTGCCGGCTTACCGCCACCGCCCGAAGTATCACCCCGTAAGCCAGGGTCGGTATCGACGATTTTCAATTCGACGAAATTGGGTGGCATCACGCTGAGCGGCGCCCCGTTGTACAGGGTCATCTGGCACATGTCTTCCTCTTTCAGCCATTTGATCGCGTCACCCATGGACTCTTTCGAACAGGCATGCTGTTCAAACGTACCGGGGTCCATGAAGTGCCAGAATTCGCCGTCGTTATACAGATATTGCATGTCCATCTCGAACACGTCGGCGGCATCCACCGATTCGCCCGACCGGAAGGTACGCTCAATGACGCGGCCCGTTTTCAGATTCCTGACCCTGACCCGGTTAAACGCCTGGCCTTTGCCAGGCTTTACAAATTCGTTTTCAACGATGTTGTACGGATCCCCGTCAAGAATAATCTTCAAACCACTTTTGAACTCACTGGTGCTGTAGGTCGCCATTTAGGACTCCGGCTGAAAAAGGGAATGATAACGCGAACAGCGACGCGAAACCACGAGGCTTGCTCCACGCTGTCAATTCAGGCTGAATTCCTCCATAATTGACTTGGGAAAGGATCCTCCAGTATCTTTGAATCAATCTGCAAAATGAATTGTAATTAATTGATTCTTACTGGATAAGTGTGTTAAAACTAACGAATAGGTAAGGGGCAAGGAGGCCTGTTACGCATGCACAGCGTTAATCTCTTAGTCATTGACCGATCACCTGAGTCCGCTGAGCATATCAATTCATTGCTCCGCAATTCCGGAATTAAAATTCATGTATTGCATGCGCAGACAAGCTCTGAAGTCAAGCGTGCCCTGGATCATGATTCTCCGGTTCTAATCCTCTACGCCAACCCCGAGCAGGCCGATGCGCCGATAGAGGACATCAACGAACTTTCAGCTGCTTTCAGTGTTCCCCTGGCGCTGTTCACAGGGATGGATGACCCTGAAAAGTTGACGACGATCCTGGGCTCGACCGCTTGTTTCGTGATCAACTCCGGGAACGAAGATTTGCTCACCGACGCAGTAGGCCGCCTGATACGAAGCAGTGAAAACGAGCGGAATTTTGAACAGCAACGGCAATTCGTCGAAGAACTGGAACACCGCTATAACCTGCTGCTGGACAGTTCGCGTGACGCCATCGCATATATCCACGAGGGGCTGCACGTTTATGCGAACCGTGCTTATCTCGAAGCCCTGGGAGTCACGGAGGAAGAGGAGATCGCCGGTCTTTCCCTGCTTGAAATGCTGGACGCCGGCGACGTTAACCTGAAAACCTTGTTCAAAGGTCTTTCGAAGGGACAATTTCCAGCCGGGCCACTTCGAAGTCAGAGTATCCAGGCCGGACGCCAGCACGTTTCAGGCGAACCTGGTATTTTCACCCGCCCGTTATGATGGCGAGGATTGCACCCAGATGATGATGCAGATCAGGGATTCCGCCAATGAACTGGCAGCGGAACTGGAACGTCTGCGCATGATCGATCCGCTTACCCGGCTGCATAATCGGAAATCCTTTTCGGAAGCCCTGGATGCATGTATCGCCTCCCCTCCCGTCAACGATACTGCGGCAGTATTCTATGTGGAAACGGACAACATAAAGGACTTGCAGAACGAACTTTCCCCCGAGGCGATGGACTCCTTTGTTTCTGATCTTGCCGACATGATCAGGAAGCTGATGACTCCCACCGACATTGCCGCGCGCATCAACGACAATGGTTTTGCGATACTCATGGCCCGTCCGACCAGCGCACAATTGGAAAAAGCCGGCCGCGAACTGGTTTCTGAATACCGCAGTCACATCATAGATATTGGTGACCGGGCGCTTTCCGCCTCCTGCAGTGTGGGCATGGCACCCGTTGGCCGCCTGGCCACCAGCGCGCCTGACATCATCGCTTGCGCACGCAAGGCACATGCAGAAGCGGCGGAAAAAGGCGATCAACTGATTGTCTACCGCCCACATTTGACGGCCGTAACCGCGGTCAGTGGTGAACAGGAGTGGATTGACCGCATCAGGATCGCCCTTTCCAACCAGGACTTCTACAGCGTTCAGCAGTCCATTGTCGATCTGGATGGCGAAGGCGAACAAATGATGGAAAACATCACCTTCATGCGTGGTGAAGACGGCGATTATTCGTCCAGCGAATTCCAGCAGATCGCAGATCGAAACGACCTAGCAGGAGCAATAGACCGGCATGTTATCCCGGGTCTGCTGAAGACCTTTGTGGATAGCCAGGAACGCCAGCTTATCAGCCTGAGCAATAACTCGATCCTCGATTACGGTTTCCCGGGCTGGTTCGCAGAGCAATTGAAGATTTCCTGCGTGGAAGGCAAGAGAATTATTCTGCAAATTCCCGCCAACGCCGCGGTCACCAATCTGCGCCCGGCGCAGCGCCTGATGAAGGAACTCAATCCATATGGTTGCCAGTTAGCTGTCAGCCTGTTTGACTCGGAACGGCGCACACGTCAGCTGCTGGAACACCTGGATGTGTCGTTCATCAAGATCGAGCCTTCTTTGACTCAAAACCTGACAGCCATAACCAAGAACCAGGAAGCGGTAAACAAGATTGTTGAAGCCGCAGAAAAGTGTGGCGTTGCGGTGATTGCCGACGAAGTGTCGGATACGGCCAGCCTGGCGGTTCTGTGGCAATGCGGGATCAAGTTAATTGCCGGTACATTCCTCAGAGAGTCCTCACAGGTGCTTGCGAAATAAACAGGCGTTAAACTCTGTCCGATGTACCGGACAGGCAGATTCGCTCCTTCTCCCACTGGAGAGTTACATTTCGGCTCGCTGATAGCGGCGCTTGCCAGTTATTTGCAGGCAAAATCAGCGGGCGGCCAATGGCTGGTCCGCATCGAGGATATCGATCCGCCGCGCGAAGTGCCCGGCAGCGCCGGCCGGATTCTGCAGGATTTGCAGAGATTCGGCTTGACGGCCCGATCGGCCGGTGCTTTATCAAAGTACCCGAACCGAAGCCTATGAATTAGCTATCAGGTCACTGCTGGAATCCAACCGGGCTTACTGGTGCGGCTGCAGCCGGTCCGATTTGCCTGCTACCGGCGCATACCCCGGAACCTGCAGCCATGGCTTGCCGGCCGGAAAATCACCCCGCTCTGTCCGCCTCAGGGTCAACGATGAAATTATTGTTTTTAACGATCTTATCCAGGGCCTGGTACAGGAAAACCTGTCGGAAACCGTCGGTGATTTTGTAATCCGCCGGGCCGATGGCCTGGCAGCCTATCAATTGGCCGTAGTCATTGATGATGCGTTCCAGGGCGTGACCGAAGTGGTTAGGGGGGCAGATTTACTGGATTCCACCGCGCGGCAAATCTTTCTGCAAAACTGCCTTGGGCTTGAAACACCTGCGTATGCCCACCACCCGGTTGCGCTCGGTAAGGACGGCGCCAAACTGAGCAAGCGCCTTGGTTCCGACCCGATTGCCTCGTTCTGCGCAGAGCATCCGCTCGAAATGGCACTTCGATTTCTCGGTCAACCCTGCCCTTCCGGACTCAGCCTCGCCGGGCTTTTGAACTGGGCATTGGAAAATTGGCAACTCTCAAGGATTCCCCGCACGGCATTCACGCTATAATGCCGGTTCATTCGTGTGAGCAATGCAATGAATTCCAATTATCTAGATTTTGAACAACCCATTGCCGAATTGCAGGCCAAGATTGACGAGCTGCGGAACGTCGGCTCGGATAATGCAATCAATCTCGACGAGGAAATTCAGCGGCTGCAAGCCAAGATGCGCACAAAAATTACCGGGATTTTCAAAGATCTCACGCCTTGGCAGATATCTCAACTGAGCCGGCACCCGTTGAGGCCCTACACACTCGATTACGTTGAAAAGATCTTTGACGACTTCCACGAGTTACACGGAGACAGAGCGTTCGCCGATGACCATGCCATCGTTGGTGGGCTCGCACAGTTCAGGGGCCGCTCCATCATGTTCATTGGCCAGCAGAAAGGCCGGGATACCAAGGCAAAGGTCTTTCGGAATTTCGGCATGCCGCGGCCTGAGGGTTACCGCAAAGCCTTGCGACTGATGCACATGGCCGCGCGGTTTCACCTGCCGTTAATCACGTTCATCGACACGCCGGGAGCCTATCCGGGCGTAGGTGCGGAAGAGCGCGGACAATCAGAAGCCATCGCAAAAAACCTGCAAGTGATGTCCCGTCTTCCGGTACCGATTATCTGCACGATCATCGGGGAAGGTGGGTCAGGCGGCGCCCTGGCGATTGGTGTCGGCGACCGGGTCAATATTCTCGAATACAGCACCTACTCGGTGATTTCGCCTGAAGGCTGCGCCTCGATTTTGTGGAAGGATGCTGCCAACGCAGAGGAAGCCGCGACTGCATTGGGCATTACTTCCGATCGCCTGAAGTCGTTGGGACTGGTGGATGAGATCATTCCGGAGCCATTGGGTGGCGCACACAAGGAACCCGAGGAAGTTGCCAAACGAATCGCGGATTGTATTGAGAAACAACTCGCTGAACTCGGGAAGAAAACCACCGATCAACTTGTTGAAGACCGTTTTCGCCGATTGCTCAGTTACGGTGAATTCCAGGATTAGGCCGGACTGAGCAAATGAAACCCGAAGTGTCCGACTTCTGCAGCCAGCACCTGCTAGACAGCCTGGCTCGCCTGCCCAGGCCGAGAAAATACTGGATCGGGTTCAGTGGCGGCGCCGATTCCACAGCCTTGCTGCAGGCGATTCATGAATGCCGTGAACAACTGGCGGCATCGATCCACGCAGTGCATTTTCATCACGGTTTGCAGCAAAACGCCGATGCGTGGCAGGAGCATTGCCGCTCGTTTTGCGCCGAACGGGATGTCCCGTTTGTTTCCAAAAACCTCGAAATCGACTTTTCAGGTCGAAGCAGTCCCGAGGAGGCCGCCCGCAATTGCCGCTATCGCGCGGTTGCTGAAATCCTCGGAACCAACGAAATGTACCTGACAGCCCACCATGCCGAAGACCAGGCCGAAACCCTGTTCCTTAACCTGATGCGCGGCAGCGGGATAGAAGGCCTGGCCGGTATTCCCGTACTGCGCAACCTGGAAAGCGGGTGGGTAGCAAGGCCGCTTCTGGATCGTAACCGGCCAGAACTGGAACAATTCCTGCAATCGCGGAACATCGAATGGCTGACTGATCCTTCGAACGCAGACACGTCGTTTGATCGCAACTATCTGCGACAGGAACTGTTCCCCCTGTTGGAACAACGCTGGCCGGGGCTGCGGCGGCGGCTTTTCCGCACTGCGAGAAACGCACGCATCACCGCCGGCGCCATGGCCATGTTCATCGAAAGCCAGTCCGGAGACCTGATCCGCGACCGGTTCAAGATGCCGTTGCAAAAGCTGCTTGAACTGGAACCGGAGATGCAGACGCTGATTCTCCGTCAGTGGCTGCGAAGACATGAAGTGCCCGTGCTGCCGGAAGCGAGGCTTACCGAGTTTCTTGAACAACTGGCGGGAGCGGAATTGACCAGCCAGGCCGAAGTCCAGTGGGAAGACTGGATGATCAAGCGCTACCAGCGAGATCTCTGGCTGCACCGGCGCAACCCATTCCTGGATTGCCCTGCAAAAAAATGGAAGCACGGCATGAAACTCGACATTGGCCCGGATTCCGGGGAGCTCCGGCTGGTAGGAGAACCTGCTTCGATTCCTGCTTCCTGGAAAGTGCGCGCGCGCAAATCCGGGGACCGGATACGCCTTGTGCCGCACGGACCAAGTCGCAAACTCAAACAGTTTTTCAGGTCGGCAATGATACCGCCCTGGCTCCGGTCCGGCATACCCGTGCTCGAGTGGGATGGAGAGGCAGTGGCGCTTGGTGACTGGGTAATCGGTCACCGACTGCAAAACTGGTTATTGGAGAACGACCTGAAATACCAATGGCGCCCTTCCGATCCTGTATTGGGCCGGATACGATCTGACTGTCAACGATAAGCTGAATGTGATGAAAAACAGTAACGAAAAACTACCTGATTTTGAAAAAGCCCTTGAGGAACTCGAATCCCTCGTCGAGCAACTGGAATCCGGGGATCTGACCCTGGACCAGTCCCTGGCCCAGTTCAAACGTGGTGTTGAACTTACCCGGCATTGCCAGGGTGTCCTGGACGAGGCTCAACAGGTTGTACACAAGCTGATGGATACGGACGATGAAACATCCGCTGTTCCCTTCGAAACCGGTGAGTGATCCAGGCCAATTGGTCGCAAATTGGCAGGACCGGGTTGAGGCGGTCCTCGAACAGCGTTTGCCACCTGAATCGAGTGACCCGGCATCCCTTCACCGTGCGATGCGCTACGCATCGCTGGATGGCGGAAAGCGTTTCCGGCCGATCCTGGTTTACTCGTCTGGCAGGGCACTGGGGATCCCGGAACCAACACTCGATCCGGTTGCGACAGCGGTCGAATTGATTCACGCGTACTCCCTGATACACGATGATTTGCCTGCAATGGACGACGATGACCTGCGGCGCGGAAGACCCACCTGTCACCGTGCTTTTGATGAAGCTACCGCCATTCTGGCAGGTGATGCTTTGCAGGCACTGGCCTTTGAAGTTCTTGCCAGCGAATTATCCACCACCTCGCCGAATAGCCTTTTGGCCATACACACCATTGCCCGTGCCTGCGGTTCGATCGGAATGGCCGGGGGCCAGGCCCTGGATCTGGACGCAGTAGGTCGAAAGATCAGTGAGCAGGAACTCACGACCATGCACCGCCTGAAGACCGGGGCCCTGATTACGGCGTCGGTTACGATACCCGCGCTTTTGTCAGGCGCGGAGCCCGCTACACTGGAACACCTTTCGGCCTACGGGGAGTGTATCGGCCTGGCGTTCCAGGTACATGACGACATCCTGGACATTACCGGAAACAGCGAATTGACCGGCAAGAGCACATTGGCCGATGTATCGTTGAACAAACCCACTTTTCCGTCCATCCTGGGGTTGGAAAACTCCCGTAAAAGGGCACTTGACCTGCGCGATGAGGCCATATCCCACCTGCAATATATCGATGGTGATACCGAGAGCCTGGCCTGGCTGGCCAATTACGTGGTTTGTCGGGATCGATAGCTTCCGCGACGCAGCACAGATAAAATGGTAAAGATGAACAATCAGCGCTACCCATTACTCAGCTCGATCAATTCCCCTGCGGATTTGCGGAAGCTTGATGAACAACAGTTGCCGCAGGTCGCTGAAGAATTACGCGGCTACCTGATCGAATCGGTTGCCACCAGTGGCGGACACTTTGGTGCCGGTTTGGGTTGCGTCGAACTCACCGTTGCGCTGCATTTTCTTTACGACACACCGCATGACCGTATCGTCTGGGACGTTGGACACCAGGCATATCCGCATAAAATTCTGTGCGAACGCGCCGGCAGCATCACCACGATCAAACAGAAGCAGGGCCTGGCGCCATTCCCCAAACGGTCCGAAAGCGAGTACGACACCTTCGGAACCGGCCACTCTTCGACTTCCATCAGCGCAGCCCTCGGCATGGCGGTCGCCTCGGCCCTGCAGGATGAAAGCCGCAAGTGCGTCGCCATTATCGGAGACGGCGCCATGACGGCCGGCATGGCCTACGAAGCACTCAACCATGGCGGTGATCTCGACAACGACCTGTTGGTGATTCTGAACGAAAATCAAATGTCCATCTCCCCGAATGTCGGGGCCATGACCAAAATGTTGGGACGCCTGATGAGCGGCCCAACGATGACCGGCATCCGTGAGCGCGGCAAAAGCCTGATGCACCGTGATTCGCGGACCTGGCGCTTCATGAGCCGCTGGGAAGAGCACATCAAGGGCATGGTGATGCCCAGCACCCTGTTCGAGGAACTGGGTTTCAATTACCTTGGACCCATCGACGGGCATGACATCCCCACGCTTGTGCGGACGATTCGCACGGCGCGGGACATACACGGGCCCAACCTGCTTCACATCATCACCGAAAAGGGCAAGGGCTATGAGCCGGCCGAGAAAGATCCGATCAAGTACCACGCGGTTGGACCTTTCAACCCGGAAACCGGTGTCGTGTCGAAGCCCTGTGCCGAAAAGCCTAAAAAGAACTACACCGAAATATTCGGCGAATGGATGTGTGACATGGCGGAGATCGACAAACGACTGCTGGCCATTACACCCGCCATGCGGGAGGGCTCGGGACTGGTCGAATTCCACGAACGTTTCCCCGAACGTTATTTCGACGTCGGAATCGCAGAGCAACATAGCGTCACGCTCGCTGCCGGTATGGCTTGTGAAGGCGCACACCCGGTGGTCGCCATCTACAGTACTTTTTTACAGCGCGCTTATGACCAGATGATCCACGATGTGGCGTTGCAGGATCTTCCGGTGCTATTCGCGATCGACCGTGCCGGATTGGTGGGCCCGGACGGCCCGACCCACGCGGGAAGTTTCGATCTCAGCTTCATGCGTTGCATACCCGGCATGGTCATCATGGCGCCGGCGGACGAAGACGAATGCCGGCAGATGCTCTATACCGGTTTCTGCCACCCGGGTCCCGCCGCGGTGCGTTATCCGCGCGGCCGCGGTCCAGGCGTTGAAATCCAGAAGAAAATGACCGCGATCCCGCTCGGGAAGAGCTTGACGCTGCGCCAGGGAAATGAACTCGCCATACTCGCATTTGGCAGCATGGTGGAGCCCTGCACCGCCGTCGCACAGCAACTCGACGCAACATTGATCAACATGCGGTTCGTAAAACCCCTGGACCGGGAAGCCATCGTTTTGGCCGCGGCCCGGCACGCAAACCTGGTGACCGTGGAGGAGAATGCCGTGGCAGGAGGTGCGGGGAGCGGTGTCAACGAACTGCTGGCTGCCGAAGGCCTGAAAGCCGATATCCTCAACATTGGCCTGGAGGACAACTACATCCAGCACGGTACACGAGAGGAATGCCTGCACCTGGCAGGCCTCGACAGCGATGGCATTCTGGCGAAAATCATCAGGCGTTTTGGCGCCGGAAAGCACCGCTCGGTTCCGGAAGTCTCTTTGCGTCAGACCAGCGCCTGATTCCGGATCTGCCGGTCGTGCAGCTTTCCTAACAGGATGAGGGCGAGGCAAGCACCGCACATGGCCCAGAACATGTCGGACTGGGTATCCCAGACATAACCCTGGGTGCCAAGAAATGAATCGGCCGCTTCTGCACTGAGCAAAGCAACCCACCATTCGATCAATTCATAGAACGCGCTGATCGCAAGGCAGATACTGACCACGATGAATGAAAGCCAACCCCGCTTTGCGACAACCCGGTTGCGGATCAGAACCTCACGAATGACGATAGCCGGTATGAATCCTTGCGCCAGGTGTCCCAACTTGTCGTAGTTGTTGCGACTCCATCCCATCCATTCGCTGACCCAGTCACCCGCTGGCACTTCGGCGTAGGTGTAATGCCCGCCAACCATCAGGATCATGGCGTGCACGAGAATCAGCCAGTAGGCAAGCGGCGTCAGCGGAAAACGCGTCCGGGTTAATGCAAGGACAACCAGGGCGACCAGCGCAGGCGTTACTTCCAGCCACCAGGTGGGGTAATCATGCGGCTTCCATCCCGACCACGCCAGAACGATAAAGAAAATCGCAAGCCAGATGATTTTCAACTATTCGGCTTCGTAGACCCTGACGGCCAGCACATCACAGATCGAACCGTGAAGTACCGAGTTTGCCGTGGCCCCGAGCAACAACTGGACGCCTTTCTGTCCGTGGGTGCCCAGGACGATCAGGTCCAGGTCATGTTCTTCCGAAAACCGCCTGATTTCGCGGGCGGGCGTTCCGTTGAGGAAATGGCGGAAGGCTTCCGGCACGCCGGCTTTCTCGCCGATTTCATCGAGTTTCTGCCGCAATTCGGACCGCAGATTCTCTTCGACCTCATCCATGCCAACAAAAACCGGACCGTATGGAACGACGCCCATGTACACCGAATCCATTGGCTCCTGGACATAAATCAGGTGTATTTCGCTATCCGGCGCAGCCACATCCAGCGCCCGGCTTAGAATGGCAGAGGACTCACTGCTTAAATCAATTGCAACCGCAATTTTCTTGTAACCAGACATATCATTCTCCGCTCTGAAAACGACCCCTCATTTTCATTCTACCCCACGCCGGGCGAAAATGAATGACTGGGATCAAAAGTAGCCCGCCTGTAGAAGGCTATGATTTCATCAATGAACAACAGTGGCAACACGATGCGCGCCATGCGCATTCACCGGCTCGGTCCGGTTGACGCCGGGCTTCCTCCACTGGAAGAAAATTTCCTGCCCGTGCCTTCTCCAGGCGCGCATGATCTCCTGATCCGCGTTCATGCCTGCGGTGTTTGCCATACCGAAATTGATGAAATCGAAGGCCGGACTCCGCCACCGGTATTGCCCATCACCCCGGGACACCAGGTCGTCGGGACCGTGGTGGCGCAGGGACCTGCGTGCGGTAAAGGGTTGCTCAATCAGCGGGTTGGCGTTGCCTGGATTCACTCAGCCTGCGGCACCTGCCGGTGGTGCGCCAGCGGCCGGGAAAATTTATGTCCGGACTTCAGGGCCTGTGGACGCGACGTTGCGGGGGGCTACGCGGAATACATGATTGTCCCGGAATCTTACGCCCTCCCCATCCCGCACGGAATCGGTGACCTGGAGGCAACGCCTTTGCTCTGCGCTGGCGCCGTGGGTTTCCGGGCGCTCAACTTGTGCCGGCTGGAGAATGGCCAGAATCTCGGGTTGACCGGGTTTGGAGCATCAGCTCACCTGGTTCTGCAGATGGCGCAACATCTCTATCCGGACTCATCCATTTTTGTATTTGCCCGCAGCCCGAAGGAAAGAGCGTTTGCTGCAGAAATGGGGGCGGCCTGGACCGGAAACACTTTGGACCAGCCTGGAATCGGGCTGGACGCCATCATCGATACCACACCGGCCTGGCTGCCGGTCCTTGCGGCCATGGAAGCGCTGGCACCCGGCGGTCGATTGGTGATCAATGCCATTCGCAAGGAAAGCACCGACCAGGACATTCTCTCGTCGCTGGATTACGACAGGCATTTGTGGCGGGAAAAAACCCTGGGCACGGTGGCCAACGTTACCCGCCAGGACGTTCGCGAATGCCTGCGACTGGCGGTGGAAATCCCGCTCAGGCCCTTTGTTACCGCCTATCCGCTGGAAGGCGCGAACCAGGCCTTGCTGGAGCTTAAAAAGGGACATATCCAGGGCGCCAAGGTATTGCAGATCCGGTAGTCGGCGCCCTTGCCTGACCCTTCAGGCAAGCAACAATATTGACAATTTTCTGGCAAGATGCGCTGATGAACTTGCCCCTCGCAATCCAATTTCTGCTCTGTCCGCTGGTTTTTGCGAGCCTGCTGTGGGTCACGGCACCGTATGGCCGGCATTTCCGGTCCGGCTGGGGTCCGTGTTTGCCCAACCGCACTGCATGGTTGTTAATGGAACTTCCGGCACTGCTGGTCATTTCGACACTGGTGCTTCTGAGCCCCGTCCGCAGTCAACCGCAGACCTGGATTCCATTGTGTTTCTGGGTATTTCATTACAGCTACCGCACGTTTGTCTTTCCAGCCCTGATGCAGCCATCAGAAAAAACATTTCCAGCCCTGCTGGTTATATTTGCAATTGCTTTCAATTCCTTGAACGGATACAACAATGCTGCCGCGCTGATCGTGGCCGGGAAAAACTCCGCCCCATTGCTTTCAGTTCATTTCCTCACCGGCCTGGCAATTTTCCTGGTGGGATTTGCCCTGCATTTCCAGGCAGACAGAACCATACGGCGGCTGCGGAAGCCTGGCGAAACGGTTTATCGTATCCCCAACGGCGGTCTGTTCCGCTGGGTCAGTTCTCCGAACTACCTGGGTGAAATCATCCAATGGACCGGCTGGGCCGTTATGACCTGGTCCCTGGCAGGGGTGGCTTTTGCACTCTTCACGTTCTGCAACCTGGCGCCCCGCGCCATCTCGAACCACCGCTGGTACCGGGAGCGCTTTGCTGATTACCCCGCTGGAAGGCGGATCCTGGTTCCGGGTATTTTCTGACCCGATCCCCCGGGCACGGTTATTTGAACAACGCTTCCGGCACAAACGGATCCGGCAGATATTCGGACCGGGCCCATGTCCTGCTTTCCTCTCCATCACAGCATGAGATCACCAGTGAGTCCGCATCCATCAATTCGTGCATGACCTGGCGGCAGGCGCCACAAGGAGAATGCGCGGTGTCCCCGGGAGTATAAATCAGCAAGGCAGTCAATGAACCGGGCGCCACCCCATCGCTGATTGCCGCCGTCAATGCCGATCTTTCCGCGCATTGTGTCAGTCCGAAGGACGCGTTCTCAACATTGCAGCCCTGGTAAATCTTTCCCGTTGCGCTGATGACTGCAGCGCCGACCCGGAAGTGGCTGTAAGGCGAATAAGACGATGCGGCCGCCCGTTTAGCGTGATGCTTGAGCTGAACGATGAAGGCTTCACTGCGTTGCATTTGAAATCTCCCCTTCTACCCTGCGGTGAATCACAGGCAATGCTTCAACGGGAGTCCGGCCAATACTGAATCCCGACTTGAGCAGTTCCGCAGCGTGCTCCCAACTGCCTTCGTCTGCGGCATGGATTACGGCCAGGGGTGTGCGGGAATCAACCTTCATCCCGAGCCCCAGGAGACCCGAGACGCCCACTGCCGGGTCGATCGAGTCCTCTGCGGCCTGCCTTCCTCCACCCAGCGCGACTACCGCCGTGCCGACCGCCTTTGTATCGATTGCTGTTATGAAGCCTCCGTCATCCGCAAACACGGGCCGGATCACTGGCGCCTTGGGCAAAAATGCCTCCGGGTTGTCTACCAGTCCGGACGGCCCTCCCTGCGCAGCGACCATTTTCGAAAATTGTTCAGCGGCCCGGCCTGAATCGAGGGAGTTCATCACCATTTTATCAGCATCCGCCAGGTTCTCAGCCAACCCGCCCAGTTTCAGCAGTTCACGGGACAGCGCTCGCACCACGTCCAAAAGCCGGTCGTGACGGGCCTCACCGCGCAGGAACCGGATGGCTTCCAGGATTTCAAGAGCGTTTCCCGCCGACCATGCCAATGGCTGGTCCATGTCGGTGACAAGAGCATTGCATGGCAGGCCAGCCTCGCGGGCGACGGCGCAAATTTCCCGGGCCAGGGCCAGTGCATCGACCGGGTCTGGCGTGAAGGCTCCCGAGCCATACTTGATGTCCATGACCAACGCATCCAGGCCTTCAGCCAGTTTTTTCGAGAGAATGGATGAAATGATCAATGGCGTGGATGAAACCGTCGCGGTCACGTCTCTGACGGCGTATATACGACGGTCTGCGCCGGCCAGATACTTGTCCTGTCCGATAATTGCAATGTGCTGGTCGCGCACCAGTTGCTGAAACCGTTCTATTCCGGGCCGGACGTTGAAGCCGGGAATGCTCTCCAGTTTGTCCAGCGTCCCGCCGGTGTGACCCAGCCCGCGCCCGGAAATCATCGGCACATATGCGCCGCAGGAGGCGACGATGGGCCCAAGGATCAGGCTCACCATATCGCCCACACCACCGGTCGAATGTTTGTCCAGTACCGGGCCGTCAAGCCCGCTCCAGGTGAGCACCTTGCCGCTGTCCCGCATGGCCAGGGTCAACGCCATTTGTTCGTCATGGCTCATCCCTCTGAACCAGGTGGCCATGGTAAACGCCGCAATTTGGGCGTCCGTGACACAACCACTGGTTATGCCCTCGATGAAAGAGCTGATCTCATCCCGGCTTAACCGCAACCCATCGCGTTTTTTTTGAATGAGATCTTCAACCAGGAGCATTAACATTCCTTCGAGTTCGCCAGACTCTCGCTCTGAAACACGGTCAGGCTGGAAGATAAGCCTCAGACCATAACCCAGTCCGGAATAAAAGAGAACAGCCGGCAGTCGGAATTGGTGCCGGACCGCGCACAACAATCTTCCTGGCACGACTTGTTTCAGGCTTGCGTTGCCTACCGGGAGTTCAGCAGGCCGGCCAGAGAATCATGAAAAGCGAGCCACACTCCTGCCAGCAAAACCAGGAGAAGCGCAAACTGCAGCCAAGCGCCAGCCGTTGATCGCCATGCCGCCCAGTGTCCGGATTTGCGCCACTTCAATCGTTTTCAGGATCCTGTCGGCCTGCTCCCCTTCCAGCAAGGGCAGGCCTCTTTTACGTAAATAAGCCAGGAGTTTTTCAGGGGTCAGCACCCTTTCCGGCATTGCTGTTTTGAACCCTTTCTGGCCCACCAGCACAACCATCGGAAACAGTATTTTGGACGGAGCGTTCAGGATCTTTTTGACAGCTTCCACCTGCAGCGTGTTGCGGTGCAGTGGATTATCAATGCGTGAGAAGCGACCCCAGCGGTACATTTTCCACCGGTCCTGGAATTCAGTCCCTGACACCCAACCCCGGGCATACTGGCTCTCGATAACAAAAATACCGAATCGGGATATCACGAGGTGGTCGATGTGTACCGTGCCCCCGCCTGCAGGCAGGGTTATGTCATTGAACGTGGTATAGCGGCTTTTCTCCAGCCCGGTGGCCAGGAGTCGCCTGACCCGGGTTTCAGCGATGTCGCCCCGAAACCGGGGCGAACTCAAAAAGGCGATCATTAACAGAAGGGGAACAATCCAGATCGCGTGAATCATAAAAGTTAAGCCTAGCAAACCAGGAGCCTGCCTGGTTTGACAGATCGTAGCGAGGAAGAGCCGGTTTGAGTCAGATTTTTCGGTCTTTTGAGGCGAATAGCACCGCTATTTAACGAAAAAGAGCGGGGAATCTGGCCAAACCCGGCTTTTCCGCAGTAGATCATGTCAAGCCAGGCAGGCTCCTCATACTAGCCACACTTGGAGTAGCCGCAGGACAGGCAGGTGGCACAATTGTCCATGACAATTACCGCCTTGGTATGGCACTTGTTACACAGGGTGGCTGAAGTGGGATAGCCGGTATCCGATTCTGCATCTGCGTTTCTCTTTTTATCGGAAGCTACTGCTTCAGCACGTTTCTGATCGAGAATGAGTTGCTGCTGCTGGGACAGCTCTTCTTTTTCCATCAAGCCGATTTTTTGCAGGTGGTGTTCGATCACAGCGCCAATATCAGCAATGATGGACGGCATGAACTTTCCGCCGGGCTTGAAGTAGCCGCCGCGCGGATCAAACACCGCCTGTAATTCTTCGGCCAGGAATGTGACGTCACCGCCCTTCCGGAACACGGCGGACATCAGCCGGGTCAGGGCCACGATCCACTGAAAGTGGTCCATGTTTTTCGAATTGATGAATATTTCAAACGGCCGGCGTTGCTCATGTTCTGTACCCTGGTTCAGGACGATGTCATTGATCGTGACATACATCGCGTGGTCGATCCAGGGGGGTTTTGATCTTGTACGTCGACCCTTCCAGCGCTTCCATACCTTCGGGCCGGAGGACGCGCTCGGTCATCCGGATGATTTTGGCATTCTGGCGTCCGTGGCTGTCGTTGGCCGCTTCTTCCCTGGTAGTTGGTTTCTTCTTCTTTTACGACTTCATAGCCGACGATCTTGTTGGAAATCTTGATACTCATTGTGCTTCATTCCTGTACTGGTGCTTGATATTCCCGGGGTCGGAAAAAGAGGTGTACATCCATGTACACAACATCTCCGTAAAGTTTGGCGGAACCCAAAACTTCCCTCGCCGCCACTTTATCCTTGTTTTGTTATTGTGAACATCCGTGCCGTTTGTGGATACTTCCGTGTACCGGAAACAATTCCTGTTGTTTCCTTTTCGAAGGCTCAGGCCTTCTCCTTTGTCCTCTCCGACCGATTAATTAATACACTTTCCCTGTGCCGGCATTTTCCATACCCGGACTAAAACTTTCCGTAATATCCTTCTTTCAGGGCATCGAAGAGATTGGCTGCGGTGTGCATTTCACCGTCGTATTCAATCTCCTCGTTACCGGCCACTTCCACGACTTCACCGTCATCCAGGATAAAACGGTACGTCGTGCTTTCCAGATCCTTGTCTTTGACCAATACGCCCTGGAAAGCCTCCGGATTGAACCGGAAGGTCGTGCAGCCTTTCAACTGCTTTTGATAGGCGTAAGTGTAGATGTCCTTGAACTCTTCATAGGGGAAGTCGGTCGGCACATTTGCGGTCTTGGAAATGGAAGAGTCAATCCATTTCTGCGCCGCCGCCTGGATATCGACGTGTTCAGCCGGTGAAACGTCCTCTGCCGTGATGAAATAGTCCGGCAGGCGGGTAGCGTCATCCTGGGCATAAGGCATCGCAGCGGCATTGATCAGCTCCCGGTATGCCAGCAG
Organism: uncultured Gammaproteobacteria bacterium; assembly: GCA_963766195.1. Lineage (GTDB taxonomy): Bacteria > Pseudomonadota > Gammaproteobacteria > Xanthomonadales > SZUA-36 > JAHEFT01. The sequence continues at coordinate 44,425 of CAVXYY010000003.1, forward strand.
TTCGTAACTGAATACTTCCACTTTTTCCTTGGTTTTCCGCCCCTCGCGAATCACGTTCCGGCTGTAATGATGTGCGAAACTGGGTTCGATACCATTCGACACATTGTTTCCGAGCGACAGCGATATCGTTCCTGTCGGCGCTATCGAGGTGTGGTGGGTGAATCGGGAACCCTCTTCCGCCAATGCTTCCACCAGGTCGGGGGCATACTCGGCAATTCTCTGCATGTAACGACTGTATTTTGCCATCAGCACCTTGCCGGCAACCTTGTCGCCCTGCTTGTACCCGTCGGATCGCATTTCCGGCCGGCGACGCAGCATTTCGCCCGTCACTTCAAACAATTCTTCCATGACCGGCGCCGGGCCTTTCTCGCGGGTCAATTCAAGGGCCTCCTCCCATCCGGCGAGGGCCATTTCGCGGGCAACTTTCTCGGTGAATTCGAGGGAATCTTCCTTGCCGTATTTCATCCCCAGCATGGTCAGGGTCGAACCCAGGCCGAGGAACCCCATTCCGTGGCGCCGTTTGCGCGCAATTTCGTCGCGTTGCTTAGCGAGAGGGAGTCCGTTTATTTCGACGACGTTGTCCAGCATCCGGGTAAAGATCCGGACTACTTCCCGGTATTCATCCCAGTTGAATGAAGCTTTCTTGGTGAACGGGATTGACGACAAAGCGCGTCAGGTTCACCGAACCCAGCAAACAAGCGCCATAAGGCGGCAAAGGCTGCTCACCGCAGGGATTGGTGGCCCTGATGTTCTCGCAGAACCAGTTGTTGTTCATCTCGTTGATGCGGTCAATCATGATGAAACCCGGCTCGGCAAAATCATAGGTCGACGACATGATCATGTCCCACATTCTGCGTGCCGGCACCGTCTTGTAGATACGGCAAGCCACGAGACCATCTTCACGCGTGATGTAATTGCGGGTCTCGGGCCACTCGCGCCAGATCACCTTTTGCCTGTCATTCAGGTCGATGCCATCCGCTTCGTGCTGGTTGATCGGAAATGCCAGCGACCAGCCACTGTTCTGTTCAACGGCTTTCATGAACTCGTCGGTAACCAGCAGGGAACAATTGAATTGCCGCAACCTTCCGTCTTCACGCTTGGCGCGAATGAAGTCCATCGCGTCCGGGTGCCCTACTTCAAAAGTCGCCATCTGGGCGCCGCGACGGCCACCGGCCGAAGAGACGGTGAAACACATCTTGTCGTAGATATCCATGAAGCTCAGGGGACCGGACGTATACGCGCCTGCACCAGACACGTAAGCTCCTTTCGGGCGCAGGGTCGAAAATTCGTAGCCTATCCCGCAACCGGCTTTTAGCGTAAGCCCGGCCTCATGCACTTTGTCGAGAATGCCATCCATCGAATCGGTGATGGTGCCAGACACGGTGCAATTGATCGTGGACGTCGCAGGCTTGTGGTCCAGCGCACCCGCATTGCTGGTAATTCTGCCGGCTGGAATCGCTCCCCGGCGCAAGGCCCACAGGAAAGACGTGTTCCACTGCTCCCGCTTCTCCTGGGTATCCTCGACATCTGACAGAGCCTTCGCGACGCGTTTGAATGTGTCGTCGATGGTCTGGTCTATGATTTCCCCTGTTTTCGACTTCAGGCGGTACTTTTTATCCCAAATATCCAACGAGGCTGGCTGGAAGGGAATGTCTATGGAATCAGTGCCGATCGCCTCAACTTGAACGCTGTTCATTAAATGTTCCGTGTATTTAGTTGGTTTTATTAAGTTATGGGCACAAGTTATTGTGCGCTATTTTTTTTATGGCACAAGATGTTGTGCCTGCCGGGAAGAAGATACGCTGGTGAAACGGCCCTGTCAAATGCCGGAATTCTGTGAGAATCAACAACAAAAATTCATTTTTTTTCTTATATTTCATCAGGATAGAAAGACTCTACCGTTTGGCGAGCGATTCCACAAACTACGGCTGCAGGCTGAAATGCGCGTGAACGTTGGGATTCGCTTCGTCGCAAATCGGCATATGAGTTTACAGTGCCTGCTGAAATACCCCGTAGATGAACCCAGGAGTATCCCGTGCTGAACGTCATTCTGTATCAACCGGAAATACCTCCCAACACCGGAAATATCATCCGCCTGTGCGCGAATTCAGGGGCCCGTTTACACCTGGTCGGTCCTTTGGGATTCGTCCTGGATGACGCCAGGCTGCGGCGCGCCGGTTTGGACTATGCAGAACTAACTGACGTCCGGCAATACCCGAACTGGCCCGCATTCCTGGAAGAAAACGCCGGGCTTCGCCTTTGGGCGTTTTCGACGCGCGGGAAAAAAAACCACTGCACGGCTGCGTTCAGGAACGATGACGGGTTGCTGTTCGGACCGGAAAGCCGTGGCTTGCCCATCGAAATACTCGACAGCATGAGTGAAAATTACACGCTCAGGATACCGATGCAAAAAAACAGCCGCAGTCTCAACCTGTCGAACACCGTGGCTATCGGCTTGTACGAAGCTTTGCGCCAATTGGATTTTCCGGGTTTGCAATGACCCGGTTAAACGCTCAGGCGGTCTCGCGTTTCTGTTCGCGGGACAACAAATCTCTGAGACTCTGATAAGGATCCCTGCCGAGATGGAGTATTCCGTAAACCTGCTCGGATATGGGCATCTCGACATCGTAACGCCTGGCAAGCCGCCAGACCTCGAGCGAGGTTTTTACACCCTCAACGACCTGGCCAATTTCGGCCAGCGCTTCGTCAATGCCTTTGCCCGCACCGAGAGCCAAACCCAGTCTGCGGTTGCGGGATAAATTGCCGGTGCAGGTGAGCACCAGGTCTCCCATGCCCGCCAGACCGGTCAGGGTCTGATCACGCGCGCCGAGGACCCGGCCGAGGCGCATCATTTCCACCAATCCGCGGGTCACCAGCGCGGCCCTCGCGTTATCACCGAGAGACATCCCGTCACTTATCCCGGTAGCGATGGCCAGAACGTTTTTCACCGAACCACCCAATTCAGCACCCACGATGTCATCGCTGGTATAGGCCCGAAAATTTCCGCCATGCAGCGCGGACGCCACCCTGGCGCAGTATTCAGGCTCCGTGCCGGCCACAGTAAGGGCGGTTGGAAGGTTTGCCGCCACCTCCCGGGCGAATGACGGCCCGGTCACAACGGCGAGCGGATGCTCAGCACCAAAGATTCTTCGGGCAGGTTCGTGCAGAAATTGCCCGGTTCCCGGCTCCAGGCCCTTGCATGCCCACGAAACGCCCTGCCCGGTTTTCAACCATGGCTTGATTTGCCCGAGAATCCCGACAAAGGCATGGGATGGAACGACGATGAGCACCTCGTCAGCCATGCTCACGGCCCGTTCGAGATCCGGTTCCACAACCAAGCCATCGGGTAAACGGTGACCCGGCAGGAACCTTTCATTACAGCGGCTTCTGCCAATCACTTCGATGTGTTCACGGTCCCAGTCCCAGAGCACCGCCCTGGTACCGGATCGTATCAATTGCATGGACAGGGCCGTTCCCCAGGACCCGGCGCCCAAAACAGCGAACATGGAATTGCCGTTTTGCGGCGTTGCCGAACCCGGTTCTGCAGTCATCTCCGGGTGGTCAATCGTTGGTTGAAAACTCGGGCGTAACCGTTTCTCCACCGGCGGCGCCGTTATTTTGCTCCTGCACCATCTGCTGCATACGCTGGGCGTAGAGCATGTCGAAATTGACCGGCTGAAGAACGAGCGGGGGAAATCCGCCTTCTGCAACCAGCATGGAAATCACCTGCCGGGCATACGGAAACAGCGTGGTCGGGCACATGGTGTTCATCACGGCGTGGGTAGCCTGCTCGTTAAACCCGCTCACCATGAAAATTCCAGCCTGTGCGACTTCCACCAGGTATGCGGTTTTTTCACCGACACTCGCGGTCACGGTGACGGTCAATATGACTTCGTGCAGGTTTTCACCCAGGTTTTCGACCCGCTGGGCCAGGCTCATCTTCACATCCGCCTGGCCGGCTTCCTGGAAAATCTGCGGTGCGTTCGGCAACTCAAGAGATACGTCTTTCGTATACAACTTCTGGATCTGGAATTGTCCTGCACCTTCTTGTCCCGGCGTCATTACCGGTTCATGGTTCTGTTCTTCTGCCATGGTTTAATCACTCTTGTGGGTTGGGCCGCCTGCCGTAACGGGCGACAAAAAGGAAATTATCTCATTATTTCGTCGTGACCGGAAACTGGTCACCACGCCACTGGGCCATGCCGCCTTTCAATACCGCGACGTTGGTGGCCCCCATCTTACGCAGGTTACCTGCAGCGGCGATGGCCGTTTGGCCGCTTTTACAGACCACCAGCAGCTTATTGTCCTTCAGCTTCAGTATTTCTGCATCAGGATTTGCCAATCGCGAAGGCTGCAGGTTCCGGGCGTTCACAATGTGCCCCTTGTTGAAATCGGCAACGGGCGAAATGTCGATGATCACGGCATTGGGGTCATTGATCCAGGATACCGATTCCGCGGGAGTGAGCTCAGTCAGCCCCTGCACTTTTCGCATTACCTCGGTCCAGACAACCAGTCCGAGAACCGCCAGAAAACCACCCACCAGGAGTAAATGATTACCTGCAAATTCGAATACCTGCTCCATGCTGCAATCTCTTTTATGAAATAATAAGACAATCCCACAGTCGCTGGATGGGCCGCAGAACTCATGCCGCCGTCCATCCGCCTGTGGGCCTGTCACATTTGGAGTCAGCAGCATTAAATTGCAAGTGGGTAGAGCCAAAAATGGATCAAAAAATTTCGCACATACCGCTCGTCCTGATGATCCTCGATGGTTGGGGTTATCGTGAAGAGGCCCAGAACAATGCCATTGCCCTGGCAAGCACACCCTGCTGGAGCGATATGTGGAAAACCGACCCTCACGCACTGATCGAGACTTCAGGTGAAGCCGTCGGCTTGCCGGATGGCCAAATGGGCAATTCCGAGGTGGGCCACATGAACATCGGCGCCGGGCGGATCGTGTACCAGGATTTCACCCGCATCACCAAGGCGATCCGGGACGGCGATTTTGCACGGAACCCCGGCTTGTGTGCGGCGATCGACGCCTCAATTGAGCGAAACACCACCGTTCACATCATGGGCCTGCTTTCTCCGGGCGGCGTGCATAGCCACGACGATCATTTTGTTGCCACGGTGCAACTGGCCGCGCAAAGAGGCGCTCGCTCCATTGCCGTTCATGGATTCCTGGATGGAAGGGACACCCCGCCGCGCAGCGCGGAAGCATCGATTATCCGGATGCAGGAACTTCTGGACACCCTGCCAGGGGCTGAATTCAGATCTATCAGCGGCCGCTATTACGCAATGGACCGGGACCAGAGGTGGGACCGCGTTGAACGCGCCTATCGCGCCATTGCCATGGCTGATTCCGCATGGCACGAACCAACCGCCGTCTCGGCCCTGCACCAGGCCTACTCCAGGGGAGAGAATGACGAGTTTGTTCAGCCCACTGTTATTGGTGATGCCTCCGGCGTACACGATGGCGATTCCATCATTTTCGTCAACTTCAGGGCGGACCGGGCACGTGAGATCACCATGGCTTTTGTCAGCGAACCCTTTGAAGGCTTCGACCGTTCCAGGATCAAACTGTCTGACTTTGTCTGTATGACCGAGTATATGGCCGATCTCCCGGTTTCCGTTGCGTTTCCGCCATTCACCCTGCCCCGCCTGCTGAGCAACGAGCTGGCGGAATCCGGACTCCGTCAACTCAGGATTGCGGAAACGGAAAAATATGCCCACGTGACCTTTTTCTTCAATGGCGGCGAGGAAACACCTTACCCGTTTGAAGATCGCATCCTGATCCCGTCACCGGATGTCGCCACTTATGATCTGCAACCTGAAATGAGCGCTCCGCTACTGACGGAAAAACTGGTGGAAGCGATCTGCTCGGGGAAATACGACGTGATTATCTGCAACGTGGCAAACCCCGACATGGTCGGGCACACGGGAAACCTGGAAGCAGCCATCAAGGCCGTCGAGGCCGTCGACCGCTGCCTCATGGCGACCAGGGCCGCGATTGACCGGGTCGGAGGTGAGTTATTACTTACGGCGGATCACGGCAATATCGAATTGATGGTTGACCCCGTGAGTGGACAGAAACACACGGCGCATACCACCAACAAGGTACCCTTGGTGTTTCATGGCCGCAGAGCGAAAATGAAAAAAGGTGGTTCGCTCAGGGACATTGCGCCGACCATGCTGTTTTTGCTGGGTTTGCCACAACCTGTAGAAATGACCGGTCAATCACTGCTGGACATTGAAGGTGGTACGGCCTGAACCCCTGAAATCTTCTGCTTCTCAACGTATCACCCGTTTCTTATTGCTGATTGCTTTTGCTTTTTCGTTTCCGGCAATGGCCGGTCAGGATGTCGGCAAGACGGAGGCGGAATCCAGGCTGAGCGAAGTCACACTGGCTATCGGGAAACTCAGGGAGCAACTGGACTCGTCAAGAGCGGACCACCAGGAGGAGCAGGCGCGGATGCGGGAAGTGGATCTCGCGATACAGGCGGCTGATCTGAACTTCAGAACCCTGGAGGAGCAACGGAACCACCACCTGGATGAACTGGCAAAATTGGAGCGTCAGCGCGAAACCTACCTGGCCAGCCTTGATGTTCAGCTGGGCCAGTTGGCGGAACAGGTCCGGTCCGCCTACAAGCTGGGCAGCCAGTCCCGGGTAAAGCTCGTGCTGAACCAGGACGATCCGACTCGCCTGGGCCGGATGCTGGCATACTATGATTTTCTCAACCGGGCCCAGGTTCGGAAAATTTCGGGTTTGAAAGAAGCATTGACGACACTCGATGAAATGCAACAATCCATTGACCAGGAACTCTCGGGTATAGAACGCGTTCAAAACGAGCAACGGGTCGTTCTTGAAGTCCTGGGCCAACAAAGGCGGGAACGTGAGCATGGTGATCGCTGCGCTGGCCAGCCGGATCGATAATGAGGAGTCCAGGCTTCGCGAACTTGAACAGAACCGGAAAGACCTCGAAGCCCTGCTGGAACGTTTGAGTGATGCTCTTGCCGACATTCCCGCAGACCTCGGCACCCGCACCGGTATCGCTGGCCAGAAGGGCAAGTTGCCCATGCCTCTGAAAGGTCCGGTCAAACACGCTTTTGGACAGCAAAGGGCGGGCGGACTGAATTGGCAGGGATGGCTGATTGAATCACCGACGGGCGCCGAGGCCTCTGCCGTTGCCTATGGACGAGTGGCCTTTGCGGACTGGCTTCGTGGTTATGGATTGATGATGATCATCGACCATGGGCAGGGCTTTTTGAGCCTGTATGGGCATAATGAAAGCCTGCTGCGCGAAGTTGGCGCCTGGGTAGAACCCGGTGAAATTATCAGTATAGTGGGCAGCAATCCTGGCGGTGACCAGGGCCTTTATTTTGAATTACGGAAAAATGGAAAAGCGGTGGATCCTGCAGCATGGATCGCGCGATGACCGGCCAGACCCGGTCCCCACATCACACGGATCGATCAAGCACATGACGAATCATTTCAAGAGCATTCTTTCTGCAGCACTGGTTTCCTTGACCAGCTTCTCCCTCGTTTTTGCGCAGACTGCCGCTGAACCTTCGTCCGCGGCTGAGCAAACTCCAGGCCAGTCTGCCCAGCTTACACTGGATGATCTGCGGACCTTTACGGACATTTTTAACCAGGCTCGAAAAAACTACGTCGAAGAAGTTGATGACCAGACCCTGCTTAACGCTGCCATCCGGGGCATGCTGCACGAGCTGGATCCCCATTCCAGCTACCTGCCGGTCAAAGAACTGGAGGAGCTCAATGATGCGTCGCTCGGACGCTACAGTGGCATCGGCATCGAAGTTCAGGAGCGTGAAGGCAAAGTAGTGGTCAACGCCATCATCAATGGCAGCCCCGCGGACCAGGCCGGCATAAACCCCGGCGACGTCATTACGTCCATCAACGGAAATCCCGTGGAAGGCCGGCCCTCGATCGAAGCCATGGATGAACTGCAGGGCAAACCGGATAGCAATGTCGATGTTGCACGTGATCCCGGCCAAAGGCGAGGAACGGGATGTTGAAATCACCCGGCAATACATCAAGCTGCCAACGCTCAACTTTGAGCTACTCGACGGGTCGATTGGTTATTTCAAGATGACTCAGTTTCACCAGGAAAGTGCATCCCAGCTGGAACAGACCTTCGACAGCATAAAGAGCGATGGTATCGAACTGAGCGCTGTCATCTTTGACCTGAGGAAAAACCCGGGCGGGGTTTTACGCCAGGCAGTTGCCATCGCTGACGGGTTTCTGGACGAAGGCGGCATCGTCTCTACCCGCGGCCGCAATTCAACCATGCAGCTGGAATTCAATGCCACACCGGGGCAGTGGTTCCCCGGCATCCCATTGATGATACTGGTTGATCACAGCACGGCATCGGCGTCTGAAGTTCTGGCCGGGGCATTACAGGATAACGGCCGTGCAGTGATTGTCGGAGAGCGGACTTTTGGCAAGGGCTCGGTACAGTCCGTGTTGCCCCTGAGAAATGGTGCAGGCATCAAGTTAACCACCGCGCGCTACTACACACCCTCAGGCCGCTCAATCCAGGCGGAAGGGATCTTGCCGGACGTGGTCATTGAATGGACTGAAGATACCCCCGGAGAAGAGGGACAACTCCGCGAGGCGGACCTCGAGCGGCACCTTGGACACGAGTCACAGAGGACAGAAGATTCCCCTCCGCAAAACCGCGTGACCCTCGAAGATTTTCCGTTGGAAGAATTATTGCAGGCCCTGAAAAATGCCGGGCTAATTCCCGACTAGGGCTTGTTATCAGGCCCTAGTCGGAAGCTGAGCGCCCGTGCGGTTGTACCGGGAATGGAGTCACTTTCTCACCGGACTCACGATCCCGGATCCGGCACTGGCCGCGCTTTTCCACTTCCTCGACGCGTAATACGCTCTGGATTGGGAGGTGCAAGACCCGGGCGCTCTTGAACTCCTCACGCATTTTTTCTTCAGTCGGGTCGATGACGAGCCCATCCGATGTATCAAATACCAGGCCGGACACCTCGATAAAGCCCCATAACCCACTGGAAGTCACGCCCTCACTGAACAGTTCGTACACCTTGCCGCCGTTCAGGAATATGATTTTATAGAGTCGTTTTTCTGCCATTTTTCTGAGATCTGTTTCCTTGGTCCAGGGAAGCCCTGGTCAATTATAGCCTGATCTGTGCGAGGGCCCGGGCGATCAATGCGAAGCTCAGGCCCAGCGCAAAACCTGCGAGGTGTGTCCACCACGCCACCGCCCCATTAATGGGGCCAAATACCGTGTAAAGCAACTGCAAAGTAAACCATGAACCGATAACCAGCAGCGCGGGAACACGGGCGAATTGAAGGTACACGCCAAGCGGAAGAAAAAGCCCTATTCTCCGCCGGGGGAACAAACCCAGGTATGCCCCGACGACGGCCGAAATCGCACCGCTCGCACCGATAATGGGTGTATCCAGTTGTGGCAGGCGAAGTGCAACGATCACATTGGCCAGGGCTCCGCCAAGCAGAAAAATCAGGATGATTCCAACTGACCCGAGCCTTTGTTCTACCTTGATTCCAAAAACCCACAGGTAAGCCAGGTTTCCCAACAGGTGTAGCCAACTGGCATGGATAAAGAGCGATGTGAACAGGCTCAACGCGGATACATTCCACCACGAAGACGGTTTCTGGTTGAGCAAAGCAGATATGGACGACGGTTGCATCCCGCCCATGTCGATCATCGCCTGCTGCATCAAAGGATTCAGCCCGGTGTAAATAAACAGGGCGAGGATACAGACCAGGCTGATACTGATCGTCACGAACGGCGGATGCGGCGAGTGCTCCGACCAGTTGGTCACGATCCCGTAATTCACGTGATCAACTCTTTACAAGAAAGCGGTAGTTCCTGTACAGGAAGACGGCCCCGTCCTTCCGGATTTCGTCCAGCACCAGGCCGCCGTCCAGTTCGTCTTTCTCAACCATGCGCTGCCCGTTGGACAGCAGGAAGCGATCGTCCGGATTCTCGGCATAAACCAGCACGGTAATCTTGATTTCCGGCAAATTATCCCTGATCCCCTGTGGTAACTCCCAGTAGCTGATCGGCTTCTGCAACATGTGGTTCAATTCCACGCCGGGGTTGTTCTTCCTGAGTCGCCGCAGGCGCTTCAGTTTCCGCCGCTGCTGAATCGGCAGCCGCGTCCGGAGCCGGCTCGGCGGTGGCCACAACCTGTTCCGCCTGCGCTGCGGGCGCCGGTTCGTCATTTTCTGCTTTATAATTCACTCACGGACCGGACCACCTTGTCCCGATCTCTGGACGCCCGGGGATTCATGGGCAGCGGCGGCCGTCTTTCATTTTCCGCTTGATACGATTCGGTTTTCGTACGCATTTGCGGGGATTCCTCTGCCGGACCAGCCACATCATCCCCGGCCTGGATTGCGACAACAGGAACTTCCTCACCCGGGGTTTGCTGAAATTGTTGCCAGCCGAACCAGGCCATCACGCAGACGCTAAGAACGATCATCGAGAGCAGAATCCACGGGTTCAGCGGCTGGTGACTCGGCGCTGGAGTCATCAGGCCGGTTCTGGAGCGTGGGCACCTGGCCCAGTTGTCGCTCCTGTTCCGATTTCTTCAACGCTTCGAGCAAAATAGACATGAACTACGATCTCTCCCCGGCTGCCGTGATCAAGCGGGGTTGCGTGATGGTCGGCGCCATCAGGTAGATAAGCGTGTTGGGCCCGATAATACCATCCGCCCGCAAACCATTGCGTCGCTGAAAGGTCATCAACCAGGTTTCAAAACTGGAATCAAACACACCCTCTCCGGTCCAGGCAGGATCGGCATACCCCGCCATTTCCATGACAATATCCACAGCCGTGCCGGATTCCCCGCGACGGATTTGCGCCGGCCAATCCGGTGCCTGCGGCCAGGCGACCAGGTACTCACCCAGCCAGTGGTTCTCGACCGCCTCGCGCGTTACCGTCACCGGATTTTCACTCGATCCGACCAACAGGGCTTCCCCGGAAAACCCTTGCAGCACGAGAAACCTCGGTTTATCCAGCTTGCAGCACCAGGATCACCGGCAGCCCGAGGTTCCGGATCCTGGACCAGTTCCCCTGGTCGCGGAAACACGCAAACCCAACTCCGGAAACGCCGTCACATGCGGCTGCAATCGTATTGGCGCTCTCACCATCCTGCCACAGGTCCGCCATGGTCCGCCAAGCCATGCGGTGTTGTGAATCGAGCCAGCCCGGTTCAATTTCCAGCATAGGCGCAACGGTTTTTACCCGTCAAATCAGCACCGACAGGAAGGTCCCCCTCGATGGCAGCGGGCTCGATGGCCGGTTCAGAATCCTCAACTACCGGTGGCGTTTCCGGCAACGCCTGGACGATCGTCGTGGACACCGGAGTCTCGACGACCCCGGAAGCGCTCGAGCGCCGGAAAACCCCACAAAAGCAGGCTGATCACGGCAAGAACCGCGATGGATGCGGTGGCAACGACCGTCGGCCAGCGGATCGAACGAACCCGTCCCTCGCTCGGCTGGACCTCGTTGGCGGCCGCGTTCACGAATGAGGGAGAAATACTTTCCGATTCGCGGGCATAGGCGCCGGCAAGCGACCGGTCAGCAATGATATTGATCAATCGTGGAACTCCGCCCGATCTCTGGTACAGGGCACGCATGGCGGAACGCCGGAAAGGATTCCGCCGGGCGCCGGCAACATGCAGGCGGTGTTTTACGTAGGCAATCGTTTCATCCTGGTTTAGCGGCGTTAAATGGTAGCGGGCCGTTATCCTTTGCGACAGCTGCCGCAGATCCTGCCTCTGCAACAACTGCCTGAGTTCAGGCTGTCCCAGCAGGACCATCTGCAACAATTTGTCTTTGGCTGTTTCAAGATTGGTCAACAGCCTGACTTGCTCCAGGGCTTCCGGGCTCAGATTTTGGGCTTCATCAATCACCACAACGACGCGCCGGCCCAAGGCATGCTGTTTGAGCAAGTAATCATTGAGGACGTCAACCATCAATTTATTACTTTCGGTCAGCCCCCGGGTATCCAGGCCCAATTCCTCGCAGATGGTTGCGAGCAACTCCCGCGGCGTGACCAGGGAGTTCAATACCAGCGCGACCCGTGTGTCTTCAGGCACCTGTTCCAGCAGGCAGCGGCAGATCGTTGTCTTACCCGTGCCGACTTCACCCGTCAGTTGAACAAATCCTCCCGCGCCTCCCTGGCCAACGCCATATAGCAGGTGCGCGAGCGCCTCCCGGTGAGCCGCGCTGAGGTATACAAACGCCGGATCCGGGGTGATCGAAAACGGCGCTTCATTCAATCCAAAAAACTGCAGGTACAATTTCTTCTCTCTTCAGTCATCCAATTCGAGCAGGAGCGCATTGCCGCCAACTGCGGCGGTGTTTACCGTCAGCGTGCGTTCGGTGGCAAAGCGGAACATGTAATGTGGACCTCCCGCTTTCGGGCCAGTTCCCGACAAGCGTTCACCCCCGAAGGGCTGAACTCCCACCACCGCGCCGATCATGTTACGGTTGATGTAACAATTTCCGGCCATGACCCGCTTTGCAATATGCCTCTGGGTGCGGTCGATACGGCTGTGGATACCCAGCGTAAGGCCATAGCCCGTTCCGTTAATTTCATCGATGATCCGGTCAAGATCCCTCGCGCGGTACCGTACCACGTGCAGAACCGGTCCGAATACCTCCTGCTTCAAAGTATTGATCGAATCAATCTCAATGGCACACGGCGCCATGTAATGCCCCGACAGGCCCGTCCCCATCGGCGCTCTTGCGATAAGGGTGAAATCTTTTTCCATCTTTTCGACATGTTCCTGCAGTTCCTGAAGCGCCGCACCGTCAATCACCGGACCCACATCCGTTGACAGAAACCGGGGGTCGCCAATGACCAGTTCCTGCATCGCCCCCGCAAGCAGACGAATGACACGGTCAGCCACATCGGTCTGGAGGAAAAGCACACGCAGGGCGGAACATCTTTGTCCGGCACTGTGAAAAGCGCTTCGGATGACATCCTTCACCACCTGTTCCGGCAATGCCGAGCTGTCGACCAGCATCGCGTTCTGCCCGCCGGTTTCCGCGATCATGGCGGCCAGCGGCGCATCCCGGGCGGCGAGACTGCGGTTGATCATGCGCGCGGTATCCATCGACCCGGTCAGTGCCACGCCGTCGATCCGCGGATCGGCGGTCAGCTTCGCCCCCACAACGGAACCCCTGCCCGGCACCAGTTGCAAGGCGGACCGGGGGATACCGGCCTGGTGCATGATCTTGACGGCAAGTGCCGCAATCGCCGGTGTCTGGTCCGCCGGCTTGGCCAGGACCGTGTTGCCGGCCGCCAGGGCCGCACTGACCTGCCCGGTGAAAATAGCCAATGGAAAATTCCAGGGACTGATGCAAACGAAAACACCCTTGCCATGCAAGCTGAGTTCGTTGCGCTCGCCGGTCGGGCCGGGGAGCAGGATCGGAGCATCGAAGTTCTTCCTGGCTTGCAGGGCGTAATACCGCAAAAAATCGACCGCCTCCCTGACTTCAGCGACCGCATCGTGGGGTGTTTTGCCTGCCTCCCGGGTAGCCAGCGCCATGAACTCGGCAAAGTTGTCCTCCATCAGGCCAGCGGCGACTTCAAGCAACTCCGCGCGCTTGCTTCCCGGCGTATTGTCCCACTCGGACTTGAAAGGCATACGCGTCTTCGACCGCCCCTTCCAGTTCTTCGAGCGTGGTCTGGCGAACCGTACCCACTCGATCATCCAGCCGGCCCGGGTTGATATTGTCTTTCAAAGGTCCGCTGTCCCGGCTCAGCGCCCTGGCCAGCAGAGGCTCCACGTCCCACTGTTTTTCGGCGAACGGCTGCATCTGTTCAGACAACCGGAGCACGTCCGCTTCGTTGGCGAGGTTGATCCCTTTCGAATTTATCCTGTCACTGCCATAAAGGTTCCGCGGTAACGGAATCGCGGGATGCGAAACCGGTTCGGTGATCGCAACTTTCTGAAGCGGGTTTTCGACGACCTTTTCGACCGGTAATGTCTCATCCACGATCCGGTTTACGAACGAGGTATTCGATCCATTTTCCAGCAATCGCCGAACCAGGTAGGGCAGCAGGTCCTCGTGGCTGCCTACCGGGGCATAAACTCTGCAGGTGTGGCGAAATCCCTTCTCGCTCATGACGATGTCATACAGGTCATGCCCCATTCCGTGCAGGCGCTGGAACTCGTAGTCCAGACGGTCTCCGGCCAATTCTGTGACGACAGCGATGGTGTGCGCGTTGTGAGTTGCAAACTGGGGGTAGAACGCCGTCCGGTTGGCCAGCACCTGTTTGGCGCAGGCAATATAGGAAACATCGGTATTCGCCTTGCGGGTAAATACCGGGTAACCCGCAAATCCTTCCACCTGGGCATGCTTTATTTCCGCGTCCCAGTAGGCGCCTTTTACCAGCCGGATGGGAATACGCTGACCGCTCCTGGCGGACAGGTCCGCCAGCAAATCAATCACTGCAGGCGCCCGCTTCTGGTAAGTCTGCAAAGCCAGGCCCAGGCCATTCCAGCCTGCCAGGGACGGATCACCGATGACGGCGGCAAATACGTCCAGGGTCAACATCAGGCGATCCGCTTCTTCAGTGTCGACGGTCAGCGCCATACGGTTGGACATGGCCAATTGAGCCAACTCCAGCAGCCTTGGCACCAGTTCACGCATGACCCGATCTTTCTGTGCGAATTCGAATCGTGGATGCAGCGCGGAAAGCTTTACGGAAATGCTGGGTGCGGCAAATATATCGCCCGGAGTTTTTCGCGCGCCGATCGCGCGAATTCCAGCGCGGTATGACTCCATGTAGCGCTCCGAATCCTTGCTGGTCAAAGCCGCTTCGCCCAGCATGTCAAAGGAATGTCGATAACCCAGGTTTTTCTTTTTGAGCGAACGGTCCAGTGCCTCGTCGATGGTTCTGCCCATCACGTATTGATGCCCCATGATGCGCATTGCCTGCCGGATTGCGGTGCGCACGACCGGTTCGCCGCTGCGGTTCACCAGGCGTTTGAAAATCGATGAAAAAGTCGCTTGCGTCGACCCGGAAAGTGCGACGAGTTTGCCCGTCAACATGAGACCCCACGTAGAAGCGTTCACCATGACTGACGAACTTTTTCCCAGGTGGGACTCCCAATCCGCATCACCGAGTTTGTCGGCAATCAGTTTTTCAGCAGTTTCGTCGTCTGGAATGCGTAAAAGCGCCTCTGCGAGGCACATCAGGACCACACCCTCCTCGGATGAGAGGTCATACTCCTGCATGAAGGCATCGAGCAATCCGCGTTCCCCCCTTTTTTCCCGGACGGACTCGACCAGCGACCGGGCCCGGCGGTCAACCCTCTCCTCGGTCGCACGGTCCAGTTTCGCTTTCGCCAGCAACAAACTGACGGTTTCCGCCTCGTCTGCATGGTAGGCACGGTTGACTGCATCCTTCAGAGGATCAGTCGTGGATTCGCTGGAAATCAAGAAATCACTGGCCCGGCGGTTGTTCACTGCAGGTTCTCCATAATATGTCCGGAAGCAGTGGCAAGTTTACTCTCCGTGGCTAACCGTGAAAACACGGGGTGGCCACAAAGGCGCCCCGCAGCCTGCAGGAAGCGGCTCCTGCGATGGAAAAGCGCACATTGAATGATGATTTATCAGGCTTCTGCGCAAGCTTTTCTTGATCATGCCTTGGAAGCGCGGATACAATTGGCGGCTTGTCGTGGCCGCCGGAACGTTTGGGGCGGGTTTACAGGAATCCCATGGTCGTTACGTGGCACAGTTCTGACAGCTCCAGGGCGGGCATCATGGCGAGGGGTAATTTTTCCCTCGGCGCTGGCGGCCTGGTTAATTTGCTGCTGGCTCTTGCCGTTGTCAGCCTGTTCCTTGCCGGCTTGCTGGCGCTCCAGGGTTATTGGCCAATCCTGCTAATTGCGTTGATACAACTCGCGCTGGTGGCCTGGATCCTGATCCGCGCATGGGAAAGAGCCTGGGTTGCTGACTTCATCGAAATCGATGCGGAAAAGATCCGGATAACGCACCAGAGACACCGGAAAAAGCACTATTACGAATTGGAAACCGCCTGGGCAGTGATCGAGTTGAAACAGCCGGAAATCGCATGGTACGACCCGAGGCTCCATTTGAGGTCACGGTCCCAGGTGGTGGAACTGGGCTCGTTCCTGACAAGCGATGAAAAGCACCAACTGCTACGGCACATTAGTTGTGCAATTGAAAAACACAGCGCCATGATAAGGTGCACTTAATTCTTGAGGCCTTAAATACCAATGAAGAAACAAAATACTTTCATTGTTGCAGCAGCGGTAACCGCGGCCGTGATTGCCGCATTCTGGTTGCTCCTGGCCGCACCCGGTTACACCGGAAACGGAATCAACATGACCCAGGGCGTGACCTCCCAGTCGGCGCTTGCCTACCAGTTGCACATGATTATCCTGTGGATCTGCGTTGTCATTGGCGTCATCGTGTTCAGCGCGATGTTCGTCTCTATCGTGTTGCATCGTAAATCCAGGGGGCACGAGGCCGCACAGTTCACGCACAGCACCAAGGCTGAAATCATCTGGACGATTATCCCGGTGATCATCCTGGTGGTGATGGCTGTGCCTGCAACCAAGGCGCTGGTCAATATGGAAGTCGCGCCGGAAACCGAACTGACGGTCAAGATCACGGGCTTCCAGTGGCGCTGGCAATATGAATACGTTGAAGATGGCGTCCGGTTTATTTCCTCCCTTAAATCTGATTCCAACGCAGCCCGGCGCCTGGCATCGGGAACCGACCCGTCCGCAGTGGAGAATTACCTGCTGGACGTGGACAATCCGTTGGTGCTCCCGGCCAACACCAAGATCAAGTTCCTGATCACGGCTGACGACGTAATCCACTCCTGGTGGGTTCCGGCTCTCGGCTGGAAGCGGGACGCGATACCCGGTTTCATCAACGAAGCCTGGACCGAGGTCATGGAACCCGGCATATACCGCGGACAATGCGCCGAATTGTGCGGCAAGGATCATGGTTTCATGCCGATTGTTCTCGATGTCCTTCCCAAGGCGGAATTCCAGGCCTGGATCGAAAAGCAACAACAGGGTATGGCGCACGAGCAAGCTGAAACTGAACGACTCTGGGCCCGCGATGAACTGATGGAGGCGGGTGAGAAAGTCTACGCCGCCCAATGCGCCACCTGCCACCAGGCTGATGGCCAGGGGCTGGCGCCTGCCTTCCCGGCGCTGGCTGGAAGCCCGGTCGTCAATGGGCCGGTTGATGACAATATCGAAGTCGTTCTGCACGGCCGCAAAGACACGGCAATGCCGGCCTGGGGCAGCATGCTGTCGGCTTCCGACATTGCAGCCGCGCTGACTTACACGCGCAATGCTTTTGGCAATGAAACGGGTGACCTGGTCCAGCCGCAAACGATCACCCGCATCAAGAACGGATAACGATTAAAGGAATCGATGAGATGAGTATCGAGAGTCACGAAGTAGCACACGACGATCATCACGATCACAAACCCAGCGGGTTCCTGGACCGGTGGTTGTATACGACCAATCACAAGGACATCGGGACGCTTTACCTGGTTTTCTCTTTGCTGATGTTCTTCATCGGCGGAAGCATGGCCATGGTGATCCGCGCTGAGCTGTTCATGCCGGGGCTGCAATTGGTGGAGCCTGAATTCTTCAACCAGATGACCACTATGCACGCACTGATCATGGTTTTTGGCGCCGTGATGCCCGCCTGGGTTGGCTTTGCCAACTGGATGATCCCGATGATGATCGGGGCGCCCGATATGGCGTTGCCGCGAATGAACAACTGGAGTTTCTGGATTCTGCCGTTCGCTTTCACCATGCTCCTGAGTACGCTGTTCATGGATTCAGGCGGTCCCGCCGCCGGCTGGACGCTGTATCCGCCGCTCAGCCTGCAGGGCGGCCAGAGTTTCGCGTTCGTGGTATTCGCCGTTCACATGATGGGAATTTCATCCATCATGGGTTCGATCAACGTGATCGCCACTATCCTCAACATGCGCGCACCCGGCATGACCCTGCTGAAAATGCCGTTGTTCGTCTGGACCTGGCTGATTACGGCCTTCCTGCTGATAGCGGTGATGCCGGTCCTGGCCGGCGCGGTAACCATGCTGCTTACCGACCACTTCTTCGGCACGAGCTTCTTCAATGCCGCCGGCGGCGGTGATCCGGTCATGTTCCAGCACATATTCTGGTTTTTCGGACATCCGGAGGTTTACATCATGATCCTCCCTGCGTTCGGCGTGGTATCCGAGATCATTCCCACCTTTTCGCGCAAGCCCCTGTTTGGCTATACGGCCATGGTTTATGCAACGGCCAGCATCGCGTTTCTCTCGTTCATCGTCTGGGCGCACCACATGTTCACGGTTGGCATGCCACTGACCGGCGAGTTGTTTTTCATGTATGCGACCATGCTGATCGCAGTTCCAACCGGGGTGAAGGTATTCAACTGGGTCAGCACCATGTGGAAGGGCTCGATGACGTTCGAGACGCCCATGTTGTTCGCCATCGGGTTTGTAGTGCTGTTCACGATTGGCGGCCTGTCCGGGCTGATGCTGGCAATGACCGCAGCCGATTTGCAGTACCACGATACCTACTTCGTGGTTGCCCACTTCCACTATGTGCTGGTGCCCGGCTCCGTATTTGCCCTGATGGCTGGCGCTTACTACTGGCTGCCGAAGTGGACCGGACATATGTATTCCGAAAAATGGGGCAAAATACATTTCTGGGTGTCTGCAATCTCGGTCAATATCCTCTTTTTCCCGCAGCACTACCTCGGGCTGGCCGGCATGCCGCGCCGCATCCCCGACTATTCAACGCAGTTTGCTGATTTCAACATGATTTCTTCGATCGGCGGGTTCATTTTCGGTGCGTCGCAGCTGATTTTCGTCGGTGTGATCGTGCATTGTGTGTTCAAGAGCCGCCAAAAAGCGTCCGGGCGCGTGTGGGAAGGGGCAAAGGGCCTGGAGTGGACGCTTTCGTCCCCACCGCCTTACCATTCCTTCAACACGCCACCGGTCATCGATTCAACCACTATTGCGCATGTTGAAGGGGCTCACTGAAACGGATCATGGAATTGACCGGACAAGACAACATCGAGAACCGCAGGAAACGGGCCGTCAGAACAGCCTGGGCTCTTGCGCTGGTGGCTGCCCTGATCTTTATTGCCTTCATCCTTTCCGGCGTGCTGGGGTCCTGAAATGACCGGAGTGTCACACGGCAAACTGGTGCGAAAACTGGTTCTCCTCGCCGTCGGGATGTTTGGCTTCGGCTTCGCGATGTGGCCGCTGTATAACGTGTTTTGCGACCTGACCGGCCTGGGCGGACGCGGCGTAAAAGTGATGGAAAGCGCCGGTGATATGCAGAAATCCGATCGCCAGGTCCGGGTCCGCTTCGATGCGACGGTCAATTCCGGGCTGCCGTGGATTTTCCAGCCAAAAGAAAAATCAACCATGGTTTCCCTGGGCGAAATGACCGAGGCTTTCTACATGGCAATGAACCCGGCTGACCAGGCCATGGCAGGCCAGGCGATTTACAATGTCACGCCGCCCGAGGCCAGCCTGTATTTCGTAAAAACCGAGTGTTTTTGCTTTACCGAACAGGTTCTGCAGGCAAATGAAACCCGGGAGATGCCGGTTTACTATTTCATTCAACCGGATCTACCTGAATATATTAAAGAAATCACTTTGTCCTACACGTTCTTCCGGGACGAAAACGCGGACGCCTTGGCCCTGGCTGCTGCGTCTGAATCGTCTTCGGAATGAATGAGCGGACTTTGAAAGAACTGACGAGGCTTATCAATGGCACAGCACGCTGACGACTCCTATTACGTACCCCACGGAACCAAGTGGCCAATTATCGGATCCCTGGGAATGATCATCATGATGGCCAGTGCAGGTTTCTGGGTCAATGACTCGCAAACAGCACCCTGGACGTTCCTGGTGGGCACGTTGATCCTCATTTACATGATTTTTGGCTGGTTTGGCCAGGTCATAAAGGAGAGCGAATCAGGCCTTTACAACGCCCAGGTGGATACTTCGTTCCGCATGGGCATGATGTGGTTCATTTTTTCCGAGGTCATGTTCTTTGCGTGCTTTTTCGGCGCCCTGTTCTACGCCCGGATGTTTGCCGTGCCGTGGCTGGGCGGCGAAGGGACGGGAGCCTTGACCAATGAAGTCCTCTGGCAGGGATATGACGCAGTGTGGCCGACCGCCGGCCCGGCAGAGATCGGTGGCCCGTTCCGGACCGTCCCGGCCTTTGGCGTGCCGTTCATCAATACGCTGATCCTGTTGAGCTCCGGCTTCACGGTCACCATGGCGCACCACTCCTTGAAAAAGGATGCCCGGGTCAAGCTGATCACCTGGCTGCTTGCAACCGTCGTCCTGGGCTTTTTGTTCGTATTCCTGCAGATCGAGGAATACAAGGAAGCCTACCAGCATCTTGGCCTGACACTGGGTTCAGGAATTTATGGCTCCACGTTTTTCATGCTGACCGGCTTTCACGGAATGCATGTCACGCTGGGCGCCATCATGCTGACCGTCATAGCGATTCGCTGCATGCGCGGTCATTTCAAACCTGAGCATCATTTCGGCTTCGAGGCCGTTGCATGGTACTGGCATTTTGTAGACGTGGTCTGGCTGGGCCTGTTTATTTTCGTCTACGTTTACTGAGCGCTTGGACTCAGCTGCGGGCTAACACCGCCGTCGGAACACAAAACTACCGGAGGCCCGCCAATTGGCGGGCTTCTCGTTCACAGCACGCGCCCGGTGCGAGGGAAATGAGGTTCCCTATTCCGGATCAGCCGGTTGCTGAACGGCCGGCAGGCGAATCGGGCCGCTGTTTGGTTCGATCCAGCCCAGTTGGTAAGCTCCCCAGAGGAACAGGAACAGGACCAGGGACAAACCGATTCGCCACATCAGGCGTTTCACAGTGCGGTCCCCTTCACCATGGTCTTTCACCAGGAAAAACAGTGCGGAACCGAGGCTGTAAATGATGGCGATTAAAAAAACGATGATCAGTATCTTGATGAGCATGATTGCCTCAACTGAACGTTTTGGTGAATCCTGATTATAGCCAAACCTAGCTGAACGGAACGGAAGAAAGATGTTTTTCAAGCCTTCGATCAAGTTGACCCTGCTGTTATTGGCGCTCGCGCTGGTCTTTGCGCGTATGGGTCTGTGGCAATTGGAACGCAAGTCGGAGAAGCAGTTGCTGTTCCAGCAGTTTGAGCAGGCTCCGGTTCTCAGCATCGAAGACGCGCTCGCCCGGGACACCTTGTTTGCCCGGGTCGAGGTTCCCGGGCGTTATGATCCGGTACGTCATATACTGCTGGACAACAAGGTGCTGGACGGCCGCGCCGGTGTGCATGTGTTGACGCCTTTCGTGATGAACGATGGCCGTGAAATACTGGTCAATCGCGGCTGGCTGCCTCTTCCGCCGGACCGCCGATCCCTCCCGGAGGTAGTCACGGACGGAGGCCTGCAGACGATCAGCGGGGTCCTGGTCAAGCCATCTGAAGGAGGCCCGCGGGTGGGAGACGCGGATGTCCTGGTCCTCAACAACTGGCCACAGTTGGTCACCTACCTTGACATTGACGCCGTTGGGTCAGCCCTGCAGGTTCCACTTGTACCCTGGCTGCTGCAACTCGATCCGGACGAGGTGAGTGGTTTTGAGGGGCGTCAATGGAAAGCGGCCGTGATGGGGCCGGAGGTCCACGGAGCCTATGCCGTGCAGTGGTTTGCGACTATCGCTCGCCAGCTTCATCATCTGGATCGTGCTCGGTGTCCGGCGGGCAAAAACCCCGTCCGGCGATGCTCAGGAAAATTGAAATGAAATCCAAGATCCCGCCAAGAATTTCCCTGGTGATCATTGCCGCAGTATTCCTGTTGCCGTTGATGCTGGCCTGGCTGATGTATAACGGGACGATTGATTACAGGCCCGCAGAAACACGAAACTTCGGGCAACTGGTAGAACCGCCTCTGCCCCTGGACTGGCAGAATGCGGTCAGCGTACCGGATGGCGAGTTATCCGGGACCGATACAACGGCAGATTTCAGCGACCACTGGGTAATCCTTTACCCGGTGCCGGACCCGTGCCTGGAGACCTGCCTGCAGGAGGTTTCGGCATTGCGGCAAATTCACCGCGCTTCAGGTCGCCACCAGGACCGGATGCGAATTGTACTCCTGCTTCCAGGACAGCGGTGCCCGCAACCTCGAATCCGTCCTGCGCGACACCTATTCCAGGTTTGAATTGATCCGCGATCCGGCGGGCAAAGTGCGCTCCACCCTGCAACGGGTTCCAGGTCAAAATGTCGCTGTCTACCTAATTGACCCGCTAGGTAATATAATGATGACTTACGAAGGGGGAGCCGACCCCAACAATATCAAACAGGATTTAAAACGGCTTCTGACCTGGTCAAAACTGGATGAACAATAATGAATCCTGGCCTGCACCGCCTGGCGTTGATTGCCGCCGTAGTCGCTTTCGCCGTGATCATTCTTGGCGCCTTTGTCCGCCTTTCCGATGCCGGCCTGGGTTGTCCGGACTGGCCGGGGTGTTACGGCCATCTCACCTGGCCGGTCGAATCCCACGAAATTCTGCAGGCAAATCAATCCTACCCTGAGCGGGCGGTTGAATCCGGAAAAGCCTGGAGGGAAATGGTTCATCGTTACCTGGCCGGAAGCCTGGTTTTGCTCGTGCTCGCAATCAATATTCTCGCCTGGAAATCCGCGGCGCAGAGGGGTTTGCGTCTACTGGCAGCCGCGCTGCTTGCGCTGATCCTGTTCCAGGCGGCACTGGGAATGTGGACGGTGACGCTCAAACTGCTGCCCATCGTGGTCATGGGCCACCTGCTGGGCGGCCTGGCGACGTTCTGCCTGTTGCTGTGGCTTGCCTGGAACACGGCCGGCCGGAAAACACTCCCCGGGAAACAAGAGTTCAGGCGACTGCGTCCACTGATCCTGGCGGCGTTCGCCCTGCTGGTAGCTCAACTCGCGCTTGGTGGCTGGACCAGCGCCAATTATTCAGCGCTGGCCTGTCCTGATTTTCCGACCTGCCAGGGAGAACTGTGGCCGGCGGCCAATTTCCGTGAAGGGTTTGTGCTGTTGCGGGAGGTGGGAGTCGATTATGAAGGTGGCGTGCTGGACCTGCGTTCCCGGGTTGCTATCCAGATGACCCATCGGCTGGGCGCTATCGTGGTGCTTATCGTCCTCGGGTCACTTTCAATCATGCTGATCCGGCGGCCTTCCACCCGTCCGGACGGCATGGTCCTGGGTGCCCTGCTGCTGGCGCAAATCACACTCGGAATTCAGAACATCGTTTTGCAATTACCGCTGCTCAATGCGGTGGCTCACAATGGCATGGGCGCCCTTCTGCTGGCCGCGATGCTGTGGGTGATGTACCGTTCCGTAGCGCATCCGGCCTGACCCTTGTTTGCTTCGGCCAGCCAATACTATCAGCTCTGCAAGCCCAGGGTCGTCATGTTGATCGTGTTTACCGCGGTTGTCGGCATGGTCCTGTCGGTGCCAGGCTGGCCGCCGGTAAACGCACTGATTTTCGGTACCATCGGTATCGGCCTGGCAGCGTCTTCCGCGGCCGCAATCAATCACTTGCTCGACCAGCGAATCGACGCAGTGATGGCCCGGACACGAAACCGGCCTCTGCCGTCCGGGCAGTTGAAAGTCGGACAGGTTCTGACTTTCGCCCTGGTTCTCTGCGTTATTTCCATGACGGTCTTGCTCGTCTGGGTCAACGTACTGACCGCGGTGCTGACCTTCCTGTCGCTGATCGGATACGCCATCATCTACACGGTCTGGCTAAAACGCGCCACGCCCCAGAACATTGTCATTGGCGGCGCCGCCGGGGCAGCTCCACCGGTGCTCGGATGGACCGCGGTAACCGCCTCGATTGATCCCAATGCGCTGATCCTGTTCCTGATCATATACGTGTGGACTCCACCTCATTTCTGGGCCCTGGCGATTCACCGCCGACACGACTATGCAGCCGTGGATATCCCGATGCTTCCGGTGACCCACGGGCCCCGCTTCACCCGTTGGCATATCCTGTTCTACACGATACTCCTGGTGCTGGTAACCACCCTGCCCTACCTCACCGGGATGAGCGATGTTGCTTTACCTGGCGGGAGTGACCGTATTGAACCTGGGATTCCTCTGGTACGCTTACCGCTTGCTTGAGCGACAGTGATGAACGACTGCCCATGCAGACGTTCGGATACTCCGTGATCTATCTGATGGTCCTGTTCGTTTTTCTGCTGGCCGACCACTTTCTGCAGATGATCTTGCACTAGACAGGTATTAACCAGCCGGTTTTGAAACTAGAATAAACCCCTTGCACCATCCATTCAGAGACCAGTGAAACATGAGTAAAAACATGCCGACCCATTCCGATAAATCGCCGCTCCATGACCTGGAAGACCATGGCGAATTCATCATGCGCCACATCGGCCCGCGGGATGAAGATGTCAGTCTCATGTTGAAGGAAATCGGGGTTTCATCACTCGATGAGCTGATCGCCAGCACGCTGCCGCCTTCGATACAGCTCAGCGAGCCGCTGGATTTGCCGGAAGCGAAGTCGGAACTGGACACGCTGTCGAGTTTGCGTGAAATGGCATCTCTCAACCGCGTCCAGCACAGCATGATCGGTATGGGTTACCACGAAACGATACTGCCGGCGGTGATCCAGAGAAACGTGCTGGAAAACCCGGGTTGGTACACGGCCTATACACCCTACCAGGCGGAAATTTCACAGGGCCGGCTGGAGGCCCTGCTTGAATTTCCAGCAGATGATCAGTGACCTGACCGGCATGCCGATCGCCAACGCTTCGCTGCTGGATGAGGCAACCGCCGCGGCCGAAGCGATGACGCTGCTGCAGCGCATGAACAGGAAATCGAAATCCCTGCGCTTCCTGGTGGACCGGAACGTGCTTCCGCAGACCCTTGACGTGGTGGAAAACCGGGCCCGTTACTTCGGAATCGAAGTCGTGACGGGTGATCCCGAAGCGGCCATCCGGGATGGCGAGTATTTCGGCGTCCTGCTCCAGTACCCGGGCCTTGACGGCGGATCTGCGCGACTACCGTTCGCTGATATCGACCGCACACGAAAATCATGCGCTGGTCGCCGTCGCCACCGATTTGATGAGCCTGGTTCTGGTGACGCCCCCGGGAGAAATGGATGCAGACGTGGTTGTTGGCTCCGCCCAGCGATTTGGCGTGCCCATGGGCTATGGCGGTCCGCATGCCGCCTTTTTCGCCACGCGTGAAGACTACAAACGCTCCATGCCCGGCCGGATCATCGGCGTGTCGCAGGACAGCAAGGGCCGGACTGCGCTGCGCATGGCGCTGCAAACCCGTGAGCAGCATATTCGCAGGGACAAGGCCACCAGCAATATTTGCACCGCGCAAGCCCTGCTGGCCGTGATCAGCGGACTTTACGCCGTCTGGCACGGTCGCGAGCGGTTGAAAAAAATCGCCCGCAGGATTCATCGTCTCAGCGGCTTGCTGGACAGCGGGATTACGTGAACTCGGTTATCAAAACTCGACCGGATCCTGGTTTGACACCCTGACCTATGAACTGGATGAAGCGGACGCATCGGCGATTTACCAGAGGGCGCTTGACAATGGCGTCAATCTTCGCAGGGAGGGCTCCCGCATTCTGGGTATGAGCGTCAATGAAAAGACCTCGCGCCAGCATATCGAGATTGTTCTGCGCGCTTTTGCCGGCGACAGGCCGGTCCGGCGCGATTTCCGATTACGACCGTGAACTGGATCCGGACTGGACTGCCATTCCGCTTGCATTGCGCCGCGAAAGCGATTTTCTGCAGCACCCGGTTTTCTACTCCTACCATTCCGAAACCGAAATGTTGCGCTACCTGAAGCGACTCGAAAACAAGGATCTTTCGCTGGCCCACGCGATGATTTCGCTGGGATCGTGCACGATGAAGCTCAATGCCACGACGGAAATGATCCCGGTCACCTGGCCGGAGTTCAGCGACATTCACCCGTTTGCGCCGCTGCAGCAGGCCGCAGGGATACCACCAGATGATCGGCGAACTGGAAGAAGATGCTGGTTGCCTGCACCGGGTACGATGCGGTTTCGTTGCAGCCGAATGCCGGTTCACAGGGTGAATACGCCGGCCTGCTGGCGATCAAGGGATACCATGAATCCAGGGGAGACCTGGGCAGGGATATCTGCCTGATTCCTTCTTCCGCCCACGGCACCAATCCGGCCAGCGCCGCGATGGCCGGCATGAAAATCGTCGTGGTCAAGTGTGATGAGCGCGGCAATGTCGACCTCGATGATTTGCGCAACAAGGCCGCGTGAGCATAGCGACCACCTGGGCGCCCTGATGATCACCTATCCCTCCACGCATGGCGTGTTCGAGGAGGATATCAGGGAAATTTGCGAGGTGATTCACCGCAACGGCGGGCAGGTTTACCTGGATGGTGCGAATCTGAACGCACTGGTCGGCTGCGCCGCACCCGGTGAAATTCGGCGCCGATGTCTCTCACCTGAACCTGCATAAAACCTTCTGCATTCCTCACGGCGGGGGCGGACCCGGGCGTCGGACCGATTTGCGTCGGCAAACACCTCGAACCCTTTCTGCCCGGCCACTCGGTCGTTTCGATGGCCGGAAATCCGGAAAATAACCGGGCCGTTTCGGCAGCCCCGTGGGGCAGCGCGAGCATTTTGCCGATCTCCTGGGCCTACATCACGATGATGGGCAGGGACGGCATGAAAAAGGCGACGCAGGTCGCCATCCTCAGCGCGAACTACATCGCCAAAAAGCTTTCCGGCGCCTATCCAGGTGTTATACACCGGCCGCAATGGCCGCGTGGCCCACGAATGCATTATCGACATCAGGCCGTTCAAGGAGTCCTGCGGCGTCTCGGAGGAAGACGTGGCCAAGCGGCTGATCGATTTTGGTTTCCACTCACCAACGATGTCGTTCCCCGTTCCCGGAACGCTGATGATCGAGCCCACCGAAAGCGAATCACTGGCTGAAATCGACCGCTTCTGCGAGGCCATGCTGACCATTCGCGAGGAAATCCGGGCGATCCAGACGGGCCAGGCGGACGCAGCGGACAATGCCCTGAAAAATGCGCCGCACACGATCTCCGACCTGGCGGCAGACTGGCCGCATTCCTACGACCGGCAACAGGCTGCTTACCCGGTGCCGGGCTTGTACCTGAACAAATTCTGGGCGCCGGTCAGCCGTATTGACAACGTCTTCGGTGACCGCAACCTGGTCTGCTCCTGCCCGCCGCCGGAAGCCTGGGTGTTCGACCCGGAGGAATGATCGCCGGCGATCAGATGACGAACTCTTCGGGCGGATAACGCCGGTTGTAGTGCGACGACATCACCCGGCCGTAGGCGCCGGCGTTGGCGATCAGTATCACGTCACCTTCCTCGCTGAGCGGGTAGCATGCGGCTTTCGCCGATCACGTCTCCGGATTCGCAAATGGGACCGACCACCCGGTAGTTTCTGCTTGCCGTGTGTCCTCCAGGCGGGAAAGATTTGCGATGTCGTGGTATGCACCATACAAGGCCGGGCGTATCAGGGCGTTCATGCCGGTGGCGATGCCCATGTAGTGATACTGGCCCTTGGTTTTCAAGCTGGGTAACACGGGCGAGCAATATGCCGCACTCGGCCACCAGGTAGCGGCCGGGTTCAAGCCAGATTTCCAGGTTATGTCCCTGCGATCGCCTCGGCAAGAAGGTCATTCATCCTGGCCAGGTCGAAACCGGCTTGTCCGCGCCGGTCCGGAACACCGAGACCGCCGCCAAGGTCCAGGACCCTGGCATCCGGGAACAGCGGCAGGACTTCGAAGAAGCGGTCCAGTTGTTCCCGCCATACTTCGGCGTTGTGGACTCCGCTGCCGGTGTGCGCGTGCAAGCCCAACCACCCGTGTCCCGTTCGCGTCCAGTGTTTCGCGAACTTTTTCCAGGTGCTCCAGCGAGATTCCGAACTTGGAGTCCACGCCGGAAGTAATGACTTTTTTGTGGTGCCCATAGCCGGTGTCGAGGTCCAGCCGAAGAAAAATATCCTGCCCGGCAAACAGCTCCGGCCATTGCTGGATAACCCAGGAGTTGTCAACCGTCAGGCGAACCCCAAGGGCCAATGCCTCCTGGTACTCAGCTCCGCGGGGCGAAATTCGGAGTGAACAGGATGTCGGCAGGTTTCGTGCCCGCAACACAGGTCAGAACATGCCGCACCTCGTCAATTGACACACATTCGAAGCCCAGGCCTTCCGCCGCCAGCGCCTGGAGCAATCCAGCATGGTCGTTCGCTTTCACTGCGTAGAAAACCCGGCTGACCGCATCGAGGCTTTTGATCTTCCTGGC
Source organism: uncultured Gammaproteobacteria bacterium (assembly GCA_963766195.1). GTDB lineage: Bacteria > Pseudomonadota > Gammaproteobacteria > Xanthomonadales > SZUA-36 > JAHEFT01. The sequence goes on from CAVXYY010000003.1 coordinate 72,806, forward strand.
CGCACGGCGCGCCGTGTCAAGATCATAAACATAGGCTGAATCATGCGCGAATCCATCAACCGGAGCAGTTGTTCGGCTTTACTGTCCCACCACGGATCAGCGATTTCCACGGGATCCATCAGGCGGGTCAATTCTTTCCAGCTGGGCCCGAATTCAGGCCGGTTTTCCGCTATCGAGGTAATCAGCAACTGGTGTAACTTGCGAACCAGGCTGAGGGCGTGCTCGGGGTCCACCACCAGCGTCAGGTTCAGGTCATTGGCAGACTGTGTCACCATGTGCACGTGACGGTCCTGGAACACATCCAGCGCTGCTGACAGCCTTCCCAGGATGGTGCGAATCGAATTTCCCACCAGGCTTATCGTCATGCAGCCCCTGTGAACCCTGACCCCGCAAAGCCTTTCCAGGTCCTGCAGGAAAGCAGCCATCCGTGATTCATCGAAATGGGCCGGGACCTGGGGGTCGAGACTGACGGTGACCGTGGACTCGGAGGTTGAAATCAGGTCGACGGAATAGCCGTGCTCTTTGAAAATGGCGAAGGCATCGGCCAGAAATCCCACCTGGTGCCACATGGCCGGATTTTCCATGCTGATCAGCGTGATATTTTCCCGGCTCACTATGCCTTTTACCTGGGCATCTTCCTGAACCGGGTGGGCGCCGATCCGTGTTCCGGGTTCGGCCGGCCTGTGGGTATCCTTGATATAGACCGGGATTCCATGCCGCATGGCCGGTTGAATGCTCGGAGGGTGCAGCACTTTCGCGCCCATGGACGCCAGTTCCTGGGCTTCGCTGTAACCCAGGTGCCGTAACAGCCGCGCTTCCGGAACGACCCTGGGATCGGCGCTGAATATGCCGGGGACATCGGTCCAGATCTCGAGGCGGGATGCCGCCAGCCGCGCAGCAAGGTATGCAGCGGATGTATCGGACCCGCCACGGCCAAGCAGGCAGGTTTCCATGTCCCGCTTCCCGGCACCCGGCTTCGAAGCAATGAAGCCCTGGGTGATATGTAATGCCCCCTCCCCGGCCAACCGCCCGGCCAACCCGGGATCCGAATGGTCACCGCAGCGCGCGGCAAGCACCTGGTTGATGGATTCCGGTGTGACTTCCAGGAGCGTCCTGGCGTCCTGCCAGCAAGGATTCAGGCCCGCTAACGACAACGCCTCGGAGCCTATGGAACTGGAAAGCAATTCACCGTGAGCCAGGAGCAGCGCCCGTTGCCCGGGCGCAGGCCGGGACCCCAGCTCCCCTGCCAGGCGCAGCAGGCTTTCCCAGTGCGTGTTGAACCTCTCTGACGGACTCTGCCCCAATCCTTCCATAAGCGCCCGGTGCCGGGTTTCCAGTTCACCGAGAATCGCTTCTTGCTCATCGGCCGCGGCGCCTTCTGCCAGGCGCGTCAGGAGGTTGGTCACGTTGGACAGCGCCGAAACGACGATCAATACCTGTTCACCGGCCTCGATGTTTGCCCTGGCCAGGTCGCATATGGTCTTCCAGCATGTCACCGAACTGACGCTGGTTCCTCCGAACTTCATCACGACCCATGGCCGGTTCGATTCCTTCTGCATGCTATCTTTCTCCAAACGAAAACGGCCTCCGCTGGGGAGGCCGTTTCATATTCATTGGCGCGTTACGGAATCAGGCGGTAATTGTCGCCCTCATCTTTCGCAATGCATTGGCTTCCAACTGGCGAATACGCTCAGCTGAGACACCATAACGGTTTGCCAGGTCCTGCAGGGTCATTTTGCCATCTTCGAGCCAGCGGCAGCGGATGATATCCTGGCTGCGTTCGTCCAGCTCATCAAGACCGGCATACAACAACGAATTGTTGTGTTCCGTCCAGTCTGAAGATTCGAGTTCCAGTTCCGGGTCCCTGGACTTGGCTTCCAGGAAAGCTACCGGCGCGACGTAGGGTACGTCATCATCCGAGTCGGAAGGAAGATCGAAGCCCACGTCCTGACCGGACAACCTCGATTCCATTTCCAATACGACCTCAGGTTTGACACCCAGGTCCTTGGCGACGGCTTTTACCTCGTCATGGCTCAACCAGCCCAGTCGTTTCTTGGATTTCCTGAGATTGAAGAACAACTTACGCTGAGCCTTGGTCGTGGCGACTTTGACAATTCGCCAATTCCTCAGGATGAATTCGTGCATTTCGGCACGAATCCAGTGCACGGCAAAGGAAACCAGGCGAACACCGTGATCCGGATCGAAACGCTTGACCGCTTTCATCAGGCCAATATTGCCTTCCTGGATCAGGTCGCCCAGTGCCAGCCCGTAGCCGGTGTAGCCCTTGGCAACGTGAACCACGAAACGCAGGTGCGCAAGAACCATCCTGCGGGCCGCTTCAATGTCGTCTTCATCACGGTAACGGCGAGCCAACTCCTGCTCTTCCTCGAAGGTGAGCACCGGGATCTTGTTGACTTCCTGGATATAGGCATCCAGGCTGCCGGTTCCCGCCGGAACCAGTAAATGACTTGGTACGAGATTTTTGCTCATTAATCCTCCAGGGCAGCGCACAAGTTTATCATAATTTTACCGGTTTAAAACCACATAAACCCCTTTCGGGGTTTGCCAGGTAAAACCTCGATAACATTGCGGCCAATTTTTTCAACTGCACACTTTGACCCACCGGAAACAGAAATGTTCCACAACCACACGAACTGTTTTTCAAAGCCGGCCCAGCATGCCGTTGTCCCTGATCTGGCGCAGGTAGCGCTGCACGGATATCCAGGCGCCCAGCAAACCCAGCAAACCTCCGGCGAGAACCATCATGGCCACTGCCGGGCCATCCAGGTTTTGCACGACGAAGCTGTTGCCATACGCGTCCATAAGTTGCTCGAGGGGTTGCCGCAGGTAATACAGGCACACATTGAATAAAGCCAGCGCTACCCATGCGCCGAGGAACCCGTACCAGAATCCGGAATACAGAAAGGGCTGCCGGATAAAACTGTTCCCTGCTCCAATCAGGCTCAGCACCTCGATTTCTTCGGCTCGGCTTGCCACGTCCAGCCGAATGGTATTTGCCACGACGACAATGACTGCGAGGGCAAATACGGCAGTAAGCACCGAGACCAGCGCCTCGCCAAGCCTGAGCAGTCCCGAAAGACGCTGCAGCCACTTGAAATCCACCTGCACCAATTCCACTTCAGGCCGTTCCTGCAACCAGTTTTCAAGGCCTGCCACAGCTTGCTTCCAGGCCTGATCCACTGACCGGTTCAGGGGTGACGAGCAAGACCCAGGGCAAGGGATTGTCATCAAACATATCCAGCGCCTGGCCAAAGCCCGATGCCTGCCGGAATTGCTCCATACCCTGGTCCGGAGAAATGATCTCTGTACTGGCGTGCAGGTCTTCGTTAATGAGCCTGGCGATAGAAGCAGCCTGTTCTTCCCCTGCCTCACTGCGCAGAAACACCGTGATGGCGCCCCACTCATCCTGTTGCAAATCCAGTGCGCCGAGATTGCTGACGGCGATGTACAGGCCGAGTGGCAAAGCCATCGCAATGCCCAGGACCAGCACGGTCATAAGCGTGCCCACGCGGTGACTCAGCAGGGTCCCCAGGCTGGAGAAAAAACTGTACAACTGGCGACGTCCCCATGCCCGTGAACGTTTGCGCAGCTTCAGTAAACTCATGCCTGGCGCCTTGCGATATCGGCTCCCGGAATATCGTCCACCAGGCTGCCTTTTGACAACACCAGTACCCTCTGGCACATCGAACGGATCAGGGCCAGGTCGTGGCTGGCGACCAGCACGGTGACACCCCTGGTATTCAGTTGCCGAAACAGTCCGAACAAGCCCCTGGACAATTCGGGGTCCAGGTTTCCTGTCGGTTCATCGGCCAGCAGAATCGGAGGCATGCCAACGATCGCGCGTGCTATCCCAACCCGCTGCTGTTCCCCGCCGGAAAGCCTCATGGGCCAGGATTTTTCCTTTCCCGACAGACCGACTTTTTCCAGTGCGGCACGTACCTTTCTTTGGATGTCCGGATAGCGCTCGCCCGCGATCATGAGCGGCAGGGACACATTGTCGAAAACGGTCTTGTCGCTGAGCAGTTTGTGATCCTGGAAGATCATGCCAATGCCCCGGCGTATCTGGGGCGCCTGGCCGGTTTTTGTTTTGCTCAGATTTTTGCCATTGACGAACACCTGGCCCCTGGTTGCTTGCTCCAGCATCATGACAAGTCTTAACAGCGTGCTTTTTCCCGCTCCGGAGTGCCCCGTGAGGAAAACCATTTCTCCCGGGTCCAGGTGAAAACTGACATCCTGCAACGCGGTTGAGCCGCTTTGATAGCGTTTGGTCACATGTTCAAAGGTAATCATCGCAGCAACCTCTGACTGCTCATGCCATGGAGCGCCCGCAAACGCTGTTCGTGCCTACTTGCGCCGGCGCTGCTGCCCACTGTTATGCCTGCGCGGCGGACCGCTTCTGCCGCCCGTCTTTTTGCCGTGACGCTTCGGCCTGGCGGATACCCGGGTGATTTCCGGCATCTGGTCGTCTTCGGCCTGTTCCGTGACGATCGGGTAACCGATGAATGCCTCGATTTCGGGCAAATGGAAGGCGTAATTCTCGCAGGCAAAACTGATCGCTTCCCCCTTGGCGCCAAGTCGTGCCGTCCGCCCGATCCGGTGAACATAGTCCTCCGCGTCCTGCGGCAAATCGAAATTGATCACATGCGTTACGTCCGGGATATGCAGTCCCCGGGCAGCGACATCGGTGGCCACCAGCACGGGCAGATCACCGTCATGAAAACGCTTGAGCAGTGTCTGGCGCTTTTTTTGCGGGACCTCTCCGGACATGGCCGCGGCCTCGATACCGTTGGCGTTCAGGGTTCGTTCAACCAGGTCAGTGGCCACCCTGGTATTGGCAAAAACCAGCACGCGGCCATCCTTGATGGCGCGTAACAAGCTGACCAGCAACGGGAGCTTTTCTTCGTTGGCCGGGTAATAGACAGTTTGTACGACGTTGTCAGCGGTTATCTGGTCGGTTTCGACCTTGAGAAGGTCAGGTTCATTCATGTGCTCATAGGCCAACTCGAGCACCCGTTGCGACAATGTCGCGGAGAACATCAGGCATTGCCGTTTTTCCCGCGGCGGTAATTGCCTGAGAACGTATCGGATGTCCTTGATGAAGCCCAGGTCAAACATCCGGTCGGCTTCATCGAGCACCATGACCTCGATGTTCTTGAGGTTGAACACATGTTGCTTGAAGTAATCTATGATCCGGCCAGGAGTGCCAATCAATACGTCGACGCCTTCTTCCAGGCTTTTTCTCTGCTTGTCATAGTCGACGCCGCCATAGGCCAATCCAAACTTGAGGCCGGTTTCGGAACCCAGCAACAGCGCATCCTTGTGGATCTGAAGCGCCAGTTCGCGTGTCGGCGCCAGCACCAGGGCGCGCGGATGCCGCCCTTCGTTTCGCTCAGGGTGCTTCAGAAGGCGCTGAAAAATTACCAGCAGGAAAGCGGCTGTTTTGCCGGTGCCCGTCTGCGCCTGGCCGGCAACGTCATTGCCTTGCAGCGCAGTCGGCAGGGTCAGCGCCTGGATCGGGGTACAGTGGGTAAAACCAACCTTGCTCAGCCCTTCCTGGACTGAAGGCGAAAGGTCCAGGGAAGAAAACTCAACTTTGCTCAGGGCGTTACTTGAATGGGTATCGGACATTTTGGGGGTCACTTTGCTGTTGCGGCCATATTAGCCGGACTTATGTCAATTGGGGCCTGTTTATACTATTTAAGTCACCATTATTGCAGCTGATAATGCACCAAAAGGTATTTCAGGAAGCAGGGGACTTGAAAATTGCTGCCGGCGCCTTGAAATCGTTGGACAGTTCGGTTGAAATAATGGTCCCGTTATCGGTTTTTTCCGGGCCCTTGAATAAACCATCTTAACCGCGCAGCTTTCCATGTACCAGTGTGCTGGCCGCGTGAACTCTGGAGAATTATAGTGAGTGATAAAATCAAACACGTCACCGACGGCAGCTTTGACCAGGACGTTCTGAATGCCACAGGTCCCGTGCTGGTGGATTATTGGGCGGAATGGTGCGGTCCCTGCAAAATGATCGCACCCATCATTGAGGAAATCGCCAATGAATACGGCGATCGCCTTACAGTTGCCAAAATGGATATTGACAGCAACATGATGACACCCCAGCAGTATAGCATCAGGGGAATTCCGACCTTGATGATTTTCCGTGATGGAAAAGTTCAGGCTACCAAGGTCGGAGCGATGACAAAAGGACAACTCAAGGCTTTTGTGGACGAAGTCGTTTAAACGGAACCCGGGGTTGGGTTTGGCCGGACCCAACCCCGTTTTTCATAATCGGCTTGAATGACTGGACGGTACCTCTCAATCGTGCTAGTTTTAATCAACCTGTAGCCGGGTCCCCCCGTCCGGTTTGTACACTTCCCATTTTGACCTTCGGCACTTTAGCCTGAACGAACATCGTATCGATTTATCAATGACGATCTATTACCACTGAACGGGCACAACCCTCAAATCAGAAAACCCACCTATGAACCTTACTGAACTGAAACAGAAACCGACTTCCGAATTACAGGAAATCGCTGATGAAATGGGCCTGGAGGGCGTTGCCCGAACCAGGAAACAAGACATTATTTTTTCCATTCTCAAGGCTCACGCCAAGAATGGGGAATCCATTTTCGGGAATGGCGTGCTTGAAATCCTCCAGGACGGATTTGGATTTCTGCGTTCGGCCGACTGTTCTTACCTTGCCGGCCCCGATGACATATACGTTTCGCCCAGCCAGATTCGGCGCTTTGCGCTGCGGACCGGTGATATGTTGTCCGGTAAGATCAGGCCGCCGAAAGACAGCGAACGCTACTTCGCGCTGCTCAAGGTGGAAGAACTCAACTACGAATCCCCGGAAGCGGCCAAACGCAAGATCCTGTTTGAAAACCTGACGCCGGAATTCCCGACCCGGCAATTCAAGCTGGAACGCGGAAACGGCAGCACCGAGGACATCACGGCGCGCATTATCGACCTGGTTTCGCCGATCGGGCGAGGGCAGCGCGGCCTGGTGGTATCTCCGCCGAAAGCCGGTAAAACCATCATGCTGCAGAACATCGCCACCAGCATCCGGGCAAATCACGAAGACTGCAAAATGATCATTTTGCTGATCGACGAGCGCCCGGAAGAAGTGACCGAGATGCAGCGTAACGTCGATGCTGAAGTCATTTCCAGTACCTTCGACGAGCCGGCTTCACGGCACGTTCAGGTTGCCGAAATGGTCATCGAACGCGCGAAACGCCTGGTCGAACACAAACATGATGTAGTCATCCTGCTTGATTCGATCACACGACTCGCCCGGGCATACAACACGGTCGCCCCGTCATCCGGCAAAGTACTGACCGGTGGCGTCGACGCCAACGCGCTGCAACGCCCCAAGCGCTTCTTCGGCGCCGCCAGGAATGTGACCGAAGGCGGATCTCTGACCATCATTGCCACCGCACTGGTCGAGACCGGTTCCAAGATGGACGAGGTCATTTACGAGGAGTTCAAGGGCACGGGTAACATGGAAATTCACCTGAACCGCCGGATTGCGGAACGCAGGACTTATCCGGCCATCGACATCAATCGCTCAGGCACCCGCCGTGAGGAATTGATGATCGGCCAGGATCAGCTGCAAAAAGTCTGGATCCTGCGGAAGCTCCTGCACCCGATGGATGAGGCGCAGGCAATCGAGTTCATGCTGGATAAATTGAAATCCACCAAGACCAACGAAGAGTTCTTCAACTTCATGAAGCGGTGATTCTGTTTCCGTCGTCCTGACAATCAAAGGATCCAAACCGGGCACGTACTGGCCACGGTCCAGGCCGAGGTGGAATGGCGTATGTTGCGCGGCCTGATGGCACTTTCCGCAAATCAATCAGCAGGTGATACTGCGCGTGAAAAAGCAACCGCCACCCTGTTGTCGCTCGCCAACGAATTGAATTCAAAATCACGCAGAGCCGACACTCACAGCGCCGCTGCACGCCATGAAATTCTCAAGTTCCTGAACCGGCCGGCACCCGGAGAAATGACGCAGCCGCGATCCACGCCACCAGGTTCTTCAATCGGTTGAATTCAGCCTGACTTAAATCTGCTCAGACAACCAGACGGACCATGAAGTCCGGCACGGCCATGGACTCCAACGATTTCTGCTCAGCGCAGGACTGTTCTATCTGTCTGGCCCGATCCGCTGAAAAATGATCACCGATGGCGCGCTGGAATTTCTGAATCAGCACCGGGATTCCTTCCCGCCGGCGACGGCGGTGGCCGATCGGATAACTGACTTCAATCCGTTCAGAGGATGACCCGTCCGTGTAATGAACCTGGATTGCATTGCCAATTCCACGTTTTTCCGGATCGAAGTAATCGATCGTGAACCGTTCATTTTCACGGACATCCATCTTGTCACGAAGGGCATCGATCCGGGGGTCTGAAGCAACCGCATCGCTGTAGCTTTCCGCGGTCAGTTGCCCAAAAATCAGTGGCACGGCGACCATGTACTGAATGCAGTGATCCCGGTCGGCATAGTTGTCGAGCGGCCCGGTTTTGTCGATGATCCTGGCACCGGCTTCCTGGGTTTCGATGGTGATCCTTTCGATGCTCTTCCAGTTTTCCCCGGACTTCCGGGTGCAGCTGCATTGCGCACTCAACCGCAGTCTGGGCATGAAATTCTGCAGGGAAGGAAATTTTGAATAACACGTTTTCCATCACGTAACTGCCATAGTCACGCTGGAATTTGAATGCCTGCCCCTTGAACAGCACGTCGTAGAAACCCCAAACATTTGCCGTTAAGGCCGACGGATAACCCATTTCTCCGCGAAGAACAGTCAGTGCCAAAGTCACGGCCCGGCGGCAGGCGTCTCCGGCGGCCCAACTCTTGCGGGAACCCGTGTTTGGCGCGTGCCGGTACGTTCGCAGTGCACCTCCATCGATCCAGGCGTTGGATACGGCATCGACCACCTGGTCGCGGCTGCCACCCAGCATGCGGGTCACGACCGCGGTCGAAGCAACCCTCACGAGCAGCACGTGGTCAAGGCCAACCTTGTTAAAGCTGTTCTCGAGGGCGAGGACTCCCTGGATCTCATGCGCCTTGATCATCGCCTCCAGCACATCTTTCATCGTCAACGGCGCTTTACCCTCGGCTATGTTACGTCGTGAAACGTAGTCAGCGACGCTCAGAATTGCACCCAGATTATCAGAGGGGTGGCCCCATTCAGCCGCCAGCCAGGTGTCGTTGAAGTCGAGGTAGCGGATCAGAACACCGAGGTTGAATGCCGCCTGCGCCGGCTCCAGCTCAAATGACGTGCCCGGAACACGCGCGCCACCCTGCATTTCAGCGCCCGGGACCATCGGGCCGAGTAATCTCGTGCATCCGGGAAATTTAATCGCCAGCATGGCGCAGGCCAGGCTATCCATCAGGCAATATCTTGCCGTTGACCAGGCCTCGTCGCTTTCAATCCTGTAGTTGCAGACATAATCTGCAATATCAACCAGGACCTTGTCGTAATGTGGCCGTGCAGCCGTTCGGATACCTGTTTGGGACAAGGAAGCCATTCTGTAATCAGCGATTGCCGATCGGTATGTAAGCCCTGGCTTCGGGCCCGATGTAGTCGGCGGCGGGACGAATGATGCGGTTGTCCGCCCGTTGCTCAAAAACATGCGCACTCCACCCCGTCACGCGTGATATGGCGAAAAGCGGCGTGAACAGCTTGGTAGGAATACCCATCTGCTTGTAGGCGCTGGCATGGAAGAAATCCACGTTGGCAAACATGTTTTTTTCTTCTTTCATGGTGCGTTCCACGGCCACGGAGATGGAATACAGCATCATGTCTCTCTTTAATTCAGAGAGTTTGCGCGACCATTCCTTGATGATGGCGTTACGCGGGTCACGAACCCGGTATACCGCATGGCCAAAACCCATGATGAGTTCTTTTGCAGACAACCTGCGCAGCACATCTGTGACTGCGTGTTCTTCGGTTTCATATTGCTCGATCATGGCCATCGCCGCCTCGTTGGCGCCCCCGTGCAGCGGGCCACGCAGCGACCCGATGGCTGCAGTAATGCAGGAGTGCAGGTCAGTAAGCGTGGATGCGGCGACACGCGCGGTGAATGTTGACGCATTGAATTCGTGCTCGGCGTACAGAATCAGGGAAACATCCATCACGCGGGCAGCCAGTTCATCCGGCGCCTCGCCATGCAGCATGTGCAGGAAATGCGCGCCGATACCATCGTCGTCCGTCTCGGTTTCGATTCTCACGCCGTCGTGGCTGTAGCGATACCAGTACAGCAGAATTGAGGGGAACGCAGCCAGCAGGCGGTCTGCGACTTCCTGTTGCCTGGAAAAATCACCTTCCGGCTCGATGTTGCCCAGGAATGAACAACCGGTTCTCATCACGTCCATCGGGTGGGCGTCGGCGGGTATGCGCTCCAGTACTTCTTTCATGGGCTGCGGTAAACCACGCAAGGCTTTCAGCTTGGCCTTCCAGGCGTCAAGTTCAGCCTGGGTCGGCAAATGGCCTTTCAATACCAGGTGTGCAACCTCGTAAAAGGTTGAAAATTCGGCCAGGTCGGTAACGTCAAAACCCCGGTAGCGGAGACTGTTACCCTCGGCGCCAACACTACACACTGCAGTCCGTCCGGCAGACTGCCCGCGCAAACCCGCGCCCGTTTTGGTTGTTACGGTTGCTTTTTCTTCAGCCATTTATAAGTCCTCATCCGTCGGATTGCCGGCAGAATCTGCGAACAACTCATCCAGCTTCTGCTCAAACTCGTGGTACCCCAGATAATCGTACAATTCGTCCCGGGTTTGCATTATGTCGATCACATTGCGCTGATGCCCGTCTTCAAGCAACGCCCGGTAAACTGCTTCCGCACCGCGATTCATCGCCCGGTAAGCGCCGCAGCAATACAGGACAATATCGACCCCGGCAGCCCCCAATTCGGGTGTGGTAAACAGCGGTGTGTGACCAAACTCGGTGATATTTGCCAGGATCGGCACGCCGACCGCCCGTTTGAACTCCTGGTATTGTTCAAGCGTCTGCATGGCTTCCGGGAAAACCATGTCAGCCCCGGCTTCAACGCAGGCCATTGCCCTTTCGACGGCAAGCTGCATGCCTTCGACGGCAAGCGCATCGGTACGGGCCATGATCACGAAATTGTCGTCGGGGCGCGCATCGACCGCAGCCTTGACGCGGTCGACCATTTCCGCCCTGGAGACAATGGCTTTGCCGGGGCGGTGGCCACAGCGCTTGGCCGCAACCTGGTCTTCTATATGCATGCCGGCCGCACCGGCCCGGGTCAAAGAACGAACGGTCCTGGCAATATTGAATGCGCCGCCGAATCCCGTATCCGCGTCGACCAGCAGGGGCAGGTCACAGGCGTGCGTAATGCGGTTGACGTCGGTCAGAACATCTTCGAGAGAACTGATGCCAAGATCCGGCAGCCCCAGGGAGTTGGCCGCGAGCCCTCCGCCGGAAAGATAAATCGCCTTGTGGCCGATGGCCTTCGCCATCCTGGCCGTAAACGCATTGATCGTTCCTACCAGCTGAAGCGGCGGTTGTTCGGCAACCGCCAGCCTCAGTCTTGAGCCAGGTGAACGAATCACCGAGCTCAAAGCAGATTTTCGACCGCCGTTCGCTCTTCCCTCAGTTCAGCTTCGGTTGCAGCCATGCGTTCGCGGCTGAACTCATCGATTTCCAGGTCCTGAACGATGCGGTAATCTCCGTTCTCACAGACACAGGGGAAGGAGTAAATGATACCGGGCCCGATACCGTAACTGCCATCGGCCGGCACCGCCATCGAAACCCAGTTGCCATCCGGCGTTCCATGCGCCCAATTCCTGATGTGATCAATCGCGGCAGAAGCGGCGGACGCCGCGCTGGATGCGCCGCGCGCCTTGATGATCGCGGCGCCACGTTGTTGAACGTTCGGGATAAAGGTATTGCGGTACCAGTCCTGGTCAACGTCACCGGCAACTGCTTTACCGTCAACTTCCGTGAAGCGTATGTCCGGATACTGGGTTGACGAATGATTGCCCCAGATCACCATTTTGGAAATGCTCGAGTGATGCTCATCAATTTTACCGGCCAGCTGGGCCAGCGCACGGTTATGGTCCAGGCGGGTCATCGCCGTGAAATTTCGCGGGTTAAGGTCGGGGGCCGCGGCCTGGGCAATCAGGGAATTGGTGTTAGCCGGATTTCCCACCACGAGCACCTTTATATCCCGGCTGGCCACTTTGTTCATGGCTGCGCCCTGCGGGCCGAAAATCTTGCCATTGGCGGACAACAGGTCAGAACGCTCCATGCCTGGCCCGCGAGGGCGGGCGCCGACGAGCAATGCGTAATCTGTATCCTTGAAAGCCACTTCGGGATCATCGGTCGCCACGGTTTCGACCAGCAATGGGAAGGCGGCATCCTGAAGCTCCATCACAACACCCTGGAGCGCCCCCATAGCGGGTGTGATTTCCAGCAGCTGTAAAATGACCGGCTGGTCAGGGCCCAGCATGTCACCGGCTGCAATTCTGAAACAAAGTTGGTAGCCTATCTGGCCAGCGGCGCCGGTAATGGCAACTCTTACAGGATGGTTCATTGATGACTCCTTCAATAATTGGACGATCACTTTCCCGGCCGTGCCGGGCTTGCTTGCAAAGCCGTAAAATATTCGGATCATTGTAGCCGATAATGCTTACGCACCGTTTATTTCGATCGTCAATGCTTTGCTTTTACGAGAGTAAACCTGTTGGTATATTGGATACGAATCAACCTAGAAAAAATATGACGTATATCAATGCTCACGGTGAGTGCCGGCGCTATGGCTGCTGACCGGATTACCGGCAGGGCATTCGCCACGCGCTCGGAAGTCATGGCCCCAAGCGCCATGGCGGCCACCAGCCACCCACTGGCCACGCAGATAGCCCTTGATATCATGCGAAGCGGGGGAAACGCCATCGATGCGGCGATTGCGGCCAACGCGGCACTGGGCCTGATGGAGCCGACCGGCAATGGAATCGGCGGCGACCTGTTCGCGATTGTCTGGGAGGCGAAAACGCAGTCCCTTCACGGTCTTAATGCATCGGGCCGCTCACCCGGGTCGCTCTCGCTCGAGTGGTTCGCCGAGAACGGAATCCGGAAAATTCCGCCTTATGGCCCTTTGCCAGTTTCTGTCCCCGGGGTCGTAGATGGCTGGTTCAAGTTGCACGAACGGTTTGGCAAGCTGCCCATGGCGCAGATCCTCCAACCCACCATCGGACTACGCCCGCAACGGACACCCGGTACACGAAACCATCGCGTATTACTGGGACCAGTCGATAGAAAGCCGCGCTCCTTACCCCGGCTTTCTGCAGCAAATGACCATCGGCGGCCGTGCACCCGCCGCCGGTGAAGTATGGAAAAACCCCAATCTTGCCAACACGCTGGAATGCATCGCCAATGAAGGTCGCGACGCGTTTTACCAGGGAGATATTGCCCGCGTGATTGGCGAGTACATGCAGGCCAACGGAGGATTTCTGGCGTTTGACGACCTGGCCGCTCATTCCGGCGCCTGGGTAGACCCGGTATCCATGAACTACCGCGGATACGACATTTGGGAACTTCCGCCAAACGGCCAGGGAATTGCCGCGCTCCAGATATTGGCGATCATGGAACAGTTTGACGTCGCTGCCATGGGCTTCGGCTCGGCGGACTACATTCACCTTTTTCTCGAAGCCAAGAAACTGGCGTTCGAAGACCGGGCCCGCTTTTACTCGGATCCCGCTTTCATGGACGTTTCCGTTAAAAAATTGGTTTCGAAAGAATACGCCGCCGGGCAAAAAGCCTTGATCGATATGAAAAAAGCGGCCAGGAAATTTCCCCACGGTGACCCGGAAGTCCTGAGTGAAGGCGACACCATCTACCTGACCACGGCCGACAGCGAAGGCAACATGGTCTCGCTTATCCAGAGTAACTACCGCGGAATGGGGTCGGGCATGACGCCGCCTGGACTGGGTTTCGTACTACAGGACCGAGGCGAATTATTTGACCTGCAACCCGGCCATCCCAATTCCTTCGCACCGGGAAAACTTCCTTTTCACACGATCATCCCGGCATTCATTACCAGAGACGGCAAGCCATTGATCAGTTTCGGAGTGATGGGTGGCGGAATGCAGCCGCAGGGCCAGGCCCAGATCGTTGTTAATCTCGTTGATTTTGGAATGGGGCTGCAGGAAGCCGGTGATGCGCCGCGTATCCATCACTCCGGCTCCAGCGAACCCACGGGCGAAACGATGAGCGATGGCGGAGTAGTAAATCTCGAGACCGGATTCAAATCCGAAGTAATCCGTGACCTGGTGAACCGCGGCCACAGGATCGAATACGCCCCGGGACCCTATGGTGGCTACCAGGCCATCATGAAACACCCCGAATACGGGGTCTATATCGGGGCGTCCGAATCCCGCAAAGATGGCCAGGCGGCCGGTTACTGAACAGAGTGGTGCTTCGAACACAAAGTGATTGATTTCGAAGGGTAAACCCTGTAGTGTGCGCGCGCCTGCCGGAAAGGACCGCACCGTGATTGAAAACCTTCGAAATATCGCCATTATCGCCCATGTGGACCATGGAAAAACCACGCTGGTAGACCAGCTGCTGCAGCAGTCGGGCACATTCGGCGACCACGCCGCAGCGCCCGAGCGCGTGATGGATTCGAACGAACTCGAACGTGAACGCGGGATCACCATCCTGTCCAAGAACACGGCCCTCACCTGGAAAGACGGAGAAACCACTTACGATATCAATATCGTGGACACCCCCGGGCACGCGGATTTTGGCGGCGAGGTTGAGCGAATTCTCAGCATGGTCGATTCCGTTTTGCTGCTCGTCGACGCCGTGGACGGCCCCATGCCACAAACCCGTTTCGTGACCCAGAAAGCGTTTGAAATGGGTTTCAAGCCGATTGTCGTCATTAACAAGGTCGATCGTGACGGCGCCCGGCCCCACTGGGTCCTTGATCAGACTTTCGAACTGTTTGACCAGTTGGGGGCCAGTAATGAGCAGCTGGATTTTCCGGTGGTTTACGCTTCAGCGCTGCATGGTTATGCCGGTCTCACTGAAGACGTAAGAGAGGGCGACATGCGGCCGCTGTTTGAAACGATCGTGAAATATGTCGCACACCCCCCGGTGAATATCGACGGCCCCTTCCAGATGCGCGTCACGACCCTGGACTACAGCGCTTATGTAGGCGTGATCGGTATTGGACGGGTGCAGCGAGGCAGCGTCAAGCCGAACCAGCAGATCTGCGTTGTTGACTGTGACGGTCACCAGCGCAATGCCCGGATTCTCCAGGTGCTTGGGTTCCATGGCCTGAAACGTATCGAAGTCCCCACCGCGCAAGCCGGCGACATCATCGCAATTACCGGTGTGGAAAATTTGCAGATTTCCGACACCCTGTGCGACCGGAACGCACCCGAAGCCTTACCGGCCCTGACCGTTGACGAACCTACGATCAGCATGGCTTTCCGGGTCAATAATTCACCTTTCGCCGGCCGCGAAGGAAAATTCCTGACCAGCCGGCAACTGCGGGAGCGCCTGCTCCGGGAGGCCAGCCACAACGTTTCGCTGCGCGTTGAGGATACTGAAAGCCCTGAACGCTTCAAGATATCTGGCCGTGGCGAACTGCACCTTTCCATCCTCATAGAAACGATGCGCCGGGAAGGATATGAGCTGGCCATTTCGCGTCCTGAAGTCATCCTGCACGAGACTGAACATGGCAGGGAAGAACCCTACGAGCAGCTCGTCGTCGACCTGGTGAGTGACTACCAGGGTGGCGTGATGGAGCGCCTGGGCGAGCGCCGCGGTGAACTGAAAAACATGCAGCTTGACGGCAAAGGCCGCGTCCGCCTTGACTACATCATTCCAGCGCGCGGACTGATCGGCTTCCAATCCGAATTCAGAACACTGACCGCCGGCACCGGCCTGATGTTTCACATATTCGACCACTACGGACCCTATCATCCGGGAGACATCTCCCGGCGCAACAACGGGGTCCTGGTTTCAAACAGCACCGGAAAAGCTTTGGCCTATGCCCTGTTCAACCTGCAGGACCGGGGCCGAATGATCATCGAGCCCAACGTTGACGTCTACGAAGGCCAGGTGATCGGCATCCACAACCGGGCGAATGACCTGACGGTAAACCCGCTGAAAGGAAAGCAGCTGACCAATATCCGCACCGTGCTGAAAGACGACGCCGTGCAACTGGCGTCACCACAGAAAATGACGCTGGAACAGGCGCTTGAATTCATTGAAGACGATGAATTGGTCGAAGTGACGCCCAAGGCCATCAGGATCCGGAAAATCAACCTGCAGGAACACGAACGCAAGCGGGCCGGGCGGCAGAAAACCGAAGAGTAACCCCTTGCTAGCGCAACACCTTACTTGGGAAACCTGAGTTCACTGCCCAGCCAGGCTTCAAGCCGGCTTTTTTCCCGTTTGCTGATGTCGGATTTCATGACAATCGCGTAGCTTGCCGGAATCTCGACTCCCAGGCGAACCGGCAGCGAGAAAAGCTGGCCATGGCGCACCAGCGTCAGCGCGACTTCTTCTTCAGGGCGTAATCTTTGCAAACGGTCCAGGTAATTTTCCGGCGTCACTCTTAAACCATCGATGGCAAGCAATTCGTCTTCCGGCAGAATACCTGCCGTTGCGCCGGAATGGCCCATCAGAACATATTCGGCCAGCAGGGCGGCGCCTGAAACCTTCCAAATGACGCCCAGCCCGCCGGCGACGGGGTAATTCGGGACCGGATCCGGCATCCGCTTCATGGCAAGACCGTACCAGTCCAGTGCGCGGTCAACATCCGGATCACCGGTCGTTTTCAGCATCCGGTCGACAATACTCCGTGTTTCCGGGCCTGCAATTGATTCCACAACATTTTCGAAGGCACCGGGCGGATAACCGCCCTGAACCGAGCCGCCCGGACCATAAATCGAATACATCTGGCGCATCACCGCATCCAGGCTGGACCGGTTATCCGTTGACCGGCGAATTTCCGTGTCCGCAACGAAACCGATCAGGGCGCCTTTGCGATAATACGAAATGGTGCTGTTCAGCGTGTTGTTGTCCGGCTTGTACTGCTTTATCCAGGTGTCAAACGAAGCAAGCTCAGCTGACCGGATCTCGCGCCCCGGGGTGGTTTCATACACCCGGATTTCTTCAGCCAGGAGCTTGAAATAGTCGCCGACGTCTATCAGACCGCTGCGGAAGAGCATCAGGTCATCGTAATAACTGGTGAGGCCCTTCGGCCAACCAAAGTTCGCGGGTGTAAACCTCCTGTTCATAATTGTATTCAGCCAGGGCCTGCGGCCTCATGCGCCGGACATTCCACGAATGAAAGAATTCATGCGACACCAGGCCGAGCCACTTGATGTAATCCTCCCTGCTCCGCATTTGCCAGGGACTGCTCATGATCACGGTGCTGTGGTCGTGCTCGAGGCCGGCCGGTTTCTCCATGAACAGGTTGAGGAAAAGATATTTTCGTTCGAACGGATTGACACCCCAGAATGCCTGTTGGGCCTTGACGATCCTGGCCACGTCATCAGCCGAGGCCTGACCCTCCCAGAAACGGTTATCCTCCGACAGCACCAGCGAATAAGGCTGGCCATTCACTTCGAAAGCATATTCAACCGTGTTACCCAAAAGCAGTGGGCTATCCACCAGCTCGTCATAATCGCGGGCAATGAAACCCGGCCCGTCCGCTTTTGCGGGCAGTGACGTGTGGATCTGCGACCAGGATTCGGGGATTGCGATCTCGAGGCTCTGCGGCAAATTCCGGGTCTGTTCGTTGTACAGAAAAATTCCGGCGCCGTTCAGCAACGCCATTCCGGATTCGATCCAGCTTTCGGCCACGTTGATCTGACCGGCCCAGATATCGTAGTCAATCGACAGTTGATCAACGCCCCGGGTGTCAATGCGCCACTGGTGTTTGGAAATTTTAATAAACTGCAGCGGCCTGCCGCTGGAATCCGCAGCCTCAAAGCGCTCGAGGTTCCCCGCGAAGTCCCGGATCAGGTACGAGCCCGGATTCCAGGATGGCAGATACACATCAACCTGGTCCGCGGCGACCTCAAACCGCGTATTGACATGTACTAACTGGTTGTTTTTCTGTGGGAAACTCAGAGTGTGGCTGACTTGCGCGCCCTCGGCAGCCCTTCCGGACAGGGGAAGGACTATTACCAGCAAGACCAGCCCGGCCAGCGTCCATTTAGGCATGAAAAACCCTCAGGCGCCCTGCCGGTGCTTTCTCACGATGAGCATCGCCATTTCAAGCGATTGCTCATAGTTCAGTCTCGGATCGACGGTGGACTTGTAGTCGCGCTTCAGGTCTTCGTCCGAGAGGTCGCGGGCGCCACCGGTACATTCGGTCACATTTTCGCCAGTCAGCTCCAGGTGGAGACCGCCCAGCCGCGAATTGTTGGCCAGGTGGATTTCGAACGCCAACTCCATTTCTTTCATGATTTTCCGAAACCGGCGCGTCTTGATTCCGTCACCGGTGGATTCGGTATTGCCGTGCATTGGGTCTGACAG
This sequence comes from uncultured Gammaproteobacteria bacterium, assembly GCA_963766195.1. GTDB lineage: Bacteria > Pseudomonadota > Gammaproteobacteria > Xanthomonadales > SZUA-36 > JAHEFT01. The sequence goes on from CAVXYY010000003.1 coordinate 91,351, forward strand.
CCACAGGACCGGGCTTCCGGTGTCCTGCACAGCACGTATCAACGGCGGCAAGTGCTCCTCAATTTTCGATTCACCCATGCGGTGTATCAGAACGATGCGGCCCGCTTCGCGCCCCGGATTGAGTTTTTCGAGAAGACCGGCAAGCCATTCACGGTTCATGCCGGGCCCCACTTTTATGCCGAGGGGGTTCCTGATACCGCGGAAGTATTCAACGTGAGCGCCGTCCAGGTCTGCCGTGCGCATCCCGATCCAGGGGAAGTGGGTTCCCAGGTTAAACCAACCCCACTGCCGTGGAACCTGCCTGGTCTGGGCCTGTTCATAGTGCAGGTGCAATGCTTCATGTGAAGTGAAAAAATCCACCCGCCTCAGGCTGCCCGCGTCACGACCGGTGATGGTTTCCATGAACCGCAATGACTGGCTCAGGCTCTCGGTCAGCTTGCGAAATTCGTCGGCGAGCGGAGAATGATCCAGCCAGCCCAACTCCCAGTACTCGGTGTGGTGCAGATCGGCAAATCCTCCATCCACAAGAGCCCGGACGAAATTCATGGTCAGCGCTGAGTATGCATGCGCCTGGAGCAGTCGTTGCGGATCCGGCACGCGGTCCTTTTCATTGAATTCAAAAGCATTGACCAGGTCACCGCGGTAACTTGGCAAGGTTACGCCATCCCGCGTTTCCAGGTCCGAGGATCGCGGTTTGGCGTACTGGCCGGCGAAACGCCCGATCCGGACCACCGGCATTTGCAGCCCGTGAATCAGGGCCAGGCTCATTTGCAGCAATACTTTGAGGCGGTTGGTGATCAGCGGTGAACAACATTCCGAAAAGCTTTCAGCGCAATCCCCACCCTGCAAAACAAAGCGTTTGCCTGCCTGGGCTTCCGCAATCTGATCACGCAGTGACAGGATTTCCCACGACGTCACCAGCGGTGGAAGGCTGCTCAGCTTTTTCAAAGCCCTGTCCAACGCATCCTGGTCCGGATAATTCGCCTGCTGAAGCGCCGGGAAGTTTTTCCAGGACTCCGGCTTCCAGTTTTCCGGCACGCTCACTTCCCGAACCGGTCCACCCCGGCCAGGATTGGTTGAATTTTTCATTTAGGTAAACCTTTGTTTTCCGGGCTGCTATCAAGACGGTGATGGTAACCACTGCAAACCCGGTATACCAGAGCAATGTCCAACCCGGCATACTCAGGCCGAGAAACATCCAATCGATCTCGGCACACTCTCCGGACCCATAGAACACTTCTGAGAGGACCTGGCCAAACGGCATGGTTTCCAGCATGTAATTCAGCCCCATGCCGCAATCAGGCACCTGTTCCGGCGGCAGGTTCTGCAGCCACACGTGACGGCCTGCGATACCTATTCCGGCCAAGGCGCCCAGGGCCAGCATCAGGCCATATATCCACCGCCCGACCGTTCCAGGGTTGTGAATCGCCGCCAGCAGTGAGACGGCGCCGATCCATATGAAAACCATCCGCTGGAAGACGCACAGGGGACAGGGTTCGATAAATTCGACATGTTGCACGTACAAGGCGTATGACACCATTGCGGCGCATGCAATGGCAACAATAAAGAACCAGGCTCTGGGTCTTAATAACTTGGTCACAGCGTATCCTCAAAACGACGTCGGAAGATCAACAGGGCGAATTGCCGGAACAAAGGCAAGCCTGACTGATCCGGGTTCCATTATAATCAAGTGTCAAACCGATGACTGACCCGAAAGGCAAGATAATGAGTGTATCTCAGCAAAAATACAAGGCGATGGCCGGCACCCCGATCCATGCACCCACGGGCACAACCCTCAGATGCAAGGGTTGGCACCAGGAGGCCGCCATGAGGATGCTCATGAACAACCTTGATCCCGATGTTGCCGAGAAACCGGACGAATTGATCGTTTACGGCGGCACGGGCAAAGCCGCCCGCAACTGGGAATGCTACGAACGAATCATCCAGACACTCGCCAGGCTGAATAACGACGAAACCCTGCTGGTCCAGAGTGGCAAGCCCGTGGGTGTTTTTCGCACTCATGATGAAGCGCCCCGGGTCCTGATCGCCAATTCCAACCTGGTGCCCCGCTGGGGAAACTGGGACGTGTTCCGGGACCTGGAGCAAAAAGGCTTGACCATGTACGGCCAGATGACTGCCGGTTCGTGGATTTATATCGGTTCCCAGGGAATCGTTCAGGGCACTTATGAAACCTTTGCCGAATGCGCGAACCAGCATTTCAGCGGCAGCCTGGCAGGCAAACTGGTGGTCACGGCAGGTCTGGGCGGAATGGGCGGTGCGCAACCTCTGGCTGTCACCATGAACGATGGCCTGTGTCTTGCCGTTGAGGTAGACCCCTGGCGTATCCAGAGACGCGTTGAGACCGGGTATTGCGACGTTATGTCCGAAAGCCTTGATGAGGCCCTTGGTCTGCTCGAAAACGCCAAGGGCGGGCTTTCTGTCGGCTTGCTTGGCAATATCGCCGAGATCATGCCCGAACTGGTTCAACGGGGCATCGTTCCGGATGTCATTACTGACCAGACTTCCGCACACGATCTGCGTTCGGGATATATACCCGCTGGTTACACGCTCGAAGAAGCCGGTGAACTGAGAAACGCCGACCCCGAAAAATACGACAACCAAGTGCTGGATTCCATGGTTGCCCATGTCCAGGCCATTCTTGATCTGCAAAAGAAGGGCTCGATATGTTTCGATTACGGTAACAATTTGAGAGGACAAGTGGCGGATAACCGCGGAATGCAGGAGGCATTCAACTATCCCGGTTTCGTACCCGCCTATATCCGGCCCTTGTTCTGTAAAGGCGCGGGACCTTTCCGGTGGGCTGCGCTCAGCGGAAATCCGGCGGACATCAAAGCGACTGACGAAGCAATTCTCGAGCTGTTCCCGGAAAAAGAAGCGCTGCACCGGTGGATTCACAAGGCCCAGGATAAAGTGCGGTTCCAGGGCCTGCCCTCGCGGATTTGCTGGCTCGAATACGGCGAGCGGGCCGAGGCCGGGCTTAAATTCAACTGGCTGGTCAGAAACGGAAAAGTTGACGCTCCACTGGTGATCGGCCGCGACCACCTGGATACCGGCTCAGTGGCCTCGCCCAACCGCGAAACCGAAGCCATGAAAGACGGCTCTGACGCCATCGCCGACTGGCCGTTGCTCAACGCCATGCTGAACACCGCCTGCGGTGCAAGTTGGGTTTCCATACATCATGGGGGCGGCGTTGGCATTGGCTATTCCCTCCACGCAGGTATGGTTTGCGTTGCCGAGGGAAGTGAGATGGCGGATCGCAGGCTGGAGCGGGTGCTGACAGCCGATCCGGGCACCGGGGTGATGCGCCATGCAGATGCAGGGTACGAGATCGCGGTGGAGACGGCGAACGAGCGTGGTGTCGACCTTCCGATGATCAACGGATAAAACGATGATCCGCGTCGCCACGCTGTACTCTGATCTGGCCGCCAGCATGACGGCCCTGCGAGCCGGTCACCCGGAACTGGATCGCAGCAGGTCTCTTGTCAACCAGGCCCTGCATGACGGCAAAGCTCACTATGGAATCAACACGGGCTTTGGAATACTCGCGAACAAGCGCATCGACGAGGAAAAGCTCACTGAACTTCAACAGAATATCCTGCTGAGTCACGCCTGTGGCGTGGGCGACCCCGTGCCACCCGAAATCACCCGGTTGATGCTGCAATTGAAAATTCATGCGCTGGGACTCGGTTACTCGGGTATTTCCAGGTCAACTTTCGGTCAATTGTTGAAGTTTGAAGAAATCGGGCTGACGTCATGGGTACCCAGTCGCGGCAGCGTTGGCGCATCCGGAGACCTGGCTCCGCTCGCACATTTATGCCTGCCATTGATCGGCCGGGGCGAAGTCTGGAACGAAACGCAAAACGGCAAGAGAGATGCCTCGGAAGCCATGAAATTGCTGGGTATTGAACCGATCCAGTTGAAAGCCAAGGATGGGCTGGCGCTACTTAACGGAACCCAGTTGATGGCCGCATACGGCGCTTTTGTCCTCGAACGCGCCCTGGTGCTGCAAAAAGAGGCTGACATCCTGGCCGCGATGAGTCTCGAGGCTCTGCAGGGAAGCGCCGCGCCATTTGACCCGCGCATTCACCAGATCAGGCCCCACCCCGGACAGACAGAGGTTGCAGCAAACATCAGGAAGCTGCTGGAACACAGTGAAATCATGGATTCACACCGTGACTGCGGCAGGGTCCAGGATCCCTATTGCCTGCGTTGCGTTCCCCAGGTTCACGGAGCCAGCCGGGATGCGTTGAATTTTGCCCGCAACAGCATTGAAATCGAGCTGAACTCGGTCACTGACAATCCGCTTGTGTTCGATAATGGCGACATCATTTCCGGCGGTAATTTTCATGGCCAGCCGCTGGCCTTTGCGATGGATTTCGCAGCAATTGCACTGGCCGAACTCGGCAGCATCTCGGAGCGCCGGACTTACTTGCTTCTCGAGGGCCACGATGGTTTACCCAGGTTGCTGATGAAAGATACCGGGGTCAATTCCGGATTCATGATGCCGCAGTACACGGCTGCAGCACTGGTGTCGGAGAACAAGATTCTGTGTCATCCCGCCAGCGTGGATTCCATCCCGACCAGCCTTGGCCAGGAGGATCATGTGAGCATGGGATCGATAAGCGCATTGAAACTTCTGCCTGTTCTCAGGAATGTAGAACGAGTACTCGCAGTGGAGTTTCTTTGCGCCACCCAGGCCCTGGATTTCAGGTCGCCACTCAAGCCAGGCAGGGGCGTGCATGTCGCGCACGAAATGTTACGCCGGCAAATCGGACATGCGCAGCAGGACTACGAGATTCGCAACGACCTGGACCTGTGTGCAGATATCCTGCGCGCCGGCGATCTGGCCTCGGCAGTCGAATCCCAAATTGGCCCGATTGCCTGATGCCGGTTCTGCGTAACATTGCGCAGCTCGCTACCTGTCCGCCCGGAAACGCGCAGCAAGACGCGGGACTGATCAATAACGCAGCCATCGCATGGCAGGGTGAAAAGATCCAATGGGTCGGACCGGACCGGGATGTGCCGTCCCGGTTCAGCCGCGAACCGGTCATCGATTGTGAGCGGCGGATTGTCATTCCCGGCCTGGTCGATTGCCATACGCACCTGTGTTTTGGAGGCTGGAGGGCAGATGAGTTTGCGCTCAGGATCGGGGGGGCAAGCTACCAGGAGATTGCCGCTGCGGGCGGCGGGATTTCCAGCACGGTAACGGCCACCCGGGCGTCAAGCCTCGGCGAACTTCGACGTAAAGCCAGCCGGACGCTCGACGCCATGCTGAAACTCGGTGTCACCACGGTTGAATGCAAGAGCGGTTACGGATTGGACATGGCCAACGAGCTGAAGCTGCTCGAGGTTTACCGGCTCCTGGATCAATCACACCCGATCGACCTGGTGCCAACTTTTCTTGGCGCCCACGCGATACCGGCGGAATACCGGAACAACCGGGAAAAGTACGTCCATCTGCTGTGTGAAGAACTGATACCCGCCGTTGCCAGGGAAGGTTTGGCAAGATTTTGTGACGCCTTCGTGGAAAACGGCGCCTTCACGATAGACGAGGCCCGTAAAATTTTGACCACAGCCGCCGAATACGGAATGAAGACCAAAATTCACGCCGACCAGTTGTCCGACAGCGGGGGCGCCGCCCTGGCTGCCGAACTCGGCGCCGTGTCCGCCGAACATCTGGAGTATGTCAGCCATGACGGAATAGCAGCCCTGGCGCAGGCCGGGACCGTTGCGGTCAGCTTGCCATTGGCCTCTTTCTACCTGGGCGAGCCCTATCTTCCCGCGAGAGACCTTCTTTGCGCGGGAGTGCCTGTCGCGGTAGCCACCGACTTCAATCCCGGTTCTGCACCCAGTTTCCACCTGCCACTAGCCATGACCATGGCCTGCGTTCATCAACGCATGACACCCCAGGAAGTCCTCAACGGCGCCACGACCGTTGCTGCCAGGGCCGTCTCCGCCGCCGACCGCATCGGCTCGCTGATACCGGGCTACAATTCAGACCTGGCTATCATTGACTCGCCGTCCCTGAATCAATGGCTTTATCACTTCGTTCCAAACGCCTGCATCCGGGTTTTGAAAAACGGCTCCTGGGTTTAAATCTTTTTGGACTTAGTAGGCCCTACTTGATCTGGGTCTATATACGGGCAGCTTGTTTTCCTCTAAAATTGCTCTAAATGAAAATCATTCTCAATTAGAAGACAGACATGACTCTCAAAGAATTGACCCGCGGCCAACTGGCCCGAATTGACCAGGTCGACGCCAGGCAACCCGGGGTTGTGCGCCTGATGGTGCTCGGCCTCATCGAAGGCGCCGAAGTGCGGTACCAGAGCTCCGCGATCGGTGGAGACCCGATGGAGATCAGCGTGCACGGAACCGCCATATCGGTGCGCAAACAACAGGCAGACTACTTCCGGATTTCCCCGATCACTGCGAATGTCTGAAGTCACAACGGCCTACATTCCGGCCGATAAAATTGCCATACGCCGCCGCCCCACAGCCTCCATCGCTGTCATTGGCAACCCCAATTCCGGCAAAAGCACGTTATTCAACCGTTTAACCGGTTTGCGCCAGACGACCGGGAATTACCCGGGCGTCACGGTCGAGAAGCACTCCGGCACGGTGCAACTCAGCAGCAGTGCCCTGGAGCTGGTCGACTTGCCGGGCATTTACTGTCTCGGGGGATTTTCAGCTGACGAGCGTATTGCGGTCGATGTGCTGCTGGGACGGATCGAGGGAACGCCGCGTCCGGACGGGCTTTTAGTGGTGCTTGACGCCACCCACCTCTACCAGGGACTTTACCTGCTTCAGCAGCTGATGGAAATGCAGCTGCCGATGGTTGTCGCGATGACCATGACCGACGCGGCCACCGCGAACGGCACCGATATATCCATTGAGGTCCTGCAACGCCACCTGGGAGGTATACAGATTTATCCGGTCGTAGCCACCACCGGGCGGGGGCTGGAGGCGCTGAAAGAAGCACTGGAGGCGATAACCCGTGCGGCAGCACCATCAATTCCGGAATCCTGGCCTGAACTGAGCGGCACCGCTGACGAATTCGTCAAAGCCGGACGCCGATAGCATGGCACGAATCGATGTGATCCAGGCTTTGCTGCACCCCGATAGCCCGCAGGCGGACTTGCTCCTGAAACAGTTGGGAAGCAAGACCGTGGATGATATTCGCAAGCGGTTGTTTGGAGATGAGCCCCCGCAAGCCTGTGAAGCCCGGCATCGCTATCGCTGGGTGCACGGGGTGCTGCGGGAAGCACAGCACCAGGCCCCGTTGATTGACAAGTACGGAGCCCGTGGCCTCAGGTGGATGAATCGGCCCTGGCCTGCAACCGTCCTCTTTTTTATCGTCATGGCACTGGTATTCCAGGCCGTTTTCTCCTGGGCAGCCCCGCTCATGGATGGGATCGATTTCGCCGCCTCCCTCCTGGCTGATACCGTGGGCTCTGCTTTGCCTGATGGTGCGATTTCGAGTTTCATCACCGATGGCGTCATTGCAGGGGTGGGCAGCGTGCTCGTCTTCCTGCCGCAAATTCTGATCCTGTTTCTTTTCATCATCGTGCTGGAGGACTCAGGATTCCTCGCCCGCGCGGCCTTCCTGATGGATCGCACCATGCGCACCGTGGGGCTGTCCGGCCAGTCGGTAATTCCAATGTTGTCCAGCTTTGCCTGTGCGGTCCCCGCCATCATGGCAACCCGGGTCATCCCGGATCGCCGGGACCGGATTGCCACCATCCTCGCTGCCCCATTTATGACCTGCTCCGCACGGCTGCCTATTTATGCACTGCTGATCGCAGCATTTGTTCCTGAACAATCCATTGGCTGGTTAAACCTGCAAGGGCTGGTCCTGCTCGGCCTGTATCTGCTGGGTATCGCAGGCGGCCTGACGACCGCATGGTTTCTGAAGCGCTCGGCGCTGAGAGGACCGAAGCCACAGTTTGCACTGGCGCTGCCTGAATTCAGGTGGCCTAACCTGCAAACGGTTCTGATAAAGCTTCTGGACCGTGCGCGTATTTTTCTCAAACGGGCGGGAACCGTAATTTTCACAGTCGCCATCATCGTATGGGGCCTGGCTTACTTTCCGCGCTCCCCGGAGGTTCACGCGAACCTGGAAACTGCCATTCAACAGGCAAAAGCAGCCCACACAGGGGATCAGCTGGAGTCTGAAATACAAAGTCTCAGAAACACCGCTGCCGCCGACCAACTGGCACAAAGCTACCTTGGGCGCGCGGGTCGCTTTGTCGAACCGGTCTTCAAGCCACTGGGGTGGGACTGGCGCGTGTCTGCAGCTGTGATCGCCGGTTTTCCGGCTCGGGAGGTCGTGGTTGCGGTCATGGGCACCATCTACGCCGTTGGAGAAGAAGCCGAGGAGTCCAGCCTGGTTGACAAGCTGCGATCCGCTACCTGGCCTGACGGTCGTTCGATTTTTACCGTACCCATGGTGCTCGGACTGTTGCTGTTCTATGCCTGGTGTCTGCAGTGCGTGGCCACAATTGCAACCATTCGCCGTGAAACCAATAGCTGGCGCTGGCCGGCTTTCGCTTGGACCTATATGACCATTATTGGATACGTCGGGGCATTCCTGATTTACCAGTTAGGCAGCATGGCCTGACAAAAACAGGGCTCGAGCCCAAAGGCCTCACGACCTCTTTTGTCATCCAGTTGACGTATTAGGGCAGTTTCGATACCTAAAACTCCTCAATATTTTTTATTAAATATTTTTTATCCCTTTGTTATTTATGGTTATTTATGAAAGCCTCCAAATATTGGCACGTCATTTGCATTTAACATTCTGTACTCACTGAATAATTTGCAAGACCAGTAATAGAAAGCGCATGGAGGCGAAACATCATGAAAACTGCAATGATAAACCTGTTCAAAGCAAGCTTGACGATGTTGGTAGGATGGACTTTTGCAGGATGGATGCTGCTTCTGTTTATGGGGTCGCTTTCACTGGTTTCATAGTCAAAGACGTGCAAGGGGAGCACTTTCAGGCCGTTGGCCCCCGGTGCTAAAAAGACGAAGCCCGGCATTTGCCGGGCTTCGTCTTTTTATTGTGAACCAAAGAACCTGTTTGGTAACAAACGGTATTATTCTACTTCGACGGCTTCTTCGTCACTGGGCCGGTCAACCAACTCCACGTAAGCCATGGGCGCATTGTCACCTGCACGGAAACCGCACTTCATGATGCGAAGATACCCGCCAGGACGATCGACATAGCGTGGACCCAGTTCATTGAACAGCTTGGTCACCACTTCCCTGTCACGCAAACGATCAAAAGCCAGGCGGCGATGAGCCACGCTGTCCTCTTTTGCCAGCGTGATCAGCGGCTCTGCAACGCGACGCAGTTCCTTTGCCTTGGGAACCGTGGTCTTGATGATTTCATGTTCGATCAGCGACGATGCCATGTTGCTGAACATCGCCTTTCGGTGCGAGCTGTTCCGATTCAGTTTTCTTCCGGACTTCATGTGACGCATGGTCTTATCCTTTGTCTATCTATACTGGCCCAAGCAAAACTCAGGCGTTAACCAGGCTCTCAGGCGGCCAGTTTTCCAATTTCATACCCAGCGACAGATCATGTGACGCCAGAACATCCTTGATTTCGGTCAAGGACTTTTTACCCAGGTTTGGTGTCTTCAGCAGCTCAACTTCCGTGCGCTGCACCAAATCGCCGATGTACAGGATGCTTTCCGCCTTCAGGCAGTTCGCTGAACGCACGGTCAGTTCCAGATCATCGATCGGACGCAACAATACAGGGTCTATTTCCTGTTCTTTCTCTTCAATTTCAACTGTTTGCCGTGCTTTAAAATCGACAAACACGGACAATTGGTCCGCCAGTATGTTTGCGGCGAGTTTTACCGCGCCCTCGCAATCCATCGTACCGTTGGTCTCAATGTCCAGTATCAGCTTATCCAGGTTGGTGCGCTGCTCCACGCGCGCAGCATCAACCGAGTAAGCCACTTTTCTCACCGGGCAAAAAGAAGCATCGAGTTGCAACCTGCCAATCGGGCGGCTTTCCTGTTCAACATTCATGAGCTGTGTTGCCGGCTGATAGCCAACGCCACGAGCAACTTTCAGGCGCATGTTGATACTGCCGTTCTGCGTCAGGTTACAGATCAAGTGGCCGGGATTTACAATCTCCACCGTATGGTCAACCTGGATGTCTCCGGCCGTGACCGCACCTGCCCCGGACTTACTCAGGGTCAGAACCGCTTCTTCCCGGTCGTACATCCGAAGCGCGATGCCTTTCAGGTTCAGCAATACTTCAATAATATCTTCCTGCAAACCTTCGACAGCGGAGTATTCATGCAATACACCGTCCATCTCCACTTCGACAATGGCACAGCCTGGAATTGATGACAGCAGGACCCGGCGGAGTGCATTACCCAGCGTATGACCGAAACCTCTTTCAAGCGGTTCCAGCGTAATTCGGGCACGGTTCGGGTTGACTTCGTCAACACCCACCGAACTGGGCTTCAGCATTTGATCTATAACACCCATCATAGGGATCGCCCTCATTTACAATAATTCTGATGAAACGTTCTATTTGCTGCGGCAATACCCACAGCACTGTTCGGTAATTTACTTGTTACGCAAGATCTCTTACTTGGAGTAAAGCTCCACGATAAGACTCTCATTGATATTGGGAGACAGTTCTGCGCGGTCCGGATAGGATTTGAAAACCCCTTCCATTTTATTGGAATCGACGTTTACCCATGCCGGAGCCAAACCCATTTCCTGGCTCACGGTGAGGGCTTCCTTGACGCGTAACTGGTTTTTAGCCTTCTCTCGAATGGCCACAATATCTTCAGGCTTCACCTGGTAGGACGGGATGTTGACCATCTCACCGTTAATCATCACACCTTTGTGCGACACCAGCTGGCGCGCCTGCGCCCGGGTAACAGCGAAACCCATCCGGTAAACAACGTTGTCCAGCCGGCTTTCCAACAGGCGCAGCAGGTTTTCGCCGGTTGCACCTTTTTGCTGGGCTGCAGCCTTGTAATAATTGCGGAATTGCCGCTCAAGGATGCCGTAAATCCGCCGGACTTTTTGCTTTTCACGCAACTGCAAAGCGTAATCCGACAAACGCACCCGTCTCGAAGCACCGTGTTGCCCAGGCGGTTGGCTCAGCTTGCACTTGGACTCCAGTCCTCGGGCAGGGCTCTTCAATTCCAGGTCAACACCCTCGCGGCGTGCCAGCTTGCAGGTTGGTCCAATATATCTTGCCATTCTTTATGCTCCGCTCAGACGCGACGTTTTTTAGGTGGCCGGCATCCGTTGTGCGGAATCGGCGTCACGTCAGTAATGTTGGTGATCTTGTAGCCCAGTGCATGCAAGGGCACGGACTGAAGACTCACGTCCCGGTCCCGGACCCTTGACGCGCACGTCCAGGTTCTTCAGGCCATAGTCCAGTGCGGCACGGCCGGCGGTTTCTGCAGCAACCTGGGCAGCAAACGGTGTGCTTTTCCTGGATCCGCGAAAGCCGGCACCACCCGATGTTGCCCATGAAAGGGCATTTCCCTGGCGGTCAGTGATCGTGATAATGGTATTGTTGAAGGAAGCATGCACGTGGGCGATACCGTCCACGACTGTCTTTTTAACCTTCTTTTTCTTGATTGGCTTTGCCATAACTTTCCCGCTAATTAACGCTTAATCGGACGACGAGGACCCTTCCGGGTACGTGCGTTTGTCTTTGTTTGCTGACCACGTACCGGCAAACCACGACGATGCCGCAGTCCGCGGTAACAACCGAGGTCCATCAAACGCTTGATGTTCATTGCTACTTCACGGCGCAAATCACCTTCAACCGAAAAAGTTCCGACCTGTGCGCGGATCCCTTCGATTTCGGCGTCCGTCAGATCGCGGATTTTGGTTTCCGGCGCAACTCCGACGGCTTCGCAAATCTTCAAGGCCCGGGTTTTTCCGACACCAAAAATATAGGTCAGGCCCACCCAGGTGTGCTTCTGAACCGGTATATTGACTCCTGCAATACGAGCCATCTTGTTAACTCCTGTCAGCTAAATGCCGTGAATGTAAACAGCACATTATATCTAATCCAAAGTGTCGGTAAAAGCCTGAATTTTCTCGCTTTAAAACCGGCGTAATTATCCTGTCAGCCCTGTCTCTGCTTGTGCTTTTTCTCAGTGCAAATAACGAACAGCACGCCTTTGCGCCTGACGATTTTGCAGTTTCTGCAGATCTTTTTAACTGAAGCCTGCACTTTCATCTCTCTTCTCCCAAGCAAGCGGGCCGGCCCTGTCGAGGCAACCCGTTATTACCCGCCCATGCGGAATAAACAAATCTACCGCCGCACCACTCCGGAACGACCGTAGGATTTCAGATTCGCCTTTTTCATAAGGCTGTCATATTGGTGCGATATCAAATGCGCCTGTATCTGGGCAATAAAGTCCATGATGACGACGACGACGATCAGCACCGATGTTCCGCCAAAATAGAACGGAACCGACCACAGTACCCTGAAAATGTCCGGTAACAGGCAAACTGCGACCAGGTAGAGCGACCCGACCATGGTCAGCCGCGTGAGTACAAAATCTATGTAACTCGCAGTTTGGCGACCCGGCCGGATACCCGGAATAAAGGCACCGGACTTCTTCAGGTTATCCGCCGTTTCCTTGGAATTGAAGACCATGGCGGTATAGAAGAAACAGAAGAATATAATCAGTCCGGAATACAAAATGGTGTAGGCCAGGTTACCCGGCGTCAGAGCCGCAGAAACGTCCGTCAACCAGGAAAGACCTTCCGACCCGCTGAACCATGTGGCCAACGTGGATGGAAAAATCACGATACTGGAAGCGAAAATGGCGGGAATAACGCCCGACATGTTGACCTTCAAAGGAAGGTGAGTCGACTGATTCTGGTAGGCAACCCGCCCCTGGCGCTGCGCGTAGTTGACCGTAATTCTTCTTTGGCCACGTTCCACGCGAACGATGAAGTAAATCACCGCAAGGACAATCGCCAGGATGATCAACATTGCCGGAATGCTTAACTGCCCGGTGTTGACCAGTTCCAGTGTTCCGGCAACCGCCCTGGGAAGTCCAGCCACGATACCTGCGAAGATGATCAGCGAGATACCATTGCCCACACCACGCTCGGTAATTTGCTCACCCAGCCACATCAGGAAAATCGTACCTGCAGTGAGCGTCACCATTGCGGTAAACAGGAAGCCGAACCCGGGCTGGAGAACCACCGTCGACTGCCCTTGCAGTGCAAACGCTACGCCACCAGCCTGAACCGCCGCCAGAATGACCGTGAAATTCCGGGTGTACTGAGTAATTTTTTGACGGCCCGATGAGCCTTCTTTCTTCAATTGCGCCAATTGCGGAATCGCCGTACTCATCAACTGCATGATGATCGACGCAGAAATATAGGGCATCACACCGAGCGCAAACAATGAGAAACGCTCCAGAGCGCCACCAGTGAACAGGTTGAACACGTCCACGATCGTGCCCTGCTGCGAATTCATGAATTGCAACAGTGCCTGCGGATTCACACCCGGCACCGGGATGAACGTGCCGACGCGATAAATAATCAACGCGACGACAACGAACAGCAAACGCTGGCGCAGCTCGGTCAGACGACCCAGTCCACCCAGCGTTTCCGCCATTTGTGACGGGGAACGTGACATTACTCTACCTTACCCCCGGCAGCTTCAATTACCGCCTTCGCGCCCTTGGTGACACCAAGACCTTTCACGGTAATGGCGCGAGTCAGTTCGCCTGTATTGATGATCTTCACTTTCTTGGCATCGTGCCCGACAATCTTTGCGGACTTCAGCGCCTCCAGGTCAATGACGTCGACGGTCATTACCTCCAGCTGGTACAGGCGCACTTCGGCATTGTAACGGGACGTGCGGGAAGCAAATCCGCGCTTCGGCAAGCGGCGCTGCAACGGCATCTGGCCGCCCTCGAATCCCACTTTATGGAATCCGCCGGAGCGGGATTTCTGGCCTTTGTGCCCACGACCGGCAGTCTTGCCCAGGCCGGAACCAATACCGCGGCCTACTCGCTTGCGGTCCTTTTTACTGCCCTCTGCCGGGCTCAATGAATTCAGTTTCATGTCAGTACTTTCCCAAATTAATAAAATTGGCGGTTCGCAAAGTCACCTTGCCGTTTCCGGCCTCAGGCTTTCTCCACTCGTACCATGTATTCAATCCGGTTAACCATTCCCCGGATGGACGGCGTATCCTCCAGCACAACGGTCTGGTTCATACGTTTCAGGCCCAGCCCGCGGGCACATTCCCGGTGCTTCGGCTGGAATCCGATCGTTGAACGGACCAGTGTTACTTTTATCTGTTTAGCTTTAGCCATGTTTTTCTACCCGAGGGTCGCCCCACCAACGTTTGTCATGATTTCATCAATGGATTTGCCACGCTTGATGGCTACCGACTCCGGACTCTGCACCGATTGCAATCCTTTGATGGTTGCACGAACCAGGTTCTGAGGGTTGTTGGACCCTACGCTCTTGGCCAGCACGTCACGTACGCCCACCGTTTCCAGAACTGCGCGCATCGCGCCGCCCGCAATAACGCCGGTACCCTCCGATGCCGGCTGCATGTAAATGCGTGAACCTGCATGGCTGCTTTTAACCGCGTGCCACAGGGTGCCATCACGCAAGGAGATTTTCACCATGTTGCGACGCGCTTTCTCCATTGATTTCTGGATGGCCACGGGCACTTCCCGAGCTTTGCCGTAACCGAAACCGATTTTGCCGTTTCCATCGCCGACCACGCTCAGGGCGGTAAAACCGAAAATACGGCCACCCTTGACCACTTTGGCCACACGATTGACAGCTACCAGTTTTTCAAGCAGGCCGTCACCAGTGTCTTTGTCCATATTCGCCATTTTTCTTACCTGTCTCTGCGGGTCAGATCCTGCCCCGAATTCGATTAAGCTGCGTTAAAAGTCCAGACCGACTTTACGTGCGGCATCTGCCAGTTCCTTGACCCGTCCGTGATACCTGTAACCGGAACGGTCAAAAGCAACTTGCTTGACGCCGGCCTCAACGGCCCGCTCTGCCACAGCCGTCCCGACGGCTGCTGCGGCTTCCTTGTTGGAAGTGCTTTTCAGCTTGGCCGAAACGTCTTTCTGCAAGGTTGACGCTGACGCAATGACGGTTCCGTTTTCCGAACTGATGACCTGGGCATAAATATGCTTGCCACTGCGAAATATCGTCAGCCTGGGCCTGCCGAGGCGACGGATGTGTGCACGGGCCTTTCTGGCCCTCCGCAAACGTGCTGCCTTTTTAATATCCATCTGTGTTTCCTCGTTCTCTTAAGCTTTCTTCGCTTCTTTCCGGATCACGCGTTCGTCCGAGTACCTGACGCCTTTACCCTTGTAGGGTTCCGGCGGACGGAACGCCCGGATTTCAGAAGCAACCTGGCCAACCCGCTGTTTATCGCAACCACTGACTATTACCTCTGTCTGGCTCGGCGCCTCGATGGTCACGCCATTGGGTGCTTTATACTCAATCGGATGTGAATACCCCAGTGCCAGGGTAAGCGTTTCGCCCTGAACCTGTGCGCGGTACCCGACACCCACCAGCGTCAGCTTTTTCGCGAAACCATCCGTAACGCCTACACCATGTTGCCGATCAGGGAACGGAACGTTCCGGCCATGGGAATGGCGGAATCGCTCGCAGGTTTCACAACAAAACTGTTGTCGTCCTGTTCCAGGCTCACACTCGGGTGCAACTTGAGCTTCCAAGGTCCCTTTCGGGCCTTTGACATTGACCTGGCCGCCTGCAGCAACGTTGATTGCAACGCCTGAAGGCAACTCGATGGGGGCTTTAGCTATACGTGACATGTCTTTCTCCCAATCCCCTGCATCACGTTACAGTGCACAGGATTTCACCACCCTGGCCTGCAGAACGTGCTGCTGTATCGGTCATGATGCCCTGTGAAGTACTCACTACGGCAATTCCCAGACCATTCAGGATTTTCGGCAAATCGTCTTTGCCGCGATACTGGCGTAAACCGGGGCTGCTGACACGCTTGAGCGTCTCTATGACACCCTTGCCCTGCATATACCTCAGCGTGATTTCAAGCCCAGGCTTGCCGTCGATTTCGACGTCACGAAAATCACTGATATAGCCTTCATCTTTCAGGACCTTGGCAATTCCCGCCTTCACCTTGGAAGCGGGCATTTTTACTGTCGGTTTCTGCACCGCCTGCGCGTTGCGAATCCGCGTCAGCATGTCCGAAATCGGGTCGCTCATGCTCATGATATTCTTCCTCTTTACCAGCTGGCCTTACGCAGGCCCGGCACGTCACCGCGCATTGCGGCTTCGCGTAATTTGTTACGTCCCAGTCCAAACTTCCGGTAGAAGCCACGCGGGCGGCCGGAAATTGCGCAGCGATTCCGCTTGCGGACGGGGCTCGAATCACGGGGCAGTTTCTGCAAACGGAACATCGCATCCTGCTGCTCGTCGAAACTAACATCCGGGTTTGATAATAATCGCCTTCAGTTCAGCACGTTTTTTGGCGTACTTGGCCGCCAGTTTCGCGCGACGATTCTCGCGATTGATCATTGATACTTTTGCCATCGTGATTCCTTCGCCTATTTCTCTCTGAACGGGAAGTTGAACGCCTGTAACAGCGCCAGGGCTTCCTCATCGTTTTTAGCATTGGTTGTAATCGTGATATCCAGGCCACGAATCACATCGATTTGATCGTAATCAATCTCTGGAAACATGATCTGTTCCTTTACACCCATGCTGTAATTTCCACGGCCGTCAAATGACTTGCGGTTGAGACCGCGGAAGTCACGAATACGCGGTATCGCGATGTTTACCAACCGGTCCAAAAATTCGTACATTCTTTCCCGGCGCAGGGTCACCTTGCAGCCAACCGGCCAACCATCGCGGATTTTGAAACTGGCTACGGATCTCCGCGCGAGTCTCACGATCGGTTTCTGACCGGCAATTGCCGTCATGTCGCCAACCGCGCGATCCATGATTTTCTTGTCAGCAACTGCCTCGCCAACACCCATGTTCAGGGTGATCTTGGTGATCCTGGGCACTTCCATCACGTTGTTGAAACTGAATTTTTCAAGCAACTGGGGAACCACGGTCTCTTTGTAATATGTCTGTAATCTGGACATCTGCCGATCCTTAAATATCCACTGCTTCGCCGGTGGAATTGAAAATGCGCACCTTGCGGCCATCATCCAGCGTCTTGAATGACACGCGGTCACCTTTACCGGTTCCCGGGTTGTACAGCGCGACGTTTGACACGTGGATCGGAGATTCCTTCTCCACGATACCGCCAGACTGGTTCAAAGACGGGTTGGGCTTCTGGTGCTTTTTCACCATGTTTACGTTTTCGACCAGCAGCTTGCTGTCGCCGACGACACGCAGTACGTGCCCCCGCTGACCCTTGCTGCGGCCGGTCGTTACGATGACTTCGTCACCTTTATGAATTCTTTTCATCTTCTGTGCTCTCCCCGCCTACAGTACTTCTGGTGCCAGCGAGACGATTTTCATGAACCGCTCGGTACGCAATTCGCGGGTCACGGGGCCAAAAATACGGGTGCCAATGGGCTCGTGCTTGTTGTCAAGCAACACGGCCGCATTTCCATCAAAACGGATCAAAGAACCGTCGCCGCGGCGAACGCCTGAACGCGTCCGGACAACCACCGCGTTATAAACTTCGCCTTTCTTTACCTTGCCGCGTGGAATCGCTTCTTTGACCGTGACCTTGATCACGTCGCCGATTCGCGCGTAACGGCGCTTCGACCCACCCAGTACTTTGATGCACTGAACCCGGCGCGCGCCGCTGTTGTCGGCGGCTGAAAGCATGCTTTGCATCTGAATCATCGTTGATGTCCTCTGCTACGCTCTTCTTCAGGCCAAAGCCTTACTTGGCGCGCTCCAATATTTCCACTACCCGCCAGCTCTTCAATTTTGAAAGAGGACGGCATTCTGAAATCTTTACCAGGTCGCCTTCACCACAACTGTTTTCTTCATCATGCGCATGCACTTTCGTCGAGCGCTTGATGTATTTGCCATACAGCGGGTGCTTTACCTGGCGCTCCAGCAACACGGTAACGGTCTTGTCAGCTTTATTGCTGGTTACGCGTCCCGTTTTGGTGCGTTTTTCTGTTTCGGTCGTGCTCATGATGCTTCACTACCCTTCTTTTTCTCGTTCAATACCGTTTTGATGCGAGCAATATCCCTGCGGACACGACGAATCTCGTGTGGCGTGGCCAACTGGCCGATACCGCGTTGCATCCGCAGATTGAATTGCTCCCGCAACAGGCCGGTCAGCTCTGCGCGGAGTTCAACTTCGTTCTTTTTCTCTCAAATCTTGCGCGTTCATCACAACACAGACCTCTTGACGAAGGTGGTGTTTACCGACAAGCTTGGCCGCCGCAAGCCGAAATGCTTCCCGGGCATGCTCTTCGCTTACGCCCTGGATTTCATACAATACGCGACCGGGCTGAATCGGAGCCACCCAGTACTCAACATTACCTTTGCCTTTACCCATACGGACCTCTACCGGTTTCTTGGTAACCGGTTTGTCGGGGAAGACACGAATCCACAGCTTTCCACCACGCTTTACGTAACGTGTAATTGCGCGGCGAGCCGACTCGATCTGACGCGCAGTAATAAAACCACGCGTTGTCGCCTTCAGGCCGTACTCACCGAAACTGACGCGGTTACCAACTTGCGCCAGGCCACGGTTACGGCCTTTTTGCTGCTTTCTGAATTTTGTTCGTTTGGGCTGCAGCATTACTTCATCTCCTAGCTGGCAACTGCCGGGTTGCGCTTGTTTTCACTGTCGGAACCATACAGGTCAAAAACCTCGCCTTTGTAGATCCAGACTTTCACACCCAGAACACCGTAGGTAGTTCCTGCTTCGACAAAGCCATAGTCCACATCGGCACGCAAAGTGTGAAGCGGAACCTGGCCTTCGCGATACCACTCACTGCGGGCGATATCTGCGCCGTTGAGGCGGCCGGATACACAGACCTTGATACCCAGTGCCCCGAGTCGCATGGCGTTTCCGACAGCGCGCTTCATCGCACGGCGAAACATGATGCGGCGCTCCAGCTGCTGGGCAATGCCCTCGGCAACCAATTGCGCATCGAGTTCCGGCTTGCGGATTTCCTGAACGGTTATGTGCGTCGGAACACCCATCAACTCGGTCACGTCGCGACGAAGACGTTCAATGTCTTCACCTTTCTTGCCGATCACGATACCCGGACGAGCCGTATGTATTGTTATCCTGGCGGATTTTGCCGGACGCTCAATCTGAATTCTGCTGACTGCAGCCTGCGCAAGACGCTTCTGCAGATACTTACGAACCTTCAGATCCGAGTTCAGCGTCTCGGCATAGTCGCCTTTTTCAGCGAACCAGGTTGAATTCCAGTCCTTGGATATTCCAAGACGGATTCCTGTCGGATGTACTTTCTGACCCATTATGCTTGTCCCGCTTTTTTGTCGGCAACGGTCACGGTAATGTGACTGTTCCGTTTAAGAATTCGAGTTCCACGACCCTTTGCCCGCGCCCGTCCACGCTTCAAGGTCGGGCCTTCATCGACCATGATCTTGCTCACTTTGAGCTCATCGATGTCGGCGCCTTCGTTATGTTCGGCGTTGGCAACTGCCGAGAGCAGCACTTTCTTGACGATGTGCGCTGCTTTCTTGTTGCTGAAGGTCAGGAGCTGCTCGGCCTTGTCAACCGGCATACCCCGAACCTGGTCAGCCACCAGGCGAACTTTTTGCGCTGAAATACGCGCGTTTTTTAATCGTGCAGTCGATTGCATGGCAACACCTACTTCGTTTTGCGGTCACCCGAATGACCCCTGAAGGTCCGGGTTGCCGCGAATTCACCCAGCTTGTGGCCGATCATCTGATCACTGATCAGGATCGGAACATGCTGGCGTCCGTTGTGGACCGCAATCGTCAAGCCGACCATATCCGGAAGGATCATGGAACGGCGTGACCAGGTTTTGATCGGTCGCTTGTTGTTCGTCGCTACGGATTCGGTCACCTTTTTCATCAGGTGATGATCAACGAACGGGCCTTTCTTAATCGAACGTGGCATAGCAGTACCTGTTATTTGCCTGAACGCTTACGAACAATAAATTTGTCCGAAGTCTTGTTCTTGCGGGTTTTGTATCCCTTGGTCGGAACACCCCATGGGGAAACCGGGTGACGTCCACCAGACGTACGCCCTTCACCACCACCGTGCGGATGATCGACCGGGTTCATTGCGACACCACGAACGGTCGGGCGTACTCCCCTCCATCTCGTTGCACCGGCTTTACCCAGTTTCTCAAGATTGTGCTCGGAGTTTGACACTTCACCAATCGTGGCACGGCAACGCGCCGGAACTTTACGCATTTCACCGGAACGCAGTCTCAGGGTGGCGTATTGCCCTTCCCTTGCAACCAGCTGAACCGCTGCACCGGCACTACGTGCCAACTGCGCGCCTTTACCGGGTTTCATTTCCACGCAGTGAACAACAGAACCCATGGGAATGTTGCGCAGGGGCATGGAATTTCCGGGCTTGATCGCTGCTTCGCGGCCACTGATGACTTCGTCACCTGCGTGCACGCCCTTTGGCGCAATGATGTAACGCCGTTCACCGTCGCCATAAAGCACCAGTGCAATATGCGCAGTGCGGTTAGGATCGTATTCGATACGTTCAACACGCCCGACGATTCCATCCTTGTCGCGCTTGAAATCAATGACGCGATAGTGCTGTTTGTGGCCACCACCCTGGTGCCGCGTGGTAATCCTGCCGGCGTTATTACGACCACCGCTCTTGGATTGCTTTTCCACCAAGCCAGGATATGGTGCACCCTTGTGCAGGTGATCATGCTTGACCTGAACGACACCCCGGCGTCCTGGCGATGTTGGTTTTGCCTTAACAATTGCCATGACTATTTATCCTTAAACTGATTCCCCGCCCAGGAAGTCGATCACCTGACCTTCCTGCACGCGGACATAAGCCTTTTTCCAATTGCTGCGCTTACCGGGGCGCATCTTAAAAGACTTGGTTTTACCCTTGACGTTAACAATGCGAACTGCTTCCACGTTAACATCGAACAACAGTTCCACTGCGCCTTTGACTTCCGCTTTTTTGGCGTCCGGGACTACGTGAAAAACGTATTGATTGCTGTTCTCTCCCACGAGCGTCGTTTTTTCCGTGACGCGTGGGGAAAGCAATACCTGGTATAAACGGTTGCTGCTCATCCCAGCCACTCCTGGATCTTTTCAACTGCTTCAACAGTCATGATTACTTTGTCGGCCGCGACCAGGCTGACCGGATCGATTCCCGCAACATCCAGCGTATAGACGCCCGGAATATTCCGCGCTGCCAGGTACACGTTTTCTTCGAGTTCGGCGGTAACGATCAGGCCGGTCTCAAAACCCAGATCGGCCAGCTTGGCGATAAGGGCAGTGGTCTTTGGCTCTGACAATTCGAGCGCATTGACGATCACGAGACGTTCCTGGCGCACCAGTTCAGACAAGATCGTCTGCATCGCTCCGCGGTACATCTTCTTGTTGACCTTCTGTGCGTGATCCCTGGAAACCGCAGCAAATGTCACGCCACCGCCCCGCCAGATTGGACTACGAATGGTGCCCGCACGTGCCCGGCCGGTGCCTTTCTGGCGAAACGGCTTCTTGCCTCCGCCGCTTACCGCCGAGCGATTTTTCTGAGCCTTGGTTCCGGCACGCCCGCCTGCGAGATAGGCGGTCACGACCTGGTGAACCAGCGCTTCGGAAAATTCTCTTCCGAAAGTGGCGTCAGAAACCTTGATGTTCTTTCCGCCTGCTACTGTGAGTTGCATGGTCATTTCTCCATCAAACCTTACGAATGCGCCTTCTCGGCAGGACGGACCATAACCGCACCACCCGGTGCACCCGGTACCGCACCCTTGATCAGGAGCAGGTTCCGTTCCGCATCGACACGCACCACTTCCAGGTTTTGCGTCGTTACACGCTCGTCCCCCATGTGTCCGGACATCTTTTTGCCTTTCACTACGCGGCCAGGCGTCTGGCACTGCCCAATTGATCCGGGCGCGCGATGGGACAGCGAGTTACCGTGGGTAGCGTCCTGCATGTGGAAATTGTGCCGTTTCACCGTACCCGCAAAGCCTTTACCTTTGCTCGTTCCGGTTACATCAACCATTTCTCCGGCTTCGAACATATCAACTTTGAGCTCCGAACCGGCTTCCACTGCCTCGCCTTCCGGCAGGCGCAGTTCCCACAGACCTTCTCCGGCCTCTACGCCGGCCTTTGCATAATGTCCGGCCACCGGCTTGTTCACCAGGCTTGCCCGGCGCTGGCCGATGGTGACCTGAATAGACCGATAGCCATCGGTCTCCAGATCCTTCACCTGGGTTACGCGGTTCGGACTGACCTCGATCACCGTGACAGGTACGCTATTGCCCTGCTCGGTAAAAACCCGGGTCATTCCACGCTTGCGTCCAATTAATCCAATCTTCATTGTTCTGCCTTCTTTCCGGTTTCTGCTGGCGATCAGTACAACTTGATCTGTACGTCGACGCCCGCTGCCAGGTCCAGCTTCATCAGTGCATCCACGGTCTTGTCATTGGGATCCACGATATCCATCAGGCGCTTGTGGGTACGGGTTTCGTACTGGTCGCGCGCATCCTTGTTCACGTGTGGCGAAATCAGCACGGTGTGCCGCTCGATCCTCGTGGGCAACGGAATCGGGCCAAGCACCTGGGCTCCGGTCCGCTTCGCCGTTTCCACGATTTCAAAGGCTGAACGATCGATCAGTCGATGATCGAATGCTTTCAGCCGGATCCGGATTCTCTGTTCAGCCATTTTCGTTTACTCGCTTTGACTCTTTTGTTGCTTGCTTTCGCGGATGAATCCGCTCCTACATCTCTGCGGTTGGCGCGTCAGCGCCAGAGCAGAGTCATTTACGTCGTTCCGAGGGGACGGTTTTTATCGCATCGCGATAAAAGAAGCACCCGAGGAACTCTTCTACCTTGCCTACTCGTGGATCTTGGCTACAACGCCGGCGCCAACGGTACGGCCGCCTTCGCGAATCGCAAATCGCAAACCTTCTTCCATCGCGATCGGCGCAATCAGGGCAACCTGCATCTTCACATTGTCACCCGGCATCACCATCTCCACGCCTTCCGGCAATTCACACGCCCCGGTTACGTCGGTCGTGCGGAAATAAAACTGCGGACGATAGCCCTTGAAAAACGGCGTATGACGGCCACCTTCGTCTTTCGACAGAATATAAACTTCCGCCTCAAACTTGGTGTGCGGCGTGATCGAACCCGGATGCGCCAGCACCTGGCCACGCTCCACTTCATCACGCTTCGTGCCGCGCAACAACACACCTACGTTGTCGCCCGCACGGCCTTCGTCCAGCAGCTTGCGGAACATCTCCACACCCGTGCAGGTCGTCTTCTTGGTCGGGTGAATGCCCACAATCTCGACTTCCTCACCCACTTTCACTATCCCACGCTCCACGCGCCCGGTCACCACCGTGCCGCGTCCCGAAATCGAGAACACGTCCTCGATCGGCAGCAAAAACGGCTTGTCCGTCGCACGCACCGGCTGCGGGATGTACTCGTCCATCGCGTCCAGCAAACGGATAATCGACTGCACGCCCAGCTCCGTATCTTCCCCGGCCAGCGCCTTCAGCGCAGAACCCGTGATGATCGGCGTATCGTCGCCCGGGAAATCGTACGAGCTCAACAGCTCCCGCACTTCCATCTCCACCAGCTCCAGCAACTCGGCGTCGTCCACCATGTCTGCCTTGTTCATGTACACCAGGATGTACGGCACACCCACCTGGCGCGCCAGCAGAATGTGCTCGCGCGTCTGCGGCATCGGGCCATCGGCCGCCGATACCACCAGGATCGCTCCGTCCATCTGCGCCGCACCCGTGATCATGTTCTTCACATAATCCGCGTGCCCCGGGCAGTCTACGTGCGCATAGTGACGCAACGGTGACTCGTATTCCACGTGCGCCGTGGCAATCGTAATCCCGCGCTCCCGCTCTTCCGGCGCATTGTCGATCTGGTCAAAGGCTTTAAATTCGCCACCACGCAACTCAGCACAGACTTTCGTCATCGCCGCCGTCAGCGTCGTCTTGCCATGATCCACGTGACCAATCGTGCCCACGTTTACATGGGGCTTTGTACGTTCAAATTTTGCTTTTGCCATGGTTTATTCCTCTTCTATCTGCCTGTTCGATTGGCCTTTTGGCTCAGGCGGTTTTCTTGATAATTTCTTCAGCAACACTGGCCGGTGCTTCGGCGTAGTGATCGAATTCCATCGTGTACGTTGCGCGGCCCTGGGTCTGGGAACGCAGATCAGTGGCATAACCGAACATCTCGGATAAAGGCACGTGTGCGTTGATAATTTTGCCCGCCGGGCTGTCTTCCATACCCTGGACGATTCCGCGACGGCGATTCAGATCGCCCATGACATCACCCATATAATCTTCGGGCGTGACCACTTCGACTTTCATCAGCGGTTCGAGCAAAACCGGGGATGCGATCACTGCGGCATTTTTGAACGCCATCGATCCGGCGATTTTGAACGCCATTTCAGATGAGTCCACTTCGTGGTAGGAACCGTCAAAAAGAGTCGCTTTGACATCCACCATCGGGTAGCCGGCGATCACACCGTTCTGCACCTGCTCCTGGATACCCTTGTCCACGGAATTGATGTATTCACGCGGAACAACGCCACCCACAATCGCATTCTCGAATTCATAGCCCTCGCCGGATGGCATCGGCTCGAGCCTGATCTTGACGTGGCCGTACTGGCCACGGCCGCCAGACTGGCGCACGAATTTGCCTTCCGCCTCAACACTCTTGCGGATGGTTTCGCGGTAAGCCACCTGGGGACGACCCACGTTGGCCTCCACCTTGAATTCGCGCTTCATGCGATCAACGATGATATCGAGATGCAGCTCACCCATTCCCGAGATGATGGTCTGCCCGGATTCCTCGTCCGTGTGGACGCGGAACGACGGGTCTTCCTGGGCCAGCTTGCTCAGCGCGATACCCATTTTTTCCTGGTCGGCCTTGGTCTTGGGCTCGACGGCGACCGAAATTACCGGGTCGGGGAACACCATGCGCTCCAGCGTGATCACGTTATTCATCGAACACAGGGTTTCACCGGTGGTGATGTCCTTGAGCCCGACCGCAGCCGCGATATCTCCGGCGCGCACTTCTTTTATCTCTTCACGCGAGTTTGCATGCATCTGCAGAATACGGCCGACGCGATCCTTCTTACTCTTGATCGGGTTGTAAACTGTGTCCCCGGAATTCAAAACGCCGGAATAAACACGGAAGAAGGTCAGTGTGCCCACGTAGGGGTCGGTCGCAATCTTGAAGGCCAGCGCGGCAAACGGCTCTTCGTCGGAAGAATGGCGAACACCTTCTGACTCGTCTTCGTTTATACCCTTGATCGGCGGCACGTCCAGCGGCGACGGCATCAGCTGGATAACCATGTCCAGCAAAGCCTGCACACCTTTGTTCTTGAACGCGGTGCCGCACAGGCAAGGCACCAGCTCATTGGCCAATGTCCCGGCGCGCAAGCCCGCAATAACCTGGGCTTCGCTCAGCTGACCACCTTCAAGGTAAATCTCCATCAGCTCATCGGTCGCTTCTGCCGCGGATTCAACCATGAATTCCCGCGCTGCCTTGGCTTCTTCGAGCAGCTCAGCCGGAATGTCGCGTTCGTCGTACGTCATGCCCTGGTTGGTAGTATCCCAGTAAATGGCTCTCATCCGGACCAGGTCGACAATACCGGCAAAATTCTCTTCCGCGCCGATCGGCAACTGGATAGGTACTGCCCGTGCCCCGAGCCGCTCCTTGATTTGCTTGACGACGCGCGTGAAATTGGCTCCGGTACGGTCCATCTTGTTGACAAACGCTACCCGTGGAACCTTGTAACGCGTGGCCTGGCGCCAAACGGTTTCAGACTGTGGCTGGACTCCGCCAACCGCACAGAACACCGCTACTGCACCATCGAGCACTCGCAGGGAACGCTCCACTTCAATCGTGAAGTCCACGTGGCCCGGGGTGTCGATAATGTTGATACGATGCTCGGGAAACTGCTTGTCCATGCCACTCCAGAAACAGGTCGTGGCAGCCGAGGTAATAGTGATACCGCGCTCCTGCTCCTGCTCCATCCAGTCCATCGTGGCATTGCCGTCGTGCACTTCACCAATTTTGTGTGAAACACCGGTATAAAACAGGATGCGTTCGGTTGTCGTCGTCTTACCGGCATCAATATGAGCCATGATGCCGATGTTGCGATAACGATCAATGGGTGTACTACGGGGCACTGTCTTAACCTCAGTAAATTCTGTAATAAAACGTGCGATTACCAGCGGTAATGCGCAAACGCCTTGTTGGCCTCAGCCATGCGGTGCGTGTCTTCACGCTTCTTCACTGCCGTTCCACGCTGCTCTACAGCGTCCAGCAGCTCGCCGGCAAGCCGGTTAGGCATGCTCTTTTCACCACGCTTGCGGGCCGCTTCAATGATCCAGCGCATGGCAAGCGTCTGGCGCCTTTTCGGGCGCACTTCGACCGGCACCTGGTAGGTGGCGCCGCCCACACGGCGGGACTTTACCTCGACCATGGGACTGACGTTATCCAGCGCTTTCTGAACCAGGTCGACCGCGTCGGCTGACTTGTTTTTGCTTTCGATCGTATCAATCGCGCCGTAGACAATCTTCTCAGCCACGGACTTCTTTCCGCTGGTCATCACCATGTTGATGAAACGGGTAATCATTTCGCTGCCAAACTTCGGGTCAGGCAGAATTTCTCGCGTGAAATTGGATTGCTTTCTGGACATTATTGCTTTCCGTCAATGTGCTTCGTCAGAAGAATTATTTTTTAGGCCGCTTGGCGCCGTACTTTGAGCGACCCTGCCGGCGATCACTCACTCCAGCGGTATCGAGACTTCCCCGAACCGTGTGGTAACGCACACCAGGCAGATCTTTTACACGACCACCCCTGATCAGGACCACACTGTGCTCCTGGAGGTTATGGCCTTCGCCACCGATGTAGCTGGTAACTTCGAAACCGTTGGTCAAACGCACGCGTGCAACCTTGCGAAGAGCGGAATTGGGCTTCTTCGGTGTGGTCGTGTAGACACGTGTGCATACGCCTCGCTTCTGCGGGCAACCTTCCAATGCAGGGACATTGCTCTTGTAGGCCTTGTCCTTTCGTGGATTGCGTACGAGTTGGTTGATCGTCGCCATAATTTTCCCGGTCAATATCCTTGGTTCTGACAAATTAAAAGGCAGTCGGAAACATCCCCGGCCGCCAAGTTCAGCGTAAATTTACGCGCTTCAGATAATGCCAAACGCCCAACCCCTTAAAATAATGCGGGTTTGGGCGCCGTTAGATCCGGCCCACGCGCCGGCGACATCGGCTCTCCGAAACGGTCTTTTTACCGTTCGGCCCTCCTGATGGAGGAATTGCATCTGTTAGCCGAACAAGTATGCCATCTGGATTTGCAGATTGCAACACCTGGCTGACTAAATCTGCCTTGTAGTGAGTCGGTCGTGTTATCGGAACCCACAAAAAGCCCTGGTGAGCACTTCTTTTCCTGCGGAAAAGCCGCTCTCACCAGGGTTTTTTGTTGCTTGGGTGCCGGTCTCTAGCTGTCTTTTTCCGATGCCGCTTCGAGGCTGGCGAACTCTTCGGCTGCGATGGCTGACGCCAGGGCCGTCAGATCGATTTCCGCTTCTTCCGCCGGCTTGTTCTTGCGCGTATGTGGTACGCCATGCCCGTTCCAGCCGGAATCAGACGTCCGACAATCACATTTTCCTTCAGGCCACGCAGCTGATCCGTGGTGCCGCGCACGGCGGCTTCGGTCAGCACCCGGGTTGTTTCCTGGAAAGATGCCGCCGAAATGAAGGATTCGGTCGCCAGCGAGGCCTTGGTGATTCCCAGCAGATATCCGCTGGTATTCGGCCGGACGCACATCTTCCTTTTTGGCAACCTGGTTTTCTTCGAGAATACGAACCAGGTCAAGCTGCTCACCCCGCAGAAGGCGGGTGTCGCCGTTGTCCATGACTTCGGCTTTACGCAACATCTGGCGCACGATGACTTCGATATGCTTGTCGTTGATCTTAACGCCCTGCAGACGGTAAACATCCTGGATTTCTTTCACCAGGTATTCATCCAGCGCTTCCACGCCCAGCAACCGCAAAATGTCGTGCGGGTTCGGTTCTCCATCGACGATGGTTTCACCTTTTTCGACCCGTTCACCCTCGAACACGATGACGTGACGCCATTTGGGGATCAGCTCTTCATAGGTCTCCCCGTCATCCTTGGTGATCACCAGGCGTTGCTTGCCCTTGGTGTCCTTGCCAAAGCTGATGATTCCGGAAACTTCCGCCAAAACCGACGGTTCCTTGGGTCTGCGCGCCTCGAACAGGTCGGCAACCCGGGGCAAACCACCGGTGATATCACGGGTCTTGGAAGATTCCTGGGGAATTCTGGCAACCACGTCACCGACATTCACGTCCTGCCCATCCTGCATCTGCACGATTGAACCGGCCTGCAGGAAATAGTGGGCCGGAATTTCCGTTCCGACCAGGTTGAGGTCTTTGCCGTCTTCGCCCAGCAGGCTGATCATTGGCCGCAGATCCTTACCCGCGCTTCCGCGCCGTTTCGGATCCGTGATGATCAGGCTGGTCAGGCCGGTGATGTCATCGAGGTGCTCGTTGACGGTCACTCCGTCAATGAACTCGTGGAATTTCACCTGGCCGGCCACTTCGGTAACGATCGGATGCGTATGCGGATCCCAGGTTGCAGGAACGTCACCGGCAGTTCACGGCTGCCTCGTCACGAATGGAGATAATCGCACCATAGGGCACTTTGTAGCGTTCACGCTCACGGCCGTGGACGTCGATGACTGAGAGCTCGCCGGAACGGGAAACCGCCACCAGCTTCTTGTCGACGTTTTCCACTGTCTTCATGTTGTGCAAACGGACACTGCCGCTGGATTTGACCTGGATATGGTCCACTGCCGCAGCTCTGGACGCCGCGCCACCGATGTGGAAGGTGCGCATGGTCAGCTGCGTACCGGGCTCTCCGATCGACTGGGCGGCAATAACACCAACTGCTTCGCCGATATTGACGATATGTCCCCGGGCCAGGTCGCGGCCATAGCAGGAAGCACAAACTCCGTGCCTGGTTTCACAAGTAATGGTCGAACGCACATAGATCCGGTCGACACCATGCTGTTCCAGGTCCTCAACCAACTGCTCATCCAGCAACGTGTTGCGGGCACAAATCAGTTCGTCGGTACCGGGTTTGAACACGTCTTCTGCGACCATCCGGCCCAAGCACGCGCTCGCTGAGTGGTTCAACAACGTCGCCACCCTCAACGATCGGCTGCATGGTTATCCCGTTTTCGGTCTTGCAATCGACTTCGGTGATCACCAGGTCCTGGGCAACATCGACCAGCCGGCGGGTCAGGTAACCCGAATTCGCCGTCTTCAACGCCGTATCGGCCAGGCCTTTACGGGCACCGTGCGTAGAGATGAAGTACTGCAATACGTCCAGACCTTCACGGAAGTTCGCCGTGATGGGCGTTTCGATGATCGAACCGTCCGGCTTGGCCATCAGGCCGCGCATTCCCGCCAACTGCCTGATCTGTGCAGCTGAACCACGAGCACCGGAATCGGCCATGATGAAAATGGAGTTCATGGAATCTTCTTCCACGTCCGCCCCGCTAGCATCCTTTACGAAACTCTTGCCCATGCGCTTCATCATGGCGCGGGCGACGAGTTCATTGGTACGCGACCAGATGTCGACGACCTTGTTGTAGCGTTCGCCGGCGGTCACCAGGCCGGAAATATACTGGTTCTGGATTTCCACGACTTCTGCTTCTGCTTCTTCGAGGATTTTCTTCTTTTCGTCCGGCACGATCAGATCATCGATACCGATGGACACACCTGCTTTCGTGGCGAACTGGAAGCCCGTGTACATCAGTTTATCGGCAAATACCACGGTCTTTTTCAAACCAAGTCGGCGGTAGCAGGAGTTGATCAGTGCAGAAATCTGCTTTTTCTTCAACGTCTCATTCAACAGCCTGAAGGGCATGCCGGAAGGCCGGATTTCTGCCAGCAGAGCGCGGCCGACCGTCGTGTCGACCAGGTTTCTTTCGTGGCGTTCCTCACCATGCTCGGAAATGATCGTTTCATCGATCCTGACCTTGATGCGCGCATGAAGGGCAATCTTTTTGTTTTCGAAAGCCCGGTGCACCTCGTCGATATCGCTGAAGTACATTCCTTGTCCGAGGGCGCCTTCCAATTGACGGGTCATGTAGTACAGGCCGAGTACAACGTCCTGGGTTGGAACAATAATCGGTTCGCCGTTGGCCGGCGAAAGGATATTGTTCGAAGACATCATCAGCGCACGCGCTTCCAACTGCGCTTCCATGGAAAGCGGCACGTGAACAGCCATCTGGTCACCGTCGAAGTCGGCGTTGAATGCTGTACATACCAAAGGGTGCAGCTGGATGGCCTTACCTTCGATCAGCACCGGCTCAAACGCCTGGATACCCAACCTGTGCAAGGTCGGGGCGCGGTTGAGTAAGACCGGGTGTTCGCGGATAACCTCTGAAAGAATATCCCAAACCTCGGCCCGCTCGGCTTCAACCAGTTTCTTGGCCGCCTTGATAGTAGCCGCCATTCCGCGGCGCTGCATTTTGCTGAAAATGAACGGCTTGAAAAGCTCCAGCGCCATTTTCTTGGGCAGGCCACATTCGTGCAGTTTCAACTTGGGTCCGACCACGATTACGGAACGACCGGAATAATCCACACGTTTTCCAAGCAGGTTCTGGCGGAAACGCCCCTGCTTACCCTTGATCATGTCGGCCAGGGACTTGAGCGGGCGCTTGTTGGTGCCGGTAATGGCGCGACCACGTCGGCCATTATCGAGCAACGCGTCGACTGCTTCCTGCAACATGCGCTTTTCATTGCGCACGATGATGTCCGGAGCATTCAGCTCCAGCAGCCGTTTCAAACGGTTATTACGGTTGATTGTGCGGCGATACAGGTCATTCAGGTCTGAAGTCGCAAAACGTCCGCCATCCAGTGGCACCAGTGGCCGCAGGTCCGGCGGCAGCACCGGGAGTACCGTCATGATCATGTATTCCGGCCGGTTGCCGGAATCAATGAAGGCCTCAACCAGCTTCACGCGCTTGGACAGGCGTTTCAGTTTTGTGACCGACCGTGTAGCGCCGATCTCCTCACGAAGCCTGATGACCTCCTCGTTCAGGTCGATGCTGCGGAGCAGGTTGAAGATCGCTTCGGCGCCCATCTTGGCGTCGAATTCATCGCCCCATTGTTCCATCGTGTCGAGGTATTGCTCATCAGTGAGCAACTGACCCCGTTCAAGATCCGTCATTCCGGCATCAAGGACCACGTAGGATTCGAAGTACAGGATGCGTTCGATATCGCGCAGCGTCATATCCAGCA
This sequence comes from uncultured Gammaproteobacteria bacterium, assembly GCA_963766195.1. Taxonomy (GTDB): domain Bacteria; phylum Pseudomonadota; class Gammaproteobacteria; order Xanthomonadales; family SZUA-36; genus JAHEFT01. Next base: position 122,855 of record CAVXYY010000003.1, read on the forward strand.
TCAAGCCGATCCTTGAAGGAAGCGACTTCAGAAACCAGATGTGGGCAACCGGGCTGGCCAGTTCGATATGCGCCATGCGCTCGCGGCGAACCTTGGTCAGGGTTACTTCGGTGCCGCATTTTTCACACACCACGCCACGGTGCTTCATGCGCTTGTATTTGCCGCACAGACACTCGTAATCCTTGACCGGGCCGAAAATCGCGGCGCAGAAAAGCCCGTCACGTTCCGGCTTGAATGTCCGGTAATTGATGGTTTCAGGCTTTTTCACTTCACCGTATGACCATGAACGGATCAGGTCCGGTGGCGCCAGGCCTATCCGAATCGCATCAAAATCCAGCGGCTGCCGCTGTCTACCATAGAGATTGAGTAAGTCTCTCACTGCTAATCTCCTCCTATCAGGATTCTTCGAGTTCGATGTTGATTCCCAGGGAGCGGATTTCCTTCACGAGCACATTGAAGGACTCGGGCATACCCGCCACCATCTGGTGATTTCCATCGACGATGTTTTTATACATCTGGTTACGGCCGCTAACGTCATCAGACTTCACGGTCAACATTTCCTGCAGCGTGTACGCCGCGCCATAGGCTTCAAGAGCCCAGACTTCCATTTCACCGAAGCGCTGGCCGCCAAACTGGGCCTTACCACCCAGCGGTTGCTGAGTAACCAGGCTGTACGGGCCGGTGGAGCGCGCGTGCATCTTGTCATCAACCAGGTGGTTGAGTTTCAACATGTACATGTACCCGACGGTGACGGGGCGTTCGAACGGGTCACCGGTGCGTCCGTCAAACAGGGTTGTCTGACCGCTTTGCGGCAATTGCGCCAATTCGAGCAGGTGCTTGATTTCCTTCTCGCTGGCGCCGTCAAACACCGGTGTCGCCATCGGCACACCGTCTTTCAGGTTTTCGGCCATGATCATGATTTCTTCGTCCGAAAACTCGGAAACATCCACGCGGCCTTTCTGGTCGCTGTTGTAGATCTGGTCGAGGTACTTTCGAATTTCAGGCACCTTGGCCTGGCGATCAATCATCTCGCCAATACGCAGACCCAAACCCTTGGCGGCCCAACCCAGGTGGGTTTCGAGCACCTGTCCGATGTTCATTCGGGACGGCACACCGAGCGGGTTAAGAACGATATCCACCGGCGTTCCGTCTTCCATGTAGGGCATGTCTTCGGTGGGCACGATCATCGAGATCACACCCTTGTTACCATGACGGCCCGCCATCTTGTCGCCGGGCTGAATACGGCGTTTGACGGCCATGTAAACCTTGACCATCTTGAGCACACCCGGCGCGAGATCGTCGCCCTGGGTGATCTTGCCTTTCTTCTCTTCAAAGCGCGCGTCGAACACCTTGCGCTGCTCTTTCAGCTGGTCGGCCATCTGCTCAAGCAGTTCGTTCAGCGCATCGTCGTGCATCCGAAGCTTGAACCAGTCCTCCCGGTCCAGGCCAGCGAGATAGGCGACTGTCACCTTGTTGCCCTTTTTCAGCCCGCCGGGACCTTTATCGGCGACTTTGCCGCTCAAGGCGTTTTCGATGCGCTGGAAAATGGCGTTTTCAACAATACGCAACTGGTCGTCAAGATCCTTGCGCACTTGCCGGAGTTGTTCACGTCTCGATGGAGATGGCCCGATCGTCTTTTTCAACGCCATCCCGCGTGAAAACCTGGACGTCAATCACGGTTCCGTCCATGCCGCTCGGAACACGCAACGACGTGTCTTTCACGTCGGATGCCTTTTCCCCAAAGATCGCTCGCAGCAGCTTTTCTTCCGGCGTCAGCTGGGTTTCCCCCTTCGGGGTCACTTTGCCGACGAGGATGTCGCCTGCGCTGACTTCCGCCCCAATGTAAACGATACCGGCCTGGTCGAGCTTGTTCAGATTGTGCTCGCCCACGTTGGGAATGTCCGCGGTAATTTCTTCCGATCCCAGCTTGGTATCCCGCGCAACGCAGGTGAGTTCTTCAATATGGATCGTGGTGTAACGATCTTCCTGAACGACGCGCTCCGAGATCAGGATGGAGTCCTCAAAGTTGTATCCATTCCAGGGCATGAACGCGACCAGCATGTTCTGGCCCAGTGCGAGTTCCCCCAGGTCGGTGGAAGGCCCGTCCGCCAGGACGTCGCCGATTGAAACAACATCACCTACGCGCACCAGGGGTCGCTGGTTCATGCAGGTGTTCTGATTTGAGCGCTGGTACTTGGTCAGGTTGTAAATATCCACACCGGGGTCACCAACCGGCACTTCTTCTTCGTTCGCTCTTACCACGATGCGTCCGGCGTCAACCTGGTCAACAACACCGCCGCGGCGTGCAACTGCGGTCACGCCCGAATCGGTTGCGACGCTGCGTTCCATACCGGTGCCTACCAGCGGCTTCTCCGCCTTCAGCGTCGGCACCGCCTGGCGCTGCATGTTCGAGCCCATCAGTGCGCGGTTGGCGTCATCGTGTTCCAGGAACGGAACCAGGGAAGCAGCAACGGACACGATCTGTTTCGGCGAAACGTCCATGTAACTGATGTCCGACGGCCCCATCAGGGTAAATTCTCCCTGGTGGCGACATGGAATGAAATCATCCACGAATTTGCCGTTTTTATCGAGCTCGGCATTGGCCTGGGCGATCACGTAATCACCCTCCTCGATCGCTGACAGGTACTCGACCTCTTTCGTTACCTTTCCGTCAGACACTTTCCGGTACGGTGTTTCAAGAAAACCGTAGTCATTGGTCCGGGCATAGACGGCCAGCGAGTTGATCAGGCCGATATTCGGGCCTTCAGGCGTTTCAATAGGACAAACGCGACCGTAATGTGTCGGATGTACGTCACGAACTTCGAAGCCCGCCCGTTCGCGCGTCAGCCCACCCGGGCCAAGCGCCGAAACACGGCGTTTGTGTGTCACTTCGGACAACGGGTTATTCTGATCCATGAACTGGCTGAGCTGGGAGGATCCGAAAAATTCCTTTACAGCGGCAGCAACCGGTTTGGCGTTGATCAGTTCCTGCGGCGACAGACCTTCACTTTCTGCAACCGACAGACGTTCGCGAACGGCACGTTCCACGCGAACCAGGCCGACCCGGAATACGTTTTCGGCCATTTCGCCGACGCTGCGCACCCGGCGATTGCCCAGGTGGTCAATGTCATCGACATTGCCTTTGCCGTTGCGGATATCGATCAGTACGCGCAGCACTTCGAGAATGTCTTCCCGGTTAAGCACACCGGAGCCTTCGACTTCCTTGCGGCCTACGCGACGGTTGAACTTCATCCGGCCCACGGCTGAAAGGTCGTAACGCTCCTCGGTGAAAAAGAGATTTTTGAACAGGTTCTGGGCAGCGTCCTTGGTCGGAGGCTCACCCGGACGCATCATCCGGTAAATCTCAACCAATGCATCGAGTTCGCTCTTGGTCGGATCTATATTGAGCGTACTCGAAATATAGGGACCCTGGTCCAGGTCGTTGACATAAAGCAAATTCAGCTTTTTGACGCCTGCTTCACGCAAGCTCTCGAGCAATTCCTCGGTGATTTCGGCATTGGCTTCGGCCAGGACTTCTCCCGAATCCTTGTCAACGATCGAGTTGGCGATGATTTTGCCCACCAGGTATTCATCTGGAACTTCCAGCGATTGGACTCCGGCTTCCTCGATCAGCTTCACGTGCCGTGCCGTGATGCGCTTACCCTTGGGAATAAGCACTTTGCCGGTCTTGCTGCGAATGTCGAAGAAAGCCGTTTCACCGCGCAGGCGCTCCGGAATCAATTCGAGCTTTGCACCGGACTTCTTCAGCGTGACAACGCTGGTTTCAAAAAACGTGTCGAGGATTTCCTCGTTGGTCATTCCCAGGGCACGCAACAGAATGGTTACCGGCAACTTCCGGCGCCGGTCGATTCGGGTGAAAATGCAGTCCTTGGGATCGAACTCGAAGTCCAGCCACGATCCGCGATACGGAATAACCCGGGCGGAAAACAACAATTTGCCACTGGAATGCGTCTTGCCCCGGTCATGGTCATAAAATACGCCCGGAGAACGGTGCAACTGTGACACGATGACGCGCTCGGTTCCGTTGACGATAAAGGTTCCGGTCTCCGTCATCAAAGGCAGGTCGCCCATGTAGACTTCCTGTTCCTTGACGTACTTGACCGGCTTGACCTTGGCGGAACTTTCACGGTCATAAATGACCAGGCGCACCTTCACCCGCAGAGGCGCGCCGTAGGACATGCCCCGCAATTTGCACTCTTTTACATCAAACACCGGGTCGCCCAGCTTGTAGCTGACATACTCCAGTGCCGCGTTACCCGAATAGGCAACGATGGGAAACACCGAACTGCAAAGCTCCATGCAGGCCGCGATCCCGCCTGTCATCCGGGGGAGTGTCTGTTTGCAGAAACTCCTGGTAGGAGCGGATTTGTGTTTGCAGAAGATAGGGCACTTCCAGTATGGATTCCCGTTTGCCGAAATCCTTACGAATGCGCTTTTTTTCCGTGAAAGAGTAACTCATGATCAGTTTCCGCCCGTGCGATCAATATTCATTCGAAATACAAGCAGAAACAGGCCGGAGACATTCGTCCCCAGCCCATTTCCTTTCAGCCCCGAAAATCAGGGAAGAAGATTTACTTAACCTCGACAGAAGCGCCTGCTTCTTCGAGCTTCTTCTTGATTTGTTCAGCTTCGTCTTTGGACACGCCTTCCTTAACAGCGGAAGGTACGCCTTCGACCAGGTCCTTGGCTTCTTTCAGTCCCAGTCCAGTGATCTCACGTACTGTCTTGATCACCGGCACTTTCTGAGAACCGAAAGAGGTAAGGACTACGTTAAACTCAGTCTGTTCCTCTGCAGCGGCAACATCACCACCGGCAGCCGGGCCAGCAGCCATGGCTACAGGCGCCGCAGCTGAAACACCGAATTTTTCTTCCATTGCGCTGATGAGGTCTACGACGTCCATCACGCTCATATTTGAAATTGTTTCAAGAATATCTTCTTTTGAAACGGCCATTGTCGTCTCCGTAATAGTTGATTATCTGGGGTCTAGCCCACCAATCGGTTAATAGAATCAAGCAGCTTGCTTTGCGTCACGCACAGCAGCAACGGTCCGAACCAGCTTGGTATGCGGTTCGGCAAGGGTCCTTACGAATTTCTCGATTGGCGCCTTCATCACACCCATCAATATCGAGATGGCCTGATCGTAGGTCGGCAAGCTGGACAGGCGTTCCAATTCGGACGCGCCATACAGCTGACCGCCTACCGCAACAAGTCTCGCGATAAGTTTGTCATGGCTTTTTGCATAGTCCTTGACAAGGCGTGCGGCAGCACCGGGATCTTCCATGCTGAACGCGAACAGAAGAGGTCCTGTCAGCGATTCCTGCATGCATTCGTATTCCGTACCCTCAACAGCTCTGCTAACCAGAGTATTCTTGGCGACTTTCAAAAAAACACCACCCTCGCGTGCTTTCACACGGAGTTCGGTCATTTCTTCAACCGTCAGGCCACGATACTCTGCAGCGACAGCAGCAAGCGCCTTGTTGGCCACGTCGGCCACTTCAGCAACTACTGCTTTCTTTTGCTCAAGATTGAGCGCCATTGATTACCTCCTGGAGTCATTTTTTCCGGTTTCCCGGTCTATCGACTCGTCTTCAGTGGTGACCCCGCTACGGGATTGAACGCCTGCCAGGCTGACACTGCATTCAATCCAGTAGCGGGGCTGCCACCATCTGCGCAGGCTGTGGCCGGTTACCCGGTTCACCCTTAAACAGCATCCCTTCGAACGATCCAGAGGAACACCGCACCTGCGGTCTCTGACGGTCTATCCCGGCCAAAAGTGGCCGGAGCAGCCCGCCTATCCATCACCCGCTGTAAGAGCCGGGTGAAAAATTCTCAAAATACAAAAAGACTGAACCGAGAATCAGAGGTTCAGCGTGGCCCTGTCGACCTGGATGCCGGGACCCATGGTGGTTGATATCGCCACTTTTTGCAGATAAACACCCTTGGACGATGCCGGTTTCAACTTGACCAGGTCCTTCAAAAGCGCGTTCAGATTGTCCTTCAGCGCTTCCGGTTCAAAATTGACTTTACCGATCGTGCTGTGAATGATCCCCGCCTTGTCCGTGCGATAACGCACCTGGCCGGCTTTCGCATTCTTGACTGCGGTTTCAACGTCTGTCGTCACCGTGCCAACTTTCGGGTTGGGCATCAGTCCGCGCGGCCCCAGCACCTGGCCCAGTTTACCGACAACACGCATTGCGTCAGGCGTGGCGATCACGACATCAAAAGCAAGGTCTCCGCCCTTGATCTGGTCGTGCAGGTCATCCATGCCGACAACATCGGCGCCAGCGGCTTTAGCCTTTTCGGCATTCTCACTCTGGGCAAAAACTGCTACGCGGACCTGCTTGCCGGTACCGTTAGGCAAAACAGTCGAACCGCGAACATTCTGATCCGACTTGCGGGGATCAACACCGAGGCGCACTGCCACATCGACCGATTCCACAAATTTGACCTTGCTGGCACCCTTCAGGATGTCCAGTGCTTCGTCGATGGAATATGCTTTTCCAGGTACTACCTGCTCCCGGATAGCTCTCAATCTCTTACCCATCTGTCCCATCACACCACTCCTTCGACATTGAGGCCCATGCTTCGAGCCGTACCGGCGATGGTCCTGACAGCTGCGTCCATATCGGCCGCCGTAAGATCAGGCTCCTTCAACTTCGCGATCTCTTCGAGCTGTTGACGGTTTACCTTCCCCACTTTTTTTGTGTTGGGTTCGCCACTGCCCTTGGGGACACCTGCCGCCTTGCGCAGCAATACCGCAGCAGGAGGGGTCTTGGTGATAAAGGTGAAGCTGCGGTCGGCGTATACCGTTATGACCACGGGGGTCGGCATCCCGTTTTCCAGGTTCTGCGTTCTGGCGTTAAACGCCTTGCAGAATTCCATGATATTGACGCCGTGCTGACCCAAAGCCGGTCCTACCGGAGGACTCGGATTGGCTGCGCCTGCCGCCACCTGTAACTTGATATAGGCTAAAACTTTCTTCGCCATTAGATTTTCTCCCCGGGTTCATGCGCCTGCCGACAAACGGCCAGGCTCCCCGTCAGTGTTTAGGATTTTTCGATCTGGTGGAACTCGAGCTCCACCGGGGTCGAACGTCCAAAAATCAACACCGCCACTTTCAGGCGGCTCTTGTCGTAATCGACTTCCTCGACTACGCCATTAAAATCATTAAATGGTCCATCCACGACCCGAACCATTTCACCGGGCTCAAACAGTACTTTCGGCCTGGGCTTGTCAACGCCTTCCTGAACGCGGTTCAGGATAGCGTCGGCTTCTTTCTGGCTGATCGGCGCCGGCTTGTCGGCCGTTCCGCCAATGAAACCCATCACTTTCGGCACGTCTTTCACAAGGTGCCAGGTCTCATCGGTCATTTCCATTTCGACCAACACGTAGCCCGGGAAAAATTTCCGGTCTGAACGGCGTTTTTGGCCACCTTTCATTTCCACGACTTCTTCGGTCGGGACCAATACGTCGCCAAATAAATCTTCCATGCCAGCGCGTTGAATCCGGTCTTCCAGAGAACGCTTGACCTGCTTCTCAAATCCCGAGTAGGCGTGCACGACGTACCATCGTTTGGTCATCCGTCAGCCCCCGACCAGTGAACGAATGACCGCACCCAGAACCCAATCAACAGCTGCCAGGAACAGGGAAATCAGGATAGTCACGATGATCACCATCAGCGCAGTCTGCAAAGTTTCCTGGTGAGTCGGCCAGACTACTTTGCGACGCTCGATATCCGATTCCTTGAGGAAACGGAAAAAAGTTGCGCCGGTATCCGATTGGGCCGCGATGAATGAAGCTATTACCGCGATCACAATCAGGGCCACGACCCGAATCGGCGTAATCGCAAGGTCCTGGAACCAGTAGTAGGCACCAACACCGGCGATCAGTAACGCGGTGGCCACAAGCCAACAAAAGCGTGTTGACAACCGATGACTTGTTTGTTTCTACTTTACTCGTCGTCATTTTCCAGACTTCTATTTCCCGACAGACCTGTTTATGGCAGGCCAGGAGGGAATCGAACCCCCAACCTGCGGTTTTGGAGACCGCCGCTCTGCCAATTGAGCTACTGGCCTAAACATATCCGCACTATCAATTTTGCTTAGAAACCACGAAGCTGGTGGTCCATTCAGACCACCAGCCCGAGATTTCGTTTATCTCTGTTTCATGGCTTTACGCCAGTTACAGAGCCGAATCTTTCGCGGCAATGCCGCTCTTACCTCTCCGCGGTTGGCGCGCAGCGCCAGAGCGGAGTCATATACTCTTTAAGCCTACTCGTGGATCTTGGCTACAACGCCGGCGCCAACGGTACGGCCGCCTTCGCGAATCGCAAATCGCAAACCTTCTTCCATCGCGATCGGCGCAATCAGGGCAACCTGCATCTTCACATTGTCACCCGGCATCACCATCTCCACGCCTTCCGGCAATTCACACGCCCCGGTTACGTCGGTCGTGCGGAAATAAAACTGCGGACGATAGCCCTTGAAAAACGGCGTATGACGGCCACCTTCGTCTTTCGACAGAATATAAACTTCCGCCTCAAACTTGGTGTGCGGCGTGATCGAACCCGGATGCGCCAGCACCTGGCCACGCTCCACTTCATCACGCTTCGTGCCGCGCAACAACACACCTACGTTGTCGCCCGCACGGCCTTCGTCCAGCAGCTTGCGGAACATCTCCACACCCGTGCAGGTCGTCTTCTTGGTCGGGTGAATGCCCACAATCTCGACTTCCTCACCCACCTTCACTATCCCACGCTCCACGCGCCCGGTCACCACCGTGCCGCGTCCCGAAATCGAGAACACGTCCTCGATCGGCAGCAAAAACGGCTTGTCCGTCGCACGCACCGGCTGCGGGATGTACTCGTCCATCGCGTCCAGCAAACGGATAATCGACTGCACGCCCAGCTCCGTATCTTCCCCGGCCAGCGCCTTCAGCGCAGAACCCGTGATGATCGGCGTATCGTCGCCCGGGAAATCGTACGAGCTCAACAGCTCCCGCACTTCCATCTCCACCAGCTCCAGCAACTCGGCGTCGTCCACCATGTCCGCCTTGTTCATGTACACCAGGATGTACGGCACACCCACCTGGCGCGCCAGCAGAATGTGCTCGCGCGTCTGCGGCATCGGGCCATCGGCCGCCGATACCACCAGGATCGCTCCGTCCATCTGCGCCGCACCCGTGATCATGTTCTTCACATAATCCGCGTGCCCCGGGCAGTCTACGTGCGCATAGTGACGCAACGGTGACTCGTATTCCACGTGCGCCGTGGCAATCGTAATCCCGCGCTCCCGCTCTTCCGGCGCATTGTCGATCTGGTCAAAGGCTTTAAATTCGCCACCACGCAACTCAGCACAGACTTTCGTCATCGCCGCCGTCAGCGTCGTCTTGCCATGATCCACGTGACCAATCGTGCCCACGTTTACATGGGGCTTTGTACGTTCAAATTTTGCTTTTGCCATGCCGGTCTCCGAATTTTGCAGTCACATCCAAATCAAATTTCCAAGTACTAAAATGGTGCCCACAACTGGACTCGAACCAGTGACCTCTCCCTTACCAAGGGAGTGCTCTACCACCTGAGCTATGCGGGCCTGCCCTTTCCGCCCATGAGCCCCAGCCATCTAAGTGGAGCGGGTGATGGGAATCGAACCCACATCATCAGCTTGGAAGGCTGAGGTTCTACCTTTGAACTACACCCGCCCTGAATGGCAAAGTGCCTCACGAGCTTCTAATCCTTATATCGTTTTTCCACTTATTTACAGAAGTGGTGGAGGGGGGAGGATTCGAACCTCCGAAGGCATAGCCAGCAGATTTACAGTCTGCCCTCGTTGACCGCTTGAGTACCCCTCCGGTACATCGCTCTTTTTCCAATGAGCCAAAAATGTGTGCCGCCAAGGGCAAACGTGCCAGTCAAATGGACTTTTCACAGACATTCGCAGGCAAGCCGCTTATTTTCACTCACCAGCCACCACCTGTCAATCAAACAAGCAGCTAACCGGCGCGGAATTTTACATGCTTAGCAATACAGGGGCAATAGCGAACAGGGCGTAGGTGGGAAGACAATCAAACAAAGCCGGGCCTATTCCGGTTCAAAAAACTCATCGACCTCATCATCATCGTCGTCGAATATTTCTTCTTCATCTTCTTCCTGTGATGTGAAGAACTCGGCCGTGTGGTCAAGTTCGGCGAGAATTTCCTCATCGAGATCAAAGTCTTCGTCCCATACGTCGGCCAGCGAGGCCTTGAGCGCAGCTTTTTCTCGCAAAGCTTCTATTTCGCGCCAGCCACCTTTCCGGGGAGGCTCCTCTCCATCAGCTTTCGATCGGTTAGAGCGAGCCGCCCGAGCGATCTCGTTATTCTCAGTTTCTGTTTCATACTTCCTGTCCATGGCTGAAACCTCCTGGCCCCGGCGAGAGAGTCAGGAAAACTTATAGCTTATAATTAAGGCCTTTAAAAGTACTTTTTATACATTGAACCTGAAGTGCATGATATCACCTTCACAAACGATGTAGCTTTTGCCCTCCAACCTGAGCTTTCCAGCCTCTTTTGCTGCCTGCTCGCCGCCCAGCGAAACAAATTCATCGTAGGACGTAACTTCCGCACGAATGAATCCCCGCTCGAAATCCGTATGGATTCTGCCCGCAGCCTGGGGGGCCGTAGAACCGTTCCTGACCGTCCAGGCGCGAACCTCCTTTTTCCCGACCGTAAAAAAGGTCAGCAATTCAAGCAAGGCATAGCCCGCCCGGATCACCTGGGCGAGTCCGGATTCTTTCAGTCCAAGTTCGTCCAGAAATTCCTGCCTGTCTGCATCATCGAGCCGGGCGAGTTGCGCCTCGATCTCCGCGCAAACAGGCACCACCTCGGCATTTTCGGATCTCGGCCTTCTGTCGCACGATATCCAGGTAGGGATTGTTCTCGTATCCATCCTCGGCAACATTGGCCACGTACATGACAGGTTTGGTCGTAATCAGGTGCAGGTCGTTGATCAACAACTCCTCTTCCCTGGAAAGCCCAACGTTACGGGCCCGGTGACCCGAATCAAGGCAGGTCTTCAACTTTTCAAGCACGTTCATCCTTGCGCGGGCATCTTTTTCGTTGGCCTTGAGCTTCTTTCCGGTTCGTTCAATGGCGCGGTCAACGGACTCCAGATCCGCCAGTGACAGTTCGGTATTGATGATTTCAATATCCGACAAGGGGTCGAGCCGGCCTGCCACGTGCACCACATCGTCATTGTCAAAACAACGGACAACGTGGGCGATGGCATCAGTTTCGCGGATGTGCGCCAGGAATTTGTTGCCCAGGCCTTCCCCCCTGGATGCGCCTTCCACCAGGCCCGCGATATCCACGAATTCCATGGTTGTCGGAATGATCTTTTGCGGTTGGGCAATCGCCGCCAGGGCGGCCAGACGAAGATCAGGAACCTCCACAACCCCGACATTGGGGTCGATAGTGCAGAACGGATAATTCTCCGCCGCAATTTCCGCCCGCGTCAACGAATTGAACAGCGTAGACTTTCCCACGTTAGGTAGCCCGACAATTCCGCACTTAAAGCCCATCTTCTCTCACCGTATGTAATTGCTTCATCGCCCCGGCCACGTCGCCATTCAGGATTTGCGGCATGATATCGACTGCATCAGAGATCGAATCGCGCATCAACCGCTCCTGGGAAGCGGTAGCCCGGCCCAGCACATAAGCGGTAACGGCATCCTTGCTGCCAGGATGTCCAATACCGATTCTCAACCGCAGAAAGTCGTGGTCAACCGTATGCCGGAAAATGTCCCGTAACCCATTGTGACCGCCGTGCCCTCCGCCCTGCTTGAGGCGCACCACGCCCGGAGGCAAGTCCAGTTCGTCATAAGCGACCAAAAGCTCATGCGCAGACACTTTGTAATAATCCATGACGGCGCGAACGGCTTGTCCGCTGTGGTTCATGAACGTCATCGGTTTGGCCAGGATGCATTCTTTGCCATGCAGGATGACCCGCACGATTTCTGAATGCAGCCTGGACTGCGTTTTGAAACCTGCGCCCTGCAACTCTGCCAGGCGGTCTAAAAACCAAAACCCGGCATTGTGCCGGGTTTCTGCATAACCGGGGCCGGGATTACCAAGCCCAAAGATCAGGAAAGGCACAATGTCACCTGCCTGTAATATAAAAGTTCAGAAAAGCGGTCAGCTATCCTTTTCGCCGCCTTCTTCATCGCCGGCTTCTTCATCGCCGGCTTCTTCATCGACCAAGCCAACCTCGCCCAGTTCACCTGCAGCCAGTGCTGCTTCTTCTTCTTCAGCAGCCGCGGCGCCTGTACCCTGGCTTTCTTTCACGTGGACCGCATTGGCAACCGGCGTATCGTGATCATCGCCTTCCATCTCCAGCTGCGGAATGGTCACACCCTCGGGCAGGATGATGCTGGAAAGCATTACGGCATCGCCGGCATCCATCTCTGACAGATCGACAGATAAATATTCCGGAAGATCTTTAGGCAGCGCAGCGATTTCAACCTCTGTCATCTGGTGTTGAATAACCACGCCGGAAGCCTTGCCTGCAGGGGACATGGCCTCGCCGATGAAATGGATGGGTACAGAAATCCTGAGCACTTCTTCGGCTGAAACACGCATGAAATCGATATGCATGATCACCGGCTTGAAAGGATGACGGTGCATATCCCGGACTACCGCCTGCTGCGTCAGGTTCTCGCCAACCTTGATTTCAAGGATACTGGAAAAAAACGACTCGTTTTCCGTTTGGTGAAGCAATTCGGTATGTGGCACGGAAAGAGTTGCTGGCTCGCGATGCCCGCCGTAAATGACTGCGGGGACTTTCCCTTGTCGACGCAGGCGGCGGCTCGCACCTTTCCCCACGTCTTCACGGAATTCCGCGATGATTGTTGTTGTAACAGACATGATTAAACCTCTCGTAGAAAAAATTCACCCGGCCCGCGACCTGACCGGGAACCAAAATTCAGCCGCCCATTATAAATTAAAACCGTAAATGAATGGAAGCCCGGCTACCAGGGCCTGTTAACAGGCCCTAATCCACGTACATGGAACTGACCGACTCGCCGTGCGCCATGCGCCTGATTGTTTCAGCCAGCATCTGGGCAATGGATAACTGCCTGATCTTGCCGCAGGCCTGGGCAGCCTCGCTTAACGGAATGGTGTCCGTAACGACCAGTTCATCCATCTCGGAATTCATGATGTTATCAACAGCGGGGCCTGACAGTACCGGGTGAACACAATAAGCAACTACCCGCCTGGCACCTTCCTTTTTCAAGGCCCCCGCTGCTGAGCACAGCGTTCCGGCGGTATCGACCATGTCGTCCACCAGCACACAGCATTTGTCTTCAACGTCGCCGATGATGTTCATCACGGTGGCGACGTTGGCCCGCGGACGACGTTTGTCGATGATCGCAAGATCCGCATCAAGGCGCTTGGCGATTGCGCGTGCCCTGACTACGCCGCCGACATCCGGCGAAACCACGACGATGTCGTTACCGGACTGCTGTTGCCAGATGTCCGCCAGCGTCAGGGGAGATGCATAGACATTGTCGACCGGGATATCGAAAAAGCCCTGTATCTGGTCAGAATGCAGGTCAACGGTGACTACCCGGTCCGTGCCAACAACCGAAATCATCATGGCAGCCACCTTGGCGGTAATCGGGACGCGGGCGGAACGTGGGCGCCGGTCTTGCCGGCCATAACCGAAATAGGGAATCACGGCTGTAATCCGGTATGCCGATGCCCGCTTCATGGCATCGATCATGACCAGCAATTCCATGAAATTATCAGCTGTGGGCATGCAGGTTGGCTGAATCACGTAGACATCGCGGCCACGAACATTGTCCATGATTTCCACCATGACTTCGCCATCGCTGAATCGCCCGACGACCGCCCTGCCCATTGGCACATTGAGTTCGTGCGCGATACTGCTCGCCAGCCTCAGGTTTGCATTACCCGAGAAAACCATCAGTGATGAAATTGACAAACTCCTGCCCCGCTTCGCTAAACTCCAACTTCAATTGAATGGCTGGGACGGCAGGATTCGAACCTGCGAATGCGGGGATCAAAACCCCGTGCCTTAACCAGCTTGGCGACGTCCCAGTGATATCGATTTCAACAGCTGTCCAACATCTTCTGCAGCGCAGACACGTCTACCCCGCGGACAGCGCGCACATTATATAAAGTTTTTATCGCGCTTGCCGCGCTCATTGCACTCTTTTTGTCGCGCATCGGCACAAAGATCGCACTGCCCGTGCCTGTCATCACCGGTTTTCCCCATTTTTCAAGCGCTTCCATGGCCCGGGCAATCGCGGGAAACCTTTTCCTGACGACGGGCTCACAATCGTTTCTGCCTTCCCCCGCCAGCGCGGCAGCCAGGCTGATCGGTTGTGAATTACGCGGCAGGCCGGCGTCAGCAAACACTTCCTGCGTTGAAACTGAAATGCCCGGGAAAACCAGCAGGTAATTCCTTTCCCCCAGGCTGACCGGCCTCAAAACGTCTCCGACGCCTTCAGCCATTGCGCTATGCCCATGAATGAACACCGGCACATCAGCACCCAGCGTCCGCCCAAGACTGGCCAGTTCATTCCGGCTAAGACCACAATCCCACAAGCGGTTCAAAACGAGCAACACGGTCGCGGCATCCGAGCTCCCGCCGCCCAGACCCGAGCCAAGAGGCACGTGCTTTATCACTTCAATTTCAGCGCCTTGACGGCACCCGGTTTCCGATTGCAGCAGCTTTGCCGCCCGGACTACCAGGTCTTCCGATTCGGCGACGCCATAATCTGCCGCCGCCCGCAAAATCACCGGAGTCCGGGTGAGTCGAATCCGGACATCATCACCCCAGTCAAGCAGCTGAAAAAGTGTCTGGATATCATGATATCCATCCGGCCGGCGACCGGTGACGTGCAGGAAAAGGTTGATCTTCGCGGGAGCCGGCCAGGAAGAAACGGCGTACTCAGTCATTTTCAACAGGCACCCCGTTCAAATCCCAACTTCGTATCGCAAGCTTTACCTTCCATTTACCCTGGTGCGCCGTTAGTTTGACGGGCAGGTTCAAGCCTCCGAAAATCCGGTAACTGTCGTACTTGATGGTCCAGCCATCCTGCAGTAATTTACTGATGTTTCCTTCGCCGTCGATTACCCGCTCCCGGAATTTGCCCGGTATGGACAGCCCGCGAACCCACCACGAGAGACTCTCCACCGGAATTTCCCATTTCACCTGTTGCCGGACGAGCTGGTCGATCGAGTCCGCGCGGTGAACGGTGCCATCAGCGAGGGTGAGTTCAGCGCCTTGTTCATTTGCCGCCAATTTCCAGGCGCCACGGCCGAGCGCCCCGTGAAAATCCATCCGGCTGCCAGTGGTGTTCCTGTTCCAGCGAAACTGTCCGCTACCGCCATCAACTTCGTTGCTGACCGCCAGCCGGCCCTCCATTTTCCACGCACCAAGGGTGACCAGTTGATCAGATTTTGCCTGGTAAAGGCGGATCCGTTCCGATTCTTCCAATTTGACGACCGGGGCGGAACGGCATGCAGAAAGCAACACGACCGTGAGCAACAAGATCGGAGCCAGACAAAACCTGTAGTTCAAAAGCTCACTTCCAGTCGGTCGAGTGTTTCAACCAGCACCGGGTTGTCCCGGTCGATGTCGTACCCCTCACGCCAGATCGCCATGGCTGCGTTGCGGTTGCCAACGACCCAGAGCACCTCGCCCAGGTGCGCAGCAATTTCCGGATTCTTGTCCAGCTGCCAGGCTTTTTGCAGGAATTGGATCGACTCCTGGAAACGGCCCAATCGGAAGGCAATCCAGCCCATGCTGTCGATAATGGATGGTTCATTGGGCTGCAGGATGTAAGCCTGCCTGATCAGTTCTTCCGCCTCTTCATATCTTTCGGTCTGATCCGCCAGCGTGTAACCCAGCGCATTGAGTGCAGCCGCGTTTTCCGGCTGGGAGGCAATAACCCGCCGCAAATCTTTTTCTGCAATATCAACCCAGCCCAACTCGGCAGCCAACAGGGCGTGGGTGTAAAGAATGGCCATGGAACCGGGCATGCTGGCGATGGCCGCGTCGAGCACCTGGAACGATTCCTCCTTCAAGCCCGCTTCACGCAGAATCCGGGCCTCGGCAAGCCAGCTCTCCTCCATGATCGCCGGATTGTCGGTGGCACGCAGATCAGCTAACTCCTTTCGTGCAGCCGCCAGATCGCCGCCGATCGCTTTCAATTCTGCAATCCGGATGGCTGCCGCCAGGGCCCGCTCGCCTGAAGTCACTTCGCCATACAAGGCAATCGCCTGTTCAAAGTACTCCAGGGCTTCGGCGGCCTGGGCCTGGTAAAACACCTTTTCCTGGGGATCGTCGAAATCCATATCGCCGAATTTTGCAAACAGTTTTTCCGCAGCGGGCCGGTTTTTCGCACTCAGTTCGAACAGTATTCTGGACAACATCACATCCGGAGTCTGCGGCATGTCCTTAAGCACTGTCCGGGCCTCCTCCCCACGGCCATTGCGCGCCAGCAAGTCCGCGAAAGCGAGAGAAAGGTCATGGTCATTCGGATTGAGTCTCCAGGCTCTCCTGATGTACTCCAATCCGGTCTCTGTGAGCTTCAGGTTGAGCGCCAGCCTTCCTGCCCAGGTTAAAAACTCCAGCTGGCCAGGCTCCAGCTCAACGGCCTGCCTGGCCAGTTCAAACGCCCGGTTCAAATCCTGTGACCGGACTGCCAGCTGGCTGCGGGCAAACATTGCGTAGGCATTATCCGCTGTGCCCCTGGCCGCCAGGACTTCTTCCAGTATTTCGTTGGCGTTTTCAGGACTGTCGGCGTGTGACATCAGGTTAGAAACCAGCATCCAGGCCTCGGTCGAATCACCCATCAGGTCCAGTATGGCCAGTATCTGGAATTCAGCACCGAAATAATCACCGACCGCAAGCATCGCCGTTGCAGCCGCTTCGTGCGCTGCAACGTTGTCGGGGTCCAGCAACGCCCACCGGTCTGCAGCCATGGCGGCCTGTTGCCAGGCCTCCGCCGCATAGGCGACCCGGGTTGCCCTGCGGGCGATCTCAACATCCTCGGATCTCAGCGCAGCTTCGAGGTATTCTTCAACGGCGCCGTTCAGGTCACCTTCCGCGCCCAGATATTCCGCTGCGAAAACCCGGTACATGACCTCTTCATCCGTGGGTTCCGGCAGATTTGTCCCTTCAGAAGGCTCAACCACCGTGCCGGCAGAATCCCGGGAACCAATGGATTCGGAGTCCGGTGTTCGTTTTGAGCCAGTGGCGCAGCCGGACACCAGCAAAACGGCCACAACCCAGACAATCACTATGCGTAAGCAGCTTTTCATGGATGCAAAGGATACGCGTTTGCCGCGGCTGAACCAATCCCGATTGATTAATAATGACCTTTCCAACTTGATAAAAGGGGTATTCACCCGCAGAATCAGCGCGCGAGCCCAAATATTCAGCCCATGCCTCTTTTTACGATTGGAATCAGTCATCACACCGCCCCGATAGCGATCAGGGAGAAGGTTGCCATATCACGGTCAGAATATCCTGACCGGGTTCGTGAACTGTGCGCGCTTGACGGGATCGAGGAAGTGGTGATCCTGGGGACATGCAACCGCACGGAGATTTACTGCCTGTCAACGGAGGCTGGGAAAGGCGAGCTGGTTGACTGGATTCACCGGGTCAACGAGATCCCCGCGGGCGAACTGGATCGTCACCTCTATCAGCATGAAGGCGAGGAAGCGGCGAGACACCTGATTCGCGTGGCGAGCGGACTGGATTCCCTGGTCCTCGGCGAGACGCAAATCCTCGGTCAGCTAAAAGACGCGTGGCAGCAGGCTCATGATGCCGGAAGTCTCGGTAAAGTCCTGGATCGCCTGTTTCAGCACACCTTCAACGCTGCCAAATCGATCCGGACCAACTCGGGAATCAGTGATCACACAGTGTCGGTGGCCTACACGGCGGTCGTACTGGCCCGCCAGATCTTTGGCGACCTGCGAACGAAAACCGTCGTGTTGGTAGGGGCTGGAGAGATGGTTCAACTTTGTGGCCGTTACCTGCGCGACCATGGCATCGCCAACCTGCTGATCGTTAACCGGAGCCGCGCCAAGGCCGAGGAGCTCGCCGCAGAAATGGGCGCCAGCGCCCTGACCCTGGACCAGATGGACCAGGCATTGCCCATGGCGGACATCCTGATCAGTTCCACTGCCAGTCCGGAACCGGTAATCAGGAAAGCGGATATCAAGGCGGCATTGGGCAAACGCAGACATCGCCCGATGTTTTTGGTGGACATTGCGGTTCCCAGGGACATCGATCCGGAAGTCGCTAAGATCAAGGACGTATACCTTTACACGATTGACGACCTCCAGCAGGTGGTCGATGAAAACATGGAACAGCGGAATGCCGCAGCTTTGTCAGCGGTCGGGGAAGTTGACGAGGCGGTGGACGGATTCATGCGCTGGCTGTCCGGCATCCGGGTTTCCCGGACGCTGAAAAAGATCCGCGAGCAATCGCACGAATATGAACAGGACCTGACAGAATGGGCTCTTCGCAAGCTGGAAGCCGGCCAGGATCCGTCGGAAGTGCTGAATCAATTGGCCCGGACGCTCACCAACAAGATTCTGCACTTGCCAAGCAAGCGGTTGCGGGAAGCTGCCGAAAACCAGGATTACGAAGTACTGAAAGCCGCTGACCGCATCTTCCGGAAAGAAGACCCGGAATCAGAAGAATGAAGGCAACTTTGCATGAAAGGCTTCAGCAGGTGGCCTCCCGGCACGAGGAAATCGGCTTGCTGCTGTCCCAGCCCGAGGTATTCTCCGACCAGAACCGGTTCAGGGAGTTATCCATGGAGTACGCCCATCTGGAGCCTTTGATTCGAGTCCTGGCAGCAGTGGCTGGCCACCCGGGAGTCCATGAACCAGGCACAGCAGATGCTGGACGATGCGGACCGCGATCTGCGTGATATGGCTGAAGAGGAGCTGCAGGAAGCCGCCGCCCGCCTCGAATCACTGGAAAAAACCATCCAGCTTCTGCTGCTGCCGAAAGACCCCAACGACAACCGGAACATTTTCCTGGAAATTCGTGCCGGCACCGGTGGCGACGAAGCCGCCATATTCGCCGGCGATCTGTTCAGGATGTATCAGAAATACGCCGAAGATCGCGGGTGGAAGCCTGGAAGTATTGAATCAGAATCCCGGGGAGCACGGCGGATTCCGGGAAATTATCGTGCTGATTGCCGGACAGGGGGCCTACTCGCGATTCAAGTTCGAATCCGGTACGCACCGGGTGCAGCGGGTTCCCGAAACCGAATCCCAGGGCCGGATTCACACCTCGGCCTGCACCGTTGCCATTCTGCCCGAGGTCGATGAGGTCGAGGCGATCCAAATCAGTCCGGCCGACCTTCGCGTGGACACGTTTCGCGCTTCGGGGGCCGGTGGTCAGCACGTCAACAAGACCGACTCTGCTATCCGTTTGACCCACCTTCCCAGCGGAATCGTGGTTGAGTGCCAGGATGAACGCTCTCAACACAAGAACCGTGCACGTGCGATGTCCCTGTTGCAGGCAAGACTGCTTCAGGAAGAGCAGTCGCGGCAGGAAAGCGAAATTGCGGAATCCCGTCGAATCCAGGTCGGCAGCGGAGATCGCTCCCAGCGTATCCGGACCTACAATTTTCCCCAGGGCCGGATAACCGACCACAGGATCAATCTCACGCTTTACAAGCTCGATGACATCATGAACGGCAATCTCGATGCGCTCATCGACCCCCTGATGCAGGAGCACCAGGCAGGATTGCTCACGACCTCCGGCTTCTGAACAAACCGAATGCCGCTGCAAGATTGAGCGGCAGAAAAGCGGCGAGAACATCCTGGTTATATTGGTGCGGTGGCAGGAGGGTCATGACAAGGGCCAACACAGACAAACCTGAAACGATCAGCAAGGTGATTTTTTCGCCCCCTTTCCAGAAAGGCAGAAAGACCAGGGCCGGGAAAAAAACCAGCACATTCAGGTTCGACCTGGTGACCCAGTGGTCGGTCCCAAACCAAAGAAATAGCAGAAGCAAGCCAAGTGACCCGGAAACGACGAGCCAGGACTGTGACAGCAGCCGGCAGGATGGCAAGGGCGCGAAACGGCCCAACAGCGCGGCTGCCAACACCAGGACGATCGACGCCAGCAGGTATCTCGGCCACCAGGAATGCGGGTACGCCGGGGGAGATTTGAGCGTAGATTGAAA
Source organism: uncultured Gammaproteobacteria bacterium (assembly GCA_963766195.1). Taxonomy (GTDB): domain Bacteria; phylum Pseudomonadota; class Gammaproteobacteria; order Xanthomonadales; family SZUA-36; genus JAHEFT01. The sequence goes on from CAVXYY010000003.1 coordinate 143,096, forward strand.
TAACATAACGTCTTCCAGAACCAGCGGCTGCAAAGATTCGCCGCCGGAGTAATTCACCGAAGCAAGCCCATCCGCAAGCTCGGCCGGAATGAACATTTCATCCCAACGGCTGATTCTGCGATCGACCGGCGACCCGAGCCCGGCTTCAAGCCCAAGGTAGAGCCAGAAATCCTCAAAAGTCAGGCGTCGTGTCTGATCCCGCCACGTCTGGAGCGCAACGGCCGGCTGGAATTCATCTTTCAGCAAGCCGCCCATGGCCAGGTTAATCGCGTCGCGGACCCGGGTAGAGCAGTTGTTGACATAATAATCGTAGAGGTAATCACGCTTCCGGGGCTGGACCTCCTCCAGCAGGTATTCAACCAGCTTCAGCTTCTGTAGCGCTGAAAGATCCAGTCGTTGTGCGCGGATGCTGCGGTTCTCGTCGATATACTCGGCAAATTCCTCGCGCGCGGGTCGCGCTGCCGAAAAGTACAGCATTCTGCCCTGCAGGAACCGCAGGAAAAAATTTTCCTGCTGGAAATCGAAAAAACCGAAATTGAACACGTGATCCAGACCGAGTCCGGTGTCGCGTATCCAGATCGCGTTGTGCCCGAAACGCTGCCAGTAAATCTCACCGGGGCCATAGGTGACCAGCCAGGCCTCTGTTTCAGCAGATTCCGGGCGTTCCGCCGCAGCCAGTGGAAAAGAAATAGCCAAGGTGAGCAGGATCGTCAGCAAAAGGAGCGGCTGGCCCCGGACAGTTCCAGGGAATCTCCGTGCACAATGCACCAGAGCCTCCTTAAGTTTCGAGGACATTCATCTCCAGCGTGACGATCCTGCGGCTGTCAGCCTTGATAACGCGGAATTCGAATTTGTTCCCCAGGGTAACCACCTCGTCGCGCTCCGGTACCCTGCCAAACTCAGCCAGCAACAGACCGCCAACCGTTCCATAATCATCGTCGCTGAGGTTGGCGCCGAACTGATCGTTCAAATCCTCGATCGGGGTAAGCGCCTGGACTTGATATCGCCGCTCACCGGTTTTCATGATCAGGGCTTCTTCTTCCTCATCGTATTCGTCGTCTATTTCTCCGACGATTTCCTCGAGAACGTCTTCAATCGTTATCAGGCCGGAAACACCGCCATATTCATCAACGACGATCGCCATGTGGTTGCGGTTCAGACGAAAATCACGCAGCAGGACGTTCAGTCTCTTACTTTCGGGGATGACAACAGCCGGCCGGATGACCGACGAGAGGTCAAATTCTTCGCCCCCTGATGCCAGGAAAGGCAATAAATCCTTGGCCATCAGGATGCCGACCACCTCGTCCCTGTCTTCGCCGATAACCGGGAACCGGGAATGCCCGGACTCCACGATCTGCGGCAGAAACTCCTCGAGACTGGAATCCTTATCTACCACGACCATCTGGGAGCGTGGAATCATGGCGTCCCGCACCTGGGTTTCCGAAACCTCCAGGGCGCCTTCCATCATGGCAAGTGCATCGGAATCCACCAGCCCCAAATGGCACGCTTCATTCAGGATTTCCAGAAGATGATCACGGTCCCGGAGCTGGTTTGAAAAGGCTGCGCCAATTTTCTCGACCCAGGTTTTTTTCCCGGAACCGCTACTAGAATGGTCTTCGCTCATTTTATTGTTTACGGCAACGCCATTTGCGTCTACCCGAATATAGGGCCACGAAGGCTGCTAATCCAGTGTTTTTAAGATAAATGATCAGAGGTTCCCTGGCTCTGGCCATAAGGATCAGGAAATCCCAGGGTGAAAAGCAGGTCAACTTCAAGGGTTTCCATCTCCCGTGCATCCTGCTCATCCTGGTGATCATAGCCCAGCAGGTGGAGAACCCCGTGAATCACCAGGTGTGCCCAATGAGCCTCTACGGGCTTGTGTTGCTCTTCCGCTTCCCGCTGAACAAGCGGCGCACAGATAACGACATCGCCCAACAACGGAATATCCAGATCCGGGGGAAGTCCGGCGGGAAAAGACAGCACATTGGTCGGCCCGTCTTTTCCACGGTACCTCGAGTTGAGTTCCAGGCTCTCCGCCTCATCCACCAGGCGCAAGGTCAGCTCGGCGTCAGTTTTTTGCTGCAAGGCTGCAGTTACCCATCGATTGAATTCAAGCTGACCCGGCAAAGGTTGGAAAACCGTCGCCAACTGGATATCGATTTCAATCGTCATCGGAGTTAGCCGCTTCCTTCTCGTAGGCTTCGACAATGTGCTGAACCATCGGGTGACGCACAACGTCCTGCGCGGAAAAAAAAGTGAAACTCACTCCCTTCACATCGGCGAGAATTCCGAGCGCATGTTTCAAACCAGACATCGACTTTTTCGGCAAATCGATTTGCGTGATATCGCCGGTCACGACAGCGGTCGATCCGAAACCGATGCGCGTCAGGAACATTTTCATCTGCTCCCTGGTGCTGTTTTGGGCTTCGTCGAGAATGACAAAGGCATCGTTCAGCGTTCTTCCGCGCATGAAAGCCAAAGGCGCCACTTCAATGACGTTACGTTCGATCAGCGTCGCAACCCGCTCAAAGCCCAGCATCTCGTAAAGTGCATCGTAGAGCGGGCGCAGGTACGGATCGACTTTCTGCGCCATGTCTCCGGGAAGGAACCCCAGGCGTTCGCCGGCTTCGACCGCGGGCCTGACCAGCACGATTCGCTGCACCTGGTCACCCTGCAAGGCAGCCACAGCGCAGGCGACGGCCAGGTAGGTCTTGCCGGTTCCGGCCGGACCAACACCGAAGTTGATGGCGTGACGGACAATATTCTTCAGGTAGGCTCTCTGATTGGGGCCCCTTCCGCGGATGATCCCCCGCTTGGTTTTTACACCGACTTCATCCGTGTCCACCGGCTTGCCTTCCGCGCTGCCCAGCTCGACGATTCCGGATTCCTGCAGGTGCAAATTGATCACATCAGGTGTCAGGACTTCGGTGGCGGACAGCTTGTACAGGCTCTGCAATAAGCGCCGTGCTGCCCGGCCAGGCCGGTCAGGACCCTGGATCGTAAACAGGTTTCCACGGCAGAAAATCTCAATGCCAAGGCGGTATTCGATCTGCTTCAGATGCTCATCGAACTGCCCGCACAGGTTGGCCAGTCGCAGCGTGTCCGCCGGCTCCAGTTCCAGCGTCAAACGCTCGGTCATGAGGCCGCCGCCAAACCGGTGTCAGTTTGAACCACCCTGCCACGAAGCGAATTGCTCAAAGCCTCGGTGATGACGACGTCGATGAATTCCCCCACCAGGCGGGGATGACCATCAAAATTGACCACCCGGTTATTTTCGGTCCGTCCGGCCAGTTGTTCCGGATTTTTCTTACTGCCCCCCTCTACCAGGATGCGCTGCCTGCCGCCCACCATGTTCCGGCTGATCTCGGCCGCCTGGCTTCTGACCAGTTGCTGCAGTCGCGCCAGACGCTCCTTTTTGACCTCCAGGGGCACATCGTCGGGCAGGCTCGCGGCCGGCGTTCCGGGTCGAGGCGAAAAAATAAAGCTGAAACTCTGATCAAAATTCAGGTCCCTGATCAGTTCGAGCGTCGCTTCGAAATCCTTTTCCGTTTCTCCCGGAAAACCCACGATGAAATCCGATGACAGGCTGATGTCCGGCCGTACCTCACGCAGGCGACGAATTTTCTGCTTGTACTCGAGCACCGTATGCCCCCTTTTCATCAATGCCAGCACCCGGTCTGAACCGGTCTGAACCGGGAGATGCAGGTAATTCGCCAATTCCGGCACCGCGCCATAGGCATCGACCAGGCTTTGCGAAAACTCAACCGGGTGTGATGTCGTGAAGCGAACCCGCTCGATCCCGTCGATCGCCGCGACATAGTGAATCAGAAGCGCCAGGTCGGCCAGCGTTCCGTCATGCATGGGTCCACGGTAAGCATTGACGTTCTGGCCCAGGAGGTTGATTTCCCTGACTCCCTTTTCAGCCAGTACCGCGCACTCGGCAACCACGTCATCAAATGGCCGGCTGATTTCCTCTCCGCGCGTGTAAGGAACGACACAGAACGTGCAATACTTGCTGCATCCCTCCATCACCGACACGAAAGCGGTGGGACCCTGTGCACCCGGTTCCGGCAGGTTGTCGAATTTTTCAACTTCCGGAAACGAAACATCCACCGCCGGTTGACGGTCCCGTTTAACAGAGTCCAGCATCGCCGGCAGGCGGTGGAGCGTTTGCGGTCCGAACACGATGTCGACGTAGGGTGCGCGATCAATGATCGCCCGGCCTTCCTGGCTGGCGACACAGCCACCGACACCGATCACGACTGCCGGATTGACCTTTTTGAGCTGTCTCCAGCGGCCAAGTTGCGAAAAAACCTTTTCTTGTGCCTTTTCACGGATCGAACAGGTATTGACCAGAATGACGTCTGCGTCTTCTTCGCGGTCCGTCAGTTCCAGCCCGTGCGAAGCTGCAAGGACGTCCGCCATTTTGCCGGAATCGTACTCATTCATCTGGCATCCGTGGGTCTTGATATATAGCTTGCCTTTCATGGAATTCATCAGTCTTGAACGCGAACCGCGTAGAATACACTCATGACCTTTTTCGTGCCACCTGGCCATGAACATGCAACTAGAGCTGACGGATGATCTGCTGACCCGATTAGGCCGGGCCCGCCATGTCATGGTCCTGACCGGAGCAGGCATGTCGGCTGAAAGCGGGGTTCCGACTTTTCGAGATGCCCAAACCGGCATCTGGGAGAAATTCCGGGCAGAGGACCTGGCCACACCGGAAGCCTTCGCAGCGAACCCGGAACGGGTCTGGCAGTGGTACGAGGAAAGACGAGCCATAGTCCGTTCGGCCCGACCGCACAGCGGACACCAAGCGCTGGTTGAGCTGGAATCACTGGTACCGGTTCTCAGCCTGGTTACTCAAAATGTCGACGGCCTGCACCAAATGGCCGGAACGAAAAATGTGTTGGAACTGCATGGAAATATTTTGCGCTCCAAATGTCACATCACCGGACGGCCCATCAGCGCAGAATGGCTCAACGGCTCGGCAAACGCCGTACCCCCCTCCCCTTATGTCAGTCGCGGCCTGGCCAGGCCGGACGTTGTATGGTTCGGGGAGGTGCTCCCGCGCAAAACCCTCGAAGCTGCCATGAAAGCCGCCGTGGATTGCGATTTCTGCATTTCTGCGGGCACTACTTCGCTGGTTCAGCCGGCCGCCAGTCTGCCGATCATGGCTCTTGAAAATGGCGCCGCCCTGGTCGAAATCAATCCTCTGGAGACGCCCCTCAGCCCACACGCACACCAGTGTTTAAGGGGCGCTGCGTCAGTAGTTCTGACCAACCTCGTCAGCCAGTTGAGGTCATGGAAACACGACTCGGGTCAAGGTCCACCGCTATAATTCATCGGAAAATTGAACGTGCCGGATTCCGGACGGAAGAAAGGGTGCATGAAATGAAAAAGCTGGAAAGATTTCGGGACACGCTGAATGAAATCCGTGAAAAAGGTTTGTACAAAACCGAGCGTGTCATCACCACGCCCCAGAATGTCGAAATCAGGGTTCAGGATGGCCGTGAAGTCCTCAATTTCTGCGCCAACAACTACCTCGGCCTGGCAGATAATCCCGAAGTCATTGCTGCGGCCCACAAGGCTCTGGACGACCATGGTTTCGGATTGGCCTCGGTCCGGTTCATCTGCGGCACGCAGGATTTGCACAAGGAGCTTGAGCACAGCATTTCCGGGTTCTTCGGCACTGAAGACACCATCCTTTACACCTCTTGCTTTGACGCCAATGGCGGCCTGTTCGAGACGATCCTGGGACCCGAGGATGCGGTGATTTCCGATGCCCTGAATCACGCTTCGATCATCGACGGCATCCGTCTCTGCAAGGCCCAGCGACATCGCTACCCGAACAGTGACATGGCCGCCCTGGAAGAACTGTTGAAGTCAACCCGGGATTGCCGCAGCCGCCTGATCGCAACCGATGGTGCGTTCAGCATGGACGGATATATCGCCAGGCTCGATGAGATCACAAGGTTGGCCCAACAGTACGACGCCATGGTCATGGTGGATGACAGCCACGCTACAGGATTCCTGGGTCCCACGGGGAGGGGTTCGGCAGAGCATCACGGTGTGATGGACAAGGTGGATATTTTCACCTCTACACTGGGCAAAGCGCTCGGCGGCGGTTCAGGCGGTTTTACCACCGGACGGCAAGAGATCATTGACCTGTTGCGCCAACGGTCCCGTCCCTACCTGTTTTCAAATACGCTGCCGCCCCCGCTGGTGGCCGCCGGCATACGCGTTTTTGAAATGCTTTCCTCGACGACAGAACTGCGTGACCGCCTTGAAGAAAACACCCGTTATTTCAGATCCGCGATGACCGGTGCAGGATTTGACATCAAGCAGGGAATTCACCCGATTGTGCCGGTGATGCTTTACGATGCCCCGCTGGCGCAGGAGTTTGCCGCCAGGCTGCTCGCAGAGGGTATTTACGTGATCGGGTTCTTTTATCCGGTCGTTCCCCACGGCGAAGCACGCATCCGGGTGCAGGTTTCAGCTGCACACGAAAAGAAACACCTGGACCGGGCTGTAGAGGCATTCATCAAGGTTGGAAAAGACCTCGAAGTCCTGAAATGAATTACTTGTAGGAGCGACCCACGGTCGCGACCGTGGGTCGCTCCTACATGAGTTTGATTTCGCGCAGGCGCTGCACCAGGAAATCGTTCGCCGTGATGGCTTGCGGATACAGGTTCGGCCTTTCGGCATTCATGCATTCGGGCAGGGTTTCGATCAGGAAATCCGGGTTCGGGTGCAGGAAAAAAGGAATGGAATAGCGCGGCTGGTCTGATTTCGTGCCGGGTGGATTAACCACGCGATGTGGCGTTGACGGCAGGACGTGGTTGGTCAGCCGTTTCATCATGTCGCCGATGTTCACGACGATGGTCCCCGGAATACTGGTGACCGGTATCCACGTGCCATCGCGGGACAGAATCTGCAAGCCCTCTTCATTCGAGCCTATCAGCAGTGTAATCAGGTTGATGTCTTCGTGCCTGGCCGCGCGGACCGCCGGCGTCTTTTTGTCCCGGATGGGTGGATAGTGAATCGCACGCAACACGCTATTGCCCCGGTCGACCCGCCCATCGAACCAGTCCGGTTCGATGCCGAGTGCCGATGCAATTAACTGCAGCACGCGTTTTCCCAGCTCATCCAGAGAACCGTAAAGCCTGTAGGCCTTTTCGTGAAAATCCGGAATTTCCAGCGGCCACGGGTTCGGCTCAAGAATGTCCGGCCAGGGATTGTCGCTGCCCATCTCGCGGCCCACGTGCCAAAACTCTTTCAAATCCGGAATGGATTGATCCCGGGCCTGCTCGATTCCAAATGGGGTATAACCCCTTTGTCCGCCGGCATGGGACCGGTAACGAAGCTTGATTTCTTCTGGCAAGGCAAAAAACCGTCTGAAAACATCATACGCATCGTCAATGATGCGATCCGCTACGCCGTGATTGACGAAACCACAAAATCCAAATTCACGATAGGCGTCTCCCGCCTCTCCGGCCAGCGCAAGCCGGTCGGTCCCGAAGCGGTTTAAATCAAGAACAGGAACCGGTCCGGCCACCGAACACTCCCGTCACCCACCCAGTTCAGCGCGCACAGTATCCGCCAGCTGATTTGCCAGGCGCTCTACCAGGCCAGGGTCTGCGCCTTCAAGGGTCACACGGATCAGGGGCTCCGTTCCGGAAGGTCTCAGAATAACGCGTCCCTTGCCATTCAACTCGGCTTCCACGTCCCTGAGCGCACTATTGATGACGTCTGATTGCTGGAACAGCTGGCGCCCCCTTTCGCTCACCGGCACGTTGATCATGGTTTGCGGGAATTTATGCATGCCCTGCCGGAGTTCCTTCAGGCTCTTTCCACTCTTGACCATTACCTCGAGAACCTGCAATGCGCTGACGATGCCGTCCCCGGTGCTGGTCCGATCCAGCGACAACAGGTGCCCGGATGCTTCACCACCGAGCGTCCAGCCGTTTTCGATCAGCGCACGGTGAATATGCCGGTCGCCAACGGCCGTCCGAATAAAAGGAATACCCAGCTCGGCAAATGCGAGTTCAAGGCCAAAGTTCGTCATTACGGTACCGACCACGCCCCCGGCAAACGTGCCAGCGGATTTGCGGGCGCTGGCGATGATGTACAGCAGTTCGTCGCCGTCCACCAATGCACCGTCCTCATCGGCAAAAACCACGCGGTCTCCGTCTCCATCCAGCGCAATACCGAGATTCGAACCATTGCGAACAACATGCTCCTGCATCGCCTGTGGCGCGGTAGACCCGCAACGATCGTTGATGTTCAGGCCGTCGGGCTCACTGCCGATGGCATGAACCTTTGCGCCCAGCTCACGCAAAACCGCCGGAGCGACCTTGTACGTGGCTCCATTGGCGCAATCCAGAGTGATCCGCAAACCGGTGAGCAAGGTACCGAAAGGCATCGTACCTTTGCAGAACTCGATATAACGCCCAGCCGCATCGTCGACGCGCGCAGCCTTGCCCATTTGGGCCGAGTTGACCGTCACGAAGGGCTGATCCATTTCATCTTCAATGGCCTGCTCGACTGCGTCGTCCAGTTTCTCGCCATCCGCCGAGAAGAACTTGATCCCGTTGTCCTCAAAGCCATTATGCGATGCGGAAATGACGATTCCTGCGCAGGCATAGAGCGTCCGTGTCAGGTAGGCTACCGCCGGCGTAGGCATTGGCCCCAGCAGCAGCACGTTGGCGCCGGCTGCAGCCAGGCCCGCTTCCAGGGCGGATTCGAACATATACCCCGAAATCCGGGTATCTTTGCCGATCACCACGGCCCGCTTGTCGTTACTGGCCAGGACAATGCCAACCGCCCGGCCCAGCCGCAATATCCAGTCGGCCGTAATGGGATGTTCACCCACGCGACCGCGGACACCGTCAGTACCAAAGTATTTTCGAGTCATCCTCTGATTTTACCCGCGTTGAGCAGGTCCTGTCTCCACGGGGATCACTCCCAGCGCACTTGCGACCTTCAGGGCGTCGACGGTTTCAGCGACATCATGCACACGAACCACGGCTGCGCCGGCCTGCGCCGCCAACACCGCTGCAACAATCGAGGCAGGAACCCTCTCTGACACGGGGCGGGAAGTAACAGCACCCAACAGTGCTTTGCGGGACACACCCACCAGAACGGGGTAAGCAGTTGCGCAAAATCGCGGAATGGCGCGGAACAGGTCGATGTTGTGTTGGAGGTTCTTGCCGAATCCGAACCCGGGGTCAATCATGATGTTTGCGGACGGAATCCCGGCTGCTTCGCAAGCGCTGGCCCTGGCCAGCAGGAACTCTAATACTTCGCTGACCACGTCGCCGTAGCGTGGTTCCTGTTGCATATCGCGAGGAAGGCCTTGCATGTGCATGACACAAACCGGGACGCTGAGTGAGGCCGCCATAGCCAGAGCCCCTTCGCGGCGCAGTGCATAAACATCGTTAATCATGCCTGCTCCTGACCTCACTGCGGCTTCCATCACCTCAGGTTTGCTGGTGTCGACTGAAACCGGCAGACCGGTCTCGGCTACGACAGACTCAAGCAGAGGAATGACGCGATCCAACTCTTCCTGGACCGAAATGTCCCGCGCGCCGGGGCGCGTTGACTCACCGCCGATATCAATGATGTCCGCGCCCATTTCAGCCATGTGGGCTGCATGCCTGATGGCGGGTTCACGTGCAGTCCAAAGCCCGCCATCGGAGAAGGAATCAGGTGTGACGTTGAGAATGCCCATCACCCGGGTCTGACCCGGGGTAAAAAGTACAGCCTGCTTCATTCAGACCTGTTCTGCAGGACCACCAATAGTTGTGCGACTGCCGGCCTCGCTGCTGTCATCCTTGCCGCCTTTGGCCGGGGGCTCGGTATCCTGCCAGCCTTCCGGTGGATCGGGTTCGTGGCCTTCCATGATCTGGTTGATCTGATTGCCGTTGATGGTTTCATACTTCATCAATGCATCCGCCATCACGTGAAGCTGATCCATGTGGCCTTCTATCAATGTCTTGGCTTTGCCATGCGCGGCGTCGATGATCTCGCGAACTTCCATGTCGATAAGCCGGGCGGTGTCATCGGAGACATGCTTATGCTGCGTGACTGAGCGTCCCAGGAAGACTTCGTCTTCATCCTCGGCATAGGTCAGCGGCCCCAGTTTTTCAGTGAGCCCCCACTTGGTCACCATGTTGCGCGCAATGGAAGTCGCCCGTTCGATGTCATTGGATGCTCCGGTAGTGACATTCTCCAATCCGAACACGAGTTCCTCTGCTACCCGACCACCAAACAGGCTGGCCAATTGGCTTTCAAGCTGCAGCTTGGAAATGCTGTACTTGTCCTGCTCCGGCAAAAACATCGTTACGCCCAACGCACGCCCACGGGGGATGATGGTTACCTTGTAAACGGGATCATGCTCCGGAACAAGCCGGCCAACAATGGCGTGGCCCGCTTCGTGGTAGGCGGTTAATTTCTTTTCCTTCTCCGACATCACCATGGACCGCCTTTCGGCGCCCATCATGATCTTGTCCTTGGCGCGGTCAAGATGATCCATGTTGACCAGCTTGGCATTGTCACGCGCCGCGAACAAAGCCGCCTCGTTCACGAGATTGGCCAGGTCGGCACCGGAAAAACCGGGCGTGCCCCGCGCAATGATATTGGCGTTCACGTCGTCGCTGATCGGGACTTTGCGCATGTGGACTTTCAGTATCGCTGCCCGGCCCTGTATGTCCGGCAACGGAACCACCACTTGCCGGTCAAAGCGGCCGGGGCGCAGCAAGGCAGGATCCAGAACATCGGGGCGGTTGGTGGCTGCGATCACGATCACGCCCTCACCCCCCTCAAATCCATCCATCTCAACCAGCAATTGGTTCAACGTCTGTTCGCGCTCGTCGTGACCACCACCCAGGCCAGCGCCGCGATGCCGACCCACGGCATCAATTTCATCGATAAAAATGATACAGGGCGCGTGTTTTTTAGCCTGGTCGAACATATCCCGCACACGCGAAGCGCCTACGCCCACGAACATTTCAACGAACTCGGAACCGGAAATGGAAAAGAAAGGCACTTTTGCTTCACCGGCGATAGCCTTGGCGAGCAGGGTCTTGCCCGTGCCCGGCGAACCCACCATGAGCACCCCGCGAGGGATATGTCCGCCCAGTTTCTGGAATTTGGCCGGGTTTCTCAGGAATTCAACCAGCTCCCCGACTTCCTCCTTCGCTTCTTCTACACCTGCAACATCTTCAAAAGTAATCTTGACCTGGTCTTCGCCCTGGAGCTTTGCCCGGCTCTTTCCAAACGACATGGCGCCGCGACCCGCGCCGCCGCCCTGCATCTGGCGCATGAAGTAGACCCACACGCCTATCAGCAGCAAAATCGGAGCCACGCCAAGTATCAGGTCAACAAAAACCGACCGCTCGGTGGGTGGTTCCGCGGTAATCTCCACCTTGTTTTCAACCAGGTCATCGATCAATTTCGGATCCGGAGGACCAAACGTCTGGAAATTGCCACCATCCACGGTGCTGCCGTTTATGGTGTTTCCGGAGTTGTTACTCTGAATATGGACCTCGGCTACCTGTCCGTTCCTGACGTTGCTCAGAAATTCCGAATAGGACAAAGAGTCCGGCGTGGTCCCGACAGTGGCGTAGTGGTTGAATATCGACACCAGTACGATTGCGATGATCGCCCAAGTCAGCAAGTTTTTAGCAAGATCGTTCAAAATATTTCCTCAAGTCCTCAAAGAGTCTTTCGTGTAACGGCATACGAACAGTACTTCCAATTTACTCGACTTGGCGTTCCCGGGCCAGCAAATAGACTTCCCTGCTCCTCGGCCGGGAAGCCTTTGGCTTCCTGACCTGTACTTTATTGAACAAGGACCGGACTTCGCGGACATAGTCGTCAAAATCTGTACCCTGAAATAACTTGACCACGAAATCACCGCCAGGTTTCAAATGTTGCCGAACAAATTCCAGCGCCAATTCGGCCAGGTACATGGCCTTCGCCTGGTCAATCGTGGACATTCCACTCATATTGGGGGCCATATCGGACAACACAAGATCAACCCGGCGGTTGTTCAGCGCATCCTCCAGCATCCGCAAAGGCTCTTCCTCGGTGAAATCACCGTGGATAAACTGAACCCCCTCAATGGGTTCCATTTCGAGAATATCCAGGGCAATCACGTGTCCGGACTCCCCGACCAGCGGGCGCGCTACCTGGCACCATCCACCCGGGGCAGCGCCAAGATCAACCACCACCATACCCGGTTTGATCAACAGGTACTTTTCCTGTAATTCCAGCAGCTTGAAAGCTGAACGGGATCGAAGACCCTTCTGCTGGGCCATTTTCACATAGTGATCGTCGAAATGCTCCAACAACCACTTGCTACTGCTCTTACTTCTTGCCATTCCAGCTCTTTCCCTGCGTGGTAGAATGCACGCCTCGAAACAAAACCCAGTTTACTTCATCAGGAAAATAAAATGCCTCTCAGCAATAGCCAACTTCGCTATTTACGCGGCCTGACCCATCACCTCAAGCCGGTTGTAATGGTGGCAGACAAGGGACTGAGTGAAAACGTCCTGGCGGAGATTGACTCCGCGCTGGATCACCACGAGCTGGTGAAGATAAAGCTGCGTGGCGACCGCGAAGTTCGCGAGGCCTGGATGGATGAAATCGTGAAAAAATCCGGAGCACAAAAAGTGCATTGCATTGGCCAGGTCGCCTGCTTTTTCCGGCGCAATCTAAAAAAGCCGGTCATTGAACTACCCGGTGCTTCAATCAAGAACTGATATGCAAGCGGCACAGACATGGACCTGACTTTTCAAAAACCCGGCGATCACCTGTTTGTCCGATCAGTTTCCGATGCAGGCATACAGGTAGTGGACAACTTTTACAAGGAGGCCCTGATACTTTCAGCCCGGGAAATTATTCCAGGCTGGCCGGTCAAATCTGTGGAAGATATTGAACAGCGGCATCTTGAACAGGTGTTGGAACTCGAACCGGAAGTCGTCCTGATTGGAACTGGCGCCCGGCAGACATTCCTGCCACCCGTTCTGATGATGTTTTTTTACAGCAGGAACATTGGGGTCGAGGTGATGAGTACGGATGCAGCCTGCCGTACTTTTAATGTACTCGTTTCTGAATCGCGCAAGGTCGTCGCGGCTTTACTCCCCGATAGGCAATTCACTGAAGCCTTCGCGCCTGGAAATGTCCCTCAGCTGTGACAATGCAGCCAACTGGACCTGGCGCACCCTCTCACGGGTGACTCCCAGCAATTCACCGACCTCTTCCAGGGTTCTTCTCCCATGGCCATGCAAACCATAACGATGCTCAACAACATCACGTTGTTGAGCGGGCAGTTGCTCCAGCCACTTGGCCAGCAATGTCTCGGCGGCGGCACCCGCGTAACGGGCTTCGGGGTTGGTCCCGTTTTCGTCCGCGATCGATTCGAGCATTGAACGGCCAGACCTGGAATCCGAACCGTTAACGTCATCCGTTGAAGACGTTGGATCACCCAGCCTGAAGAATTTTAAAACGCTTTCCGGATCAGTTTCGAGTTCGTTTGCTATTTCTTCAGCGGAAGGCCTGCGGCCCAGTTGCTGCTCAAGTGTCCGGGAAGTTCTCAAATAGATAGCCAATTCGCGGATGATATGGATCGGCAGGCGAACAGTCCGGCACTGGTTCATGATTGCCCGCTCCACCGATTGCCTGATCCACCAGGTAGCATAAGTGGAAAAGCGGCAACCCCGGTCCGGGTCAAATTTTTCAACGGCGCGAATCAAGCCGAGGTTTCCTTCTTCAACCAGGTCGAGCAGTGGCAATCCGCGTTTGATGTAAGGCCGCGCGACGTTTACTACGAGACGGAGATTGGATTCGATCATGCGTTGCCGGCTGGCCAGGCAGCCATTTCTCGCTGCCCGTGAAAGTGTGATTTCCTCTTCCGCGGTCAATAACCGGGCTCTGCCAATTTCGCTCAGGTAAATGCGGGTTACGTCCTGGCTGAAGTTGATTCGCCCGTCAGCAGCCGCCGGCCGCCGCCTTTTTACAGCTAAATCGTCAGTCGGAGACTGACGCGGGTCGGAAACATCCCTGTGTCCGGATTGGACATCATACATTCCCCCCCTCCTCACGCTGAAGCAGCGCTGGTCGACCGGCCCACCCCGGCGAAATGCCAGATCCGGCCGCCCTCAGAGATACAAAGTTTGACGGGATGGGGAAATTAAATTAACACATCCCGATCATGATGTCTTTACCCTTTGATCCATGTCATGGCGCCCAGGACCGCAGCGCGCTAGTGGCCATCACCGGCCAGGCAGGTATTTCAACGGGTCTTGAGGATTTCCATTCAGTCTTATTTCAAAATGCAGCATGGCCTGGTTGCGGTCATTTTTTCCCATGTTTGCGATTCGTTCACCCGCTGTCACTTTCTGACCTTCAACAACCAGCCTCTCCTGGTTATGCGCATAGGCACTCAATAGCTGTTCGCTGTGCTTGATGATCACCAACTCTCCGTAACCAATCAGCCCGCTTCCACTGTATACGACTTCACCTGAGGCTGAGGCAAGGATCGCCTGGCCTTCTTTACCGCCGATATCGATACCCTTTCTTGCCGGATCATTCGGGGCGAAGTTACTGATGATCTTTCCTTCCGCAGGCCACATCCAAGCGGCCGGACCGGAATTGCCAACCGGTGAAGCCGTTGCGCCGGCGAGGGAGTATCCGCTTTGGTGTCCGGTGCAGGCACCGGTGCAGGCACAGGCGCAGGCGTATAAGTTGTCTCCGGCGGAACGTCGTAAGTAGTGCTGGTTGAGCTTTTTGAGGGGGCGGCGGTCACCACAATGCCGTTTTCAGATGCGCTGCTTCCGGAACTGGTTCGCGAAGCAGCGGGAACGCCTTGTTGGCTCGCCTGGGTTCCCGGCGCCATCAGCCGCAAATCCTGGTCGGGGTAAATCGTGTACGGCGACTGGATACCGTTCCATTGGGCGATATTCCTCCAGTCCATTCCGAATTTGAATGCAATGGCGTGCAGGGTATCGCCCCGCTTGACGCGGTAGTACCCGTCCGGAGTCTGGCTCGACGAATTCGCGTATTTTGAATCACCCGGAGCCGGCGTCCAGCCTGAACAACCGGAAATCAGTCCCAGGCCCAGTAAGGTGGTGGCAAGAATCATCCGGACCTTCAAATTCATAGCCCGGCTCACGACAGACCGCTCAACATTGGCACAAAAATCACTCCCCCAAGATCTTTTTCATCGTATCCCTCTTGCGTACGTCTAATGGCCAGCAATCGCTGTATGCCCGCCTTTTCAACCGGGATCACTAAAATACCACCGATTCTGAGCTGTTGAACAAGTTCATCCGGAATTCCACTCGCGGCTGCGGTCACGATGATCCCGTCGAACGGCGCCTGGCTGGGCCAGCCAAGGTGCCCATCCGCATAGCGGGTGTAAATGTTATTCAGCCCCAGTTTGTGAAACCGCCGGCGAGCCCGCTTGAGAAGTTCCTCAATCCGCTCCACCGTGAAAACCTTCGGGACCAGGCAGGCCAGTATCGCCGCCTGGTAACCGGAACCGGTTCCGACTTCGAGCACCTTTTCCGGAGAGCCGCTGTCCAGGATGGCCTCGGTCATTTTTGCCACCACCCAGGGTTGCGATATCGTCTGGCTCAAACCGATGGGCAATGCTGTGTCCTCATAGGCACGGCTGGACAGCGCCTCATCCACAAACTCATGCCGCGGGATGGTTGCTATAGCTTTCAACACTTTTTCGTCGATGATGCCATTGCCGCGCAATCGCTCAACCAGGCGATCGCGCGTGCCCTGCGAAGTCATTCCGATGCCCTGTTGGCCTGTTTTCAATTTTCGCCGGTGAATCATACGTCGGTTCCGGGCACCTGGATCTGATCGAAGGCGATTTCAGATACCCAACCTGAAACCTGCTCCAGCGCCTGGTACCTGGTCAAGTCTACGTGAATCGGCGTGATGGAAATATATCCCCTGCGAACCGCATCAAAATCGGTCCCGGGGCCTGCGTCCTGGCCCGGGCCGGCCGGACCAATCCAATACATGGGCTGCCCCCTGGGATCGGTGGTTTGAACGACGGGTTCCGCACGGTGCCGGTGGCCCAGCCGGGTTACTTCAAATCCCTTGATTTGCTCCCACGGCAAGTCAGGAACATTGATATTCAGAATGGTATCGGCCGGCAGGGGATCGAGCCGCAACCGTCCGACCAGGAATGCCACCGCCTCGGCTGCGGTGGAGTAGTGTTCGGGACGCCCCGAAAAAACCAGCGAAACCGCGATCGCCGGAAGGCCAAGAAAGCGCCCTTCCATGGCGGCGGCTACCGTCCCGGAATAAATCACGTCGTCCCCAAGGTTTGCACCCGCGTTTATCCCCGATATCACCATATCAGGGTCTTTTTTCAGCAGTCCGGTCAAGGCTATATGCACACAATCGGTTGGTGTTCCGCTCACGCTCCACGTTCTTTCTCCTGTTTTCCGGAGCCGCACCGGCGATTCGAGCGTCAGCGAATTGCTCGCACCACTGCGATTCTGATCCGGAGCCACAATGGTAACCTTGCCCAGGGATTTCATGCGCTCTGAGAGCACTTGAATACCCGGCGCCGAGATCCCATCGTCGTTGCTGATCAATAATCGCATGGCTATTCACTTCTGGAAATTGCTATTGTAAGGCCTTGAACGTGTGACTGAAATGAATTCGGAAAAGAAAAACACAGTTGATTCCAGCTTTCGCGAGGCTATGGCGGACGTCAAGCCGATCTGCAAGCCCGACCGGATTGAGCCGGAACGCCGGAATACCCCACCCATCGCCGCGCAAAGAGAAAAAGACGATCGCGAGGTGTTGCGGGAGCTGCTTGAGTTCAGGGACGAGTCGGCGGAACTGGAGACCGGTGAAGAGCTTATTTACTTGCGGCCCGGCCACCAGCAGAGAACACTGAAGCGTCTGCGCCGTGGTTATTTCAGCGTGTCAGATACCATCGACCTGCACCACATGAGCGTCGAGACTGCGAAAACGGTCCTGCTCGATTTCATAGAGCAGGCGGTCAGAAATCACATGGGCTGTGTCCGCATCGTTCATGGAAAAGGCCTGCGTTCCCCAAACCTGCCACGACTGAAAATCATGACAAACCGTGTTCTTCGCAAACATCCGAGAGTGATAGCGTTTGCCTCCTGCCGGCCGGTCGAGGGGGGCACCGGTGCAACCAACGTCCTGCTGTCTGCGCGGACCGGGGATCCGACGTTGACCGGGTTGCTGATCCTGGTCGTTGCGGGAATCGCGATAATCACCTGGTGGCGGTTGCTGAAAGGCAAGGAACTGGCTCGCCGTGCAGCCGCTGCCAGCTGCCAGGAGCATGGGCTTGTTCTCATCGACGACACGGTGATGCTCGAGTCAGTGCAATTGAGAAAAGAAGACCCGGCCAGGGCCTGGGGACTCAAGTACCGTTTCAACTTTGCCAGGAACGGCGTACTTCGGACAGGAGGGATTGTGCTGATAGCCCCTGGTCAGCGGCCCACCGTCATCATCGATACCGATAACGGCCCGTTGATCGAGCAGTTTTAAGAAGCTCCCTCAGCCGACCGGATCACTTGACAATTTTCAGGTGCGGTCGCCGGGTGGGCGTTTTGTCATTATCCGGACCGGAATCAGTCGGTGGAGAGTTTTCGTCTTCCAGGGCAAACATCATTCCCTGGCCGTTTTCCTTGGAGTAGATAGCCAGCACTGCTTCTATGGGCACCACAACCGCATGCTCGTGCCCGGAGAATCTGGCTTTGAACGTCAGCCATTCATTACCCAGGTCCAGTTCCCGAACCGCCGCATGGTCTATGTTAAGAATGACTTTACCTTTCTGAACAGCCTGGTCAGGAACATCAACACCTTCCGTACCGGCTTCGACCAGCACGTGTGGCGTCATGTTGTTGTCGGCGATCCACTCATACAGCGCCCGCAATAAGTAGGGCCTGTTCGATGTCATCTCCGTATTCATCGGAAAGCGCCGGTCAGGATGCCAGCATCAGGTCTCTTTCTGCCTGCGTAAGGCTGGCTTTGAAGGAAGACCTGGAAAAAATCCGGTGGGCATAACTCTCAACCGAGGCTCCGGGTTTGCCAAGCTTTACCCCATAGTGCGCAAGCCGCCACATCAGAGGCCCAAGGGTGCAATCAACCAGGCTCAGCTCATCGCTCAGCACGTAAGCCGACATCCTGAATAATTCATTGGCTGCAATTATGCCTTCCTTGAGCTGTTTGGCTGCCTGTTCCGCTTTTTTACCGCTGGTGCTTTCGATTTCGTAGGCCAGGGAATACCAGTCTTTCAGCACCCGGTGGTGCACCAACCGCAGTTGCGCCCGTGAAACGGGGTCAACCGGCATCAATGGAGGGTGAGGATAGCGTTCATCCAGGTAATCGTTGATCACGCCCGCATCATAGAGCACGAGATCACGGTCGACCAGGGTCGGAGCCTGGTTGTAGGGATTCAATTCAGCCAGGTCAGCGGCGGCGGAATCGTCGATCGACACGTTAACGATTTCCACATTGATGCCTTTCTCTGCAAGAACGAATCTCACCCTGTGGCAATCCAACGATGTTTCGGCTGAATACAGTGCCATTGTAGAACGGCCTCGAACTGAAACTGCCACATTATTCTCCTAATTGGTTGATGACTGTGGGGATTTCACAGCTTGCTGCAGCACTCAATGAACGTCCCGCCAGTATTCCGCCTTGAGAGCGTATGAAACCAACGCAAACAAAGCCAGAAACAGCAAAACCCAGACACCAATATTCTTTCTTTTTACTTCGGCAGGTTCACCGAGGTATTCAAGGTAGGTGACAAGATCGCGAACCGTATCTTCATATTCTTCAGGCGACTCGATACCGGGTTTGGCCAATACCAGGTGGTCGATGACTTCGTGCCCGTCATGTGTTGCGTATACCGGTTTCTGAATGCCTTGCAACGGCCAAAGCACATGCGGCATCGAGGCGTTGGGAAAAGTCACGTTGTTCCAGCCACCCGACGGATCCTGGTAGAACGTCAGGAAGTAAGAGTACAACCAGTCGGCTCCGCGCGATCGAGCCACCAGCGACAGGTCGGGAGGGACTTTACCCAGCCAGGCTGTAGCGTCGGCTGGCCGCATTGCGACAGTCATGGTGTCGCCGATTTTAACGTCAGCAAACACCAGGTTTTCCATGACCTGTTCTTCGCTCAGGCCAAGGTCTTCAGCCAGGCGGTTATACCGCATATAGCTGGCAGCGTGGCAGGACAGGCAGTAATTGACAAACGTTTGCGCGCCACGCTGGATGGCCGCTGTATCACGGATATTAACATCTGCGTGCTCAAGTTCCCCGCCACCAGAACCGAAAACCGGGAGAGAAACTACCAGGAGCGCCACCAGGCTGAAAAAGATTGAGAAGAGTTTCTTGTCCATCAGTGTGTCAGCCTCTCAGGTAACGGCTTGGTTTTACCGCGCGGGCTCAGGAAAAACAGCAGGATGAAAAACGCAAAGTAGACAAAAGTCCAGATACGCATTTCAATGGTCTGCGCAGGTGTGCCTTCGGACATGCCCAGCATACCCAGACGAACGAACGCGATGGCGAACACGCCTACCATGACCTTGTACCAAAGCCCTTTGTACCTGATCGACTTGACCGGTGAGCGATCCAGCCAGGGCAGGAAGAACAGGATACCGACGGACAAGCCCATCAGGATCACGCCCATTAATTTATCCGGCACGGCCTTCAAAATCGCGTAATAAGGCGTGAAATACCAGACCGGCTTGATGTGCAACGGCGTAACCAGCGGATCGGCGGGGATAAAATTGTCATGCTCCAGGAAAAGCCCGCCGGCTTCCGGCCAGAAAAACAGGACGAAGGCGAAAAGCAACAGGAACATGGACACGCCAAAAATGTCCTTGACGGTGTAGTAGGGATGGAAAGGAATACCGTCCTTGGGGATTCCGTTTTCGTCCTTGTTGGCCTTGATTTCGATGCCATCGGGGTTATTTGAGCCGTTTTCGCGGAGGGCCACAAGGTGCATCAGGACCAACCCGAGAATGGCCAGCGGCAACGCGATGACGTGCAGAGCGAAAAAGCGGTTCAGAGTGGCGTCGGAGATAAAATAGTCACCCCTGATCCACTCGGTCAAGGGCTCTCCGATGGTCGGAATTGCTCCAAACAGGTTGATGATGACCTGGGCGCCCCAGTAAGACATCTGCCCCCACGGCAACACATAACCCATGAAAGCTTCCGCCATCAGAGACAGGTAGATCAACATGCCAAAAATCCAGACGAGCTCCCGAGGTGCGCGGTGCGAACCGTACAGCAGGCTCCGGAACATGTGCAGATAGATGAGAATGAAGAAAAATGATGCTCCGGTTGAATGCAGGTAGCGGATAAACCAGCCCCATTCGACATCGCGCATGATGTATTCCACCGATGCGAAAGCCAATTCGGCCGAAGGCTTGTAATGCATGGTCAGGAAAATACCGGACAGGATTTGTATAACCAGCACCAGCAGGGCCAGGGAACCCATGTAGTACCAGAAATTGAAGTTCTTGGGGGCGTAATAACCCGTCATGGTAGCGTTCCAGAACGCCGAGACGGGCAATCGCGAGTCGATCCAGTTCCAGAGTGCGTCTGCGCGTTTTGCGATACTGCTGGCAGGCTTGGCCATCATACGGCTCCTTCCGGATTCACACCGATGATGAGTGTGCTTCCATCGATGTAGCTGTAAGGGGGAATTCTGAGATTGGTCGGGGCCGGCACGCCTTTGTACACACGGCCGGCCATATCGAATTTCGATTTATGGCACGGACAGAAGAAACCTCCGTTCCAGTGTTCTTCGAATGGCTGGGCACCAACCTCCGGTATAAACTGCGGAACACATCCCAGGTGGGTGCAGTGCATGTTAACCACCAGGTACTCGCCTTTCAGCGCTCGTGATTCATTCTGGGCAAATGGCGGCTGATCGGACTCCAGTGACTCCGGATCCTTCAGGTATCCGTCCATTTCAGGCAGCAGGCCGATGGTTTCCTGCGTCCTTCGCAGCACGCCAATCGTCTGGCCGCGCCACTGTACTTTCAGCAATTGACCGACACTAAGCGCAGTCAGATCGATCTGCACAGGCGCACCTACTGCCTGGGCCTTTGCGCTGGGCTTCCAGGACTTGATAAATGGAACGGCAACGAAACCCGCGCCTACTGCGCCTACGACGGAAGTAGTGGCGACGAGAAACCGGCGCCTGTTTTTATTAACGCCATCAGTTGGCATCTGTTTCTCCAGCTGGATGAGATCCCTGCAGGGTCTGTCTGATTTTGAATTATCCGAAACCGCGGCCAGTATATCGCGCTGCCATTCGCGGGCAATTTATCGCGATCCGGTTCCTGCACTTCGCAAAAGAGTCATTTTATCCGAAACAGGCCATGTGAAACAATGAATTTACCGATAGAATAAAGAAATGTCTGAAGTAAAAAGTCTCCTGGGCTTCGCAGCCAGATCGGCAATCGCCGGTCTTGCGCTTGCGTTCGTTCTCGTTTACCTGTGGCCATCTATGGCTGAACGCCTGGCCCGTGCAGAACAGGAACCGCCTGAAGCCGTGGAAACAGCGCCGGTATCCTACGCCGACGCCGTCAACCGGACAGCCCCGGCGGTGGTTAGCATCACCACGCTCTCGATGCTGCCCGGTGACGGTGAAACGATTCCTGAACAGAGGCTGGGTACGGCCCTGTACCGCCTCAGAGAGGCCATAGCCTCCGGAGTCCTGATAAGCGAGGACGGCTATATCCTGACCAATCATCACGTTATCTCCAGGGTCCGGAACATCCGGATCGCGCTGTGGGACGGGCGGCTTGTTCCGGCCACCATCGTGGGCTCCGACCCCGCTACCGACCTGGCAGTTCTGAAAATCAACCTCGCCGGGCTACCCACGGCACCGATCGCGGAAAGCCCGGTAATTCGTGTCGGCGATGTTGTTCTCGCCATTGGAAATGCACTGGGACTGAGCCATACGGTAACCATGGGCATCGTCAGCGCAACGGGAAGAAACGATTTGCGATCGTTACTGTACGAGGACTACATCCAGACCGACGCCGCCATCAACACGGGTAACAGCGGCGGCGCCCTCATCAATGCCCGGGGTGAACTGATCGGCATCAATACCCGGAAAGTGGATGCGGCCCTGGGCGCCCAGAACATAGGCTTCGCGATTCCCATCGGGCTGGCCAGGGATGTCATGAAGCAGATCATCGAATACGGCACAGTCAGGCGTGGCTGGCTGGGGGCGGCCTTCAGCGATATTCGCCCGGAACGCCAGGCAGACGGCAGCAAGTTGCGCCGCGGAATTGGCGTATTGGCAGTTGCCAAAAACGGCCCGGCATGGAACGCCGGCATTCGCCAGGGAGACGTGATTATTGGGCTTGACGGGGATGCCGTAGACGACGCGAGCAAGTTCCTGTTGGCCATTTCACAACGCGCACCAGAAAGCCAGGTGGAACTGGAAGTGTCCCGTGCGGGCGAATCGTTTCAAACGTACGCCACCCTCATGCAGCAACCTCCCCTTTAGCGGCCGTAGCCCGCAGAGCCGGGCAGCGCGGGCGATGGAGGAAAGACGGTTTTGCCGAAGGCAAAGAAGTCTTGCCGGAATGCCGTTGCGCGTGAGGCGCCTTCACGCCCGGGGAAGCGTGACCCCGGTCTGGCCCTGGTATTTTCCGGCCCGGTCCGCATAAGACCGCTCACAGACTTCATCAGATTCAAAAAACAGGAACTGCGCCACGCCCTCGTTGGCGTATATTTTTGCCGGAAGCGGTGTCGTGTTTGAAAATTCAAGCGTGACATGCCCTTCCCACTCGGGTTCCAGCGGGGTCACGTTCACGATGATGCCGCATCGCGCATAGGTCGATTTTCCAAGGCAAATGGTCAGCACGTTTCGGGGGATCCGGAAGTATTCGATGGTGTGCGCCAGCGCAAAGGAGTTCGGCGGGATAATGCAGACATCTCCGGAAAAATCGACAAAACTGTTGGCATCGAAACGTTTGGGATCGACGATGGCCGAATTGATATTGGTGAAAATCTTGAAGTCCCGGGCGCAGCGGACATCGTAACCATAGCTGGATGTTCCGTAAGAAATGCAACGTTCGCCGTTTGCAGCTACGCGCACCTGGCCGGACTCGAATGGTTCGATCATGCGATCCGATTTCGCCATTCGCTGGATCCAAAGATCAGACTTTATGCTCAATGCTTTAATTCCTTTAATTTTTTTATCAGGTACTTACAATGTTTATTTGCGGTAAATTCAACGCCAGGTTACGCGGCGTCATCGAAAGCCGCGCAGCCGTCGTTCTAGCCATTTCCCGGTAGCTTGCGGTTATTTCGGAATCGGGTTCGCAAACCACCGTTGGCATTCCGCGGTCCAGGTCGGCCCGTATCCGGATATCGAGCGGCAGCTGACCGAGCAAAGGGACAGAATATTCATCCGCCATCCGGCTTCCTCCTCCCGTCCCGAAGATCGGCTCCTCGTGTCCGCACTGGCTGCAGATATGCGTGCTCATGTTTTCCACGATTCCCAGCACGGTCATGTCGACCTTGCGAAACATTTGCACGGCCTTGCGGGCGTCGAGGGTTGCGATGTCCTGTGGCGTTGTCACGACCACGGTTCCGCTGACCGGAACTTTTTGAGCCAGCGTCAACTGGATGTCACCGGTACCCGGCGGCAGGTCAACGATAAGGTAGTCCAGGCCTTCCCAGTTGGTTTCGGTGAGCAACTGTTGCAAGGCCGAAGTGACCATGGGCCCGCGCCAGATCATCGGCGTGTCTTCTTCCACCATGAAACCGATCGACATTACCTGCAGGCCGTGGGCACGCTGAGGCACGATCCGGTTTCCCACCGTTTGGGGATTCCCCGATACGCCCAGCATGCGCGGCATGCTGGGACCGTAAATATCGGCGTCCAGGACACCCACCCTGGCCCCGTCTGCGCGCAATGCCAGCGCGAGGTTGACCGAAGTTGCGGACTTGCCCACGCCGCCTTTGCCGGAGGCAACGGCAATGATGTTTTTGATCTGTTCCAGCGGTTTCAGTTCTCCCTGCACCTGGTGAGAAATGACTTTCCAATCCAGGCTGATGGCGGCCGCTTCGATGGCTTCGTCAGCTTCCAGGGCTGCCTGGATGCGTGCGGCCAGTTCATCCCTGATACCATCGATCGGGAAGCCCGCGCGCAGGTCGACGGAAATTCGCGGCCCATCAATACCGATTCCACGCAGCCAGCCAAGGCTGACGAGGTCGGTGCCTGAGTAAGGATCGATGATGTTCGCGAGCAGATTTGTTACGTATTGTTCCGAGAGTAATGTCATACCGTTGGGTTCTTTTGGTTTACCGGGTGAGTTTGGCCGACCATTGTATATTCATTCTCTCTCGATCGGGAACCAAGGTCATGAGATAATTTGCGATTCAGCCGGAAACGCTATGATTGTCGCGTTCCCCGGCGGTTGATACGGAACAACGGCAGGAATTTATGACAGACAAGATCAGACAGATTCTGGTGACCAGCGCACTCCCGTACGCCAATGGCGCCATTCACCTGGGTCACATGCTGGAGTATATCCAGACCGACATCTGGGCGCGATTCCAGCGCTCGCGGGGACACGAGTGTTATTTTGCCTGGGCGGACGATGCGCACGGCACACCGGTCATGCTTTGGGCGCGTGCCGAGGGGAAATCCCCGGAAGAGCTCATCGACATGATGAACGAGGCGCACAAGACCGACTTTCATGATTTTGGCATCAGTTTCGATAACTATTCATCGACCCACAGCGAGTACAACCGTCAAATGGTTGAACTGATTTATACCCGCCTGGACCAGAACGGCTATATCGAGCGCCGCGACATTGAACAGCTTTACGACGAAGAAGAAGGCATGTTTCTGCCCGACCGCTTCATTCGTGGCACCTGTCCCAAGTGCGGGACTCAAGATCAATATGGCGACAGCTGCGAATCCTGCGGCAGCACGTATTCGCCCACTGACCTGATTGACCCGCGCTCGGCGGTAACCGGCAGCAAACCGGTCATGAAGAGTTCTGAGCATTATTTTGTCCGCCTGGCAGATTTCGAAAAAGAATTAAAGGACTGGATTGCATCGGGAGCGCTGCAGAGCGAAATCTCCAACAAGCTCCAGGAGTGGTTCACGGATGGTCTGCGCGATTGGGATATCTCCCGTGACGAGCCGTATTTCGGTTTCCGCATTCCGGGGACCGAAGACAAGTACTTCTACGTCTGGGTCGACGCTCCGGTCGGCTATGTATCCAGCTTCAAGGAACTCTGCGACCGGAAAGGCCTGGACTTTGACGCCTGGTGGGGCAAGGACTCCACCGCGGAAGTGCATCACTTCATCGGCAAGGACATTGTTTACTTTCACACGCTGTTCTGGCCGGCAATGTTGATGGGCGCAAACATGAGGACACCCACGGCGGTATATGCGCATGGGTTCCTGACGGTAGATGGCGCCAAGATGTCCAAGTCCCGCGGCACGTTCATATGCGCACGCACCTACCTGGACCACCTCCATCCTGACTACCTGCGTTATTACTTTGCGGCCAAGCTGGGACCCGGAACCGGCGATATCGACCTGAACCTCGATGACTTTGTGTTGCGCGTGAATTCCGACGTGGTCGGAAAGGTCGTCAACATTGCCAGCCGTTGCGCCGGCTTCATCGGGCGCCATTTCGACGGGAAACTTTCGGAGGAGCTGCACCAGCCGGAGCTGTTCGAACAATTTGTCGCCGCGCGTGAAAGTATTGCGACCGATTTCGAGGATCGGAATTACCAGTCCGCCATCCGGCGCATCATGAAGCTGGCGGACGAGGCCAACCGCTACATCGACGAAGAAAAGCCCTGGCTGCAAATCAAGGAAGAAGGACGGCAGGCTCATGTCCATGCGGTATGCACGCAGGGCATCAACCTGTTCAGCATTCTGATGAGCTACCTGTCGCCGGTTCTGCCTTTCACCGCGGAGCGTGCGGGTGCGTTTCTTAACCGCGACGTCAGCGACTGGCGAAACATCGAAAAGCCCATGCTTGGAGTAGCCGTGAACACGTTTCAACCGCTGCTCACGCGCGTCGACCCGGTGAAAGTTCAAGCCGTCATTGATGCATCCAAAGAGTCTCTGAAACCTGCCAAATCCGGATCAGGCACAAGTCCCGGCCCCGTCATCGAGCCCCTGGCGGACGAAATCACGATCGAGGATTTCAAAAAAATGGATTTGCGAGTGGCCAGGATCATAGCCGCGGAGGCCATACCGGAGGCCGACAAACTGCTCAAGCTCACGCTGGACATCGGCAACGAGACCCGGACTGTCTTTGCGGGTATAAAGTCGGCTTACGATCCAGAACAGTTGGTGGGACAATTGACCGTAATGCTGGCAAATCTAAAACCCAGGAAAATGCGTTTCGGGACCTCGGAAGGCATGGTCCTTGCGGCCGGCCCCGGCGGCCCGGACATCTACATTTTGGAGCCGGATGAAGGCGCCACTCCTGGCATGCGGGTTACATGATGCCCCGGAACAGCGTAATCGAACAGGTCGCCAGCTGAATTCATGTCCGGGTATTTACTGATACTTGTCAGCACTGTTTTAGCGAATAATTTCGTCCTGGTCCGGTTTCTGGGGCTCTGCCCCTTCATGGGCGTGTCGAACAAGCTCGAAGGGGCCATCGGTATGTCGGTGGCCACGCTGTTCGTATTGACGCTCTCATCGGTGACGAGTTACCTGCTCAGTACTTACCTGCTCAAACCGCTTGGCCTGGAGTACCTGTCAACACTCGGTTTCATCCTGGTGATTGCCACCGTGGTTCAACTCACCGAGATGATCATGCGCAAATCCAGCCCCTTGCTGTACCGTATCCTGGGCATTTTCCTGCCCCTGATCACGACCAATTGCGCGGTGCTGGGTGTAGCACTCCTCAATATGCAGGAACAGCACAACCTGCTGCAGTCGGCCTTGTACGGTTTCGGTGCGGCGGCCGGCTTCGGCCTCGTGCTGATACTTTTCGCCGCCATGCGCGAGCGTATCGCCCATGCCGATGTGCCCGTTCATTTCAAAGGCGCGCCAATCGGATTGATCACGGCCGGATTGATGGCGCTGGCATTCATGGGTTTCACCGGACTGGCGAGACTCTGAGACGAATTTGAACATGCTTATCGCGATCGTTTCCATCACTCTGCTTGGCTGCATTTTCGGCCTGGGCCTCGGCTGGGCCTCGGGAAAACTAGAAGCAGATGCCGATTCCGTAAGCGAGCAGATCAACGACCTTCTGCCGCAAACCCAGTGCGGTCAGTGCAATTATCCGGGTTGCCGTCCCTATGCCGAAGCCATAGCAGCAGGAGAAGCCGACATTAACCAGTGCCCGCCGGGCGGTGACGCCGGCATCCAGGCCCTGGCCGACCTGCTCGGTGTTGAAGCCCTGCCCCTGAACCCCGAAAACGGCGCGGTAAAGCCCAGGACCGTTGCGGTGATCGATGAAGAAGTTTGTATCGGCTGCACGCTGTGTATCCAGGCCTGCCCGGTTGACGCCATCGTCGGGTCGGCCAAGTTGATGCACACGGTGATCGAAGCGGAGTGCACGGGCTGTGATTTGTGTCTTCCGCCCTGCCCGGTGGATTGCATCGAAATGGTCATTAAGCTCCCGCCCCCGGGAGAGTGGGCCCGGCCCAGGCCCGGTGGCGCGGATTATTCCGCAAACGGCCGCACTCTGCAGGCAGCGTCACAGGATGCGTGACGGGACACAAGTGCACAACGGCGCGCAAAACCAGGCTCGTGATGCCGGACAACGTCTCCACCATTTTCATGGCGGTCTGAGGTTACGTCATAACAAGAAAATATCCTGCGAAACCCCGGTTGAAAAAGTGCCGCTTGCAACACGCTATTTTGTGCCCCTGCTGCAACAGGCCGGACAGGAAACCGAAGCCACGGTCAAAGAAGGCCAAAAAGTCCTCAAAGGTGATCAGCTGGGAGCGTCCAGGCAACCGGGCGGCGGCTTTGTTCATGCGCCTACATCGGGCACTGTCACGGCGATCTCAAATCACCCCAACAGTCAGCCCTCCGGCCGGGATGGGCGGTGTGTCGTCATCAGGCCTGATGGCCTCGATCAATGGAAAACCCTGGAGCCGGTCGAAAACTGGGAACATGCTGACCCTGCGGTGCTCAGGCAGAAGATCCGCAGTTGCGGCATCGTCGGTCTCGGCGGAGCGGTGTTTCCCACCGGGGTGAAAGTCGACGAAGCCAGTTCGCGCGGAATCCACACGCTGGTGCTCAACGGTTCGGAATGCGAACCGTATATCAGCTGTGACGAAATGTTGATGCGGGAGAAACCTGACTCCATCATCCTGGGTGCCCGGATCCTGCAAAGGGCTGTCGGAGCGGAAAGGACGGTTATCGCAATAGAAGACCAGATGGGCGCCGTGAACTCGGCTCTCGGGGAAGCGGTCAGGCGTTCCGGAGCAACCGATATCGACATCGTCAAGGTGACGACGATTTATCCGGAAGGCGGCGAAAAACAGTTGATCAAGGTGCTTACCGGGCTCGAGGTACCCTCCGGCGGGCGCCCGACCGACCTCGGCCTGCTTTGCCAGAATGTAGCTACCGCGACAGCGGTTGCCAGGGCGGTGACCGAAGGCAAACCGCTGATAGAGCGAATCGTCACCGTTACAGGCAAAGGTGTGCGCAGACCGCGTAACCTGCTGGCGCAGATTGGAACGCCGATTGCCAACCTGATCGACCAGTGTGGCGGTTATGCACCGGATGCGGCGAGACTGATCCTCGGCGGACCCATGATGGGTTATGCCCTGGCTTCGGACGCCAACCCGGTGATCAAGGCCGCCAATTGCATACTGGTGCTGACCAGCGACGATATCCGGCCACAACAGCCGGAAATGCCCTGCATCCGCTGCGGGGAGTGCGCGCGTGTTTGCCCTTCTGTGCTTCTCCCGCAGGAATTGAACTGGAGCATTCGCAATGGTGTCTGGGACGAAGTCACAAACCTCGGCCTGTCTGATTGTATTGAATGTGGTTGTTGCGATTTCGTTTGCCCCAGCCATATTCCGCTGACCAGCTGGTTCCGCTTCGGCAAGTCTGAAATCCAGGTGGCGAGCAGGGAACGCCAGCTGGCGGAAACCGCGAGAAACCGTTTCGAAGCCCGGGAGGCGCGCCTGGCGCAGATCAAACTGGAGCGCCAGCAGCGGATTGAGCACAAAAAACGCGCCCTGGATAATGACGGCGACAAGCAGAAGAAGATTTCGGACGCCATCGAAAGAGTCCGGTCCCGTCAAGGCAAAGATTCATGAGCCGGAGCTTTGAAACCGGCGGCGCACCCCACTTTCCGTCTCATGCGACCGTTTCCCGGGTGATGCTGCAGGTCATTTTCGCACTGCTTCCCGCCATCGCCGCCCACACCTGGTTTTTCGGACCCGGAATATGGGTCCAGATCACCCTGGCCGTCGGCTTTGCGGTGTCGTTTGAAGCGATCATGCTCAAAATCCGGAAGAAGCCGATGCGCCTCTTCCTGGGAGATTTCAGCGCCGTCCTCACTGCCATCCTTTTCGCCCTCTGCATTCCACCCCTTGCACCGTGGTGGATTGCGCTGACCGGCATGTTGTTTGCCATCGTCATAGCAAAACATCTTTATGGCGGCCTTGGTCACAATATGTTCAACCCGGCGATGGTGGGTTATGTCGTGGTCCTGATCAGCTTTCCGCAAGCCATGACGGCCTGGTTGCCCCCTTCGTCCATCTCATCGCACAGTTTCGGGCTGACCGACGTACTGGCGACGATTTTCAGCGGGCAAGCTCCCGCGGGCCTGTCCTGGGACGCCATTACCGAAGCGACACCTCTGGATGCTATCCGGACCAGCCTGGCTTCTGGAAAAATGGTTTCCGAGGCAAGGCAATCACCGGTTTTTGGCGACTATGGCGGGCTGGGCTGGGAATGGATCGCCAACTGGTATGCGCTGGGGGGGCTCTGGTTGTTATGGCGGCGCATTATCAGTTGGCAGGTGCCGGCTGCGATGATCGGAACCGTGCTGTTCCTGGGTCTGGGCGGCTACCTTGCGGACCCCGGCAGCAACCCCACTCCCCTCGTACACGTGTTTTCCGGCGCCTTGATGATCGGTGCATTCTTCATCGCAACCGACCCTGTCAGCGGGTGCGCCAGTAACCGTGGCAGGCTGATCTTTGGAGCCGGAGTCGGGGTGCTCACCCTGGTGATCAGGCGCTGGGGCGGATACCCGGATGGAGTGGCTTTTGCAGTTCTGCTGATGAACATGGCCGTGCCGTTGATCGACCGCTACACGCGTCCAAGGATATTCGGACAGTGACGGGCGTGCTCCGAAGCGCAGCCGCACTTGGCCTGGTCGCGCTCGCAGGCACCGTTCTGTTGACCGGTGTCGACCGGCTGACAGCGGATCGTATTGCCGAACAGGAAAGGCGCATCGTACTAGAACAATTGGGTCAGCTGATTCCGGATCGTTATGACAACGTGTTACTGGATGATCGCATCACGATCATGGATGAACATTTTTTCCCGAGACAACAAAAGGTGACTGTCTGGCGGGCCAGGAGTGAAGGAAGTCCGCAAGGTGCTGTTCTCAAGTTCGATGCGGTCAATGGCTACAATGGAAATATCACCCTGCTGGCCGGCATCAATCCGGATGGCAGCCTGCGCGGGGTCCGCGTGATTTCGCACAGGGAAACGCCCGGTCTGGGTGACGCCATTGAATTGGTAAAGAGTGACTGGGTGCTGGGTTTCTCCGGCAAGTCGTTGAACAATCCCGGACCGGACCGGTGGAAAGTAAAGCGGGAGGGTGGAGAATTCGATCAATTTACCGGCGCGACGATCACCCCTCGGGCCGTGGTCGATGCCGTTCGCCTGGCTCTTGAATATTTCGATGCACACCGGGAGATTCTGTTCGGGACTCCCTCTGACACCGCGGGGAGCAGTGCACAATGAACTACCGCGAGATTTTCAGAAACGGATTGTGGCAGCAAAATACCGGCCTGGTCGTGTTGCTCGGATTGTGCCCTCTCCTCGCCGTAAGCAACACCGTGGTGAACGCCCTCGGGCTTGGCCTGGCCACGACCCTGACCCTGGTTGTTTCCAACCTGGCCGTTTCACTGGCCCGCCCGGCCCTGCGCCCCGAAATCCGGATTCCAGCCTACGTCATCATCATTGCGTCCGTGGTGACAGTGATCCAGCTCTTGATGCAAGCCTGGCTGCACGAACTATACCTGGTACTGGGAATTTTCATCCCGTTGATCGTTACCAACTGCGCCATTATCGGCAGAGCTGAAGCGTTCGCATCGCGAAACAAAGCCTTGCCGTCGATCGTTGATGGACTGGCTACCGGACTTGGCTTCTGTCTTGCGTTGGTCACCCTCGGGGCTACCAGGGAAATCATCGGCAAGGGTACGCTGATGAGCCAGGCAAACCTGATGTTTGGAGATCTGGGGGAATCGCTGCAACTGACGCTGATTCCGGGCCATCCGGGATTTCTGCTGGCCATGCTGCCACCCGGAGCCTTCATCGGTCTGGGCCTGCTGATTGCCGGACGAAACTGGCTCGATTCCAGGCTGGCGGTGAGCAGGAGATCTACCGAGCCCGGAAGCCCGACGGCATGAGAGCGGCTGATCGCAAGGAGTTTTTTCGCCGGCTGCAATCCGTGACGCCCGCACCCAAAACCGAATTGGAGTATGCATCACCTTTTGAACTGTTGATCGCCGTTATGTTGTCCGCGCAGGCGACCGACGTCAGCGTCAACAAGGCGACACGCAGGCTTTATCCCGTCGCCAACACGCCGGAAGCCATCCTCGGCCTGGGTGTTGAGGGCCTGAAACCCTATATCCGGACCATTGGCCTGTTCAATTCCAAGGCTGAAAACGTCATCAAGACCTGCAGGATTCTTATCCAGGAACATGGCGGCGAAGTACCTGACGACCGGAATTCACTCGAACGTCTTCCGGGAGTGGGCCGGAAAACGGCGAACGTCGTGCTCAACACAGCTTTCGGCGAACCCACCATAGCCGTTGACACCCATATTTTCCGCGTAGCCAATCGCACCGGCCTGGCAAAAGGAAAAACGCCTCTCGAGGTGGAGCTCAAACTTCTCAAAGCCGTCCCGGAGGAATACCGGCATGACGCACACCATTGGCTGATCCTGCACGGCCGGTACACCTGCAAAGCGCGAAAACCCAACTGCCCGGAATGTATCGTCAGGGACCTTTGCAGTTTTAAATCCAAGACCAAGGGAGCCTCTGATTAATTGAACGCGGAGCATCCCGCAAGGACTCCGTCGCGCCCGTGTACAATTAATCAGAGGCTCCCTATGTAATAATCCTCACTCGTTTCCGGTCACCTGCCCTGAGTTGTGCGGATTTCCGGAAAAGTTGCACGCTCAAGCAAGGGCCCGATGGCCCGCTAACTAACCAACCTGGAGAATCTTTACCATGTCTGAAAAAAAATTGACCACCCGTCCTTTGGCCGCTGCTGTTGGAGTAGCGTTCGTGTCATCGCTGGCCGCTTCGACTACAGCGATGGCCGCTGACAACCCGTTCGAAGCGATTGATCTTGACGCCGGCTATTTGCTGGCTGGCGACGACAAGGCCGAAGAAGGCAAGTGCGGCGCTGACAAGGCTGAAGAAGGCAAGTGTGGTGGTGAAAAAGCCCAGGAGGGCAGTTGCGGCGGCGATAAAGCCGAAGAAGGTAAATGTGGCGAGGGCAAGTGCGGCGCTGACAAGGCCCATGAAGGCAGTTGCGGCGGCGATAAAGCCGAAGAAGGTAAATGCGGCGAGGGCAAGTGCGGCGGCGACAAGGCTGAAGAAGGCAAGTGCGGCGGCGATAAAGACCAGGGTTGACCCGGTCTTTGATTTTCCAATGAACCGGATGTCCCTGTGACCGCAGACCGATACCCTGTTGAAGGCGCCGGTCTGGGATTGCGGCGGGCCCTGCTGGGCCCGCTCCGCTCCCGGGGCACCGGGCCGGTCGGGTTCATGGAAATCGCACCGGAGAACTGGATGGGTATCGGTGGCCGTTATGGGGCGGCACTAAGGGAATTCACGGAAAAGCTGCCTTTTGTCTGCCATGGTTTGTCCCTGTCCATTGGCGGTCCTTCAGCGCTCGATGAAACCTTTCTTCACAGGTTGCGGCAGTTCCTGGATGAACACCAGATCCGTTGCTACAGTGAGCATCTGAGTTACTGCACGGACGATGGCCACCTGTACGACCTGATGCCCATTCCGTTCACCTCTGAAGCGGTGCATCACGTGGCGGACAGAATTCGCAGGGCCCAGGAGATCCTCGAGCGCAGAATGGCGATTGAAAATGTTTCCTACTACGCCGCACCGGGCGCGGAGCTGAGCGAAATCGAATTCATCACCGCCGTGCTGGAAGAGGCGGATTGTGACTTGTTGCTCGACGTCAACAATATTTACGTCAATAGTGTCAACCATGGCTATGACGCCCTGGCTTTCCTGCGGCAGTTGCCCGGCCACCGGATCGCTTACGGGCACATCGCTGGACATTACAGGGAAGCAGAAGACTTGCTGGTGGACACCCACGGATCGGCGGTGATCCCCGACGTGTGGGAAATCCTGGAAGAAGCCTATAAAGTCTTTGGCGTATTTCCTACCCTGTTGGAACGGGATTTCAATTTACCTCCGATTGAAGAATTGATGGCCGAAGTGCAGCAAATCACCAGGCTGCAGAACAAGCACAGGACCGCTGACCACACCAGGCAACATGAACCGTATTCCAGACGACAGGCCTGACCGGCTCAAAACGCTGCAAACGGCTTTTGCAGCGCATATACGCGATCCGGAAAACCATGCTGCGCCTGCAGGTATTGAAGACCGCCGGATGAAAATCTATCGCGAACTGTTCTTCAACAACATCTGTTCACTGCTGGCGGGCAACTTTCCGGTTCTGCATTCCATTTACGATGATGCTGCCTGGCGCAAACTCATCCGGGATTTTTATGCGCAACATCGCTGCCAGACGCCGCATTTCAGCGAGATCTCGAAGGAGTTTCTGCGCTACCTGCAGGATGAGCGTGAAACTTGCGGGGACGACCCGGGTTTCCTGCTGGAACTGGCCCACTACGAGTGGGTGGAACTGGCATTATCACTGGACGAGCGCAACCCCGCAGAGCTTGCCATTGACCGGAATGGGGACCTGCTGAACGAAATACCCGTGCTTTCACCGCTGGCCTGGCCTTTGAGCTACCGTTACCCGGTTCACCGGATCCGGCCGGACTATCAGCCTGGCGCAGCGCCGGATGAGCCTACCCACATACTCGTCTACCGCGACCCTGAAGACCGTGTGAAATTCATGCAGCTCAACAACGTCAGCCGGCTGTTGCTCGAACTGATGCAGTCAGACGGCAATGCCACGGGCCTGGAATTGTTGACGAGGATCGCAAACGCCATTGAGCATCCGGACCCTGACCGGGTCATCGCCGGCGGTATCGACCTGCTCATGGATCTGAAACAAAAGGGCGTGGTGCTAGGGACCCGGAGTTAAAAGTCATGTACGACACCTACGACAATATCACCGCACGCCTCAGGGCTTCCGGTGAATACCTTTGGCCGCTGGTTTTGCGGGTGATCATGTTCTGGGAATTCTGGGAATCGGGGATAACCAAGCTGCGCGGTGAAAACTGGTTTGCAGATATTCCGCGGGCGGACTGGCAAAAAGGCTTTCCCTGGCCATTCGACCTGGTGCCAACCGACCTCAACTGGCTGGCGGCCACCTGGGGAGAACTGATTTTTGCCGTGATGATTCTGCTCGGCCTGTTCACACGCTTCGCCGCCGTTTCGCTACTGGTCATCACCGTGGTTGCAACAGCCGCGGTGCACTGGCCTGCGGAATGGGGGACCCTGGGCGAACTCTGGAAAGGCTACGTGATCACCCCAGAAGGAGCCGGCAATTTCAGACTGCCGCTGCTTTTCGTGGTCATCCTTTTACCCCTTGTCTTTCAGGGCGGAGGCAAGATCAGCCTTGACCATGTTTTACTCAAGCTGACGGGGCGGGACAGCTACACCACCGACCGGATTGGTGATGGAATCGCAGCTGCGTTGATGTTCGGCGTACTGGGGCTTACCACCTTTTTCCTGGAGCCCGCCTGGGGCATCAGTTTCTTTGCTGTTGCGCTGGTACTGGGGCTGGCTCTGTCACTTCGGCGCTAAAGGGCTGAGGCAGGGGCTGCAGTTCATAACCGCGGTCCCGCAATAACTGGATCAGGCCGGTATTCCCCGGCAGGTGCAGTGCCCCAACCGCAACAAATACCCGGTCTGTTTCCAGGATCGGGAGTAACGTGTCAATCATTCTGCGGTTTCTCAGTTCAACACCCTCGTAAAGGAAATACTGCTGCGCTTCCTCACCCAACTCACCCAATTGTTCGCTTCGCCTGGGCGCTCAACGCCTGCAGATCGCCGTGTAGATAACTGTCGACCATCTGGTCATGGAGTTCAGATGCGTTTTCATATTCCGCAAGGGCCTGGTCCAACAGGATCAGTTGCTGCTCCAGCGGCATGTTCTCCAGAAAAGCGAGCTGCTGCTCCAATGTTTCCAGGCCAACTACCTTGAGCCCCGAGCCCGCCGCACGAAGCGACAATGAAAAATCCATGAACAATCCAGTCTCCGGAGGGGGGACACTGATTGACATCATGGCGGCCCAGACTTTCATCCGCGCAATCCAGTCTGCGGGCACACGGTAATCCGCGAGCGCCACCTTCAGTTTCGCGTAACGCTCTTCCCCAATGACGCCTTCCAGGGTGGTGCCATCCTGGTACTGCATGAACCCGGTCAATTTTTGCAGCGTGGGCAAGTCCGGCACCATTTCCATCGCGAATACCCGGTTGGAAGAAAGAAGTTCACTGAAGTCTTCGGAGAAATCCAGCACCCGGGGGTCTTCGCTGTGAATGGTTCCCAACAGGTATCCAGCCGGTTCACCGTTGCTGGAAATCGACCAGAAAATCGCCGTATCGTCCGGCGGCGAAGCATGGATCACCCCGGACAGCGACAGCAAGCACAGGAGCACTAACGGGATCATGCGATCGGGAATTGCTTTGATTCGTGTGATGTTCGTGGTCTTCATGGCAATTTGTGGTGCAATCCCTTATTCTCCCAAGCTTGGTTGACAGGGTCCATTATGCCGCGCATTGCCGATCGATTCAGGGGATTTCTTCCCGTTGTTGTTGACGTCGAAACCGGCGGGTTTGACGCAAAGAAAGATGCGCTGCTGGAAATGGCGGCTTGCATCATCCGTATGGATGATTTTGGACGCCTGTTTATCGCTGAAACGGTATCAGTGCATGTTGAGCCTTTCGACGGCGCGCATATCAGCCCCAAATCGCTGGAGATCACCGGGATAAAACTGGACAGCCCGTTGCGCAATGCTTTACCGGAAAAGGAAGCCTTGCGTCGTATTTCCCAGCCGGTGCGCAACGAAGTCCGCGCTACCGGTTGTCAGCGGGCGGTGCTGGTAGGGCACAACTCGTTTTTTGACCTGTCGTTTCTGAATGCCGCGATCGAACGCACCGATTTCAAGCGCAGTCCTTTTCATCCGTTCAGTTCGTTCGATACCGCTACGCTGGCAGGTCTGGCTTTTGGCCAGACGGTACTTTCACGCTCGGTCCAGGCTGCCGGTCTGGAATGGAATGAGTCCGAGGCGCACTCGGCCATTTATGACACGGAAAGAACGGCTGCACTTTTTTGCGCAATTGTAAATCGCTGGAAAATTCTGACCGGCTTCTGATTCACTTATTAAATCAAAATGACACCCCACCCGGAGGGCATATGGCCACCCACCTGATGAATACATACGCCCCGCTTCCCGTATCTTTCGAACGGGGGGAAGGCGCCTGGCTTTTTGACGAAAACGGAAAACGCTACCTGGATGCCATCAGCGGCCTTGGTGTCTGCGCGCTGGGCCATGCACACCCGGCATTGGCCAGGGTGATTGCCGAGCAAGCGGCAACGTTGATCCACACTGGAAACCTGGTGCGCATTCCATGGCAGGAGAAACTTGCGGACAAGGTTGCTGAAGTCACCGCGATGGACCGGGTTTTCTTCGGCAATTCGGGTGCGGAAGCCATTGAGTGTGCATTAAAAATTTCCCGCCTGCTCGGCCATGAACGCAAGTTCGACAACCCGGGCGTTATCGTCATGGAAAAGAGTTTTCACGGCCGGACAATGGCCGCCCTGTCGGCAACAGGCAGCCGCAAGGTCCAGGCCGGGTTCGAACCCCTGGTCACCGGGTTCCTGCGTGTGCCATTCGGGGATTCCGGCGCCATTCGGAAAATTGCCGGACATCACAACGAAATTACCGCCGTGCTGGTTGAACCCATCCAGGGAGAGGCGGGTATCAGGATTCCGCCTGCAGGTTACCTGTCGGAACTGAGGTCGATTTGTGACGAAAACGGATGGCTGCTCATTTTCGATGAAATCCAGTCGGGTTTGTGCCGGACCGGGAGGTGGTACGCACACCAGCATGAGGATGTCCGGCCGGACCTGCTGACTACTGCCAAGGCCCTTGGCAACGGTTTGCCGATCAGCGCCTGCGCGGCGCGCGGTGCAGCGGCAGAAGTCCTGACGCCCGGGCGCCATGGCTCCACTTTCGGGGGCAATCCCCTGGTGTCGCGCACGGCATGTTCCGTGCTGGATATCATGAAATCGGAAGACCTGTGCGGCCGGGCCGGGGCAACCGGTGAGCACATGCTGACTGCATTCAGACAACGGCTTGAAGGCAATCCCGGGGTAAAGGATATCCGCGGAAAGGGATTGATGATTGGCATTGAACTCAACCGGGACGCGAACCACTTGCGGCAGCGGGCGCTGGACCAGGGTGTGTTGTTGAATGTAACCCAGGACCGGGTGATTCGCCTGTTACCGCCACTGATCATCGACGCCGGGCAGGCCGGACAAATTGTCGACGTCGTCTGTGCGCTAGTGGCCGGTAACAGCTAAAGCGGAAGAGGTTTCGCGAAGGAATGGTGGTGGCTGGCGCCGGTCTGGAACGAGGCCGATAGCCAAAGCTACCGGCCGAGTGAAGACCAAGCCAGGCGCCAACAGGCCGAGTGAGATGCTTTCGATTTGGCTGTTACAGGCCACTATTCGAAGAGAGTCCTTAACAGGGATGGGAACTCTCCCCCGGCGATCTGCGCCAGTCTCAGGGCATTGGTTTTCAGTGTTTCCATTGATCCGGCCGTCAGCGTTGCGTGGCCGATTTTCCGTCCCGGCCTCGGTGACTTTCCGTAGTCGTGCCAGTGCACCCCCGGTATCGCCATGACCTGATTCCTGTCGGGCATGTCACCGATCCAGTTGAACATCAAAGAGTGGGCGGCCATGTCGGTTTCGCCCAGCGGCAGGCCGGTAATCGCGCGCAAATGATTTTCAAACTGCGAGCAGGTTGAACCGTCGATGGTCCAGTGCCCGGAATTATGAACCCGCGGCGCGAATTCGTTGACCAGCAGTTCCCCTCCAAGAAGAAAAAATTCCACCGTCAGCACACCAGTGTAATCAAAGTGCTCCAGCATGGCGCGCATCCAGGCGGCTGCTTTCAGCTGCAATGTGTCGTCAAAGACTCCGGGCTGGCTGAGCTTGAGAATTCCGTTTGAATGCACGTTGCGGGTAAGCGGCCAGGTCCGGATCTCTCCATCCAGCCCCCGGACTGCAACCAGGGAACACTCGGCATCAAAGGGTATGAAGGCCTCGAGAACCAGCTCGGAATCACCCAGTTTCTGCCAGGCGCGCTCACGGTCTTCCGGGTCGCGAAGTATGGCCTGCCCCTTGCCGTCATACCCGAAGCGACGGGTTTTCAAAACCGCCGGATACCCCAGGATCTCCAGGCCTTCCAATAAATCGGTACGGCTTGAAACCTTGTGATAGGGCGGAATCCGGATGCCCAGGCTGGTCAGCAATTCATTTTCCGTTGCCCGGTCCTGGCCTGCGCCCAGCGCATTGGGCGCCGGGTACAACGGGCAAACTTCCTGCAGTGCGCGTGCCGTAGACTCCGGCACGTTTTCAAAATCAAACGTGGCAACGTCGACCAATCCAGCCAGCTTCCGGGCGGCCTGGAGCATCTGAAAATTCAGCTTGCAGCAATTCACCGGCCGCCCCGGCACAGGCGTCGGATGCAGGGTCCAGAAATACAAAGCGCAGGCCCAGTGGAATTCCGGCCAGGCCCAGCATCCGGCCCAGCTGTCCGCCACCGAGGACACCGACACGTCCGTGCCGGCAAAGGCGCTTGCCCCGTCCGCGAGTCCATAAAATCAGACCTGGCTGGGGTCGGGATGGGCCAGTACCTCATCCGTACGTGATTGGCGAAACGCTTCCAGCGCTGCCCGCACAGCCGGCTCGGTGGTGCCGATGATGGCAGCGGCCAGCAGAGCTGCGTTGGTGGCGCCTGCGGCCCCGATAGCAAGGGTGCCCACGGGAATTCCCGCAGGCATCTGGGCGATCGAGAGCAATGAGTCCATGCCGCTCAGGGCCCTGGACTGCACCGGAACGCCCAGTACCGGGACCACGGTTTTCGCAGCCACCATACCCGGCAAATGCGCGGCGCCTCCGGCGCCTGCGATGATGACCCTCAAGCCGCGCTTCGCAGCGCTTTCAGCGTATTCAAACATCCGGTCCGGCGTGCGGTGGGCAGAAACAACCTGTGTTTCGTAAGGGATAGCGAGACTGTCCAGGGTATCAGCGGCATTTTTCATCGTGTCCCAATCCGATTGGGAGCCCATGATGATGCCGACAAGCAGCTGATTTTTCACCGTTACCATTCCTGTACATGCCTGAAACACAAGCCGGACATTGTACCATGCCAACGGCGGTGAATACGGCTGTGACAATTCCTTTGGGTGCCGTAAACTAGGATTATTGTTTTTGCCTTGGAGTCCGAAATGCCCATTGATGGGAAACTGCTGGAAATACTCTGCTGCCCGGTGAGCAAAATCCCACTGACCCGCTTGCCGGCGGCACGGCTGAAGAAATTGAACGACGCTATTACAGCCGGCGAAGTTCAGTACGTGCGGGGCGAAGCGGTTGTTCATCCTCTGCGTGAAGCGCTGATCACCGAGGATTCAAAAGTCATCTATCCGGTTGTCGACGATATCCCGATTCTGCTTGAAGAACGGGGAATTGGAACCACCCAGTTACAAAACTTCTGAGATGCTATCTCCACCAGGCAAGGTTGTCGCAGCTGATGTCAAGCGGGCCCTGCAAGAGGACCTGGGGACAGGTGACTGCACAGCCGCACTGGTACCGGAAGATAACACGCTCGGAACGCGGGTGGTCTGCAGAGACCAGGCAATATGTGCCGGCCGTCCCTGGTTTGACGAGACATTCAGACAATTGGGTGGCCAGGTCACGATCACCTGGCAGGTCAATGATGGTGATGCCATGACTCCGGGCCAGGAAGTTTGCCGGCTGGAAGGATCCGCCCGAACCATTCTCTCCGGAGAACGGACCGCGCTCAATTTCCTGCAGACGCTTTCGGCAACCGCAACGTCGGCCCGCCGCTACACGGACTGCGGTTGCGGGCACCGGCGTGATCATCCTCGACACGCGCAAAACCATCCCCGGTCTGCGCCTCGCCCAGAAGTACGCGGTCAGGTGCGGCGGCGCCAGCAACCATCGCATCGGCCTGTTCGATGCCATCCTGATCAAGGAAAATCACATCTCTGCGGCGGGTTCGATTACCGCAGCCGTCAGGGAAGCCTTGCGCCTTCACCCGGACCTTCTGCTGGAAGTGGAAGTTGAAAACCTCGGGCAGCTGAAAGAAGCCCATGCCGCCGGGGCGCAAAGGGTATTGCTGGACAACTTCGGCCTCGATGATTTGAAAAAGGCCGCCGCAGAGTTCAAAGGCAAAATAGGCCTGGAAGCTTCCGGCGGAATTAACCTCGATACGGTCAGGGCCATCGCCGCGACCGGCGTCGATTTCATATCCACCGGCGATATCACCAAGAATATTGATGCGGTCGATTTTTCGATGCGCTTTGTTTAAAAGCGGCCAGGGTCTGTTAACGCTCAGGAACTTCTGACAACAACTTCCCCGGGTTAAATATACCCGCCGGATCGAATGCCGCCTTGATCGCCTGCATGAACCGGATTTCCTCGGGTGAGCGGCAGAGCTCGAGCCAGGGCTGTTTCAGCAATCCGATACCGTGTTCCGCCGAAATGCTGCCGCCAAATTCCCGGGTCAGGGCATAGGTTTTTTCGCTGATTTCATGGGAGAAGGATTCGAACACACCCAGGTCCATTCCTGCCGGTTTCAGGATATTCATGTGCAGATTGCCGTCACCGATGTGCCCGTACCAGACGACTTCGAAATCCGGACACACATCACGCAGCAGTGAATCCATCCGGCCCAGGAACCCGGGGACCGCTGAAACCCGCACGGATAAATCGTTCTTGTACGGAGGGAAGTGACTTATCGATTCCGATATCCCTTCGCGGTATCGCCATAGGCGGGCCAGCTGGCTTTGACTCTGGCTGATCACGCCATCCAGAACCCAGCCTTGCCGGGAGCAATAATCGAAGCGTTCCATTGCAGTTTCTTCGGACTGTTGATCCGGACAATCAAACTCGGCGATGACATAAAGAGGACATGGCGTTTCAAACGGGGCGGGGAGATCATTCGCCTGTCTGACATGGAGCAAGGCCCGGTCGGTGAAGAACTCGAACGCTGACAATTCGCAGTCCTGATCGCAGGGAATCGAAGACTTTCATCAGCGCATCCATGCTTTCCACTCCCAGCAGGAGCACCTTGCTGGGCAAGGGCGGATCAACGAGTTTCAGCGTTGCTTCGACAATCAGGCCCAGTGTTCCCTCACTGCCGATAAACAGGTGTCGCAAATCATATCCGCTGGCATTCTTGATCAGCCCCCGGTTGAGGTCCAGCAACTCACCGCGGCCGGTCACAACTTTGAGACCCACCACCCGGTCGCGCGTCAGCCCGTATTTCAAAACCCGGATTCCACCGGCATTGGTCGCCACGTTACCGCCGATCTGGCTTGACCCTTCGGAAGCAAAAGAAACGGGATAATAAAGACCATGCTCGCGAGCCAGGGCCTGGACCGTTGCTGTCACGACTCCTGATTCCACCGTGACGGTGCGGTCTGTGCGGTTGAAATCCAACACCCTGCGCATCCGGTCGAATGAAACAACGATTTCCCCGTCGGCAGCTACGGCTCCCCCGCTCAGCCCGGTCCGCCCCCCTGAGGGGACCAGGGCAATACCGGAACGCGCCGCGGCGGAGACCACATCACAGACCTGGCTGGCCGAACCCGGGAACACCACCGCCCCCGGCGCCGGTGTCCTGAACCGCGTCCAGTCCTGCCCATGACTGGCAAGGATCGCCGGATCCGTGGATACCTCGAGATCCGGGCATGCCTCCCGCAAGGTTTCCGCCAGGTCCGTCCTGCATTTCTCAACCATCGTGTTTATCACGCCTCCAGACAGTAATCGAAATTACCCCTTCGTCACTTGAAAAATCAAGGTGAATCAATTTTTGGGGCAAACCGGCTCAAGCGATCTATAATGAATCACGAGTAAAACCCGACGGGATAAATACATGCTGCATACACATGATCAAACCAAGCCGGTAAGCCGGGCTTTCATCACCCTGGTTTCGATGCTGGCGTTAATGGCGTTTAACGTGCAACCGCTGTGGGCACAGGAGGATCCCGGTAAGCCAGACCGGCCGGAAAAGCTGTTTTCCAGCGAGGAAACACTGAACGTCAACATGACCGGTCCATGGCGCGAAATTCAGCGGAATGCAGGAATACCAGCAGCCTTATCCCGGGAAAGCTCGAATACAGGGACGACCAGGGCAAACCGGTTTCCCTGGATGTAACCGTTGAGCGACGGGGCATTACGCGCCAGCGTGTTTGTGAATTTCCACCCATCCGCCTGCGGTTCGAACAAGGAAGAAGTCAAGGGCACGTTATTTCGCGGCCAGGACTCTTTGAAATTGGTTACCCATTGCGAAAGTGCGAAAAAATTTGAGCAATATTTTATCCTGGAAATGCTTTCGTACCGCATGTACAACCTGATCACTGATTTCAGTTTCCGTGTCCGCCCTCTGAACGTGACCTATATCGACAGCGACAACGGCAAGAAGTACGAGGATCGCTTCGGATTCCTGATTGAAGATGACAGCGACGTCGCAAAACGCCATGACCTGAAAAAAGTCAATGTCTCCAAAGTCCGGTTGTCACAACTTGAACCCCGCGAGACCAGCGAAATGTCGCTGTTCCATTATATGATTTCCAATGTTGACTGGTCAGCCCTGAGCGGCCCGGACGACTCTTGCTGCCACAATACGAAGCTGATTGGCCCCGAGCCTTTGCAGAAAGGAGACAGGGTTTACCCCATTCCCTACGATTTTGATTCTTCCGGGCTGGTGAATGCCCACTATGCAGTTCCGGCTGCTGGTTTGCCGGTCAAAACAGTCACCCAGAGACTGTACCGTGGTTACTGTGTTTTCAATGACGAACTGGAGGCGACACGAGAGGAGTTTCTCAAGCAGGAAACAGCCATCTATGCACTGATCAACAATGAAGACCGGCTTTTTACAAACACGAAAAATAAATCGATAAAATATCTCGAGAAGTTCTTCGACATCATCAAAGACCCCAAGGATTTCGACAAACTGATTATCCGGAAGTGCCGCAAATAGGAACGGGTTTGGGTCCGGGTTCCAGGGTGGTGTCGCCGGCCATTCCGGCGTCCTCTTCGAGCACCTCTGGAACTTCAGGATTCCGCAGTTTCTCCAGTCGTTGCTGCAGGTAGGGATTCCCCGGATCCAGCGCGATGACTTTTTCCAGGTAGGGGATTCGATCCGAATCTTTTGAGGGCAGCGGTATTTTGCCCTCGGGATAGCCCGCCACAGGTCCTTCCGGGGTAAGTTCCAGGTAGCCGATACGCCCGCCATACGCACTCGAGATTCCCGTATCGA
Organism: uncultured Gammaproteobacteria bacterium; assembly: GCA_963766195.1. Classification (GTDB taxonomy): domain Bacteria; phylum Pseudomonadota; class Gammaproteobacteria; order Xanthomonadales; family SZUA-36; genus JAHEFT01. The sequence goes on from CAVXYY010000003.1 coordinate 187,072, forward strand.
TCATCACCACTTTGCCGTCATACAGCGGCCAGATCACACCGCTGGTCACCGTGTGCCCCACGGCGATCCGCTTGGCCTGGTGACGGGCCAGGATGGCGTCAACGGTTTCAGGCAGTGCAGCAGGCTCTTCCCCCGAAAGCCCCCGGTACCACAAGGGTCCGAATTGGTCTTCGAGGATGCCGGAATCTGCCGGATCAAACTGCCGCAATTTGCCGATGACCTGTTCTGTCATCGAATCGAGGGAGTTCTGGCAGTAGAACCCGCTGATGCCTCCGTGGACAAACAGGGTGTCATTGATCCGCACGGCAACTTTCTGGTTCATCACCCACTTGGCGTATTCGCCGTCCGGGTTCCAGGCCGGGTCCCAGGCCTGGCGGTGTTCCACCCAACCCAGGGGATGCTTCAGGTTCCATTCCTCGCGGTAATTTTCCGGTAAAGCCGCGAAAGCCTCCGGGTCTGCGGCCTCGAGATTCTGCATGGTGACTTCGAAGACGCGGTCTCTCAGTTTGGCGGAATTTTTCGTCACGAAAGCCTCGAACTCACCATCGCTCACGTAGCGCAGATCACCATAGACATTCATGGCTTCGTGATTGCCGATCAGGTTATGAACACGGCCGCCCTTGCGTTCCGCCTGTTTACCCAGTTTCGTAATGTGCTCGATGATTTTTCGTGTATCCGGGCCTCGATCCGGAATATCCCCGGTTTGAACGAAGTGCGTATTCCCGGCGATCCACTTTCCCTTTTTATCCACCAGGCCGGCCGCAACGAGCGTGGCCATGTAATTGTCGTAATCACCATGCAAATCCCCAATGGCTACGACTCGTTCAACGCCTTCCCACTGGAATTCATCAATTTGCCTGGCGTCGGCAAACGCCAGGTTGGCACACAGCAACATCGACAGAATGATGATTTTCACCGGGTATCTCCAAAACAAAGATGCATTATGCAAAACCGACCCCTCATCAGCCAGTAAGTTCGTTTTCAGCTTCATCCCCCTCGCGCTTGTCGAGCTGGGCTGAGCGCATGTATTGTTTGGCTTCTTTTCTGAAACCATAGTTTATTTTCCAGAGCCAAAGAAAGGTATAACAAAAAATAACCGTCATCACGGCAGCGATGATCAGCATGCCAATACCGGCCGCGAGCCCGACGGCCACTGCCATGAAAATAAACAGCGAGTCAGCCGTGCTCTTGAGCGATGTGCGATAACGCACCGCGGCGACCACTCCCGTCAGGCTAAACGCCAGTGCAAGGCTGTTGTGCACGACGAGCACGATGCCGGTGACGGCAATCGGCAATACGATCATGCTCTGCAACAACGACTGGTCCATCTGGGTTTTTTCACGGATGGAAATGTAAGTCCAGGACACAGGGATCATCAGCAGAACAGCGCCCAGTATGGCCGTGACCAGCCAAACCATGCTGTCGAACTCATTGATGACGCGGGAAGCATTTATTTCAACCCCGGTGAAGGAATCCGGGTCGCCGTAGGTCATCAATCGGTCAATCGTGCCGATCGGCAAATGGCTGGAAATGTCCGGGATCAGGTAGTTTGCCAGCCAGCCGAGGCTGAACATCAACCCATAAAAGACGTTCAGCCTGAAAAAAAGACGCAAATCCCGCCGTTGATGATCCATGCGCCGAATAATAGCGTGTTTGTCACGCAGATTCGATCAGTCGCGGGAACAAATGTGGCAAAGCCGGTGTCACTCAACGGGGGCGGTTCGTAGTAAAATGCAATCCGGCGGCTTTATCGTCCTCTCGGGAGACCCTTGATGAAACACCTGAATAATTGCCTGCTTATAATGGCTTTACTGCTCTTTGCCGTAAACGGACCGGCACTTGCCGGACAGGAAGACTTGCCTGAAGTGACCGTGGAAGGTCTGCACCGGGTCCCGGACTCGAAGCTGGCCGTCGTCTATGCGGAACCGGGTGCGGACCTCTCGCCGTACCATCGAATCCTGTTGCTGGACGCTTACGTCGCCTTCAAGAAAAACTGGGAACGCGACCAACGCAGTGCGGCCAACCCGCTGAGGGTCACCTCCAGTGACGTCGAAGAAATAAAAAGCAGGCTGTCAGGGGAATTCGAATCCGTATTCCGCTCAACCCTTGAAAACGCAGGTTATCAATTGACTGACGAACCGGGCGATGATGTACTCCTGGTCCGGCCGGCCATCATTAACCTGGACGTCAACGCGCCCGATACTCCAAGAACCGGGAGAACAAAATCCTATACATCTTCCGCCGGAGAAATGACCCTCTATATCGAATTATACGATTCGGTCACCGGTGATATGATCGCCAAAGCCCTGGATCGCAGGGTCGATAACCAGGCTTACTACACCTGGTCCAACTCGGTTACCAACAAAAAGGCGGCCGATAAAATTCTGCAGGGGTGGGCCTCGATCCTGGTCGAAGCGCTGGATGAAGCGAGGCAACCCTGAATTCCAGAAGACTTTCAATATCCACTCCCGCATAATACGTCGCTGATTTCAAAGTTTCCCAAGGAGAAAAAGTTCAATGAAACTCAAGTCCATCGCTTTTTGTATGTTTTCTTCACTATTTGCTTTTTCCGGCTCCCTGTTTGCCCAGGATCCCGTAACCACCGTCGTAGAAGGATGTGACGCGGAAATCGCAACCTATCTGCAGCCAGGTAAGCCCCGGTGAAGGCAGGATGCTGGCCTGTTTCTACGCCCATGAAGACAAGCTCTCGGGCAAGTGTGAGTACGCTCTTTACAGCGCCGCGGCCCAGCTTGACCAGGCAGTCTCCGCCCTTAACTACCTGGCTGGCCAGTGCGAGAACGATATCGTGAGCCTGTGTGCGAATGTCGAAATGGGTGAAGGCCGCATACTCGACTGCCTGGCAGCCCAGGAAGAGGCGGTCAGCGCCGAGTGCAAAGCCGCTATCGCCCAGGTTATAGAATAAATCCCAGAAATCTCTGATCTATTATGGTTTACCCGGTGAAATTCACCGGCTGTGAAACCCCGGCCGGCGCCTCGAAAACGCCGGCTTTTTTTGGGCCGGTCGTCTGGACGGCCACTTCAATCCGACAGGCGGTCAGTTGAGCGTATGTTGCGGCAATGAAGTTTCATTATACTGATACCAGTTATAGGTAAATCGATTCGCTACGGACTGGCGGCCGGTATTTAGAGGGTTTTCCTCGCATCCGGAACTCTTCAGGGAAGATACCTGAAACAAACGTAATAGTTTGGCTGAGGTCGTAGGGGATTATGAAAACCAAGCAATTGAGGCATCCTGCCTCGCACTCAAAAGGGATCACTCTGATCGAAATCTTACTGGTGGTCGGCCTGCTGGTCGTTCTCCTGTCGTTTGCCATGCCATCGGTCAGTGGCGCCGCCATCAAGGCGGAAATGAATTCGACGCTTGAAAATGTCCAGTACTCGTTGCAAATGGCGCGAAAAGTAGCGCGGGTAACCGAATCCAGTGTCGTGATGAACATTTCGGCCGCACAAGCGGATACCACGCAGGTCATCAGTTTTACCTCTCCAGGTAAAAACGGAGCGGCCAGCAATCTGCAAATCCAGGACTTCCCTATTCCGGAGGATGTCGTACTGATATCAGACCACGATTCTTTCGTGTTTGACAGCCGGGGCCTGGTCGAAAACCCGGGCAGCGTGACGCTGGTTTCAAAAGTTGACGAGGCCGTTACAACAACAATTGACGTTCAATAATCTGCGGAATGACAAGGGGCAAGACAAATGCACTTCGGGGAAAAATCAACAAGCAACAGGCGGGGTGAGTTTCGCGGCCTCACAGTACTGGAATTGATGATTGGGCTGGCGGCGTTAGGCGTTGTTGTTCTGATAGCAGTACCCGGCTCGACGCTCTTGCTGGATAAATACCGGATGAAAGTGACGTCCGATGCAATCATCACCGGTCTCGAACTCGCAAAGTCCGAGGCGAATGCCCGGAGCGCGGAGGTTATCCTGTGCCCGAGTTCCAACGGCCATACCTGCAGGAAGGACGGCGACTGGAATCATGGCTGGCTGGTTTTTTCGGACGGGAATGGCAACGGCAGCGTCCAGGAAATCGAATTGATCCAGGCGTTTGACGCGCCCAGCGAGAAAATTCGTATTTCCGCAGACGGCGCGCTGAAAAACTGGGCGGCCTTCACGGCAACCGGACTGGTCGGGGACAACGATGCCGAGTCAGGGCAGTTTCGGATTTGCCTCCAGGACCCAAACAGCTCCGCCATCCTGTTGACGGTAGCCGCCGATGGCTGGGTGCAAAAAATGCCTCCCGGGGATAAAGCCTGCCTTGAGGGCTGAGAAAGCCAGCGGAGCTCATTCCGCGCCGACCGCTTTATTCTTCCGGCGCCAGGATCAAACCCAGCCCGTCATGAACAGGCTGTAAACGAAGTTGGCAGCTCAGCCTGGAATTAGGCTGGAACGAATCAAGAATTTCGAGTAATTCCTCCTCGTCCGAATCTTTTGGCGGAAAGCTCTCCAACCATTCTTCATCAATGAAGACATGACAGGTCGCACAGGAACACATGCCGCCACATAGCGCGGCCACTCCCCAGTCCTGCTCTCTCAATAACTCCATCAGGACTTCACCCGGGTTTGCTTCAAGTTCGTGTTGCCGCCCATCCAGGTCGGTTACCTTAATCGTAAACATTGCACAATCCTTCGCTAAAAAATTCGGTCAGCCATGATCTTTGCCGAGTTGCTTCATCAGCGAAACCGCCATCAGGACGCCAACAAAAATCAACGGCAGTGAAACAACCAGAGAAGCTGACTGGATAACCTTCAGGCCGCCGACAAACATCAGTGTGAGCGGAAGCACTGCCAGGGCCAGCGCCCAAAATACCCGGTGCCATCGATCAGGGTCCTCACCGGCCGGTAGTTGACGGGTAGCCGCCGAGGCCAGGATATAGGAAGCAGAATCATAGGTCGTGGCTGAAAACACCAGGGCGATCAGTGCATAGGTGAGCACGACCGCGCCGGCGGCCGGCAATTGATCGAGGATGGCCACGATGGCCATGGAACCACCCTGCCCGCTGATGATCTCCGTAACCCCCACCGTCCCGCTCAATTCGAGGCTTAACCCGTAATTACCGATAATCATGTAGAACAGACCGCCGCCCAGTGTGCCGTAGCCGATCATACCGAAAATAACCTGGCGCAGTGTACGTCCGCGCGAAATCCGGGTCACGAACATGCCCACGAAAGGTGCGTAAGCGATCCACCAGGCCCAGTAGAATACGGTCCAGTTTTCAATAAAACCGGAGTCCGTAAACGGATCGGTCCAGGTGCTCATCCTGATAAAATTCTGCGCCAGCAAACCCAGGCTGTTTAACGATGTTTTCAACAACAGCACGGTGGGCCCGGCGGCCAATACAAAAGCCAGCAACGCGAATGCCAGCCACATATTGAAATCACTCAAGCGCTTGATGCCTTTTTTCAGACCCAGCCAGACACTGGTGGCAAACAACGCAACCGACGCACCCACGATGGCCAGTTCCATGCTGAAACCTGCCTCCAAACCCGTTACCCGGGCGACGCAGGCAGCAATCATCGGCGTGGAAAAACCCAGCGAAGTTCCCGCGCCGCCGATGAGTCCGATCATGAACAGCCAGTCGATCAGACGCTCGCTGCGCGTTTCCTGCTCACCCCCGAAAAAATAATGACAACTGGTGCTGAGCCTGAGAAAAGTCATTTTCTTGACGTAGTAGGGATACGCGATCGCGACTGTCGGCAGGCAGTAGAAAGCCCAGGCCGTCGGCCCCCAGTGAAAAATGCCGTAGGTTGCAGCCCATTCGGCGGCCTCGACGGATCGCGGTTCGATACCAAACGGGGGCGCACCGTAATAGTAGCCCCACTCTATCGGCGCCCAGAACATCAGGCCGGCGCCGACGCCGGCACAGAACAGCATCGCCGTCCAGCTCAGGGTGCTGAATTCAGGCTTTTCGTCCGCGGCTGCCAGGCGAACCTCGCCATAGGGTCCCAGCGCCAGCCACAACAGAAAGACCAATACGGCAAAACCCGAAAAAAGATAGAGAAAGCCGAAATAGCTGGTGACAAGCCCATACACCCGTTCCAGGAACTCACCACCCGATTCAGGAAAAACGATCAGTGGAATACAGGCTGCCAGAATCACGCCGACCGATGCCAGGAAGCCGGGCCAGTCGAGTCTGCTATTCTTCATTCCCAAATCGCTGTTTTCATATCGACGCATTATGCACGAGGGCATATGCTAAATGAACCCGGAACAAACACCTGGCGGATTCTTGAAATACGATTTCATCATCATTGGCGCGGGCATCGTGGGACTTTCCACGGCGTGGCATTTACAACGCGCATCGGATGGCGCCCGCATATTGCTGCTGGAAAAAGAAGCATCACCGGCCCGGCACCAGACGGGGCACAATAGCGGTGTTGTCCACGCAGGCGTCTATTACGAACCGGGAAGTCTCAAGGCCCGGTTTTGCAGGGAAGGTGCGCGCGCCACCTATGCATTTTGCCGTGAAAACCGTGTGGCCTGCGAGCAGACCGGAAAACTGCTGGTGGCCACGAACCAGGCCGAATTGGACAGAATGCATCAGCTGTTCAGCCGCTGCCAGGAAAATGGACTGGACCCCCGGATGCTTGGCCCGGGTGAATTACAGGAACTGGAACCGGCAATAACCGGAACCGGGGCTTTCCTGGTAAAGGAATCAGGCATCGTTGACTTTCCGGGTATCTGTAACGTCATGATCGAGCAGTTCCGCCAACGTGGCGGCGTGGTCCGGATGAACACCGAAGTGACTGGCATCACCGAACACAGTTCAGGAATTGACGTACATTGCGGAGCGGATACCTGGCATGCGAACTACCTGGCGGTCTGTGCCGGGCTGATGGCTGACCGCCTGGCTCGCTTCCAGGGGTTGGCTCAGGGGTTTCGAATCGTGCCTTACCGTGGTGAGTATTACCGCTTGCGCCCGGGGCTCAACAACCTGATCACGCACCTGGTGTACCCCATACCGGACCCTGCATTGCCGTTTCTTGGCATCCACCTTACGCGACTGGTCAACGGCACGATCACGGTGGGGCCAAATGCTGTCCAGGGCTGGAAACGCGAGGGCTACGGAGCCATCAATTTCAACCTGCGGGACACGGCGGAGATGCTGACCTACCCTGGTTTCTGGAAAGCCAGTGCCCGCCACTTCCGACACGGCGTCCGGGAAATGAAAAACTCGCTGTGGAAGCCCGCATTCCTTGCCCAGGTGAAAAAATATTGCCCACGTATCGTGGCAGACGACCTGGAGCCCTACCCCGCGGGAATTCGCGCCCAGGCAGTGATGCGCGACGGTTCCCTGTGTGCATGATTTTTTGCTTGAGCGGACGCCCCGCAGCCTGCATGTGTGCAATGCCCCATCGCCCGCCGCCACGTCGGCTTTTCCCATCGGCCGGCACATCTGTACCATGCTCCTGGAGAGAACCTGACTACCGCTGGCTCAACATACTGGAACCACCGGCGGAGAAAATAATCCGGGGCTTTTCCACTAATTGAACACTTCGTACGGCAGGTAATCCACAGCGCTGCCCTGCCTGATATCTTCACCGGGATCCTGGCGCACCAGGCCATGTCCCCAGGTCGTGGAAAACAGGACGCCACTGCTCTGGTTGGGAAACAGTTCCACCCCCCTGTCAGTGGCCCGAACCCGGAGATATTCTTCCCGCTGGCTGCCTTTGCGGTCGAACAGCGCGGTATGCGGTACCGCATGGACTGACGTGTCTGCATTCCCCTGGCACGCAAACAGGTAAGGACGCGCTATCACCAGCATCGTCACGAATACCGAAACCGGGTTACCTGGCAGGCCGATAAACGGTTTGCCGCAGACCTGCCCAAAAGCAAAGGGTTTACCGGGTTTGACGGCAATGCGCCACAGGTCAATAGTCCCGAGGGATTCAACCACTGCCTTGACGTGATCCTCCTCGCCAACCGACACTCCGCCCGATGTGATGACGATATCGGCCATGCCGGCGGCGCGAGTCATCATCTCCTGCACGGCATCCGGATCATCCCGGGCAACACCCATGTCAACGACTTTGAAGCCCCACGTGGTGAGCTGGGAACTCATGGTGTAACGGTTGGAATTGTAGATCTGGCCCGGAAGCAGGCTCTCACCCGGTTCACGCAGTTCATCGCCGGTCGACATCACGGCCACCGTTAGCCGCCGGAAAACGGGGACCCTGGAAAGACCCAGGGATGCGGCGAGCCCGATGTCCTGCGAGCGCAGTCGTTGGCCCTTGCCAAGCACTTTCTGTCCGCTCGACAAGTCCTGCCCCCGCCGCCTTATATTGGCGCCGGCTTCGGGCAATTTGAGAATTCGAACGGCCCCGTTGTCTTCCTGACAGTGCTCCTGCATCACCACGGTATCAGCGCCCGGAGGCAGTCCGGCACCGGTGAAAATACGGGCTGCAGTTCCGGGTTCCAGTTCAGCTGGCGCGGCTCCCGCCGTTATCCGTTGACTGAGCGGAATGCCATGCCCTGTTTTTGACCCGTCTGAGTGACGGATCGCATAGCCGTCCATCGCGCTGTTGTCGGCAGGGGGCACATCGATGTGCGCGATAACGTCGTCGGCAAGCGTGCGTCCGGTAGCGTCGATCAGGTCGATGCTTTCCGGCTCTACCAATCGTTTGCTGCCGGCCAGCAGGGCAGTGATCGCTTCGGTAACACTCAGCATGGGTACACTCTCTATGCGGTTTCGAGCAGACTGCCCGCTTTGCGCAGGGCATCCTGGTCATTGATATTAAAAAACGGTGATGGCTCGGAACCGGGCCAGTCGAGGACAGCCGGTTCGATCACCCTGAGAAATTGCTTGAAGCCGGTCATTTTCTCGCTCACAACGGCCTGTTCCAGGCGCGGGAGCAGCGAGCGGTTCCAGATTGAAAAAGTCGGCTGGGGCTCGGACAGGTAATGCACGACCGCCCCCGGGGACCTCGATTGCAGGGCGGATGCCAGCAAGCGGCTCGCCAGGTCCGGCGGAATGAACGGCGCATCGCAGGGCGCCAGTAACAGCCATTCGTTTCCTGGGGCTATTCTCTGCAAGACGCTCATCAGCCCGGCCAGCGGCCCGGCGTCAGGTTCCGGGTCCATCACCTGGGGCAGGCCGAATTCAGCCAGGGCATCCGTTGGCGCCTCGACGCTGAGATAGAGTTCACAAACCTGCGGCCTGACACGGTCGATCACATGCTGCAGCAGAGGCTTTCCGGACAAGGGAAGGAGCGCCTTGTTCACACCTCCCATGCGTCTTGACCGCCCTCCGGCCAGGATGACCCCCGCCGGGACTGCAAGACGCCCGGGCATCAATTGGCAACCAGGCGTTTCAGTGCTTCCCTAGCCGCAGGTTTCAAGTCGACCCTTTGCACCTTGTCGTATTCAATCAGTTTGTTCTGCATGGATGGCGCCCAGAATCGTCGCAGGTGATCGGCAATCCGGTCCACCGCATCGTCGTGGAAACTGAAATTGTCCGCGATCTGGTTCATCATTTTCACGAGTTGCTCAACTTCCTGGCTCATTTAATTCCTTCCGTCACTCTTTCCGGGAACGTATAGATATTGTGCCGGCCCGGCCGCGCGAAACCGACCAGCGTCACGCCCGACTGCCGGGCAAATTCAACGGCCAGCGTGGTCGGCGCAGAAACCGCCATGATCAATTCGATTCCCGCCGCCGCTGTCTTGTAGACCATTTCATAACTCGCCCGGCTGGAGACCAGCACGAAACCACTATCCGGTTGATAGCCGCCACGGACCAGGCTTCCAATGAGCTTGTCGAGGGCGTTGTGGCGACCTACATCCTCGCGCACGGCAATAATCTTCCCATCTGTCCCGCACCAGGCAGCTCCATGGGTGGCGCCTGTCTCAGCCTGCAGCGGCTGGTGATTTTCCAGGTCGCTCACAGCCACCTGCAATGCCGAGTGACTCACGGAAAAACCCCTGGCGACCGGCTTCGGCTGACGCAAGGCCTGCTCAATATTTTCGGCCCCGCAAAGACCGCAGCCGGTGCGGCCCACCAAATTCCGGCGCCGGGTCGCCAGGCGATCGAACCAGTCCTCGCCGATGGTCATCGCCAGTTCGACGCCACCCGGACGGGGGATGATCCGGATACCGCTGATGTCGTCCAGGCCGCCAATCAATCCCTCGGTCGTTGAAAACCCCACGGCAAAATCTTCAAGATCAAGCGGAGTCGCCATCATTACCACGTGGGACATGCGGTTATAGGTTAACGCAACCGGCACTTCGGCCGCGATGTGGTCGCTCACTAACTCGTCTTCCCCGGATTTGCCGGTGGCCCCATCCCTGCGCCAGTTCCTGACGCGGACACGGCCGGATTCAGGCACGCGCCTTGTCCAGTAACTCCTCCTGCCGGCTGGCGAATTCACGGTATTCTTTTTGCCACCCGGAGGGTTCCCTGACATGGCTCACCTGCACCGCGGTAACCTTGTATTCCGGGCAGTTGGTCGCCCAATCGGAATTGTCCGTGGTAATGACATTGGCGCCGCTGGAGGGAAAATGGAAAGTCGTGTAAACCACTCCGGGCTGGACGCGATCCGTAAGTACAGCCCGTAACACGGTTTCACCGGCCCGGCTGGCAATGCCGCACCAGTCGCCGTCACCGATTCCACGCTCCTCGGCGTCGAAAGGATGGATTTCCAGCACATCCTCGCTGTAGAACTCCGAATTGGCCGTCCGTCGTGTCTGTGCGCCTACGTTGTACTGGGACAGGATGCGACCGGTGGTCATCAGCAAGGGATATTTGCGGGTTGACCGTTCTTCGGTCGGCACAAAGCCGGTGATCGCAAAATAGCCCTTGCCGCGCACGAACTCGTTTACATGCATGGTTGGCGTGCCATCCGGAGCCTCGTCGTTGCAGGGCCATTGTATGCTCCCCAGGCGATCCAGCTTTTCATAGCTCACACCCTTGAAAGTAGGCGTGAGCCTGGCAATTTCATCCATGATTTCTGACGGATGACGGTAATTCATCGGATAGCCCATGGCGTTACTCAGCGCCATGGTTACCTCCCAGTCCTCCAGCCCGGCCAGCGGTTCTATGGCCTTGCGGACCATTGAGATCCGCCGCTCCGCATTGGTGAATGTTCCGTTCTTCTCGAGGAAGGATGAACCCGGCAGAAGTACATGCGCAAAGCGGGCTGTCTCGTTCAGGAAAATATCCTGGACGACCAGGCATTCCAGCGATTTGAGCGCATTTTCCACGTGTTGGGTGTTCGGGTCGCTCTGGGCGACATCCTCACCCTGGACATAAAGACCTTTGAAATTTCCACTGATCGACGCATCGAACATGTTGGGGATGCGCAGACCGGGAACATCCTGCAAATTTGTATTCCACTCCGCCTCGAAGAGGCCGCGCACCGCCGGATCCGAGATGTGCCGGTAGCCGGGCAATTCGTGGGGAAACGAACCCATGTCGCAGGAACCCTGCACATTGTTCTGGCCGCGCAACGGGTTCACGCCAACGCCTTCGCGGCCAAGATTTCCGGTCACCATCGCCAGGTTGGCGATCCCCATCACGGTGGTCGAACCCTGGCTGTGTTCGGAAACGCCCAACCCGTAGTAAATGGCCGCATTGCCCGCGCCGGCAAAAAGGCGGGCCGCGGCTCTCAATTGCTCTGCCGGAATACCGGTGGTCCGCTCAGTCATTTCCGGTGAATTGTGTTCGCCCGAAATGAATTCCCGCCATTTCAGGTAGGGTTCCGGTTCACAGCGCTCGGCGACGAAGGCCTGATCCTCAAGGCCTTCGGTCACCACGACGTGCGCCATCGCGTTGATGAAAGCCACGTTGCTGCCGGGGCGAAGCGCCAGGTGGTGTTCAGCCCGGATGCGCGGTGAATTGACCAATTCGATGCGCCGCGGATCGGCCACGATCAATTTTGCGCCTTCGCGCAGGCGGCGCTTCAGCCGCGAAGCAAATACCGGGTGCGCATCACTGGGATTGGCGCCCATAACCAGTACAACGTCCGCTTTGGCGACAGAACTGAAAGCCTGGGTGCCGGCCGATTCACCCAGCGTGGTTTTCAGGCCGTAGCCGGTCGGTGAGTGGCAGACGCGGGCACAGGTATCGACATTGTTGTTGCCGAACGCGGCGCGCACCATTTTCTGCACCAGGTAGGTTTCCTCGTTGGTGCAACGTGACGAGGTAATCCCGCCGATACTGTCGCGACCATACTTTTCCTGGATCGCCCGCAAACGGGCGGCTGTATATTGGATCGCCTCATCCCAGCTCACCTCGCGCCACGGATCATCGATGGTTTCCCGGATCATCGGCCGGGTGATACGGTCCTTGTGCGTGGCATATCCAAACGCAAACCGGCCCTTGATACAGGCATGGCCTTCATTCGCATGGCCGTTCTTGTTGGGCGTCATGCGCAGAACCGTGTCTCCTTTCAGTTCTGCGTGGAACGAGCAGCCCACGCCGCAATAGGCACAGGTCGTGGTGACGCTGCGTTCCGGCAGACCATGCTTGATGAGCGTGTTTTCCATTAGTGCTTCAGTGGGGCAGTTGTTCACACAGGCACCGCAGGAAACGCAATCGGACGCCATGAAACTGTCCAATTGCCCGGCTGTGACTTTGGAATTGAATCCACGCCCGTCTACGGTCAGCGCGAAGGTTCCCTGGATGTCGTCGCAGGCCCTGACACAACGATAGCAAACGATGCATTGGGACGGGTTGAAGGTGAAATAAGGATTGGATTCGTCTTTGCCGCTATTCCGCTGGCTTACGCCGTCCACGCCATAGCGGCTGCTCTCCACACCCAGGTCCTGTGCAACGTCCTGTAACTCGCACTCGCCGTTGGCGGAGCAGGTGACGCATTCCAGGGGGTGATCCGAAACGTACAGTTCGACCACGTTGCGGCGCAATCCTGCCAGGCGCTCGGACTGCGTGGTGACCACCATTCCTTCTTCCACTTCCGTGGTGCAGGAAGCGGGGAAACCCTTTCGGCCTTCGATCTCGACCAGGCAGACCCGGCATGATCCGAAGGCCTCCAGGCTGTCGGTGGCGCACAGTTTGGGCACTTTCACTCCTGCCTGGGCTGCGGCGCGCATCACCGATGAGCCGCTGGGAACGCTAACGGCTTTGCCGTCAATCCGCAGCGAAACGGGCATCCCGATTTTCAGCGGCAGCGGGGTTCCCATGTCAGTGTGTCGTTCAAACATTATTGCCTAACCTCCAAAATCTTCGTGAAAGTGCCTGACGGCGCTGCGCACCGGCATTGGCGTTAACCCGCCCATTGCGCAAAGAGAGCCCTTGTCCATGGTATCGCATAGATCTTCCAGGACCTGAAAATTGATCTCCCGGTCCTGCCCGGCGACGATGCGATCGATCACTTCAACCCCCCGGACGGAACCCACGCGGCAGGGCGTGCATTTGCCACAGGATTCGACGGCGCAGAACTCCATCGCAAATCGCGCCTGCTGCGCCATGTCTACTGTGTCGTCAAACACCACGATTCCGCCATGACCCAGCATGGCGCCGATGCCGCCCAGCGCCTCGTAGTCCAGGGCCACGTCCCAGTCCGCCGCGGGCAGGTAGGCGCCGAGCGGGCCACCAACCTGGATCGCGCGCGCCGGCCGGCCGCTCGCAGTGCCGCCTCCATACCCTTCCACCAGGTCCCGCAACGTCGCTCCAAAAGGAATTTCAACCAGCCCGCCCCGCCGGATGTTACCGGCCAGCTGCACCGTCAGGGTGCCGCGCGAACGGCCGGTACCGAAATCGCGGTAAAACGCGGCGCCTTCCGCCAGGATCGTGCTGACAGCGCCCAGCGACAGAACATTGTTCACCACCGTGGGCTGGCCCATCAGGCCCTTGATCGCCGGCAGTGGCGGCTTGAACCGGACCAGGCCCCTCTTCCCCTCGAGACTGTCGAGCAGGGAGGTTTCCTCGCCGCAAATATACGCGCCGGCCCCGATCCGCAATTCCAGCCGGAAACTCCGGTCGCTGCCCAGGATCCCGTCGCCGAGCAGGCCATCCTTCTGCGCGCGTGAAATCGCCTCATTCAAAACGGTTTTGCAACGCGGATACTCGGAACGCAGATAGATAAACCCTTCGGTGGCGCCTACAGCCAGGCCGGCGATGGTCATTCCCTCGATCAACTGGAACGGGTCGGCTTCCATCAGCAAACGGTCGGCGAATGTGCCCGAATCACCTTCGTCTGCATTGCAGACGATGTACTTCTGGTCAGCCGGAGCATCCAGGACCGTCTGCCACTTGATACCGGTGGGAAACGCAGCGCCTCCTCGGCCGCGCAGGCCGGATTCCTTGACCTCGTCGACAATCTCCTGGGCAGACAATCTGCAGTGCGCGCTCCAGGCCCCGGTAACCGCCCATGGAGCGGTAATCATCCAGTGATAGCGGGTCGGTCCAGCCGGCACGGGAAAAAGTCAGTCTCTGCTGGCTGGCCAGCCAGTCAATTCCGGTGACGGGTCCCAGTGACAGCGCGTGGCCGCTCCCGCCGGGAAATCCTGACTCGAACAAACCCGGCACATCTGCGGGTGTGACCGGGCCGAAAGCCATGCGCCCGGACTCCGTTTCAACTTCGACCAATGGCTCCAGCCAGAAAGCGCCGCGTGAGCCATTGCGCACCAGGTCAACGGCGATTCCCCTGTCGTTTGCCTCAGCCACAATCGAAGCCGCAACCTCGTCGGCGCCGAGTGCACAGGCCGTGGTGTCTCCGGGGACGAAGATTCTGACAGGCCTTCATTCCTTCGCCTCCAGCCCGGCAATCAGCGCGTCGAATTTTTCGGCGGTCACCCGCGCATAAGTCTCATCATCGACCCGGATGGAAGGGGAGCAGGCACAATTTCCAAGGCAATAGACCGGCTCAAGCGTGAACAGGCCATCGGCCGTGGTTTCACCGAAACCAACACCCAGGCGTTCACGGGCATGCGCCTCCAGTTCGCGGGCGCCCATGGCCTGGCAGGCTTCGGCCCGGCACAATTGAACGATATGCTCGCCGGCCGGCTCAGTTCGGAAATCATGGTAAAAACTCATGACACCGTGGACCTCTGCGCGGGACAGGCTCATCGCACTGGCCATCATCGGCACGGCTTCCCCGGGAATGAAGCCAAATGAATCCTGGATCGAATGCAGAACCGGCATCAACGCGCCGATTTTCCCGCGATGCCGCTCGACGGCTTCCTCGACCACTTCCCGGAGTGATACAGCTGAAGAATTCATAGGATCCCTAAGTTGAAAATTTGTAGTCACTGAATTGCTTGCGCAATTCCATTTTCTGGATTTTTCCGGTTGCCGTGTGCGGAATTTCATCGACAATAATCACATCGTCAGGCATCCACCATTTGGCGATCTTGCCATCCAGGAATTTGAGGATCTCCCCGGCATCGACCTGTGACCCTGCTTCCCTGGTGATGATCAACAGGGGCCTTTCGCTCCACTTGGGATGAGGCAATCCGATCACTGCAGCCTCGGCAACTCCCGGGCATCCCACCGCCATGTTTTCAACCTCGATGGATGATATCCACTCGCCGCCGGATTTGATCACATCCTTGTCGCGATCCGTGACCTGCATGAAACCGAGTGGGTCGATGTTCGCGATGTCCCCGGTATCGAACCAGCCGTCCTCTGACAAGGCGGACTCATCCAGCTTGAAATAGCCACTTGAAACACACGGACCCTTGACCAGCAGGTGGCCGGATGATTTTCCGTCACGGGGCAGTTCCCTGCCCTCGTCGTCGACTGTTTTCATTTCGACCAGGTACGGTGTACGGCCCTGTTTTTCCTTCAGCTTGAGCTGTGTTTCCCGGTCCAGGCTCGAGGTTGCGGCCTTCATTTTCCCGGTCGTGCCAATCGGCGACATCTCGGTCATCCCCCAGCCGTGGATGACTTCAACCCCGTAATCCACTTCGAACTTGCGGATCATCATCGGCGGGCAGGCCGCGCCGCCGACAACCACGCGGTTCAGGTAAGGCAGCTTCTTACCGGTCTGTTCCAGGTACTGGAGTAAACCGAGCCACACGGTCGGAACCGCGGCGGTCGCGGTCACTTGTTCCGTTTCCAGTAATTCATAAATACTCGGCCCGTCCATGCCGGCGCCGGGCATGACCAGCTTGGCGCCCGCTGCCGGAGCTGCGAACGTCAGCGCCCATGCATTGGCATGAAACATCGGCACGATCGCCAGGATGGCATCCTCGGAGCGCAACCCGAACACGTCGGGCGTGTTGCACATCATTCCGTGCAGAACATTGGACCGGTGAGAGTACAGCACGCCCTTCGGGTTTCCGGTGGTCCCGGATGTGTAGCACAGCGCGGCCGCGGTATTTTCATCAAATTTTTTCCACTGGTAATCGTCATCGACGGCACCGATCCAGTCCTCATAGGCCACCGCGTTGGGCAGCCTGGTGTCGGGCATGTGTTCTGCATCCGTCAGAACGATGTATTTCCTGACGGTGTGCAATTTATCCCTGAGCGCTTCGAGTATCGGCACAAAGGTCAGATCGACGAACACGATGTCGTCTTCCGCGTGGTTGACGATGTAATCCAGTTGTTCGGCGAACAGGCGGGGATTCAGCGTATGACAAATGGCTCCTCCGCCCATGATGCCGAACCAGGCCTCGAAATGACGTTCCGTATTCCAGGCCATGGTCGCAATCCGCTGCACCCGGCTTCACACCGTCGCGATCCAGCGCCTTGGCCACTCGCAGCGCGCGTGAGCGGACAGCGGCCAGGGTCGTGCGCCGGATCGGGCCTTCGACGCTCCGGGTGACCATTTCGCGCTCCCCGTGATTGAGCGCAGCATGGTCGAGTATGGTGTGTACCAGCAACGGATAGTCTTGCATCAAGCCGAGCATGTAGTGGTCCTCTCTGATCTGGATTTGCCTTATTATGTACTGATTGCCGCACCGTAAACCAGACAGGTCATTTTTCCATGTACGATTGCACCAGGAACTACATCAATGGCGAGTGGGTGAAATCCACCGCCGGCACCCTTCACGAAATTATCAACCCCGCCACTGAAACTTCGATCGGCACTGTTTGCCTTGGAACCGCTGAAGACGTGGACGCCGCGGTCGTGGCCGCCCGGGCCGCTTTTGAATCCTTCTCAAGCTGGACCGTGGAACAGCGCCTGGATTTGCTGGCCCGGATCATGCAGGCCTACAAAACCCGCTGGAACGATATTGCCGCCGCCATCACGGCGGAAATGGGCGCTCCCGCCGCATTTTCGATGCGTGCGCAGGCCGGCTCCGGGCTGGGACATCTGAAGGCGGCCGTCGCTGCGTTAAAAGAACTGCAGTGGGAGGAGAAGGTTGGCGGCTCAACCGTTATCAGGGAACCCATCGGTGTCTGCGGCCTGATCACGCCCTGGAACTGGCCGATCAACCAGATCGTCTGCAAGGTAGCCCCCGCCCTGGCGGCCGGCTGCACGGTGGTTCTCAAGCCCAGTGAAATTGCGCCGGTGGACGCGACTCTTTTCGCTGAAGTACTGGATGCGGCGGGCGTTCCGGCCGGTGTATTCAACCTGGTCCACGGGGATGGTCCCGGCGTCGGTGCGGCGATTTCCGGCCACCCCGGCATCGACATGGTCTCATTCACCGGGTCGACCCGGGCCGGTGTGCTGGTGGCCAGGGCAGCGGCCGAAACGGTCAAAAGGGTGGCGCAGGAACTCGGTGGGAAATCCGCCAACATCATCCTGGAAAGCGCCCCGCTCGAGGAAGCCGTCACCAGCGGCGTACACAGCATGTTCCATAACAGCGGCCAGTCCTGTAATGCGCCCAGCCGGATGCTGGTGCCTGAATCGCTCTATGAAGAGGCTGTGTCCATCGCGGTGAAAGTCGCCAATGCGACTCGACCGGGTGACCCGAATGATCCTGAAACCGATATCGGGCCGGTGATCAGCGAAGCGCAATTCAACAAGATACAGGGCCTGATCGAAGCCGGCATGGCCGAAGGTGCGGTCATCGCAGCCGGCGGGCCCGGTAAGCCCGAAGGCCTGCAAACCGGTTACTTCGTCAAACCGACGGTATTCCGGGACGTCAACAACGGGATGACCGTGGCCCGTGAAGAGATTTTCGGACCGGTATTGTGCATGCTTCCTTATGCCAGCCTGGATGAGGCGGTGACTATCGCCAACGACTCGGTTTACGGTCTTTCCGGCTACGTCTGGGGCGGGAGCAAGGAAGAGGCGATGCAGGTGTAGCGCGCCGCTTGCGGACCGGGATGGTGCACCTGAACGGGGCCCCCACCGACGTGCTTGCGCCGTTCGGCGGCTACAAGCAATCCGGCAATGGCCGGGAATGGGGCATTCACGGCCTCCACGACTTCCTTGAAGTGAAAGCGGTGATGGGAGCCTGACCCAGGCGCCCCCCGGAATGAGCACCCTCATCACTATCGACCTGGAGGCACTCGAGGCCAACTACCGGTATTGCAGCGAGCAGCTGCAACCGGTTACATGCGCCGCGGTCGTGAAGGCAGACGCCTATGGACTGGGTATGCGGAAAATCGCTCCGGTCCTCAGGCGGGCTGGCTGCCGCCATTTTTTCACTGCCACCCACCAGGAAGGGGCGGCGCTGCGCGCGATGCTGCCGGACGCGGAGATTTATATCCTGGAAGGTGTTACTGAGCGCAGCCTGGCCATTTTTTGTGACCAGGGACTGATTCCGGTTCTGATCACTCCCGCCGACAGTTCCCTGTGGGCTGCACAGGCGCGCGAAACCGGCCACCCCTTGCCGGCGATTATCGACATAGACACCGGCATGACAAGACTTGGCTTCGGGGAACGCGAACTCAGGCAATTGCTGGAACAACCGGAAGTGCTGGACTGGCTGGATACCCGCTACATCATGACGCACTTTGCCTGCGCAGATGAACCCGGTTCCGAGAAAACCCGCGACCAGTTGGACCGTTTCAATCGATTGCGCCGGCTGTTGCCGCCGGCGCCCACCTGTATCGGAAACTCGGCAGGCGGCCTGCTGGGCAACGCGTTCTCGGGCGACATGGCGCGCCTGGGCATAGCCCTTTTCGGCGGCAATCCCTACCGGAATGACCGTTTGGAATCCGGGCCGGATCTCAAGCCGGTACTCAGGGTGCAAAGCCGGATTCTCCAGCTGAGGGAAGTCGAGGAAGGCACCACCATAGGATATGGTGCAACCTACTCGGCAAAGCGCCGAATGAGAATCGCGACCATCGGCACCGGCTACGCAGACGGTTACCCGTGGTCACTGGGGAATCACGGAGTGGCCTCAATTGGCGGCCACAGGGTTCCGGTGGTGGGGCGGATATCGATGGACACCATGATGCTGGACGTTACCGCTTTGCCCGATGAACTATTGCGAACGGGTCACATGGTGGACCTGATTGGACCAGGAATCAGCCTGGAGGAAGTCGCCGAACTGGCCGGCACGATTAATTACGAAATACTTGACCCGGCTGAGCCAGAGGGCCAGTCGCAAGTACCTCGGCGGGTGAAACACGGCCTTATTCGCGCTGCAGTCCATACGTCCTGAATTTCAACAGGACGCGGTCCATCTCCGCGTCATCCAGGATGGCCGGCTCACCGACCGACAGGCAAAGCAGGTAAGTGCGCGCAAGCGTTTCCACCTCGACCGCCAGGGACAGCGCCTTGTCGAGGTTATCGGCCAGGCAGACCAGGCCGTGATTGGCCATCAGGCAAGCTTTCCTGCCATCCAGCGCTTCCACCACCCGGCCGGATAATTCCTGCGAGCCAAAGGTGGCGTAGGGGGCGCAGGGTATGTCGCGGCCACCCGCCACGGCCACCATGTAGTGGAACGCCGGGATGGGTTTGTGCAGACAGGCAAGCGCCGCGCAGGCCGTGGGATGCGCATGCAGGATAGCGCCGGCATCCGGGCGCGCGGCGTAGATATCCTGGTGGATCCGCCATTCACTGGAAGGCAGGCGGTGGCCCCGTGTCTCGCCATCCTTGTCGACAAATACCACGTCCCCGGGCACGAGACCGGCGTAGTCCATCCCGGAAGGCGTGATCAGCATGCCATCCTCACAACGGGCGCTCAGGTTTCCCGAGACACCCTGGTTGATGCCGGAACGGTTCATCGCAACCGCGGTATCGATCAGGCGCTGCCGCAGCGCTTCATTCAGCATATACGCCTCTCCTTTCCGGGTATAAAGACAGCAGGCCCTTCTCACTTGCGGTGCAGATTCCCCGTTCGGTGATCAGGCCGGTCACCCGGCTGGCAGGTGTCACATCAAAGGCAAAATTACGGGCTGATACGCCATCGGGCGAGATCTGCACGGAACCGGTTTCGCCGTTGGCCAACCGGCCGCTGACCTCGGTGACTTCGCGTGGCATCGCGCTCTTCGATCGGTATCCCGGCAACCCCGTCTTTCATTTCCCAATCAATGGTCGGGCCAGGCAGGGCGACATAAAATGGCACCCCGTTGTCAGCGGCGGCCAGCGCTTTCAGATAGGTGCCGATTTTATTGCACACATCACCGTTGCGCGCCGTGCGGTCAGTCCCGGTGATGCAAAGATCGACCATGCCGTGCTGCATCAGGTGGCCCCCCGCATTGTCTACGATCAAGTCGTGCGGCACTCCGTGAGCCGCCAATTCCCAGGCGGTCAGCGCAGCTCCCTGGTTGCGCGGCCGGGTCTCGTCCACCCACACATGCACCGGAATGCCCGCGTCGTGGGCGCGGTATATCGGAGCCAGCGCGGTGCCCCAGTCGACCGTTGCCAGCCATCCGGCATTGCAGTGCGTGAGAATATGAAATACTCCGGCCTTGCCGGCCTGCTCCCGCCACATCCGTTCGATCAGGCCGAATCCGTGTTCGCCAATTGAGAAGTTGATCGCCACGTCTTCATCGCAAACCTGCCGGGCAAGATCGTAAGCCGCATCCCTGCGCGCTTCCTGCGGCAACGACAGCAGTGCATGGTTCACCCGGGCCAGCGCCCAGCGAAGATTGACAGCAGTCGGCCGAGTTTCCAGCAGCATTCGTGCCGCGCGCTCCAAATAAGCGTCACCGGCATTTTTCTGCGTCGCTAGCGCCATGCCGTAAGCAGCGGTTGCGCCAATCAGGGGAGCGCCCCGCACCCGCATGGAACTGATGGCCTCGGCCGCATCTTCGACACTTTTCAACGACCGTACTCTGAAGTCGTGCGGAAGCAAAGTCTGGTCAATGATATCGACTGACCAGCCGTCATGGTTCAACCAGATTGAGCGATAGGATTTGTTACCGATTTTCATGGCGGATCCAAATTACCACAGCTTCCTGTCAGGGTGACAAAATTTGACAACCAAAGTCGCTGTGGGTCAGATTCCCTGCCAATTCCAGCCCTTATATTTCATTTTCGCGACAGCAAATAAATATTCTATATTATTGAATATAAAACATTATTATTTCATTTTGGGCTATCTGCCTCTTCTTGGTACACATATTGCATTACTTAGCATGCAACCATGATTCACAAGCAATAGAAAGCAAGCAGATATTCCAGGGAGTTAGGATAATGATGAATACGGATCTCAAACAAACCATCTTTCAAATCGACAAGCTGAAAAGCGTGGTCAATGTCGGTGGTTCATCAGCCTATCAGATCTTCACCTATGCAGGACCCTCACTCGGACGGTTCGGCGCCATTGCTAATCCCGAAGAACAAAACCCTGCCAACGATGCAAATTACGACACCGTCATGAACGCAGCAACAGGGCGCAGACGTCCCGCATCCTGGATCAAACAGGCACTCTCGGCCCTCCGCGGCCAAGAATAGACATTCCCCTGACCGGCAACGTTTGCTAGAATCCCGCCCTGCGGCGTGCACACGGGTGTGTGCCTGCCGGACACCCCCGATGATTACTTGCCCGGAATTGGATCTTGCCTCGCTGGTCCTGTCGGCCTCGAACAGAGTAAATTGCCGTGCCCTCACAAAACCGTCCGCTTTTCAAATCCTGTCTCTGGTGTTTTCTCATGTTCGTCAGCATGGGCCTCAGCGCTGCTGAAGGAAATTCGGAAAGCGGGGAAAGCAGCGGCTGGACAATAGCCGGCTGGAACATTCAGACTTCTCTTTACACCAAGCACTGGAGCGAGAACCCGGACCACAACAACAAACAAAAACTGATCGGCCCGGAACTGGTCTTCGCAAACGATTTCCTGGTGGGATTCGCGTACTTCAAAAACTCGTTTGGTCAGCCGTCCGAGTATCTCTACATCGGCAAAACGTGGCCTTTGTTTCATTCCAACTATTTCTACTTCAAGCTCACCGGCGGTCTGTTGCACGGCTACAAAGAACCCTATGAAGACAAGATCCCGTTGAACGGGCTGGGAGTGGCTCCCGCGATCCTGCCCTCGTTCGGTGTCCGTTATAAACAAGTGATGATGGAACTGCAAATCGCAGGTACTTCGGCCATCACTGTCACTGCCGGGTTGAGATTTTGAACGGCCTGGCGCACCATCAGGTTTAACCGCGGCAAACTGAAGCCCGGAAAGCTTAATCCCGGAAGGAGAATCAAATGGCTACTTACGAATGTAAAAAGTGCGGAATGAGTGTCAACGCCACCTGTGGACACTGCGACGCCCCGTTGGAAAATGATTCGATCAAACTGCCCGATGGCCGGGAAGTTCAGGTTTCCAAGTGCCCCAATGGACACGGCAAGATCAAGTCACCGCTGTGTTGCGGGCAGGACATGACCTGCTCCATCTAAACCCTGAAGTGGCGAAGATAGGTTTTTTCGAAATACTTCTTCGCCCAGTGCAGGGATTTCATCGCGGGTAAGGCCAGGCCGCGTTTTTCGCCGCGGTACACCAGCATTCCCTTGTCCAGGGAATCGATGATGCACAGCAGTTCCACCCTGAACTTGTGCACTGCCGGTTTTCCGGCCAGATTCAGGGCTATGTTGTTGGCTGCTGATTTCGCCTGTAAATCCGCCATGTGAGCCTGCTTGGGCATCCAGTCAGGGCCGGGGTAACTGCCGGCGTCTCCTGCCACGTAAACCCGTTCCATTCCCTCGACCCTGGCCATTCGGTCCGCCTGGATCATGCCGCCGGGAGAGAGCGGCAGAGGACTGCCCTGGATCCAGGCAGGCCCGGTCATTCCCGGCATGAACAGGATCAGGTCCGCCGGAATTTCACCACCCTCGGTTTTGACGACGTTGTTTTCGAACGACTGAAGTTTGTGTCCCAGGTGAGATTCAATCCCCCGCCTTTTCATCTCCTGCAGCAGTTTTGAAACGGCCTTTTCCCCCAGGCGCTTGCCGGGTTGCGGGGCTGGCGTGAAAAACACCAGCTTGTACTTTTCCCTTATGCCCTGTTGGTTCAGCCAGGTTTCCAGGCCGAACAGCAGTTCGAACATGGGTCCTCCGCGCATCGCCGAAGGCTCCTGTGGATTGCCACCAAACCCCATGGCAATTGTGCCTCCCTGCATGGCCTGCAGGCGGTCACGCATTTTTTCGGCCGCTTCAATGCCTTCGCAAATCGTTATCGTATTCTCGATGCCCGGCAGTTTCCTGATGTAACGCCCCCCGGTCGCAATCAGCAACGCGTCATTTTCGATTTCCCCGGCAGTGGTCTGCAGCGTTCTGCCATCTTCAGATATTCCGCTGACACTGCCCTGAACGTATTTGACCTTCAGTTTTTGCAGCAATGGCAGGATGTCGAAACGCAGGTCGTCACCCTTGCGCAAGCCGTAGGGAACCCAGATCAGGCTGGGCAGGTACACGAACTCCGGCTTGGGCGCGACGAGGGTAATCCCGGCGTCCGGCAGCAGTTTTCTGAGTTCACGCACACCTGTAATGGCTGCAAATCCGGAGCCTGCGACGGTAATTCTGGAAGATGTGCTCATGATTTCTCGGACTCTTTATTCACTTTTTCAAATATACCATTTTGCACGGTTAAAAGCGGCCTTCCGGATTCCATTCAGGACCCCCAACTGCCACAATGAGGTTTGCAAAAATAGCCAGATATTGAACCTGATTTTACGGTTCTGGCGGCTATAAAACCAAGGAAGAAATTTTGCCCACGACTGTCAAAAGACCAGCCGATCAGCTTTCCCGGATGTCCGCGGCGCTGGTGCCGCGCGAGTTGCTCAGCTGGTCGCTGACGTCGGTCACGCTGGGTGCACTGGAAGGCGGTCTGCTGGGTGTGATCGTGAAAAACCAGTACAGCGGCGTCGCCTCACCCGTGCTGATCAATTTCGCCGTGGCCATCGTGGCCGGCGCACCTTCCTTTGCCAACCTGTCCAGCTTCATCGTTGCGCCACTGGCCCAGGGGCGGGACAAAATCGCGCTGCTCAGCCGCCTGATGCTGCTGATGGGAGTCTGCCTGGCGCTGATGTCCCTTCCCGGCCAATCCGGAACGGGGCTGATTCTGTTTACCGTGCTGGCGGTCATTGCGCGCTCCGCCTGGGCGGGAATTCTGACCGTCCGGGCCGCCGTCTGGCGGGCCAACTACCAAAGGCGTTGGCGCGGGCGGGTCACCGCCCGGATCGTCCAGCTGGCGTCATTTCTTGTGGCCCTGGTCAGCGCGCTGACCGGTTTGCTGATGGACTGGAATGGCGATGCCTGGAGATGGGTTTTTCCGTTTGCCGGCCTCAGTTCTGTCGCCGCATTCTACGTCTACCGGCAGTCGCGCGTCCGCCGCCACCGGCAATTACTGCAGGCCGAAAGGGCGGAACTGAGCCTGCGCAGCAGTTCTTTTTCGCTGAAAGCGATGAGCGCCGTGGTCAGGGAAAACCGTGATTTCAGGAATTACATGATCGGCATGATGGTGTTTGGGTCCGGCAACCTGATGGTAATAGCCATGCTGGTCGTGCTGATGAATGACCAGTTCACGATGGCGCGGCTGGACCAGGTCATGATCACTTCCTCGTTACCCCTGCTGGTCCTGTGCTTCTCTATTGCACATTGGGCAAAAATACTTGACCGGCATCATATCTTTACCTACCGCGCCATCCACAGCTGGAATTTTGTTTCCGCCCACGCGGTTTTCGCGATCGCCGCCATCGCCCGGATTCCCGAATTGCTCTGGCTCGGATCCCTGTTGCTGGGCAGCGCCTATGCGGGAGGGCACCTGGGCTGGAACCTCGGGCACAATGATTTCACCAACGACGCCAATTCGTCCTTGTACATGGCCATTCACGTAAGCCTCACCGGCTTACGCGGATTGCTGATGCCCATTGCAGGCGTCGCCTGCATGCAGTACCTGGAGTCGATTAACCCGGGTTACGGCGCCTACGCGATGCTGGTTCCGTTACTGCTGTGTTTTCTCGGAACCTGTTGGTTCGTTTTTCTCCACTTTGACCGGGAAAGAAGCGGGCGAGGATGAGTTCTCACAGCTGGCCAGGTTGATGCTGTCGGCGAACACGCGTTCAATCGGAACCACGTCCTGCCGATTGATCGAAGGTATGTCATAAGCCACCGAGCCGGAGTTACAACCTGAGAACTCAACCGTTATCGTGCCGTCTGTTTCGGGTACCGGCACCGGCGTTCCGGAATCGAAAATACCGCCGCGGGTGAGAGTCACATCCAGCACGGCCTTGTTACCGGAATATTTCCCGAAGGCCGTGAGCCAACGGTGACCAGGGTCTCCCAGGTTTGCCGTTACGGTCTCGGCAGGCCGCTCGGTATCGTAGGTAAACCAGGAAAGGAAAATGGACTCGATTTCCGGGTAGACGATGATGAAGAAGCCCTGCCCATCAGTCTCGGAAAAATACCAGGTGTCGGTCAATCCCGCGTTGATGGAAAAACTGTCTTCCGCTTCGATTTCGATCATGACCAGGTTGTCCGTGGTGACCGGGGCAGGAAAACCCGGGTAGTCGATCAATGGCAGTTCGGCGAACGGACCGTTGGCGTTCCAGACCGTCAGATCCGCAATCCGGTCAATGACCTTCATGCCATCGCCGGTCACCTGGCCGAACACGGTATACCCGCCGTTGGTGTCGTCAAGTTCCGACGAGTTGTCCTCCAGGTTGAAAAACCACTGGCTGGTGGCGCTGTCCGGATCCCCGGGCTGCTTGGCCATCGCGATGGTGCCCCGGACATTCGGCAGCCCGGGCTCGTTCTTGACCGGGGCGTCCGTCGGTATCGGCTCGGCACCGGGGCCGAACGATAGGTATAACCGCCCCCCTGCACCACGAAGTCCGGCACGGAACGGTGGATAAACGAGTTTGTATAAGCGCCCTTATTGACGTATTTCAGAAAGTTGGCGACGGTCTGGGGAGTCGCTTCATCGAACAGCTCGATTTCAACCGGGCCGAACGGCGTTTGCATCGTGACGTTGCTGGCGGACACGGAAGCCGGCAAAAAGGGCGCCACGGCAAACGAAATGACGGCGCAGATCAGCCGAGTGGAAAGGCGGGTGGATGACATCGCAAAGTTCTCCGATTGTATTTAGAGTCGGGTTTCCGGCCACGGCCAAAAACAAAGGAAGCGATTCTAACAAATCGGTCACGTGTCGGTAAGCAAACCGTCTGACCCAGGTCGTGTTTCATGGGATAAAATGGTTCTATCGCCGCCGGGAGTCGTGCTCGATGAAAAAATTTCTCAAAATCCTGTTGGGGCTGTTTGCCACCCTGGTTCTGTTGATCGTGCTGGCCGGCTTTTTATTGCCCTATTTTTATGACAAAGAGGATCTGAAAAAAGCCATTGCAGAAGAGGTCCATGACCGGACCGGGCGGAAACTGACCATCGATGGTGACCTGGATTTCTCGGTATTTCCCTGGCTGGCCGTCGAAGTGCACGACCTCAGTCTCGGCAATGCAGCGGGTTTCGGCGACCAGAACCAGGCGCAAATCGGCAAGGCCCGGATAGGCGTGGCGTTGATGCCGCTGTTGCACAAACAGATCTCGGTCGATGAGATCACGCTGGAAAGCCTGGAATTGTCACTGGAGGTCAACGGGAAAGGACAAAACAACTGGGACGACCTGGCATCCGGGGAAACGCCGCCGGAAGACCCGGACAAGGGACCCGGCATGTTTTCCAGCAAGCGGGTGGCGGGCCTGAATATACGTGATGCGAACATCCAGTACCGGGACAGCAAATCCGGGGAGCATTACAGGCTTGCCGGTTTTTCCATGAAAGCCGGCGCCCTGGGCGATGGTAAACCCGTGCCCCTGGCACTGCTGACGTCATTTGAGGACGTGGTTGCCGGCACCCGTGCGGATGTTGAGCTGATGGCGGTGGCGACCATTGACCTGCAGACGGAGCAATACACGCTGGAAGACGTTGACCTCACCCTGGCGCTGGATCTTGAAGATCAAAAACAATCGATCCGGATCCTGGCCCCGCTACTTGAACTGGATCTTGCTGCCCAGACCCTGCGCCTGCCCGAATACACCGGCGAACTGGCCAATCTTCGCGCTGACGGTACGTTGTCAGCGGACAGGATACTGGACGCGCCCGTTTTCAACGGAAGGCTCAATATCGCAGAATTTTCCCCGGTAAAATTGATGCAAGCCCTGGCGATGGAAGCCCCCGCAACGTCCGATCCACAAGTGCTGCAAAGCGCGGAATTCAGCGCTGAGCTGTCCGGCAGCAGCACGCAATTGACCCTGCAGAGTTTCGAACTGCAACTCGACCAGAGCCGGATCACCGGCCGTTTGAGCGTGGCGAATTACGACCGGCCAAACGTCGGCTTCAGCCTGACTGTCGATGAAATCGACCTGGACCGCTATATGGAACCGGCCAGCAGTGACGCCGCGGGCGCAGCCGAAAACGTAGCGATGCCTAAAGACGAACTCCAGGGCCTGGATGTGCAAGGTGACCTGCAGGTGGGCGCGTTGAAAATGGCCGGCCTTGAATTCAGTGATGCCCGGGTGGGAGTCACCGTCAAGGCGGGCAAGTTACGGCTGCACCCCCTGGAGGCCGGGTTTTACGGCGGACGTTACGAAGGCGATGTGGTGCTGGATGGCTCAGGCCCGGTTCCGGTTTTGTCCCTGGATGAAAAAATCGACGCCATTTCTTTTCAAAGACTGGTTGCGGACCTTGTAAAAAGTGAATCCCTGTCCGGCGACGCCAAAGGCCATGTGCGCCTGTCCGGCCGCGGCAACACCAGCGTGAGGTGCTCGGCAGCCTGCAGGGCGACCTGGGCCTGACGCTCACCGAGGGCGCCCTGGAAGGCATCAATATCTGGTACGAAATCCGCCGTGGCATGGCATTGTACAAAGGCCTTCCTGCGCCTGAGCCGGAGCCTGGCCGGACCGTTTTCTCGCGCATGCAGGTGGCTGGCAACGTTGAAGACGGCGTGGTCACGACCAGGGAACTGATCGGAGAACTGCCCTTCCTCACCTTCCGCGGTAATGGCGCGATCGACCTGGGGCAGTCGCAGATCGACCTCGGCCTGGTGGCGGAAATCCGCAATGCACCCGAACTGGCGAGAGGACCCTCTGGCATCTGGGCTCAAAGGCAAGAGCCTGCCGTTCAAAATCAGCGGCCCGCTCGATGCACCCTCGCTATCCGTGGACTGGGGCGCCTTGTTGAAAGGAGAAGCCACGGACATGATCCTGGACAAGATCGGGCTGGGATCGAAGGAAGACCAGGCGGATACCCCTGAATCCGGGCAGGAAGAGGATACATCGAAAAACCAGCTCGAAGATGCGGCCAAGAGTGTGTTGTCCGGATTGCTTCGCAAAAAGGACAAAGACCAGGACAAGGAAGAGGACAAAGACGACGGTCAAAACTGACTGCGTTTCAGCCCGACTTGCTATTCGAGGATGGTGCACCGCGGCAGGAAAGCTAATTCCGGGTTCCTGCATTGTCACTCAATTGGATCGCCTGGTCCGGACTCCAGCCACCACCGAGGGCTTTATAAAGGTCAACCAGGGCCACTTCAATATTTGTCTGGGTGACAATCAGTTGATCCTGCTGGGACAAAAGGTCGCGCTGGGTTACCAGCACGTTGTTGAAGTCTGTCAGCCCCGTATTGTACTGCACCAGAACAAGGTCAACCGCCTCCGAGATTGCGTCCGTGGCGCTCAGCAGGTGGCCGGCGCGAACCTGATTCAAATTGAAGGTGTAAATCGCATTATCAACTTCTTCGATGGCTTCCAAAACTTTCTTCTGGTACTGCAGCAGTTGTGCCCGTAACAGGGCATTCTGAATACCGATGTTATTCACCACTCGTCCACCGTTGAAGATGTTCCACTGGACCGGTGACTGCAAACCCCAGGCCAGGGCAGAGCTATTGAACAGGCTCGACAACGAGCCCGATTGCAGGCCGAAAAAGCCGCCCAGGCTGAACCTCGGGTACAGGTCAGCCGTAGCAACGCCCACCTCGGCACTCTGTGCGGCGAGCAGGCGCTCGGCCCGCCGGATGTCGGGCCGCTGGCGAAGCACATCGGCGGGCACGCCGATTCCAACCAGCCCGGCCGTCGTTGGCAGTGGCATGGTTTCCCTGAACTCTTCCTGCAGGCTTCCGGCATCCTGGCCCAGCAGCACGGCCAGACGATTGATGCTCTCTTGCAGGCTGATCCTGAGCAACGGAATTGCGGCCAATGCCACTTCCAGGTTTGCCCTGGCCTGAACCACGTCAACACGGGAGCTGACACCGCTGGTATAACGGTCTTCAGCCAGTTGCAGGGACCCGGCCATCGAATCAGCGTTGGACTGCGTATTCAGGATGCGCTGTTGTGTGCTGCATATATCAATGTAGGTCAGCGCCACGTCCGCATACAGGCTCACCATCACGTCGTGGTAGTCTTCCACTGAAGCCTGGTACCTGGCGCCCGCAGCCTCGATGGTCCGGCGCACGCGTCCAAACACGTCGATTTCCCAGGAGGCGCCCAGTCCCAGCTCGAAAGACTCGATGTTGTTTTCATCGCCCGCGTTTGATTCGCTATCACTCGGATGCTCGATAGAAGCATTGGCGCCAGCGTTGATCACCGGGTTCTTGCCGCCCTGGGCGAAGGCCAGAGCCGCGCGAGAAGCGCTGATTCTTGCCACGGCGATCTTGAGATCAAAATTGGCCTGCCTGGCGCGTTCGATCAGGTCATCCAGCACCGGATCGTTGAAAATTTTCCACCAGGTCTGCAGCGAAGCCTGTTGGTCCGCCGCAACCTGGCCGGCAATTTTCTCGCTCCATGCATCGGGCGTACGGATTTCCGGTTTCTCGTAGTTGGGGCCGACGGCCGCGCAACCGCACAACACCAGCAACGGCAGCAAAAACGCCAACCCCCTTGATAGCTCCCTGTTACTCAAAATTAAAGGCATGGGTTTTACTTGAACGGATTGTAGAGATAGTTCAGGAAGCTCTCCGACTGTATCTCGATCTGCCTCAGGAGCACCAGGAAATCCGCAGCATCGCTCGAATACATGGCAACCAGGCCACTCGCACCGAAGCGCAGGGGGTGGTCGGGGTCTTCATCAATGCTCAGGCGCACCATGAACTGCTCGGCGCTTCGTAGCTGCTCCACGTGTGGCAGCGTCCCGCTGGGCACACCCTGGGTGTTGCCCGCTGCCCACACCACGTTCTCCACTTTCGCATCGAACAGCTTGCCCGGGTACATTTCGAAGGCCACCTGCGCCTTGTCCCCCTCATGCAGACGCTGGACGCCCCGCTGCAGCACGGTCGCCACCAGCCAGTATTCCTCGGTATTGACGAAAGCCATGACCGGTTGCTTGAGGCGGATAAAGGAACCCGGGTAAAGCTGCAGGTTGGCGACGTAGCCGTCCGATGGCGCGACGATGGTGGTGTGTTCCAGGTTGTACCTTGCCTGCGCCAATTCGGCAAGGACTTCGGCCACGACGCTGTGCTGGTCACCGACTTCGGAATCCTGCGCGATTTCAGCCGCCTTTTGTGCCGCAAGCGCTGCCTCCAGTTCGGTCTTTTTCACCTGCACCTCGTTTTCATTTTCTTCCATGCGCAGCCGGGACACGGCGTTCGTCTGCGCCGCCTCAGCGATCTCACGGTACTTCGTTTGGGCCACTTTCAGGTTCGCACGTGCTCTTTCTACTTCAGCCGAGGCTTCAACCACCTGTTGATTCAATTCCGCTACGTCGGTATCGGCCGCGGCCAGCTTGGCTGTGTAAAGGTCCACCTTGGCCTGCCATTCCGTGGGATCCATCCGGAACAGCGGTTGCCCCTTCTTCACCGACTCGTTGTGGGTGACATAAACTTCTTTGACCAGCCCCCCGAATTCGGGCGCCATCTGTACGACGTAAGACTGAACGAACATGGCTTTGCTGTAGGGCGCGTACTGGCCCAGGAAAACCACCTCGGTCAGGGCTGCGGCGACCCACAGGCCAAAAGTGATGAATTTCCAGAACAGGGTGTATCGGATCAGCTTGTAGTCGAAAAAAATCAGCCGGACCAGGAACACATAGGCAATGGTAATGAGCAGTTCCATGCTAGCTTTCCTTCGCGTGTTCGGCGGAGGCTTCGGATGGTCCGGGCTTGGCCGCCTGGGCGGGTTCCGTCCCATCGGGCGTGTTTTCCGGCGTGCCGTTGTCGGCGCTGCGGTAGAGGTTGCCGACCACGGCACCCGAATAAGCCCAAACCAGCGCGGCCATCCACAGAGGAAAGATCAGCAGGCCCAGCAGTGACGTGACTTCGATGGCCTCGACCTGGGGATGGTTACGCGCCTTGGCGATCTTGCCCGGATAGGTGTGTACCTTGATGATCCCAAGAATGATGACAATGACTGAAAAAAATATCAGGGACAGCGAAATGATCTCGAGTTTCATGAGCAACCCTTTGAACGGCGGAACCAGCAGGTGGATTCATCTTACCGTAGATCAATGGCCAATCAAGCGGAGCAGGGAAAAAGTTTGCAGTTCAGACTTGCCCGGTCCGGACGGGATGTGCTTAACTCGATTTATGAGGATGGTCTTTCGTGCTTGAGAAACTCGCCATTGCGATGTCAGTGATGTTCCTGTGCACGTTCGTTCACGCGATGTTCATGATTGTTGGCCACCAGGCGCTCGAGTGGCGATTGAACCGCCGTCGTCAAAAGATCGGCCTGTTCAACAGCTCTATCCTGATCTGGCTGGTCATCATGTGGATGTTCGTCGGAATTGGTGTTGAGGCCGCGATCTGGGCGCTCCTGTATCTCTTTAATCCTGCGATCACGGTGCTCCCCGACTTCCAGACGGCGTTTTACTTTTCAATGGTGACTTATACGACCCTGGGTTACGGCGATATCGTGCTGATTGGCGACTGGCGGACGCTCTCTTCGGTGCAGGCAGCGAACGGTGTCATCATTTTCGGCTGGACCACGGCACTGATCATTTACTTCATCCAACGGATATTCAAGGCCGAATAGCTTTCCAATCGGGTAGATGCTCGCATTTTCCGCTCGATTGGCATACTAAATTGGCATACCTGAACGAAATTACGAAAAATACAGAAAATTAAAACGTTATAAACCAGTATGTTACGGTTTAGAATGGTGCCGGCACGGTGACTCGAACACCGGACCTACGCATATATCATGTTGTGTTTTTATATCTTATCTGATTGATTTATATATTTTTACTTTATAAGTAAGTAATAACTTGGCGCCTTTAGAGTGTAGTTGAAGTTCCAAATCATTCAAAATTGACCAAATACAGTTGATCCGGTGATCCACTTCAATGACCGCTTTCGACCTCAAAGCGGAACTGAAAATTGCAACAGTATGAGAGATGCGGAGTTCGGCTTTTGGCTGCGGTTTCAACCGGTCAACGCAACACACTACTATCTGTGAGTAACAGAAGGAGTGTTGCAGT
Source organism: uncultured Gammaproteobacteria bacterium (assembly GCA_963766195.1). GTDB lineage: Bacteria > Pseudomonadota > Gammaproteobacteria > Xanthomonadales > SZUA-36 > JAHEFT01. The sequence continues at coordinate 219,715 of CAVXYY010000003.1, forward strand.
ATGACCCGAAAACCTCGGATTCATTACACCGAAACAGACAAGGCACCGATGCGGCCCGGGCTCAGGCGCAGGACGGTTTGTATGACCGGTTGGAAGAGAAGGGGCCATCTGCTGGCTTTTCACACATCATTTTGGCCCACAGCCCATCAGGCCATCTTGAACCACGGGCTGTCCAGCTACCTCCAGACGTTATTCCGAGCCTTATTCAGCTTCTTGCCCTTGACTAATTTCGCTGTCTCGGGTTCAACAAGTCTGATCGACTCCTTCAACTCCTTGACCGTTGCGTCCAGAGCCTTCTTGCCCAGATTCAGTCCTTTCTGCAATACCGGCCGAAGCCCACCGCCCAGGCCTTTAGCCAGGCTCGGAAGGCGCCTGAGCGTGTCTGCCGCGCTCCCAAGCTTACCGGCCAGGGCACCCAGTTTAGGCAATGCACGCCATCCGCCACCGGCTGCCAGGGACAACGCATCGACTGCGCATTCACCGTAAAAGTGATAGTCCAGGTAATCGGATGTATCCACGCCCTCCGGGGGTGGATACATCATTCCCGCATAAGGATTGCGGTAACCCAGGCCATTTGCCTCAAGCCAATCTCCGATTAACCAGTCAGTCATACTCTCCACGGCGGAGGTAAACGCAACTGCCGGGTTTATTGCTTTAGTGAGGCCCTCGTTGATGCCGTTGAACAAACCCAGCGCCTTGTCCCAGCCATTGGTTCCCGACGGGTCACTGAGATTGACCGGATTATTGTTCGCATAGCGATACAGGTTGGTGTCGTCCCCACCGAACCCCGACGGGTCCCTGGCGGTCCAGCGGCCCGTCGCGGGGTCATAATCGCGCGCGCCAAGCAGCACCATCCCGGTCAGCGGATCGTAAAGGCCGCCGACAAATCCGAACGGCTGGAAGCCGGGATTGGTGTCCACCAGGACGTTGCCGAAACTGTCGTAATCGATGCGCTGCGCGATCGCTCCGGTCGCAGCCTGGAGCACCAGCTTGACGCTGCCGTGGGTGTCGGTCACCAACCGGTAGCTGACGCCGCCCTGGATCATATAAACAGGCACATTCCCGCCAGCGTAGACGAACTGGCTGACGACACTGCCGAACTCGTCCAGTTCCGCCACGAGCAAATTCTCGTCATAGAGATAACGCCGGGTTATTGTTCCGTCGACGCTGCGCTGCACGCGCCGGTCCAGCCCGTCCAGCCCGTACTCGATTTCGGTGGCGTCGGGCAGGGTCACGCCACGCAGGTTACCGACTGCATCGTAGTCATAGCTGGTAACCTGATCGCCGGGCTCGGTGCGGCTGCGGCGGTGTCCGGCGCCTGAATGCTCGTAGGTGTTTCCCCCGTAGTTCGTCAACCGGTCCTGGGCGTTATAAGTACCGTTGGCAGTCACGGAGTTAAGTGTCGCGCTGAGCCGGTTGCCGTTGTCGTCGTAGCTGTAGCTCTCAACGACGACGCTGTTCTTTTGCACCTCAAGCAGTTGACCCCGTTCATCATAGTCGTAGTCGTAGGTGTCGGTCAGTCCTTCGATCGTTTCGACCATCTGCGAAACCCGACCGAGCTTATCCCGCGTGTAACCGGCATTGTAAACAGTGACCGCGTTCGCGGTGACGGTGTTTCCGCTGATTTCGCCAAAGCTATTGTAGCCCAGGCTCTGATCGACCACGCCAAGCGTGAGAGCCTGGGCCAGACCATTGACTTCATCTCGGGCGATGGTCAGGTCACCGGCGCTGGTTAGCAGATCATCGCCGTCATAGCCGAAGGTGACCACGTTTCCGCCGATTACCGTTTCGGTGGCAATCCGAAAAGCATTGTCGTAGGTCCATTCCAGACGACCATCAACCACGCCGGCCAAGGTCTCAGACGTCACGAGATCGCCGTGGTATTCATAGCTGACGGTCTGCAAACCTGGGCCGGTGATGGTGTCGACCTGGTTGGCTGTTACGTATAAGTATGAATAGGTCGCCGCAGGTGCGCCGTTCTCGGTCAACTCGATTGTCGACACGCGGCCATAGGTGTCGTAGTCAAAGCTCAGTCCCTCGTTCCCCGGCCGGTTAATAACTGCCAACTGACGGTCGGTATTGTAGGTAAAGCTCGTTGGGCCAGATCCCGTCACCTCAGGCGGCGTCAGGCTCGAGAGCTGGCCGTGCTTGGTGTAACCGAATACATGCTCGGGTCGCCCCGGTGGCGTCAGTCCCTCCAGGTCACCCGCTGCGTTGTAGCGGAATTCAATGTCGATGTTACCCGGCAGCGTTTTCATCGTCACGCGTCCCGCTGCATCGTAAGTGTAGGACGCGGTCCGCCCCAGTGGATCGGTCACGCTTTCGCGGAATCCGTCGGCGCCATACGTGAACGAAGTGGTGCGCGCGTCCAGGCCATTTCCGGAAGACAGTGTCTCCAACTGACCTTTGCTGTTGTAGCCGGCTGTAATTGGGGCGAGACCACCAAATTGGCTGCTGACCACGCGCCCCTGGTCGTCGATGACCAGCGTGGTGACACGACCTTCGGGCGAGGTTTGTACCATCGTTTTGCTGGCCGCCGTATATTGGCTGGTGGTCATGCGGCCATCGACCACGATGGTGTCGGTCAGTGTGACCAGGCTGAATGGATTGCCTGGGTCACTGAGTTCGGCGTCGCTGCTGCTCGATGACGTCAGTGTGGGCCCGCCCGGCGCGCTGATTTGGGCTGACCCGACAATAGGGCTTTGCATGCCGAAGCGCGGGTCGGCTTTCTCAGTGATTGTGCTGGTCATACCGGTGGCGGAGTCCGAGGAGGTCGTACCGGACAGCGTTTGGATCTGGGTGATACTTTGTGAACCGTCGGGCGCGTTGGTGGTGTTTTTCTGGTACGTTCCGACGGTCTGCTGCACCTGGTAGTCGACGGTGCGCCCCAAACCGGTGCTCCGGCTCACTTCAAAACCGTCCACCGTCGCTGAGCGTGTCAGGGTCTGGCTGTATCCAGCATTGTCGCTCTGGCTCACCAGTCTACCCAGGGCACTGTAGCCATAGGTGCTGACACGTCCCCGGGGATTGGTCATCTGGGTGATCAGGCCACTCGATGTGGATTGGATCAGCAGGCTCTCGCCCGCCGGGTTGGTGATGGTCTCAAGGAAGCCGTTTGGGTCAACGGCCAACGTGGTTACCTGGCCGAATGGCGCGACAATCGCTGTCGGGTTGCCCGATCCATCGCGCTGGATGGTGGTTACATTGCCGTCGCCGTCGGTCACGTTTTCGAGTCGGCCCACACCATCATAAGTGAACTCGTAAAGTACGGCACCGGTCAGTGCATTAAGGGTTTGGAGATGCTTGCCGGACGAGTCGAACTTATAGACTTCGCTTCCGTCTTGCGAAGGAACGAGTATCGCATCGGCGGAAAACCCGGATAGCGGTGACTTGATAACCCTTACAGATGAGTCGTTGCCAGCGAGTGGAATGTAGACGTTTCCATCGGGCCCCAGTTCCGCATGGAACGGATATAGCCAGGCATTGGTCGCTGGGCCGAACATTCCGCTCTCGTCGAAATAAAAGCCAAGTCCTGCCACGGTTTGGACAATCCCTTTCGGGTCTATGTAACGCAGGCGAGCTGATGCCTGGTCAGGAACATAAATACCGCCGTCGGACGTGACGGCGAGATCATACAGATAGCCGAATTCCGCGTTCAGTGCAGGACCGCCGTCGCCGCTGAATCCTCGTGCGCCCGTGCCGGCGACGGTCTGGATGAGTCCGTCCTTGGTAATTTTCCGGATGCTGCCGTAGTTGGATTCAGCAACATAGATGGAACCGTCCGGACCCAGCGCGATGCCTTCCGCACCAATACTGGCGAATATGGCCGGGCCGCCATCGCCTGTATGGTTGTCACAACTGTTATCAATGCCGCCGGCAATTACGCTCGACTGGCCCCCTGTGTCGATCCGGAACACCCTGCAATAATCCGTTACATAAAGGTTGCCGTCGGGATCGACTGCCATGTCCCAGGGACGAACCTTTACCTCCAGTGCTGAACCATTGGGTGGCCAGATATCGCCTGTGCCAGCGTATGTTGTAATGATTCCGTTCGTATCGATTTTGCGGATACGCCTGGAGTAGAAATTCGTCTCACCGATATACACGTTGCCGAGAGAGTCAACAGCAATGGAATACGGACTTGCAAGCTTGGCATCGAGGGCGGGCCCACCATCGCCGTTAGGGCTGAGGGATCCGTCCTGGCTACTCACATAGCTTTCTCCGGTGCCCGCGAAGTTCTCGAGAATGCCATTCGGTCCGATGCGCCGTATCCTGTTCAGGCCAAACTGGGGGATGTACATCGAGCCGTCGGGGCCGAACGCAATGTGATGAACATCAGCCAGCGCTGCCTCCAGTGCCGGCAAACCCTCGCCGCAGGTTGGGTACTGCCCCGCGTCGCCACAGTCAATGGCGTAGCCCTGATCATCCAGCAGCCCAACGGCCATACCGAGTATGGCGGGAATGTTCTCCGCGCTGCGCTTGGTGCCATCGCCGCGGTACAGTACCTTGTTGTGCGGGTCGTAGGCATGATTCTCGCTGAGGGTTGAGCCACCCAGGCCCTGCCCACGGGCATCCCAGGCACCGATGGTGACGCTGTATTCTTGCGGAAGTGTAAAATCCGCGCGGGTGCGGTTGCCTTCGGCCTCGATCGGCTGCTGACCGGGCTGCCCAAAGGTGGCGCTGCCGCTACCCCCTGACCGGTAGACCCCTTCGTAAACATAGCCGATGCGGACGTTGGCGGTGCTGTTGCCCTGAACAGGCCGGCCAAATGCGTCCAGACCGTCCCAGGTCAACGGTTGCACAATCCCCGGCGCCGGTTCATAGGAGAACTCGTAGACCTTCCCGGCGACCGATACGCGGACATCCACTCGCATCAGGCTCGCCGGATTGCTGTCGTCTGTCAGCGGTATGTCGATATGTCGCGCGGCCGTAAAGTCGGGAACCCGACTGCTGCTGTAGTTGAGCGTGAACGGCGTACCCGTGATGGGCAGGCGCTCTCGTAGGACCTGGTTCTGGCATTCGATGAAGGAGCTGTCGGGAATCTCGGAGATGCACTGTTCGATGCCGTAATCGCGCGATCGTGCCTGGTTTGGGTACTCGGCATCGATCGGCGGACCAATCGGCCAGTTATGGTCCCAGGATGTAAAATGTTCCACCGGCACCCGCCAGAGTGACTGTCCGGGTTCGTAAAGGCTGGCGATTTGTGTGCGTTCGTCGTTGGTGACGCCAAGCTCGATGAGCGGGGCTCCGCTATCGGCCGCATCGTCGCCGTCAATATCAATGTCGGCCATCCCACCGTTTTCGCTGACGACCTTGATCACGAGGCCATCTGGCGCAGGCACCCAGGCACCGAGACTGCGGTCATAGTAGCCGGTCGGCACCGGTGTCCCTGCAGGGAAGCCGAGGAAGTTTTCGACATAGAATGGAACTGGCTGATCGAAATCGACGCTGGTAGCACCCATCGCCATTGCCTCATCGACGCTGAGTTCAACTGCGTAGGTGTAGCCACTGGTTGGCGGTAAATCGGCAGGCATGGCCATCTCGCCCCTGTCGCCTACCGTATACTCTGTCGCGCGGACACTCAAACCGCTGATAGGCGTGGTGGAGTTATCCGGCATCCGCAATTCGGCACCAACTCCGGCCGGGAACAGGATCGTTGCCCGGCGGCTGCCATCCTTGTCTTTCTGCATGCTCCCCCTGGCGACCTTCATGGCGCCGGGGGCGGTCAGATCGATCAGCGTAACCACGGGGTCCAACCGGATCAGCGCCACATCAGGAGCAACGACATATTCTTGCCAACCGGCGTCCACGGTGCGCTGGGCCGGCAGGTAGCCGTTGAGCTGATACTCGATGGTCAGCGGCCCGCCGCCGTTGACGACCAGGTCGAACACGCCGTCGGCGCGGCTAAGCGTGCTGCCGAATTCGGGGTGGGCAAGGACGCTGACCGTGACGCCCGGCAGCGGTGCGCCCAGCCGGGTGCTGACCTTGCCTCGCAAAAGGGCGGCCCGGGACAAATCGATGGTCTCTTCAGCCACGCCGGTCTGGATCGGATTGAGGCCGGTGTACAGGAAAGCTGTGCTGTCATGCACATTCGCCACCACCGACGCGTCCAGCTCCGGCGCAACTTCCGCCGGGTCGGGCGGTACCAGCGGGTAGTCCTCAGGATCGAGAGGGTCGGTGCCAACCGCAAGCTCAGAGCCATCGAGGAAGTCATCGTCGTCGGAGTCCGGGTCCAGTGGGTCAGTGCCGTGCAGGTAAACCTCGGCCCCGTCCAGCACGCCATCATCGTCGGAGTCCGGATCGTTGGGATCGGTACCGGCAATCGCCTCGTCCTGGTCTGACAGGCCGTCACCGTCGCTGTCCACGATTTCTACGACCTCAATATCCCAGACTTGAACCGCGGAACCACCCTGCCCATCCGTGATGTCGATTGCTACCGGGTAGGTACCCAAGGTGTCGGGTATCCACTGGATCAACCCGCTGACCGGGTTGATGCTCATACCTGGCGGCGAAGCGGTCAAGAGATAGAGCAGTGGGTCGTCGTCTATATCTGTGGCGTCAACATCGTAGCTGTAAGAAGTGTCGAGTGAAGCCGTGGTAGGGGGCGCAGAGACAATGATTGGAGGGTGATTCTCGAAGCCGTCTTTGAAAACCACCTCCTGCGCCAGCACCGGTAGGCTAATTAAAATGATTATCAACAGCAGACGCTTCATTTGGCCACCATGTCCCATGGGAGACGGGCCCATGAAGCAAAACCGTCAGTCGGTGATTCACCGACTGACGGTGCTCCCTCATTAATCCGAAGTCCCTCATATCAAACATAGTTCAAAACGCCAGGAAATCAACATGGAGCAATTTGAACGTCGGCCCAAGACCAGATGACGTGTACAGACTGGTGTCGATGTGCGTCTCTGCTCCGCGCGAGGTCGCAGAATAACCAGAAGGATTTAAAAGAGTTGGTGCCGGCACGGTGACTCGAACACCGGACCTACGCATTACGAATGCGTTGCTCTACCAGCTGAGCTATGCCGGCACTTGGAGGTCGGCCAGTATATTCAAAACCCTCAATTGACACAATACTGATCTGATTTCCTACCCCTGCCAGGACGCTTTCTGACAACGGCTCTGGCGCCTGTCCGATTCCCCGCAAAACCGCTCCCGGTGACACTACAGTTCTGAACGTGACGCGGGAGGATTGAGATGAACAGGCAGAGACGGGAAAAACAGTCCGGTTTCTCGATGATCGAACTGGCGGTCGCAACCGCCGTATTTTCAATGGGACTGGGGAGTCTCTCATTGATGATGCTGGCCTCGGTCCAGGGTACGGCCGAAGCCAGTCACCGCACGGCGGCTACCACCCAGGCCTATTCCCTGGCCGAACTGATCGCCATGCAGTCCGATGCTTTCGGTCACTTTATCGATCCTCCGGGTGCTGCTCCGCCCGCCTGTGATCAGGATTTTTGCCCGGATGAAGCCATTGCAGCCACGAGTATTCAGAGCTGGCAAAACCACCTCGCCGGGGAAGTTCCGGGCGCCAATGGCGTGGTCTGCCGTGACAGCACACCCGACGACGGCGACACCTCTGATCCGTCCTGTGACGGCAGCGGAGCCCTGGTGATCAAGATTTTCTGGACCGAGTTGCGTCACGAAAATGCGGAAGATGGTGGACACAGGCGGGTTGTGTCCCGGCTGGCGTGGTAACGATCTCTACACGCAAGGCGGTCGTACCAGGTATGGCGCTGCTTGAACTGGTGATCGCGCTTGCTCTTTCAGCGCTGCTGGTCCTGGGCCTGGTGCAGATTGCAGCGGCCGCCAGTGCTTCGACCCAGTTGCAAAGAAACCAGGCGCAGTTGCAGGAAAACGCCAGGCTGGTCTTCAACACGTTGTCCCGCGTGGTTCACAGGGCGGGCTTTAACCCTCAACCCTGGAACCCGCAATTCCCTGCCCTGGGCGTCGCGGATATTTCGCTGGACAGTGTTTCCACTGCCGGTGACCGGCTGGCGGTTCGAGACTGGTCTGACCTGAACTGTTTCGACAACCGGAACCCGGTCGAGGATGCATCGGGCAATCCAATCTTTTTCATCAGGGAGTCGGTGTTCGATATCAACACGGACAAAAGCCTGACCCATCAATGCCGCTACGGGCCTTCACTGACTGAAATGACGACCCAGATCCGGCGCCAGGGCTTCATCAATGACATCGAGTCGTTCCAGGTGCTGTATGGCCAGGATTCAGACCGGGACGGTGACATCGAATCGTGGGTCCGGGCCGGTGAATGGGACGATATCCGGCACATTCCCGGCCTGCGTGTCGGTGTGCTGCTCGCAAGCCCGGACGGCGTCGTGGAGAAGGTTCCGCAGAGCTACACCGTGCTCGACTCGACAGTAGACAGGCCGGCTGATGGAAAGCTGCGCCGGGTTTCGGAGTTCACGTCGTTCATTGGGGGGCGTGCGCTTTGAAAGACCGGGGCATTGCATTGCTGACAGGGCTGGTCCTACTTGCCGCGGTCAGCCTGCTGGCCCTGAGCGCCGCTTCGGGGACGGTATTGCAACGTAATATGTCGATAAATTTCGAGGAAAATGCCCTGGCCCTGCAAAACGCATCGATTGCCGCCAGCTATGCGGTGGCCTGGCTGAACAGCCGGGCCGTCAGTGAGCGGCAGAGCGGCTGTCAAACCGGTTGCCTGCTTCCGATCGGAATTCACGATACCGGTGAACTTCCGGCTAATTCTGAATTTGAAAGTGCAGAATGGTGGCGTGACAATGCCTATACCACCGGGTACAACGCTCAAACCGCTGAGACTCTCGCCACACCCGACCTGGGCGCCGAACCGGCCCGCTGGATGATCGAGGAAATTCACTACCAGTTAACCGGCGACTCCCGCGATACGAACCGGGCGGAAGGTCTCGGCTACTACCGGGTTATGAGCCGGGGAACAGGACGGAATGCGCAGAGCGTGGCGGTCATTGAGTTGATCGTTGCAAGGCCATGGGACGGGGACTTCCAGGCAGGCTCATACCCTCCTGCAGGTCCAGGCGTGGAGTTTTGCCGGCAATTTGATAACCGGTATGGCTGCGGGAGGTTGTCATGGCGGCAAAGAAGGTAGCCCGTAATCCGATTCGTATCTCAAAGGGATTTTCGCTGTTGGAATTGGTGGTCGTACTGGCCTTGATGGCTGTATTACTGACGATCGCCGTTCCCTCTTACCGGCAATATGTCCAGCGCACGGAACGGGCGGAAGCCATCCGGTTGATGCTGGCCATCGCGGGATGCCAGGAGCGCACCAGGGCGAATACCGGTTTTTACGACACTACAAAATGCCTGGACGGCTTGAGCCACAACAGCTACAGCTTGCAGATCCGATCAACAGGAATCCCGTCTTCGCCCGGATTCACTGTCACGGCGGAGCCAAATATCTTCGAGGGCAATGATTGTGGCACGCTGGGCCTGGACCACACCGGCGCCAGAAGCATCACTTCAGAGAACGGTACCTTGTCTGCGTGTTGGGGCGGGCGGTGAATCAGGCTCTAGCACCTTTTGGCATTGGAACCGGGTCGGGAACGGGTACCGACCACCCGGCCTGCACGGCCGGCCGTTCAGCAATCCTCAGGTACCAGGTCAATACATTCGGGTAATCGTCCAGGGCAACGGTTTGAAACTCGTGCCGCGCCACCCAGGGCCAGGAAGCGATATCGGCGACGGTATACTCGTCGTCTACGATATACCTGTGCCCGGCCAACTGCCGATCAAGCACTCCATAGAGGCGGTGGGTTTCTTTTTCGTGACGCTCCTCGGAGTAAGCGGATTTTCCGCGGTTGAACTTCAGGTAGTGGAGCGCATGACCCAGCGTGGGCCCGAAACCGCCTTTTTGCCACATCAGCCACTGGATGGTTTCCCAGTATTTCCGTTTTTCTGCCGGTAGTAATCGCCCGGTTTTGTCCGCGAGGTAAAGCAGGATGGCACCGGATTCCATCAACTGTATTCCGGCTTCCCGGTCCACGATTGCCGGGATTTTTTGATTGGGGCTTATGGCAGTGAACGCCTCGCTGAATTGCTCCCCTTTGTTGATGTTCACCGGATGAACTTCGTACGGCAGGCTCAACTCTTCGAGTGCGATCGAAATTTTACGGCCATTGGGTGTGGCCCAAGTGTACAAATCTATCATGGCCTGAGATTAGCACCGCGGATATTTCCACGGCTTGAGCCAGATCAGCCGATGCTTTTGATCTTTATCCGCAGTTCTTTGGGCAGCGCGAACTCGATCGTTTCCGGTATCCCGGTGACTTCTTCAACGGTTAATGCCGCCGGCCTGCCTGAGGCGGTAGATAACCCCCTGCACCAGGCTCTCCGGCGCTGAAGCCCCGGCCGTGACGCCCACGGCTGAAATCCCGGAAAGCCATTCTTCCCTGATGTCGTCCGCACCGTCGATCAAAAAAGCCTTTGTTCCAGCCTTTTCAGCAAGTTCACGCAGCCGGTTCGAATTGGAACTGTTTACCGAACCAACAACCAGCAGAAGCCCGACTTTCGGGGCAAGATCCTTGACGGCATCCTGCCGGTTTTGGGTGGCGTAGCAGATGTCATCGTGCTTGGGCCCGGAAATTTCCGGAAATTTCTTTTGCAGCGCGTCGATCACGGCCTGCGTATCGTCCACCGAAAGCGTTGTCTGGGTCACATAGGCGAGGTTTTCCGGATAATTCACTTCCAGCGCCAAAACGTCATCCGGGCTTTCCACCAGGAAAATCTGGTTACCGCGAGGGTGGCTTTTTCAACCATTGACCGAGTGTTCCTTCGACTTCCGGGATGCCCGGCGTGTCCAATCAAAACCACGTCCCGGCCAGCCTTGCAATGACGGGCGACCTCCATGTGAACTTTCGTCACCAGTGGACAGGTCGCATCAAAAACCTGCAAGCCCCTGCTCCGGCCTTCGTTGCGAACGGCCTTGGAAACACCATGGGCGCTGAATATCACCGTCGAGTTGTCCGGAACCTGGTCCAGCTCATCAACGAATACTGCTCCGGCACGCGCCAGTCGATCGACGACGAAACGGTTGTGCACGACTTCATGGCGCACATAGATCGGGGCGCCAAACAATTGCAATGCACGTTCGACGATTTCAATCGCGCGGTCCACGCCCGCACAAAAGCCCCTCGGGTTCGCCAGCAGTATGTCCATCAGGGTTGTGCCGCCCTGTGCCTGTTGATCAGGAGCACATCGATCAGGAGCAATACGACACCGCAGGTAATTGCGGAATCGGCGACATTGAAGGCCGGATAATGCCAGTCCCGGTAGTAGACATCGATGAAATCGACCACATAGCCCAGGCGGATACGGTCCACCAGGTTGCCAATCGCCCCGCCGAGGATCAGGGACAGGCCCAGCCCCGTGAGCCACTCACGCCTGGGCAACCTCAGCAGCCAAATCAGTATTACCAGGCTGACCCCGGATGCCAGGACGACGAAAAACCAGCGTTGCCAGCCGCCGGCGTCGCTCAAAAAACTGAACGCCGCACCGTAGTTATGCGCCAGCGTGATGTTGAGCCACGAAAACACTTCAACCGGTCGATAGAGCTCCAGCGCATTGCTGACCAGCGCCTTGCTGTGCCAGTCGAGCAGGATAACCAGCGCGGTGACGCCAAGCCAGACCCACGGGTACGGAGGGAAAGCCCCGGGTTTAGCCAGGTTTTTGGATTTATCCAGCATCGAAAAGCTCAGGCCACACGGCGTATTTCCCCGGTCCCACGAACGTTCTCGACACACCGGCCACAAAGCTCCGGATGCTCCGGGTCTGAACCCACATCTTCCCGGTAATGCCAGCAGCGCACGCATTTTTCGTGTTCTGAGGGCGTCACCAGGAGCGCAATTTCTCCGTCCTCGATCCGGATGCACTCAGCCGTTGAAGGTGCGGCATCCCGATCGGCCACCCGGGCTTCAGATGTCAGCAGTACAAAACGTAATTCATCACCCAATGAATCCAAGGCATTCCGCAGCGCTCCGCTCACCCACAGGTCAACTTCAACTGCCAGTGAGGAACCGGCCTTGCCGTCCCGGCGCACGTTTTCGATGCACTTGCTCACTTCGTTCCGCACCTGGATGATACGGCGCCAGCGTTCACGCTCGAAAACCGCATTGTCCATTTCAAACAGTCCCTGGTGCCAGGTTTCGAAAAAAACGCTTTCGCTTCTTTGTCCGGGAACATACTGATGAATTTCTTCCGCGGTAAAGCTCAACACCGGGGCGATCCATCGCATCATTGCCTCCAGCACATGATACATAGCCGTCTGGGCTGATTTACGCGCGATGCTGTCGTAACCGGTGGTGTAGAGCCTGTCCTTGAGGATATCCAGGTAAAACGCACCCATGTCAAACGCACAGAAGTTATGAACCTTCTGGTAAACCTGCAGGAAAAGGTAGTCATCGTAAGCCTGCTTGACCTGCTCCTGGAGTTGCGCCGCGCAATCCACAGCCCAGCGGTCCAGCGGCAACATGTCGGCAGGCGCCAGCGCCTGGTCCGGGGTGAACCCGTCCAGGTTGCCCAGCAGGAACCGCGCTGTATTGCGGATGCGGCGGTAGGCATCGGATACCCGCTTGAGTATTTCATCGGATACGCTCATTTCGCCGCGATAATCGGCTGCGGCCACCCAAAGACGCATCACATCGGCACCGAGGCTGTTCATCACCGCCAGCGGCGAGGCGACGTTACCCAGCGACTTGGACATTTTTCTTCCGTCGGCGTCCACCACGAACCCGTGAGTGAGCACTTGCCGGTAAGGCGCATCACCGTGCATGGCAACCGAGGTCAGCAGTGAGGACTGGAACCAGCCACGGTGCTGGTCGGAGCCTTCCAGGTATAGCTGTGCCGGCCGTGCAAGCTCGGCGCGCTCATCCAGTACGCAGCGATGGGATACGCCGGAATCGAACCAGACATCCAGGATATCGGTTTCCTTGATGTAATCCGCGGCGTCGACACCCAGGTCTTCATAAATCTCGTCGGAGTACCAGCAATCAACGCCTTTCTTTTCGACCAGGTCTGCAATTTTCGCCATCAGGGAAAGCGTATCGGGATGCAGTTCGCCCGATTGCCGGTCGACAAACAGGGTTATCGGTACACCCCAGGTCCGCTGGCGGGAAATACACCAGTCGGGCCGGTTCTCCACCATGCCCCGGATGCGGTCTTCGCCCCAGCCGGGGATCCAGTTGACCGAGCCGATGGCGGCAAGGGCCTGCTGGCGCAAGCCGCCCTGTTCCATGCTGATGAACCACTGCGGAGTCACCCGGAAAGCAGTAGGTGTCTTGTGCCTCCAGCAATGCGGATAGCTGTGTACAAACGGCTCGACAAAGAGAAGTGTTCCATTTTCACGCATGACATCAAGCACGTGGTCGTTGGCGGCCCAGACCCATTCACCGGCAAAAAGCTCCACATTTTCCAGGTAACGACCGTCACCGCCGACCGGGTTGGTGACCGGCAGGTCGTATTCGCGCCCTACCTGGAAATCTTCCTCGCCGTGGCCCGGAGCGGTATGAACCGCGCCGGTGCCGGCTTCGGTAGTTACGTGGTCACCGAGAATGACCGGCACGGTTTTTTCATAGAACGGGTGTTTCAATCGTAAATGTTCCAACGCAGCGCCGGGAGCGACACCGAGTTCCTGCCGCTTTTCCAGGCCAATGCGCGAAACGACGGTTTCCGCAAGATCGCTGGCCAGAACCAGGACCAGCCGCCTGCCGCCGATTTCACCGGACACCAGTACGTAGTCGAGAGCTGCATTAAGGGCAACTGCTTCATTTGCCGGCAGGGTCCAGGGCGTCGTAGTCCAGATCGGTATTCCGGCTTCGGCATCAATCTCAACCGCGCCGAATGTGGCGAACAGGGCTGCCCGATCAACCGCCTGGAAGAAAACGTCTATCGCTGGCGACGTCTTGTCCTGGTATTCGATCTCGGCCTCGGCCAGTGCCGATCCGCAATCAAAACACCAGTTCACCGGCTTGGCCCCCTGCTGCAAGTGACCGGCATCAATGATCGAAGCCAGCGCACGAATCATGTCGGCCTCGTAAAGGAAACTCTTGGTAGTGTAGGGATTGTCCCAGTCACCCAGTACGCCCATGCGACGAAAGCCATTTCTCTGCAGGTCGATCTGGCGCTCAGCATAATCCCGGCATTTTTGCCGGAAGGCGACAGCGTCGACCTTGTGGCCTACCTTGCCGACCTTTTTCTCCACCTGCAGTTCAATCGGCAGACCATGACAATCCCAACCCGGCACGTAGGGGGAGTGAAATCCGGCCAACAGGCGGGACTTGACCACCATGTCCTTGAGGATCTTGTTGACTGCGTGCCCCATGTGAATATCGCCATTGGCGTATGGAGGTCCGTCGTGCAGGATCCACACAGGCCGCCCTGCGGTGTGTTGCTGGATTTTCTGGTAGAGACCGGAGTCTTCCCAGGCCTTGACCATTGCGGGTTCGCGATTCGCCAGGTTGGCCTTCATCGCAAACTCCGTTTTTGGCAGGTTGATCGTGTCCTTGTAGTCCATTCTTATTCGCTATCCAAAAGTTCATCCTGGGGTCGCCCGGAAACCGCCAACTGCCGCCTGGCCTCCTGCTTATCCCGCTTCATCTGCGCGACGAGATCATCAAGACTCCCGAAATTCAGTTCTTCCCGTAACTTTGCCACAAATTGCACCTCGAGGCGCTGTCCGTAGAGGTCGCGGTCAAAATCGATCATGTGCACTTCAAGCAGTGGTTCACGCCCCCCGACTGCAGGCCTGTGGCCCAGGTTTGTTACCGCTGGCAGCCACGGCCCACCAGCAACCCGCGAAAATGCGGCCAGCACACCGCTCACGGGGCTCGGCCTTGCGCGTATTGCGAGGTTGGCTGTCGGGAATCCAAAGCCCCGACCCAGGCCGGCGCCGCGGATCACGTGCCCCTCCATCCGGAACGGCCGGCCCAGCCATTCCGCAGCGGTGGCAAAATCTCCGATAGCCAGTTGCTTCCGGATTCCGCTGCTGGAAATTCGTTCGCCGTCCCGGCTTACGGCCGGGACCGTTTCCACATCAAAATCCAGTTCATGACCCAGCGAACGGAGCACGCTGACGTCACCTTCCTGGCCGCGGCCAAAGCGGAAGTCCTCGCCGACAACGATGGCCCTGGCCTTCAATTTTCGGGCAAGAACCTGTTCGGCAAAATCCCGCGCCGACATGGCGGCCAGGGCCTGGTCGAACCTCATCAGCCAGGTGAAATCCACTCCGGCCCTGCGCAGCAACATCAACTTCTGGTAGACCGTGCACAGCCTGGCCGGGGCCTGTTCCGGCCGAAAAAAGGCCTGCGGCAGCGGCTCAAACGAGACAACGGCCACAGACTCACCGGATTCGGCCAACTTCCTGCAACGCTCAATCAGGGCCTGGTGACCGAGGTGTAAACCGTCAAAATTTCCGATTGCCACCACGGCGCGCCCGGAGAGGCAAGCCCCTCCATTCCATTCCAGCCTGTTCCTGATCACTCGCATATTGCTGATTGTGTGCCGCAAAAACGCGTAATTATACCAGCGCCAAGGCGAAAAATTCGGTTTCCCGATCGAGCCTCAGGATGACCCTTTTTCGAGGTGATGTTTGCGTAGCCCGGCCAGGAGAATGGCCAGGCCGTATACAACAGCGCCAAGAAATATAAGCCAGCACAATCTCACGGCCCTGTGTATTGCCGATGCGTCAATCCAGGCACTGGGTTCGCCGAATTGCCACCAGATCACTGCGCCCATTGCGGCGCAACCCAACAGCACCGCCAGGTTGACGCGCGCCCAGCCGGGTTCCGGCGATAGGCTCCCTGCTTTCTCAAGCCGCGGTATAACATGCCGGCGTTAATGTAGGCGGCAACTGAACTGGCAAGGGCGAGTCCGGTATGCGGGCCCTTGAAGGCCATGGCCAGCAGGACGCCCACGAAAATGAAATTCAGGCCCATGTTCGAAACCATGGCGATGATCGCAATTTTCACCGGCGACCGGGTGTCCTGGCGGGCGTAAAAGCCGGGCGCCAGCACCTTGACCGCGATGAAAGCAGGTAATCCAGCCGCATACGCAGAAAGGCTGAGTGAAGCCATTTCCACGTCGTTCGCCTGGAAAGCATCGTACTGGAACAGTGTGATCAGGATCGGCGTTGACAGCATTGCCAGGCCCAGCGACGCCGGCAGTATGACGATCAAGGCAAGGCGCAAGGCCCAGTCAAGGGTCGCGGAGAAGGCATGTGGGTCCTGGCTGGCAAATTTTCTCGACAGGTTGGGCAGGATCACGGTGGAAAGGGCGACACCAAACACACCGAGCGGAAACTCGAGGAGCCGCTCCGAGTAATACAGCCAGGAAACGCTGCCCGTTATCAGGAAAGTCGCGATAACCGCGTCCAGGAGCAGGTTGATCTGCGCCACCGACGAACCGATCAGTGTCGGAATCATCAGCCGCAGGATTTTCTGCACCCCGGGGTGGCGCCAGCCCCAACGGGGCCGTGGCATCAGACCCAATCGCATCAACGCGGGCACCTGGACCAGTAACTGGGCGACACCGGCAACCAGCACACCCCAGGCCAGGGCCTTGACCGGCACTTGCATCCGGCCCGACAGCCACACCGCGGCGGCAATCAGCGAGATGTTCAACAATGCCGGCGTCAACGCGGGCACCAGGAACCGGTCGAAGGTGTTCAGGATGCCGCCGGCAAGCGCCGTGAGTGAAATCAACAGGATGTACGGGAAGGTAATCCGCAGCATTTCTGCCGACATGCCGAATTCAGGCCGGTCTTCGATCCACCAGCCCGGCGCGAATATGGCCAGGACCAGGGGCGCGGCCAGCACACAGGCCGCGGTAAATACCAACAGGATGCCGCCCAGGGTGCCGGTCACGTGATCGACAAGGTCCTTCAGGGCGCGACGGTCACCGGTGGCGCGCACTTCGGACAGAACCGGAACAAAGGCAAGCGAAAACGAACCTTCGGCAAACAGGCGGCGCATGAAATTGGGAATTTTGAATGCCAGGAAAAACGCGTCCGTTTCGGCGCCGGCGCCGAAATAGCGCGCAAGCACCATATCGCGGATAAATCCGAGAACCCGGGACGTGACCGTGGCCGTCCCCACCTTCGCTGTGGACTTAAGTAGCTGCAATTGCGGATTGACCCAAACAGTAATTAATAAGATAATGCCCGGCTTGGTTTATAAATTTTTTGTTTTGGAGAACTAACTTGGCCAACAGTCTATCAGCTCGTAAACGGGCACGTCAGTCGGAACGTAATCGCCGCCGCAACGCGAGCCAGAGATCACATGTCCGCACCAGCATCAAAAACGTGCTGCGAGCCATTGAGAAAGGCGACAAGGTTGCAGCAGAAGCTGCATACAAGTCCGCCGTCCCAGCCATTGACCACTCTGTTTCAAAAGGCATCATGCCCTTGAACAAGGCAGCACGTCATAAATCACGGCTGAACAAGCACATACGTGCAATGTAATTGAATTCAGCCTGATTCTGAACCCAGGATGTGAAAAAGCCCCGCCAGAAACGGGGCTTTTTTGTGGCAGTCTGAATCAGGGTTCGAACGACTCTTCAGGAAATTCAGCCGTTTCCGGCATCCCGCGGGCTGCCTCGGTTTCTTCCTCAACCAGCAATTCGAGCTCTGCTGAAACTCGCTGCATCAGCTCATCCGTGCCGTCGTGTGTCACGGACGAGATCAACGCCCAGGGTTTGTCCCAGGCCAGTTCGGCAACGACCTCACCGGCGCGCTGCTGCGCTTCCCCGGCGGGCAGGAGATCAGCCTTGCTGAAAACCAGCCAGCGTGGCTTTTCCATCAGGCCGGGATCGAATTTCTGCATTTCCAGCTCAAGCTGCCTGACCTGGTCAACCGGGCGCACATCGAGCGCGAGCGGCGCCAGGTCCACCAGGTGCAGTAACAGGCGGGTACGCTGCAGATGCTTCAGAAACTGGATGCCCAGCCCCGTACCCTCGGCAGCGCCCTCGATCAATCCCGGGATGTCGGCGATCACGAAACTGCGTTCGACGTCAATGCGCACCACGCCAAGGTTCGGATACAACGTGGTAAACGGATAATCGGCCACTTTGGGCCTCGCCGCGGAAACCGCGCTGATCAGCGTGGATTTTCCGGCGTTGGGAAAGCCCAGCAGGCCCACGTCAGCCAAAACTTTCATTTCAAGGTGGAGCTCACGCTCCTCGCCGGGGGATCCGGGCACGGTGCGCCGTGGCGCACGGTTGGTGGAGCTTTTGAAGTGGACATTTCCGAGTCCGCCTCTGCCGCCCTGCGCGACCAGCACCCTTTGCCCGTGCTTCGGTCACTTCTCCGATACTCTGACCGGTTTCGTTTTCAGTGATGATGGTGCCCAGGGGTACCCTGATGACAATGTCTTCGCCGCTTTTTCCGGTCTTGTTCGCGCCGGAACCGCCCTGCCCGTTCTGGGCCTTGTACTTTCTGACGTGACGGAAATCCACCAGGGTATTCAAACCGGAACACCCCTCGAGGAACACGCTGCCGCCACGCCCCCCGTCACCACCGTCGGGGCCGCCAAACGGGATGAATTTCTCGCGCCTGAATGACGCGGAACCATTCCCGCCTTTTCCGGCAATTACCGAGATAAGAGCTTCATCAACGAATTTCATAGGCTTATTCTAAACCGTGGAGAGCCGGCCATGCCGGCGAATTCTCATAAACACCATGTCGGACGGACTGCAACAAAAAACCCCCGCCGGAGCGGGGGTTTTCTAAAACTTCAGGATTCTGTCCGGATTCAGGAATTGTCGATACTGACGTATTTACGCTTCGGGAGTCCGCGGGATTCGAATTTTACCTTGCCGTCGCTCAGCGCGAACAGGGTGTGGTCGCGGCCAACACCCACGTTTTCACCGGCATGAACACGGGTGCCCCGTTGACGAATAATGATATTGCCGGCCCGCACCGATTCACCGCCGAAGCGTTTCACGCCGAGATATTTTGGGTTTGAGTCGCGACCGTTACGTGTACTGCCGCCAGCTTTTTTATGTGCCATGAGTCAATGCCTCCTAATTTTCGATATCGGGTTCAGGCGTCGATGCCGGTGATTTCAATCTGGGTGAAATACTGGCGGTGGCCCATTTGCTTGCGGTGATGCTTGCGACGTTTGAACTTGATGATCTTTATTTTCTCGCGGCGACCGTGATCCACCACCGTGGCGGTTACTTTTCCGCCTTCGAGATAAGGTGCGCCGATTTTCACATCTTCGCCCTCGCCAACCATCAAAACCTGGTCGAGTTCGACCGTCGAGCCTTTTTCAGCTTCGATTTTTTCGACTTTTAAAATGTCTCCAGTGGTTGCGCGGTACTGCTTGCCACCGGTTTTGAATACTGCATACATTGGATTCAAGCTCCGTGAGGAAAAGGCCCCACAAAAGGGCGAGAATGTTAGCTGTTTTTCGGGTTGGGGTCAACCTCCAACAACCCGCTGTAACAACCATGCATTGTACACCAATTCGCTTTGCCTGTAGTTCCCTTCGGGGAGTATAGTAGTTTGTTTGGATGGGCCTATGGACAAGATTCTCATACGCGGCGCGCGGACGCACAACCTGGCCAATATCGATCTCGACCTTCCCAGGGATAAACTGATAGTAATCACGGGCTTATCAGGCTCTGGCAAGTCCTCCCTCGCTTTCGATACGATTTACGCCGAAGGCCAGCGGCGCTACGTGGAATCCCTGTCGGCATATGCGCGCCAGTTTCTGTCCATCATGGAAAAGCCGGATGTCGATCACATCGAGGGCTTGTCCCCCGCAATTTCCATCGAACAAAAATCAACATCGCACAATCCGCGCTCCACGGTAGGCACGATCACCGAGATTTACGACTACCTGAGGCTTCTGTTTGCGCGTGTCGGTACGCCCTGTTGCCCGGACCACGCGATCCCGCTCGAAGCGCAGACCATCAGCCAGATGGTGGATCACGTCCTCGCCATGCCGGAAGGCAGCAAGCTGATGCTGTTGGCGCCCGTGGTGCGGGACCGGAAAGGCGAGCACCTGCAACTGTTCGCGGAACTGCGGGCGCAGGGCTTTGTCCGGGCACGGGTCGATGGCGTGGTCTGTGACCTGGACGATGTCCCGCCACTGGAATTGCGGCGCAAACCACACCATTGAAGTCGTGATCGACCGCATCAAGGTTCGCGAGGACCTGAAACAACGCCTGGCTGAATCTTTCGAAACGGCAATTGTCCTGTCTGACGGGCTTGCGATTGTTGCGCCGATGGAAGATGACAGCGGGCTGGACGAAAAGCTGTTCAGCGCGCGGTTTTCCTGCCCGTATTGTGATTACAGCCTGCAGGAACTCGAACCGAGGATGTTCAGTTTCAATAACCCCAACGGCGCCTGCCCCGAGTGCGACGGCCTGGGTATCAGCCAGTTTTTCGATCCTGACCGCGTGGTCAGCAGCACCCATGTCAGCCTTGCGGGCGGCGCGGTACGCGGATGGGACCGGCGCAATGCCTACTATTTCCAGATCATCCAGGCCCTGGCCAGGCACTATGGATTCGATGTTGACACCCCTTTCGGGGAGTTGCCTAAAAAAATCCGCGATGTCGTCCTGCATGGCAGCGGCGATGAAATCATCGAGTTCCGTTACTTTGGCGACAGCGGTGTGCAAAAAAGACGGCACCCGTTTGCCGGTATCATTCCCAACCTGGAACGCAGATACCGGGAAACGGATTCGCGGATCGTCCGCGAAGAATTGTCCAAGTACATCAGCCAGAAACCCTGTTCGTCCTGCGATGGCCAGAGGCTCAACCGGGAGGCGCGGCACGTGTTCGTCGCCGCAATCAACCTGCCCACCATCACTGCCTGGCCGATACAGCGCTGCCTGGAATTCTTCGAAAACCTCAAACTGGAAGGCAGACGCGGTGAAATTGCGCCCAAGATCATCAAGGAGGTTCATGAACGGCTGAATTTCCTGGTTAACGTCGGCCTGGATTACCTGACGCTTGACCGCAAAGCTGATTCTCTTTCCGGCGGTGAGGCCCAGCGCATCCGGCTTGCCAGCCAGATCGGGGCCGGACTGGTCGGCGTGATGTACATCCTCGACGAACCTTCCATCGGCCTGCACCAGCGCGACAATGAGCGGTTGCTGGCAACCCTGACCCGGTTGCGGGACATCGGCAATACGGTGATTGTCGTGGAACACGATGAAGAAGCGATTCGCGCCGCCGACTGGGTCGTGGATATTGGCCCGGGCGCCGGAATCCATGGCGGTAAAATCATGTTCGATGGCACTCCGGAAGACCTGCAAAACGACCCGGATTCGATGACCGGCCAATTCCTGTCCGGCCGGCGGGCGATCACCATCCCGGGGCAACGGACCCCGATAAACCCCCAAAAGGTCCTGAAAGTCATCGGAGCAACCGGCAATAACCTGAAAAATGTCACGCTGGAAATACCTGCCGGCCTTTTCGTTTGTGTCACAGGTGTGTCCGGAAGCGGCAAATCCACGCTGGTCAACGACACCCTCCACCGCCTTGCCGCGCGTGAACTCTATGGCAGCACCGCCCAGCCAGCCGCCTTCGAATCGGTTGAAAACCTGGGGCTTTTCGACAAGGTCGTTGATATCGACCAGTCTCCCATCGGCCGCACACCGCGCTCCAATCCGGCCACTTACACCGGCCTGTTCACGCCGATACGGGACCTGTTTTCCGGCACCCAGGAGGCCAGGGCCCGGGGTTACAAACCCGGGCGTTTCAGTTTCAACGTCAAGGGCGGCCGTTGCGAAGCCTGCCAGGGTGACGGATTGATACGCGTGGAAATGCATTTCCTGCCGGACATCTACGTTCCCTGCGATGTCTGCAAGGGCAGGCGATACAACCGCGAAACGCTGAGCGTCACTTACAAGGGCAAAAGCATCCACGAGGTGCTGCAAATGACCGTGGAGGAAGCGCTGGAATTTTTCCAGCCGGTACCCGCCGTGGCCAGGAAACTGCAGACCATGACCGATGTTGGTCTCTCTTACATCACCCTGGGTCAGAGCGCGACCACGTTGTCAGGCGGCGAAGCACAACGCATCAAGTTGTCCAAGGAACTCAGCAAGCGCGATACCGGGCAAACCCTTTATATCCTGGATGAGCCGACCACCGGCCTGCATTTTCAGGACATTGAACAACTGCTCAGCGTGCTGCACCGTTTGCGTGACCATGGCAATACCGTGGTGGTTATCGAACACAACCTGGACGTGATCAAAACCGCAGACTGGGTGATCGATCTCGGTCCCGAAGGCGGCGACAAAGGCGGTGAGATCATCGCCCAGGGTACGCCGGAGCAGATTGCGGCATCGCCGGTTTCCTATACGGGCAAGTTCCTGGCCCGGATGCTGGGCTCAGGCCGCCAGCGCAAGAGCGCTTGAGACATCTCCAGGCTCAGCGTCGTTCGACCGGGACGACAAAACTGAAATGGCGGCCGTCTGCCGCCGTCATTTCGATGGTAACGGTCTTGCCGGGCAGAATTTCTTCGACGGGCATCATCAGCATCAGGTGGTAGCCACCCGGTTCGAGAACAATGCTGGAACCTGCCTCTATGGAAAGCGCCGGCACTTCCTTCATCCTGCTCACGCCGTCCACCAGTTCGGTGCGATGCAGGCTGACGTCACCGAATGACGGGCTGGTAAAAGACCGAATCTCTATGGCCCCAGGCCCGGGATTTTCGCAATGTGCCAAATCCGGCGGTCATACCTGAGCCGGTTGGAAGTGCGCGAATCCAGGCGTCTTTCAGGGTAGGCCCGCTGTTAACCCTGGAGCCGTCACAGGCCGTTACTGCCAAAATACACGCTATCAACAAGCCGAGGAATGTCGATTGAACTTTTTTTGCCATGTCTTAACCCCAAAATCTCTCTGAAAACGTTTAAGGAGTGTCTTAACAGTGGATGAACCCAAACGGAGATCCAAAATGAACCACCCCAGGAAAAAACTGATTTCTCTTGCCACCGGCTTGCTTTGTACCGGGGTTGCAGTGGCCGCGGCGCCGGATGCCAGCGATGACTCGATAACCATCTATTCCCGCCTGCAACCCGGTGCGGTTTCACCTGACCTGTACCGGCCGGTTTCCGGGCGGTAATTTTGGCGGACAGGTACCCGGTTACGCCATCGTTCGCCATGACCGTACCTATGATATCGAAAAAGGCCTGCATCCACTCAGAGTCAGTAATGTTGCGGCGTTGATCGACCCTACCACGGTAACTTTTGCTTCGCTCGATCAGCCGGCAACCCGGGTTCTGGAACAAAGCTTTCAGTTCGACCTGGTGAGCCAGGCAAAATTGTTGCAGCGATACCTGGGGCAGCGGGTGACCGTGGAACAACCGAGGGGTGATAACGTCGACCTCGTTGAAGGCGTTCTGCTCGGGGCAGACGACGGCCTGACGTTACAAATGGATGATGGAAGTGTCCAGGCTATCCGCAGCTACGGCAACATCCGGTTTTCCCAATTACCCGGTGGATTGATCACAAAGCCCACGCTCGAGTGGATGCTGGACAGCCCTGTGCGCAGCGCAGCAGAAAACCCGTATCAGCTATGAAACCACCGGAATGACCTGGTGGACGGACTACAACATCATCTACGACGAATCCAGGGATTGCTCGATGGACCTCTCGGCCTGGGTGAGTATCATCAACCAGTCGGGCGCCGGTTTTAATGACGCCCGCTTGAAATTGATTGCCGGCGATGTAAACCGCGCCGAAAACCGGCAGCCCAGGCGCGACGTCGTGTACAAAATGGCCATGGCGGAAGAGTCTGACGGTTTCGTGGAAAAGTCTTTTTTTGAATACCATCTCTATACGCTTGACCGGCGCACCAGCCTGCCGGACAACTCGACCAAGCAAATCCAGCTGATGCCGACCGCCCGCGATATCCAGTGCCAAAAAGAACTGGTGTTTGCGCCCACGATGGATATGGCGTTCCACGGATACCAGCAATTCGACCAGGAATACGGACGTTACGGCAACGGCGATGTCAATGTATACCTGCGATTCGAAAACAAGAAATCCCGGCAACTTGGAATTCCGCTGCCGGCAGGCAGGATTCGCGTCAACCAACTGGATCCGGCTGACGGCAGCCTGGAATTCATCGGTGAGGATGTGATCGACCACACGCCCAGGAACGAAGATGTGTTGATCGAAATGGGCAATGCCTTTGACGTTGTCGGTGAGCGCAAACAAACCGATTTCCGGGTTGATACCCGGACCAGGAACCTTTGGGAAACGTTTGAAATCCGTTTACGCAATCACAAGGACGAGGCGGTCGATATCGTTGTTCTTGAAAACCTCTACCGGGCCGCGAACTGGGAAATCGAAAACGCCAGCCAGGAGCACGGGAAGGAAAACAGTAACCGGATCAGGTTTGACGTGAATGTCCCGAGTGAAGGCGAACAGGTGATCGTTTACACGGCTCACTACACGTGGTGAGTGAAGACCAGTGGGAGCGAGCCACGCTCGCGATATTGCGGAAGCCGGTCATGCCGGTGATATTTCTGAGTAGCCAGGGAGGGTTTAAGCAATCGCCGGCATGGCCAGCTCTCACAATGGCCGTTCCTACTGACGTTTACCGTACTGGATGGCAGGATCTGCCTGGACCCGGGTTTTGGCAACCGGGCTGCCGGGCGCCTTGGTTATCGGTTCCGGCCGCGCAAATTTCACGGTATTGCCGGACTGGTAACCGGTATAGGGACGCGGAGACCAGATGGTGATGCTGCCAGTACTGGTTGTTCACGGTGTGGCCCTGGCGGTAGGTTCCATAACCGGTCTGCTGAAATGCGTGGGTGTGGGGAATGTTGGGCACTTCATGCGCGCGGGAAGCCACTGGAAACAGCATCATGGCGGCCGCGGCCGCAAGAATAATCTGATGAGCTTTCATAAAAATTCCTCCACCGGTTCAGACACTCGCTTTCATTGTGACTTAAATTGCTCTTCCTGGATACAAAGTCTAGACTCTGGGCGCTGAACAAATCCTGAACGGGGAACAACCATGCTGGATACCATTGACCACGGAAATGTGCGTGAAATCAGGCTTAACCGCCCACCTGCAAACGCGCTGAGCCCTGAACTGGTTGAGCTGATCATCGAGTCACTGAACAAGGCAGCAGAGCAGGCTGGCGCTGTCGTCGTATCGGGCCTGCCGGGCATGTTTTCAGCCGGGCTCGATGTTCCGCAGCTGATCCGGATGGAGCGGTCCGAAATGTCCCTGTTCTGGTATCGATTTCTGCAGATGCTGAAAATCATAGCCACGATGCCTGTCCCCATTGCCTTCGCGATGACGGGACACGCCCCTGCCGGCGGTATTGTCATGGCCATATTTGGTGACTATCGCATCATGCCGCGCGGAGGATTCAAGACCGGAATGAACGAAGTGCAGGTTGGACTGGTGGTTCCAGCGCAGGTTCACCAGGCGCTTGTACGAGCCGTGGGCGCACATGTTGCGGAAAGAATTCTCGTTGCCGGTGAAATCATGAGTTCGGAAAAAGCGCTCGGAAATCGGCCTGGTTGATGAACTGGCGGACGACCCGGCATCCGCGGTCGTACGCGCGATCGAATGGTGCGAAATGCACCTGTCGTTACCCCGGGAGGCGATGTTGAAAACGCGAAAAATGGCCCGTGCGGATCTGCACGGACTTTTTGAAGGGGGTGAGAAACAGCGTGACGGGGATTTTGTCGATATCTGGTTCTCGGATTCCACGCGCAGTGCGCTGAACGAACTGCTGAACCGCCTGGCTAAAAAATAAGGAATTTCAAGGCGCCATACCTGTCCTGACCGGCATCGCGGGGTCACGAATCCACTCGCTCCAGGAGCCGGGATAAAGACGCGTAAACCCCAGGCCGGCCAATTCCATCGCAAACAGGTTATGACAGGCGGTGACACCGGATCCACAGGAATGAACTACCTTCCCGGCATTCCCGGGACCCAGCAACGTTTCAAACTGGGATTTCAAGCTTTCCGGGGTGCTGAACCGGCCTGATTGGTCCAGGTTTTCACCGAAAGGCCGGTTCAGCGCACCGGGAATGTGCCCGGCTTTCGTGTCCAGGTTTTCGACCTGCCCCGTATAACGTTCCCGGGCCCGCGCATCCAGCACAAGCCACCCGGGCGATTCCAGGTGAGCGCGCAAGGTCGCTGTCGATACCGCCAATCGCTGATCAGGCACGAGATTTTCCCGGTTTGAAGGCACCACTGCGGGCGCGCCGGTTTCCAGGGGGCGACCGGATTCGATCCAGGCCGCAAGGCCGCCATCAAGCAGTGCCGCGGAGTGACCGAAATACCGCATCATCCACCACAGCCGGGCAGAGATGGCGTTGGAACGGTCGTCATAGGCCACCAGCAGCTTGTCTTTCGACCAACCGGCGGATGCGAGGAACTGTGCAAACCGGGCTGCGCCGGGCAAGGGATGGCGACCGGTATGAGCTTCAACCGGGGCCGCAAGGTCATCGTCCAGGTGGGCGTATCCAGCGCCGGGTATATGCCCTGCCAGCCAGGCGGCTTTGCCGCTTTGCGGATCTGAAAGATCAAAGCGGCAGTCCACGACCGTGCACTGGCTGTTTTGTATCAGTTCATCAAGGCGCGCTGGAGATACCAGGATTTCGCTGTTCATGTCTGGCGCCCTGTCACACGTGATATTTTGCGTGACTGGGCACAAGTCTGCATCCTTGAATTGAGGTTCATCAGCATGGCCGCCGTGGCGCCCCAGATTTTTTGGCCTTGCCAGTGCAACGTGTAAATCGGATACTCCTGACCGTTCCGCTCAAAAATTCGCGTTTCGTACCGGGACATATCCAGCACAACGGCAAGAGGAACCGTGAAAACTTCGGCCACTTCACGCGCGTCCGGTATCCAGATAACCGGCGGTGTAACCAGGGCAACGACCGGCAAAACCCGGTAGTCGGAAATCGTGTCCATGCGATCCAGGAAGCCAATTGGCCGCGCCACCTCGGGTGGCAAGCCAATCTCTTCATGTGCCTCGCGCAGAGCGGTCTGGACCGCAGAGGCGTCGTTTTCCTCTGCAGCGCCGCCAGGAAAACTCACCTGGCCCGGGTGCTGGGGAAGATGGTCGGCCCGGCGGGTAAAAACGACTTCGGGCTCGGGCAGATCCAGCAACGGCACCAACACGGCCGCAGTCCTGCTCGGACGGAATGACTGGTCCCCGGGAGGCCGGTAACCACTGACGTCGAGGTCGCGGACGCCATATTCCAGGGGCGAAACGGCTTCCAGCAACAGTTCACGCCAGTGACTCATCACCTAATTAGTCCCCAGAAATGATACGGGGCCCGGAAAGGCCCCGTTCACGGACATTACTTGACGATTTCGACCAGCTTGAGATCGAAAATCAGCGTCTCATTCGGGCCGACCGGCGGATTGCCGCGGGCGCCAAAAGCCAGTTCCGGTGGAATGAACACCTGCCAGGTTGAGCCCGTCTTCATCAGCGGCAACACTTCCTGCCAGCCTTTCAGCACTGTCTCTACATTGAATTCTTCCGGAACGCCACGCGCAAAGGAACTGTCAAATTCCAGCCCATCGGTCCTGGAACCCCGGTAATGAACTTTCACAGTGCTGGTCATTCCGGGACGGGCACCGTCGCCTTCCTCGATGATCCGGTACTGAATACCGCTGGGCAGCGCAACAATCCCATTCTTTTTCAGGTTGGCTGCCAGGAATTCTTCAGACGCTTTCTGGTTTTCTGCCGCCAGTTTCTGGAATGCTTCTGCTTGTTCCTGCCTTACTTTTTGCTGCAAGGCGGTCAGCATGGCCACCATTTCTTCGGCCGGGACCTGTGGTTCCTTACCTGATGAAGAATCGCGAATTGCGGCGATGATAGTCTCAACATCAAACTCGGCGCCACGGCGCTGAATATCTTCACCAATATCCCAGCCTACTGCATAACTGAGTTTGCCCTTATCACTTGCCAAATCCTGAGCCATAACGGGGCCTGCTAAAAAAGCGGCCAGGACGGTAAACGCGAAAATCACTCGCATCAGGTATTCCTCCTGCTTCTATACAAATTCCGGCAATTTAAGCCGGCGCATCAAAAGTGAATCATTTTACAGGAGCATAGCGGTGTGCGCCATGCGCATTTAGATAAAATCAGATTCCCTGTATCCATTCATCATCGTGGACACAGCCATAGACCACCAATTGCCTGGCAAGTTTCCGCCACCTTTTGGTGGGATTTGCCAAGGCCAGCGGCCGGATCACCGAAAAAAGCGAAAGCAAACGCATTGGTTGCAACAAGATAACGCGAAATTTCAAGCTGGCACGAACCCTGCATTATTAGGGTAGAGATTGATTAACCAGGAGTAAAGGTAATGGGTATATTTTCCCGATTCAGCGATATCGTAAATGCAAACATCAATGCCGTTCTGGAAAAAGCCGAAGACCCGGAGAAGATCATTCGGCTAATGATCCAGGAAATGGAAGACACCCTGGTGGAAATCCGTTCGGCCGCAGCCAAATGCATCGCCGATCGCAAGGAACTGGGCCGGCACATCGATCACCTCGAGCGTGAAAAATCGGAGTGGTCCAACCGGGCAGAACTTGCGATACGCCGTGAACGCGATGACCTGGCCCGCGCCGCCCTGGTTGAAAAGCAGGCAATCGGCGACCGGGTTGACAAAATGAGGATCGAATTGGTCAGCCTGGACGGCCAACTGGACAAATTCAACGCCGACATCACCCAGCTGCAATCCAAACTGGACGACGCCAAAACGCGCCAGCGCAGTATCGTGATCCGGCACAAAACCGCCAGTTCGCAACTGTCGGCCAGGAAGCACATTCATGACGACCGCATCGACGAAATGCTTTTCCGCTTTGAAAACGCCGAGCGGCGGATCGACCGGGTGGAGTCAGAAGCCGAGGCGGTTAATATGGGCAGGGGAAAAGGCCTGGCCGACGAAATTGCAGACCTGGAACAGGACGATCGCGTGGAAGCCGAGCTGGCTGATCTGAAGTCAAAGGTCAGCGATAACGCAGAGGAGAAATAGTGATGGGTGAAGTCATTCCAATCCTGATGGTAACGATTTGTTTGCCTTTGTGGATCATTTTTCACTACACGACCAAGATGAAGATGTCCAAGGGCCTGTCGCCCGAAGATGAAAAAATGCTCAGCGAAGTCTGGGAATCGGCAAACAAGATGCAGGAGCGGATCAATACGCTGGAACGCATTCTTGATATCGAAGCCCCGGACTGGAGAAAACGTTCATGAACGATTTCTACAAGCACAAAAACCCGCACCGCTTATTCCGGGACAAGGAAAATGGGATGATCGCCGGTGTCTGCGCCGGTATCGCGGAATATTTCGGACTGAACCGCAGGGGTGTGCGCCTGGTGACGTTTCTGTTCATTCTTTTTCCGCCATTTTTTGCATTCATCATCGTTTCATACATCGTCCTGGCCATCGTGCTTCCGGTAAAACCCGGCAACCTTTATGAAAACACGGAGCAGGCGGAATTCTGGCGCGGTGTCAGCAATGCGCCATCGGACGTTTTCGGCGCTTTAAGGCACCGCTTTCGTGAACTGAATCATCGACTCGAAAAAATGGAAGCTTTTGTAACTTCCAAAGAGTTTGAAATAGACCGCGAACTGGGGAGAAAGTAGCCAGGCCGGCAGGTAATAAGGAAGGAACACGACAAAGCGAAGGATTCTGTCGTCAGCCTGTAACCAAACGCCCGTATTCTGCGTCAATACTAATAAGGAAAAGCGGTCTTGATGGGCAACCGTTCGACAGACCCGGGAAAAGGAACAAAACAATGAACGCCAACTACCAGTGCAAAATCAGCAAACCCGAACCAAGAGCACCCCTGTTTGAGTCTACCTGGCTGGCGCTTTTTCTGGCCCTGCGCCAGGAATGGCTGAAATCACGCACCCAGGCCCAGGGAGTCACTAATGCGCGTGATAGCTTTTTTCTCCGGCTGTCACGGCCAGGTCCAGCCTGTTCTCCTGAGGGGTTAGTGGACAGGTTGCATATTCACTGAATGCACAAGGTGGGTTGTAAGCCTTGTTGAAGTCGATCACCAGTCGCCCGTCAACCGGCAAACCATCACTGTAAAGATAACGCCCTGCCCCGTATGTTTCGCGACCAGAGGTCCGGTCGGCAAATAAAAACCACACTGTTTCCGAGTTTTCTTCACCAAGACCCAACAAACGGTAGGTTTTTCCATCGCGGTCAAACTCGGCGTAACCGTAAACCGGCGATGCTTCAAACTGGCCCAGGACGTTTGCTATTTCGATCGTTTGCCCTTCTTCCGCCGGTATGAAGCGGGCATCAAATCGCCAATCGGGCTGGATTTCAAAGTTGTCTACGCCCTCAAATTCGAGCAACGCGGGGGCTTTGCGGTCCTTGACGCGCAGCGCGAAGGATTCCCTGAAAATCACGTAAAAGCTCAGGTTTCCGCTGGCCACAACGGTGGGTTCACCCCGGGAATCAGGGACCAGCTGGACTTCGGTGGCCTGTTCGCCATTAACGGTCACGCCGCTGTCCGCGGCAGGCACGAAGCGCAACTCTTCACCATCCACGAAAACAGTCCCCCAATCTGCCGGGCCACCGGGAACCCGGATCGTGCTCGACGGGCCGCTTCCCACGCGGTTCGCGCCTTCGACCAGCCACTCCAGGCCAACCAGGGTCAGCCAACCGTTTTCACTGGCCAGGCGGTCATGCCGGTTTTGCCGCCATTCAATGATTTGCTCCTCGTGAGTTGCCGTCGACGGGACCCCGGAGTCTTCCGCCAGAGACACGTCAACCACCATTGCGAAGCACAAAAGCACAGCCAGCCAGGAGACAGATCGTATTTTGCAGGTCATTTGATGCGTCCATATATGTCTTCGTATCGGATGATATCGTCTTCACCGAAGTACTCCCCGGTCTGCACTTCGATCAGGTGCACGTCTTCGGAACCCGGGTTTTCCAGGCGGTGCTGGGTTTCCAACGGAATGTAGGTCGACTCGTTGGGGTTGAGTAAAAACTCCTTGTCACCCAGCCGGACTTTAGCGACTCCGCTGATCACGGTCCAGTGCTCTGCCCGCTTGCGGTGCATCTGCAAAGAAAGCACCTGCCCAGGTTTGATGACCAGTCGCTTGACCTTGCAATCCGCGGCATCCTCCAGGATGGAAAAACTGCCCCAGGGCCGGAATACCGTTTTGTGGAATTCCGCGGCATCGTGTTTGAGTTCACTTAACTGGTTGACCACTTCCTTGACGTCCTGCACCCGGTCCCGGTGCGCTACCAGGATCGCATCTTCGGTGTCCACGATCACCAGGTCGTCGACACCAACCGCAGCGACAAGGCGGTCGCCACCTTGCACAAAGCAGTTCCTGCTTTCCACGAGAACGGCTTTTCCATGAATCCGGTTTCCCGCCTCGTCCGACTCGTAAAGCTCGCTCATGGCCTTCCAGGAGCCGATGTCGCTCCAGCCAAAATCCGCCCCGACAACGGCGCAATTGGAGGCCTTCTCCATGACGGCGTAATCGACCGAAACCGAAGGACATTGGCTGAACAGGTCGAGGGGAATTTCCATCGGTTGCTCGTCCGGATCAATGGATTTCCAGCATACACGGGCGGAATCTGCAATTTCGGAAGCGAATGCATCGACGGCATCGAGGTAGACACCGGCTGCGAAGCAGAACATTCCGGAGTTCCAGCCGTATTCACCGGATTCCAGGTAAGCCAGGGCAGTGGCCTGGTCGGGCTTTTCGACAAAAGCCGCCACCTCAAAGCCACCGGTGTCCTTTATCTGCTGCCCTTTGCGAATATACCCGTAGCCGGTTTCGGCGTGGGTCGGATGGATCGCGAAAGTGACCAGGTAACCGAGCCCGGCCAGTTTTTTTGCTTCGCTCACGGCCGCCTGGAAATTTGCCATGTCCCGGATCAGATGATCGGCAGGCAGTACCAGCATGAGCGCTTCGTCGCCAAAGGTTTCGCGCACATAGTGCGCTGCGAGCGCTATGGCCGGGGCCGTGTTCCGCCCGATGGGCTCGAGCAGAAACGGGTGCCCGTGTTCCTTGCCGTCTATCGCGTCATACAGATCCCGGGTATAGAAATAATAGTCCCGGCTGGTAACCGTGAGCACCGGGGCGCCGTCCGCGACGCCTAGCGCCCTGCGAAAGGTTTTCTCGGCCAATGATTCGCCGTCAACCAGCTTCATGAACGGCTTGGGGTGGGCCCGCCGGGAAACCGGCCAGAGACGTGTTCCGGAACCGCCCGAGAGAATCACCGGCACCATCATTCTTTGCTCGTCACGGTCCGTCATTTTTTGCCATTTCCCCGATACAGGTCAGCAGCGACGGGTCCAGGCCCGCCGGCGTAATGCCAAATACCTCGCCGATCCTGGACGTATCGAGAACTGAGTAATGAGGCCGCCGGGCTTTCTGCGGAAAGTCCGAGGAGCGCACTTCCTTCATTTCCGGAAGACGCTGAAGCATCCCGGCCCTCATCGCAGTGACAAAAATTTTCTGCGCAAACTGATACCAGCTTACGGCGTCGCCGTCACAGTAGTGGTAAACGCCCCCCGGCAGATCCTTGCCGTCGGCGGATATCATTCGGGCGATCACTTCCTGTGTCACGGCAGCGAGGTTCCGGGCCCAGGTCGGGCAACCGGTCTGATCACTGACAATACTGGAGGTTCGGCCTTTCCCGGGCCAGGCGCAACATGGTCAGGACAAAATTGTTTCCATGCCCGGAATAGACCCAGGAGGTGCGCAGGATGACATGACGGCACTTGCTTGCGGCGATCGCCAGTTCTCCCGCGAGCTTGCTTTCGCCGTACACCCCCAAAGGCCCGGGCGTGTCCTGTTCTGTATAAGCGCGGCTCGCATTGCCATCGAAGACGTAATCGGTCGAGTAATGAACCAACAGGCGCCCGTTCCGGTCCGACCACCTGGCCAGGCAAGCGGGCATTTCCGCATTGATTCCGAAGGCGGTGTCGGAATGGTCCTCTGCGAGATCCACAGCCGTGTAGGCGGCAGCGTTGACAATGATATCCGGGCGTACCCGGTTGAGCAGGATCTCAACCCGGCCAGGATTTCCAAGGTCCTGCAACTGCGTGACAGCCTCACCCGGCGCAGGGGTCCGGTCGACCAGGGTGACCTGTCCCATCTGCTGCAAGCGGGGCAATAATTCCTGGCCGAGCTGACCGGCTGCGCCGGTTAACAGGATGTGCATGGGCTCATTCTCGGCAAGGCATCCGTGGCGATGTCAGCCAAACGGGGCGCCAATTCATCTTTCGGTGAGAGGCGGCCCGACTCGAGCGGCCAGCGGATGGCGATATCCGGATCGTTCCAGGCGATGACGGCATCGAACTGCGAGCGGTAGACCGATGTGCAAAGGTAACTGAGCAAAGCCGATTCACCGAGCACGCAGAACCCGTGGGCAAACCCTTCGGGTACGTAAAGTTGACGGTGATTCTGCGCCGATAACTCGACCCCCGCCCATTGCCGGAAAGTGGGTGAATCAGGCCTGATATCAACGCCGACATCAAAAACCCGGCCTTCGAGCACCGAAACCAGTTTGCCCTGCGGTTCCGGGTTTTGGAAATGCAGGCCACGGATGACACCGGGACCCGACCTGGAAAGATTTGACTGCACGAATTTCCCCGGCAGCCCGACCGCCTCGTAGCGAGCAGCGTTCCAGGTTTCCATGAAAAACCCGCGCTCATCTGCATGCGCGACAGGTTCGATGATGATCAGCCCCGGGATACCGGTTTCAATCGTTTTCACGCTCAGTTGCCCCTGCCTATCAGGCCGAGCAAATATTCGCCATATCCACTTTTCAGCAAGGGTTCTGCCAGCTTTCTGACCTGGTCTTCGTCAATCCAGCCCTGCATGAAGGCGATTTCCTCGGGACAGGCTATTTTGAGTCCTTGACGGCTCTCGATCGTTTCGATGAAATTTGCCGCCTGCTGAAGGGATTCGTGCGTTCCCGTGTCCAGCCATGCATAACCACGCCCCAGCCGCTCAACTGAAAGGCTGTTGTCTTCAAGGTAAAGACGGTTCAGATCGGTAATTTCCAGTTCGCCCCGCCGGGAAGGCTTCAGGCTGCGTGCGAATGCACTGGCCCGGCCGTCGTAGAAATACAGGCCCGTTACCGCATAGTGGGAACGGGGATTTTCGGGCTTTTCCTCGATGCTCAGCACCCGGTATTCGCTGTCGAATTCGACAACACCGTAACGTTCCGGATCGCGCACCCAGTAGCCGAAGACCGTCGCGCCCTCGAATCGCCCGGCTGCGCGGGTCAACACGTCGCTCAAGCCACCCCCGTGAAAAATATTGTCGCCCAGGATCAGGCACGACGGGTCGCCCTGCAGAAATTCGTCCGCGATAATCAAGGCCTGGGCGAGCCCTTCCGGCTCAGGCTGTACTGCATATTCCAGCCGCAAGCCCCAATCCCTGCCGTCGCCCAGCAACTGGCGGAACATCGCCTGTTCATGCGGGGTCGTGATGATCATGATCTCGCGGATGTCAGCCTGCATCAGCGTGGCCAGCGGATAGAAAATCATCGGCTTGTCGTAAACAGGAAGCAGTTGCTTGCTGACCACCCGGGTCAGTGGATACAAGCGGGTCCCACTCCCTCCTGCCAGGATAATTCCTTTTCGTGAACCATTCATATGATCTCTCCCAGCCCCAGCCGCTCGCCCTGGTAACTGCCATCCCGCACCCTGTTGATCCAGCAGTCGTTTTCCAGGTACCAGTCGACCGTTTTCTGCAGGCCCGTCTCGAAATCGACAGATGGCCGCCAGCCGGTTACTTTCATCAGCTTGCTGCAATCAATAGCATATCGCCGGTCATGTCCGGGGCGGTCGGCAACATGCGTGACCAACATGCGGCGGGAGCCGAAACCGTCATCGGGACAACGACGGTCGAGCGCGTCGCATATGGCATGCACAACCTGGATATTGGCCCGCTCCGACAAGCCACCGATATTGTAGACCTCTCCGGGTTCACCCATTGCGAGTACGTCATTTATCGCGTCCACGTGGTCATCGACGAATAACCAGTCCCTCACTTGCATACCGTCGCCGTAAACGGGCAGCGGCTTGAATTCCAGCGCGTTGAGGATCATCAGCGGAATGAGCTTTTCCGGAAACTGGAAAGGCCCGTAGTTGTTTGAACAGTTGGTGGTCAGCGTGGGTAAGCCATACGTGTGATGGAATGCACGCACCAGGTGATCTGAAGATGCTTTTGAAGCCGCGTAGGGCGAGTTGGGCGCATACGGTGTCGTTTCCTGGAAAGCCCCGACATCTCCCAGGCTGCCATAAACTTCATCGGTGGAAACGTGCAAAAACCGGAACGCAGATTTTACCTTTTCGGGCTGCGCTTTCCACCAATCCAGAGTGCATTGCAGCAGGTTCAGAGTGCCGACCACGTTGGTCTCGACAAATGCCGCGGGCCCGTCGATCGAG
This sequence comes from uncultured Gammaproteobacteria bacterium, assembly GCA_963766195.1. Lineage (GTDB taxonomy): Bacteria > Pseudomonadota > Gammaproteobacteria > Xanthomonadales > SZUA-36 > JAHEFT01. The sequence continues at coordinate 255,104 of CAVXYY010000003.1, forward strand.
CGGTCAACGTGACTTTCCGCAGCAAAATTCACAACCGCGTCAGGCTGGTACTGATCAATAACCCGGGCCACCAGGCGGGCGTCGCCAATGTCTCCGTGGATAAAGATATGCCTGCCATCATCCGGCAGTGACTTCAGGGTATCGAGGTTGCCGGCGTAGGTCAGCGCATCCAGGTTTACAATGCGCAGGTCAGCGCTTTGCGCAAGACTGCGCAACACGTAGTTGCCGCCAATGAATCCGGCGCCGCCGGTTACGAGCAGAGTACGCATGATTTATCCCTTGCGGGTCAGAACGGTATGTCGTCTTCTGCAAAATTGTCGTCAAGCGGAGCAGGGGCTGATTGAGCCGGGGGCTGGCTTGACCGCGCCGGTTTGTTGTCCCGGAACCCACCGCCGGCGGGTTGCGATGATCCCTCGCCCTGGCGACTGCCCAGCATTTGCATTTCGCTGGCAACCACTTCCGTCGTGTACCGGTCCTGCCCGTCCTGCCCTTGCCATTTGCGCGTGCGGAGCGAACCCTCGACATACACCTGGCTGCCTTTGCGCAGATATTCCCCGGCTATCTCGGCCAGGCGGTTGAAAAACACCACCCGGTGCCACTCGGTGCGCTCCTGGTTTTCACCGGTCTGCTTGTCTTTCCAGGACTCGCTGGTAGCGATATTGATATTGGTTATGGCCGCACCGCTCGCCGTGTAGCGGGTCTCGGGATCCGCGCCCAGGTTGCCGACCAGAATGACTTTATTTACACCACGCGCCATCAGGCACCTCCTCAGAAATCAATGGAAGAAAGTGTAGCACAGTCACCGGACTGCTCCTGTCGGAAAAACACCCTTTGAGGTGAGTTTCAAGACGATTCCCCAGCACAAACTGGCCATGCTCGCGGCAAACAATGCCGCCTGGCTTCCAAAGCGACTGAGCAACCAGCCACCCAGTACCCCGCCCGCAAATGCGCCGAGGAACTGGAAAGTGCTGTAGATGCCTAACCTGCGCCCCCTGCCACGGCTGCCGGTAATTCGGGAAAGCAGTGAGGGCATGGATGCTTCCAGCAAATTGAAGCCGAGAAAATAAACCGCTAGCAGAGCGCCCAGCGCGGCCAGGCTCGCGCTGAATGGCAAGACTCCCACCGCCAGGGCCAATACCAGGAACGCCCAGGGCAGCAGGCTGCGCTCGGAAAGGTTCGCCCCGACCCGCCGCAGAATGGGCAACATCAGGACGATTGAACCCAGCATCGCCGGAAGGTAGATTTTCCAATGCGAAGACAATTCAAAACCAAAATCCCCGACCAGCATGGGCGGCAGGGTGACGAAAAGCAGGGTCATGACCGCGTGGAGTAAAAAGACGCTGAATGACAGCATCCAGACCGGGCGCATGGCAAACTCATGCTCCTGCGCCGCCTCCTCCACACGGGGTTCGGGCCGGGGCAGCGTCAACACCAGCCCGATGCCGGAAATCGCGAAAACCACGGTCAACCAGAACAATCCCTGCAAACCAAGCAGCGTCGCGAGGGGAACCGACAGCCCCATGGACAGTAAAAATGCGCCGCCGATACCGATCCCGATAATGGCCATGATGACCGGCCGGCGTTCCGGCCGGGTCAGGTCGGCAGCCAGCGCCATCGCGACGCCTGCAATCGCTCCGCAGCCTTGCAGGGCGCGACCGGCGATCAACACGTTCATCGATTCGGCCGTCGCCGCCACCACCCCGCCCACGGCAAACAGGCCAAGCCCCAGCATCAGCACGGGCTTTCTGCCCCAACGATCGGACAGCCAGCCAAAAGGTTGCTGGAGGATGGCCTGGGTCAGTCCATATATGCCAACAGCAAGGCCGGCGGACTGAGGGGTGAAGCCCGGCATCCCCGCCGAGAGGATCATGAAAACGGGCAGGATCAGGAACAAACCGAGCATGCGGAGCGTGATAATGCCCGACAGCGTAGCTGCGAACCTCAGTTCCCTGGATTTTTCATTGCTTGAAGACAAGGGCGAACTCCTGGACGGGATCGCATTATATGTGTATTGGCCTTGTGTTCATACCGGCCGGATTTATAATTGTCCAAATCCCGCAACAAGGAAAAGAATGGACCATCCCAGCGTCCGCATAGGCACACAGGCCGCAACCGCGACTGATATCCAGCATGTATTCGAATTGTGTGCTGACGAAATGTCAGCGGTAAACCGCCTGATTCGTGAAAGCCTGGATTCAAACGTAGTCCTGATCCGGCAAATTTCAGAGTACATCATTGGCTCCGGCGGCAAGCGGCTGCGCCCGATACTTGTGTTGCTCTCAGCGCGCGCCTGCGGCTACCGGGGAACGGATCACATCACAACCGCGGCGATTATCGAATTCATCCACACCGCGACCCTGCTGCACGATGACGTGGTTGACGAATCCGACCTGCGCCGCGGGCAGGAATCCGCGCACGCCGTATGGGGAAACGCAGCCAGCGTGCTGGTCGGCGATTTCCTCTATTCCCGCAGCTTCCAGATGATGGTCACGATCGATTCAATGCGCGTGATGGATGTGCTCTCGGACGCCACCAATACCATCGCGGAAGGCGAAGTCGAACAACTGCTGAACCTGCATGACCCGCAGGTCAGCGAGCAGAGCTACTTCAGCGTCATCGAGAAAAAAACAGCCAAGTTGTTCGAAGCAGCCTGCCAGCTGGGTGCCATTCTCGCCGGACAACCCGGGCTGGAAGAACCGATGGCGGCATTCGGGCGGGAACTGGGCGCTGCGTTCCAGGTCGCAGACGATGTGCTTGATTACACCGCCAGCGCGGGCACCCTGGGAAAGAATATCGGCGATGACCTGGCAGAAGGCAAACCCACATTGCCGCTGATCCTCGGCAGGAAAAGCCTCGAACCGGAACACCAGGCATTGATCGATGAATCAATCCGCCAGGGCGGGAAAGACCGGATGCAGCAAATCCTCGAGCTGATCCGCAGCAGCGGGGCGCTGGACGAGTCCATGGAGGTCGCCCGCTGCCGCTCGGAAGCGGCAAAACAGGCGCTCGCCGCATTACCTGGGTCCGCATGGAAAGACGCCATGGCGGACCTGGCGACGTACAGTGTTTCCCGCCGGTACTAACCCAGCATTTCGTTCCAGGTTTTGACCCGCTCTGCCTGGGCGGCCAGGATACCCTCTTCGCCGGCGAGCGTGATGGATTGCAGGATATCGCCCACTGCAATGGCATCAACCACGGACTGGTCTTCAGCATCCAGCACTTCGCCGAATACCGTATGCTTGCCATCGAGCCACGGCGTCGCAACATGAGTAATGAAAAACTGGCTGCCATTGGTGCCGGGGCCGGCGTTTGCCATTGACAACTTACCCGGCGCGTTATGCCTCAGTTCCGGCGTACATTCATCTTCAAATTTGTAACCCGGCCCGCCGGTTCCGGTGCCACGCGGGCAGCCACCCTGGATCATGAAATCGGGAATCACGCGATGGAAAGTCAGTCCGTCGTAATATCCTCTTTTTGCCAGATTGACGAAATTAGCCACCGTTACCGGCGCTTTGTCGGCAAAAAGCCGCAATTTAATGTCGCCTTTATTCGTGTGAACTACTGCACTGACTGCCTGAACTGTTTCACTCACTGTCAATTTCTCCTGTTAAAAATTTTTTGCAACTTTTTTACCGCCGGCGCGGTCTATTTACCTGAGGCCGCGGGATGGTCTCTCCCTCAACCACAGGGTATTATCTGCACTCCTCACCCCTGACCCGCGGCCTCTTTTTTTCCCCTAGGAAAAAGCATCCCGCTCATTGAATTCAAACCCGGACAATATCGTAAACTGCCGGCCCCGGTCACGGTAGTCATTATACCGGGGGAAGCTGGGCGCGCCGGGCGATAATAGAACCACCTCGCCAGGCGACGTCAGTTTTCCGGCCAGCTTCACAGCCTCTTCCAGGCCAGCCGCTTCATGGATTCCTCTTTCCGGACTGATTCCGGCCTTCCGCATTTCGTCAAGAATGCGTGGTCCATTGTCCGGAATGCCGATGATGGCGTGCGGCAAAAGCATCTTTATCCGGGTGATACAGGGCGTCCAGTCCAGGCCCCTGTCAAGTCCGCCCACCAGCAGGGTTATTTTCTGCCCGGCGAAAGCTTCCAGGGCGGCGACGGTCGCAACAGGGGTCGAGGCAATGCTGTCGTTGATATACCGCACGCCCCGCTTTTCGCCGACCGTTTGCAGCCGGTGAGACAGGCATCGGAAGGAAGCGATACTCCTGACACCTTCGGACAGGTTCGCTCCAATTTCCCGAAGCACGGTTAAAGCCGCCGCGATATTGGACAGGTTGTGTGCGCCGGGAAGACCTTCAGGGACATCAGGCTGCAAGACGCTTTCACCATCGAGCAGGCGGCCTCCATCTACCCGGAATCCGCTTTGAGAATTGAACCAGACTGCGTTGCGGTACCCGGACAACGACGCCGCCAGCAACGGGTCGGAAGCATTTGCTACCAATGGCTGCCGGCCGGAAAGCCCGGCCAGGCGCAACTTGTCAGCGCGGTAGTTTCGTTCTCCGCCGTGCCAGTCCAGGTGCTCCGGCGACAAATTCAGCAGCACCGAAACCGTTGGGTTTGCTTCCAGGTCCGCCAGCTGGTAACTGGATAATTCGACCACCCACCAATCGACGTCCCGGTCGTCACAATCCAGCAAGGGCAGCCCAATGTTGCCGGCCAACTGCACCCGGTAACCGCAGGCCCTGAGCATATGCGCCAGCAACGCCGACGTGGTGCTCTTACCCTTGGTGCCGGTGACGCAAATGGTCTTCTGGTCCGGATGCCATGCAAACCACAGGTTGCTTGGCGAAGTTATTCCTGCACCCGCTTCCCGCGCCTGCTGCAGACTGCTCCGGTACGGGCTGATTCCGGGTGAACGAACCAGCGTGTCAAACGCTTGCAGGCCGGCCTCTGCAAGCGGCCCGACAAACAGGGGGTCGTTATCCGTTAATTGTTCCCTGAACCCGCTATCCGGGGCGCTTTCAGCCACCAGGGAAATCTTCATGCCGGGGTAATTCGTTCGCAGGAAGCGCCAGGCCGCCTGGCCTTCCCGCCCGATCCCGAGGATTGCAACGCGGCCGGTAACCGCTTCATTCAGGTTCATTCGCCTGAGAAGGTGTAACGGAATGAAATGCCTTCCAGCGGGCTGGAACAGGTTCGTGAGAAGCGGAACTTCCACCTGCCCGAGTTCCGGCAAAAGCGCGCAAACTATGGCATGACCGCCCCAATCGCGGCTGCAGCCCAGCGCAGCCAGGGCCGCCCGGCTTTCTCCGGCTTCACCCACGCATTCAAACGGTTTATCCCGCCCGAGACCACACAAAGCCCGAAACCCGTCTGCCTGGCCCGGATCGTTCAACAGGTCGCCGCCCTGGATGGCTGCGACTTCAGCCGGCGACAGGAACATCGCCAGGCTCAGCGCCGCAAAGCGGCACTTGGGGCAGTCAAGACACCAGCGATTTTCGGTCCGGGGGCCGTCCAGGTGGAAATTCCGGTTACAACTGGAATAGACCGCATGAAGTTTTTTCATCGCACTGAAACGCCGGACGATCCCGAGTTCCGAGAACTGCCGGAGGACTGAAAAATACTCGATATCGGGGCTGACCCGGGAAGCAATCAGCTCGCGAAACGAAGCTTCGAAGGCTGAGCTCTTGCTGTACTGGTGATTGACTTCCACCCCTTCCGCAGTCACCAGGGTGGCCTCATCGGCGGAGCGCTCGTTGGAAAAAACGATGTAGCGGAATCCATAGAGAATCGCGGCACACAGCAGGATGGCGGAGTTCACCGCGGTGACTGGCACGTGCCCGTTCCACGCACCGGCCCGGTTCATTTCAGCCAGTTCCGGCGCCAGCGTCCGGCCGATCCGGATCAGCGGCAAGCCCGTCGCCTTGACGGTGTCGCTGATCAGGACGGAACCACCGACACAGACCGGCATGACTTCGATGCCGGCTTTCTGCATGCGGTCCAGCCCGACCAGGCTGTCCTTTCCGCCGCCCATCGCAACCAGCGCGCGCTCCGGCAGGACCAGTGGCCGGGCTGCAGCCGGCTGCGCGGCTTCCGCTTCCCCGGGGAAATGAACCCGGCCCTTTATGTCGACCTGGTTGACATGGCCCAATTCCGCCAATCCCTGGACATAGAGTTCGGACAGGAAGGCTGAAACACCATTGACGGACAGGCTGGGCGGCAATTCGATTCGCCGGCTGAGGCCGGCTTTGTAGTAGCTGACGCCCGCGACCAGGTGAAGAATCTCCAGTGCCCGGCGGAAACAGTCCTGGCGGGAGGCTTCGGGCGGCCAGGGCGCATACGGAAAAGACACCCGCTCTACCAACTCGGGACCGTCGTCAAAGGCATAGGAAAGGCGCGCCATCCCGGAGGACGGATCGTAATCACACGCCAGGAACCGGAAGCATTCTGACTGGCGCGGATCCGGCACCGCCTGGCGCAATTTTTCACTCATCAACGGCGCCGCTCCGTGCAGTTGCTCGATTTGCAACCAGCTGGCGCCGAACACCCCGTCCGGGGCATCGCCGGCCCGGGGAATTAACGCTTCGTGCGCCCCCCTGAGCAGCGCCGCGTGATCACCGGAATGGACCAGCAGGCTGAGGCACAGGTCGTTGGCCGATTGAGAGACCATCAGCAGGGGATGGTCTTCAAAATAGCGCATCACGTCCTGCAGCCGGGAAAGCGCTGTCCGGGCGCCGCGCCCGACCAGGTTGACGCACACGCAATCGCTGAAAAGCGTGACTTTACACAGCGACCCAAGATCCTCTGCCAGGTCATTGAGCGCTTTGTCATCCAGGTGGTTCGCGTCGCAATTGATGGCAACCGTAGTGGTGGTTTCAGAGGTCGCCACCAGGTCAATGGAAATGCCGCGCCGTCTGAATATTGCGAAAACCTCGGCCAGGAACCCGACCTGGAACCGGGCATCAAGGTTCTGCAGCAGGAGGACTGCCATGCCTTGCTTGCAGGTCACGGTCTTGATACCGCTCGACGCCGGGCCCTTTTGACCGATCTGTGTTCCCGCGATGTTGCGGCGGTTCAGGTCGCGAATCACCAGCGGGGTTCCGGTCGCCGCCGCGGCGCGAATGCACCGCGGGTGAACTACCTTGGCGCCACTGGCCGCCATTTCCAGCGCTTCGGCATAGTCAACCCCGGTCAGCAGGCGGGCCTCGCTGATCAGCCGGGGGTCTGCGCTGAACAGTCCGGGTACATCCGTCCAGATTTCCAGCCATTCGGCCGACAGGCGGCCGGCCAGCAACGCCGCCGAGGTATCGGAGCCCCCGCGGCCGAGCAGCGCCGTCCCGCCCTCCCGGGTTCGCGCCACGAAGCCCTGTGTGACCAGGATGGGGGTGAGCGCTGACCAGCGGCCGGCCAGGTCCGGAGACCCGGCTGGTTTGCAGTCTGCCGAGAGCCATTGACGGGCCGGCGAAAGATCCTCTTCATGGATCACTTCCAGGGCTTCCCGGACATCCACCCAGCCGACATCCAGTGTCTGACGTAAAAAATTGCAGCCTATTTTGGTGCTGAGCCACTCACCCATCGCAAGCAGGGCCGCGTGAAACTCCGGCCCGGGCTCATGTAACAGATCCTGCAAGCAGCGCTGCAACATCAATTCGGCTTCGGGAAGCCATATTTCCTCTTCAACACCCAGCTCGCGACCCAGCTTTCGATGGGTTTCCAGCAATTCCTCCAGGCGGCTTGCAGAACCGGGATTGCCGGCAAGCGCGGTCAGATGGTTGGTCACGCCTGCAACGGCTGAGCACACCAGCAATACGCGGAAACCTTCTGCGCGCCTGGCTTGCGCCAGGGATGCAATCGTCTCCCACTGCGCCCTGCCGGCCACGCTGGTGCCGCCGAATTTGAGCACAATCCAATGATTAGCCACGGTTTGAATGCCTTGTTGTCGGGTATGAATTCGTTGCGGGAACGTTACCTAAATCAGCATGGACTGTACAGCCGAAAGGTATCCAAACCCGCTCTTTTCCGGCACTTCGTCACCCCATGGACAGAATTGATCCAGGGGTTCCCCCAAAAAAAACGGCGCCAGGTTCGGCGCCGTCAAAGAGGGTATCTTGCAGAAAAACGATATACCCTTCTGAGGAGTGTCCCAATGAAATCATCGGTAACTGTGATCTATGACCCAATCAGCCGGCCAGGAGTTCCCCGGGTTCAAAAAAATATCAACCAGATTCGATTGACCGATATCAACACCCGCTTTCAAATTCCTGCCTACCATGGCAATTGATCTCACAGAACGGGTTAAGAATAACCGTCATCAGCCTGAATGGCCGCTGAATAGCAAGTCATTCCAGACCTTCACCCGGGGATTTGGCACTTCTACAAAACTGTACTAGGATTACCACCCCACAACGATAAAATCAGGAACGCTGAATGCCGAACTATCGCACCGAAGACATCCGCAACATTACTTTCGTCGGCCATTCCGGCGCAGGCAAAACCTCGCTGGTGGAAGCCCTGCTGGTCAAGTCGGGGAAAATCGGTGAAGCCGGCACCATTGAACGCGGCACGACCACCACCGATCATGATCCGCTGGAAAAGGAATTTCAGAGTTCACTGGACTCGGCGCTGGCCAGCCTCGATTTCGAAGGCATGCACCTCAACATGATCGACACCCCGGGATTCCCGGACTTCCGGGGTCCAACCGTAAGCGCCATGAGCGCCACCGAAACGACCGCGCTGGTCATCAACGCACATAACGGCATCGAGTTATCAACACGCCGGCTCATGCGCCGGGCGAAAGGCCGCCGCCTGTGCAGAATCATCGTCGTCAACAAGATCGACCAGGAAGGCGTTAACCTGACGAAACTGATCAAGGCCATACGCGAAGAACTCGGCCCCGAGTGCCTGCCCATCAACCTGCCCGCAGAAAACCTCACTACGGTGCGTGACTGCTTTTTTGGCACTGAAGGCGAAACCGACATTTTCTCGCTGGCCGAAGCGCACGAGGCCATCATCGACCAGGTGATCGAAGTCAACGAAGCTCTGATGGAGAAATACCTCGAAGGCGAAGAATTGAGCCGGGATGAACTGCACGATGCTTTCGAGCAGGCGTTGCGCGAAGGCCACGTCGTGCCGATTTGCTTCACGTCGACCGTGACCGGAGCCGGGCTTGGCGAACTGCTGAAATTTTTCAAGCGCCTGCTGCCAAACCCGAATGAGGGGAATCCACCCCCGGTCATGAAAGGCGAAGGCAAGGCTGCAACAGAGGTGAAGGTAACTCCCGACCCCGACGGCCATGTCGTTGCTCATGTTTTCAAGATCACCAATGACCCGTTTGTTGGAAAAATGAGCATTTTCCGCATTTACCAGGGCACGGTACGTCCCGACACCCAGCTCTTCGTCGAAGACGGACGCAAACCCTTCAAAGTGGGCCACCTGTTCAAGCTGCAGGGCGGTAAACATGAAGAGGTTGATTGCGGCATCCCGGGTGATATCTGCGCGGTGGCCAAAGTGGATGAAATCCATTACGACTCGATCCTGCATGATTCACACGATGAGGATAATTTCCATCTCAAGCCGGTGAATTTTCCACAGCCCATGTACGGTCTTGCGATCGAACCAAAAAGTCGCGGCCAGGAACAGAAACTGGCTCAATCCATCAACAAGCTGATCGAGGAAGACCCCTGCTTTGTCGTGGAACACAACCAGGAACTGAACGAAACCGTCATCCGCGGCCTGGGCGAATTGCACATGCGGGTCATGCTGCAGCGCTTGAGCAGCCGCTTCAACGTTGAAGTTGAAACCCGTCCGCCACGCATCGCCTATCGCGAAACCATCACGCGGGAAGCAGAAGGCCACTACCGGCACAAGAAACAGACCGGCGGCGCCGGGCAGTTCGGTGAGGTTTTCCTCCGTGTCCGGCCGCTGGGCCGGGGTGAAGGCTTCGAGTTCATCAACAAGGTGGTGGGTGGCGCCATTCCGACCAACCTGATTCCTGCGGTTGAAAAAGGCGTGCGCCTGGTCATTGCCGATGGAGCAATCGCCGGCTACCAGTTGCAGGACATGGCGGTCGAGGTTTACGACGGCAAATTTCACCCGGTGGATTCCAAGGAAATCGCGTTTGTAATTGCCGGCAAACACGCCCTGCTCGACGCCATTCGCAATGCCGGGCCCCAGATCCTGGAACCCATCGTCAGCGTGGACGTCACCGTGCCTGACTCGGTAATGGGCGACGTCACCGGAAACCTGGCGGGCCGGCGGGCCCGCATCAGCGGCACCGAAGCGCTCGGCGGCGGACAGGTGACCATCACGGCCGATATGCCGCTCAGTGCGCTCAGTGACTACCACACCGAGCTTAAAAGCATGAGCCAGGGACAGGGTAGCTTCACGATGGAATTCAGCCACTATGCCGCGGTGCCTCACGAGGTGCAGCGCCAGCTGGAAGCGGATCACAAGCCGAAAGAAGACGCTTAAACAGGTCGCTGAAAAGCCTTCTGTATGAGGGCTCAAAGGAATGGAGAACGGGCGCTGGAGCGCCCGTTTTTTTTATTTACACCCCGTCGTGAATAAAAAGGCGCCGCACACGAAGCGCGGCGCCTGATCGTCTACAGCATCTGAAAGACTCCGGATACTGCACACGAGGAGATCGCTTCCCCTTTTATCCTTCCAGACTCTGCTCCTGCAAACCTTAACCTGAGCTTAAAATCGATTTCAGCTTCGACTAAGCATTCCCACGATGCGCTGCTCGAACGGCAAGTGGAACCGCATGGTGACCGGTGTCAGCGACGAGTAAACCGGGGGGCCCATTCAACTGGCCGTAACCTTGATGAATTGCAGAAGCGCAAAGGCGGAGTCCTCACCACCAAACCAGTTCGGGTTATCGGGGTCGATTTTCCGACGCTCGGTGGAAACCGCTATCGAGGTCGCCAGCCGGCCGCAGACAAGGGGAAGAAGTACGTCCCGTTCCGCGCTGCTCAGGGAACGAACGCCGGTATAACCATCCATGACGGTAGCCATCGCTTCCATCGGATCATCCCTGTCCATCATCATGTAAGTCAGGCAGATGGCGAGATCACAGACTACCGGATTGAAGCACGCATCACCAAAGTCGACCAGGCCGGTTACCCGGTCACCCTCGACCAGGATGTTCTCCCGGTTCATGTCTCCATGTATGAATTGCCAGGGCAGACGCTCCAGTGAATCTTTTACCTTCTCCCAGGCATCAAAACCCCACAACATAAGATCTTTTTTTCCGGAATCATCGAGCAGGTTTATCTTGTCCCGATGCTGCCCTGCCCGGGCCAGGTTCCAGCGGTGATTGCGGTGGGCCGCAGGGTGATCGAAGTCTTGCATGGTCAGATGGTATCGGGCCAGCGATATCCCGACATTTCTGGTCAGAATATCTGATATATCAGGTAAATATTCAAGAACGGTACCTTGGATAAAACTTATTACCCGTAACCTATATGAACCTTTTATATGTATATTTATTCCTGTTTCTATTTTCCCGAATAAATTTTGTATTATTTTTGGCAAATTGACAGGAAATCCGGCCGCAACGGCATGCTCGATGGCGGCAAATTCCATCTCCACCACTTCAGCAGGCATGTCATCGTCGACAATTTTTACGACGTACCGGGCGCCCTCCATGGTTAACAGATAGTTCAGGTTTTCACCCGCGAGACGCTCGAGGCTTCCGCTTAACGCATAGTTGTCCTGCAGGCACCTCAGGACGGTATTTTCGGTGGATTCAATGGACATGATTTTCTTCCCTCAGGCGCTCATTATCGGTATTTTCGGCCCGAGCGCCCGAATTTTGACCTCGTGAAATGGCCCACAATCGATTTTCTCACTTCCCTTGATATCGCGAGTCAGGTTGTCAATTACGTGCAAATCCCGGCTCTTTGAGGCTAGAATACTACGCAACAGCGGAGAACAGGGCCCATACAAGGGATGAAAACAAGAACCCTGAACGTTTTAGGAATCATTTGCCTGCTCCTCCAGGCAGCACCCGTTTTCCCGGCACCCAACACTCAACAGGAGGCAGAACAGGACCTGGCTAACCGGTTCGCCGCCTATTTCAGTTCACAAGTCGTCAAATCCGATATCACCGGCGCCGCGTTTGCGGTGGCGTCCCCTGCAGGTACTGTGCGCATCGGCACGGCCGGGTATACCGACACCAGTCACAGCCGGCTTATCGATGAAAACACCACGTTCCGCGTCGCCTCCGTATCCAAGACCTTTGCCGCCGGGTTGACCGCGCTGCTGATCCGCGACGGTGAATTCCGCTGGGAAGATCCGGTCACCACCTGGGTGCCCGGTTTTCGAATCAATGGTGACGCACGCAAGGTCCAGATCCAGCATGTGCTGGGGCAGAGTACCGGGCTGATACCACATGCCTACGACAACCTGATTGAAGATGGTGTTTCGATCGAACGGATCCAGGAACAGTATCGCAACCTGGCCTATATATGCCCGCCCGGCAAATGTTACTCCTACCAGAACAGTATCTTCAGCCTGATACAACCGGTCATTGAGAACGCTACCCGTCAGTCCTATTCCGACTTGATGCAGGAACGGATCTTCCGTCCGCTGGATATGAAAACCGCCTCGGTGGGTTACGGCCCCTTCGTCAACAATCCCAACCATGCCAGCCCGCACGTGAAAAGCCGTGACCGATGGAAAACGGTCACCGTGAAGCCCAATTATTATCGCGTGGCGCCGGCCGCAGGTATCAATGCGAGTGTTACGGATATGAGCAAGTGGCTGACGGCCCAGATGGGTGGATACCCTGCCGTTATCGATCCCGAAGCGGTGGAAACGCTCACCCGTCCGCGGGTGAAAACCATCCGGGATACGCGCCGTAATTTCTGGAGGGACATGATCTCAGACGCGCACTACGGGCTGGGCTGGCGGGTCTATCAACTGGGAAATCATGAAATCATCTACCACAGCGGCTGGGTTTCCGGTTACCGCGCCGATGTCGCCTGGTCGGAAGAACATAAAATAGGCATCGCGATCCTGATGAACGTGGAAGACAACAGTATCAGTGAACTCACAACTACGTTCTGGCGAATGGCGTTTGAGATGCTGGAACCGGCCGCGCCCATTCCGCACAAGGGACTGGTCGCGGCCACGCTGCCGGTCAAACCCTGACTCAAACCGGGGGCTCGACCGGCCCGATGCGTGACCAATCAGTGTAGCGCCGGGTCAAAATCCGGTAGTCCTCTTCATTATCGACATCCAGGCTCAGTCCGCCATAAGGCGTGATAACGATGCGAACCGGCCCGCCCAACACCTCTCCACAGGATCTTTCAGCGTCTTCAGTCCTGTTACGGGACCTCAACCACCTGAAAAGCTTGCCCTGCTTTTTTGAAACAGCAAGGGTCGCCTGCAGTTTCAGGGTGAGCCAGGCCGCACGCCAGCCTCCGTGCTGGCTCAGGAATTTCCAGACCAGGATGATCACGTTCTTCAGTTTTTCGGCTTTGCGGTGTGAAAATCCGGTTTGAAGAAATTGGTTGTTCGACAATCCGTGCGGCCGGCCCACGTAGATGTTGGCCAGGCGCAGACGGCAATCGCTGAAATTTACGTATGGCCGGCGAATCCCTTCCTTTCCGGCTTCGGGATAAAAGGGTGTCAAAGAGGATTCGTCAGCAACACCGGCTAACATCGCGTACTTCACTGTTGACTTGTTGTCCTCGCGGGCGCATCGGGAAACAAAATCATCCACGGCGGCGGAGCTGATTAACGGTATGTCTGCCGAAATGAACAGCAACGGCCGGTGGGGAGGGTCGCCGCCGGTGCGCCCGGAATGGTGTGCTTCGGAAGCTTTGATAGCCGCCCAGGCGTTTGACACCATTTGACCGGATTGCTCGACAATTCTGACTTCACCCGGAAAGTCGCCCAGTGTCGTTCGCAAGCGCTCTGCCGGGCCTACGACCCAGATGTTTCCAACGGTGGAGGCGTCCAGCAACGCTTTCACGACGCGACGCACCAGGATCTCGCCCCCCACTTCCAGAAAAGCCTTGTTCTGCCCCTCGATCATCCGCCGGGGATTGCTGTCCGTACCCGCCAGCACAACGGCGTCCAGCGGTTCCGGGTAAGCGGTCTTGGGAGAAGCTTTCATCGTGCAAAAATGCCACCTCTTGCGCGCGGTTTCAATAGCCGGTTATTCCGGCCGCAAACGCCACACCTCGCCGTTATCGCTGCCCAGGTAAATCAGCCCCTCGTTGTCGACCGCAATGGAGCGGATGCGCCCGAGTAAGCGCTGGCACAGCCGTTCTTCGGCGACCACTTCCCCATCGCGCATCACCAGCCGATTCAGGTGCAGGCCCGCCATGGCGCCAATCAGAAAATTACCCTTCCAGGATGGAAATGCATCGCCTTCGTAGATCACCAGATCGCTGGGTGCGATGGACGGGACAAAAACCCAGGCGGGGATTTCCATTCCTTCCTGCCACGGAATGCCCATGCCAATGGGGCCGCCGTCGTACTGGAATCCGTAAGACACAACCGGCCAGCCATAATTCGCGCCTTTTTTCACAAGGTTCAGTTCGTCACCTCCCCTCGGGCCATGCTCGTGCAGCCACAATTCACCGGTTTCAGGATGCACGTAAAGCCCCTGGGGATCCCTGTGTCCGTAACTCCATATTTCAGGCCGGGCCGTCTGCCGCCCTTCCTCCTCCTGGCCCACGAAGGGGTTGTCCTCCGGCACTGAACCGTCGTCATTCAGGCGCACCACCGTTCCGGCATGGTTGCTGTTTTCCTGGGCTTTCGGCGGGTGCTCACGGTCACCAATCGCAATGAATACATCGCCGTCAACGAACTGGATGCGGGCGGCGAAATGGTAGTCATTCTCCGAATACGCATCCGCAGTAAAAATGCGCTCGATATCTGCCGCCTTGCTGCCTTCGAGCCGGAACCTGTCGAGCACGACGGTGCTGTAGGATTCCACACCCTCTGAATAAGTGACGTAGATCCAGCCGTTCTGTTCGAAATCCGGGTGCAGTTCAACGTCGTGTACCCCCGCAGCGCCAAACACGACCAGTTTTGGCAGGCCACTGATGTCCGTTTTCTCGCCGGTTTTGAAATCCGCCAGTGTGATCACGCCGAAGTTACGCTGCAAAACCAGGGCCTTTCCACCTGGCAGAAATTCGATCGCAACCGGTTCGGACAGTCCGTCCAGAACCCGCTCCGCGACGATGTTTCCATCCAGGCTGGGGAAAATATGGCGCGCTGCCTGGACTGCCGCGTCCCCGGCAAACAGGCTGGAAGACGTGATGAGTTCCAGAAGCAGCAAAATAGGGATACAACGGGGGAAACCGGTCATTGTCATTTTCCTCATGTTTCAATAGTACGAAATACCCGGACTGACCGATTATAGGACATGGACCACAAACTACCGGTTTATTTCAGGTGTCGCCGGATAACCGCCCGGACTGGAGTACCGGAAGCACCCAGAAAATGACGTCCGGAGTCGGGAAAGACACTTTCAATTGCCGCAGCGTCGCCTCCAGGGTTTCTGAATCGAGTACGATCTCGAACTGAATCCGGTCTCGCCGCCCGGCCACCTGCTCGGCAATGGACATCGCGCCGACCCGGCCGTGCCCGCGAATGGGGAAAGACTGGTAACCCCGGATGTCAGGATTTGCCAGCAGCAGGTCAACGATATCTTCCTCCAGGTCGGGAGGAATGTTCAGCCGCAGCAGGAACTCGGTATCCATACTTCATGTCACCTCGTGAAGCGCCGGTACAGGACCGGAAGAATGAACAATGTCAGGGCCGTACTCGTTACCAGGCCGCCAATCACCACGATGGCCAGCGGCTTCTGTATTTCAGAGCCCGGGCCGCTAACGAACAACAAGGGAACCAGGCCCAGCGCGGCGATTGATGCCGTCATCATCACCGGCCGCAGCCGCCTTTCCGAACCCAGCCGGACCAGCTCGTCGATACTTAGCCCGCGGCTTGCCAGCTGGTTGAAATAACTGAGCATCACCACTCCATTCAAAACGGCGATACCCATCAGCGCAATGAAACCGACCGATGCAGGAACCGACATATACTGACCGGAGATCGCCAGCGCCAGGACACCACCGATCAGGGCCAAGGGCACGTTTGCCAACACCAGGCCGGCCTGCAACACCGAACGAAAGGTTGAAAACAGCAGCAGAAAAATCAGCACCAACGCTACCGGAACCACCATCATCAAGCGCCGCGCCGCACGCTGCTGGTTCTCAAACTGACCACCCCATTCCATGTGGAAGCCGGGCGGAAGCGAAACCGTTTCCCGGATGGTTTTCTGGGCTTCTTCGACGAAGCCGACCAGGTCACGGCCCTTCACATTCGACATCACGACCACGAAACGCCGGCCTTTTTCGCGCTTCACGGCGACCGGCCCCTCTACCCGGTCAATCTGCATCAATGTCGAAAGGGGCACATGCGAGCCTCCGGGCAGGTTGACGAGTTCCGCGGCGAACTTGTCCAGGGGATCGCCATCCACCTGTTTCAAGCGCAGGACAATCGGCACCCGGGCCGAACCTTCAATGACGGTTCCGGCCGGCAAGCCCTCCACCATGACTTTGACGTGATCGAGCAGTTGCTCCAGGTTTAATCCATAGCGGCCGATCATGTCCCGGTGCGGCCGCATGACAATGTATTGCATCCCCTCATTGACCGTGGTCAGCACATCCGTGCTGCCTTCGATCCCCTCCATGGTCTTTGCAACCTGCCCCGCCAGCTTATTCAGACTGTCCAGGTCGTCGCCGAAAATCTTCACCGCGAGGTCGCCGCGCGACCCGGTCAACATCTCGGAAACCCGCATGTCGATGGGCATGGTGAAGCCGTAGTTGATGCCCTTGAACTGGTTCAGTATCGAGCGAATCTCTTCTTCGAGTTCATCTTTGCTGTCCATGCGCCATTCATCGACGGGTTTCAGTTCCAGGAACATATCGGTTTCGTTGAGCCCCATCGGGTCCATTCCCAGTTCGTCCGATCCCGTTCGGGCGACGATGCGGCGGATTTCCGGCACTCGCTCCAACAACGCTTTTTCGACTGCCTGGTCGAGTGCGATCGACGTCTCCAGGTTGATCGAAGGGAGCTTTTCCAGCTGGACGATAATGTCGCCTTCATCCATCGTCGGCATGAAGGTCTTGCCGATGAAAGGAAAGGACACCAATGCCAGGCACAACAGAACGCCTGCCGGTATCAGCACCAGCCGTTCGCGATTCAGCGCTTTGTCCAGCATGGGCCGGTACCAGGCCAACAATTTGCGCGGAAGCCATGGTTCCTGGTGAGCGCCTGAAGTAATCAGGAACGACGCCAACACCGGGATCACGGTCAAACCCAGCAGCAGGGAACCAGCCAGGGCATATACGATGGTCAATGCAACGGGCCGGAACAGTTTGCCTTCCAGTCCCTGCAACGACAGCAGGGGCAGGAACACGAGGATGATAATTAATATGCCTGAAGTGACCGGCGCGGCAACGTCTTTGACTGCACGGTAGATGATATGCAGCCGCGGCAGGGCCTGACCGTCGGTACGGGTCATCTTGGTGACAATGTTTTCCACGACCACCACGGCGGCGTCCACCAAAAGGCCGATTGCAATCGCCAGCCCGCCCAGGCTCATCAGGTTGGCCGACAGGCCGCTTAGTCTCATGGCGATAAAGGTCGCCAGGGCTGACAAGGGAAGGATCAGCGCAACGGTCAGTGCCGACCGGAAATTACCGAGGAACAGGCCAAGCAGAATCAAAACCAGCACGACCGCTTCAACCAGCGCCCGGGAAACGGTGGCCACCGCACGATTGACCAGGTGGCTGCGGTTGTAAAACACGCTGATCGTGACATGCTCCGGCAGGGCCTGCCTGACTTCCTCAAGCTTCTTCTCGACACCGGCGATCACATCACGTGCGTTTGCCCCGCGCAGGCTGACCACGAGGCCTTCCACGGCTTCACCGGCGCCGTTCTGGGTCACTGCGCCATACCGCTCAAGACTGCCCATCGAAACATCAGCGACCATGCCAATGGTGATCAGTCTGCCGTCCCGGAAATCGACCGGCGTGGCTTCTATCGCCTGTATGTTTTCGAGCGCTCCTTCCGACCGGACCAGCAGGCTTTCCTCGCCGCGGCCCAACCGGCCTGCCCCGTCGTTCTGATTGTTCGTCTCCAGGGCAGCCGAAAGGTCTTCCGTGGTGATGTCCAGCGCCAGCATCGCGTCGGGACGGGGGGCGATGCTATAGGTTTTGACCAGGCCGCCCAGGGCATTTACGTCCGCCACACCCGGCACGGTGCGCAGAGCCGGACGGACCACCCAGTCCAGCAGGTAACGCCGCTCGGCCAGGGACAGTTCGGGGCTGTCGACCGTGAACATGTACATTTCGCCAAGCGGCGTACTCATTGGCGCCAGGCCCCCGCTGATCCCGGGAGGCAGGGAATCCTGCACGGCGGCCAACCGCTCCGCCACTTGCTGCCGGGCCCAGTAAATGTCGGTGCCTTCCTCGAAATCAACGGTGATATCGGTCAGTGCATACTTTGCAACCGAGCGCAGCATGGTCTGGCGCTGCACACCCAGCAACTCCACTTCGATCAAACGGGTAATCCGTGACTCCACTTCTTCCGGGGTCATACCGGGCGCTTTCATGATGATTTTCACCTGGGTTGGTGATATATCTGGAAAAGCGTCGATCGGAATGGTGCGAAATGCCCACCATCCTGCCGGTAGCAGCAAGGCGACCAGCAGCAACATCAGTAAGCGCTGCGTCAGCGAAAACCGGACCAGGCCAGCAAGCGACATCAGCCGTCCCCCCCGCCCATTCCAACGCTCATACCCTTCAGAACGGCTGTACCGCTGACGGCAACGTGTTCACCCCTCGCCAGTCCGCCGAGGACGATCCAGGCGCCGGTTCCCGTGCCGCGCACATCGACCGGGCGCGGCTCGAACCCGTTGGCCACCTGTACATAGGCCACGTCCAGCCCGTCGAGTTTCACGATGGCGCTGGAAGGCACAATTAACAAATCACTACCCGACTGGATATTCCAGCGCGTGAGTTGTCCCGGCACCAGTCCCGCGGAACTCACCGGCTGTGCACGTACCAGGATGGTTTGAGTATCCGGATCGATCACGCTTGAGACAAGGGTAATAACGGCTTTGTTTTCTGTGCCTTGCATGATGATATTCATGCCTTCTGCAAGATGGGCTGCAGCCTGGCTGGACAGCATACCGTTCAGAACCAGCTTGTCCGGCTCACCCAGCCTGGCCAGCAACTCGGTGCCCTCCAGGCGATCACCCAGCATCGCCGGGCGCTGCAACACGATCGCGTCAACCGGGGCCCGGAGCGTGATGTCCGGGCTGATATCCGTGTCCCGGGATAATCGTTGCAGGTCCGCTTCGCTGAAACCCGCCAACTTGAGTTCGGCCTTCAGCCCGGCAAATTCAGCCCTGGCTGTTTCATACGCATACAGGGTTTCCTGCCAACGCCGGTTCGACACTGACCCCGCTTCGCTGAGCTGTTTATCCCGGGTCCAGGCAGATTCCTGGAGGGTCATTTCCGCGCCGGCTTTCAAAAAATCCCTTTGCAGGGAAACGCCCTCGGGGCTTCGGAGCATGACCAGCGGGTCACCCGCCCTGACGCGGTCGCCGACCTGTACCCAGACGTGCTGCAAAACACCAGGAAGCGGCGTCTTGATGGCCCATTCGCCATCCGGAGAAAACCCCACGCGCAAAGTCAGTTCGCCGGCGCTGCCGGCTGGGGCCGGGGCCACAGCCTGCACTTCGATGCCCAGGAGTTGCTGTTCGGCCTCGTTCATTTCGAGCAATCCTGCCGCGGCTGCCGGAGTGAGCGCGGACATCGTCATCAGCAGGAAAATCACCTGGCAAAAAATTCGTCCTTTAATCATAGAGTTTCCCCGACAGCCTGGTTATACGAAGCAACCGCCGCACCCTGCTGCAACAACAGCAGCTCGTGCGAGCGTTCAATTTTTTTCAACTCCGTCAGTCGCCGGAGCCATTCCCGCACGCTGAATTCACCCAATTCAAAAGCCAGCTTGTCCAGGCGATGCCGTTCATTGGCGGCATCGATCATCGTGAAGGAGTTTTCCAGTTGCATTTCCGTGAGCTCGAGCATGTGTCTTGCCTCGTGCAGCTGGAGTTCAAGCCCGCGCCGGGTTTCCAGCAATTCCGCCTCCGCCAGGGCCAGGTTTTCGTTGGCCCTGGCAATTTCAGGACCCCGCCGGGGTGACCGCCCCAGTGGAACCGCCAGGCCGAGCCCCAGCGCATTGACGTCCGGACTGTCGCGATCTCCACCGTATCCGCGCCAAAATACCTGGACGGAAGGCCTGCCCGTGTTGTCCCGGCGGGCAACCTCGGCCGCCGCGGCTTCTTCAGCCAGCCGGTCCATCGCTTTTTGAAGCGCCGGGTGATCCCCGCGGATATCCGGAGTGTCGCTGAGGTCTTCAGCTATATCCGCAGGCATATCCTGCAATCCGGTGAACGAGAGGTATTCCCGGACGGCATCCTGGTACTGGGCCTCCAGGGTCATCGTTTCCGCCTTCCAGATAGCGAGTTCCTGCAATGTAGCCAGTTGATCCACGCGCGAAAGGTCGCCGGCCTCGGCGAACAGGGTCACCTGCTCAAGCACTTGTGCAAGGTTCTCCTCCTGGTCCTGTGCAAGTTCCCACTGGCGCCTGGTCGACATCAGGGTCCACAACTGTTGTCTCAGAACCCCGCTAACCCGCCAGCGAAACTCGCCTTTTCGTGAAGACAAAGCCGTCGACGCCGCCTCGCCCAATTGCGTTTGAGCTTTCTTCTCCCTTGGCAGCCACAGCGGCAAGGAGAGCGCCACCTCGTTTTCATGGGCGCCGATGTCATCAAACTGGCGGTCGCTCATGTGGAAACCCGCAACTTCCGGCGCTTCCGGAAACCAGTGTTTCCCGTAGGCCATTTCAGCGTCTGCGGTGCCCTGCCCGGCCAGCAGAACCCCTGCATGAGGCTGACGCGCCACGGTAGCGTCCAGCAGTGATGACAGGGTGAGATTCGGGTCAAAATGAATCTCGGCCTCTTCGTGACCCGCCCAAGCGGTGCACGGACCGGCAAGCAGCATCACGGCAACAGCCAGGACACGGCGAAGGAATGAAAAACGGGGGTTGCGAAGCACAGCCAATACTCTCCGGGTTAATCGGTTAATCCTGGACACACTGCGACCCGGGACACGTTAAACCAGCGACTCTACGCAACCCGGGTTGCTGCCGGAATCGGACATATGTCCACAACGCATGGCATGGTACATTTGTCCGATGACGATGATTCATATCTACGCTATAGGCACGTGCTTTTAAATGCTGTACATCAAAGAGATCTTCATTATGGTTCTGCTGGCTTTCGTGATTGGGGGTAACCTGACGGATGTCATCTATGATTACCGTGTAGGGGCCAGCATGGCCCACCTGGGAATCGAAATGGCCCTGGTGGCCGCATCACTCATCCTGATCGCGGTGCTCAGCCTGGGGATCTGGAGGGAAAGCCGGTCCAACCGCCGGCTCAGGGCTGAACTGCTCTCGGTTTCCAGGCAGCCTTCGACAGCGCAATCACCTTCCCTGCTGGCTGCAAGACACGATATGGCCAAAGTACTGCAGGCCCAGTTTGCAGAATGGGGCCTGACCCAGACGGAAAAGGAGGTTTCCCTGCTCCTGCTAAAGGGCCTGAGCTTCAAGGAGATTGCGGCCGTGCGAAAAACGCTGGAGAAAACCGTCCGCCAGCAGGCATCGTCCATCTACAAAAAGGCCGGTGTCACCGGCAGACATGAATTTTCTGCATGGTTTATCGAGGATATTCTATGAAAAACGTCATTGCGGGTATGTTGCTGGGTATGGTGCTGGGTTTGGCCCCGGCAGCCAGAGCGGCTGACAGCGCGGAGGGCTCCGTTTTGATCAGCGGCGTGAACGCCGAACTGGCTGCCAAATTTGCCCGTCTCGCCCTGGATTGCGTGCACCGTGAATACCCGAACAAGGTTTCACACGTGCTCAACTCGGCTGCGGATGCGCAACCTCCCTCGACTTTGTACCCGGTGTTTTATGGCTGCTTTGACTGGCACTCTTCGGTTCATGGCCACTGGCTGCTGGTCCGGCTCCTGCGCACCGTACCGCCGGACCAGATGCCGGCCGGGCTGAGGGATGAAATCATTGCCGCGCTGTACCAGAGCTTCACAGCGCAGGGCATCGCGGCGGAAGTCGCCTATTTCGAGGCTGAAAACCGGAAGTCCTTTGAGCGCCCCTACGGCATTGCCTGGTTTCTGCAGTTGACGGCTGAACTGCGTGCCTGGCGGGACCCGATGGCCCAGGCCTGGCTTGAGACCCTGTTGCCCCTGGAGGCCGTCATCGTTTCGAATATCAAGACCTGGCTGCCAAACCTGGCTTATGCCATCCGCCTGGGGACCCACAACCAGAGCATGTTTGCCTTCGGACTGTTCCTGGACTGGGCGAGAATTTCCGGTGACGGGGAATTGGCGGAATTGGTTAGGCAACGCTCTCTGGCATTCCACCTTGCAGACAGGAACTGCCCCATCAGTTACGAGCCTTCGGGGGAAGACTTCCTGTCACCCTGCCTGATGGAAGCGGACCTGATGCGCCGGATCCTGCCGCAGGGCGATTTTTCCGAATGGCTGGGCAGTTTTCTGCCGGACATCCCCCGTGATGGATGCGGTGACTGGCTTGCGATCGGAATCGTCATGGATCCCACCGACGGAAAACTGGTCCACCTTGACGGCGTGAACCTGTCCCGTGCCTGGAACCTGGAAAACATCGCCCTGGCCCTGCCTGCGGACGACCCCAGGCGCCCGTCCCTGGTGGCCGCAGCGCAGATCCACAGCGCAGCCGGCCTCGCCAATGTCTCCGGGGAGCATTACGAAGGCAGTCACTGGCTGGCCAGTTTTGCCACCTACCTGGAAACCCATCGGGGCCAACCTGATTAGGGCCTGTTAACGGCCCTGGCTGAGCGCGGGCGCATGTTCCTTGATATGCGCCTTGACATCAAAGTAGATCTTCAGCGCGATCACGCCGATCAGAACCGGTTCGGCCTGGCCCAGTATCATCGCCAGGCCGCCACCGAGGATCAGCACCAATTGCATGAAAATAATCCTGCTGTAAGGCTCTGACATCTGATTCCCGACCGTGCGCCGGCGGTATTCACCACGCCTTAAGAAATTGACGTAAAAAGAATAGGCATGGCTGACGAACAACGCAGCCAGCGCGGGCCACAAACCAATAAACAGCCGGGCTACATCGGCCAGGTCGTTACCCGTGTCGTTCATGCCCTGGATACCCTTGACGAAGATCGTATAAATGAACAAAAAGTGGACGGCCATGAAGCCGCCAAAGTGCCCGATAAAAAACGGCACGGCGAACAACGCCCCAAACTTGCTGATCATGATGATCTTGCAAATATTGAACAGGCCGATGACGGCGCTTTCCGCCCAGTACAGGACCAGTACATCACTCAGGTTCCAGCCCAGGAACAGGGTTCCCGCCACCGGGACCAGGTTGGCGATGATCAGCGCCAGCGTGGACGAGCTGGCCAGCGTGACCGGGGCCGCATCGGCTCCTGCTTCCCCCACTTCGACCGCCGGTATGACATCACTCTCTGTTTCCCATGATTCCTCGGTTTCCGCCGGCAACGGGTCTCCCCTTCGGACCGCGGTTCCGCTGATCATGTGAATGCTGTTCCTGACTTCAGCCAACTGCTCCCCGTTGACATCCGAGCCAAACCGGAAAGGATTGGCCCCGTAATCAAAGACAAAGTGCTTTCCACGCCAGGACGAACCGGACTTTTTCGGCGGATCCTCCAGGCGGAGGTTCCTCATTTTCGAGACATCGTAAATAGCCACCAGTCCAATGAAGGGCAATCCAAAGCCAACCTCAACCACACCCGGACGAATCTGGAGGGTCTCCCTGCCCAGCAACATCATGACCAGGATGGCGGTCATGATCAGCGGCGCCATCGACCAGCCGAGCAGCCACGCACTGAGAAATACCGCGCCCGTCAGGTCAAACAGGGAATCGAGTTGGCGCCACTCGCCGCTGGCCTGGATAAACGTGGTGACCGCGGGTACCAGGAAAATGACGTCCATCACCGCCAGAACAGTGATCGCAACCCAGGAACGACGCAAGCGCCAGAAGCACGGATAATGGGCGCCAGGATTGCGGGTGGCCATCCCCATCCTGAATCGCGGCCTGAGTCCTTTCCTGATCATGCATTCATTATAGGTGCCATTCAAAAGGTGTAGTTGAAGATGATCCCGTAGGTATTGGGGTTGTTCCAGTTGGCCTGCAAGGTCGTGATGTCCGGCCGGGCAGCGGGGTTGTAGACCCGGGCCCAGTTCATGGTCGCTTCGTCCGTGGCGTTCAGATAATAAAACTGCAGATCGAAACTGTCGTTGGGCGACTGCCACATTATCCTGAGGTCGGTCCGGGTATGGGAACCTTGCTGTACGCCCGGCAAATTGATGTCATTGACGTAATAAGCAGCGGCGTAGGTGGCCTGTGCATAGGGGGTTACGCTACCCCAGTCGCCCAGGTCCCACGTGTAAGCGGCACGCAGGCCCATGACCCACTTGGGTGACAAGGCAGGCCGCCAGCCATTGAAGGACAGCAAATCGCCGTTGGTGTGTCCCGGGATATCACCCAGCCCGGCCAGGTTGGCTGCAGTGTAATTGCCGAAGCTCGCATCGGTATAAGTGATGTTGGTCGCCAGGTTCCACTCGGAAGCGGGAATCCACTGCATTTCGAAATCCACGCCGGTGGCATTGAGCGGGCCGCCGTTGCCGGTGTACTCGGTGGCTTCGGGTGAACCCGGGTAGGGCATGACCAGGAAAGACTGCGACTGGACGTCATTGAAATCGTTATGCCACAACGAAGTGTTCAACTGGATTGCGCCATCGGCCAGCACACTTTTCAGCCCGACTTCATACGCCGTCAGTTTCTCCGGCGCCCAGGTGGGATTCACACCCGGCGCGGTGTTGTTGCCGCCGGCGCGGTAGCCGGTCGATACCGATGCCCAGGTCATCATGTCTGCCGAGAGATCGTACTCAAGCGCGGCTTTCCAGAGCACATCGTCCCAACTGCCTTTGACGCCGGTGCGGGTGGTTTTGCTTTCATCATTCCAACGCAGGCCGCCGGTTGCACGGAAGCGTTCGGTGATGTCGTAAGTCATTTGTCCGAATACGGCCGTTGTGCTGGTTTTATAATCCCCGTCAGTGTCCCAGGCCGGTTGCTGAAGATCACCGTATTCATCCTGCAGGTACTCCCAGTCGGCCGTCCGGTCCGAGTAGAAGAACCCCGCCAGCCAATGCAGCGCGCCTTCATCGTTGGAAGCCAGGCGTATTTCATTGGAAAGGCCCAGCTGGCTGGTGCCCCAACCCGCGAAAGCGGTCGAATTCACCAGGCCCAGGTTGGTGTAATCATTGTCATAGGTCTGACGGCCGTGGAAGGAAGTGTAGTTGAACAACCACTGGAGGTTGGCGAATCCCATGTCCCAGTTCAGGTCGAAGGTGTTCAGCCAGTTTTCATACTCGGTTGCCGAAATCATGTTCCGGGTTACGTCCCAGGGCCCGCGGTCCTGGATGGCGCCCGGGCCGGCAAACTGGTTGCCTGGCAGCAGTTCGCCGTTTACGTATCCACCTACCTGCTGGTAACCCCAGGGTGCGGTACCGGTTCCGTTCTCATCCAGGTAACGGCTCCAGAACAGGATGCTGAAGTTATCCGAAGGCTGCCACAGAACGCTGGCGCGCAGGACTTGCACCTTGCGGTCGTTAAGGTCGTCGGAATCCGATTCGATAAACGAGTTATTGATCCAGCCGGAACGGCTTTCGGACAGCCCCGCAACGCGGAATGACAGCGTATCCGAGGCCGGCAGGTTCAGGGTCAAACGCCAGCGCGTCTTGTCCGGCAGGCCGTTTTCGGCCTCGGCATAGCCGTGGAAGCCTTCAAAATTCGGCTTGTTGGAAACGACACTCACCGCACCCGCATAGGCGCCTTGCCCGAAGGTCGTGACCTGCGGGCCGCGCAGGACATCGATACGCTCTACGTCGAGGTAAGAGTTGAACTGTTCGGTCGTAGTCGCTGCATAGATCCCGTCCTCATAGACCCCGACCACGGGTGACGATTCTGCTCCGATCGTATTGGTGCGCGCGCCGCGCATGGATTGCCGCACGTCATGACCTGTCTGGCCGTAGCGCAGGCTCGGCACGAGATACTCCAGCCGGGAAATGTCTTCGACTCCGCCGCGCTGAAGCTCTTGCGGGCCGAGTTGGGTAACCGCGGTTGGAGTCCTGAACAAGACTTGTGCGGATTCAGCCAGCGCCTCTGCGTTATAAGCCGCCACCGGATTTAGTGCGCTTACACCTGGCCCCGCGGCCGGTGCAGTCTGTGTCGCCGTGGCGCTGGCCTGCCGAGAGTTATCCTGCTGGAGTTTATCCTGCCGTGGCTCTTCTTTGGTGTTCAGTTGGGATTGCAGATCTGCAATGGTCTGATTGGCTGCCTTGAGTTGGTCTTCCAGGGCTGCAACCTTCGCCTGCAGTGCTTTTTCACTTTCAGAAGCCGCGGCATCATCGGCAGAAGCTGCGAAGACGCCGGGGGTTGTAACCGGTAATAAAAGGGCTGCAAGGCAGGCGAGTAAGATGGTGCGCATAACATTCTCCAATGGGTAGCCCTTTTGATTCACAAATTGAACAGGTAAAACTTAGACGTTTCTAGCAGCAAAATATTTCGCGCAATCAGTCAGCGCTTTGAATCCAGCCAAAATCCCACATCACGTTGCAACAACCGGGATAAGTGCTCAACATCGGGGCGCAGTTGCTCAACCAGGATCGCACGCATCCGGGGCGAAAGAGGTTGCGGCTTCACGGGAATACTGTTGAGCTGGGTAAGCCATTTGAGTGGGCCTTTTTTCTTGGAGCCATCTTCATTGTACTTGCGCTTGCGCCGAATCAGGATATCGGCCTTCTTGAGGTCTCTTGACAGAGGCAGAAAGAATAATTGTTGCAACCACCGCCAGCGATACATCTGGGCCTTGTTGCGGGCTTCAAATTCTGTCTGCCCATCATAATCGACCCCCAGGAATTTCACGACCTTGCGATATTCCGTCTCCATGTCGGCCAACATATCGTCGAAAACGATCACATGGGCCTGGCCCGGGGCGGTCAGCCTGAACAGGTGTTCGATCTGGTTGCCGTAGCTGCAGACATCCCGGTACATCAACAATCGTGGGTCCACGCAGTACCTGGGAAGATTCTCACCGTGGGCTCTCGCTTCCTGAAGATGCCAGGCCTTCTCAAAATCCGTTTCATCTTCCTGCAGCAGGAACTGCATGCGCAAATGATAGGAGGGCAACATGGCCAGCGGGTTGCGCACAATCGCGACAAACCGGGCCTCCGGATTGTGATGAAGGATGTTCTCTATGACGGCGGGCAGGTACAGGTAAGAAACCGAACCTTCCCCGACCACCCGGTGCGCATGGGTGCGATGGTCAAAAAAGCGCTCGATGTAGTTGCTTTGGACTTCCTCTTCCGTGGGCAGGTCGGTCAGACGTGTAAAATAATGCGGTTCCTTGGGCCTGGAAACACAAATCTGCGGGTTGCGGGCGAGGTACCGGCACAGCGCCGTGGTGCCGCAACGCGGCGCACCCACGATAAAAAAATCAGGGAACCCCTCCATTCGCTTGCCGGAATTTTCCGGGCGGGGAACAGGCGCGGCAACAGCCGTTTCCCCGGTTGCCGAATTGCCGGCAGCCTGGGCCTGATTTTGATGGTTCATGAATTCATGTCAGTCATTTCCGAAGTCGATTATAGATCGTATGTGCCGCCCAATGGTGATCTTGATCCAGGGATCGGGATCAAACGATGACATGCGGAAAGCAGCCACACTGCGCTACCAGCGAAAATCTTCAGTGTCTTCCGATTCACGCTGCCAAAACTGTTTAGCCGCTGCCCCCCCGTAGAAGATTTCCAGCCTCAGCCGGATACCCGGATTGAATTTGTAGCCATAATCGTAATCGAATGAAACCTGGGGCACGATTTCATAGTAGAGCCAGTCGCGCCTGGTTTGCTTGCGGTAGCGCAAGGCCGCCACGTACTTGTCGACATGCGTATCCGGCTGGGTGTGGAAAACCGTTGAGAATTCATACTGCAGACCGCTTTTAGGAGTCAGGCGCTGGGTCAGGTAACTGCTCACCTGGGTGCGGTAACCTTCCTCGTCAGCCTTTTCTCCCCGCCAGCGACCATCGAACGTCTGGCGGAAGAAAAAAAAGTCGTTGATGACCCGGTTCAGATCCAGGCGGGTGTTGACCTGCCAGTAATTGTTGGTCTGCCAGCGTAAGGTCTGCGTGATCCGGTAAGAGCCCTTCTGCCCCAGCACATCCTCGAAGCGCACCCTGGGACCGACGAAACCGGCAAATTCATTAAACTTGATCCCTGCGGTGACACTGGTGTTCCAGCGCGAGGTCTGCTTCATGAAAAACTGCAGACCAATGGCGCCGTCGTCCCTGGAATCATCTGCTGAATCCTGGATGTCCGCATTATCTTCATCGGCCCCGACAACCAGGCTGACTTTGTGCCCCAGGTTGGGCAGATTAAACCTTGCCCTTAATCTGAACCTTCCTTCAGCGCCCTGCTCCCGGCGGTAATAAAACTCCGGCCGAATCCGGATCTGGCTGTAGGCGGCTTCCGCCTCGTAGTTGGGATCCTGGAAAAAAGCATCTGCCCAGGTGGAGGCACGCTGAACCTGCGTGTCAACATATTGCTTGTGACGGTCCAGAATGGACTCCTGCTCTTCCTCGCCGTCTTCGTGTTGTTCGTCTTCCTGTTGCCCGTCTTCACTGGTTTCGGGGTCTTGCTGCTCTCCCTCAGCTTGCGCATTAACCACGGAACCCGCGGATCCGGTTTCCGTTGGCCCTGCAGCATAGGCATGGGTGAACGCCATCCACAACAAAAGCAACAACACCATTCGCTGCCAGTTGATTCCTACCGGATTGTCAGAAGAGCGTTTTAAAACCACCGAATTCTACCCCTGAAAAATTATCAACATCAGAATAACAAGAAGCAGCGCCCAGAAAATGATCGAGAATATCGTCGACCGGCGCGCCTGCTTTTTTTCGTGCCAGGTGCGCGGACCGACGCCCTTGGCGACAAAGACCACGTTTGCCGCGAAATTCAGGCACACAACGTTCACCGCGAGCAAAAACAAAGCCCCGATAGCCAGTGAATTTTGCCCGCTGCTGAGCATGAGGCCCAGGGTCACGGCCGGCGGCATCAAGGCAACCGCTACCATAACGCCAACCAGCACGCTGGACAGACCGGTAGTGATCGAAAGCACGGCTGCGGCGCCGGAAGCAAGAGCCAGGGCCACCGAATCCAGCCCGACATCGGTCCGGGCCAGCAATTCCCTGCTGTTGATATCTACCGGCCACAGCAGGCCGATCAGGAATGAGAGCACGAGCGTCAACCCGACGCCGGCCAAATTGGTTTTGATGGAGCGCAACATCAGTTTCTTTTCGCCCAGCGCCGTACCCAGCGCCAGGGAAAGATTGGGGCCGAGCAAAGGCGCTATGACCATCGCCCCGATGACCACAGCCACGTTGTCCTTGATCAGGCCTACAGCGGCGACGATGGTGGATAAAAATACCAGTACCAGGAAGTTGCGGTCGAGCTTGGACCCTTTTTCCATTTCACCCAACAGTTCTTCGCGGGATGACGCAATGCCTTTTTTGCCGGGCTTGCTGTCCTCTGTACTTTCCTTGGCGGCCGGCAAAGTCGCATCAACCGAGGAAACGACGACCCTGGCGTCGGCGGTGCTGCCCAGGAACACCTGGAGTCCGTCGAGAACCTTCTGGGAATTCTCCGCTTTAACCAGCATGTGCACGGTTTGCCTGCCGTCTGCAACGCCGGTATCCACCCAGTGATCCTCGCAATGCTGCTGAGCCAACGACAGCACGGTCTCCACCTGGCCTGCCGGGGTGATGACATCGATGGCCCGCATCAGCCAATCACTCCCCGCCTTTGCAGATGATCAATAACCAGGCCGGCCGCCTCCGGGGGAGACAAAGATGCCGTGGTGAGAATGACTTCGGGTTTTTCAGGCGCTTCGTAGACATCACTGACGCCGGTAAACTGCCGGATTTCCCCTGCCCGTGCTTTTTTGTACAGACCCTTCGGGTCGCGTTGCTCACACACTTCGATCGGGGTATCGACAAAAGCCTCGATAAACGCCTGGTCCCCGATCACCTCGCGGGCAGATTGCCGGTCCTGCCGGTACGGCGAAATGAATGCGGTGATGACGATCACGCCCGCATCATTCATCAGTGCGGCGACCTCGGCGATGCGGCGGATGTTTTCCTGGCGGTCTTCCATCGAAAAACCGAGATCCTGGTTAAGCCCGTGGCGCACGTTGTCTCCGTCCAGGATGTAGCAGGCGTTGCCCCGCTCGATGAGTTGCTTTTCAAGCTGCCGGGCAATGGTCGACTTGCCGGAGGCGCTCAGGCCGGTGAGCCAGATGGTTGCGCCCTTCTGACCCATCAGCGCCCGTCGGTCCGCAGCGCTGACCAGGCTGCTGGACCTGACAATATTCTGACTGACCGGACGCTGTTTCCGGCCGGACCTGGAAACGATCCGGTCAACGATCATGCCGGCGCCGATGGTCACGTTGGTCAAACGGTCAACGATGATGAAAGCGCCGGTCGCACGATTGCGGTCGTAGGGGTCAAAAGCAACCGGCCGATGCAGGGTGATATGGCAGCGACCAATCTCATTCAGATTCAAGAAATCAGCTGCAACCTCTTCTTTATCCGGGTTTTTATCACGCTGCATAGTATTTACATCAACTTTGTAACGTATCCTGGACAAAACGCCCGGGACCATGCTGCAGCAGTGCTTGACCAGGTAGCTCGAGCCCTCCCGGGCAGGGTTTTCATGCATCCAGACCACCATGGCTTCGAATTCATTGCCCAGGTGCGGCATGTTATTGACCGGTACGAGCATATTGCCGCGTGACACATCGATCTCGTCTTCGAGTGTCACGGTTATGGCCATCGGGGAAAAAGCCTCTGCGACTTCGCCATCCGGCCCGTAGATTTTCCTGATCCTGGATTCCCGCCGTGATGGAAGACTGGCAACAGCGTCACCCGTGCGCAACACGCCGGAAGCCAGGGTTCCGCTGAACCCGCGGAAGTCCAGGTTCGGCCGCAACACGTACTGGACCGGCAAGCGCATGTCGATCAGGTTGCGGTCGGTAGCGATGTTCAGGCTTTCCAGGTGATGCAGCAAGGTCGGGCCGTCGTACCAGGAGAGATTCTGACTGTGGCCCACCACGTTATCGCCGCGCAGGGCAGACATCGGGATGAAATGAATGTCGGAAAAATTCAGCCGGGCGACGAACGAATTGTAGTCGCGCAGGATCTGCTCGTATATCTCCTCCGACCAGCCGACCAGGTCCATCTTGTTGA
This sequence comes from uncultured Gammaproteobacteria bacterium, assembly GCA_963766195.1. Lineage (GTDB taxonomy): Bacteria > Pseudomonadota > Gammaproteobacteria > Xanthomonadales > SZUA-36 > JAHEFT01. The sequence goes on from CAVXYY010000003.1 coordinate 286,536, forward strand.
CGGCCACGACCACGTGCCTGATGCCCAGCAGCGAACAGATAAAACTGTGCCGTCGGGTCTGCGAGATCACTCCGTAACGGGCGTCGATCAGGATCACCGCCAGGTTGCAGTTGGAAGCGCCGGTCGCCATGTTGCGTGTGTACTGCTCATGGCCCGGGCAGTCGGCGATGATGAACTTACGTTTGTCGGTTGAAAAATAACGATAAGCCACGTCGATCGTGATGCCCTGCTCGCGCTCGGCCCTGAGGCCATCCGTCAGCAGGGCCGGGTCGAAGCCGTCATCGGTGGTTCCGAAAATCTTCGAATCCTTCGCCACCTTCTCCAACTGGTCTTCATAAATCATGTGGCTGTCATACAGCAGGCGGCCGATCAGTGTGGACTTGCCGTCATCGACCGAGCCACAGGTCAGCAGGCGCAACAGGTCCTTGGATTCATGGCGTTCCAGGTATTCGCTGATGTCCGACCGGATCAGGCTCTCTTCGGGAACCCTGTAGTTTGAATCTCCCATCAGAAGTAACCGTCCTTCTTCTTGTCTTCCATCGAAGAATTATCGTCATCGATCACCCGGCCCTGGCGCTCGGAAGTGGTGGTAAGAAGCATTTCCTGGACAATCTCCTCGAGGGTTTCCGCATTGGATTCAACCGCGCCGGTAAGCGGGTAACAACCCAGTGTGCGGAAGCGGACTTTCTTCATCAGCGGCTTTTCGTCCGGTTCGAGCGGCAGGCGGTCGTCGTCAACCATGATGAATACTCCGCCCCGTTTCACCACCGGACGCTCCGCGGCCAGGTACAGGGGCACGATCGGGATGTCCTCGCGCAACAGGTACAGCCATATGTCGAGCTCGGTCCAGTTGGAAAGCGGGAAAACCCGGATCGATTCACCCTTGTTGATCTTGGCGTTGTAGAGATTCCACAGCTCCGGGCGCTGGTTTTTCGGGTCCCACTGGTGAAATTCATTGCGAAAACTGTAAACCCGCTCCTTGGCCCGGCTTTTTTCCTCGTCACGGCGGGCGCCGCCGAACGCGGCGTCGAAGCCGTAATGGTCCAGCGCCTGCTTGAGCCCCTCGGTTTTCATGATTTGCGTGTGTTTTTCAGAACCGTGTGAAAACGGGCTCACCTGGTCTTTGCCCTCGGGGTTGATCCAGACCTTGATTTCCACCTGGTATTTTTCAGCCATCAACTGCCGAAACCGGTACATCTCCCGGAATTTCCACTGCGTGTCGACGTGCAACAGCGGAAACGGAATCCTGCCGGGTGCAAACGCCTTGTGCGCCAAGTGCAGCATCACGGAGGAATCCTTGCCGATCGAATAGAGCATCACCGGGTTTTCGAACTCGGCCGCAACTTCCCTGATGATGTGGATGCTCTCCGCTTCCAGTTGCTTCAAATGCGACAGGTTATAGCTGTTCACGTAGTCTCCGGGTAAGCAATTTTTGGTTCACCAATCTCGTGGTCAATAGCAGGGAAACTGTTGTCAGGCTGACAAATCCAAGCGCAATGGGTAACAACGAACCATCGTAAGCCCGGCCAATCAGAAAACCAAGCCCTGCAGCCAGCAGCGTCGTGGTTGACCCGATGACCGAGGCGGCTGTTCCGGCCACGTGCCCCAGCGGCTCCATGGCGATTGAGTTGAGATTGCCGAACAGAATGCCGATGCAAAAAAACAGCACAAAGCAGTTCGACATGAATAGCCATAGCGGTGGGTGACCATCGAACCACCAGGCGATGGCCAGGAACAACCAGGCGAGTAAAGTCATCAGGAACAGCGCCCGGTGGGCCAGTGCATGCATCCCGAGGCGCATGACCAATCTTCCATTGACGAGGGAAGCCAGGCCCACGGAGAAAGCCAGGACGCCGAAATACAGTGGAAATAACCTGCCCAGGCCGTACTGCCCCTGGAAAATCTGCTGGCTGGTGTTGAGGTAGCTCAAAAAAGCGCCTGACACGCAGCCTGAAACCAGGGTGTACACAACGGTCGGACGACAGCGGATCACGACAACAAACGCCGTGGCCACATTCCGCAGCGTGAAGGGCTTGCGGTCGGCTTTGTCCAAAGTTTCCGGCTGCCGCAGACCAAGCCACACCATGGTCATCACGGCAAGCACGACGAAGACGGCAAAAATGGTCCGCCAGCCGGCAAAAATCAGGATGACCTGGCCCAGCGCCGGGGCAAAAATCGGCACCAGGATGAACACCGTCATGATGAACGACATGACCCGCGCCATTTCGGAACCGTGGAAACGGTCCCGGATCAATGCAACGGATACTGTCCTGGGGCCTGCCGCCCCGATACCCTGCAAAAACCGACCCGCCAGCATAAGCTCGTAGTCCGTCGACACCATGGACAGAATGGAACCCACTATAAACAGGGCAAACCCGGTATAAATGGCGGGCTTGCGCCCTATCGAGTCAGACAGCGGGCCATAAAACAGCTGGCCAATGGCCAATCCCGCGAAAAGCAGGGAAACGACCAACTGGATGTCGTTGACGGCGGTTACCTGTAAGTCCCGCGCCATGTCGGAAAAGGCCGGCAGCATGGCATCGATGCTCAGGGCGACCAGTGACATCGTGAATGCCATCAGCGCGACGAACTCGCCCAGGCCGGTTTGCCCGTTTAACCGGGAATCGTCCTTCATCCGGGCGTTACCAGCAGGGCTTTGATTTTGAATTTCATCGGGCGGGCAACTTTTGACCGGGGCTAGGTGTATTTTAAAGGAACCTCGCCACCCGGAAGCTGTTTTTTAAAATAGAACGCCCCACCGGTTTCCGGCAAGTCGAAATCATCGGAGCTCAAGCTAAGACGTAAGGCAGAAGAAAAGCGTCGCAAGGGAGTGATATGCAGACACTGAAAGAGCCTTCAGCTGATATTATGCGGCGACGTTGACAAATTCGACCGATGACGAAGGTGGGGGAATAGCGCTCACCTTGCTCTTTCAAACCCTGAAGGTGAAATACAATCGCTTCTTGAATAAGCTGAATTACTTCAGCCCTTGATTCAGCCACGGCGATACAACCAGGAAGATCCGGAACGTATGCACCAAAAGTTTTTGGGCCTTCTTCAATCACTACCGCGTATTGCATTGCTTTATCCTACTTCAAACCGGCCTGTTTTAGGATGTTTTTCAGCGTGCCTGGCGGCACTTCCAAACTGAGTTTTCCTGCGACTGTGACCGTACCGGGCTTTTCCACGTGGTGAAATTGTCGATGACTCCCTTTCACCCTGACTTGCTCCCAGCCATCTTTTTGTATTTGTTTAATGACTTCTCTGACCTTCACCTCGCCTTTTTAACAAGGCTTCACTCCATCGGGCATTGGTACTCACTGCAAATATCTGTAAGCAATTAACCCGACCGTCTCGATGGACCAAGAGCATAATTACATTTATTTACAATGAGTCGAAATAATATCCAGAATCACGATGATATTCTCGAATTCACCCTGCTTCAGCCGCCAATCTCCTAAAATGCGCCGATGATAAAAATCCTGATTCGTATCTCCGCTGACCTTGATCGTGATATCCGGGCTTTTGCTGGCCGGAGCCTGGTTCTATTTCAATACCGAGCACATTGACCTCGACGCAACCACGCGCGCCGGGTTTGATGAAACGTTCATCGAATTGCCCTCAGGAGTGGTCCACTACGAACTGGCTGGCCCCGAGGACGGCGAAATGGTGGTACTGGTGCATGGATTCTCGGTCCCCGCCTACATCTGGGACCCGACCTTCGAGTTCCTGGTATCCGCCGGCTACCGGGTGCTGCGATTCGACCTGTACGGACGCGGCCACAGTGACCGGCCTGACGGCGAGTACCTGGCCAACGTCTACCTGATGCCGCAACTGGCGTCCGGGCAGGCCGATGATTTCAAGGACAAAGGCCGCTTCCCGGACTGGGAGTCGCGGTTCCGGGAGCAGATGAAATATCGCGGATTCCGTCGCGCCATCCTGTCGACGATCAGGGAATGGCCCGGGGCCGACATCCTGGGCGAATACGAAAAGTTGGGGAACTCGGGCAAACCCGTTCACCTGTTCTGGGGCAGGGAAGATCGGACCGTTCCACTTGATCTCAGCGAAAAAATACTGGAGCGTATACCCCAGGCGCGCCTGACTGTGATTGATGGCGCCGGCCATCTGCCGCATTACGAGTTGCCGGAAACGGTCAACCCCCTGTTGCTGGAGCAACTCAAGGGAACAACCGAAACGGCGTTTGAAGTAACCATGCCCATGAATTTTTTCCGGTAATACAATTTGTACCTCTGGATCGCGCTGGGTATCTTCTTTCTTTTGCTGGGCGGCATCGGTGTCGTTCTGCCGCTCCTGCCCACAACCCCGTTCGTGCTACTTGCCGCAGCCTGTTTCGCAAAATCGTCCCCGCGTCTGCATGGCTGGCTTTTGCACAGTGAATTGTTTGGCCCGTCGCTGCGGGACTGGGAAAGAAACAAATGTATGCGACGGAAGGTGAAGCAACTGGCCCTTTTCATGATGGTCATGATCGGCGGGGCCTCCATCCTGTTTTTTGTACCCGCAGGCTGGCCCAGGTTCGCGGGATTGGGGCTGGTTGGACTGGGTTGTCTGACGGTGTTGAAGCTCAAGACCTGTGATTGAAAAATCCGTTGTGCCATTGAAGGTGCCGACGAGGATCTGAAGGAAGCACTTGCAGGCTGGACGTATATCGTCAGAAAAACATTTTCCTGGCCAGTTGAATGCCTTTAAAACCGCCCAGCTGAATGGCCGTCAGCAAGCCGCCGACCATGGCCCCGACGACGCCGCAGGTGAGCACGTCCTGGCCGGTCAGCCAGAGGCCGGGGATTTCGGTCTTTGGCTTCAGCCAGTCCTGCTCGAAGCGTTCCGGCGTGTGGTCGATGCCGTAAATCTCGCCGTGCCGGTAGCGGCAGAAATAGTCCGTGGAAAGAGACGTCGACAACTCGTAGTAGTCCACTTTTCCTTCCAGTTGAGGCAGTTTTTCATACAAGTTTCTGCAACAACCGCTGTGAAAGCCGCTCTTTCAGCGCTTCGTAGTCTTCCCCGCGCTTGCCCCAGGGCTTGTCCGCCCAGCGCTTCAAACCAGGAGTGCGGGCCGGGAGCCACGATCTCGATGGTCGCCCGACCCGGGTACCTCGTCGTGAAACTGGGGTCCTTGGCAGACGGAAAAGAAATGTAGACCAGCGGAAAATCCGCCTCGATATCGTTACCGAAGGCAGCCAGGTCGGCCTCGTAATGCTCGCTTGGATAAATCCACAGGTTGGTCCGCGGCAGGCCCAACTCCTCGGCCGTGTGCTGCAGACCGATATACAGGCAAAGGCTGGACATGGACGGCTGCACCCTGCCCAGCCGCTGCAGGTAAGTCGCTCGCTGAGGCACGCTTTCATCCAGCAGGGTTTCAAAGGTATTGAACACCCCCGCGTCACTGATCACGACCGGCGCCGGGATTTCTTCGCCATCCGCCATCAACACGCCCGCGCACACCGTTCTCGCCCACCAGGATTTTTTCCACCGAAGCATAAGTGAACACTTCGCCGCCAGCCTGCCGGATCACCGGGATGATGGTTTCAGCCATGCGCGAAGCGCCACCGACCGGGTAGTACCCGCCGTGCATGTAGTGCTGGGCGATCATGCTGTGGATGATAAAACTGGACTGCGCCGGCGGCAGGCCGTTATCCCCCCACTGGCCGGTCAGAACGGCGATCAGCTTCTGGTTCGAGGTCAGGCTTTCCAGCACGCTGCGGGTGGTCTGATTGAAATAGGGCGGTGTTTTGCGCGCCTGCCATTTCGAAATCAGGCCTGAGGCCCATGCAGGTGCAATTTTTTTCAGGACATGCAGGCGTATGCCCTGCTTGACGGTTCGCATGTATTGCAAATAGGTGTCGATGGCCTTTTCCTCCTCGGGAAAGGAAGCCACCAGCGCATCCCGGTAAGCTTTCCGCCCGGCCACCAGGTCGTAATGTTCATCGCCCAGGAAAATCCGGTCGAAGTGGTCATCCATCGGCGCCCACTGCAGGGCGCCATCGGTGATGTGGTCGAACAGGCGGCGCCCCATCGTGCGCGGACTGCCCATATCGCCGATGTAGTGAACACCGACATCCCACTCGTAGCCGTTGCGGTCATAGCTGTGGGTGAAGCCGCCGGCGGTGTAGTGCTGCTCCAGCACGCAGACTTTTTTACCCATCCTGGCCAGGCAGGCGGCGGTCGTCAGCCCGCCTATTCCAGAACCAACGACCAATACGTCGTAAGCGGGAGCCAGCCGGTTGGCACGGTAGCGCCGGCCGATCCGGATGGTGCTTGGTTTTTTACTCATGACCCATGACCTGTTGCACGTTCGAAAAAGATAGGTGAAAGGCTATACTGCCGGCCCAGTCAATATCATTCCAGAAAAAGGTATTCCTCATGTACAAAATGTTCACCGCCATGGCGCTGGCCATGCTCCTCGTCGCCTGCGGACCTGACAGTTCAGCACCTCAATCTGTTCAAGCCACAGGTGCAGCCGCTTCCGCCGAATCGGCAGCCGTCGCCGTCGAAAAACATTCCGGATTGCTGACCGAGTACATGAATACGGATGTTCGCGCCGGGGAACGATTTCAACGCCTACGTCAACGGCGGCTGGATGGATACCGCTGAAATTCCGGCAGACCGGGCCAGCGACGGCGTTGGCCTGATGGTACACGAGCAATCGCAGGAAGACGTCAAGATCATCATTGAAGAGTCAGCGGAGGGCGACTTTGCCAAGGGCACCGATGAACAGAAAGTCGGGGACCTCTACAAATCCTACATGAACATGGAAACCCGCAATGCCCTGGGGGTCGACTCCACTGCAAGCGGAGCTTGCAAAAATAGCGGCGCTGGATAATTACCAGGATCTCGCCGTGTATTTTGCCGAAGCAAACAAGCTGGGGATCAATGTGCCGATAACGCTGCACCAGTACGTCGACATGAAAGACAACAGCATCTACATGATGTACACCTGGCAAGGCGGGCTCGGCCTGCCGGACCGGGAATATTATTTCAAGGATGACGAAAAATCCGAAGAGATCCGCCAGGCTTACGTGCAGCACATCAGGACGATGTTCGACCTGGCCGGCCTGCCCGATGGGGAAAGCGCCGCGCAAACGATCATGGCGCTGGAAACGCGTATCGCCAACGAGCACATGCTGAAAGAAAAAACCCGTGACTTGGCGGCCAATGTACAACAAGATTCCACTGGCGGAATTGCCCGGCCTGATGCCGGATTTTTCCTGGGATGCTTACCTGGATACTGCCGTGATCAGCGACATCGACGGGCTCGTTGTCACGCAGTTCGACTACATGAAAGCGCTGGATCGGCATCATCACCAGCACCCCGATGGAAGACTGGAAAACCTACCTGGCCTGGAAGGCCCTGAACGCCGAACGCCAGCCTCCTGAACGAAGAACTGGACAAGCAGAATTTCGAGTTTTATTCCAAGACCCTGCGCGGCGTCGAGCAGCAGTTGCCCCTCTGGAAACGCGCCGTGGCGAACTGTCAACGACAATCTCGGAGAAGTCGTGGGCAAGGTCTACGTTGCCCGCCACTTTCCGCCGGAAGCCAAGGAGCACATGCTGGAACTGGTCAACAACCTGATCAAGGCCTACGAGATCAGCATCACGGAACTGGACTGGATGAGCGATGCCACCAAGGCTGAGGCCCTGGACAAGCTTTCCAAGTTCACGCCGAAAATCGGCTACCCGGACAAGTGGAAAGATTACTCGGCCCTGGATATCGAAGCCGATGACCTGGTGGGCAATATGCAGCGATCCGCCCTGTTCGACATACGAAACCAAGATCGCCCGCCAGGGTGGACCGGTCGACCGGACCGAGTGGGGCATGACACCACAGACGGTGAACGCCTATTACAACCCGCCGTTGAACGAAATCGTGTTTCCGGCCGCCATCCTGCAGCCACCCTTTTTCGATCTGTACGCGGATGATGCGGTCAACTACGGCGCCATCGGCGCGGTTATCGGCCACGAAATCGGCCACGGTTTTGACGACAAGGGCAGCACGTTTGACGGCGATGGCGCTGCTGCGCAACTGGTGGACCGATGAAGACCGGACCGAATTCGAAAAACGCACGGCAAAACTGGTTGGCCAGTACGATGAATTCCAGCCGTTTGAAGACCTGAGCGTCAACGGCGAATTCACGCTGGGTGAAAACATCGGCGACCTGGGCGGACTGAGCATTGCCCTGCTGGCTTACAAACTCTCCCTGGACGGTGCCGAAGCGCCGGTGCTGGATGGCTACACCGGTGAACAACGCGTGTTCCTCGGCTACGCGCAGGCCTGGAGAAACAAGGCCCGTGACGAAGCCGTGCGCGTCCAGATCAATACCGATCCGCATTCACCGGCCCAGTACCGGGTCAACGGCGTGGTCCGTAACGTGCCGGAATTTTACGAAGCCTTTGAATGTCAGGAAACCGACGCGCTGTACCTGGCGCCGGAGGACCGGGTGAAGATCTGGTAAGGCATTGAGGCGTCAGCGCCTTCAACAATTTATATATTCAATCATATCCATCTGATATATAAAGTTTTAATGGGATTTTTCAATCTATATACTGTATAATATTACAGTATATCGAGAAGGAAAACTCCCCATGAAAAACACCGCACCAGAGCATATAAACCAGGCGAACTTTGATCGCATTCAGAAAGCAGACAGCCTCGGTGAGGAAATCACTGAACTGGCAGCGCACATTCATGCTGCCACCTATCTCCTCCTTCAGAAAATCCGCGAGTTCGATGAACTGGAAGGCTGGTGCCGGCCCGGGCTGGCGTCGTGCGCGCACTGGCTGCAGTGGCAGTGCGGCACCAACCTGGGCGCCGCCCGCGAGAAAGTCCGGGTGGCTCGTGCCCTGGCGGAATTGCCGAAGATTTCAAAATCCTTCAGCGAAGGCCGGATCAGTTATTCCAAGGTCAGGGCCATGACCCGCGTGGCCACCCCGAGGAACGAAGAATACCTGCTCGGTATTGCGCGTCATGGCACCGCGGCCCATGTCGAAACAGTGGTCAGCAATTACCGCAGGTGTAAACGCCTCGAAGCGCTGGAAGCGGAGAACCACCGCCATGCCCATCGCGAGTTATCCTGGCACAGCGACGGTGACGGCATGTGGGTGCTGAAAGGCAAATTCACGGCTGAGCAGGGGGCGCTGATTGAGAAGGCGCTGGAAGGCGCCATGAACGAGATGTTTGAAGAACAGCGGAACGAGCCCGCGGACGTTTCCGCGGAAACGCCGGCTGGCGTTGATCCCCATGAACCGAAACCACACCCCATCGCAACCCGCAGGGCAGATGCCATGGAGCGGGTCATCGAAACATTCCTGTCCGGCGGCTCCGCAGAACGACCGGGCGGGGACCGCTACCTGGTCAATATCCATACCGGACCGGAGACCTTGACCGCAGACGGAGAAGGCGCTGAATCAGAATGTGAAGACTGCGGAAAAGTTTCCGCGGAAACGTCCCGGCGCATGACCTGTGACGCATCGGTGGTTCACTGGCAAGAAGGAAAGGACGGCGAACCACTCAATATCGGCCGCAAATCACGCACCATTCCACCGGCCATACGGCGCGCGTTGAATCGAAGGGATGGCGGTTGCCGCTTTCCGGGTTGTAGTTGCAGCAAATTCGTCGATGCCCACCATATTCGGCACTGGGCGGATGGCGGTGAGACCCGCATGGACAACCTGGTCTTGCTCTGCAGAAGGCATCACCGGCTGGTGCATGAAGGCGGGTTTGGTGTAGGTGTACAAGCAGATGGCGGCATCCGGTTCACTTACCCCGATGGAAGAGACCTTCCCGCAACCTTCGATGGACGTTTCCGCGGAAACGCCGAGTCAATCAACGCCACAAATCAAGCAAACGGCCTGGAAATCACGGCCGCAACCCTGCCCTCGCTGTGGCGTGGCGAGCGGATGGATCAGGACCTGGCGCAACTCGGGATGATGAGCCGGGAATGATCAGATTGTTTGTATCCGACAAAGCGGATACCATCTTCAGGAGTTTTCCCGAACCTTCTTGTTCCGAGTTTGGCAAGGAACAGTCTTTCTCTAAATCGCTAATCGTTCTCGGGTGTGGCTTTGGAAGGTCGATAGATATCGACAGTTACATCTGATTTTTGCAAAAGCAATTGATCAACGTAATTGGCAAACCCCGAATGCAGGTAACTCCTTCTTTGCCGCCAGTAACGTGCCATTCCTGGCAGCGATCCCACATCAGTGCCTTGTCTGTTTCGGTGTAATGAATCCGAGGTTTTCGGGCCATACTGCAACACTCCTTCTGTTACTCGCAGATAGTAGTGTGTTGCGTTGACCGGTTGAAACCGCAAGCGAGAAGGAGAACGTCCGTGCAAGTCCAATCCAAACATGACGAAATTCCGACCAACTCTTTTTTGCCTTTCTTCCCTCAGCCTGACGTAACTCATAGACCGGCTTTGATCCTGGTCATACCATGATGTTATTCCATGTGCGGGGCGGCATTGCCCTGCCGGGGAGTGACGATGCACAGTGCACGCGCGCAACAGAGAATGGGGGGCCAGGCCGGCTTTTTCATTGAAGATTCGCTTGCTCGCTGCACCGGTTTCTGGGTCGCCTCCAACCTGCATGATGTCGAAAAGCAGCTGGCCCGGGCCGAGTGGCCGGAGGAGCGGGTGCAAATCAACCTTGGCCGGATTTCCGCACTGGACACGGCCGGCGCCTGGCTGCTCCACCGGACCATTGCCGGGCTTGAAGCCGAAGGCCGGCAGGTTTTGGTCCTCGATGCCGATGAACGGGCCCGGCAACTGCTGGAACTCGTCAAGGTCCGTGGCGAATCATCATTGGAACCTCCCAAACCCTACCTGCCGGGCTTCCTGGAAAGCGTGGGCAGGAAAACCGGTGGGCAGTTCAGGCAGTTGTTTGAATTCCTGGTTTTCACCGGAAAACTGGCCGTTGTCTCCTTTCAGGGCGTGTTGCGCCCCTGGCGGATACGCTGGCCGCTGGTGGTCAAGGAACTGCAGAATGCTGGCGTAAACGCACTGCCGATCGTGGGCCTTCTGGCGTTCCTGATCGGCATCGTGATCGCCTACCAGGGCGGAATCGTGCTGCGCGACTATGGCGCCAATATTTACGTGGCCGATATCGTGGGTTTGTCCATGGTGCGCGAACTGGCGCCGCTGATCACAGCGATCATTATTGCCGGCCGGACGGGCTCCGCGTACACCGCCCAGATCGGCACGATGATGGTCACGGAAGAAGTGGACGCCTTGCGCAGCATCGGTGTGTCACCACTGGAAATGCTGGTGCTGCCAAAACTGATCGCCCTGGTCATCGCACTGCCCCTGCTGACGGTTTTTGCGGACGTGATGGGGCTGTTCGGCGGCATGATCATGTCCGCCAGCATGCTGGATATGAACTCGACGACCTTCATCAACCGCCTGGCCGAGGCGCTGTCCCTGGATTCCTATCTGAGCGGTATCGGAAAAGCGCCGGTCTTTGCCGCCATCATCGCAGCTGTGGGCTGTTTCCAGGGTTTCCGCGTATTCGGCAGCGCCGAAAGCGTGGGCCGGCAAACAACAATCAGCGTGGTCCAGTCGATCTTCCTGGTCATCATCGTTGATGCAGCATTTTCCATTGCCTTCGCGAAGCTGGGGATTTAAACCATGCTGACCGAAAGCGAATCCATCGCCCTGCACAACCTGCCCAGAACGGGAGAATGCGTTCTGGAGGCACATGACCTGGTCATGGATTTCGGCCGCAAGCGGGTACTTGATGGCATCAGCATGCAACTCAACTGTGGAGAAATCCTGGCGGTCGTCGGCGGCAGCGGCAGCGGCAAGTCAACCCTGATGAGACAACTGGCGCTGTTGCAGGCACCCACGTCCGGGACCATCAGGTTGTTCGGAAAAGACGTTACAACCCTGGGTGAATTCGAAACCCTGCCCCTGAGACGCCGGATGGGCGTGATGTTTCAGCACGGCGCCCTGTTCGGCGATCTCACCGTGCTGGAAAACGTCAGCATGCCGTTGCGGGAACACACCGGCCTTGACCTGGAGACCATCGAGCAAATCGCGATGCTGAAGATTGCGCTCGCCGGCCTGGAGGCCGATGCAGCGGCGCTGTTCCCGAGTCAACTGAGCGGTGGTATGCGCAAACGCGCCGCTGTCGCCCGGGGTATCGCCCTGGACCCGGAAATCCTGTTCCTGGACGAGCCCAGTTCCGGACTGGACCCGATCAGCGCCGATGCGATGGACAACCTGGTGCTGCACCTGAAAAAAAACCTGGGCCTGACGATTCTCTTGGTAACCCATGACATGGACTCGCTGTGGCGGGTGGCTGACCGGATATTATTGCTGGCGGACGCCAAAGTCGCTGCCGAAGGCACGATCCAGGACCTGGTCAGGTCCGGCAACGCAGCAGCCCAACAGTTTTTCAACGGCCCCCGGGGCCGTGCCGCAGGAGCTTTCCATGATCAATAAATCCAGTTACGCCGTAACCGGGATGTTCGTGCTCGTGCTCGGGGCCGTATTCATCTGGGGTGTGCTGTGGATCAGCGCCGGAGGGACGCCCCGGGATTTCGATCGCTATATCGTGTACATGACCGATTCCGTCTCCGGCCTGAACGTGGACGCGCCTGTGAAATACCGTGGCGTAGATGTCGGCAAAGTCGAACACATTTCAATCGATGCAAATGACCCGGAACGCGTCCGCATACTTCTGCAGGTGAACCGGGGCACGCCGGTCTCTGCGGATACCGTCGCCAACCTGGATTACCAGATACTGACGGGAATCGCCAGCGTCAACCTGGCCGGCGGACGCGTGGACTCGGCCGCACCGGTCAAACCGCAGGGTGAACAGTTTCCGGTGATCACGGCCCGGCCATCGATTTTTTCCAGCCTGGACCTGACTTTGTCAGACCTGCTGAACAACCTGATACAAACATCGACCGGCATCAACGAACTGCTGAACGAACAGAACCGGGCCAACGTCTCCCGCTCGCTGGAAAATATTGCCGGATTAACCGAAAAGTTCTCGGACCAGTCCAGGCAACTCGACGTCATTATCGAGAACCTCTCCGTGACGCTCGAGAACACCCGGGCGGCGAGCGTCGGTTTTCCCGCGCTGATCGAGCAGTTTTCCCAAAGCTCGCAAGCCATCACCCGGATGGCGGACCAGCTTGGAGCGATTGGTGAAAACCTCGCGCCGGCCAGTACCGGCATGGCTGAATTTACCGGCTCCACCCTGCCGGAAATCGCCGCGATGGTCAGTGAACTCAGGCTGGTTTCAGAAAACCTCCGGCGCATGAGCGAAGCACTGGCCCAGGATCCCAGCCTGTTGCTTTACGGGGCGCCCGAACCCAAACCCGGGCCGGGGGAATCCGCGGGACCTGAAGGAAAAAACAGATGAACAGAATGATTCACCCCGCGTTTCCAATTTTTATCGCCGCTGCCCTCATATCCATCACGACGTGCAGCCTTCCGGGGCCTTCGCAACAGCCCCAGAAGCAATATTTTGTGCTGCAGGATACAGGTGTTTCCACTCCGGTTTCCGGCCCGGCTTCAAATCCGTGCCGGTCATTGAGAATCAGCACCCCGGGTTCCGCGCCCGGGCTTAACACGGCGCGCATGGCCTACAGCACTGCACCCAATCGGCTGGACTACTTTGCTTACCACGAATGGCTAGCGCCTCCGGCAAAAATGTTTGTTTCGATGATGGAATCGCGTCTGCAGGCAGCCGGCCTCTTCAGTGTAATTTTGGTGAACTCACCCGATATCAGGACCGATTTGCGGCTGGATTCCGAGGTGCAGTTTATGCAGCAGGACTTCACTGGCAGTGGATATACTTATAACCTCGCTATCCGGGCCACCCTGGTGGAAGTGAAGACACGGTCCCTGCTTGGCTCGGAAACCTTCCGTTACAATGAAACGGCAGCAGGCGGTGACGCCGAAGCCGGAGCGGATACAGCCAACCGGGTGGCCAATCGTTTTCTCGACGACCTTACGGCCTTTCTGGCCGTGGTCACCGAAAAAATGGAATGTCCTGATTAAGATTAAATAACAAGGAGAGGTGTGGCACGGTGTTTCTGCATATGCTGCGGATTGAAAACTTCCGCGCTCTTCGGAGGGCTACGATCAATTTGGACGATGGCACGGCCCTGATCGGTGAGAACGACTGCGGCATTTCCAGTGTACTGGACGCGCTGGAATTGGCCCTGGGGCCCGAGGAAGAGCCGGTAACCTATCCCTCCTGGCTGTTTCACCGCAAACATGGTTCCAGCGTTCCCGACGGGCCAATCAATTTGCAACTGAGATTCCGCGAGAGCCATGAGGGCGAGTGGGCTGACGAGGTATACAATCCGTTTGAGGCTTTGCTTGCAAAACCAGCCGGCCGGTTGCGCGAACTCTGGTATGAAGTGCGTGTGCATCCCGGCCAGGGTGAGTTCAACCATGCCGAATGCCGATTGCGATCCCCGGGCTGCGAGATAAAATCTTCAGACCCTGACTTGATCAAGTTGATTCGACAGCTCAACCCGGTCATCCGCGTGTCGGCTGGCATGCTGTCAGGGCACGGCCGGCCTGCAGCAGAAAGCGTTCAACCGGGTACAAAGGGGTCAAAGTTTACGCCAGAGATATCCAGCCTGGTCGAACGCATCAACAAGGCCGTGGACTCAAGGCTTTCGGGCAGGAGTCTTGATCTCAAGGCGGACCTCGATGATGGAATTTCGGCGGCGCTGAGCCTGATGGAAATGAAATCATTAAACCTCGGTCATTGGGAATCCGGGTTGACCCGATCGATTGGCGAGATTCTTGGCTGGAGCCCGGCCGGAATCGGGCAAGGCAATTCCAACCCGCTGAAAATGCCCAATAGTGCGCCCGAACGCCTGGGCATACTTCTGCTGATCGGCGCTCTGCTTCGCACCCGCCCGTCGGGCATGTTTCCATCTGCTGACCCGCTGTGGATCATCGAGGAGCCGGAAGCCCATCTGCACCCCATTACGCTGACTTCCGTAGCCTTGTTCCTGCGGCTGATTCAACACCAAAAAATCGTCACGACCTACTCCGGCGACCTGCTGTCTGCCGTGCCATTGCGCCATATCAGGAGGCTGGTTCGCCACGAGGGCATCCTGTTCGAGCGGCGCGTGCATGAAAACGCCCTGTCACGAAGTGAACAAAGGCGCTTTCACTACCACCTCAGATCCCGGTTCGGCGCCACCAGCTTCGCCCGTCTCTGGTTGCTGGTTGAAGGCGAGTCGGAGTACTGGTTAATCCCCCAGATCGCGCGATTGATGGGGTACGAATTTGCACTCGAAGGAATTGCCTGCGTCGAATTTGCCCAGTGCGGCCTGGATCCACCCATCAAGGTTGCGCGGGAACTGGGGATCGAATGGCACCTGCTGGCCGACGGGGACAAGGCCGGCCGGAGTTACTCCACTGCCGCCAGCCACTACCTGGAAAACGGGAATTCCAGGGAACGATTGACGGTGCTAAAGGAAAATGACATTGAACGCTGCTTCTGGCATCACGGCTATCAGGAAGTTTATCAGCGATACGCTCGCTTATCAGAACGGCAACTCGGCACTCTTTCTCCCGCCAAGGTGATTCAGGCTGCCGTGCGAAAGCGGTCCAAGCCATTCCTTGCCCTCACCGTCGCTGAAGCCATAGCCATGGAGAACTCGGCGGGTATCCCACCGTTGCTGCAAAACATGATTCATACCTGCGTCGAACTCGCGCGGCAGTCACCGGCAAGGATTGCCGGACAGCGGCCGGCGAGTGATGTGCCTTGACCATGACGGACCCGAAACCAGGACCTGGAACTCAGTACGCCAGGTCGCTTGAAATGACTTTCAGAAACGCACTGCCGTGGCGTTCCAGTTTGACCTGCCCCACCCCGTTAATGCCGAGGAGTTCCATTTCGTTACGGGGACGTTTTCGGCTCATCTCGGCCAGGGTCGCATCACCGAAAATCACGTAGGGGGGAACACCGCTTTGCTGGGCCAGTTGTTTGCGCAGGGCGCGCAGACTCTCGAACAGGCGCAGGTCATCGATATCCAGTTCCAGCGCGGCCGCCACTGTTTTCTTTTGGGTTTTCTCATGGATGCGCGGGCGCGCCAGTTCCACTTTTTCTTCGCTTCTCAATACCGAAAGGGCCTGCGGTGTCAGTTTCAGCACCGAATACGCGGCGATGTCCTGGTTGAGATATCCGCGATGGATCAATTGCCGCGCGATGGACATCCACTCGGCGTGGGAAAACTCCTGGCCGATCCCGTAGGTGGAGAGATGCGTATGACCAAATTTGTGTATCCGTTCGTTGTCTGCGCCGCGCAACACATCTACCACGTGCTTGATGCCAAAGGACTGGCCCACGCGGTACACGCAGGACAACACCTTTCGCGCCGCGTCAGTGGCGTCGAAACGTTCCGGCGGGTCGAGGCAGATATCGCAGTTGCCGCAATCTGCGTTCATGGTCTCACCGAGGTAACCCAGCAGGACCCGCCGCCGGCAGGTCAGGCTTTCCGCAAAACCCACCATGGCGTTCAGTTTGTGCGACTCGATACGTTTCTGGTTTTCGTTGTTGCCTTGCTCAATGTGATAGCGGGCGGTTGCCAGGTCCTGCGTACCGAACAATAAAAGCGCCTCGGCCGGCAATCCGTCACGGCCGGCGCGGCCGGTTTCCTGGTAATACCCCTCGAGGTGCCTTGGCAGGTCGTAGTGAACGACAAAACGCACATTGGGTTTATCAATCCCCATGCCAAAAGCCACCGTGGCCACGACGATGGATACGTCGTCCCGCAGGAAGCGTTCCTGGACGTCTTTCCTGGTCTCCGCAGGCAGACCGGCGTGATAGGCGGCGGCCGCAAAGCCCCGGTCGGTCAGGTGTCCGGCAATTTCCTCCACCCGCTTGCGGGACAAGGCATAAACGATGCCCGATTCGCTGCCCTGGGTTGCCAGGAAACGCAGCAGCTGGGCTTGCGGCTGGTGTTTTTCCAGCACCGTGTAGCGGATATTCGGCCGGTCAAAACTGGTGATGAAACGGCGGGCGTTTTTCAGCCCCAGCACGTTCACAATGTCCTCGCGGGTCTGCGGGTCAGCGGTTGCTGTCAGCGCGATGAAAGGCGTGTCCGGAAAATGTTCACGCAATTCTCCCAGCGCCGCGTATTCGGGCCGGAAGTCGTGCCCCCACTGCGAGACACAATGCGCCTCGTCGATCGCTATCAAACCGATAGGCATTGACTCGAGGCTGTGTATGAAGCCGGGCCGCATCATCCGTTCGGGGGCCACGTAAAGCAGATCCAGCTCGCCGCTGTGCAGCCGTTCCAGTACGTCCCGGGCTGTCGCCGCATCCAGGTTGGAATTGTACATCGCGGCACTGATGCCGTTGGCCAGCAAGGCGTCAACCTGGTCTTTCATCAGTGAAATAAGGGGCGAGACTACGATGGCCAGGCCTTCGCGGTGCAGGGCAGGCAGCTGGTAGCACAGGGATTTCCCCCCGCCCGTCGGCATCAGGACGAAGGCGTCGCCACCGCCCAGCACCTGTTCAATAATTTCTTGCTGAAAAGGCCGGAAACCCTGTAAACCGAAGACCCGTTGAAGGGTGTCCTGGATGGCTGTCGCGGATGGCCTGGCTGCTCCGGTCACTCCATGTTGACCGGGTTATCGAACAAGGGCTCCAGTTCGCCATGGGCGTGACTTCCCGTGTCGGTCTCCCGGTCCAGCAGGGCCACCGTGCGGCGGAACAGTTCGTCTGCCTGCTCGGGTGAGTTCCCGATGCAGGTCATGCCCAGTTTTCCATACTGGGAGAGCGCGCCGATCATGTAGAAAAGCACACCGGTACCGCTGTCCGGCTGGTAGTGGATCTTGTTGCCGATGATGATGTCGAAGAGGTCTTCCGGCAGCAGGCCCCGGTAGGCCGGCGACTTGAGATTGTCCGTTGCGCTGTAGAATTTTTCCTGGCCGTTAGGGGCGTAAAAAATCCCGCTGTCCGGATTCAACACTCCCGCGGTCAGGAACTCAAGCGCATGGTAGGGCGGCGTCGTACCACCCATGCGCAGGTTGATCTCAATCGCATGCGACTGCCATTCTCCGCCCGCTGAACGGCTCAGCAGAAAATCGATTCCGAACCGTCCGATCACCCCTTCCGCACTGAGTACATTGCCTATTCTCAGGGCCTGCTTCTGGATCATTGACCGGTAGGCTTCACGCGCCGGAAAGCGGCAACCCAGGTATACCTGGCCGGTTTTGCCACCCAGGACCTGTTCATGACTCGAAACCAGGACCGCTTTGCCACCGGGGTAAATTCGCATCTGGACACTGGGCGACCGGACTTCATCAGCCTCGATCATTTCCTCTACGATCCCGCCCATCTCCGCAAACTTCCGCAGGAAAGACCGGATGTTCTCCTGCGCCGAAGGCCATTCCAGCTGCTTGAGGTTCTGAGCCACGGCCACCGGGTCCGACTTATCCTCCGGGTAATTGAACACACCGTTGCCTTCGCCCGAAAAACCTTCGTTGATCTTCACGATGGCCCTGCGGATCCCCGGGCGCATCTGCGCCAGGCGGCACAGTGCATTCTACAATTTCCTCTTCGGAATGAAGGTCCTCGAAACCGGCCGGGTACGGAACCCCGGCTTTGGCAAACGCCTGCCGGCTTCCCGACTTGGTACCCAGGTGAAGCAGCACCGGGTCGGCCCCGTTCAGCGGAATGCCCAGTTCCAGCGCCAGGCGCCGTTCCAGCATCGTGGTGTTGTAACAGGTCAGGTAGGCGGGACCGTGTTCGCTGATCCAGCCCCGCAAACGTTCCAGCACCCGGGGCCTTTCCAGCACTTTCTCGGTCAGTGGCCGGGTGCTGCCGTCGTAGACGCTGAGCATTTGCAGCCGCCTGCGTGCATGGGCGGCAGGCACACCGACCAGCAACTGGAGATAGTAGTCCACCACGTCGGGGTGAACCGGCTGGCTGGTGACGTAGATCAGCCGTGCATTGGGATTGCGCAGGCGAATCAGCGCAAACAGTAATCGTTCTTCATAGAACGAGGCGCCCTGCACTTTGCTGAGTTCCTCCTGGTCTACGCTCAGGGAAGGAACGATCAGTGAAGTATGCTCGAACGTGTCGTCCTGGCGAATCGAATTCCAGATCGGCAGCAGCTTTTCCTGCAACCGGGAAAAGTCGTCGTGAATATCAGGCGGCATGGACTTTCACCGTTTCTCCAATGGTATTCATGATCTGCCGCAATGCGTCGTAATCCGGGTGGCGCAGACGCATCCATGCGTTGGCCATGTAGCCGCCCTCTACGGGCTGGGTGGCGGAACCGGGAGGCGGCAGGTGTGAGGCGACGATACAGTCACCGTAATGGTGCTGAATAGCCTCGAGACCGGAGTAACCGGTGATCCTCCCGTCACAGGACGGCCGCAGTGCAATCATGCCGGCCGCGTAACGGCGCGACGGATGGCGGTGCGGCCGGCCATGCGCCAGGGCCGAGGCCCACTCGAGGTAAAGGTCAAAATCGTTGGCCGTGTTGTAGACGTCCCATTGCCCCACACCGGGCGGGCGGCAACCGATTTCGGAAAACTTGAGCCCCTTGGGGCCGGCGAACCACTCCATGTGGGTAGCCGAAGTGCCGATATCCAGTATCCGGATCACGTCCCGCGCCATTTGCCTCACTTCGCGGTATCCGGGCGCCTCGATGCGGTTGGTGGTGACCATCTGGGGGGAAATCCAGCGTTCGCGCATGGCCGTGAGTACGTTGGGATAATAATGCGTGATGAATTCATGGGTGACTTCACCCTTGATCGTCAGCGTGTCCAGGTAACCCTCGTGTCCCTCGATAAATTCTTCTATGGCAATTTCCTGACCGTCAGCGCACCCGGATTCAACCAGCACCTGTTCCAGTTGCGCAGCGTCGCGCACTTTCCAGGTGCCGGAAGCGCCTGCGCCGGCCGGCGGCTTGATGATCAACGGAAACCCGACCCTGCCGGCAAAATCCCGTGCAGCCTTGGGTTCGGAGGCCCGGGTGGATTGGGCGCAGGGAATCCCGGCTTCACGCAGTACCTCTTTCATCGCCGGCTTGTCACGGCACAGGTAAGCCGTGCGCACAGACGTGCCGGGAATGCCCGCAGCCTCGCGCACGTGTGCGGCGGCCATGATGTGGGCCTCCACGGTGGCTTCCAGGCGGTCTACATAAACCAGTCCCTGCACATGTTGCACCGCCTTCAGCAGGGAGGGTTCATGAACCACCGACCGGACCTGGACGTAATGACTCAGCCAGTGCTTCACGTCATCCGCCAGGTGTTCCTGCGGACGTTCACCGATTCCAATCACGGTCGCGCCGGCCTCAAAGAGGCCACGAACGAACTCCCTCTGGTTATAGGGAAACGAGGGTTCGATAAAAATGATGTTCATTGTTTGCGTCCTGGTACTTTCATCAAAGGTGCGCCATCAACGGCTGATTTGGTGGTACAGATCGATGTAAACCTGTCCCTGCCGTTCCCACGAAAAATCCATGGCCATGCCGTTACGGACCAGTTTACGCCACGTCTTTTTGTCCTGGTATAGGTCAAAAGCGTAATTCAATGCCCAACCCAGTGCCGGCACATTGTAATCATTGAACACGATGCCGGTTCCCTTGCCACTGTGCGGATCGAACAGCTGCACCGAATCGGCCAGGCCGCCGGTGCGCCGGACGATGGGAACCGTTCCATAACGCAGGCTGTACATCTGGTTCAGCCCGCAGGGCTCGAACAGCGAAGGCATCAGGAACAGGTCACTGCCGGCCTCAATCTGGTGAGCGAGCTTGTTGCTGAAACCGCGGTAGTAACAGACCCTGTCCCGGAAGTTGTTTTGCAGCCAATGGAAAAACTGCTCATAGCGCGACTCTCCGCTGCCCAGCACAGCCAGTGCGAAACGCCGGTGGCCCATCATTGCAGGCACAAGTTGTTGCACCAGGTCGATTCCTTTCTGGCCGGTCAGGCGGGTAACCATGCCGATCAGCGGCATGTCGTCGCTGCAATCCAGGCCGAGTTCCTGCATCAGCGCCAGCTTGTTTTTCTTCTTGCCGGCGATGCGGCGGCTGTCATAGCAGTGGGGTATCAATGCATCGTCGGCGGGATTCCATTCCTCGTAGTCCACGCCGTTCAGAATCCCGACCAGGGAATCGCTGCGCTGCCGCAGGACCTCCTGCAACCCCATGCCGTATTCCGCACCCATGATTTCACGTGCATAGGTCGGGCTGACGGTGGTGAGCACGTCGGCGTACAACAGGCCGGTCTTGAGGAAATTGATGATGCCTTTCGCGAAATCGTCCTGGTGCAGTCTGTGCGTATCTTCGTACAGCCCGAGATCCTGCAGGATTCCGGTGCCGAATATACCCTGGTAGCCGATGTTGTGAATGGTCAGCACCGAGCGTGTATTTTCAAACAGGCGGTCCCAGGCATATCGGGTTTTCAGGTACAGGGGCACCAGCGAGGTATGCCAGTCGTGGCAGTGAAAAATGTCCGGCGCAAAACCCATGTTCTGGCACATTTCGATCGCTGCCCTTGAAAGCAGGATGAACCGCAGGTGCTCGTCCCAGCCCGAGGTGTAAATTCCCGGCCGGTTATAGAGCTCCGGGCAGCGCAGCAGGTAGATTCTGAACGCACTGCCGGGAAGCGCCGCGGTATCGATGGAGTAGCGCACCTGGTTTGATCCGATCTGCATCGGCAGATTCTGCAGGAACTGGACCGGTGTAATATCAAGCGCGGAGGTGTCAATCGAAGAATAGAGCGGGATCAGTACCCGGACATCATGTCCCTCCCCATCCAGAAATGCCGAAAGGGCTGAAACAACGTCGGCCAGCCCGCCTGTCTTGGCCAGTGGCGCCAGTTCTGAGCTGGCCATGCAGATCTTCAAGGTTTCCCGGGACATGATCGTTTCATTTTCTCGCTGATTATGGGACAAGCCGCCGCCGTGGGTTATTCTAACGTTTAAGCCGACACGAATCGCGCACAACCATGATAAACGTATTATTGCTATCGCCGGGCTACCCGGCCGACATGCCTGAATTCACCCGCGGACTGGCTGAAACCGGTGCCCGCGTTTTCGGCGTCGGCGACTCGTCACCCGACAGCCTGCCACCGCTGGTGCGCCGCTCAGTGACGGAGTACATCGCGGTTCGCTCGTTGTGGGATGAAGAAGCCGTGATCGCATCGCTGCGTGAACGGTTACGCGGGCAGCGACTCGACCGGATAGAGTGCCTGTGGGAGCCGGGCATCCTGCTGGCCGCCCGCCTGCGGGAAACCTTCGGCATACCCGGCCTGGACATATCACAGGCCCAACGCTTCCGCGACAAGGAACTGATGAAGCAGGCGCTGGACAAGGCTGGCATCCGAACCCCGCGCCACGTCGCCGCGCAGTCGGTGGCGGCGGTCTGGGAAGCAGCGGAGGCCATCGGTTTTCCGATCATTCTCAAGCCCATCGACGGCGCCGGGTCGGCGGATACCTACCGGGTGCGCGACGCGGATGAACTGAGGGCCGTTCTGCCCCGTCTGCGCCACGTGCAGACCGTTAGCGTCGAGGAGTTCGTTGACGGCGAGGAATATACGTTTGATACCATCACGGTGAACGGCAAGATCGCATACTACAACATCGCCTGGTACCGGCCCAGGCCGCTGGTCGCGCGCAGCAATGAATGGATCAGCCCGCAGGTTATCGCGCTACGCGATACCGCCCACCCCGATTTGCAGGATGGCGTGAAAATGGGGTTCGACGTCATCAGCGCACTGGAGTTCGATACCGGCTTTACCCACATGGAGTGGTACCGCAAGTCCGATGGTGAAGTCGTGTTCGGTGAAATCGGCGCGCGGCCGCCCGGCGCGCACCAGGTCGACCAGATGAAGTACGTCTGTGATTTCGATGTGTTCCGGGAGTGGGCGAATGCGGTCACATCGGGCCAGGTCAGCAGCTGCATTACGCCAAAATACAACGTCGCCAATATCTACAAGCGGGCCCGTGGTGTCGGACGCATCACGGCCATCGAGGGCGTCGAAAAGCTGCAGCGGGATTTCGGGCAACACGTGGTGTGGAACACCTTGCTTCCGGTCGGGAGCCAACGCCGCGACTGGCGAAAAACCCTGGTGTCGGACGGTTTCGTCATGCTGCGGCACCCGGACCTTGCGGCCACTTTGGAGATGGCCGACCGGGTGGGTTCGGAGCTGCACCTGTATGCAAGCTGAAAATTTCAGCAATCCTGACCGTTTTCATCAGAACCGTTTACCGGAAAGACAAGTTTGGTGAAAAACTGGATTTGCACCCCGTTTTATAGTCTATACTCCGGAAACCATCCCCTGGCCTTTATAGCTCTCAGAAGGATAAGAACAATGCGCTTCCTGACCTTATTTCTGCTTTGCCTCGGCCTCATGGTTGAAACTTCCAGCGCGCAAATGGCCACTGAACAACCGGGGGTGACTGTGCTCCCCGAACCGACGGACAGCTGGTTCCTGATCAAATCCAACGAGGGCAGCTATATCTTCGACGGCGCAACGGGTGAGATGCAGGGCTTGATCTCGCATGACTGGTACACAACGGCCATCGTCACTGACCTGGACCGGAAAGAGGCCTACCTGGTTGAGTCCTTTTATTCCCGGAGCGTTCGCGGTACACGTGAAGACGTGCTGACCGTGGTAGACATGAACAACCTGTCCCCCAAGTATGAAATTGATATTCCGGACAAGACAGCTACCCTGTCGTTCAGAAATCATATTGGCCTGCTGGGCGATGGGCGGCACGTCGTGATTTTCAACATGACCCCGGCCCAGTCCGTGAGTATCGTCGATGTGGTTGACCGCGAATTCGTTGGCGAAATTTCAACCCCCGGGTGCGCCATCATCATGCCTGCCGGCAACGATGGTTTCATGATGATGTGCGGCGATGGGACCCTTCAATATATCGGGATCAGTCCGGATGGAGCCGAAGTCGCCCGGGAACGGAGTAAGCCCTTCTTCTCGGTTGACAAAGACCCTGTCATCGACAAACCGATGCGGACCGCTGATGGCTGGGTCATGATTTCGTATGAAGGGCTGGCCTACCAGGTGGTTGTCGACAAAGGCAAAATGGACATCAGCAAACCGTGGTCATTGTTGTCCGATGAAGACAAGGAAGACAAATGGCGGCCCGGTGGCGACCAACCCTTCGCCGTCCACCGCGAATCGGGGCTGCTCTATGTCCTGATGCACCAGGGCGGCGCAGATACCCATTACGAGGCCGGATCCGAAATCTGGATATACGACCTGGAGAAGAAGAAGCGTGTTGGCAAACTTGCCATTGGCAGTGATGAAAATGAAGGCAACACGGCCAGTCATATCCTGGTCAGCCAGGAAGCGCAGCCCAAACTCTACTTTTTCGACAAGGGAAAGCATCTGCAGATTTATGACGGCATCCTGTTACGGCATCTTCGCACGATAGAAGAACCCGGACGCGGACCGGGTATATTACAGATACTGGCCAAAGATGATTGACCCGGTGATTATCAGGGCAGTGACGATTGCACTGGGCCTGGTGCTTGTCGGTGCTGCCTGGCACAAGCTGTCTTCACGACAAAAATTTGCCGCTATCGTCGCCGACTACCAGCTTTTGCCGCAATCGACCGTTCCGCTGGTTGCATGGCTCATACCGGTCGCTGAAATCCTGCTGGGCATGGCCTTGCTCACCGGTGTGGCAACCGGCCCGGTGTCTTTTTTAACGGCATTGATGTTCATCATTTATAGTTTGGCGATTACGGCCAATCTTTTGCGGGGCAGATTGCACATCAGCTGTGGTTGCGGCCTGGGTAATTCATCCGGCGAAAATCAACCCCTGTCATGGATACTGGTGCTTCGCAACGTCCTGCTGACGGCACTGGCTTTACTGCCCTTGCTTCCGGTGTCCGGGCGGGCCCTCGCCCCGTTTGACTGGTTTACACTGATTGCAGCCCTGCTGGCATCAGCATTGCTCTACTTTGGGGGATCTCAACTGTTCCAGAACCAGTCAGCCATACGTTCATGGAGGACTCCACGTGCCTGAAGCCCTGTTGGCATCAAATATTATCCTGTGGTTCCTGGTCATCATCCTGTCGCTGGTGGTCTTCGCCCTGGCACGCCAGGTCGGCGTCCTGCACGAGCGCGTGGCGCCGGCAGGCGCCCTGATGCCCACCAATGGACCGAAAGTCGGCGAAATGACCGAAGCCACTCTTTACAAGGATCTGGCCGGTGAGCCGCTGACGCTGGGCGGTGCCAGCGAAGACGGACGCGCCACGTTGATTTTATGGATATCTCCCACTTGTCCCGTGTGCAAGGGGCTGGTGCCCACGGCCCGTTCGATGTGTGCCGATGAGAATTTCAACCTTGTTTTTGCCAGCGACGGCGACAAACCGGAGCAACACCAGGCCTATGTGAGTGATCTTGGCATCAGCAAATTTCCGTACATCATCTCCCAGGCCCTCGGCATGAAATACGCCGTCAGCAAACTGCCGTTCGCCGCTTTGATCGGCCCGGACGGCACGCTTCGGAGCAAAGGCCTGGTCAATACACGCGAACACCTCGATAGCCTGGCCGAGTCAATGGAGACAGGAATTGACACGTTGCAGGATTACATGAAGTTGGTCGATAACCCGCCGGTCGGGCAAGCAAAGGAACACGCATTATGACCCCTAAAAAGCTCATCAGCCGCAGCCTGGAATTGATGGACCAGGTAACCGGCAATGGCAGTCGTCAGTTGGCCAGAAAAACCTCCCGCCGGAGTTTCATTACCCGGTTGGGCACCGTGTTGACCGGCGCCGCCTTTTTGCCGCTGCTTCCGGTGGCCCGTGCATTTGCGGCTGAGCCTATCCAGGAAATGGGTGACCCGCAAAGCTGTGATTACTGGCGGTATTGCGCCCTGGGTGGCACCCTTTGTACGTGCTGCGGCGGCACAGTTAACAGTTGTCCGCCGGGCGCTGAACCTTCACCTGTCACCTGGGTGGGGACCTGCCGGAACCCGGTGGATGACCGTGACTACCTGATCTCCTACAACGATTGCTGCGGCAAATCGATCTGCCACCGTTGCGGGTGCGGTAACTCGGAGCGTGAACGACCGGTGTACTTTCCGAGCAAGAGCAACTCTGTGCTCTGGTGTTTTGGTACCGAGAGCCGCGCCTACCATTGCACCATTGGTGTCGTGCTTGGCGAAGCCTGAACGGGTTTCAGGATTGAAATACCCCTCATGGGCCGGATAGCGCTGATTCTGATAGCGGCATTGACCGGCGCGGCCGAAGCCAGCCCCCGGAGTGATTTCCTGCTCCATTGCGCCGGTTGTCATCAGCCTGACGGCACCGGTCTTCCGCCAAGCGTTCCTTCCCTGGCCGGACCCCTGGGGGCCATTGCCGCATCGCCTGAAGGCCGGGATTACCTGGCGCGGGTACCCGGTGCCTCCCAGGCCCCCCTCGATGACGAAGAACTCGCGGCAGTGCTCAACTGGGTTCTGGAAGAGCTCAATGCCGAAACATTACCCGTCTCATTCAAGCCTCTGACCGGCGAACAGGTTCATTATTCCAGATCCAGGGTGCTCGCTGACCCGCTGAAGCTGCGCAACGAACTCTGGCCCGAAGACACCGGCTACTGAGCAGGCCGGAGGCCGGCAAACCGGTGATCCGCTAGCCCTGGGGAATTCTTTTATATTCCTTCAATATTTCGATCAAGCGATCATGCGGCAGCGCATAGACGGTGTTGCCGTTGATCCCCACCATGGTTTTCGCGGCAATCAGCGCATTCACGATAGCCTCTTCCGTCGCCTGCGCGGTGGCCAGGAATAACGGGCTCATCTGGTCATTGGGCAGCATCTCGATTTCCAGCAGCCCTACCCGCGCGGCGGCGCCCGGGTTGGCGGTGGAAAAGGCGATGAAAATATCACCCGACCCGTTTGATGCATACCCCCCCAGCTTGGAAATCCCGAGCGGCACACGCCTGGCCAACCGCTTCAGCTGGGGCGGCAGCAGCGGTGCATCGGTCGCAACCACCACGATGATCGAACCGGTTTCCTCATCCATCGGCCTGAACACCGGCACCAGGTCAGGGAATTTGTCGCCGAGCGGAACGCCGGCGATGGTGAAGGTTTCCCGGATGCCGTAATTCGCCTGCACCAGCACGCCCAGGGTGTATTCATGGTCTTCAATTTTGACTTTCCGGGACGAGGTGCCGATGCCGCCTTTGAACTGATGGCAAATCATACCGGTACCGCCACCCACGTTGCCTTCGGCCACGGGGCCCGACTTCGCCGATTCCAATGCGTCGATGACATGTTGCTTGGTGACGTGAAACCCGTTGATGTCGTTGAGATCACCGTCGTAGGTTTCAGCCACCACCGGCAGCGACCAGAAAACATCCGGGTCATCAGGCAGCGGATCAAACAGGTTGTTGGCGTATTGCCACTCAATGGTCGCATCGCGGGCGATTCCGACGCTGTGCGTGTTGGTGATCACGACCGGACCTTCCAGGAAACCTGATTCCTCGACCCAGGTCGTACCGGTCATTTCGCCGTTGCCGTTCAGCGCGAACCAGCCGGCAAAGGCCGGATCATAGGTTTTTCCCCGGGGATGGATCACCGTGACGCCGGTCCGGACCGGGCCTTTGCCAACGTCGAGTTTTCCCTCGCCTGAAATCAGCGTGGTGTGGCCGACTGTCACGCCGGCAACATCGGTAATTGCATTAAGCGGACCGGGCGTGCCTGCAAACGGGATGCCCAGGTCCCGGGCCCGCGGTTCAGCCTGGGCGCCGGCCAGCAGGGGAACAAGCAATCCGGACAGGATCAGAAGGCATTGCGCCCGGCGGCGCAGGGAGGAAATACTCATTGTTGCTGTCTCCGTGAAGTCATTGGGTTCGGGCAGGTTCAGGCGAATTCTGACAGGTACTTGGGCAGCATCTCGCGCCAGGTGACCCAGTCGTGCCGCCACTCGGTGCCCCAGGGATCAACCCGGTTGGGGACACCCTTGGCGCCAAGTACTGCGGCCATCCGCCAGGACTCGCCAATGTCTTCAAAATCCCCCTGCCCGCTGGGCAGCAGGATCGCGCGCTTGCGAAGCTGTTCCAATTGCGGGCCTTCCAGGCCGGGCAGAAAATGCAGTGGAGAGGCGAAATAGAAATCCTGGATGAACCGCCCCTCGAGGTACTTGGAAAGATCGTAAGTCCCGCTCATGGCAATCGCCAGTCGGAATGCGTCCGGGTGCCGGCAAATGGTTGCGACGGCATTGAACGCGCCGATCGAGGCGCCAGCCGCGATGATTTCGATATCCGGGCTTTCGCAATCGTGCCGGATCGCCGGGACGATTTCCTGGTATACCAGCGCGTCGAACCTGTTCTGCAGTAAAGAACAGAATTCCGCAGAATGCTGTTTGGAAATCCAGGCCTTTCCGGCGATGGAGTCGATGGAATAGACCTTGATCCGGCCGCTTTCGATCAGCGGCATCAGCGCGCCGACCAGGTGAAACCGTTCGACCTCCTCGGCATCACCGCCCGCGGTGGGAAATAACAGCACCGGTGTGCCGAAAGTGCCCCAGCGAACCAGTTGGACTTCCTGTTCCACGTGCGGTGAATACCACCTGAATACCTGCTTCAAGCGCCTGATCCCTCTTTGCTTCGCCAGTCCTGCACGCGGTTCCAGAACAATTCCACGAAAGTATCGACTTCGTGCGCCGGGAACAGCGCCTCGACCTTTTCGCCAATGGCATCGTGAACGATATCGGTGGCGAAAAACCCGTGGGCAACTTCATCCAGGTGTGGCAAATGCCTGGCGCAGAAGGTTTCGAATTCATCCACGTTGAAATGCGCGCGGGCCAGTTTGACGTAACCGGCCATCTTTTCTTCAAAGGGCAGGTCCTGGTCTGCGATTGCGAAGTATTTGTGCCAATCGAGGTTGGTCTTCATTTTACGCTTCGTCGACGCGCAGAAAATCGACCAGCGCAGGTTGGCCTTGATCAGCCAGGGAAAGTGGTAGTGCAAAGAAGTGACCTGCGAATCGGGGCAGGCATTGGCGAAATCGATCGGGTACCAACAGCCATCCTGGCGCAGGGCTTCACAGGAATTGAAGTCCCAGCCGAAGAACGCGTTGATGACCATGGTCATATCACGCAAACGCTCCTGCTGTTCCACCGGCAGAAAATTCTGCTCCATGCGGTAACGATCGTGTAAAGGCGCACCCGGATCGTAGTTCACGTAACGAAACTGCGGGCCCAGCCCGATGCAGCGCACGAAGGCGTCATGGGGTTCCACGCCCTTTTGCAGATTCATCACCCGGGTGCCGCTGCTTTCGTAGGCATTGAGCAGTTCCTGGCGGTTCTTGATCCCGGTAACACCCACCCAGGCGCCGCCGTCGTAGGGCTTCATGTAGAGCGGGTAACCGATGCGATCACCGATTCCACCCAGGTCGAACAGCTTGGCGTAACGGGTCAGCGTGGGTTGCAGGTCGTTGGTTTCCTGGTACCGCTTGGGTGGAATCATCCAGGTTTCCGGCACCGGGAAACCCAGGCGGCTCATGGCGGCATAAGTCGTTTGCTTCTCCATCGACTGCAACGACCAGGGGTTGTTGAACACGTAAAGGTCATTCACCAGGATCTTTGTTTTGATCCACTCGCGCGAGGTGTGGTACCAGTGCGTCAGGCGGTCGATTACGACGTCGTAAGAACAGTCCTGGAGTAGGCCGAAGGGTTCGATTTGTACCCGTTCCGACACGAAACTGACCGTGTCACCCCCGATCGAAAGCTTCAGGTCGAGCTGTTTGAGAAGCGCTTCGTAGCAAATCGGCCAGCAAATGTCTGCACCGAGCGATAAGCCAATTTTCCGGTTGATTTGAGCCAATGACCTGTCCTTGCGATTTGCGGGTTATCCATCATAAGGTTTTCCCGGTTGCGCGCCAAGGAGCCGTAAGCGACTTGAACCCTCGCCGTCGGGTGAAGCGAAACTCGATACTCTTACTCGTACACCATCCACAACGGGCCGGGAAACAGCCACGTCAGGCCGTTGCGCAAGCGGTCGCGCCAGTTTTCCCAGTTGTGTGCATCGCGGGCTTCCTCGAAGTTGACCTGCATGCCCGTGGCCTGCAACAACGGCACCAGGGAGCGGTTTTCATAAATCAGCGACTCGTAAATACCGCAACTCAGGTAGATTTTTTCCGCCAGGGCGAACGGCTTCTTACGGTAGGCGTTGACAAAGCGAACCACCGGGTCGAAGACCGGGCCTTTCTTGTGATGGCCGAGGTCACTGAATGCAAAAGACCCGGATTGCAGCAGCAGCTGGCCAAAGAGATCCGGATACTGGCTGGCGGCGTGCAACGCGGCGACACCGCCCAGGCTGGCGCCCATCAATCCCCTGGCGTTCCTGTCGTTCACCAGCGGAAATCTTTCCGCCAGCGCGGGCAAAAGCTCCTCGCCAATGAACCGGGCATGGCGCGGGTCGCCCGTGTATTCAACCAGGCGATCAGGCGACTGTGTCAGCGCAACGACCATCGCCGGTATTTCCAGGCGGTGAATCAGGTTGTCCAGCACGGTTTTCAAATCGGCGTAGCGCAGGTAATCCGGCCCGTCGTGCACCACCAGCAAGGGGTAGCGGCGGCTTTTCCGGTAACGGGCGGGCAGATAAACATGGACATCGCGCCGGCCTTCAAAGGCCCGGCTGTCGATTTGCAGTTTGCTCAAGGTGCCGGTGCGGGCCTCGGGGTCATGCAGTGTCCAGTCGGGCCGCTTGTAGCCAAAACCCTGGCACACCGAGTTGGCGCCAAAGGGATCATGTGCCTGCACCGGGTTAAACGCATCCAGAACCAGGCTGCGATCGCCGCCGCGAACCACTTCGAATTTGTATTCAAAACGGGATCCGCCCGGCAGCTCCATGGCCAAGGCCCACAGGTCGGTTCCCTCCAGCTTTTGCATCGGCAGCGAGGTGTTGAAACCTGAAATCCACCGGCGTAAATGCACCTCGTCAGCCGGCCCACGGTATACGAACGTTACCTGGCCCGGTTCGACCAGGGGAAAGCGGTTGCTGCCAATAAAATCATCAACTGCCCCGGCATCAGGGGGGCCGTTGTGAAACAGATGCTCAATCCGGAGGTTCATCGCTATACCAGGGCCTTTTTCCGGCCGGTTCCTGTCAGCACGGATGTCCGGCTTGCATTAAGCACCTGGTTGTTTTCCAGCGTAATCATCGAGCCGTTATCCAGGGTGCAGCAGCGCGCCGGCGCAAATCTCCGGCTGAAAAGCGCCAACCGGGTGCGATTATGAAAATCCAGCCGGGTCCTGGCGTTCGGCAGAAAGACCCGTTGCCTGACAATACCCAGCCCGGCATCCAGGACTTCCGCATCGCTTTTGCCCTGCGGCGCCTTTTGATGAAACAGGATGATGCGATCACTCATGGCCATCGCGCCTGCCGACCAGGCGATCACCGGCTTTTGCCCGAGCAACTCACCCAGGCGGAACAGCCGGATACGGTTCAACAGCACCGCCACGTGCCCGCCGGCAATCAGTACCAGTCCGGCTTTTTCAACCAGGCGATGGACGGCTTCACGCTGAGCAATTGCCAGGGGAATCTGCATGGAAGCTCTGCGCCGGTCGAAATCCCGGTGCAATACCATGATGTGGCGCAGGTGGTGCCGGTCCAGCGCCCGAAGCTGCGCAATGGCCGCGCGCTGTTCGAGCAGCAGCAGTTCCGGATCACCCTCCGTTCTCATCAGCTGACGGGCGGCTGCAAGTGTCGGTGACAGGCGTATCCGGTAAAGCCTTTGCAACTCCTGTAATCTGTCCTGTCGCTCCCGTTGCAACTCGCCCAACTCGGGCTCGGCGGCAAAAACCTCTTCAGCCCGCTGGTAGAGCAAAATATCCTCGACCGGGCGACCGATGTCTTCACGCAGTTCGTCGATTTCTCCCTCGGAGTCACGCCATCCAGCCGTAATCACCACGATGGGGCCATCGAAATCCAGCGAATCCACGGCCTGTCTCAGGTTCGGGACGGGACTCTGCGGGCCCAAAAGGATTTGAGTTGCCACGTCTCAGCCTAATTCCACTTTAACCAGGCTGACGATCTGTTTCAAAGCGTCTTCAACGACTTGCGAGTCCGCATCGCGAATGATCACGTAGCCCTCGCCTTCGTAGCTGTCGGAAGCAAACTGTCCGGCGGCAGGCAGCCGGGATTCAACCACCAGGCGGCCAAACCGGCGCTGTGCTTCTTCCAGGCCATGGATGGCGCGCACCCGCGCCCCGCCCGCCTGGCTCCTTTGCCCGCGAAAATACGCCGCGCCGACCGCGTGTTTCCTGGGCGGAGGATCAAATTCATCAAAAATCATGAGCCGCGGCCAGGCCTGATAAAAATCAAGGTCGTGCGCCCATGACATCAAACTCGTGAACTGGGCGCCCGGAGGCCGCGCACCGACTTCCGAGATGGCAATGCGGTTGTCGCGCAGCTGGAACCATTCCATGTGGCTTAAACCGGTTTGCAGCCCGAGTGCTTCAACGGCTTTGAATCCGGCATCCCGGATCGGTTGGTATTCCGCGCCGCTGACGTCGCGGGGCAGGAACACGCACCACTGGATCCACGGATTTTCCAGTACCTGCAACGGCGCCGGCATGTACCGGGATATCGAATACCAGGCGGGCTTTCCGTTGATGATCACACTGTCGAAAGAATGTTCTGTGCCGGAAACGAATTCCTCGACCAGGGTCGGTTCGTCGGCAGTAGGCGGGTAATGTTGCAGCAGGGCTGACAGGTCCTGTTCCGAATCGAGCCGGAAGGTACCCTTGCCGCCCGCGCCTGCCGGAGGCTTGGCTACCAGCGGAAAACCGGCAACCGCGGCGAACGCTCGCGCCTGTTCCGCGTCTTCAGCCAGGACGTGACGTGCGCAAGGCAGCCCGGCCGCCCTTAACACGTCTTTCATCCGGGCCTTGTCCCTGAAATTCCGGGCAGATTCGACGTCGAGTCCTTGCACGCCAAGGGCTTCGCGGGCTTTTGCCAGCGGCACCTGCAACTGCTCCAGCGCACCGAGCAAGCGCTCCGGCGGCCCCAGCCGGCTGGCCAGGGCTTGCGCAGCCGCCACCAATTGTTCCGGGTCAAGGGCGTTGTCAACACGCCAGTGAGCAGACAGCATGGAGCGCAAACCGGCAGGCAGTTTTTCGGCCGGGTCCTGGCTGACCAGGCTCAGCCGCACGCCAGGCAGACTGGCCGCACCCGCAACGAAACGCAGCGTGGTTTCCATGAAGAAAGGCGCGACAAAAATGACGTGCATACTCATGCTTTCCCGTTCAAATCCGGTTCATCCGGCTTACTCTGCAAACCTTTAAGGAAGCTGCGCAACGCCTGGTCCTTGCATTCCCGGTAGTGCTTGTGGCCCGGCTTGCGAAAGAAAGCGCTCAGCTCGTGTTTGCTCAGGCGAAGCCCCGCCCGTTTCATGATCTCCAGGACCTCGTCTGCTTGCAGGTCCAGCGCGATTTTCAATTTCCGGAAAACGATGTTGTTGTTCAGGCGCTCTTCCACGGGAGGTTGCGAGCCTTCTTTCCGCCCCCGCTTTTCGATGATCAGGCCGTTCAGGAACGCGGCAAAAAGCGCATCCTGGCAGGCTTTATATTCGGGATCGTCTTCCTTTTTCAGCCAGTCACTGATCTCCGCACGGGTGACTGTTTGCCCCCCCAGGCCAAATATCCCGATCATTTTTGAGTCGTCGAAGTCAAAGACGTAGCGAATCCGGCGCAAAATATCATTGTTGGTCATTTCAACGTCCTGAACGGTACAGGTTCGCATTATACTGGACGCCGGGCATTACCATCCAAAGTACATCGAGGGAAACACCATGAATAAAAGTCTTGCCGTGATCATTTTTGCACTTTTGCTGGCTTCCTGTGGAAGGGAGGAGTCGGCAGAGCCGGCAGGCACGGCAACGACGGTTCCACCCGCCGGAAACACCGCTGTATCCGACCCGGTCGCGCTGGGCGTCGAAGCCATCACCGAAGCGTCCTATCGCAGGCATGTCGAAATCCTGGCGTCAGATGAATTCGGCGGCCGCGCACCGGGATCGCCGGGTGAACAGTTAACGGTGGATTACCTGGTTTCGAACTTTGAAGACCTGGGGCTGAAACCCGCCAATGGCGACAGCTATATCCAGCATGTGCCGCTTTCGGTGAACGAAGTAATCAATTCCCCTGCGTTGATCATCAGTGGCGGAGAGGGCGCGGAACTGGTGCTGGCCTACCCCGCCGACCAGGTCATGTGGACCCGGCAGCAGGTGCCGGAGACTTCGATCGAAAATTCCGAGCTCGTTTTTGTCGGCTACGGCATCAATGCCCCGGAGCGGGACTGGAACGATTACGCCGGTATCGACGTTACGGGAAAAACCGTGGTCATCCTGGTCAATGACCCCGGTTACGCCACGCAGGACCCGGAATTGTTCAACGGCAACGCGATGACCTATTACGGCCGCTGGGACTACAAGTTCAATGAAGCCGCCCTCCAGGGTGCAGTCGGAGCCATCATCGTTCACGATCGGCTGCCAGCCGCCTACGGCTGGCCCACTGTCACCAACAGCTGGACCGGACCCAAGTTCAACATGGTGCTGCCGGACCGGGGCGAAGGGCTGGCTTCAATGGAAGCATGGATCACGCAGGAAGGCGCCAGCACCCTGTTTGCCAAGGCCGGGCTGGATTTGCAGGAAATGTACGCACAGGCGTCGAAACCGGGATTCAAGGCAGTGCCCCTGGTTCTCAACGCATCTGCAAAACTGGAGAACACGGTCAAGACCATCGACTCGCGGAACGTCGCGGCCATCCTGCCAGGCAGCGAAGCCCCCGGGGAGATCTTTATTTACATGGCGCACTGGGATCATTTCGGGACCGACCCGAAGCTGGAAGGCGATAATATCTACAACGGCGCCATCGACAATGCCAGCGGCACCGCAGCGCTGTTGGAGATCGCCAAAGCCTACGCGACTCTGCCGCAGGCGCCGCGGCGCAGCGTGTTGTTCCTGGCGGTTACCGCCGAGGAGCAGGGACTGCTTGGATCCCTGTATTACGCATCCCACCCGCTCTTCCCGCTTGCCAACACAGTGGGCGGCCTGAACATGGACGGCATGAACAATTTCGGTTCAACCCGTGACATCACGGTTATCGGGCTGGGGATGAGTGACCTGGACGACTACCTGGCGGACGCGGCGGCGGCACAGGAACGGGTCATGGCGGCCGATCGCGAAGCGGAAAAAGGCTTTTATTACCGCTCCGACCACTTTGAACTGGCCAAGGAAGGCGTGCCCATGCTGTACCCCTGGCACGGTTACGATGACCGCGAACGGGGTGTGGCCTACGGCATGCAGAAAGCCGAGGAATACATCGAAAAGGACTATCACCGCGTGACCGACGAATACGACCTCAGCTGGGACGTCAGTGGCGCGCTCGAAGATATGGAAATGTATTTCAAGACCGGCCTGGATATCGCCAACAGTGATGACTGGCCCAACTGGAAGGAAGGCACGGAATTCCGTGCGGTGCGGGATGCCCTGATGAACGGAGATCAGCAATGAGCGCGGGTTTGTCAATTGGACGTCAATTCAATTTGGGCGGGTCTTACCGTGCTCTGCCTGCTGTTCAGCACATTTACCCAGGCTGCCATACCCGAGTCCGGCTACGCTGACCTGCAGTGGCGCCTGGTCGGCCCGTTTCGTGGCGGCTGGGCAACCGCGGTAGCCGGACATCCGGACAAAGTGACGACTTTTTATTTTGGCTCCGCCGATGGCGGCGTGTGGAAAACCGATGACGCCGGCTCTACCTGGCGGCCCCTGTTTGACCAACAGGGCAGCGCTTCAATCGGTGCGTTGGCGCTCGCGCCCAGCAACCCGGACGTGATCTGGGTGGGCACCGGCCAGATCCAGCAGCGCTGGGATGTGGCCGACGGTGACGGCGTATACCGTTCGACGGATGGCGGTGAAAGCTGGCAGCACGTGGGCCTGCAAGACACCCGCCACATTGGCGATCTTTGGGTTGATCCCGCGGATGATGAAATAGCCGTGGTGGCTGCGCTGGGGCACGTGTTCGGACCCAGCGAAGAACGCGGACTGTTTCGCACCGAGGATGGCGGAAAAACCTGGAGCAAGGTTCTGTATGTCGACGACACGACCGGCGCAGCCGACCTGGCATTCAGCGAAGACACCCCTGGCGTTCTCTACGCCTCGCTGTGGCAGATTCGTCGCTATCCCTGGCTGGATTATTTTCAGCCCCCGGTCGGCGGCAGCAGCGGAATTTACCGTTCCATCGATGGCGGCCGCAGCTGGCTCGCCGTGGGTGGCGCCGGCTTGCCGGAAGGCGGGATGGGCCGGATCGAACTTGCGGTGGCTCCAGGCCACCAGGCACAACGCCTGTGGGCTTCCGTTGAAGCGGTCAAAGGCGCTGGCGTATACCGCTCGGATGACGGCGGTAACCACTGGGAACAGGTCAATGACGACGCCAGCCTCGCGGGCAACTACATGGGCTGGCTGACCGCCGACCCGCAGGACGCCGACACGGTATGGGCGGGCGGGCAGCCGCTGCGCCGTTCCACCGATGGCGGCGTGACCTTCACTATCGTGCGCAGCTCGCCTGGCGGTGATGATTACCACGCACTGTGGATCGACCCGCGCGACACCAGTCGCATGATTACCGGCGCCGACCAGGGAGCCGTGGTGACCTTCAATGGCGGTAGAAGCTGGAGCAGCTGGTACAACCAGCCCACCGGCCAGTTCTACCGGGTGGCCGTCGACAACGGCTTCCCCTATCGCATTTACAGTGGCCAGCAGGACAGCGGCACGGTTTCCATCGCCAGCCGCAGCGACTATGGCCGCATCAGTTTCCGAGACTGGAACCCGGTGGGCGCCGATGAACGCGACGGTGACATACCCGATCCGCTGGACGCCAACATCGTCTATGGCGCCGGCCTGGGCGGCCGCATTTCCAAGTGGGATGCCCGCACGGCCCAGGCGCAGAACGTATCACCCTGGCCGGTCTCCAGCTACGCGGCCAATCCCCGGGAAGTCAAATACCGCTATGACTGGATCACCCCCCTGGCCATTTCCGCGGCTCCACCACATGCAATGTACACAGCAGCACAGGTCGTATTCCGTTCAACCGACCGGGGCCAGAGCTGGCAAACCATCAGCCCGGACCTCAGCGGAGCCGTTGCCGACGCTGAAGGGTGTACGAATGACACGCCCGTCGACCAGGCTACAGCCTGCGGTTACGGAACCGTATTCGCTGTCGCTCCTTCTCCCCTTCGGGATGGCCTGGTATGGGTCGGGACCAATAATGGCCGTGTGTTACCTGACCTCCGACGGCGGCGAAGATTGGAAGGATGTCACTCCGCCCGGGCTCGAAGACTGGAGCAAAATCGGGATGATCGACGCCTCCGCCATTGACCCGGAGACGGCCTACCTGGCCATTGACCGGCACCGCCTGGATGACTTCACACCGATCGCTTACGTGACCCATGACGCCGGCAAAAGCTGGCGGGAAATCGGCCAGGGTCTGCCCGATGGGGCGTACGTGAAAGTCGTACGCGAAGACCCGGCGCAAAAAGGGCTGCTGTATGCCGGGACCAGCCGCGGCGTTTACGTATCTTTCAACGACGGTGAGGACTGGCAGAGCCTGCAGATGAACCTTCCGACGACCGGCGTCAATGACCTGCTGGTGCACGAGGACGACCTGGTGATCGCCACCCAGGGCCGCGCCTTGTGGGTGATGGATGCCGTCGCCCCGTTACGCGAACTGGCTGTAAACGTGCCCGCAGACCAGCCGCTGCTGGTAACGCCCGAACCTGCTGTCCGATTACGTTTTAACCAGAACAAAGATACGCCTTTGCCGCCCGAAGAGCCGACCGGCGAAAACCCGCCTGCAGGCGCCATACTCGATTACCTGCTGCCACCGGGTTTTACCGGTCCCGTAAAGCTGGAAATCCTTGCTGAAGACGGCAGCGTCGTGCGCAGCTTTGACAGCGAATCGGTAGAGCCCCCTGCGAATGCGCGGGTCTATTTTGCCGAGACCTGGCTGGGTAAGCCGCAGGAATTGGCTGCCGGGCCAGGCCACCACCGGTTTGTATGGAACCTTCGCTATGCGCCGCCGCCCACGCTGGAGTCGTTTTACTCGATAGCCGCCGCACCGGGCAAGCCGACGCCGATACTGCCGGAGGGCGCATTTGTACTGCCTGGCAGCTACACCGTTAAACTGGTGGCCGGCGGGCAAACGTTGACAAAAGCGCTCGATGTTTCACTTGACCCGCGGGTCGATGTATCCGGTCAGGAACTGGCCTCATTGCTGGAATTCCAGCAACAGGTCTCGAGTGTTCTCAGCCAGGCCGTCGCACTGGACGGGGAAATCAATGCTGCCAGCGAGGAAGCCAGGGCAGCGAACATGGCCAAAACGCCGGAAAAAGTAGCTGAAGCGCTGACCGCTCTCGCGATTGACCTTGAGCACTCGGATGCACCACCTACTTCTTCGCAAAGGAAATTGCTGGACCATTACAGCGCTCGCCTCGAGGAAGCCGAAAAAGAGTGGAGGGGATTGCGCTAAAGCTTCAAGACCGAATTACACCTATACTCCACAAGTGACCGTTGATACTCAGCAGGGATTTCAGCTCGGGGAATGGCGTGTTTTCCCCGACCAGGGGCTTCTCGAAGGAGCGGACGGGCAAGTTCACCTCGAACCCAAGGTCATGGATGTGCTGGTGTGCCTGGCCCGATACCAGGACAGGGTCGTCAAGCGCGATGAACTGATCAACGAGGTCTGGGGCGGAATTCCTGTTACCGATGAAGTTTTGTCCCGGGCGATCTCCGTGCTTCGTACACGCCTGGGCGACAACCGGATGACACCCTCTTTCATACAGACTTTACCCAAGGTCGGGTACCGCTTGCTGATGCCGGTTACACCGCTTGCCGAAACCGAATCAGTAACGGCTTCTCCAAAAAGAGTTTTGAGTAAGTGGCCGGCCGCAGTGGCGGCGCTCGTGACCATGGTTGCACTCACTATTTACTGGACACAGCCGGTGGTTGAGGTCGACCCAGGTTCGCCTGCTGCGTTTGCACATATTTCCGACTGGTTTGATTTTCTGGCTGAGAAAAAGGCAGGCACGGTTTCTGCCACCTCAATTGCGGTGCTGCCGTTTGAAAACCTGACCGACAACAGTGACAGCGATAGTTTCAGTGACGGACTCACCGACGAATTAACCGTGTCGCTGAGCAAGGTCAGGGGCCTGAAGGTCGTTGCACGGCGCTCTTCGTATAGTTTCAAAAACCGCACGGATGACGTGCCGACAATCGGCAGGTTGCTGAACGTGGACGCGGTTTTTGAAGGCACGATCCGCCAGACCGGTGACAAGTTGCGTTTGAACGCACTCTTGAGCAGCGTGAGCGATGGCTACCTGATTTGGTCCGACAGCTTTGAATGTGAAGTGACAGAAGTTTTCAGCATGCAGGATCGCGTGGCAACCTCGGTTGCCGAGGCCCTGCGCGGGCATTTCACCGGGGGCAGTTTGCAGGTTCCATTGCTTGAGCAGGCTCCGCCTAACATCGAGGCCTACCAACTCTACCTGATCAATGGGAATTTCCTGTGGAAATTGCGCGGTGAACAGCCATTGCGCCGGAGTATCGAACTGTATCGAAAGGCGCTGGCCATAGATCCCGATTTTTCGCGCGCCTATATCGGACTGGCCAATTCGCTGGTGCTTCTGCCGTTTTATTCTTCCGAGTCCATGGAGAAGATTTTTACGGAAGTGGAAGAAATCCTGGCAACTCACGTGTTCAAAAATGACCGTGAACTGGGCGAAGTGGAAGCCATTCATGCATTCATGGCATGGCACCGTTGGCAATGGATCGAAGCCGAGGAACGATTTCGCAAAGCGCTCGCCCTCGCTCCTGACAGCCCGAACGTCTACCAATGGTACTCCGGGCTACTTTCCTGGGTCGGACGCCGGCATGACAGCCTGGAAGCGGCAAAGCGCGCCAGGGAACTCGATGAGATCTCCCCGGTTATCAATGACCGGTTGGGCGTTGCCTACCTGTGGGAAAACGACAATGTACGCGCTGCCGAGCATTTTGCCATCAGCGCCCAACTCGGATTCAGGAACGCCATTAATCCGGCTTACATGATCCTGTTGCTGCGCCTGGAGCGCTACGATGAATTCAAGGCTGTTATGGCCGCATTTCACCGCGACCTGCCCGCCTCTCCGGACTGGTTGATTGAAAACGCAGACACTCTATTTCTCAAGGAAAACCGCGAATGGGCCCAGGAACAGGCGATGCAGGCGCTGGAAGAAGGCCGTTTCGGATTACCCAGGCTCGAGTTTGGCCTGTGGGTAATGATCGGCGCCAATGACCAGGCTTATGAAAGCTTTGCTGCGATCCAGTTTTCGGCCCGCCAATACCTGTGGCTGGAGGTAGTTTTCATCGAGGAAGCCCGTGATTTTCGGGATGATTCCCGCTTTGAACAACTTTCAAAGGACATTGGCTGGCAGGAATATTGGGAAAAATACGGCGGACCGGACGAAGATTAAATCCATAAAATCAGTAACATACCAAATAATCAACCTTTCCTTAAGACCTCTTCACAAAATTATCGATAAAAATCACCTATTCCTCATGTGATTGTCCCGGCGCTCGCCCAGTGTTTGTTCCAGCAATGTAGCAAGCCGGGGGTAAGACATGAACCACCTGTTAAAACCGTTCCTGATTCTGGGCTGTTTCCTGTGCCTGTACGGATGCTCTATAAAACAGGTCGCAATCTCAAAACTGGGTGACTCCCTGGCCGAAAGCGGGAGCGTTTACGCATCCGATGACGATATTGAACTGGTCGGCGCCGCACTGCCGTTCAGTCTCAAAACCATTGAAGGACTGCTGGCCGAGGTTCCGGAACACAAGGGACTGTTGCTGACCGCTGCAAGTGGATTTACCCAGTACAGCTATGTATATGTCGAGCTTGAGGCACTGGAACTGGAGCCAACAGATCCGCTGCGCTCGGCAGAGCTCAAACTCCGGGCAAAGAAATTGTATTTACGCAGCCGTGGCTATGCCTTGCAGGCGGTTGAACTGACGCGAACCGATTTTGTGGCGGGACTCAGGCAGGATCCGCAAGCCACACTCGCCGCTTTCGGCAAGAAAAACATTCCTGAGCTCTACTGGCTGTCCCTTTCCTGGGCGGCGGCAATAGCTTCGGACAAATCCGACATGCGCCTGGTCGCGGACCTCAATCTTATTGAACCCATCATGCACAGGTGCCTGGAACTGGATGAAAGCTATGACCAGGGCGCGTTGCATGAATTCATGATTGCTTACCAGGGCGGCCGCTCGACCATGCAGGGTGGAGGCCCTGACCTGGCCCGTGAGCATTTTGCGCGAGCCATGGAACTTTCCGGTGATATGCGGATAGGCGCACTGGTTTCGCTTGCGGATTCTGTTTCGATCGGGGAGCAGAACCGGAAAGAGTTCGAAGCGCTGCTGCACCAGGCGCTGGCTTTCAACGCAGATGCCTACCCGCAAACCCGGCTCGCCAACCTGGTGTCGCAAAAGCGCGCCCGCCTTTTGCTTTCCCGCTCAGACAGCTATTTCCTGGAGGACTGATCCGATGTTATTCCACCTGCAAAAACTGACCATCGCCGTGTTTCTGATTTATTTTTCCGGCACCGCAACAGCTCAGATCGTCATCAAAATGGCCACTTTCGCACCGAAGGACTCGGTCTGGCATGTGAACCTGAAAAAAGTCGATGAGCGCTGGAATCTGGCCACCAAAGGCCAGGTGAGATTGCGAATTTATGCCGGCACGCTCGGCGATGAAGACGATATTTTGCGCCGCGTTCGAGTAGGCCAACTGGACGGGGCGGCTGTATCAACAGCCGGTCTGAGTTCTATCGACCCGGCAACACAGGCCATGCACATCCCGCTCGCGTTTATCACCAACCAGGAGATGGAATATGTCCGGGACGGGATCGCCAGACAGCTGGACCCGCTACTGGCCGCCAAAGGCTTTAAAGTACTGGCTTGGGGCGAAATAGGCTGGGTACACTTTTTCACCCGGAAACCCGTCGCCACCCCGGATGATCTGCGTAAGGAAAAACTGTTCATATGGTCGAACGGTGAAACTTCCGAGGGCGAAAAACTCTGGCAGAGCCTGGGATTCAACACGGTTTCGTTGTCGGCCATCGACATTCTGCCCGCCCTGCAAACCGGCATGATCACGGCCTACCAGGCGCCGCCGCTGATGGCCCTGGCCAACCAGTGGTTTCCGTTCACGCCCTACATGACAGACCTTAAATGGGCGCCGCTGACCGGCGCAACCATCATTACCGAAAGCGCCTGGAACAAGATACCTGCCGAATTCCACCAGGAACTGCTCCGGATTTCCCATGAAGAAGCGCTCCACCTCCAGCAGGCTGTGCGTGACCTGGAACAGGAAGCCAAAGATGCAATGGTCGAGAGAGGTCTCACAATTGTACCCGTCAACCGCGCTGCCATGGATGCCTGGCTGGATACCATAAAAGCCACTTATCCACAGATTCGAGGATCGGTCGTGCCGGCCAGTTATTTTGATGAAGCCATGAGGCTGCGGGACGAATACCGCAGTCTGCAGACGGCTCATTAACATGAATACCTCCGTTATGCACGTCTCAATGCTGCTTTACCGGCGACACAAATACAGCTTCGTTGTCATCCTGGCCGCAACGATGTTGCTGGTCATCGTATTGCTGCCGCTGCTGGAAATACTGTGCCGGCCATTATTCGGCCAGGGCATCCCCGGCTCCATCAATTACGTGCGGCACGCGACCCTCTGGTTTGGCTATCTCGGTGCGGTCGTTGCGGCAAAAAAAAGCCGGCACATTTCCCTGGGTGTTTCATCCCTGCTTACCGGTCGCAGTAAAACCCTGGCTGAATTGATCGCCCATTCCCTGGCGGTCATTACCTGCGTGGTATTGGCAAAAGCGGCGCTGGACATGGCCATTGCCGAAAGCCGTTCCGAAGTCCTTTTGGGAGGAATCATCCCGCTGTGGCTGGCGCAGTCGGTCATGCCCGCCAGCTTCGTTTTGCTCGCCTACCGTTATTTACGGCAGCTGATGCAGGTGGTTTCGGGACCACGCCTGATCGCGTTGAGCCTGGCAGTAATCGCTGTTGCTTCCCTTGTTGATTTCGGCAGCTCCTGGGTTCTGCCCGCAGGCCTGCTGGTGATTCTTGTTGCCACGCTGGCGGGAACCCCCATTTATATCGTGCTGGGCAGCCTTGCCGCGCTGTTATTCGGTACCGATGGCATTCCATTGGCTTCGATCTCGGTTGAAGCCTACCGGATCGCATCCAACCCCATTTTGCCCACAATTCCCCTGTTCACACTGGCTGGCACCGTGTTGGCGGCCGGTAAGGCTTCGTCAAGGCTGGTCAGGCTGTTTGAAGCCTGGTTTGGCTGGATGCCGGGCGGTTCGGCCATCGCGGCCATCTTTGTTTGCGCCTTCTTCACGACCTTTACCGGGGGATCAGGGGTCACCATCCTGGCCCTGGGTGGATTGATGCTACCGATATTAATTAAACAGCGTTACAAGGAAAATTTTTCGCTGGGCGTGCTCACCTCCTCCGGCAGCCTTGGCATTCTGTTACCGCCCAGTCTTCTGGTCATTCTTTACGGAGTTGCTTCACACACGCCGATCAACCAATTGTTTATTGCCGGCGTGGTGCCGGGCTTTCTGCTGATCACGATGACTTGTGCCTACGCTATTTACAAAGCCCGGTCGATCAAGTCGGAGCGACCGCGGTTTGACGCCTCGCTGGCGATGCGTACGCTGTATGAATCCAAATGGGAGGTCATGCTTCCGGCTGGCGTGCTCTTTGGCATCTTTTCGGGGATTGCGACACTGGTTGAAGTTGCTGCCGCAGCCGCCGCCTACACGTTGCTGGTGGAATTTTTGATCCATCGTGACGTGAAGTTTGGCACCCACCTTGGCGAAATATTGAAGGAATGCGCGATCCTGGTGGGCGGTATCAAAATCATTCTCGCCTCGGCCATGGGCCTGACCAGCTACCTGATTTTTGCGGATGTACCATCAATGGCCGCGGAACTGATCCAGTCCGTCACCGACTCCCCCTGGGTGTTTTTACTCGCCTTGA
Organism: uncultured Gammaproteobacteria bacterium; assembly: GCA_963766195.1. Lineage (GTDB taxonomy): Bacteria > Pseudomonadota > Gammaproteobacteria > Xanthomonadales > SZUA-36 > JAHEFT01. Next base: position 330,606 of record CAVXYY010000003.1, read on the forward strand.
ACGCCGCCTTGTTAGTGGCAGGCTGCTTGCTGGATATCATTTCCGCGATCGTCGTGGTTGTGCCGCTGATGTTGCCGGTCGCTGCAGCTTTTGGAATAGATCCCATCCACCTGGGTATTATTTTTCTGGCCAATATGGAGTTAGGTTACCTGACGCCGCCGGTGGGCATGAATCTCTACCTGGCCTCGTTCCGTTTTGACAAGCCCCTGATGTCGGTCTTCCGTGCCGCCCTGCCCTTTTTCCTGATTAACCTGATCGCGGTGCTTGTCATTACCTTCGTACCCGGAATTTCGGTTGGCGTGGCGCGCCTGTTTGGACCCTGACCGGGATCAGTGGCCCAAAAAAAGGAAGCCCGTTGCCGGGCTTCCTTGCGTTTTGCCGTTTTACGGGCTAACAGTAATAGACGCCCACTGCGCAACGCCGCACGGTGCGGCGGGCCACGCCGGCGACACTCACCGGGGTCAGTGGCCGGCCCACGATGGCTTCCGCCTCCGGGATGGCGCTTTGGATTCCTGGAACCGCGAGTTGTGAGCCGATTTCAGAGCCAATGAACACCACGGTTACGACCAGCGCCATAAGTCCCAATCTCTTCAGCCTGCTCATTTTGCTTCTCCTTTATCCATCACGAAAATTTCCGGTAAATCACCCGAGCCCTTGAGGTCTTCGATTTCGACCTGCTTGGCGTCGGCCGGGGCCTTGAAGGTGAAATCACGCGCTGCGACTTCATCCCCATCTTTCCAGTTGCTGATCTGGACGCTGTACTGCGGTCCGTTAGCCATCGTCTTGGAAGTAATCACGTAACGGCAGGGATACGGCTTGTCACCTTGAGCAATCCAGATCTGCCAGTCGACTTCTTCGGCTCTGAACGCCAGCGAGTTACATTCCACGCCACCGATCACGCCGCTGCCAAGATCTTTTACATCGACAACACCCTCCATCAGGATTTCGTATGAATTGGAAAGCAAAAGATCAGCTGCCGGGAGCGGCCGGTTATAGGTGTTTCTCAGTTCATCGATCAAGTTATCCACCGTGCCGGGGATTTCCACCTGAGTAAATACATTGAGATTTTTACCCAGAATCGTCAGTGTTTTTCCGTCGAAGTTCATCTCTACATCGGCAAAACCACCGTGCCGTGCAGCATGGATTTTGTCCGGGCGGCTGAACGTCACGGCACCCGAACTTGCGATTCCGATCACCTGGTCTTCAGGGGTCACCACGTCCAGCATGGCGTCGTAATCAAATGAATAGGAGTTCAGTGTCGCTGCGTAGTCTGACATGGCCTTGAGCAGGCGTTTTGCATCAGCCTCATCAGCACTTGCGGCCGACGAGCCGACGACAAGTATGGAAGTCAGGCCAATTGCAAACACCGTTCGCGTCGGGTTACTGGTTGATTTTCGAGCTTTCTTGATCATCAGGATTCACCTTTTTTATTAAAGAGAGGATTCGAACCGAAATCCTTCCGGAAACTCCATTTTATGCCTGCGCCGAAGGTGTGTACACCGCCGTGCAGGCATGCGGGAACACGTTTTCCTAGCTCACCGGATCAAGCATCACCGGATCGCCAAAACCGAGTTCCGACAGCAACCCGGCCTGGCTGGCCGCATCGCCCACCACGATGTATTGCATGGCGTCGGGGCGCAGGTACTCGCCGGCCAGTTGCTTGAACTGTTGCCAGCGTCATTTCCTCGACGCGCCGCGCATTGACGGCCTGGAAATCATCCGGGTAGCCGTAATGTGCTGATTTCCCTGATCACGTCCAGCTTGGCGCTCAGCGTCTCATTCTTGAGCGCCTGGCCCCGCAACACGGCACCTTTCAGGATGGCCAGGTCTTCGTGCGGTGAACTCCGGCCCGTAATTGGCAACGATATCCCGGATCAACTCGAGGGATTCACGCGTCACATTGGCCCGCACGCTCGATCCGATGACAAACGCACCACGATCTTTTTCGCCGATGAAACCTTGAGCCGATGCCATAGGTATAGCCCTTGTTCACACGCAGTTCGGTCATCAGCTCCGAGGTATAAATGTCACCCAGCAGGAAATTGAGCGCTTGCGCCAGCGGATAGTCCGGGTCCACGGCGGACAGCGATGGCCTCTGGATCCGCAACACCGACTGCTTGGCGCCGGGCACGTCATAAAAATAAATCACCGATTGCTCCACCGGGTTGGCTTGCGGCAGCGAAACCGGTTCTGTGCCGGGGGTGTTCCAGCGTGCCGCCAAATCGCTGGTTGCAGCCTTGACGGTTTCGGCATCGACATCGCCCGCGATATTGAGCCGGGCGCGAACCGGTGAATAGTTTGCCTGGTAGAAAGCCTGCAGGTCCGCCAGTTCGACCGGTTCCAGCTTTTCCCGGGTGCCGTAAGGCAGGTAACTGTAAATATGATCCGCCGGATACCTGAGTTTTGCCGCTTCCCGCCGGGATATGGCTTCCGGGTTGCCGGCATCCTGGTCAATCTGGTTGAGCTGTTTGCGTTTCAACAGCTCGAATTCACGCGGCATCCCAGCGCGGTTCCAGCAAAATTTCCTCGACCAGCGCCATCGTTTGCCCGAAGTTGCGCGACAGGGTGCTGCCGCTGACCGAGGTGCTGGTCGCACCGGCTGAAACCGTGATGGTCGAGCCGAGCGACTTGATCGCGTCTTCGAGTTCCGCGGTCGTCTTGCCGGCCGTGCCCTTGTTGAGCAGGTCGGCCGTCAGGTTGGCGACAGCCGGCTTGCCGGCGTCCGCGCGATCGCGGCCGGCATCCAGTTCCAGGGAGAAATAGACCAGCGGTAGTTTCGCTGGATTCTATGCCGTAAACTTCAATGCCGTTGGCCAGGGATTCCCGCCAGACTGCGGGCGCCGGGAGCTCATACGGACTGCCGAATGGAGGTTCAACGGTGCGGTCGAAAGTGGACGGCGTGCGCTCGAAATCCCTAACCGAATGATCCACTTCGACTTCCTGCTCAGCGCCCTGGACCACGACCTCTTCCACTACTTCGGCCTGAACACTGCCCTCCAGGGCCAGGCCAAGCTGTCCTTTTGGCACGAAACTGGTCACCACGTAAGGCCGGTCTTTCAGGTAGGTGTTGTACACCCGCACGACGTCACCGGTCGTCAGCGCCTGCAATTCGCGGATGTTACTGTTGATCCGTTCCGGGTCACCGGACAAGGTATTGAATTCGCCCAGCGCAATCGCCTTCCCGAGGGCGCTATCCAGCCGGCCATAGATCTCGACTTCCGCGCCGGCCTTGATCCGGTCCAGGTCCGCCTGGGAAATCCCGTTCTCTTCAAATCGTCTAAAAGCCGTTGTCCACTGCGGGTAAAAGCGCATCCAGGTCTTGACCGGCGTTGGCATCGATGATCAGGTAAAACTCACCACTCAGTTCCTTGCCGTAATTGAAGGTCTCCAGGCTGGAGGTCAGCTGCTGCTCATCGATCAGGACTTCGTTGAGTGGCGCCCGCTTGCCCACGGACAAGTACTCCGACAACACCTGGAGCGCAATGGAATCGGGGTGAAACTGGCCAACGGAAGGCCAGACCATGGTCAGCCGCGGCACGGTGGCGAAGTTATCCTCGTGATACAGCGATATGCTTTTCTCCAGTTTCACTGGAAGCGGTTCCCGTAAAACTACTTCAGGCCCACGGGGGATTTCGCCAAAATACTTCTCGATCAGCGCCTTCGCCTCATCGACGTCAAAGTCGCCGGACAATGTCAGCGTGACGTTGTTGGGTACATACCAGCGACCGTAGAAGGTTTTGACGTCTTCCAGCGTGGCCGCCTCGAGGTCGGCCAGGGAGCCGATCATCTGCCAGTTGTACGGGTGGTCTTCCGGGTAAAGCGCCTTGCCGATGACGTAGAAGTTATGGCCGTACGGCTGATTATCCACGACCTGGCGTTTTTCGTTCTTGACCACCTGCTTCTCGGTGTCGATAACCGGCTGGGTGACGGTATTGATGAAATAGCCCAGCTTGTCGGCTTCGGCCCAGATGACTTTTTCCAGCGCGTCGGCGGGAACCGCCTGGAAATACTGGGTCATATCGGTGCTGGTGAAGCCGTTGGTGCCTTCGCCCCCGATCCGGGTGTTCATTTCGTCCAGGCCGCCGTAGCCGAGATTCTCCGAGTCGAGGAACAACAGGTGTTCGAACAAATGCGCGAAACCGGTGCGCCCGCTCACTTCCCTCGAGGAGCCCACGTGGGCCGCCAGGTTGATCGCGACCACCGGGTCGGAACGGTCAACGTGGAGAATAACGTCCAGCCCGTTGTCCAGTTCGTATTTCTCGTAACTGATGGATGGCCCGGTCGTCCGGCTCCGTTGAGGACTCAACCGGTGTCGCTACACCGGTCGGCGACGGCTCGCAGCCGCCAAGTATTGCGCCAAGGGCCAGGACCGCGATCAGCCTTGATGCAGTCATCATGTGTCTCCGTGATGTGTCCGATCCGCTATTTAACGGGGTAATGGTGGCTCCCTGCAATCTTTCAATCAGCTTACCGACCACCTGCAGGAGTCTCCTGAGCGGCGGCGGCAGGTCATCCCAGTCCATGGCGTCCATCGTGTTCTTTATTCCCAGCCCGAGTTCGGTGTCGCCTTCAACCCGGATCCTGCGCTGGAAAAACAGGGTATCGGGGTCAGCCTGCCGCGTGGCCAGCAGGATGAAGTCCAGGCTGTCACCGCTGATGCAGACGTCCTCAGCCAGGCTCGCGGTCAACCGGGCTGAACCGGTGGCTCCCAACCTCGATAAGCCAGTCCACGTTCAGGTCAGCCACCTTGATGCGAATCCTGCTGCCTTCCAGAAATTCCAGTTCTCCGTGCTGCAAAGGCTCCCGGAACGCCTGGTTCAGGACCATGGAAAGCACCGGCTTCTGGGCTGAATAAGGGATCACTCGGCCGGGAATACCCATCACTTTCCTGGCAATGGGACGGATGAATTCGGGTAATGGAATCATGGCTCGGCCGGAAGATGAGGAAATCAAGTATATTTCCCCGGATGCCGGCTATCTTGATTCCGGTCAACGTCAGCGCGAATTGCGTCACTAGAATAGCTGGATGGAACTCGTATGCCCTGCCGGAAACCTGCCTTCGCTGAAAGCCGCAGTCGACAATGGCGCCGATGCGGTCTACGTCGGGTTCAAGGATGACACCAATGCGCGCCATTTTGCCGGCCTGAACTTTACCGACCGGACCTTTGAAAAGGCCGTGCGCTATGCCCAGGACCGGGGCAGAAAAATATATGTCGCGGTCAACACCTTTCCCCGGCCCGCAGGTTTCGAGCGCTGGAAAGCCGCCGTGGACCAGGCGGCGGAGTACGGGGTTGACGCCCTGATCCTGGCCGACATGGGCGTGCTGGACTACGCCTGTGAACGGTGGCCGGAATTACGCCTGCACCTGTCGGTCCAGGCATCCGTGACCAGCGCCGAAGGCATCCGGTTCTACCATGAGAATTTCGGTATTCGCCGGGTGGTCCTGCCCCGCGTGCTGTCGGTCAGCCAGGTAACACAGGTCATCAGCTGAATCCCCGGTACCGGTCGAGGTTTTCGGGTTTGGCAGCCTGTGCGTGATGGTCGAGGGCCGCTGCCTGCTGTCCAGCTATGCGACGGGCCGGTCGCCCAACACCTACGGCGCCTGCTCCCCGGCTTCACATGTTCGCTGGGAAGAAACGCGACGGCGGCACCAATACCCGGCTCAACGGTGTACTGATCGACCACTACGGCGAAGGGGAAAAAGCCGGCTACCCGACCCTGTGCAAAGGGCGGTTCCAGGTGGGTGAGCACGTGTTCTACGCGCTGGAGGAGCCCACCAGCCTCAACACCCTGTCGATCCTGCCGAAGTTGCGGGAAATCGGCGTCAGCGCCATCAAGGTGGAAGGCCGGCAGCGCAGCCCCGCCTACGTGGCGCAGGTCACCGCCGTGATGCGGGCGGCCATCGACCGTTGCCTGCGAGGACCCGGAGACTTTCAAACCCATGGACCAGTGGATGCAGAAACTCGACGATGTGTCCGAGGGCTCCCAGACCACTCTCGGCGCTTACCACAGGCCCTGGCAGTAGGAGCCGAAGATGATGAAACTGTCCATCGGGCCTGTGCAATATTTCTGGGAACGCCAGCAGGTACTGGATTTCTATCAGCAGGTCGCGGACTGTCCCGCCGAGATCGTCTACCTGGGTGAGGTCATCTGTTCCAAGCGGCGCCTGGTCAAACCGGACGACTGGCTGGCCATCGGCCGGGAACTCAGACAGAGCGGCAAGGAAGTGATTCTTTCTTCCCTGACCCTGCTGGAGGCGGCCTCGGAAGTGAGCTCACTGAAAAAACTCTGCAAAAACAATGAATTCATGGTCGAGGCGAATGATGTGACGGCCATCCAGTTGTTGTCGCGAGCCGGAACGGCGTTCGTGACCGGCCCCGAGCGTCAACATCTACAACCATCGCACCCTGCGCCTGCTGGCCGCCAAGGGCATGAAACGCTGGGTTCTGCCGGTGGAACTGGGCCTGGAGACCCTCAAAGATCTGCAGGAGTGCCGGCCAGACGGCGTGGAGACCGAAGTGTTTGCGCTGGGGCGCCTGCCGCTGGCTTATTCGGCACGCTGCTACACGGCGCGCTCGCACAACCTGCCCAAGGACAACTGCCAGTTCAAATGCCTGGAGTACCCGGATGGCCGCGTGCTGAAAACGCAGGAAGACCAGGAGTTCCTGGTACTCAATGGCACACAGACCCAGTCTGCGCTGACCCATGAAGGTGCTGGCACAACTCGCGGAACTGGATGCGCTGGGCGTCGATGTGCTGCAGAATCAGCCCCCAGCACCAGGGTACGTTCAGAATCATCGAGTTGTTCAGTGAAGCCCTGCACGGGGCGGACCTGGAGCCCCTGCTGCCGGAGTTGCACAGCCTGCTGCCGCTGGGCGCCTGCAATGGCTATCTTCTAAAGCAGGCCGGGATGGAATATGGCAATTCGACAGCTGCTTGAGCACCACCAGCGCCAGGTCAACAGGAAGGCCTGGGATGACCTGCGCGGGTTTACGACTGCGCTGGAATCGGCTGGCCAACTCAAAGTCGTCCATGAGGCCGTCGATCCAAGACTGCAGGTCACCGAACTGTGCCGCCGAAGCCTGGTCGCCAATGGGCCGGCACTGCTGTTCGAAAACGCCGGTCACGACAGGATGCCGGTGCTGGGCAACCTGTTTGGTAATGAACAGCGCATCCTGACCGCGCTGGAGACTGACCTCCAGGGAAGACCTGCGCGAGCTGGGCAGGCAATTCGCCTTTCTGCGCAATCCCACTGTCCGGACAGCCTGCGGTCAACCCTGGATGCCATCCCCGGATTTGCACGGCTTGCACATGCGGCTACCGTGAGGAAAGAATCCGCGCCCTGGCAGCAAAACGTTGTTGAAGGCCCGGATGTCGATCTTGCCACTCTGCCGGTAACCACCTGCTGGCCGGAAGATGCAGGCCCCCTCATCACCTGGGGCATGGTGATTACGCGCGGCCCCAATAAGCCCAGGGTTAACCTGGCCATTTACCGGCAACAGGTGATCGCCAGGAACAAGGTGATCATGCGCTGGCTGCCGCATCGCGGCGGCGCCCAGGATTTTCGCGAATTCCAGCAGGAAAACCCCGGGCAAGCCGTTCCCGGTCGCTGTTGTTATCGGGGCTGACCCGGCGACCCTGCTGGCCGCCGTGACGCCGATCCCGGATACCCTGTCGGAATACCAGTTCGCCGGCTTGCTGCGCGGGCGCCGGAGCCGGGTCGTCGAGTCCGGGAAATCCGGCCTGCCCATCCCCCATGGCGCTGAAATCGTGCTGGAGGGACACATCTATCCCGGTGAAATGGCCGAACGAGGGTCCATTTGCCGACCACACGGGTTATTACAATTCCGTTGCGGAATTCCCGGTATTCACCGTGGAGCGGATCAGCCACCGCGACAATCCGGTCTACCTGACCACCTACATGGGAAAGCCGGGCGAGGATGAGCCTTCGATCATGGCTTCCGCCCTGAACGAGATGTTCATCCCTCTGCTGCAGGAGCAGTTTCCCGAAGTCACGGATTTTTACCTGCCACCCGAAGCATGCTCCTACCGGGTGGCCATCGTCAGCATCCGCAAGCAGTATCCCGGCCATGCGCGCCGGATCATGTTCGGCATCTGGTCGTGGCTGCGGCAGTTCACCTACACCAAGACCATCATTGTCACGGATGACGATATCGATGTGCGCAACTGGAAGGAAGTCATCTGGGCCATCAGCACCCGCGCCGATCCGGTCCGCGACACGGTCCTGGTTGATAACACGCCGATCGACTACCTGGATTTTGCCAGCCCCAAACCGGGCCTGGGCGGCAAGATGGGCATCGACGCAACCCATAAACTGGCGGCGGAAACCGACCGTGATTGGGGCCGGATCGCCAGCATGGACTCTGCGACCAGGGCGGAAGTCGAGGAAATCGCGCGGAATCTGGGTATTTAGACCTGCTTCAGCGCGTGCTTCCAACCAGATTTCCCTGCTGGTGAGAAGCTGACTGATACAGGTCATTGTAGCCGGCACAGACGCTGGATAGAGTCCGCAAAGACTTTGAAGCCGAAATTAAACAAATAAAGGACCTGAGAATGGACGATATCGCCCGAACAATTGACTATGTCCCGCTGCACGACCCAATGCCCGCCCCGGCACAGGTGAAAAAGACATGTTCCGCAGGCAGCAGACTCACACCGAGAGTGCCCCGGAAATTCCGGCTTACCTGCAGGACACCTATTACTGGTGCTATATCAGTCCCCGTAACGTCAAACTTCTCGACCGCGAGATCGTGGTCCGGACCATTCTCTGGCAGCAACACCGCAAGCTCCAGAAACTGGCTTTCGCAGAAATCCAGCCCGGCCAGAGCGTGCTGCAAGCCGCTTCCGTTTACGGCAGCTTTGCGCCCAACCTGGCGGCGCATATTGGCCCGGAAGGCAGCCTGGACGTGGTCGACGTTGCGCAGGTGCAGGTGAACAGTGTCACGACGCAAACTCCAGGACTATCCTAACGCCACCGTGCATCACGCCAACATCGTTGATTTCAGCAAGAAGCCGTTCGATGTCGTGTGCTGCTACTTCCTGCTGCATGAAGTACCCGATGATTACAAGTACAAAATCGTCGACCGGCTGCTGGAAAAGGTTAATCCGGGCGGCAAAGTCGTGTTTGTCGATTACCACAAACCACGCTGGTGGCACCCGCTTAAACTGATCACGAGCATCGTCTTCGACACCCTGGAGCCCTTTGCCAAGAGCCTGTGGCGCAACGAGATCAAATCGTTCGCGAGCGAGGCAGACCGGTTTGAGTGGCGGCAGGAAACCATTTTTGCCGGTTTGTTCCAGAAGGTCGTTGCCACCCGCCTGGAGTGACCGGCCATCCGGCCAACGGAAGTCATGACACCGGCTGCCGCTGCGGTAGGCTGTAGCATGGTTCAGCCACCTGGAACGCATGAGTCCTGATCAGGTCCTCATCCTGGTTATTCTTGCTGCAATGATTGCCCTGTTCATGTCGGGCCGCTGGCGTCATGACATCGTCGCCATTGGCTGCCTGCTGGCCTGTGTTTTCGCGGGCCTGGTGCCGGCCGTGGACGCGTTCTCCGGTTTCGGGCATCCGGCGGTGATCACCGTGGCCTGCGTCCTCATACTGAGCAGTGGACTACAGGCTACGGGTGCGGTCGATGTGCTGGCCAAACGCGCGCTGCCGGCCACGACGGGACCGACGCTGACCATAGCCGCGATTACCGCCCTGGGCGCCCTGCTCTCCGCCTTCATGAACAATGTGGGGGCCATGGCCCTGTTGATGCCAGTGGCGATACAGATCGCAAACCGGCTTGAACTGCCACCCGGCAAGGTTCTGATGCCGCTTGCGTTCGGCACCATCCTGGGCGGGATGACAACCCTGATCGGCACGCCGCCCAACCTGATTGTTTCCGGCTTCCGCGCCAAGTCCGGCCTGGAGAGCTTTGGCATGTTCGATTTCACCCCGGCCGGAATGGCTATCGCCCTCACCGGCGTGGCTTTCGTCGCCCTGGTCGGTTGGCGCATCGTGCCGGCGCGGGAAAACAAGGGAGTAGAAGGCTTCGACACCGGAACCTATGTCACCGAGGCCCGGGTCACGGAAAACGGCAAGGCGGCAGGCAAGACTGTGCGCGAAGTGGACCAGATCCTCGAACGGAATGACGCCCAGATCATTGGCATGGTGCGTAATGAGTTTCGCATATTTGCGCCCAACTCCAGGCGGCTGCTGCGCCCCGGGGACATCCTCATCATCGAGGCTGAACCGGAATCGCTTGCCGCCGGACTTTCCAGTGTCGGCCTGGTGCTTGAGGAGCACGTGAAATCCGGCGAAAAGGACAAGGAAAACGGAGAGGCCGGGACCGAGGTCCAGGCACACGCCGGCGATGCCGGGCAGCCAGCCGGAAAGGAGGAATCCGGCAACCAGGAAAGCGAGACGCAGGAGATCCAGCTGCGTGAACTGGTGGTGATGCAGAATTCCCCGTTGATCGGACGCAGCGCCAGCGATATCAGGCTGCGCACGCGCTTCAGTCTCAACCTTTTGGCCATTTCACATGGCGGACGCCGCACCATCAAGCGACTTCGCTCGACCGCCATCCAGCCCGGCGATGTGCTGTTGATGCAGGGGGCGCCGGATTCTCTTGCCGGATTCACCTCGGAATTCAACTGCGTGCCATTGGCGGCTCGGTCCATCAGCATACCGGACCGCAAAAAAGCGGTGCTTGCCGTGACCATCATGGTGCTGGCCATCGCTGGCGCCGCATTTGGCTTGCTGCCCGCGGCTATATCGTTTGCGACCGGCGTGCTGATGCTGATGGTGTTCAGGGTCATGCCGGTCCGCCAACTCTACACGGCGATCGATTGGCCGGTCATCGTGTTGCTGGGCGCCCTGATCCCGGTGGCGTTCGCCATGGAGACCACCGGCACCGCGGACCTTCTCGCCAGCTCGTTGCTGGGCAGCATTGCCCAGGGCCACCCGGTCCTTGCGCTGGTGGCGATCCTGGTGGTGACGATGACCCTGTCGGATTTCATGAACAACGCGGCGACAGCGGCGGTGATGTGCCCCATTTCGATCAGCACCGCGGCCCAGCTAGGGGTCAACGTGGACACGTTTCTGATGGCGGTGGCGATAGGCGCTTCGTGTGCCTTCCTCACGCCAATCGGGCATCAGAACAATACCCTGATTCTTGGGCCCGGCGGCTTCCGCTTCGGCGATTACTGGAAGCTGGGTTTACCCATGGAGATACTGGTGGTCGCTATAGGCGTGCCGATGTTGCTGTTCGTATGGCCCCTTTGAATGATTTGCTTTTCTCCAACCGGAATCCATGCGCTATGATGTTCCATCATTCAAAGTGATGATTCACACATAAAAGGCGCGGTATCCCAGGTATGAAAAAACGCGATTTTCTGAAATTATCCGGCGCGGCAGCCGGTGTGGCTGTTGTTGGCGCCTGCGGTCAGGACGACAAACAGGGTTCCGCGCCTGTTTTGCAATCCATCACCGGCGACGCTGTCCCGATCAGCGCCGAAGAGCGCCTGGCGCGGATCGCGAAAGCACAACTCCTGATGCAGGAACTGGGTATCGATGCGATCGTGCTCGAACCCGGCTCGGCCATGCTGTATTTCAGCGGGATCAGCTGGTGGCGCAGTGAACGTCTGACCGCGGTGGTCATTCCCCGTGAAGGCGATATCGGCGTGGTCACGCCGTTTTTTGAAGAACCCAGCGTGCGCGAATCGATGACCTTCGGTGACGACGTTCGCACGTGGAATGAACACGACAGCCCTTTCCAGCGCGTCGCCGGCATCCTCGCAGACCGCGGTATCAGCGACGGCCGGATCGGCCTGGAAGGCACCGTTCGCCAGTTCGTTGCCTTTGGGCTGCTCGATGCGGCTCCCGGCATTGAAATCGTGCCGGCGCAACCGGTCACACAGGCTTGCCGGATGTTCAAATCGGCGAACGAAATTGCACTGATGAAGAAGGCGAACGAAGTGACGCTGACGGCTTATCGCCATGTCTATGGCCGGCTTGAACAGGGCATGGTGCCTGCGGACGTCAACGCGATGATGCAGGAGGCGCAGACCCAACTGGGTGGCGAAGATATCTGGAACATGGCCCTGTTCGGCGTCGCCAGCGCCTATCCGCACGGCACAGGCCAACCCCAGGAAATCGAGGAAGGGCAGATTGTGCTGATGGATTGCGGCTGTTCCGTGCACGGCTACCAGTCCGATATCTCGCGGACCTTCGTGTTCGGCGAGCCGAGCGCGCGCCAGCGTGAAGTCTGGAACACGGTCAGGCAGGGCCAGCAAATCGCCTTTGAAACCGCGCAGATCGGCGCAGCCGGCCGGGTCGGTCGACGACGCCGTAAGGGCCTACTACGAATCACTGGGCTGGGGACCGGGATACCAGGTGCCCGGCCTGAGCCACCGCACCGGCCACGGCATCGGCATGGATGGCCACGAACCGGTCAATTTCGTTCACGGCGAACAGACCCTGCTCGAACCGGGCATGTGTTTTTCCGATGAACCGGGCCTGTACGACTTCGATAGCTTCGGCGTCCGGCTGGAAGATTGCCTGTACATCACCGAGGAAGGACCCGCATGGTTCACGGTGCCGCCGGACAGCCTCGAGGACCCGATCGGGCGGATGGGCTAGTCCGCAGACAGGACGACGATGCCCAGCCGTTGTTCGGTCTCGACCCTTCGGTGGGCTTCGGCAGCCTGTTCCATCGGGTAGACTTTGTCGACCACGGGCTTGATGGCGCCCTGCTCAATCATTTGTTTCAGCATCTGCAACTCCTCCCTGGTTTCTGCGGCAAAGGCAAACAGCACGGTCTTGTCGGTAAACCTGGATGTAAGTACCGATCGCACCATGTCCGACATGCGTGGATTTCCCAACAAACAGCGGCCGCCGGCTTTCAGCGAGCCAATGCATTTTGAGTAGGCGCTTTTGGCAACCATGTTGAAAATCACATCGTAAGATTGGCCGTTGGCTGCAAAATCTTCTTTGCGGTAATCGATAAAATGATCAGCACCGGTGGCGAGCAGCATTTCCCCCTTGATTCCGCTATCAACCGCCGTCACTTCGGCCCCCATGGATTTGGCGATTTGCACTGCAAACGTGCCGATGCTGCCACCGGCTCCGTTTACCAGGACTTTTTCGCCTTGCCTGATGTTCGCCCTTCTCATGAAGTGAAGCGCATTGAGCCCGCCCAGGGGAACCGCCGCCGCCTCTTCGAAACCCAAATTCACAGGCTTTGCGGCAATCGTGTAGCTGGCTGGCAAACACAGGTATTCAGCATAGGCGCCCATGCGAAGCCGGCTTGCGCCGAAGACCTGGTCTCCCGGGATAAAATCTGTCACGTCCTTGCCGATGGATTCGACTTCGCCGGCAAAATAGCTCCCCAATACCTGCTTTTTTGGCCTGGTGATTCCAAACGCGATCCGCATGGGCAGCCAGAACCACTTTACCTGGAAATGGAAACTTCGCATTTCGCAATCGCCCTTGGTGGCTTCAACCGCCCGGATCCGGATCAGGATCTCATCGTCCTTTGGAACGGGCTTTTCAACCTCTTTGAGTTGAAGAACTTCGGGGGCTCCATATTGCTCATAGACAACGGCTTTCATGGGGTCAAGGATAACCCGACTGATCCGATTTCGTTAGTGTTCGTGAACTGCTAAGATCGGCTACCTCACAGGAGACACCGCGATGACGAGCTACAAACTGACCTATTTCGATTTTGCCGGCGGACGTGGCGAGCCCATCCGGATCGCCTTGCATGCAGCAGGGATGCCGTTCGAGGACATCCGCCTGTCGTTTGCCGAGTTCAGCAAGATGCGGCAGGACACACCTTTCAATGCACTGCCCGTTTTCGAGATCGATGGCGTAGCAGTCTCCCAGTCCAATGCCATCTGCCGTTACATCGGCAAGATGGCAGGACTTTACCCGACCGACGACCTGCAGGCGCTTTACTGTGACGAAGCGATGGATGCCGTCGAGGACCTCGGTCACCACATCGGCCGGACGTTCGGCCTGGAAGGTGAAGAACTCAAGGCCGCGCGCGAAAAACTGGTGGATGGCTGGCTGACGACATTTCTGAAGGGCCTGGGCGCCCTGCTGCAGCGCGGCGGCGGCCGGTACTTCGCCGACAACCAACTGACCGTCGCCGACCTCAAGGTTTTGATGCAGACACGCTGGTTGCGTTCAGGGGCTCTTGATTACGTGCCGAAAGACCTGGTAGACAAAGTCGCCCCGAACCTGGTCAAACACCAGGCGCTTATCGAGGCCGACCCCCGCGTCGTCGCCTGGTATGCGTCTCGTTCATAAACGCAAGGACATGCAGGAAAGCCCGCCGTCCGCCAGGGCGGCCTGACTGATTTTAACCAGTACGATATCGAATCCTGCCCCATCCAGCAGCTCGGCGGTTCCCGGAAAACCCTGCGGCACCAGGACCGCATCGTTGACCCTGATTGAATTGGCGGCAGCCTCCTCTCCTGGCGGCACGGTGAGGATTCTGAAATCCCGCAGATGCGGGTCGCCGGCAAGTCGCGAAGTGCAAAGCAGCGTGTGATCGTCGAGGATATTGCAGTCTGATTTGAAGTGCAGCACATCGGCGGGTGTGCGAACGGCGCGTGCATCGTATCCCCAACCGGCCAGTACTTCCTTCAGCGAATCGAAGCCCGCCTGGTTGGTTCTCGCAGACAATCCCACCAGGACCATTGACCCGGTAACCAGCACATCACCACCGTCAACTGTCCCCGGGCCGTCAACTTTCATGAATTCAACCCCGAGACTGGAGAGCGCTGCGGCGGATTGACTTGCCTCACCCCGCCGCGATGCGGCACCCGGCCGGAGGATGATGGCGCCCTCGGGCAGGCACAGCGCGGAATCTTCGATAAACACGGAATCAGGAAATTCCTCCAGCGGCGGCAGAATCGTGAGGTCGAGGCCCAGGCTTTGCAGCACGCTCACGTAGGCCGCGTGCTCTGCACGGAACACATCGGCGTCCGGTGCGCCGCGGTCCATGGCGCGCAAGGCGTTGGCCACTTTGTTGCACGGTGTGCGCACAATGGCCCGCGTGAACCGGTATGAAATTTCCTCGCGCATCGCGAATGCTCCTGCAGCCGACTTTACGGTAAACTTGAGTAGTCATATAGGTTACACGAGCATTCCGGTAACCGGAATTCCAACTGGCTAAACAACACCCATGAAACTTACAACGATCCGGTGGGCCTCAGTCATTTGCATCGCTTTGCTTGGCAGTGCCTGCAGTAGCCGCCTTACCTATCCCGATCTGCCCCAGACTGCAGTGGCAAAGACGCCTGTCATCACCACGGACATGGCCACCCGCACCGCATCCATGGAACTCACGGTTCTGATCTATAACGTGGCTGGGCTGCCCTGGCCGATCGGCTGCGGAAAGACATCCCGCACGGTCGACGAGCATGGAAAACGAATTCCGATTGCCTGCAACCGGTCTGCTGCATTGAAGAAAATTGGCGATGCGTTTGGCCGGATGCGCGCACAGGGAATGGAGCCGGACATCGTCCTGCTGCAGGAGGCTTTCATAGCTGCATCGGCGGAAATTCCCGCGCGGGGAGGTTATCCCAATTGGGTGGCCGGACCCGGCCGCAAAGACCTCGGGGCAAAATATTCGGAACGGGCCAGCGAAGAGTTCATCGCGGAACGGAGCTTCTGGAAAGGCGAAAAACTGGGCAAGGCGCAATCCAGCGGGCTGCTGCTGGCAAGCAACTTTCCCATCGTCGAACTGTTCAATCACCCTTTTAACCAATGGGAATGCGGCGGCATAGATTGTCTCGCCAACAAGGGCCTGCTGGTTGTGGAACTGCAAATACCTGGACTTCCGGACCACCTGGCCGTCTCGACGACCCACTATAACGCGCGGGGCCAGTCCGGAGTCTCCAATGACCGTTCACTGGCGGCCCACAATCTGCAGGTCGATGAGACCAACGAATTTCTCCAAAGCCTCGGCAAAAATCATTTACCATTCATCTGGGGCGGCGATCTCAACATGCGGCTCGCGGACGACCGGTTGGAGTATTTTGTCGAACGCTCAAATCGCAATGGCAATCTCAATGAAGTCAGCTCCTTCTGCGTTGACCCGGCCACTGACTGCGAAGTCCGGATTCACTGGGATTCCGGCACACCATGGTACGAAACCCAGGACCTGCAGGGCTGGATCTCCGGAAAGGCGGTTAACGTCACCCCGTTCAAGGTAGAAGCCCTGTTCGATGAGCCCGTGGATGGCAAAATGCCCTCCGATCACAATGGCCTGCTGGTGCACTACCGGCTGAGCTGGACCATAAACAGGAAGTGAATAACATGCTTTTCAGAACAATCATCATCTCGACCCTGATACTCGCCAGCCTGACGGCCTGCAAACCTGAGGATAAACCGGCAACCGCGACTGCATCGCCGGTTGCTGCAACCGCGGCCGCCAATTCCGTGCGCGAACCGTTGGCTGAAAAGCGGCCTGTCGAATTAACCCGGCACGGCGACACCCGGGTCGACGAGTATTACTGGCTGCGTGACGACACCCGCAGCGACCCGGAAGTCCTGGCTTACCTGGAAGCGGAAAACCGCTACTTCGAAAGCCAGATGGCGCATACCGAAGCCCTGCAAAAAAACCTGTTCGATGAAATGACGGGCCGCCTCGATCCGGATGATTCCAGCGTGCCCTACGAAAAAGACGGTTACTGGTACTACAACCGCTACGAGCCCGGAAAAGATTACGCGATATACGCCCGGCGCAAGGGCAGCATGAGTGCTGACGAAGAAATCCTGGTCGATGGCAACCGGCGGGCCGAAGGACACAGCTTCTACCAGTTGATGGGCATCGAGGTCAGTGATGACCACCGCTACGTGGCCATTGCCGAGGACACCGTCGGCCGCCGCATCAACACCATCCGGGTGCTGGACACACTGACTGGAGAGTTTTTGCCCGAGCAGATTGGCAATGCTGAGGATTCCCTGGCCTGGTCGGCCGATGGCCGGTACCTGTTTTACATCGACAAACACCCGGAAACCCTGCTGGGCTACCGGGTCATGCGGCATGAGCGGGGAGCCGATCCCGAGCAAGACGTCCTGGTTTACGAGGAAGCCGACAACACGTTTTACACCGGGCTTTCGCGCAGCCGGTCCGGGGATTACATCTTCCTCGTTCACACCAATACCGATACCAGCGAAGTAAAAGTACTGGACGCAAAGGAGCCGTTGTCGGATTTTCAGTACATCCTGCCACGTGAAACCGGCCATGAGTACGACGTGGACCACGCCAACGGTGTTTTCTATATCCGCACCAACTGGAATGCCGAAAATTTCCGCATCATGTCCACCACGCTGCAAGACGCACCGGACAAATCGAAGTGGAAGGAACTGGTTCCGAACCGCGATGACGCCATGGTGCAGGAAATCCAGGCGTTTGATCACTGGCTGGTGGTCGGCGAGCGGAAAGACGGACTCAGAAAAGTCAGGGTCATGGCGCACGACGGCAGCACGGACAAGTACCTCGACGCCAGTGAGGAAGCCTACGTGATGTGGCCTTCAACCAACGTGAATACAGATACCGACGTGATCCGTTACGGATATTCCAGCCTTGTCACACCCACCCAGATTTGGGAAATCGACCTCACCTCCGGCGAAAACAGGCTGCTGAAAGCAGACCGGGTGATGGGCGGCTATGACAGCAGCCACTACCGTACCGTGCGCATGATGGTCCCCGTCCGGGACGGTGTGAACGTGCCGGTGTCGCTTGCCTACCGCAGCGATACGCCGCTGAATGGATCTGCCCCGGCGCTGATCTACGCCTATGGCTCCTATGGCTATTCCACCGATCCCTGGTTCAGCAACCCGGTGGTCAGCCTGATGGACCGCGGTTTTGTTTACGTGATCGCGCATATCCGCGGCGGCCAGGAAATGGGCCGCCAATGGTATGAAAGCGGCCGCCTGATGCACAAGAAGAATTCGTTCAACGACTTTATCGATGTGACGAAGCGGCTGCAACAGGATGGCATCATCGACCCGTCGCGCACCTTTGCGATGGGGGGCAGCGCCGGCGGCTTGCTGATGGGAGCCGTGGTCAACATGGCGCCCGGACTTTTCCGGGGCGTTGTCGCGGGCGTGCCGTTTGTCGATGTGATCACCACGATGCTCGACGAGTCCATTCCACTGACGACCGGTGAATTCAGGGAATGGGGCAATCCAAAGGAAAAAGAGGCTTACGACTACATGCTTTCCTACTCACCGTACGACCAGGTGAGCGCACAGGACTATCCCAACCTGCTGGTCACGACAGGCCTGCACGATTCCCAGGTCCAGTATTTCGAACCCGCCAAGTGGGTGGCTCGCCTGCGCGACCGGCGCACCGATGATAACCGCCTGATCATGATCACCAACATGGATGCAGGGCACGGCGGCGCCTCCGGACGCTACCGCCGGTACGAGGAAACCGCCCGGGAATATGCCTTCATGGTGGATCTCGCCGGAATCGAAAAATAAGCTCCGGGTCACGGAAACGCCGGCTGAAAATCAGCCGGCGAGTCGAGGTTTAAGGTTTCCGGGCAGGAGCGGAATACCATTGGTCGGGCGGAACGATCTTCGGCGTTGCCGGATCGGCCTCGTAGGCCGGCGACATGATCTGCACACCGTGTTCGTTGAACACGTCCTGGATGTTGCGGTGCAGGTCGGACTTGACCGCCATCATGCGGGAAACGTCCTTGCAAAAGCCGTTGATTTCGTAGTTGACAGCGTAATCCCCCATCTCCTGCTGCAACACGAAAGGAGCGGGATCTTTTTCCAGCCCGGGGGTACGATCCGCCGCCAGCAGCAGCATCGCCTCGACCTGCCGCCACGGGGCGTCATAACCGATCCCGACCATGGTGTGGATGATCAATCCACTGTCTTTGGCCAGATGCGAATAGTTGGTCACGTTGGAACTCAGGATATTCGAATTCGGAATCACGACGCTCTCGTTTTTGAACGTTTTGATCCGGGTTGTCATGTTCTTGATTTCTCTGACCTCACCCATCACGTCGCCTATCCTGACCCGGTCACCTACCTTGAATGCACCGCGGTAGGTCATTGCCACCCCTGCCATGATGTTGGCGATGAAAGATGAAGAACCCAGTGAGAAAATAACACCGAGGAAAAGCGAAATCCCCTTGAACGCGCCCGAATCGGAACCGGGAATATACGGATAAGCAACCACCAGCGAGAATGCAATGATCATTAACCGGACTATCCGGTAGGTGGGCGAAGCCCATTCCTGGTCAAAATTCTGCAGCTTGATCCGGCCGGATTCCACGCCCACGAAGAACGTATGGGTCAACCGCAGGACATATCGAACCACCAGGAACAGGACGGCAAGGAAAATCAGATCGGGCAATGAAGCCAGGAAACCTTCCCATAAGCTCCTGACCGGGTTCAAAACCAGGTCGAACAGGATCAGCGCAGCCGGGCGCGTCCAGGGATACAAGCCGAGCAGGGTGTTGAGGTAAAAGTAAAGGGCGGTGGCCAGGACAATAAACCGCAGCGCGCGCAAAAAGCCGGCAAACAACGACCAGACCTGGCCGGCATGAATCAAGGAGTGGGATTTACTGGCCAGGTTGTCAATGTTTTTCTGTACATGCCGGACCGCCCAGCCGTTCAGCCAGAGGAACAGGCGCAGGAGTCCCCAAATGAGCAGAAATATTGCTCCGGTCAAGCCAACGGCATAGACCGTATTTGTTAACAAAACCCTGGGGCTACGGTCATCCCGAAATTCGGAAATGGCTCCGGCGATTTTCATTTTGAACACCTGGGCCAGGATTTTTCGGTCGATGTTTTCAATTTTGGCGTCCACATCGAATACGCTGACCAGCATGGTCTCTCCCGCATTAACAATGGCCCGGTTTTCTTCCTGCGTAACGGTAAGGTCACCAACAGAAAAACTCTGATCTTTGGCGACGGTAATGATCCGGCCGCGCACCTCCGCTGCACGCTGGCTTGCCGGATACGAGGAAACCCCGCGAAGCTTGAATAACTCCTTGCCATCGATGATGACCGGGGCTGTCTGAATCGCCTCGGCTTCAAACTCGGAATCCTGCGCAAAGGATGCAGGTGCAAAGGCCGGCAACAGGACAAATAATAGGCCGCACAGACCGATGCGGTGGGATAAAATGCGCATGAAATTAGATTTCTTTGTCACGAGTCCGGTCATCAGAATTTATTTGTGAGTCACGATAATGGCACAAGTGAGCCATAGAAACGAGAGCCCCCGTAATGCTTATTTCAGACAGCCACCGATTCATATTTGTACAAATGCGCAAAGTGGCGAGTACCAGCATGCAAACCATCCTGTTGCCACTGTGCCTGCCGCCTCCGGCCGGCAAGCTGGCGCATATCAAGAGTCGGGCCCGGCTCCAACGGGACTACCGCAGGCACCTGTTTCGCACCCACGACGACATTCTCGCCGCCCGGTCACGCATGCCCAAGGAGACCTTCAGGCGCTATTTCAAATTTGCCTTCGTGCGTAATCCCTGGGAACGGCTGGTCTCGGAATATCAATACATTCTCAACCAGCCCGAACACGGACGCCATGCCCGGGTGTCCCGGCTGGCCGGGTTCCCGGAGTTTATCCGGATGCAAATTCCGCGGCGTGACGCTTACCAATTGAACATGCTCTGCGACCGGAAAGGCCTGCTGCTGGTTGATTTTGTCGGCAAACTGGAAAACCTGCAGCAAGACTGGGAAATGGTATGCCATGAAATCGGAATCCCATACCAGCCCCTGCCGCACAAAAATGTGACCGGGCACGATCAATACCAGGATTTTTACGACCGGTCCGCGATCAACCTGGTCGCAAAGCACTGGGCTACCGAAATCGAAATGTTCGGTTATTCCTTCGATTAATCAGAGGTCCCTCAGGGCTTTCCGCCCACCAGGAATTCCCGCAGGAACATCATGGTCGCCTGCTGGTAGACGTCCTGGTTCTCCTTCTTGCGGTAGCCGTGCCCTTCGTTCATCGCATTCATGTACCAGACCGGCGTCCCCTGTTCGCGCAGCGCGGCGACGATCTGCTCGGCCTCGGTGACCGGCACGCGGGGGTCATTCTGGCCCTGCACCACCAGCATCGGGATGCTGATACTACCGACCTGGTTCAACGGGCTGATCGATTCCAGGTGCGCCCGCATCGCGGGATCCCGTTCATCGCCGTATTCCGCGCGGCGCAGGTCACGGCGGTAGTCCTCGGTATTTTCGAGGAAGGTAACAAAATTACTGATACCGACGATATCCACTGCCGCCTTCAGGCGGTCGCTGTAATGCACTGAACAGGCCAGCACCATGTAACCGCCATAACTGCCGCCGAACACCGCTACCCGACCCTGGTCCAGGTCCGGTTGGGTAGCGATCCAGTCCAGCAAGGCGCCAATGTCCCTGACCGAGTCTTCACGCTTGAAGCCGTTGTCCAGCGACATGTACTTTTTGCCGTAACCATCGGAACCGCGGACGTTGGGAACGACCACCGCAACACCCAGCTTCTGCAACCACATCTGGTAGGTGCTGCTGAATGCAGGCCGCGCCTGTGCTTCGGGGCCGCCATGGATGGAGATGACCACAGGAAACGGGCCGTCGCCTTCAGGTTTGTAGATCCAGGCGGGAATGGCTTCCGGCCCGCCGGAATCGCTGTCGAACGTGGGGAAGGAAACCAGCTCCGGCTCTATGAACGTCGCGGTGTCGAGGCCACCGACTTCACTGAAGGTCCAGCGGGTCAGATCGTCATACTCCAGCGCCCCCTCGCCCAGTTCCAGCACGAAAGAATCGCTGGGCGTCTGCGCGGTGTTCAGCGTCATGCCGAGTTTGCTTCCGTCCGGACTGAATTCCAGGTTACCGACCAGCCCGGTCGGTATGGATTCCACCGGCCGGTATTGATTGCTCGCCAGGTCGATCAGGTAAAGCTTCGAAAAGCCATTTTCGTTGACCACGAACGCGCCACGCGAACGGTCCTCGCTGAGCGCGCCATGGCTTCCACGTGCCAGGGAATGTCGGCGGTCAGGAATAACCGGTGCAGCACCTTCTTCGAACGATTGCCAGGCCAGTTGCTGGAACTCGCCGTTGACATCGGTGACGTAGTAAAAGCCTGTGCCTTCCCGGTCAAAAGCCACCGGGCTGTTGCTACTCGGGTTTTCCGGATCGCCGGCCACCAGGCGCAATTCCTTGCTCTCCAGGTCCAGCAGGTGGATTCTTGAATCGGCGTTGCCGACGTAGTTCATGACCAGCAACCGCTTGTTGTCCGGGGAGAAATCCACGGCGCCCCACAAGGTGCCGTCGGGTGACTCCAGCACCATCTCAGCGGTTTCCGGATTATTGACATTCATCATCCAGACATCGTTGGACGCGCCGTTTCGGCGGGTGCTCTGGTACGCAATCCATTCACCCCGCCGGTCCCAGACCACTGCCCCATTGCGCGATTCTCCGTCCGTCAGCATCAAGGCGTCATCGGAACCCGACGGGTCGAGCAGGAAAATCTGCGAGAACTCGCTGCCGCCGGCATCCATGGTAAAAATGATTTTTGCACCCTGCGGCTGGCGCGCGACTTCCCCTATCGGTTCATTCAGAAAAGTAATCTGCGTTCGCGCACCGCCCGGGTGGCCGACATGATGAATCTGGTTCACGTCCCCGAAACGGGTCGAGATGAAGATCCCCTCGCTGTCCAGCGTCCAGTCCTGGAAGCCGGCGGACCGGACGTTCTGGTAACGGTTCAGGTCGGCGACCACCGACTGCGGAATTTCCGGGATGTCCTCCATGATCAGGTTGCCGTTATTGGCCTCGGAACGGGAGATGTCTGCCAGGGACCATGGGCTCGCGACAAAAAGGGTCAGCCCGATGGCGAAAATAGTCTTATGTTTCATGGTTTTCCTCGCTAAGGAGTCGCTGTTCAATGATCTTTACTCGGGTACAAGCGTGTCACATTTGTAAAAAGCCGTTTCAGATACACCCAGTGCACCAGCCAGCTCCGGCAACACCCGGGACATTTTCTCATAAAGCTTCCACGGCGGATTGATCACGATCATTCCGGAGGCGGTCATGCCCCGTCCGTCCGAATCCGGCGCCAGGCCGAGTTCAAATCGCTGGATGTCCCTGATACCGCTGGCGACCAGGCTGCGTTCCAGTTCATGTGACTTTTTCCCGCTCTACCACCGGGTACCAGATCGCGTAAATGCCTGTTGAAAACTTCTTGTATGCTTTTTTGACGGTTTCAAATACCTGTTCGTATTCGGACTTTATTTCATAAGAAGGATCGATCAGGATCAGACCTCGCCGGCTCGCCGGCGGCAGCAGCGCAAGCACACCTTGATGCCCATCCTGGCAGGCGACCCTGATGCGATGATTCGCCTGTGTGTTCTTTTCGAGCCGCCTGATAATCCGTGGGATGAAGTTCGAACAGCCAGGCCCTGTCCTGCGGGCGCAGAAAATGCATCGCGATCAAGGGCGAACCCGGGTAGTAATTCAGTGAACCGGAAGGGTTGCAGGCCCTGATGACTTCAAAATAACTGGCAAGCTCGAGGCCAGTCCCTGCCCCACAACCTGCCAATCCCGCCCCGGTATTCTTCGAGTTTTTCTGCATGGCCGTGCGTCAGGTCAAACAGGCCGGCGCCTGCATGGCTGTCGATATATTCAAAGGCCTTTTCCTTGCCGGCCAGGTACTCGAGAATTTCAACCAGCACGATGTGCTTCAGGACATCGGCAAAATTCCCGGCGTGAAAAGAATGGCGGTAGCTCAGCAAGACGAATCGCTTTCATGGCTTGGAATCCCTTCATTTAAGCACATTTTAATTTTCACATGCGTGCAGATCTGCTTTTGCCACCCTCGTAGTTGAGTCCAGATCCTTTACACCAGTGACGTTTGTTGCTGCGAAACATTGGTGTATGATCCGGTTTCAGGTAGCGGCTGACCTTATCGTCGCATCATCTTCGCAATCATCTGTGGGAGTGCTTGTCGTGATGAGAACTATCCAGAAATTACATTTTATACAGCCTGCTGGCTGTAGCCTTCGTGTCACCCGTTTTCGCACAGGAATCAGACACCATCGAAGAAGTCATCGTGATGGCCACCAAGCGGGAACAGACCCTCGCCGAAGTGCCGCTCGCCGTTTCCGTGGTGGATTCAAGAACCATAGAACAGGCGCAGATCAACGACATGGTCGACTTGCAGGGCATGGTGCCATCCCTGCGGGTGACGCAACTGCAGACGACGGGAAATACCAACTTCGTCATCCGCGGATTCGGTAACGGCGCAAATAACCCGGGTATCGAGCCCTCGGTTGGCGTTTTTGTCGACGGTGTCTACCGGTCAAGATCAGCAGCAGCATTGGCTGACCTGCCTAACCTGCAGCGCATCGAAGTTCTGCGCGGCCCGCAAAGCACCCTGTTCGGTAAGAATGCGTCCGCCGGCGTGATCAACATCGTGACCGCCGCTCCCAATATGGACGCCTACTCGGCGGCAGCGCTTCCCTGACTTACGGCAACTACAATCTGCTGGATCCTCAAGGGTGACATCAGCGGTCCAATATCCGACACGCCTGGGCTTCAGCCTGTCGGTCAGTTCCAACGACCGGAACGGTTACTTCAAGAACCTGGAGACCGGCACCGAGCTCAACGAGAGAAATCGCTGGGGTGTGCGCGGCCAATTGTTGTGGTTGCCCACGGACGATATAGCGCTGCGGTTGATCGCCGACTACGACAAGATCAACGAGAAATGCTGCGGGGTGGCCAACCTTTATGATGATCCCCTGGCCGGCGGTGCGATTCGCCTGGTCGGTGGCGAACTGGTTCCCAATGATGGTTTTGCCTACGAAAATTATTTTGATTTTGATCCGACCAACAAGATCGAAAACAAGGGTGTTTCCCTGCAGGCGGATTTCAACTTCGACAACGACATGCTTCTGACCTCGATCACTTCCTACCGCGAAGCTGTCACGCGCTGATAACGTGGATGTCGATTTCACCAGCGCGGAACTGGTTGGCGAGAATACCGGCGACACGGGTATCAAGACGTTTACCCAGGAACTGCGGCTGAGCCAAACCGTGGATTCCGTTGACTGGATGTTGGGCGCTTTCTACTTTGATGAAACGGTGAATTACGACAATGTCGTAACTTATGACGCGGATATGAACGCCTATGGCAATATCCTGTCGGGGGGCGCCATCAATGCCATTCAGCAAGCTTTGGTGGCCCGGGACAATTACCACCCGGGATCGATTTTCTCGGAGCCGGACAAGGCGCGTGGGATTACACCGGGCAGGACGACAAGACGACATCGCTTTTCGGGCAGGCTGACTGGCATTTTACGGACCAATGGACGCTGACCGGGGGTCTCAACTACACCAAGGTCAAAAAGAATGCCTATGTCAACCAGTTCAATACCGACGTGTGGTCGACGGTCAGCATGGTCGAAGTGGGGTTTGCGGGCATTTTCAGCCAGTTGACGGGTTTGCCGCCAACCCCGGAGAACATCGCCGCCAACCCCGGCGCCGCAGCCACCGCTGCCGCATTGGCGGACACCAGATGCTCGCCTGAAACCGGGCCGTATTGCAACCCGGCGCTGGCCTTGCAGCAATTGCAACTCCTGCCGCCGTTCCTGGATTTCCCCAATTCCGTCGAGCCGGGTAAGTCCAACGATTCCAAGGTCACCTGGACAGCGGTACTCGCTTACCAGTGGACCGACAATATCAACGTTTATGCGCGCGCCGGCACCGGATTCAAAGCCACTTCCTGGAACCTGAGCCGGGATTCACGTCCGTTCGCCAGCGATATCCCGGCCTTGCTGCAGGCAGGACTGGGTGTGCCCAATCTGACAGCGGGTACGCGCTACGCAGGCCCCGAGGATTCGACCTCCTATGAACTCGGCTTCAAGGGCAACTGGAGCACGACTTCATTGAACGTCGCGATCTTCGACCAGGAGATCAAGGGCTTCCAATCCAATATCTTCACCGGAACGGGCTTTGTGCTGGCCAATGCGGGCAAACAGTCCACCAAGGGCGCCGAAGTTGAATTCCTGTGGGTGCCCACCGATGCGTGGAAGCTGACTTTTGCCAGTACCTGGCTGGATCCGAAATACGACTCCTTCCCGTTTGGTGAAGGGCGCTGACGGGCCAGAAGACCTGAGCGGGCACGACACCTGCCGGTATCCACAAACTCACCATCGACACGTCGGCCACCTACTATTTCCAGTTGGGCTCGACCGATTCCTTCATCCGGGGCGAATACACCTACGCGGATAAAATCCAGGTGGTAGAGAACGTGCCGACCGATATTGCATCGGCGAAAGTCAGCACCTTCAACGGCAGCCTGGGGTTTGGCTGGAGCAATGGTCTGGAACTGATTTTCTGGGGGCGCAACCTGTTCAACGATGAGTATCTGCTGTCCGCATTTCCGTCGGTTGCACAGGCGGGAAGTTACAGTGGCTACCCCAACCAGCCGCGCACTTACGGCGTGACGCTTGCGGGCGAGTTTCTGAGCGATCCGGGAACCAGCGAACCCCACTTAAGAGAAAGTCCGGCAAATCATTTGCCGGACTTTCGCGTCGCGGACCACCTTGCATGAAAGGCAGAATTCCAAAAGTTGTTCTGGCTGTTTTCGTTGTACTGACATTGGGCCTGGCCGTGATAGCACCTGCTAACCTCAGCAACAACGCGCAAGTAGCCGAAATCAAGGGCGACCTGACTGACTGGCTGGAAGAAAGCGAGTCCAGGGCCAACGCAATCGAGGCCCTTATTCCGGATACCGCGAAACGCATCCGTTGGTACCAGGAACGAAGAAACAGCAAAACCCGGTATTCGATCGTCTATCTGCATGGCTTTTCGGCAACCCGGCAGGAAATTGCCCCGGTCGGTGCGATGGTTGCCGACGCGCTTGGGGCAAACCTGTTTGAAACCCGCCTGGCCGGCCATGGGCAGTTACAGCACGCCCTGGAGGGCGTTCGCGCGGAGGACTGGCTCGATGATGCGGCCGAAGCACTTTCGATAGGCGCCCTGATCGGGGATCGGGTCATCCTGATGGGAACATCAACCGGGGCCACGCTGGCGCTCGCGATGGCTGGCCATCCGTCCTTTCAAGCCGTCAGCACGATCGTTCTTCTGTCACCGAATTTCGCTGTGCAGGACACCAAGGCCGAATTCCTGACCTGGCCGGGCGGGCCGCAACTGGCCTATATCGTCGCCGGCACAGACCCGCAGCTGGACCGCGCAAAACGAATTACAGGCGCGCTTCTGGTCAACCACGTACCCGATGGATGCCGCGATCGAAATGATGCGCCTGGTCAAATACGTCCGCGGGAGATTGCCCATGCACCTTGAGCAGTCCGTGCTCACGATCTACTCGCCGGCTGACACCGTTGTCGACGTCGGCTGGATCATCAGGGGGTTCGAACAACTGGACAGCCCGCGCAAACAACTGGTTGAACTGCCCGGTTCGAACGACGCAAGCAACCATGTCCTGGCCGGCGACATCATGGCGCCGGAGAACAACGAACCCGTCAGCGCGCTTATCACTGGCTTCGTTCTGGCAGGCCAGCAGGAAAACTGATCAATTGCCGAGCTACCTGACGGTGAACGGGGCCGGCCAGTGCCCGGAGTGCCAAACGCCGGCGCAAAAATTTCATTTCAAAAAAGCGGACAAGCGGCTACGATTCAGCAGACAACACATGTGCGGTCTTTCTTTGGGTTCAGCGGGACGCCGCACTATTGCGGATAATCGGGGGAATTGTGAGGGCCAACCATCAAAGAATCTACCGGATGTTTTGCATCCACCTGTACGGCTGGAAATGTGCGGCCCTGCTGTTGCTGGCAATGTTGTGCTTTCCGGTGACAGTCATGGCTATCCAGGAGCCTTCCCCCGCGACTTATGAAATCGAGGTTCGCCAGGCACGGGTAACGATGCCGGATGGCAAGTCACTGGCGGTGGAGTTATACATGCCCGCCGGCGGCGCGCCGGACGAGCGATTTCCGGTACTGCTCGAGTACCACCCCTACCGTGTCACGACCTATCGCGGCAGCAGGTACCCTACCTATTCGTATTTCGTACAGCGCGGTTACATCGTGGTGGCCGCGGACGAACGCGGCAGCGGAAACAGTGAGGGCGTCCTGGGACCCGGCGCGTATTCAGAACAGGCGCTGGCTGACGGCGAAGTCCTGATCGACTGGCTATCCAGGCAATCCTGGTCGAATGGAAACGTCGCGATGTTCGGTATTTCCTACAGCGGTTTCATCGCGATCCAGATGGCCATGCGCCAGCCACCGGCGCTGAAAACCATCCTGGCGATCGACTCCACCGAGTACCTTTACGCCGAGGACTCCTACTTTATCGACGGCATCCTGCACCTGGATTCCTACGAAATGATGATGGACGTTGACAACTCACGTCCCGGCGCACCCGGCTACGTGATCGACGAGGCCTATTTTCGCGACCGCTTCGACCAGTCGCCCTACACCATCCTCAACAAACGCCACCAGCGCGACGGCCCTTACTGGGACCGGGTCTCGCTGAAAGACCGCTATGAAATGATCCGTATACCCAGCTTCCATATCGGCGGCTGGTACGACGGTTACCGCAACAGCCTGCCGCGGATGCTCGAGCACCTGGACGCCCCGGTGAAAGCGATCATCGGACCCTGGATTCACACCACACCCGACGACCCTTACCCGGAACCCGGGATCGAATGGCGGCACGAAGCGGTGCGCTGGTTTGATCATTGGCTCAAGGGCCGGGATACCGGCATCGTGGATGAACCGGACTTTGCCGTGTACGTGCGCAACTGGCATCCGCCGGGCCCCTACCAGGCCGAGGTGCCCGGCGACTGGCGCTGGGAAGAAGGCTGGCCGATCGAGCGCATTCAAGCGGATACTCTGTACCTGGGCGTCAACCACCAACTGCATGAAGAACCCGTCGCGCCGGCAACACACCTGTTGCGCAACGTGCCCACGAGTGGAATGGAGGCCGGCGGCCCGAACAGTTGGTGGGGTGAAGTCGCGCACTGACCAGCGGCCCACCGATGCTTTCAGCCTGGTCTACGACAGCGAAGTGCTGTCCGCCGATCTGGAAATCCTCGGCCGTCCGCAGGCGCACCTGCGGGTTGCGGCGGACGCACCGCAGGGCCAACTGGTTTGTGCGCCTGTCTGACGTCGCACCGGACGGTTCAGTGACCCTGGTCACCGGCGCCGGGTTCAATGGTACGCACCGTGATTCCGCCCGCGAATCCGGCCGATATTGTACCGGGTGAGATTTTCGACATTGACCCGGAACTGCATTTCACCTCCTGGGTTTTTCCCGCCGGACACCGCATCCGGGTTTCGGTCAGCAATGCGCAGTGGCCGATGTTCTGGCCCACCGCCTACCCGCTGATCACGTCGCTGTACCTGGGTGATCAGAGGAGGTTCCCGCATCGAGTTGCCGGTGGTTCCGTTCGAGCAACGCCCCGCGCCGGCTTTCCTGCCGCCCGCGGCAAATCCGGAAGCTCCCGGTTACAGCTCATTTTGATATCGCGGGAACCAGCTCGGGCTACGGTGAGATTTCCGAGGTGTCACGCAACCCGCAAACAGCGGAAACGGTCATCCGCGCCAACACCGAATACGGCCAGAACCTGCCCTGGGGGATCGAGACCTACAAGGAGCTGATCGAGTACCGCACCTCGGACGCGCATCCCGAAAACACCTCGCAGACCGGCAAACACAGTTTCCGGGTAGTGCTCGATGACCGCGAACTGTTGTGGGAAGGCGATACACTGCTGCGCAGCGACCGGGATAACTTCTACTACGAGTACGTTCGCCGCCTGAGTGAAAACGGCGTCCTGCTGCGTGAGAAAACCTGGAAGGAAACGATTCCCAGGGATTTCCAGTAGAGGGATTTCGCTTCCGCCTATGGCGATATTCAAAAAAACTATGTATAGACTTTCTCGGGTTCGGGTTATATTCTCGCATTATTAACTTTTGTGTTAAACCGCCTGCATCCCGCATGCATCTGATGGAGACAAAGATGTCCCGCGATCAATCCAGCAATTCCTCCCATGAATGGAAACAACGCACGATTGTCAGCGCCATTGCGGCAGCACTCACCCCGGCGTGTACCGGCGTTGTTTACGCGCAGGAACAAAGCGAAGCCGATGACAACCGTCTGGAAGAAGTCATCGTTTCAGCGCGCAAACGCGATGAAAACGTCCAGGACATTCCGCAGTCCATCCAGGCCTTCAGCCAGGGCGACATTGACAAGGTGGGCATCACCAACCTGAAGGACCTTGCCAAATTCGTGCCGGCGATGACCGTGGTCGGTTCGTCGGCCGGTTTCAACAAGATCATTTTCCGCGGACTGGCGGACTCTTCCCGTCCGTTCATCGCTGATTCGTCAGCCGCGATCTACCTCGATGAACAACCGCTGACGACCGGCGCCCAGTCGCCGGAAATACGCCCCTATGACCTGGCGCGCATTGAAACACTGGCCGGGCCCCAGGGCACGCTTTACGGCGCCAGTTCCCAGTCCGGAACGGTGCGGTACATCGTCAACAAGCCGGATCACCAGCCAGTTCGACGGGTAATGTCGGCGGCGGCTTGAGCTACGTCCACAGCGGC
The DNA here is from genome assembly GCA_963766195.1 of uncultured Gammaproteobacteria bacterium. Lineage (GTDB taxonomy): Bacteria > Pseudomonadota > Gammaproteobacteria > Xanthomonadales > SZUA-36 > JAHEFT01. The sequence goes on from CAVXYY010000003.1 coordinate 361,216, forward strand.
GAAACCGGCTGGGATGCCGATGCGATGATGAATATCCCGCTGATCGAGGACAAGCTGGCGATTCGCCTGGTTGCTTTCGGCGGCGAGGACCCCGGTTATCATCGACAATGTCTTCGGTTATACGCCCCGGACGGATCGACCCGGAAACCGGCGAATACATCCAGGGCAGCAAGACCAACGAGGACCATCGTCAAGAACAACATCAACAGCACGACCTGCAAAGGCGCGCGCGTCGCGATCAAATGGCAGGTCAATGAGAACTGGGCGGTTACCGGTATCTATAACTACAGCGACTCCCGGGTCAATGGTTACAACGACTATGACCCGACCACCGGCGACCTGAAGACCATCAAGTTTCACAAGGAAAGCTGGGACGACAACTGGAACAACTTCCAGCTGACCCTCGATGGCGATCTCAACGGCGTGTTGATGACCTCGTCGACGTCCTATTTCGAACGCGACACGGCCTATCGTTTTCGACGGCACCAGCGGCGTGGCCTACTACCACTCGGTACTCGGTGCTTACGGATACGGCACCTGCGGCGAGAACCCCTATTACGCCGCGTATAACATTTATGATTTTTCGACGGCCTGCGCGCTGAACGGCGTGGGATACGACGTCGACGACGCCGACCCCACCGGCTTTTGGCAACAACGTCCAAAGGGATACGCGCTGGACCCACGAAACGCGTTTTACCGGCAATACGGGCCGCTGGTTCTGGACGGCCGGGCTTGTTTTACCAGCAGGCCAAGCAGCACTGGGCCTTCGACACGTCTTATTGACGATTACATGGAGACCGAGTCCTGGGCTGCCTACAACACGATTTACGGGCCGCTGGATCCGACCGATGTCCGCTGGTCCTCCGATGAGCGCAACAAGCGCACCGACTGGGCCGTTTTCGGCGAAGCCACCGTGGACCTCAGCGACAAGTGGAAGATGCTGATTGGCCTGCGCTGGTACGATGTGAAAATCGACCGGACCTACACCCTGAAAGTACCGGCTACCGGGCCCGCGGATATCAGCACGCCCTCAGGCAGCGACAGCGGATTTCTGCCAAAATTCGGCTTCCAGTATTTCTTCGAAGATGACCGGATGGTCTACGCGCTCTACTCGGAGGGCTTTCGCACCGGCGGCATCAACCGCGCACGCGGCAACCCGACCCTGCCGATCGAATACGGGCCGGATCTTCTGAACAACTACGAAGCCGGCCTGAAATCCCAATGGATGAACGGCAAGCTGCAGTTCAACCTGATCGGTTACCACCAGGTCTGGAAAGACATGCAGATCGAACTGACTGACCCCAGCTACAATTACGGCGAACCGTTTCAGACGGTTATCGCCAACGTGGGCGACGCGATCGTCGACGGTTTCGACCTGGAGATTTTTTACCAGGCTTCCGACCACGTGCAACTGGGCTGGGTGAGCACCTACCTGTTCAACGCCAAGATCAAGGACGACATCCAGGTTTTCGACGATCGTGACCCTGACGACCTGGCGCTGGATTTCCCCGGAGGCACCCGGCTGCCGCTGACCGCGGACCTGAATTTCTCCGCCTTCGCCGAATACGACTGGCAGACCAGCATGATGGATGGCTGCGCAAGCCTACGTGCGCCTGCAGACCAGCTACACCGGTGATTCATACAACCGCCTGCTCGATAATGACGACGATCCGGACGGCACCGGCTACGGCGGCCGCGTCAAGCAACCGCATTACAACACCTGGGATTTGCGCACCGGTATGAGCAACAGCGACTGGGAAGTCAGCGCTCTTCCTGGACAATATGTTCGACAAGCGCGGGCTGTCATTACATCGACACCAATGCCGACTGGTTCTGGGGCCGTCAAAACTACGTCGTCATTCAGCCGAGGACCATTGGAGTCCGTATAAAGCGCTATTTCAACTAAATGTTGGAGCGGCCATGGCCGCGATTCAGCAGTGACATGCCGGAATATCGCGGGCGCATACGGCATTCCGACGCGCTTCTCGGCTTCGCCGAAACCGCGCCTCATGAATGCCGCTCCTACAACTCGTCCCAGCCCTGCAGTTCGTCTCCAAGCGCTTCAATCAGGGGCTGCAACTCCGACCGGAAGTTGCGCCAGTGGTTGATCGACGTGTCATAAATGGGCTGGCGCACCTGTTCTGAACTGGCGGTGCGAACCGCGCGCTCGGTTTCATAAAAACGCAGGCAGGCATCTTCCCAGGGCAAGCCGCAATGCTCCAGCAGCCGCCGCGTCTGGCCCTTCCTGGTCGCGCACCATGTCCTCGTAGCGAACTTCGAGCACGCGGCCCGGCAGCACTTCTTCCCAGTGGCGCATCATGCCCCGGTATTCACGATAGAATTCGCCGAGTTCAAACAGGTCGTAGCTGAACGTCTGGCCATGGGCAAAATGTTGTTTGAAGCTGCCAAAACAACTGTCGAGCGGGTGACGCCGGGCGTCAATGATGATCGCGCCCGGCAGCATCAGGTGAATCAGGCCGATGCTGGAAAAATTGTTCGGCATCTTGTCGGTGAAATAAGGCAGCCCGCTGCGGTGACGGCGGGTTCGCTCCAGGTAGCTGTCCCCGAGCTTGCGCAAGGCTTCGGTATCCAGCTTCTGCAAGGCTTCCGGATAGGATTCGCCGGGGACACGTGACGCCAGGCTGCCGATGACCCGGCCCACGTCCGGCAACTCGGCGGTTCCTTCAACCTGGCTGTGACTGGCGAGGATCTGTTCGATCAGCGTGGAACCGGAGCGCGGCAGGCCGACGATAAAGATCGGCGTCGGATCGGTACGTCCCTGGACGCTGCGCTCAGAAATGAATTCGGCCGTGAAAACCTTGCGGATACGCTCGTGCAGCACCGTCGTATCGACCGGGTCGTAGAATATATTGGCGCGGTTGATCTCGCAGGCTTCCGCATAGCAGGCAAATGCCTCGCCGTATCTGCCCTGGTCTTCCCGCACCTTGCCCAGCGTGAACAGGAAATGCACCCGTTCGTCTTCGTTCAGAGAATCGCTTTCCAGGCGCTTTTCAATCTCGGCAATTTCCGGTTCGCTGAAACGGAAGGTCTTCAGGTTGGCCAGGCTCCAGTACACTTCGCCAAAATTGGGTTGTTGCTCGATCGCCGCACGGTACGCCGCGATGCCTTCTTCCTGGCGGCCCAGGGTCTTGAGCAGGTGCCCCATGCCGACCCAGGCGGCCGGGTAGTAGGCGCGCAGTTCCAGGGTTCGGCGGTACGCGGTGAGCGCCTCTTCGTGGCGGGGGGCAATGGCCAGCATGCTGGCGTGCAGGTACATCGCGTTGGCGCTGCGCGGGACTGCGGGCAACGGCTTCGCTGGTGCAGGCCACCGCGTCGATCAGCCGGTCCTGCTGCTTGTAAACCCGGGCCAGGTCGAGTCGCGCATCTTCAAAATCCGGCGCCTGTTTCAGCACGCGAAGCAGCAGCCTTTCGGCCTGTCCCCAGCGCTCGGCGACGCCCGCCACCTTGGCCAGCAGGCGCAATGCGTTCACGTCGTCAGGATTTTTCGCCAGCAGTTCGCGGCAAACCTGTTCGCATTCGCGCGCCCTTCCTTCGCGCAGGTGTTCGCCGGCCTCTGCGAGCAGGCGCCGGTCGGGGGCAAGACCGAAAGCCTCCTCGTAAACGGTGTCTGCTTCTTCCCCTTTGCCGGCCATCGCCAGCGCATGCGCCAGTTTCATTCGAACTGAATCGGAGTGTGGCTCGAGTTTCGCGGCCTGCTGCAAATGCTCGACTGCCTCGTCGAAACGGCCGGTCAGGGCCAGCGCCTGGCCGATAATTCTCGCGCGCCCGGGGAAACCGCGGGGCGAGTTCTACCGCGCGCTGCAGTGGCGCCAGCGCTTCGCGTGGCTGCCTGCAGTCCAGCAGTGTCACGCCATGCAGGGTGAGCAGGTCGACATTGTCCGGCGCGGCTTCCAGGGATTTCCGGCACCATTCCGAAGCCGCCTGCGAATCACCCGAATGGTAAAGCTTCATCGCGTGCTCAAAATTTTGCCTGGTGGTGAGAATATTCATTAGGGCGTTCTGGGAGTAAGGGCTTATTCAACAAAAGGGCAACAGGGTGCGTCCAGGATGATCAGGTGTCAAGCAATAGCCGCTCCCGCACCCATTGCTCGAACTCGAACACGTAATTTTCGCGTTCCAGCAACACGCCACGTTCATGCCGTCCGCAACGCAGGCCCTGCTGGTTCAGTTCGCAGGCCCGTGCGTCCTCCCTCACTACCTGGCTGGCGAATGCGGCCAGGCGTTCGATGTCCAGTTTCGGGTGGTCTACGACGTCCCGGTGCACGTACCAGTCCACGGTCAGTTCGGTTTCCTCGGCGCCGATCGGCATGACCCGGACCGTGCGCACATAGTCCACGTGGGCCACCAGGAACAGGGTCGGGACAAAAGTGGCAAACGTCATGCCGGCTTCCTTCTCCTTTTCCCCGAGTCCCTCGAACCAGGGCAAGTCTGTCGCGCCGTCGGCCGACCAGGTCACCGCACCGGTTTTCAGCATGGCGTGCGGGCGCTCCGGGTCGGGTTTCATTCCGGCATCCTGGAGATCCATCCAGCCCGTGCTGTAGACCGGCACCAGTTGGCATAGATCCGGATGCACACCGGGGCAGTGATAGCACTCCAGGTAGTTTTCCCAGAATATTTTCCAGTTGCAGGCCACGCGGTGACTTTCCCGGTGCACCCGGCGTAAATCTTCCAGCGGCCAGGCCGATACGTTTTCCGCTTCGGCCCCAAGCGCATCTTCCAGCGGTAAAGCATCAGCATCAAGATTGACAAAAACGAAACCGCGCCAGACCTGCAAGGCGACCCGGTAAAGTGGAAAATCCTCCGTTTTTATTCCGTCCGACGCGGTGGTGCGCGGTGCATTCCGCAGTTCGCCATTCAGCGAGTAACTCCATGCGTGGTAGGGACAAACGATTCGCCCGTTCCGGAAAGAGCCCGAATCTGTTTCACACAGCACCGAACCCCGGTGCCGGCAGGTGTTGTGGAAAGCCTGCAACGCGCCATCCTCTGACCGGGTGACGATGACCTGCTGGTCGCCGATCCGCACACGATGGAAATCACCGCTTGCCGGCCAGTCTTCCTCGCGCCCCAGGCACAGCCATTCCCGGTACCAGATTGACTTGAGCTCGGCGAGAAATTGCTGCGGGTCGTAGAACCAGTTCGCAGGCAGGGTTTCCCGGTAGCTTCTTTCAGTCATCCTGGCGCTACCACTGCTTGCTGATGCCGACGCCGTAGAATCCGTTGTCGACCAGCGGCGTGACGACAAAACCCTTGTAAGGCTTGGTGAAAATCAGGCTGGCTGGCAATCCCTATGGCGGCGCCCGCCAGCACGTCAACGGTATAGTGGTTATCCGATTCCACCCGGCTCCAGGCGACAAAAGTCGCGCCCAGGTACGCCGGGATGCCGTATTTCATTCCGTATCGTTTGCCGATGAACGCCGCACCCTGGAACGCAACCGACGTGTGGCCCGAGGGAAACGACTCGTTATCCGAGCCGTCGGGCCGGGTCTTGCTGACCGTGGCTTTGAGGGCATAGGTGACCGCCAGGTTGCTGAAAAACGACTTGTAAAACTGCGACCGTCCTTCCGGGTCGTGCAGGTAGAAAGTCGTGCCATAGGCCACGGCCGGAATCAGTGTGCGAATGATGCTCCCGGCATTTTCCACGCTGTCCGAGGCTACGGCGCCCTGGCAGGGCGCGCACAATGCGCACACCAATATTGCGCAGGACCATAGAACGCCGGCCTTGGTGCAAAACCGGTAATCCCTGCCGTTGCCTGATCATTTTCAGCTCCTCGATCAGCGGCGGTTTGCCGCCAGCCAGGCTTTTCGCTCTTTCATCCATTCAATTTCCCGGTTTTGCAATGCCAGCAAACGCGCAAGCGGATGGCGTTCCGGATCGTTTTCCTGGCCTTCGCCCATCAGTACGATCTGGTCGTAGTACCAGGCCATCACGCCGAACGTGGCGGCCAGCTTGATCAGTTTGAGCGGGCTATGGATGCCGAAGAAACTTGCGGGACTGCCCAACTCGTTTTCAAACCGGGGCAGGTCAACCCCGTCCTGCAGCAGCTTCTTCACGCAGTGAGGATCGCCGCACATCGGCCGCCCGACGCCCATCGCGCTGATACCATCCTGCGTGATGGCATCGGCCATACCCATTGCCGTGCGAAATCCCCCGGTGACCATCAGCAAGGCTTCGGCCTCCTGTGCCAGCTCAGCGGCAAATGCCAGAAAATAGGCTTCTCTTTCCCGGGTACTGGCGCGCACCTTGATTTCCTCGGCTGGCTTAATTCCTTCGAACTGGAGCATTTTTGGCTGCTCGTAGGTTCCGCCGGAAATTTCGACCAGGTCGACGCCGTCTTCCCCCAGCCAGGTCACCACCTGGCGCGCGTCATCCGGACCAAAGCCACCTTTTTGAAAATCAGAGCTGTTGAGTTTGACCGAAATGGCGAAATCACTGCCCGTTTCGGCCCGGACAGCCGCCACGACGGCGCGCAGCAAGCGGGCCCGGTTCTCCAGGCTGCCGCCCCATTCATCATCCCGGTGGTTGGCGGCAGGGCTCAGAAACTGGGAAATCAGGTACCCGTGTGCGGCATGGATCTGGACACCGCTGAAACCGCATTCCCTGGCCACCCGGGCGGCGGTTGCGAATCGCCCGACAAGCTCCGGTATTTCACCGGCGGATAATGGAGTGGGTTTTGCGAACTGGCCGCCCGGCACGCCGAGCTTGACGTCAGAAGCCGACTTTGGGTGGGGATTCACACGTTTCTGGGTCTGGCGCCCCGGGTGAGACAGCTGCATCCACATCTGGCAGCCACCGGTGCTCCCGGCTTCCGCCCAGGCCCTGAATGCCGCGCGCTCATCATCGCCTGGCGGGTGGTCAAGGATGACATTACCCGGTCTCTCCAGGTGGCTGCCGTCGATCATGACGTTTCCCGTGATCGACACTGCAACGCCACCCTCGGCCCAGGTCCGGTAAAGCCGGGCATGCCTTTCGTTGGGTAATCCATCAGGGCCGGCAAGCCCTTCCGTCATCGCGGCCTTGACCAGGCGGTTTTTAAGCACCTGTCCGCAAGGCAGGACCAGCGGTTCATTCAGAATATCCAGATTGCCGGTTTTCATTGGCTCGGGGCACATCACGCATTGAAACTCTTTAAACGGTGTCTTGGATATTTATACTCCCACCGCAGTTTCGAAGCGAGCAGCCCGTCAGCGCCTCATACAGGCCAGGCTTGATCTCACCGGTTTGATTTGTCCCTGCGGGTCTTGCTTCCCTGCCGGCTGCCGTTATCGCGTTTACCGGACTGCGCCGGGCCTTTACTCTGCCTTGACGGCGCTGCTGGAGCGCTGTTCTGCCCCCTGCTTGCCGGTTGAGCGGCCTGGCGCCCGGAGTTTCCTGGCGGAGCACTCGCCCTTGCAACCTGCATGGGAGGAGCGCTGGACGGCATTGATTTCGGCATTGGCTCGCTGCGCTGTTTTGTCGTCACCCCGGGGGATTTCCCTGGTGACGCGTACCGCGCCGTTTTGCTTTGTGTCAAGGCTTTACGGCTGGTGGTGTCCTGCTGCTGTCTTTGCGCCGCTTGTGCCGGCTTTCCGGAGGAAGGGTACCGTTTAGCGCTGACTTCCGGCGACGAGTTCCCGGAAGCGGTGCCACGCTGTTGCTTTTGCACCGGCTGCGATTCCTTTCCGGAGGGAACATACCGGTTAGTGCTGGGTTCCGGTGACGCCTTCCCGGAGGCTGTGTTGCGTTGTTGCTTCTGCACCGCTGCGGTGCCTTTCCGGAGGGAACATACCGTGTCTTGTCGCTTTGCTCAGAGGCTTTCCGGACAGTGGAGCCTTGCTGTTGCTTCAGGCCCGGTTGCGGCGCTTTTCCGGTTGAACCGTATGGTTTACCGGAGCCCCGTTTTTGGGCGGAGTCCGGTGATGACTTGCCGGTGCGTCTCACTTCGTTCGTCGCGGGCAATGTTTCCCAGGAGCCTTTGTTACCGGCTGCCTGCGCTGACTTTCTGCTTTTCGCGCTGCCGGTATTTTTTGCCAGCAGATTACCGTTCATCTCACCATATTTCGAATCCCGTGCCTGTGCCTTGACCCGCAATTCGGAATTTGTGACGGGCCGCGCGTTGCCGCGACTGTTTTTGACCGCACCCGCGTCTTTACGGGCAACCCGATTCATTTTTTCCCCGTTTCGGCCATAGCCACCGCTATCGGCAACTTTCGCCCGTTGCGCGCTGTCGCGGTAAAGGTTCTGATTGCGAACATGCCACCGGTCATGCCACCCCGGTCATAGCCACCCCGGTCATAGCCACCCCGGTCGCCACCCCGGTCATAGCCACCCCGGTCATGCCCCCCGGTTATAACCACCGTGCCCATACGCATAGGAGCCTCGGGCGGTAACCACGCGGGCCCCAGTAACTGTAACGCGGGTTATACCAATGATGACCGTGGTGCCAATACCCGCCGGAATAATACCCGGCATAGAACGGACCCCAACCCCAACTCAGGCCGAAACTCCAGCCGTACCAGGGGTTGTAACTGACGTTGAATCCCCAGGTATTGTAACGGGGGTAGTAGTAATAGGGAGAAACCCACGGCCGGTAATACCAGCCTGTGCCATAGACGATGGTGTCGTAATAAACATAACTGCCGGTATAGCCGGGCGTGTAGCCCACGTAAACCACGTCAGGTGTGCTGTCGTAGATGTACACGTACTTGACGTTGTATACCGGCGACTGCGGAGAAATCGCAGCGACCTGGGCAGGCCGGTACGCGGAAACTTCCCAGGGGCCATTGGGATAATGAAGAGACATACCAGACACCGTCTTCCACCAGGTAGTACAGGCGGTCCGCCTGGAGCACCGTGGAGCCGGTATTATTGGCGTACTCCAGGTCTTCAGCGCCTTCCACCGGTTCGAAACTTGGGTTCGCCGTCGTAGGTGACTTCAATATCAGCGACGCCCCTCTCGACCGCTGCTGTTTGTGGAATCTGCGCGTCCAGAACGGCCTCGCGCGCCTCCTCGGTGCCGGCCACGTAAACGCGCGCATCTGCCTGGTCAGATTGTTCCGGAATGCTGGCAAACGCGGCAGGTAATTCATCGGATGCGCTATAGGTCCAGGGACCGTTCAGCGAACGGGAGTGGTACCAGCGGCCCGGCCAGAACGACGTAATACTGTTGCGTGCTGATGTGCATGAATACGTCGTCTGACGTGTTGCTCAACACCAGCAGATCATCGACCAGGGGCACGAAAGCAGCCGGGCCTTCCGTCACGATCAGTTCCGTCGGTGTCGTTGCGACGACGATTTCCGGGGCATTTGCAGCAGTCACTTTCTCAACCGGCTCTGAATCCGTTTCCGTCTCCCTCGTCGCGTCGACCATCGCTGACGATTTCGGCAGGCGGCCGGGGCTCGAAACTGATACGGTCCGGTTGCACTATCGGCACGATACCAAACGTTGTCTGCGGCGCCGAGGTAATACGCCTTGCCGTCGTAAATCAGCGGGTAAGACGGTGTTGATTACGGCCTGGTAATTGCTGTTCTCAATGCTTTCGCAGAACCGGCTCACCATCGAAACTGACCAGCAATGCCGGGTGATCTTTGTAGATAATCGTGGGCGGCGCGGTGTTCAGATTTTGCACGGACTTGGCTTCCTGCTCGGCCGTTTCAAGCGAACTCACCAGCTCAGCCAACGGAAAATCCAGGTTCCATCCTGGCGACTGTTGTACAAAGACGGCGGTCAGCTCCTGCTTCACGTCTTCCGTGCCTGCCGGGAAACGCGTGTCGGAAACCACCAGGTTGAGCGGGTGCACCACATCTTTGGCTGCGGTCTATCTCGACTTTCGAAACAAACCAGCCGGCGCCGAATACAGGCTCGGCCTCCTCGGATTCCCGGTAGGCAAGCGCCGCGCGGAAACGGACCAGGTCGCCGGTCATCGATTCCACCTGCAGGGGGTAAACCGTGACGCTCCCGTCCTTGACCGGCAAGGGTTCGCGGCCAGCCGTTTTCCTGTGCCTGGCCAGTCGCGGAAACCGTGAGCAGCAAAGAGAAGAACCCGAGAAGAGTTGCAAGTCGAATGTTCATATCCAGCTCCCGTACATTGACCATCCTTCAGGGATGGAGATTGGTTTACTTCATGGTCACTATAACCATGCGAACGTGAATGGAATATGAACGATGGGGCCGTTGCATTCGACTGTTTCTATTTAGCCGCGCGCTGCGCCAGCACGATGGCAACTCCGCCCAGTGTGGCCGCAGAAGCAACCAGTAATCGAAATGTAATGGCTTCCGACAACAGAACGACACCGCCGAAAGCCGCGATCACCGGCACCGAAAGCTGTACGGTCGCGGCGCGAGTGCCGGAGAGTCCATTCAAAGCCGCATACCAGATTGCGTATCCGAGGCCTGAGGCGACGGCACCGGACGCCATCGCGAGCAACAGCCCTTCCCGGGAAACAGCAAAATCAGACTGGAAAACAAAGCTGACCAGGATAACCAGCGGCACCGAGTACAGAAAGTTGTTTGCGGTTGCCGCCAGCGGGTCTCCACCGCCCCTGCCGAACAGGGAATACAGGCCCCATGCGATGCCGGCGGACATCATCAGCAACGCTCCGATGGGATCGGGTGCTGTGATGCCTGGAGAGATAAGGTAAACCAACCCGCCAACGGCGAACACAAGACCTGCCCATGACCAGGGGCCAAAATACTCACCGGCGCGCAGGGCCGCGATGAACATGGTCACCTGCACTGCGCCAAACAGGATCAGGGCGCCGGTACCCGCACCGAGTGAAAGATAGGCGAAGGAAAAACAGGCCATGTAGGCAAAAAGCATCAGGGCCGCACGCCAGTTGCCGGCCGAGCGCCCGCTGCGAAGCCAGCGGGGCGCCAGGACCAGGAAAAGGAACAACGCACCGGCGCAGACCCGCACGGTCGTGAACGTCGCTGCGTCGATCAAACCCTGCCCCAGGGCCATGCGGCAGAGAATGGAATTTGCAGCAAAGGCAAACATGGCGACCAGCGTCAGCAGGGTCGTTTTCGCTACGGATTGTGTGTGCCCGGCAGGGTTACTGGTTTTCAATGTACCGGAAGTATAGGCGAATCGCCCGCAATCCGAAAATCGCTCCGCCGGGTGCGTTCACCGCAACAGCCTTTGATTGACGAACTCGTTGAGGTAACCTCTAAACTGTTGATGTTGCCAAAAGTCTGTATCGCGGGGACATTCCGAAAATGACGCGATTAACACTGATTACCGTTTGCTTCCTTGTTGTTCTGCCATTCATCCTGGTACCAGCAGTGCTGTTTGCGGACGAGAATACTCAAATACCCACTTGGCCGGAACCCAACTGGGACCGTGATCTGGCCCTGCAGGCCGCGGCACGGTCAGACACGGCGGCAGAAGCGGACCGGCTTTTCAATCTCAGCCAAAAATCCACGGGGCCGGAAACGATGGAGGCGCTCATCGCCTTCACATCACGTTCAGACTGGCCCGCCCCTGCCCGGGAAGCAACCATTTACCGTTTCATGAGCAGCCTGCGTGATCTGCCACCGTTTTCGATTGACAGCGGAGTAGTGGAATTTCTGCTTGGTTATGAAAACCAGGTCCTCGTTGCACACGAGGAATCCGGCACCACAGCTGTGCCCTTGTACCCGATCCGGGCGTCCGCCCGCGGCCTGGTCAATCAATGGACCCGCCAGGCAGTCGCGGCGGACGCGGCAGACCTGCTCCGCAACGCGCCGGAACAGTTGCTGGAACTTTACGCGGCGAACGAAGACCCGAATGTACGGGCCGGAATCGAATCCGCAGTCAGCAACGCCAGCCAGGATGCGATTCAGACCCTGCTTGATTCCGGGATGCCGCTGCTTTCAGCGGAACCGGGACTCACCGGCCTGATGGGCAAGCTGGCTGTCGAATCCGGCAATCTGCAGGCATTGTCGGAAGTGTTTGTTTACGGTGCCGGTTCCGCGCTCGTTGAACTCGGCAGGCAAGCCGTAAAGCGATTTCCCGCGTCCGGACTGGATGCCTTGCTGGCCTCGACCGAAAACCGGGCGTCTGCTTCAACCGCCGCCATGCTGAGCGCCGAATTGGCACCGCACAACAGGAACAGGCTTGATCTGGCCCGTTCACAGTTGCAGCAGCAGGCTGACCCCGGATCACAGCTGAACGCCAATGATGAAGCGATCGTGGAATGGACCGAGGGTGATGGTGAACTGGGACTCGGTTACCCGGTACCGATACCGGTTGACACCGCCCTGCCCTTCGATGGATTCCGCAGCTACAGCGGTTTACATGCGCGTCACCAGGACCTGATGGCGACCACGGACATCGTTCACGGAGAAGTTGTGGGAACCACCCACAACGGCCGTGAAATCTGGGCTTACCGGATCGGGGATGTGGACCTGCTAACCCGGGACGGCCTTCCCGAACCAGCGACGCTGACCAACGGTGGAATCCATGCCCGCGAGTGGCAGACGCCGGAAGTGGTCACCGGGATCATGGAATTGTTCGCCGAACGGCAAGGCGACCACCACTTCTACGACTTTTTGCTTGAAAACGTGAACATGGTGCTGCTGCCGGTGCAAAACGTGGATGGTTTCGTGCAGACCCAGCGATATCCGGCTCAGAACTGGCTTTACACGGATCCGTTTGATCTCGTGGATGATCCTCAGCCTTCGCCGCGTGACGGCCGCATGCGTCGCAAAAACATGCCCGGCGTCGATGAAATCCTGGCCACCAGGGAAGACCACCTGTTTGGGGTCGATCTGAATCGCAATCATCCGCCCCTCTGGAGCCTCAATCTGAATCGCTCATCGCCCGACAACCGCTCCCTGGTTTATTACGGGCCGGCGGCGCACTCCGAGCCTGAAACCCAGGCGTTGCTTGCCGCGGGTGCGCTTGGACCGACATGCGCAGCTGAGGGCTTATCACCGATGTACATTCCTATTCGCAGGAATTTTACTTCCACCGCACCGGCAATCGCCGCCTGGCCGACAACACCATCCGAGCAATCCAGACGATGCAGCGCCACAATTCAGCCGTACCCAATGGTTCTTCCTATGCTTTCAACTCCAGTCCCACGCAGGGGATCAACCAGGGTTTCGGGACGACTGACGAATGGTTCACCACCAGCCTGGAAATTCCATCCTGGGGGATTGAAGTCGAGCCCAGCGTTGGCCAGCCGGGCTTGCCGGGCAGTCCGCCGGGCTGCGGCGCCGATTACGGCGGCCTGGCGCGTAACTGCCATGACGGGTTCATCCTGCCGGAGTCCCAGATCCGACGGGTCAGGGAAGAGTTGGCCAGTAGCTTCGCCGCCGTCTATTACCACCAGTCCGGGCCGCCTTCAATTGCCGCGGTTCGTTTTGTCGATGTCGACACCCAGGCGGTCGTATTCGAAGCGGAGTGGGACCCGGCGGGTGCAGGCCGGAGGGCGCTTTACGTGAACCAGGTCCAACCGCTGGAACTGGGCAAGGATTATACTTTCTGGATCGCTTACGACCGCCCCATGCGCTGGCGCAAGAACGGTGAAGTTGCCGTCTTCCCGGGGGCGCTGCCATCGTCTCTCAATTTTTCAGCCAGCGCCTTTTTGGGCGACAGCCCATTGACCAACAGCGAGGACAACGCACATTGGATCAATTTGCCGGGCGAAGCGCCGACCGGTTATTTCCGTTACCAGGACGACAGCCTTGCCGCAAAATTCAGCTTACCGCGGGATGAGACCAACCTGGGTCTGATCACGAAAGACAGCCTCATCACGCTCCATAACGCCACTTACAATATGACCAGGCAGGCCCTGGATACAGATCCCTCCACGGCGATCAGCTGGGCGGCCGGCGGCTGGTCAGGTTACGAGGACGACGAAGGCGCGGATACCGACCTGGGCGGCACGGATAAAAATATCCAGGTCATGGTCAGTCCGGATGCCCAGCCGGAACCGTTCGTGGTCGAACCGGGGATTACCGCGGCCTGGTTTGATCCCGCCCATGACGGCGAGGGTTTCCTGATCGAGGTACTGGAGGACAACCGGGCCGTGATGTACTGGTTCACTTTCGATGAAAATGGCGAACAGTCCTGGTACCTGGCTGCCGGTGAAGTCCGCGGCAACCGCCTGCTTTTCCCCGAATTGATCAAAACCTCGGGCGGCATTTTTGGCCCGGATTTTGACCCGGGCACGGTGAACAGAACCGTTGTGGGTTCGGCGACCTTCCTGTACGACTCCTGTTCCAGCGGCAACATGGTTTATCAACTGCCCGGCCGTAAGGGCCGTTTGGATTTGCTGCGCCTGTCGCGCGTCATGGGCGCAAATTGCGGGAAGTTCCTCGGACCACCGGAAAGGCCGGAAGAGATTCTGAGTGGATCCTGGTACAACCCGAACCAGGACGGGCATGGCTTTGTCATCCAGGTACTGGCGGGAAGCCAGGTGCTGGTCTACTGGTTTACCTATGACCCGTCCGGCAACCAGGCCTGGTTCCTGGGCGTCGGTGAATTCGATGGTGAAGAACTGGTTATTTCTGAAGTCTTCAAGACCCGTGGACCGGTGTTCGGCCCTGATTTTGACCCGGAGGACCTGGAACTTATCCCCTGGGGTGAGATGCGATTCAGCCTGGCCTGCAATACCGGCAGCATGAGCTATGACGGCACACCTGCGGGTTATGGTTCAGGCAGCATGGGCCTTCAAAGGCTGTCTTCACTCGCGGGACTGGCCTGCGAGTAAAAATCATTCCCAGCCCTGGTCGCGGCTGACCAGGTCATAAAGTGCTTCAGCATTCTGAATCATCTTATGGGCGTAAGCTTCGACGTTCGTCCGGGTATTTGCGTCCGGGGCCCGGCTCTTGGCCAGGTTGAGCAACCGTTCGGCATCCACCTGCCATTTCAGTGAAAAATGCCTGGCCACCTCCCGGGGGGTCGAGGCCAACGAACCGGCAAGGTGGTCTGTGGTTGCCCCGTTACCTGAAATGGTCCAGATGAAATTGCGTTTTTGCGTGGCTGGCCAGACCTTGGCAATAAGGACCTGCTCGGGCGCTGCCCAGACCGGTGTGGCTTCTACTGCGGCCCCCTTGACGGCCCCGATCCGGATCATTTCCTTCACCACGGCGTCAAGCACCTCCTTGTACCAGATTTTCAGCGCTTCTTTATCCGCTTCCGCTTTTGGATCTGTCATTGCAATGTTCCTCGAAACCGTTTGATACCGCTGTATCAACAAAGTCTGTCATGGTATCAAAAAAGAGGTGTTCTTTTCTGCCAAAGCTTTATTGAACCTGAAGAGTCATACTCGTAGACTTGCCGCATGTCCAGGCGAAAACGTTCACGCGAAAAAACTGCTACTTCGCGTCAGACAAAGCAAAACAGTAAACCTTCGAACAGCCTGCTTTCTTCCATCAAAAAAATGACCATGCAGAAAAGTCCGGGCCTGGAACGCTTCCCGACCCGAATCCTTCCGCTAGCCATCCTGGTTCTTGCTGCATCGCTGGCCTATGCAAACGCATGGCCTAACAACCTCACCTGGGACGATAGTATTTTCGGGATGGGCAATCGTTTGTCGGAAGCGGGTTTTACGGATTTGGGGCTTTATTTTACCGACGACGTATGGGCGGCCATTGGCGCCAAAACCGGCATTTATCGCCCCCTGCTGCTGGTATCCGTGGCGCTGGACATCCACCTGTTCGGCGATTGGGTCGCCGGATTTCACCTGGTCAACATCTTCCTGCACGTGCTGGTGACCCTGGTCGTATACGGGTTTATCCGTTACCTGCTGCTGGTATTTGGCGGCGAGTTATCCCGGTCAAGTCATGTCGCACTGCTGGCTGCGCTGGTTTTTGCGGTGCACCCGGTCCACACCGAGGTGGTGAACTCGATCTTCAACCGCTCCGAGATGCTGGTATCGCTGGGTGTCGCAGGCGGGTTGTGGTGGTTCCTGCCAACCGTTCAAAACCACCCGTGGAAGGCCTGGAGCCTGCTGGGTGTAGTTTATCTGCTGGTCATGCTGTGCCGGGAAACCGGCATCGTGCTGCCGGCCATAGCCGTGATTTTTCTTTGGCTGACTACCGCGGGCAACTGGCGGCTGCGCTTGCTTAAATGCCTGCCGGTTTTTTGCTTGTTGATTCCACTGGCTATTTATCTTGGATTGCGGGCCAACGCGCTGGATATACCACTGAACATCAATGCAACGGTAATAAAAGCACCGTCGCCGGAAACGGTTCAGACTATCGGCGAATCATTACCCAACCCGGCAATCCGGCGGGGTGGGGGCTATCGCCTTCCGGTTCTTGGCCTGTTTTTTAACTCGGCCAAGGTACTTCCCGCGACCACGGTCTGGTTCGATTCGCTCAAGCTGATGCTTTGGCCCAGTCCCCTTTCAACGTTCCACGGCCGGTCCCAAACGAACCAATGGCTGGCCCTGGTCTCCCAACTGGCCCTGTTGGGATTTGCTTTTTTTCGGCTGGTGCAGAAAAAGCCCGGCCTGTTTCTCGGGCTGGCGTTTTTTTACCTCTCGATGTTACCGTCAAGTCGAATTATCGGCGAGTTTGGCTTCCCGCCCCATCTCGCGGAACGCTACCTCTACATGCCTTCGATCGGCATCACCATTGCATTGGCTTTTGGTCTGGGCTGGATGGTGCGAAGAGTCACTGTCAAGACGGCGGTGATTCCGGTATTGATGGCGATCATTTTGCTGACACCACTGACCTGGGTCAGAAACGCACAATGGAGAAGCACAGATCGACTGGCCGAGGCGGACTACCGCAAAAATGAGCAGTCGGACATCCTCCTGCAGACTCTGGTTTCATCGCTCCTGATGAAAGGCGATTTAATCAGCGCGGAAACCCTGTGCGACGAAAACGCTGACACATTACCGCAGCGCTGGTTCCTGGCCACCAATTGCGGCCAGGTTTATGCCGTGCTGAAGCACTGGGACAAAGCCGAGCAGGCTTTCAGGAACGCGGCGTTGAATGGTGACGGCGCCGCTTCGGCGCACTATAGCATGGCTGTAATGTACCTGCGCATGGACCGCAGAAACGACGCCATTGAGCAGTTTGAACAGGCGGTGGCTACCGAAAAGCTGCCATTCATGCAGGAATACCTGTCAGCTGAAATGCTGATGCGGCTTTATCCGGAAGACCGGACCCGGTTGCTCGAAGCGAAAACCCATCTGGAAAAGTGCATCGAGTTGCAGCCTCAGTACCACCATGCACGCCGGAGACTCGAAGAACTCATTACAATGATTAATTCCGCCGGCAAAAGCGTGAGCGAATGAGCATGCCCAGCGTCTCAGTCGTGATTCCCGTATTCAACGGTGGTTCCGACCTGGGAAAATGCCTGGATGCCATCGCTGCTTCCGACTACCCGGTCAGCGAATGCATCCTGGTCGATGATGCGTCCACCGATGGCATGAGTGACCAGGTCGCCAGGCTTCACGGTGCGCGCGTCATTCACCTGAATAACCAACAAGGCCCTGCCCATGCCCGTAACCGGGGTGTTGAGGAAGCGGTCGGTGAGTTGATTTTTTTTGTCGACGCCGATGTCCTCGTGCATCCCGATACACTGGGAATTGCCGTGCGTGAACTGGAATCCGATCCGGACACGGTGGCGGTGTTTGGCAGTTATGACGATGAACCCGCGCACCGCTCGTTCCTTTCACAGTATCGAAACCTGTTTCATCACTGGGTGCACCAGAGCGGTCAGGAAGAAGCATCGACGTTCTGGACGGGTTGCGGGCTGATTCGCCGGGAAACTTTCCTGGAGATGGAGGGGTTTAAAACCTCTTACCAGCGGCCGAGCATCGAGGACATCGAATTGGGGTCTCGTCTGCGCAGGTCCGGGTACCGGATTCGCCTGGTAAAAACCATGCTCTGCACGCACCTGAAACAGTGGACTTTCCGGAACATGGTCAGCACCGATATTTTCAAACGCGGTGTGCCCTGGGTGCTGCTGTTATTGCACAACCGCGAAGCGCCGAACGACCTGAATATCAGCAACAACTCAAGATTGGCTACATTCCTGGCCGGAGTTTTGGGCCTGTCTGTACTGGCCTTATTACTGACCCATCACACCGCCGCCCTCGCGCCCGCCGCGGCTTTTCTAATAGCCGGCGTGATCAGTGCTTCATTTGCCGGCAAAAACACCGGAGGCCCGTTAATCACGCTAGCGCTGGCCTTGATTCCGCCATTGGCCACTTATTACCTGTTCCCGGATCCCCTGGCCTTCATACCACTGGCCCTCGTCCTGCTGATGGCCTGGACCCATTTGGCTTTTTATCGATATGTCATGAAGAAACGCAACGGCGCTTTTGCTTTCGCGGTCATCCCCCAGCAAGTGACTTTTTTCCTGGGGTGCGTGGTGTCGACGATGCTCGGTCTTATTGTTTATTTTTTTCGAGCCTGCCATGAAAATTTCCGGACCCACGTTTTTCCACTGATCACACTGACGCTCGCAGCATTGCTGGCCTATGCGAATGCCTGGCCGGATACATTAATCTGGGACGACAGAGTCTTTGCGGTGGGTGACCGTCTGCTGGGCGTCAGTTGGAGTGACATCCAAAACTATTTTACCGACGACGTTTGGGCTGCGGTCGGCGCCAGTACCGGACTATACCGCCCCCTGCTGCTGGTATCCGTGGCGCTGGACACCCACCTGTTCGGTGATTGGTTCGCCGGATTTCACCTGGTCAACATTTTCCTGCACGTGCTGGTGACCCTGATCGTGTACGGGTTTATCCGTTACCTGCTGCTGGTATTTGGCGGCGGGTTATCCCGGTCAAGTCATGTCGCACTGCTGGCTGCGCTGGTTTTCGCAGTGCACCCGATCCACACCGAGGTGGTGAACTCGATCTTCAACCGCTCCGAGATGCTGGTATCGCTGGGTGTCGCGGGTGGACTGTGGTGGTTCCTGCCAACCGTTAAAAACCACCCGTGGAAGGCCTGGAGCCTGCTGGGCCTGCTGTATCTGCTTGTCATGCTGTGCCGGGAAACCGGCATTGTGCTGCCGGCCATAACCGTTACTTTTCTCTGGATCACGACCGCGGGCAACTGGCGGTTGCGCTTGTGTAAATGCCTGCCGGTTTTCTGGCTATTGATTCCAATGGCCGTCTATCTCGGATTACGGGCCAATGCATTGGATACGCCACTGACCGCTGAAGAAATGGCCACCCGGATGTCCACCGATTCGGCTGAGGGCCACGGCCTTCCGATCCTTGGCCTGTTTTTCAACCCGGCAACAGTGCTCCCCGCGATCACGGTCTGGGCTGATTCCATCAAGCTGATGCTTTGGCCCAACCCGCTATTGACGTTCCACAGCCAGATTGAAACGAACCAATGGCTGGCCCTGTTCTTCCAACTGGCCCTGCTGGGATTTGCTTTTTTTCGGCTGGTGCAGAAAAAGCCCGGCCTGTTTCTCGGGCTGGCGTTTTTTTACCTCGCGATTTTGCCATCAAGTCGAATTATCGGCGAGTATGACACCACTGCGCACCTTGCCGAGCGCTACCTGTATATGCCCTCGGTGGGCATGGCGATTGTGCTGGCCCTTGGTCTTGGCTGGCTGGTGCAAAAAGCCGGTCTCAAGACTGCGGTGGTTCTGACCCTGATTGCGTTGATGTCGCTGACACCCCTGACCTGGGCGAGAAACGCGCTATGGACCAGCAATATCCGGCTCGCGCAAGCCGATTACAACAAAAGCGGGCGGCCCGATCGCACACTGCAAACCCTCGTCAAATCACTGCTTTTAGCCGGTGATGCGAGCAGGGCTGGTGCTTTATGCGACAAGCATTCAAATGATTTTGAGGATGAATGGTACCTGGCGGATAATTGCGCCCAGGTTTATGCCAGCCTGAAAAACTTCGAAAAGGCCGAACAGGCCTACCTGAGCGCCATAAGCAGCGGGGAAGACAAGGGTTCACCGCATTATGGTCTTGCCGTCCTGTATTTGCGCATGAACCGCAGGGACGACGCAGCCGGGCAGTTCGAACAGGCAATAGCTACCGAACAACAAGACTTCATGAAGGAATACCTGTCGGCTGAAATGCTGTTGCGGCTCTATCCATCAGACCCCGCACGCTGGGTTGAAGCGAAGACCCACCTGGAAAAAGCGGTCGCGATGCAGCCGCAGTTTATGCTGGCGCTTCAGAAACTGGAATATGTCAATGCGCGTCTGAATTCAGCCGGCCGGGAACCTGCCGTTCGCTGAACGCCAACGTCCGGTCTTCGCCCACCTCATGATAATCGGCATCCTGGTTGACCCGCCAGACGTCCCACAATTTTTCTCCGGCCAGGATATTTTCGGCCGTTAGCAGGGCGGTCATCATGGCGTGGTCCTGGTTATTGTATTTGTGCATCCCGTTGCGGCCCACCAGGTGCAGTCCGGGCATGTGACGCTCCAGCCAACTCTGAAACAACGCAACACGTTCTTCGTAATCTTCATCGTAAACCGGATAGGCCGCGGCCTGTCTTATGACCTTGCCGTCAATCACGTGTCCGGGGCTGACCAGCCCCAGGTGGATCAGTTCCTCGTCGGCCAGGCGGATCAAGTCTTCATCGGTCGAGTTCCAGGTGCCGTCCCCCTTGAAACAGAAGTATTCCAGGCCAAGGCAATTGAGCTCCGGGTCGGGAACCATGTGCGGAGACCACGATTTGAAATTTTGAATGCGCCCGACCTTCACCGATGAGTCGTGGATATAGATCCAGTTGTCATCAAAGCAGTCTACATCCCTGACAATCAGGGCCACGGTCAGAAAATCCCGGTAACGCAGTGCTCGAGCCGCCGTCAGCACGGCTTCGGGCGGCCGCGGCTGCAGGTATTCCGCCAACTCCCTGATCGCCACCGAGGAAATGATATCGTCAGCCTGGAATTCATGCTGCCCGCCTTCGGCGTCCACGGCGGTTGCGGTCCACTTCCCGGACCCGGGGTCATAGGCAAGGCCCTGCACATACATGCCCAGCAATACTTTTCCGCCGGCTTCCACGATCTGCTCGGAAGCGGCTTCCCACATCTGACCCGGCCCGAGTCGCGGGTACCTGAAAAATTCGATCAGGGTTTTCGGCGTATCACCGCTGCGCCTGAGCCAACGGGGAACCAATGCTTTCCACACCGCGGTGCCCAGGGACAAACCCTTGATGCGCTGCGCCGCCCAATCCGCTGATATCTCCTGGCACTTCATTCCCCAGACCTTTTCGGTATAGGTCTTGAAGAAGATGTTGTACAGCCGGTGTCCAAACTGGTTGGTCACCCAGTCTTCAAACGTCTGCGGATTCCGGATGGGCAACAACCGGGCTTTAAAATACGAAAACATGCAACGGGTGGACTCCGGCAACCCGAGCTTTCTCAGTGCATCCAGCGCCCGTAAAGGATAATCAAACAGTTTGCCGCGATACAAAATGCGTGACTTGCGAGGCCGTTTGATCAGCTGATCACCAAGTATTTGCTCCCACAATGCCTCGATTTCCTGCGACCGGGAAAAGAACCGGTGTCCACCGACGTCGAATCGAAAGCCCTTGTAGTGTTCCGTGCGGGAGATGCCCCCAACGTAAACAGGATCCCGTTCCAGCACGGTTACCTGGACACCGGACCGGCTTAGCCGGTGTGCGGCCGTCAGGCCGGCAGGGCCTGCGCCAATGCATAGGACGGTCGGATGTTCCTGCATCTTTTTGATCCCGGTAGATGTTTGATGCTGAGTGGACGGTGCCCACATGATAGACTAAATGATCGAGGTGCCTTGAACATTCCTGCACCCTTAAAGACCCAGATTGTAGTGCTTTTGGCTGGCTGGTTCTATGAAATCATACCGGGTCACCCCTTGAATCCAATACCGTGGTAAGAAAAACAAGAACAATCGAGATCACCCCCCCTTCCGGTTGGCTCAACCTGGACCTCGGGGCGGTATGGCAGCACACCGAGATTATTTATATTCTCGCCTTGCGCGATATCAAGGTCCGCTACAAGCAGAGCCTGGCCGGGGTCGGCTGGGCAATTATTCAACCTTTGCTTACCATGGTTGTATTTACGGCAGTTTTTGCCGGCGTTGTCAGGGTCCCCACCGACGGCAGCCCTTATCCCTTATTTTCACTTACCGCGCTGGTGCCCTGGTCTTATTTTGTTCACGCCATTACCAAGGCCACGACGTGCCTCGTGACCGACAGAGACCTCGTTACCAGGGTCTATTTCCCCCGCCTGGTGCTCCCCGTATCGGCCGTGCTCGGCGGCCTGGTGGATTTTGTCATCGCGTTCTCCCTGCTGGTCATCCTGCTCCTGGTATACGGGGCGGCACCCACGGCAGCGGTCATCCTTCTGCCGCTGTTCCTGCTGCTTGCCATACTCACCGCGCTGGCCCTTGGACTCTGGCTCTCGGCCCTGAACGTCCAGTACCGGGACGTGAACAATGCGCTGCCGTTTTTCACGCAATTGTTGATGTTCATATCGCCCGTTGCCTATCCCGCCAGTGTGATTCCCGAGAAGTGGCAGCTGGTGTACGCGCTCAACCCGATGGCAACCGTCATCAATGGTTTTCGCTGGGCGCTGCTCGAAGGACAGCCTTCACCGGGACTACACAGCCTGGTTTCTGTTGCGGTGGTATTGGTCGCGCTGGTCGGCGGCCTGTATTTTTTCCGCTGGCAGGAGGACCGGTTTGCCGATGTCGTCTGACCAGCCAATGATCGAAGTCCGGGGACTGGGCAAACGCTACTGGGTGGGCGGGCACCAGTTGATAGACAACATGGGTATGCATGCCCTGCTGGACCGTGTCATGCGCGCTCCTGTGCGCCTGGTCACCGAGAGATTCAAAAAAAAGGGCTCCGCCTCCCATCACCCCGTCGGAAAGGGACACCTGCGCTGGGCCATTCGCGATATGAGTTTCAGTGTGGCCGAAGGCGAAGTGCTGGGCATCGTCGGCCACAACGGCGCCGGCAAGACTGTTCTCCTCAAGCTATTGAGCCGGATCACAAGGCCTACTGAAGGGTATGCGCGCCTCCAGGGACGAGTCAGCAGCATGATCGGGGCCAGTACGAGTTTTCACCGTGAGCTCACCGGCCGGGAGAATATCCGCCTCTCCGGCGCCATCCTCGGAATGAAACGATCAGAGATCGAATCCCGCATGGATGAAATCATCGACTTTTCAGAAGTCGAAGAATACCTCGACACCCCGGTGAAGCGATATTCCAGCGGAATGGTCATGCGCCTGGGGTTCAGCGTTTCAGCGCACCTGGACACCGACATCATGCTGATCGACGAAGTGCTGGCAGTGGGCGATGAACGCTTCAAAAGTCGCTGCGTGGAAAAGATGCGCCTGGCTGCCCGCAGCGGCAGAACCGTGCTGTTTGTCAGCCACGACCTCGATGTGCTGCAGAGAATCAGCGACCGGGCCATCCTGATCCGCAATGGGCGGGTTGAAATGGACGGAGCCCCGGACCGGGTCGTGGCCGAACACGTCAAGAGAATAACGAAAGAAACTAAAGCACCTTCCTCTTAGCTCGCGATCTAAAAAATCCAATCACATTCTTGTAATATCCGCTACGCAGTACGGGCATGCCGGTCTGGCTGGCGGTGCGGATCGGGGTTACAGTGCAAAGGGAAAACTGTTGGCATCGGAAACTTTCATACCGCCATACTTCGACTTCCAGCGGTAAATGGTGTTCTCAGCCACGCCGTGATGACGGGCTGAATCAACGACCGTTGTACCGGCTTCATGCTCTTTAAGGATGGTAATGATCTGTTCTTCGGTACATCTCCTGCGCTTCATGGATGGGACCACCCAAGGGTCAAAATTGTAGGGAAATCCAACTTCATATTTGGTATCAATTATGGGTGAGAGGTCACCAGCTCTGCCGGTACTGGGAATCTAATAGATTCTTTCAGTTCTTCTTGGTGTTCCAAATTTTATTTTGGGTTTACACCAATTCTCCATCAGAATGAACAAGCAGAAATTATATATAATTCGGCTTCGAAAAGAGGCTTTTCCTGGGGATCAATATGAGCGAATTTCGAACACGAATTGCAACAACAAGTAGTTCATTTCGCTATATATATTATCGTGTTAAAACTGAGCTAAAAGCAGAAGCCTCCAACAACTACCTTAGTTATATTTGGTGGATTTTGGAGCCATGCTTGATGATAGGAGTTTTCTATTTGATTTTCGGAGTCGTTTTCGATCGAAGAGGAGACGGTTTTGTAAGCTTTCTTATACTTGGTGTAACCTCATGGATTTGGTTTTCACACACGGTCGGAAAAGCAACTCAAAGTATTCGTCGAGCGAGAGGGCTCACGCTTCAAGTGTATGTTCCAAAGTTTGTTTTTCCTTTTACGGCGGTACTTTTCGGAGTTTTCAAACACTTTTTCGTTATCGCAGTATTGATGGTGTTGCTTTTGGCTTTAACTCGACCTTCTGGAACCTGGGTCTTCTATTTTCTGATACTCATTGTCCAGTTGCTTTTTATAGTCGGCGTTTCAACGATTGTTGCTGCAATTGTGCCATTCGTGCCGGACTTGGCGAAGATTGTTCCACCATTGCTTCAAATGACCATGTTTCTCTCAGGTGTATTTTATCCTCAGTCGATGATTCCCAAACAATATGTGGAGTACTTCAGGTATAACCCGATGGCTGGGTTAATTATGGAATACCGGAAAGTGATGCTTGATTCCCAATGGCCAGATTTCCAATACCTGGGTAAGGTCGCCTTGTATTCAACAGTGTTGATAATTTTTGGTTTATGGTTGCTGCGGAAGTTCGACCGCTTATACCCGAGGCTGACAAATTGATAAGTAAAAATTCAGGTAATTTACTGATCCGGGCAAGAAATTTATCCGTTGTTTACAAACGTCGTTTATCATTTTTAAACCGTGATCCATTTGCTGCGTTGAAGGATGTCAGTGTGGACGTGTTCTCAGGAGAATCTCTCGGAATAATTGGGCGAAATGGCGTTGGAAAGACAACCCTGCTTAGGGTTCTTTCAAAAATTATTAGTGTTGATAATGGGTGGCTTGAAAATTATGGAGCCACAACTGCAATGCTGTCCATGCAAGCCGGGTTTGACCCACTTGCTTCTGGAAGAACAAATATTTTGCTGAGTGCTTTGCTATTGGGCTACACGAAGCAGGAGATTGACGAGCGAATGAACGATATTGTGTCGTTTTCCGAACTCGGGAATTTCATTGACCAACCATTAGCTGGTTATTCAGTGGGAATGCGTGCAAGACTCGGCTTTTCAGTGTGCTACTACATGCAACCCGATATTCTGATGATAGATGAGGCGCTGGGCGTGGGAGATATTGAATTCCAGAAGAAATCGGCAAGAGCTATGGAAGAGAAAATTCAGTCAGAGCAAACGGTAGTGTTAGTTTCACACAGCGCACATACTATAAAAAACTTATGTACAAGGGCTCTTTGGATTGAGGATGGTATTAGCAAAATGGAAGGGAAAGTTGAAACTGTCATTGAGGCATATGAGGATTTCATAATGTCTCGTTCGAGACAGCAAGAAACTTCTTAAGCGGTTGCCACGATTGTGTCCGCTAGCAACAGACCATGTTGGGCATCCCGAATTTCTACATGATCTCCTTCGGCTAGTCCCAGGCTATCTATGGTAAAGCCCACATAGCCGTTACGGGGGAGTTTCCAGCAGGCGACCAAGGGAACGAAAAGTGAGCATTTGACTCGGTGAAATGGCTTTCCATTAAGCAAGATTTCGATTTGCATCAGGTCATCAGAGCACATGTCAAAAGCCCAACCCCTGATCCCGAATTTGGTATTTGCGAGTGTTATGCACCCTCGCGGCTCGCACTCGAGCCCCCGCTCAAAACACCAACAACTGTTTTCAAAAACGAGTTGTGCCCTTTTGTAAGTTGAAAGGTCAGCCTCGTTAAGACGTGCTATTTCAACTCGTTCCTGATCTGAAGCCTCAAGCTTTCGTAGGCCAAATTTGCGGCTAACGTTTTTTTTCCGGTGCCGCAAATTCCAACCCCAGCGATAATTCACTATCTTGAGCATGGTTTTATAGGACTCGGTTATTCCTACCACACCCAATAATGCAGGGTCGTTATTTCCCAGCATCTTGCTTTGCAAGTTGCGTTTGCGGTTTTGTCTCGCAAAAGTTAGAAGGCCTCCTTTGTATCCGTGGTCACGAACGGCATGGCGGAAGTGACTAATCACCTGGTCTTCGGGTCTCCGAAAAATTGAGACTGTATTTGTGAGGCCAAGGATTCCACCATATTTCTGCAGAGGGAAATGCCCAGACAACATTGCTGGATTTTCTTGCTCGATGGCTCGATAAATCTGTGTAGCATCGTCGTCGGCATATATTTCCCTTTTGATCGTGTCGGATGTGGCGTCAGAATTCGGCCCGTAATCACGCAAGACCCGGCTCAGGCCAAAACGCGATTCTGCTGCCTGTCTGAAACTGGTACCCGCAGTTTTCGGTATATGGACAAACAACTTTGGTAGGCATTTCGGGTCCACTGCTGAGGCTGCAGGTTCTTTGTGCGGCGATTGACTGTTATTTTTCAGGAATCGTTTCATTGGATCGCCTTTTTCCGGAACTTGTTATCTGGCCAGCGGGCGTGGTAAGAAGCTTACCTGAACTTCAAAAAATTGATAAGCAGCGATGCAGTAGCCGCCATCGCCCAGATCGGTGCGCGAACAAAAAACCTCCAGAACTTCTTGAAAGTCGGAGCGCGGTAGTAGTCCAAAAAATAGGCAAAGTCGCCCTGGTTTTCACGAAAGGTTTCCTGCTTCTCGCCAGGCAGTTTTTTGGCGCCGGACTCGACCTGCTTGTACATGAGTTCCATGAAATTGCAGCCCTGGTCTTTGTGTTCTCTGAATTTTTGCCTTCCGATGGCACTTTGTCGGGTCCAGCGCCAAAGGGTAAAACTGGAGTTGTCGTAATAAAACAGGCTCCGTTGGCTGATCCGGGTCAGCACCCACCAGTCAAAGGCAAGGATCTTCACCGGCAGCACCGGCAGGTCTTCCAGCAAGGACTTGCGGGTCATAAAGCAGGAGAAGGTGGCCACGTTATTGCTACGCAACAGGTTGGGGAAGTTATCGAACGGCTTGCCCGATTTGATGGTAGGCCGGAGAAGCCACTGGCGCAGCATCATGTCCTTGCCGAACCATCCGTCGCTCACGACCCTGTAGGGCGAGAAGACAACCCCCACCTCGGGATGATTTTTCAGGATTTCCACTTTTTTTTCAAGAAAGCCGCGTGACCAGCGGTCGTCGTGCTCCAGAAATGCGACATACTCGCCCTGAGCCTTGGAAAAGGCTTCACGGTAAGTTGCTACAATACCCTTGTTGGCGCGTTCCTCGTGGGTGAAAAATTTCACCTGCTTGGGGTGTTTCTTCCGAAAATCTTCAATCACATCGAAGCTATGGTCGTGGGAGCCATCGTCGAAGATGATGATTTCAAAATCCTGGTAGGTTTGGTCAACGACCGACTGGATCGCCTGTTCGAGCAGGTGGGCCCGGTTGCGGTTGGCGATGATGACGCTGACGGTCAGCGTATTCATCTCAGACCTTTGTCCTTGGCGGCCAAGCATAACTGAAATCTTCGTGTTGCAGAGTCAGGTTCGGGCTGTAGCAGGGGTCTTCGAGAAGTACTTGTCCCCAGCGTTTTTGCATGAAGCGAATTTCACTGTCGAACCTTGCCCGTTTTTTCGGATTGTCTTCGTAACCCCTGGTCGCCGATTCGTGGTGGTACAGCACAGCGTGGGGTGTCCACACGTTGCGCAGACCGGTCTCGCGCACGCGGATGCAGAAATCGACATCGTTAAACGCGATACTCAGGTTTTTTTCCTCCATGCCGCCGACTTCCAGGTAAGTGTGTTTCCTGATAAGGAGGCAGGCGGCGGTCACGGCGGAGAATGAGCTGGTCAATTGCGCCCTGTGGTGATACCCGGGATCTTCTCCGGGATTCAGCTTGAATGCGTGTCCGGCGACGCCCCCCAGCCCCAATACTATACCTGCGTGCTGAATATTCCCATTCGGGTAGAGCAGCTTGGCGCCCACGGCCCCTATTCCCGACTGCAGGGCCAGTCGCACCATCTCGGTCAGCCAGTCTGGGCTGATGACCTCGATGTCGTCGTTGACCAGCGCCACAAGTTCGCCGTGAGCCTGTTTGACCGCGGTGTTGTTGAGCGCCGCGAAGTTGAACGGGTGGTCATCACGCTGCACCGATATTTCGGGCTCACTCGAAATCTTTCCAAGATATTCAAGGGTCTCCGGCTGATCCGAACCGTTATCGACAATCAGGATCTGGTAGTTGGGATAGGTCGTTTTCTGCCGGATGCTGTCGATGCAGCAGCGTAACAAAGGGTAGCCGTTTCGGGTCGGAATGATCAAAGTGACAAGCGGTGGTGCCGCGGGCAAGGCGTAGCGTACGTGGTAGCCGGTGGGTGTGCCCTCCACGGACGCGGCAATACCCCGGCGATCGAAGTGCTCCTGCAACGCTTTTCTCCCAGCCTCGATGGAGTATGGCTTCTCCGAGAGTCCGCGCGTGGTGCTGCCCGGGTGCCGGCGCCAGTGGTACAGCACACGTGGGATATGCTGGATCGCCGTCTCGTCGATGCGTTCGATAAACCGCAGCGCCAGATCGTAATCCTGCGCCCCTTCCAGCCCCTCCCGGAAGCCGCCGATTTCCTTGACGATGTCCCGACGGTATACCCCCAGGTGGCTGATCATGTTGTGCGAATAGAACAGGTCCCGGTTGAAGTCGCATTTGAAATAGGGCTCGAATCGATAGCCATGCCCGCTGACCTTGTCTTCGTCCGAGAAGATCAAGCGGGCTTGCGAGTGAAGGTTGATGGCCTGCACCACGCAAAAGAGTGCATGCTCGGCCAGCAGGTCATCATGGTCCATAAGGGCGACCCATTCGCCTTCGCACAGCGCCAGCGCGCTGTTGGATGCGGCCGAGATGTGGCCGTTTTCAGCACGAAATGTGACCTTGATCCGCTCGTCCTGTGAACTGGCCCGCTCGAGCAGTTCACGCACGGCCGGGTTGGTCGATGCGTCATCTGCGATGCACAATTGCCAGTTCGGGTAAATCTGGGCCTGCACTGAATCGATCGCTTGCTTGAGCCACTCGACCCGCGTGTTGTAGGTGGGCATCAGGATGGAGACCAGTGGTTTGTTCTGCATTTGATCGATTTGATTACGAATGCGTTCCTGCTCGGAATCCGTCCGCGTATCGTAGCGCCGGATCCACTCCTGGTAGTCGTTCCGTGCGTCCTTCGAAAGGGCACCACCCACGCGCTGGCGAAAACCGGACCACCCTTCGTTCTGCAGTACGAAGATTACAGTACGAAAGGTGTTGAGCAGGCCGCCCTCAATCAGTACAGCGGTGCGCACCGAGTTGATGAAGTTACCGATGCGACCGCGCTCAGCGGGTTGCTTTGATGTTTGTAAGTCCCTGCTCAAAGTGGTCCTTTTAATGCGATCGTCACCCTTCGATTATTTGCCATGCATCGCAATCAATAAAGATACCATTTTTGGGTGCTGGAGACTGGTCGGTCACGACCGAGGTGAATGAACAGTAATGCCGCCGGCACATATAGAAATTGCATCAGACTCTCCCATGAACTGTGCAAAAAGCGAGGGCAAAAGGACAAGGCAGGACAATACCAGCAGGACGATACCTGCTGCCTTCGGCGACCCGCCAGTCACGCCTTGCCATTAGTCAGGGAAATGGGCGGCGCGGAGTGAAGCGATCCATATCCCGGGCGCCTGAGTCGATACGCAGAGTCAGTTGCCCTCGAATCCTTCCAGTAAGATTAACTCGCCCAGGGGCAAAGACGTGCCCTCACAGACGAGGGGGTAATTCGCGCCAGATTCGTCGGTATCGTTCATCGAGAGTTCGAGAGTCGCGGAGAGAATTCCGGTGACCTGCGGCGCGCACCAGACGATGATATCCGCCGACGAGGCCGCGCTGATCGTGGACGGGCAGGCCGCAATGCCAAAAGAACTGCTGTCAGCACCGCTGATGCTACAGTCGAGTGCCAGGGCGGCATCACCGATGTTCTCAACCAGTACGGACTCCTGACCGCTCCCTCCGCCGATCTCATGTGCGCCGAACTGCAATGATGTGTCCGGCACCGGAGTGGACTGGAACTCCGGTTCAGGTGCTTGCGCCAGGTACGGCAGGATGCAGCCAACTACCAGTTCATTCGCCAGGTTGTTCTCAATCAGTGCCTGGACGGTGGGATGGAACTCAGAATTGCTGGTGCCACAACCGGCGCCGTTGACGCCGCCCACGTGACAGTAGCTCATGATGGTGCCGCGCCCGCCTGCCGGGCATACCGGATTTCCACTGTAACAGCCGCTGCCCTCTGCGTTGTAGCAACCGTCCACCGGCGGGCTATAGCAATGCGTGTGCGGTGAGCCCATGTTGTGGCCCAGTTCATGGCCAACATAAATCGCGGTGTTACCAGGTGAGCGGTTGCTGCCAATCGCGTTGTAGCTGAAGCTGCCAACGGTGCGCGAGCCCCAGGTTCGACCGTATTCGCAGAATTGGCCGATCCAGGCAATACCTGAAAAACTGTTGCTGCTGATGTTTCGTCCGCTGAACATGGCGGCGAACTGACGTTCCACATGCCCCATGTTGTCTTTCCAGTAGGCGCCAAATTCGTCAAGTTGATCGGAACGGTTGCTTGGCACGGAATACGGGTCGCTGCCGGTCCTTAGCGTCACATCGCCGATCAACAGATGCGTCTCCAGGTCGCGCTCGTAGAATACGTTCATTGCCAGGAACAAGTCGGTGATCCAGGTCAGCGCCCTGCCCGTGTCGTCATTGAAGCCATCCAGCCACTCGCTGTCGGTATCGATCGCAACCACGGCCTGGTAGCTGATCACTGAACCTGCCTCTGCGGCACTGGCGCTGAACATGCTGTCAGCAGTCACCCGCGTCCGGACGTCGTCAGGCTGTCCAGACAGCGCTGTTGTGCACGAGTTATCCGCCCCATCAGGCTCGCTGATCCTGGTGATTTTGAGTCCATCCAGAAAGTTACCCTTGATTTCGAGCTTGCTCGGTCCTCGGCTGATAAAACCGCGGACGTCACCTGTCATGGCGTTCACCGCCAATCCAACTGCCGTGGTCTGGTTGCTGGCCAGGAAAATCCGGCGCGAATCGACCGGCAATTCCCGGCTACCCTCATCGCCCAGGGCTCGAATTCGAACTCCGCTTGCAAAAAGCTTGGTTTGCGTAAACGGCAGTTTATCCGGCTCGTTGCCGGTGAAACGCTCCAGCGTCGGCAGGTTGAGCAACCGATCCGGATGCGCGAGGATCAGGGCTTCGATTTCGTTAGGCGTCAGGCGGACCTCGCCGGGGTTCAATTCAGAATTCGGTGACGTGGCGCCCAATACCGGTGTGACATCCGAATCCAAGGCCCAGGCAGGCGATTGTGCCAGCATAATTGCAAGGTGAAGGAGGCAGGCCTGCTTCGTGAGCCGCAAAGTCCATTTCATTGATGCACCAATCCTTGGTCATAAATTCGGCGCCGCGCTCACCACGCTCACGCAGCACACTCATAATTTAGCCTCAACCCGTTCTCTAAGTCAATGATTTTCAATGATTAAGAAAGGTAGAGAACGGAATTGGCCAATTAAGTGTAAAGCATTCACCTTACAAGTCTGGCAGGATTCGCCAAAATTCCTGCCAGACAACCTGTTAGCGCCCAGGTTGGGCTATAATTTTGTCCGTGCCTGGATTGAGTCGGCGTTCGTAACACAAGGAAAATACATCAAGGATGATAATGACGAACCACGGTAGCCGGCTTGTTTGTGTGCTTGGGCTAATGCTCGGCATGGTTTCAGCGGACGTATTCGCCCAGGCGCAGCCACTTGCAGACGAAGCCCTTGGTCAGTTGGTCAAGACCTGACTGATCGACGCAGTGATGGCCTGGTCTTCAAAGATTTTGCAGATGGCGGTGTATCTGTCGATCTGCAGGGTCGCTTTCAACAGGTTGCTCTGGCACAGCTTATTGGCGACGACCTGCCGATGACGCAATGCGTTAACAGCGTCGAAGAGGCTTTTAGCCACAGCCTGAGCGCTAATCCCGTGACCGGTGAGATCAACCTGGAACGGGCAGGGCCAGCAGGGGCTTACACTGTTACGGTTACGCTTTCGGACAATTGCGGCGCAACGATCGATCGTGATATCACTGTGGAGGTTCTCGGAGACGATATTTTCGCGAACGGTTTCGAAATGCAGTCGCGAGGCTGACCAATCTTCACGGTGCAACCATGCACGCTGCCCTCAGCATTCACTCCGTCAATTCTCCAGCAACAGGTCGTACCTCATTCCTTCACCAACCTCCGGTGGACTGAAGGTGCCAAAATCGAATTCATACGCATCTGCATTTACGCCTGGGATCCACTCCAAGACAATACCGGTTTCAGCATCTGTTATTCCGGCTGTTGGTTGGGGTTTTGTAGAAGGCTGAGGAAAGTTTTGGCCGCGAACATAGTCGTTCGAACTCTTAATCAACAATCGGGGCAGCCTCAGTAGTGGCAGATTCACACAAGAATGCAGAATTTCTAGTATACTATCTAACCCTGACCTATGCTATAAAGTGTCTAACTGCGATTTAAGGGAATTTATCGTGAATAGAGGGACATATATGAAAATCAATCGTGTTGCGGGAGCTGGACTTGTTCCTTTTATAGCGCTCTTAATGTTATCGAGCGAGGCTTTTGCACAATGCTCGACCGATTCCTGGTCGGGTGCTTTCGGTTCGGCGCAAGCGCGTGGTGAGGCTACTTCTCCGAAAGGAAAGAAGTATGAACAAAGTTGCGGCCTGACAGTCGACTTTTCGACCAATCCTTTGGTGTTGCCGGCGTATGTCACGACCGACACCCCTTCCGATGAAACCGTAATTTCAGCCAGGTTTTATCTCCTCCAGGAGGCGCTTGACCTCCAAAGTGGAGACTTGACGTTACTGAAAGCCCGAGATGGGAGTACGGTCGAGTTTGAGTTATTGATTCGCAGCACCGGATCGGTGAATCACCTGGTATCCCGATACCATGACGGGGTTGGGTTAACTGAAGATTCCGAAATCATTGCGCTGCAAAATGTCTGGCAGGCAGTAGAAGTAGCATGGTCGGCCGGCGCAGGCGACGGCACATTTGAATTGAAGATCGATGATATCTCACAGTTTGCACGCACCAACTTGACCAACGGCGGGGCCGTGATCAACGAAATCGACTTCGGTGCGGTCAACGATACCTTCTCGGCAACTGGGGAATTGGTCCTGGATGCAATCGATGTCAGAAGAGCGGGGGCTCCCGGGCTGTTGGACATCAGCGAATTACGCAACATTTCGACCCGAGCCGACGTCGGGACAGGGGATAACAGAGTGATTGGCGGTTTTATCATCGAGGGCGATACCGACAAGTGTGTGGTCGTTCGCGGCAGGGGGCCGAGCGTTGACGTGGCGCCAGACATCCGTCATGGAAATCCGACTTTGACATTGAAGTCTGGAACGACAACTATTGACAGCAATGATAACTGGGGCGATTCGCCTGAAGCGGCAATAATCACGAATTTGGGATTGGCCCCGGGGAGTCCCCTGGATGCGGCGATTTATGCCTGCATTCCACCGGGACCATACACCGCGATTCTCGCGACGGTGGGTTTGGAAAATGTAGGTGTGGGGATCGTCGAAGTATACGACGCGGATGTTGGCACGCCCTTCCTCGGGAACATATCAACGCGCGCACCCGTCGGTGCGGGTGACCTTCGCGCCATTGGTGGCTTCATTGTGGAGGGGACACTGCCGAAGCAGATATTGATTCGGGCAAGAGGACCCACGGTGGGTGTGTCTGAAGAATTGCGTCTGCCAAACCCAAGGTTAAGACTGTTCGACTCCGGCGGCGAAATCGAGGTGAACGACAATTGGGGAGATGCGTCCAATTCGGCGGCAATATCGGCCACCGGCCTTGCCCCAACCAATCCGAATGAGTCAGCCATCCTCATCGAACTCAATCCCGGGCCATACACAGCAATCGTCAACGCAGTAGGTGGCACCGGCATCGGGATCGTTGAAGTATATGATCTTTCAGGCGGAGTGATTGCACCACAGTAAAAGTGAGCTGAATCCATAGCGTTTTGAACCCACGGCAATATGTTGCAAGGTATTGCGAACACCGCTTGCCGGCGGTTCAGTTGAGCATATATTCAGGGTAAGTATTGCCCGTTTATTCGTGGGGGCCATGCGAGACTGAAATCCTGGTCATCAAGGCTGAGGTTCGGGCTGTAGGCCGGATCATTCAGCAGCTTGTCACCCCAACGCTTTTTCATGAAGTCGACTTCCTTTGCAAACCGGGCTTTCTTTTCTGGCGTGTCTTCCAGCCCCCGGCTTGCTGATTCATGATGATAAAGCAGCGCATAAGGAGTAAAAACATTCCGATACCCCAATTCGCGAACACGAAGGCACAGGTCGATGTCGTTGAATGCGATGGCCAGGTTATTTGAATCCAGACCGCCAGCTTCCAGAAACACGCTTTTCTTGATAACCAGACAAGCCCCCGTGAGCGCTGAGAATGAGCTGATTTGTTTTATCCTGTTGAAGTAGCCCGGGCTGTCACCGGGCGCGTGTTTGAAAGCATGAGCGGCAACGCCCCGGATTCCCAGAATTACGCCGGCATGTTGAATCGTTCCGTCCGGATACAGAAGCTTGGAACCCACAAACCCAACGCCGGGTTGTAGCGCGATGCTGACCATTTCGGTTAGCCATTGTTCCTCAATGACCTCTGTGTCGTTGTTTATCAGACCAATCAATTCGCCCCGCGCTTCTTCAACGGCATAGTTGTTAAGTTCCGCGTAATTAAAAGGTCGTGCATCGTGCAGCACTCGTATGCGTGCATTCCCCTTTAGGCTGGCTATATAGTCAATGGTGGTTGGATCGTCCGATCCGTTGTCCACCACAAGGATTTCATAGTTTGGATAGTTCGTTCTTGTTTCAATACTGTTGATACACGTTTTTAGCAAATCCCATCCGTTTCTCGTAGGGATGATCAGACTGACCATCGGGGAGGCGACGGGCAATGCATATCGAACCCTGCACCCGTTGCTTGAGGGTTCGACTGTTGCACTTATTCCTATGCGGTCCAGGTGATCCTGCAAGGCTTTTTGGCTGGCTGCGATTGCGTGAGACTTCACATTGGCACCTGGCGCGGCACTTCCAGAATGGCGTCGCCGGTGGCACAGCACCATCGGGATATGACGAATTGTCCGGTAATCAATTTGCTCAATGCAGCGCAGGGCTAGATCGTAGTTTTGGGCACCTTCGAACCCTGTTCGAAAACCACCGATTTTATCGAGAATTTCACGCCGGTAAACGCCCGGGCACGAGATGAAATCTTGTGAATAAAAAAGGTCCCTGTTCCAGTCACATTTGAAATAAGGCTCCGAACGCGCACCATTTTCATCGATCTTGTCTTCGTCCGTATAGATCAAACAAGTATCGGGGTGTCTATTAATGGCATTTATTATGTGGAACAGGGCATGTTCTGGCAGGATGTCATCCTGGTGCATCAGAACAACCCAGTTGCCTCTGCAGTTCTGCAGAGCATTGTTAGTGGCTGCGGAGTACTGCAGGTTCATTTGATTGAGGATGATCTTGATTCGTGCGTTTCTCTTGGGAAGGGCTGCCAGGTATTTTCTTACTGGCTCGCAGGTTGAAACGTCGGCGGCGATGCATAATTCCCAGTTATCGTAGAGCTGATTGCGGATCGAATCGACCGCCTGCGTGAGCCATTCAATATTCGAGTTGTGCGTGAGGATCAGAACCGACAACAGAGGCTGGTGCACCATATCGTCAATCGCATGTCTTATTCGAATGCGGTCCGTATCCCAGAGGGTGTCGTATCGCATGACCCACTCCGCGTAATCATTGCGGTCGGTTTTTGAAGGCTTACGGATGTCACGCCATTTGGCGCCGCTCGGTTCGCTCGTTTTCAGTAGCTCGATTACAGGCCGTGTCGACCGGATGAACTCGTCTTCTGAGCGGGTGGAATACCTGAGTTCGTCAGGTACCAAATTTGCAGCATCAGGCTGGTCTGGTGGACTGGATGGAACACCGGCCTTGTCTGGAAAACCTGCGTCATTGTCGCCGTAAGACGTCTCGGCTGACTCCGGGGCTAATCGGAGCTTCCGTAACAATGTGGTAAGTCGCCAACTCAACGATTGCTTGAGCAGGTCATGTTCGTCGTCTCTTCTTTTAATGATCTCCAGCAATTTTCCTATCCGGTCATCGCGTTCATCGATATCCTCTATCAGTTTTGCGATCCACTGCTTTTGCTCATGGATTGCATGAATTTTCAGGAACAGCCCATCGGACGACGGGTAGTTTCCATTGGACCAATGGTTGCCCTGTTGTGAAGGAACGATGGAATCCTCAACCATCTGGCTGCCCAGTTCCTCGACGGGGACCACCGATGCGTATTTTCCCGAAACCATTCGCTTACCAAGCACATTCTTGCTTCTGTGGAGTTTTCGAATGGTACAGATCGAATCCGTGAATTCAACCGAGTGAATCAAACGAAGCGATTCCCTGTCGATTGCGACTTGGTGAACGGTTTTGAAGCCTTCGAGAATCGCATCGATGCTCTTTTCAAGGCCCCAGTGATTATGATTAAGGGTGTCAGCCAACGACTTGAGGAATGCGATCGATGAAAATGGATAATACAGCCCCCCTTCGTATACATCCCAGTAACTGCAGTGCAAGTCTTCTATGACATAGCTGCCACCCAGGGCCAGCTTGGGAAGTAGCAAGCCAAATGACCGGATGGTGTCGCCGGACCGATGGGAGCCATCGTCAACTATGATATCGAACTCGATTGAGGCAGCAGAGATTTGAGCCTGTGTCTTGTCGTTATTTACATCGCCGATAATAACGCTTATACGGGGGTCGTCGAATTCAAGTTCCGCACACGCGGGATCGATATCGCAGCCGATGAGAACCTTTGCTTGTGGAAAGTACTTCGCCCAGATTTCAAGCGTCCCGCCATTCTGCACGCCGATTTCCAGTAGCCGCACGGGCCTGTCCCTGTAGGGAGCTAACAGGCGCTCGTATTCCTCCAGGTAGAGTTGCCATTTATCCGAAACCTTGCCCTGGTGACGTTCAAACAGTTGAAGCAGGGATTCTCTATTCATTACTGAAACCGGGCTGGGCCATCACTTTTTATGGAGACATCCGTGAGTTCGATGGGGGACGCTTAGAAAGCAATACTACAGCAGACTAACTATTCGCCAAATAGAAAAGATTTGGTCAAACAGGTTTTCCAGGAATGGTCATCCGATCTCTTCCAGATATTTAACTTTCATTTTTTTGGTAGCCCAGCGTACATGTCGACGGTAAGGTCACAATGAAAATTTTCAACGGCCGTCTGACGTGCGAGCGTGCCGAGATGCTTTCTAAGAGCTGTGTCACTCGAAACCTCACGAAGATGGTCGTGCCAGCTAACCTGACTATCAGCGAGCAGACATCCCTGAGATATCGCTTCGAACCTCTCGTAAGTTGGATTCCTTGTCGCAATGGTTGGAACATTCACAAGTCCAGCCTCAAAAAATTTCAATGGGCTCTTCGCGTCGCAAAAGGCATTGCGTTCAAGCGGTGTGATATTGATGTCGAATTGAGCGAGCTCAAATGGCAGGTTAACGTGCGGAACCAACGGCCTTATTGATATCCTTTTTTCAACTTCAGCTGGTGGCTTGGTTTCCCACTCAAGAGTGCCGACGATGGTTAACAAGAGCCTGGGATCCTCGTGCATCAACTGCCAAAGGGTTCCAGCGACCACGTCAAAGTCTGCTCGATGAGTCGCTGTTCCGCTGGCATAACCAAGAGTGACGGTTTCTTTTCCATTTGAATTCAAGTTTGAGCGTGCCAAGTCGGCCATTAAGAGATTTTCGGGACTGAATCCGTTGAAAATGTACCGGCAATCCTGATTAATCGGCGTGGCTGCGGTTGTGAGCAATTGTGTAGCGCCGATAAAAAAATCTGCCTCGCGCACGCAACGCCGAAAATCCTCACTACGTTGTATCCATCTTTGAATTTCATGTGGGCCAAGACGTGATACGGCGTCACGGGCTCCACTTGCGATGAGTTCAGGTATGAACAGCAAATCGTCGAGGTCATAGCCAACGGGAATACGCTTTTTTCGGCATTCTTGAACGATATTCTTGAATTCCGGCCCCCAGTCCAGGCGATGAATAATTACGCGAATCGCGCGATCCAGAATTTTCGGTTCCCTGAGTATGTATTGCTGGTCAATCCATACGGCATTGAGGCCGTGTCTGTTCAAAGCGTCTACCGGATTCTTTACCCGGTAGATATGCGATGGCCAGTTCGGTTTGTCACTGACAAACAGTACATCGATTGGCCTTTCATTTTGACTTGAATGAGCTCTTTTGAGTATCGAAAATTCTTGCGTCGAATGAGGTACGGTTCCACTTAAGTGTTTCAGCATGGCAGCAGAAACAGCTTCGTACATGCTTTCGGGCCAGGGGTGCGCAGGAGCGCCGGGGAGGGGCGAAATATCGATAGCAGGCGATGGCAACGTCGTTTTCGAGCGCAGCAAATGGAAGTGCGCGGAGAATAAAAACCGCTCCGAGTCGGTACTGGCCGCCTCACCCTGAACGGATGTGCCGGAGTTGTGGTACTCCTTGGCAATGACATTTGACGGATCAGGGCCCGCCTTATCCAGGAAGGTGTAAATCAGTCCGAGCTGGCGTTGTGGATCGTATTTCAGATTCTCGAAGGGAATCGTTAGAAACTTCCCGCCCCTGGATATGATGGCGCGCCTCGGAAACATACCGCCACCAAAGCATATTGCTATGGTCCCGTGAACTGATCCCACTATTGAAATTCCCATCGGTTTCAATTTTGCGCTGCAGAGAGTCAAATACCTGCTTCGGATCGCGAATGATCTCCAAAGCCCTGATGGTGCAGTCGAACGCTTTCAGAGCCTCGGTCCAAAGAGGGAATAGACGACACAAGCAAGGATCGCTAATTATAACGGCAGAACTGTTCTCTCTCTGGAGGAACTGGTGAATCGACCTTTTTGCCACCGTTGCCTGTTCACCCTCAAATACGCCTTGAGGTAATGGGCACGGATCATTCCAATGGCTTCCGACATCGGTGAGAAAGCGCTGGTGAATGCTCGAGATGGAGTGCAGTGGAAACTGATCATCTGGCAAATCATAACCGAGTTTGGCGACTTTTTGAGCTAGCCATGACGCGCCGCTTCGACGCGCACCCAAAATGAATATCAGTTCTTCGACTTTGGAGTTCAACGAATTTGACATGTGCTTACTAGTCTTTCCACAGTTCCAGTGACGCTTTCGGGCATTGACGCAATCATAGCTCGGAAGTTCCGTTCAGACCGGCGTGATTTCAGGTATCGATAAATTTATGACACGATCAGTAATACTTCTTTTTGACCATAAAAATCTGATGCCATGCTTATTCCTGCAGTTTGCGGTGTAATATTCCTTCTGATTGAAGGTGTTTTGACAAGTCCGAAAGCGGGGTTAAAGAGAATTCGGCAGCGGATCAGCTTTTCAAATATAGCAAAGGTATAATGACATTTGAAAGACGGAACAGAGGCTGAATCGGATGATTAGAAAAATCAAAGCCAGTTGCATAATCTGAGTAAATAAAAAGACAAACCAAACGAGCCATCGTCTTGAAACATGATACCAAAATCGTTAGCTGGTTTGACCAGCATTTATCTTCAATGGTTTGCTGGAATTTTTTCACGCAATGAACCCGTTGCCGATTCAAATTATCAAGATATGAAGATGAGTAGCATTTGCTAATGTTTGACCGTCTGGTAGACGTCCTTCGAACTCACAAGGAAGCGAGGTTAATTCGCAAGTCAGAGCTGTTTAAATGCGAATGGTATTTGGACAAGTATCCAGACGTTAAAGAGAAAAAAATGGATCCTGTCCTGCACTACTGCCGGTTCGGTTGGCGTGAAGGGCGTATGCCTGGTCCGGATTTTGACTCGGTGGTTTATCTGCAAATCAATAGCGATGTCGCCGATGCCGGCTTTAATCCTTTATATCATTTCGAACGGTATGGAAAAAGTGAAAACCGACCCATAAGCATTCAGACTCTGAAGTCAGGCGCAATCGGTCCGAAAGTGTTCGTGAGGGACGGTTTGAAGCCAGATCTAACAGAGAAAAAGTCTGGTTCGGACGGTCCGGCCACAAGATCCGACCCTTCCTTGTTCAGGAAAACGAAGGTCGATGTGCTCAATTCGTCCCCTCATTGCGAGATTATCAACTCAGGTTTCTGGGACGAGAACTGGTACCTGTCCAATTACTACGATGAATTCAGCGAGGCGAAAAAGGCTGCCGGTGGGTCACTGAGTCCGTTGGACTACTACCTCAAGCAGGGTTGGCGCCTGGGCCATCGACCGTCGGAAAAATTCGGGTTCTACCCTGCTTATTTTCTGGACTGCGAGCCAGTTTCTTACTTCCTGAACCATCAACGATTTGAAGGCTACCAGTTCAACGAGAATCTCTGGGTGCCGGAAGCGTCGAAAATCAAGGGATATCTGGCACAGTGCGAAAACAGAGAGACCGCCAAGGTCGTATACACATGTATCACGAATAATTACAACCAATTGATGCAACCTTATAGCATCGACCCTGAGTGGGACTACGTATGTTTTACCGATTGTGAGTATCTCCTTCGCGCGGAACGGGTCGGTATTTGGAAAATCAGGAAGGTCGTAGTTGATGACCTTGATTGCTCGAGGATAAACCGGTGGCACAAAGTTAATCCCCATCTTTTATTCCCCGAATACCAGGAAAGCCTCTACCTTGACGGGAACATCAATATCATTTCCCGTTATATATACGAAATTGTGCGCTCAACGAAATCACCCATGCTCTTTTCCCGGCATTTTTCCCGTAATTGCGCTTACGAGGAGATCAGAGCGCTTTTAGCGAGCCGCCGGATATCTAAAGAAAACAAGAACCTGATAACCATTCAGCGCGACATCTACCAGGCGAACAACTTTCCTGAAAACTTTGGGTTAAGCGAAAATAGCGTAATTTACCGAAAACACCACATCGATATCGTTAAGAGAGTGATGACTCAGTGGTGGGCATGGCTCCGTGACTTCTCATCACGTGACCAGGCATCGTTGGCGTACGTGCTTTGGAAAAATGAAATTCCTTTTTCCAACATGACTATTCCCAACATCCGGGTCAGCTACAAGGACTTCTGGATCGTCAGGCATTTTGGGGAACTCACGGAAGTTCACAAACTTGACGTCAAGAAACAACTCAGGCCCGCGTTCGAAGGCAATGAAAACGCCGTGGTTATGTCGTGCAACCAGAATTTTGTCAGTTACCTTGGGGTCGTACTGGCTTCGATCGTCGAGAATACAAGCCCGGGCAGAACCTACGACATCATCGTGCTGGAAAGTGATATCGAATATGCAACCAAGGCGTTCATCAAGGAGTTCTTCGAGCGACACGACAACGTCAGTATTCGTTTCTATAACATGCGCTCGGCGTTGTCCCAACTCGGCGACCTCGCCCTGCATGTGGACGGGTATGTACCGCTCGAGACATACAACAAGATCTTCCTCTCCGAGATAACGAGGGGTTACAAGCGAATTGCGTACGTGGATACCGATATCGTTGTCAACGCAGACATAACCGAGTTATGTGACGTTGAACTTTGGGGCAAGTCGATAGGGTCAAGTAGAAATGTTGCCAACATTCACGCGGCGCATATCGGAAAGGAAATAAAGGGGCGAAACTTCAGAGAATATCTCGACACAGAACTTGGCATTACGGACCACAATCAGTATTTCCAGGCTGGGATCGTGGTGCTGGACATGAACTCGCCGCGTGTGAAAAACCTGTTCGGTCTGTCCATCGAAAAACTCAGGTCGATCAGGAAGCCCGTATTTTACGATCAATGCATTTTCAACAGCATTTTCTACCAGGATGTCAGCTTCTTCTCGGTAGGTTGGAATCACGTTTGGTACCTTCAGAGTTACTCCTACTTGCGGCACACGGTCAGCGAGCGGACATTTTTCGACTACGCCCGGTCGCGCCTGTCGCCTAAACTCGTGCACTTCGCCAGTAAGGACAAACCCACCAATAAATCCGGTTGGGATCTGGCCGAATATTTCTGGTGCTATGCGAGAAAATCACCGTTTTTTGACCAGATCCTGGGTGAAGTGGACCCGTTGGTCAGGGAGAAAGACGGCATCGACGAAGTCGGTGATCGGCCGAAACGGTTTCGTCTTCCAAGGATTCTTGTCCACCTGCATATCCATTACCCGGACCAGATCGAATTCATGCTCGACGCGCTGAACAACATCAGCAGGTGCGAGGCCGAAATCTGCATCACTGCGTCTGAAAATTTTCGGCAGGTGGCGGATGCAGTGCAGTCCTCGCTGCCAGATTGCCGGTTCATCAAGGTTGCAAACGTTGGTTACGATGCATACCCCTTTCTCAAGGTTCTGCAAGTAAACAACTTGTCAAAATTTGATTATATTATGAAACTCCACACGAAAAATGAACGGCCCGACAGTCGCAGCACGGTATACGGGATCGATGTCCCCAGCTACAAGTGGCGTGATGATCTTGTCAATGCCCTGCTCGGTTCAGAGGAAGTATTTCTGCGTAATCTCCAAAAGCTCGAAGAAGATATTTCCGTGGGCGCCATCGGGGCGGGGAGATACTTGTTTTCCACCCTGGATAACAACGAGGAGACTAATTACGACCTGGCCAAATGGCGGGCCGCTTTCGATATCGATGAAAGCACTCACTATTTCGGCGGAACCATGTTCCTGGCCCGAGCCTATCCTTTCGAGCGTTTCAAGCGTAATACACTGGAAGAAATTGATTTCGGGGATGGCCAGATGGAGTCGTTCGCACACAAGAACATGGCGCATGTTTTCGAGCGATTGTTTGGGCTGGTGATTGAGAGTGAGGGATTCGAATTGCTGAAAGCAGAAGACACTAAAACCATCTACTAAACAAAGGGTTGCGTGCACTGATGTCATTATCAGGTCTATTTAAAACAACGTACTGATTAATCAGGGTAATTGATATGGCCTATTCCATCCGAATTGTCATCAAATAGGAATATCAGATAGATGACAAACCAACTTTTTCATTTTCGTGGTTATGACATTCCAACAGTATTAGTAGGTAAGACAGGTGGTGGTCCAGAGACTTTTGAGAAGATATCTGATTGGCACATTGCACAAGTTCAACGATATATTGGTATTCGTAACACTGATCATGTATTGGAAATAGGTTGTGGAATTGGCAGGGATGCAATTCCATTGACAAAGTTATTGACGAATGGAAGTTACCTCGGGACTGACACTATAGAGCCCTCCATACAGTGGTGTATTGATAACATCAGTACCAGTAACTCAAATTTCAGTTTTGTTCATCACGATATCCATGACTCATTGCACAATCCGACCGGAGAATTCAGTGCTCTGGATATCAGACTTCCTGTTAAAGAGGAGAGTATTGACCTAATACTTTTACATTCGGTCTTTACTCACATGTTCGCCGATGAAATTGTTCATTACATGGAAGAGTTCTCTCGCGTATTAAGACCAGAGGGGCGTGTTTGGGCGTCGTTTTTTATCGTAAATGAGGAAGTTTTAAAGGCGATTAGCAATAATCCGAAACCTGGATGGAATCTTTCTTTTAGATACGCGTGGGACGAGGGAAGCCATGTGAATGTTCAAGAAGAACCACGACAGGCGGTAGCATACGACGAAAATACTCTCATTAGGATGATTGAGGCGGGAGGGTTGTGTCTGGATCAATCAATTTTATGGGGGACCTGGTCAGGGTTGCGAGAAAATCCGCGATCTGGTCAGGATGCAATGATTATGCGGAGGCTTGACACTTTATGAGCGTTGGCTTGGCTATTGAACATAGAGGATGGTACTTTGGGAACGTTATTAA
This sequence comes from uncultured Gammaproteobacteria bacterium, assembly GCA_963766195.1. Lineage (GTDB taxonomy): Bacteria > Pseudomonadota > Gammaproteobacteria > Xanthomonadales > SZUA-36 > JAHEFT01. The sequence goes on from CAVXYY010000003.1 coordinate 405,123, forward strand.
TTCATGCCGGTCACGGTAAAACGGGCTCTTCATATCTGCAGAACACGCTCTTATTGAGCCACGAAAATCTTGCCAAGGAATCGATTTATTACCCCAAAAATATAAGTGATGCTGAAGCCGAAAATGGTGCTATTACTTCAGGAAATGCCCGCCACTGTTTTGAAAGCATTGATAATTTGGAAAAGATGCTCATCAGCACTCCTATTGACACACACTCGGTGTTGCTCTCCAGTGAATTCGTTTTTGGACATATCCCAAATTTGATAGAAAACGATCGAAATAATGACTTTAAAAGCATAAAAGAGTTGAATCGCCGCTTTGGAATAGAGACTTGGAAAATTTTGTTATTCATAAGAGATCCAATGTCCTTCGCGGTTTCTGCGTGGCTCCAAGGAGTCAAAAGCCACAGAGAAACGAGACCTTTGGAACAATTTGTACTTGATTGGCCATCCACCTACCCTCTGCGAGTGCGCGGCTTCATTGGAATTTGCTCCGAACTGGATTTCATAGAGATTTCGATTTTTAACTATTCCCGTATAAAAAATGAAATCATTCAGGTGGTTGCAGAATGGTTGGGAATAGAACCAGGCATTTTGATCTCACCCAATACCAAGCGAATCAATCGCTCTTTAACCGTTGGTGAAGCGTATGTGATTTCTCGGCTAAATCGATCAAAGCTGAATTTGAAGGATCACCTGGGCAAAATTCTTATTCAAGAGTTGCCGAATGTGGAGAGTGACAAATTCAAACTACCCATTCAGGTGCAAAGGCAGTTCAATGAATTGATAGAAGAAGAAATGAAAATTGTTGCGAAATACGTATCAAAAGGTCATGAGTATCGGTTTGAGCAGTTGCCTGATTGTGAAACAGCAGAAACGTACCACTTTACGTCAGAACAGATTGACATAATCCTGGATTACTTGATTGATAAAGTCTCCAGGTAAAAGCTTTATTAAACAGATCGTTCATGCCATCAGGCTTTCCATGAAATAGAGCAGAACCCATGGCAACACTGCGCCTGAACGATAACCACGCCGTTTTCAGCAATGTTTCAGAAAATACGCTTTGTTCTATGCGGGAAATGTGGTTCAAATGAGAAAAAGGATTTTCATATGCACTTTAAATCGATAGTCCTCGCTGCCCTGGCGGGCTTTCTGGCTTTGCCCGGATATGCCGCCGCACCGTCTCAATCCCGGTTTCTTTCAGGTGGAAAACCCGTGCAGGTTCACGGCATCGATCCGGCGGTTGATCACAATCACGACGAATTCCCGCGATTTCAAGCCCGCCTGGAATCGTCGACCGGCCCGGTTGACAAAAGCAGGGTCGAAGCTGCCATGGCGGGCTTTCAGCCCCCCTTGCGGCGCGGACTGTCCAATACGCTTCCGAATATCCTGACGATCGCTGCCTTCGTCGATCACGACGATGTCTCGCCGGACAGCTTGCTCGACTGGAACTGCGGCGAGCGCACGTATGACACGGACTCTTTCAATCACAACGGCACCGATTACAACGGGGCGGAGTTTCCCTGGCTGACCATGGCCAACGACGGCATGATCGTGGTTGCCGCCGCCGATGGCAAGATTATCGACCGGCACGATGGTGAACCCGACCAGAGTTGTTCGTTCGATTCCGAAGCAAAAGCCAACTACGTGGTACTGGAGCACGCGGATGGAAAAATAACGATCTATGCGCACATGAAAACCGGTTCTGTCACGCCGCGTAAAGTCGGCGACAACGTGGAACAAGGAGACTACCTGGGTGTGATGGGCAGTTCCGGAGCCTCCTCCGGACCCCACCTTCACCTCGGCGTGCAGGACCGGTTCGATAACCTTTTCGACCCTTATGCAGGCGCCTGTAACGGCCTGAATACCGAAAGCCTGTGGGAGCACCAGGAAGACTACAAACAACAGGACATCCTTTCGCTGGCGACGCACAGCGCCAGCCCGGAGTATCCGCCCTGCCCGCAGCAGGAAGTGCCGCATTTCAAAAATGTATTCACGTTGCAGGACATGGTTTTTGCAGCGGTTACAGTCCGTGATTTCGATGAAACGGATGAAATTATGGTCACGGTTCGAGACCCCTCCGGCCAGGCCGTTCTTTCCACGTCATTCAGCAACAGCGAGTCCGGCCATTGGCCGGGGATCAACGTTACCTGGGCGTTCCAGATTGATCCAGGCGCTGCCGAGGGAAAGTACACATGGGAAGCCACCTACGCTGGTCAGACACTGAAACATGACTTTTATATTGGCTCCAGCCCCGACCCCCTGCCCACCACAAAGCCGGCCAATAATGCGTTTACCGGCCTATGGTACGACCCGGCGCTGGATGGCGAAGGCTTCAATATTGTCACCTCCGACGCCGGCACGATTGTCTACTTCTACGGCAGCGACGACAGGGGCAACCGCGTATGGCTGATTTCGGACCTGATCCGCGGTGAGATAAAGACGGGCCAGGCCATCAACGTGTTGATGTACGAGTCGTCCGGAGGCGTATTTCCCACCCCGGTCACCAGTGCCCGCGGGCTGTCGATCTGGGGTACGCTCAAGCTGGTTTTCAGCGCCTGTGACACTGGCCAGTCGATCCTGGCGGGCATGGACGGTGAAAAGACCTCTCAAATTACCAAGCTGGCCGGGGTCAGCGGAGCCTCCTGTGTTACGGGTGATGTGCCGACCGATTCTCCCTGGGCCGGGCTTTGGTATGACCCGGCCAACGATGGTGAAGGTTACAACCTGATCGTCGCACCGGCCGGACGGATTCTGTATTTTTACGGGTTCCGGAAAAATGGCCTGCGGCTTTGGCTGATCAGTGATCTGATCACCCGGACGCTGGAAGCCGGAACAACGGTGGAAGTCCCGTTATTCGAATCAAACCAGGGTACTTTTGCGGCGCCTGTTCCCAGTGGTGATGCGCTGGTCACCTGGGGCACTGCCAAAATCACGGTGGTCGATTGCAACAACATGACCATCGTCATCGACGGGCAGGATGGCAAGAAAACCTCTCGCACGGTTCGCCTTGCAGGTATTATCGGATCGTCCTGTGGCTTTTAACCAATGAGCAGATCACCATGAAAAAGCTGTCTTTCTTGCTTGTTCTCCTGTTGAACTTACCGGCATTGGCGCATGCCGGCACGAACGACGCGAACGGCGATGGCGCAAGTGATGTGCAAGCGGTCATCGACAGCCTGAACGGCATTGCCGGCCTGTGGTATGACCCATCGCTCGATGGCGAGGGTTTCAACGTCATTACCACGCCGGCAGGGATCGTGGTTTTCTTCTATGGCTACACGTCCGAAGGCCAGCGCCTGTGGTTGGTCAGCGAAGCCTCTGCGGGTGAGTTTTCTTTCGGGCAGCAGCTTGAGTTACAGATGTATGAAGGAACCGGGGGTACTTTTGAGGAACCCGCACCCTCAGCGGTTGCACTGAGCAAATGGGGAACGCTGAACATCGAAATCACCTCCTGTGACTCCGGTCTGTTTGATCTGGACGGCATTGACGGCGTCAAGACCACACAGCAGGTCAAGCTGGCCGGCATCATGGACGCGAGCTGCAGCCAAGGGGTGTTACCGCCGCCTTCCGGCCTGGCGGGCCTGTGGTATGACCCGGCGCTGGATGGAGAGGGCTACAACATCATCGTCACCGGGAACTCCACGGTGTTCTTTTTTTATGGCTATGACTGGAATGGACAACGGCTGTGGCTGATCAGTGAACCACTGGCCGGGGCGCCGAAAATTGGCGTCAACGCGAAGTTGAAAATGTTTTCAGCTTCTGGAGGGACTTTTGATGCGCCGGCTCCTTCATCCGAAGCGCTCAGAGAGTGGGGGACCCTGGACATCACGTTCACCCACTGCGACCAGGCGAAAACGGTGCTTCACGGACCTTTGGGACTGCCAAAAAACTCCAACCTGGTCCAGCTCGGAAAAATCGGGCAATCCACCTGCCCGCAATCCAGTAATGGCCATAACGTCATGCTCAGAGTCGTCCTGGTGACCGTCGAGTGGTCACCATTTGCATCCACTGGTGGCTGGACACAAGCCGTTTCAATCAAAGAAACCGATACCCTGAAATACTACGAGGCGGCCATTTGGGAGGAAACTTCGTCTGTTCATCTGTATGCATTCCCAAACAACTACAACCCGAGTTATGAGCAACTGCCGGGGGTGACTGACGAACAAAAATCAGCCTACCGGGAACAATTCCTGATCAGCAAAGTCACCGGCTTACCTGCAGCCGGTGCGGCCAGGCAAGCCGCACTCAGGGAAGCGTTCAAGGATTTCGCCTCGATCCTTGTTTCGCGGCACCCGGACTCGAACCATCATTTGATGTACTCGGGGCATGGCGGCCCGGGCGGCAAACTGTTCCAGGGCGAACTGACTTACCAGGATGCTGCTGGGTTTTTGCAGCATTGGAGCCAGCATCTGGGAAGGAAACTGGGCGTGGTGGACATGGGAGGACCCTGCAACAAGGGTGGGTTCAGCGACCTGGAGAATTTCTGCCGCTACGCCGAATATTACATCGCTTCAGACCTTGAGAACGGCGGTTATATCTTCGATGAGTGGACGTCTGAAAAAAGCAACGAGGTCGAGCCCGAATTGCAGTACCACGCCCTGTTTGCTGGGCAACCGGACTTTAAAACAGTTCTGACCAGGCGGATCGACCTCAAGCGCCAGGCCTATCTGTATTCGCAAAACTTCATGATCGCCAACAAGGTCATGCAGGCCAATTACCTCTACAGCTGCAGCGAGTTCAACCAGTGGGGGCCGCAGTTCAAGTCGTTCCTAAGCGGAAAACCGAAGAACTACTTCGATACGCAGGACCTGTACCAATACATGCAAACCAACGGCGCGCCGGCTTCTTTGAAACAGGGGTTCGAAAAGGTCATTGAATACCGGGCCGATAACCGGGACTTCTTCCCCTGGACACAAAGCCGGAACGGGATGACAATGCCGTCGAATTAAGTGTAAGATTTTTAGGCACAAATCGGGATGCCCTGGGGACGTAGCTCAGCTGGGAGAGCGTCGCGTTCGCAATGCGAAGGTCGGGAGTTCGATCCTCCTCGTCTCCACCATTCCCAAGGAACCTTTGGCCGGTTCCCTGAATCAGCGGTGTTTCACACCAAGGTGCACCAGTGCATAGCCGGATAACACGATCTGGGCGGCGGCCATACCCAGGATTTCTCCGTTTTCCGTCGCATTCACCGCAGTCTCCCGATCCGTCAAAGGGTCAATGATCGTTCCCAACTTCTCCCCTTTCTTGACAGCTTGACCCAGTTCCGCCATGGGAAAGAAATAACCGCCGGAGCCGGTGGGCACGCGCACCCAGGTGGTGCGGGTGTAGATGCGGGACTCGGGGATTTCCGCTTCCTTTCCGTCCTTGCTCATATTCAGGTGAGCCATAACGCTTTCGATGCCGCGTACCCCGGCGGCGATCTGGTCCAGATCGAAGCGCGAAGGTTCGCCGGCCTCGTAGATGATGGACGGGATACCCGCATCGCTGGCTTCGCGGCGCAGGCTGCCCTTGGGCCCGTTACTGATCATGACGATACCCGCGCCAAAGTGCCGGGCAAGATCCAGCGCGCGCGGATTCTTGCCGGTTACCCGGACCTGCGGATGGTTGCTGCGGCTGAAAGAACCCGTGTGCAAATCAATCAGGTAATTGCAGTTGCGCGTAATCAGCGTAAACAACGAGTTGGCGACGATTGCAGTGACACTGCCATCAGAGCGGCCGGGAAATTCACGGTTAAGATCGCGCCGGTCCTGCATGTAACGGTTACCGGTGCGCACGCCGGCGGCATTGACCATGGGGAATACGAGAATCGTGCCGGCCAGGCTGGTCGCATCGATCCAGCTGAAAACCCGCCGGGCAATTTCGGTCCCGTTGATTTCATCACCATGAATTCCGGCGGTGATGCACAGCGTTGGACCATAATTCGAACCGCGGGCGACGAATACAGGGGAGTCCAGATACGCGCTCTCAAAACTGGTCTCACCACCCCAGGGAAAGCGCAACATTTGGCCCGGCCAGATTTCCCGGTCAGCAATTTGAATGGGGCCCCACTGCACCGCATGCAGCGGCGTTATCGTCACCAACAGTGACAACAGACAGAACAGCAATGCGCCGACCAGGCGAAGCAAGAATGACATGCCGGCGAGTATATCAAGGCAGGGCAATGGATACAGAAATTTCCTGACGTCTTTTACAATTCGGAAGGCGCCGTGGCATGATAGGTTCAATTGCTTTGCTCCAGGAGCTGTTCAGCCACAATGACCCTTCCAGTCTGGATCGCCTTTCTTGTCTTCGTCGCCACCATGGTCGCGCTGGATCTGGGCGTATTCCACCACAAAGATAAGGTCATCACGATACGCAGCGCACTGGTCTGGAGCGCGGTCTGGATCGCTATGGCACTGATTTTCAACCTGGTAATTTTCCTGCTGTACGAAAATAACTACGAATGGGCGAGCCTGGCCACCGAGCATCTGACCGGCCGGGAGGCGGCGGGGCAATTCCTGATGGGCTACGTACTGGAAAAATCCTTGTCGCTAGATAACATTTTCGTCATCGCGATGGTTTTTTCCTATTTCCGGGTGCCCCTGGCTTTGCAGCACCGGGTGCTGTTCTGGGGCATTCTTGGCGCGGTCATTTTGCGCGGTATCATGATCGCCGTTGGCGTGGCATTGATCAACCGGTTCGACTGGGTCATCTACCTGTTCGGCGCCTTCCTGTTCTATTCGGCGGTCCGGATGTTGATGTTGCGCCATGAGAATGTCGAACCCGGCGACAACCTGCTGGTGCGGGTAGCCCGGCGGTGGCTACCGGTTACGGACGGGTTTCATGGACACCATTTCCTGGTCAGGGTGGACGGCAAAATCATGGCGACGCCCCTGCTGCTGGCGTTGCTGCTGGTTGAAAGCAGCGACGTGATTTTCGCGGTGGATTCGATCCCCGCCGTGTTCGCTGTTACGCGCGACCCATTCATCATTTTCACTTCGAATGTTTTCGCCATCCTGGGGTTGCGATCGCTTTACTTCGTGCTGGCCACCTACATGGAGAAATTCCGTTACCTGAAGCACTCCCTGGTTTTCGTGCTGGCCTTTGTCGGTATCAAGATGATCCTGAGCAATCATTATCACATCCCGGACGGCGCTTCGATGGGCGTCATCATCGGTATCCTGCTGGTCGGCGTACTGGCCTCGATCGGCGGCTCGGACAAGGACCCGGTGCCGTTGCGCTCGCCGCTTGAGTGATTGCTAGCAACCCGCAGCCCCAATTCCCGCGCGACTGCTGATTTTTTACCGGACTAAATAGTGCTGGTACGCCGTCAACTGGCCATAGCAGGGTAATCCTTCTCTATCAGCGGTAAGGTCTATTGTGACCACGGCAAGAAATGAGTCCGGCAGCTTCCGAAATCCAATTTTCGTCAAATCTTCGTAACTCCTTCGGGATTCCATTATTAGATTCGGTTAGACCTGTATCCAGAGAAGTCGATTTTGCGGAGCTGTTGATTACCGCACAGGCTTTTCCATCCCGAATCAAACTGGAGAAACCGCAGTGAGACAAAAGAGAATCCTATTCCTGTTGACCGTGCTATTGGTTTCATTGGCTGGGCCATTTTCAGCCAGCGCTCAATTCGTCACGGGCTTGCAAGGAGCTTCAGGCAGTGCGGTCGGCCCCGATGGGGCTCTGTACGTCACGGAAGGAGCCGTTGGCGAGATTACACGCATCGACCCGTGGACCGGTCAAAAGACCACTTTTGCCAGCGGCTTGCCCCCTTCCTGGATTGGAATCGGCGGGGCCGTAGACGTCGCATTCCTGGATGGTGTGGCTTACGCGCTGGTTACCCTGGTCGGCCCTGACCTGCTGTCGCTCTTCGGCGCTCCGGCCAACGACATCGTTGGTATTTACCGGATGAATGGCCCAGATGAATTCACCGTGGTCGCGGACATTGGTCAGTTTAACGTCGATAATCCGCCGGTCACTTCATACTTCATACCCACGGGAGTGCAGTATGCGATGGAACCGTTCCGCGGCGGATTCCTGGTTACCGACGGCCACCATAATCGCGTGTTATGGGTAAACCTCAATGGCGAGATTTCGGAGTTCAACGTATTCGGTAATGTCGTTCCGACCGGGTTGGAGGTTCACGGCAATACGGTTTACATGGCGCAGACCGGCCCGGTTCCGCATGAACCTGAAGATGGCATCGTCTGGTCGTTTGGACCCAGGTCACTCAGTCCGGTGGAAGTTGGCTCCGGTGCGAGGCTGCTGGTCGATGTGGAATTTGGCCTCGGCCGCAGGCTTTATGCCCTGTCACAAGGCCAATGGGACGGAGCTTTTGCCGGGTCGCCGGCCATTCCCTATGACGGCTCGCTGGTGGAGGTCAACGAGGACGGCACATTTACCGTAATCGCGGATGGCCTGAACCTGCCCACTTCCGTGGAGTTCATAGGCAACACCGCTTACATTGTCGGGCTTGCAGGAGACATTCAAAAAATTGAAAACGTCTCCAGCCCTCCTTTTGGCAAGGGCAAACAACATTGATTCACCGGGGGCCGTGAGGCCCCCTTTTTTTATGACTAAAATCTGCCAGGCGAGCCCACTGCCGCGTATCGCTGCAGTGATTCGGCTATTTCAGCATCACTCGGGTGATGAAAAAGTTCTTCGGTTCTGTTCAGCCACTCTTTCCAACGGCCGTCTGCATGCAGCGCTTGTAAAAAAGGCGATGACCGCAGCTCCAGGTAAAGCCACCTGGCCTCTTGCTCATCGGGTTCAGCCAGCATGGTTTCAGTTATAACATCCAAAGAGCGAAACGCTGCATCGATGTTACCCTGGAATCCCTGGACAAAAGCCGCTCTAACCCGGGAATCCCAGTCATCATTCTGCAACAGGCTTGCCAATGCGGCGCTGGCCGCCTGCTCATTTCCGGCCTGGTACTGCAGCATACTCCAGGCTGCATCCCGTGCCGGGCCTGCAGGCAATGATTGCACCAGGGACTCAGCCGCCGCGTATTTTTTCTGATGAATGGATATCCATGCCAGGATCTCTGTTTGCTCAGACCTGAGTTCGGGGTTTATTTCTGAAGCCTGGCGAAAAGCATCTGCGGATTCATCCAAATGCCCTGACCAATAAAGATAAAAAGCCAGGTTCTGGATTTGGTTAAAGCTGATCGGGTCGAGCCGGACTGCCCTGCGCTGCAGCTCGATCATGGTTACAGGATCGGAAATCCAGAAAGCCAGGCCTGCGAGCATCGATTGCACCAGGGCATTATTACGTCCGTATTTCATAGCTTGATACATCAGCGTCGAGAATCGCCCGGTATTGCCTGCCCGCCAGCTGAGGGCGGCCAGACGCATCAAGGCTTCCGGGTGATGCGGGTCCAGCTCCAGGGTTCTTTCGACAGAATATTGTATCAAGGGCAGCGCTTCCGCCCCAGACAACCTCACCCCCTCAGGCAATCCATTCTCCACCCAGCGCAAATAAAGTGTGCCAGCCAGTCTGATCCATGCTTCTGCCAAGTCCTGATCGATCGCCAGGGCCCGCTCGAAATATCTTTGCGCGCGGAGGATGTCACCCTCCGCACGACGTCCGTAAAAATACTTGCCGCGAAGATAAAGGTTCCATGCCTCCGGGGGCTGGGTGCCAAGCTCAGCCTCGACGAGTGCCGTTTGGGACGGATCGCCTACCTGCAGCCGGGAAGAGAGGGCACCTGTCACAGCTCTTGAAATCCGGCTTTGCATGGCGATAACGTCATCCAGCCGGCCGTCGTAGCTCTGCGACCAGATAGCGACACCATTGGAGCCATCAACCAGCTGCGCAGTGACCCTTACCTCATCGCCCGACTTGCTGACGCTTCCCTCGAGAATATGAGTCACGTTCAGACGCTGCGCAATGGCACGGATATCCAGCCCCTGGTCCTTGAAAGAGAAAGAGGAAGTGCGTGCTATTACGGTCAATCCGGGGACCCGCGCCAACAGATTGAGAATTTCATCGGAAATACCATTGCCCAGGTACTCCTGGTCACCTTCTTCACTAAGGTCAACAAAGGGCAATACGGCAATCCACACATCTTCCGCCGGATGGACAACGGCCTGTTGACCCGCTTCATGTGCAGGCTGGAATCCCACGCGCCACCAGGTCACCCCAATCGCAACGGCCAGCATGGCCAGGGCAGCAAGGGACCACAGTGACGGTTGTCGCCATCGCCGATTAACCGGTTTCCCGTGGTCACCAACGGCCGCCGCAGAAACTGTCACCGGCAATCCAAACTGGTAACCGCGACGCGGAACTGTTCGGACAACCTTTCGCTCTTCATCCCCCAGTGCCTTCCGTATCTCGACCAGGCATTGTGTCAGTGAATCGTCGGTGACGACCACGCCTGACCAGATGGTTTCCAGCAACTCCTCACGACTCACCAGGCGACCGGCATGCAACAGCAGGTAGCTGAGGACTTCAAAAGCCTTGGGGCGCAAGGGAATTTCAGCCCCATTCCACGTCAGCGCCCCCCTATTGGCGTCAAGGGTAAATGGGCCGAACAAAAAGACCTTTTTCCCGGCTACAGATGCGGCCGCCAGGTGGGTATCGTTCTGAACTAACAACCATCCTCTCGCATGCGCTTGACCATACTTATAATCTAGCAGCTACGGCGCAGATTGCCTGAAAATCAACCAGAGGTCGGGTCACTCACAAAGCCTGCCCAGGACTTCATGTAGTCAATGAACTTGCCGGACAAGCCTTCCGCTTCCAGGTAGGCGGCAGTCACGGGCAATGCAGCCGGCACAAAGTCCGGGTTGCTCCGGCAGCGTTCCGGGAAGTCATGGTGCAGGATTGCAGCGCGGCCGATCGTGACGATATCAGCACCGGCCGCCAGTACTTTTTCCGCGTCCCTGGCGCTGCGGATATTACCGGCTGCCGACAAACGGACGTCGCCACGCTCAAGCGGGGTGAACAGGGACAACAGGCTGCGGCCCTTGAATGCTTCGTCTTCCGGTTCCTTGAACACATCCCATAGCGACATGTCGAGCAAGTCGACCAGGCCCGAGTCGAGCAGGCGCTGTGCAAGCTGAATCGCCTCGCCCGGGTCCATGCCGAAGCGTTCAGGTGAAAGGCGCACGGCAACCAGGAAATCCGGCCTGCTCTGGGCGCGGATGCCGTGCAGGATGTCGAACAGCAGGCGGCTGCGGTTCTCCAGGCTGCCGCCGTACCGGTCCTCGCGGCGATTGATCGCCGCGCTCAGAAACTGCCCGATGATATAACCATGCGCGCCGTGCACTTCTATGCCGTCGAACCCGGCACGCTCGGCGCGCCCCGCCGCGCTGACGAAATCAGCTGCCAATTGTTTGACCTCGCTGCCGGACAGCTCCCGCGCACCGGTTTTCTCGTCACCGGACGGGCAGACCGGCGCTGTGCCGATCAGTGCGGCAGGAGAACGCATGCCGGCGTGGTGTAACTGGATGAACGCCAGGCTGCCATGACGCCGGACCTCCGTGGCCAACCGGCCCAGTCCTTCGAGGTGGATGTCCGAGAAGACGCCGAGTTGCCCCGGAAAACCCTGGCCACCGGCCTGCACATGCGCCGCGCAGGTCATGACCAGGCCAAAACCGCCGCGGGCGCGCATCGTCAGCCACTTGAACTCTTCGTCCGACAGCACGCCGTCGGCGTGGCTTTGCAGGTTGGTCAGCGGCGCCAGCATGAAGCGGTTCCTCATAACGGGACCGCGGCTGAAAGCAAGAGGTTCAAACAATGCGTTCATGACGTTACCTCGAAAAGAAATGCAGTCCCTGCGCGCAGGACAATCGCACGATACTTCTGGCCACGCCATTGTTACAGCAAATCACACACCTCAACCAGCCGTCCGGTCAGGCTGGTGTTAATTTGAACGGAGCCAGATCATCTCGGTATTTTTCGCATTGCCCACGGTTTTCAGGACACGCTCATAATCATCCTTGAAAGCCCGCCGGGTATCCACTGGCACGGTACCACTGGGTCTCGTATAGGTGGATTTCCGGTAAGCGGAATTCTGATCGGAAGCCTGCTTACGGCTGGCATTTCTCCACTTGATGGCTTCGTACGGATCAACCGGCTGACAATTGGAAGTCTGCCCATCTAACGGCGTTTGCGCCGCTGTCGCGTGACATCCATCATTATGGGCCAGCAGGGTTTCATGGGACGGCGTGTCCGCCAGGGCATTGACCGATGCCAATAAAGCGACCAGGTAAACTGCGCGCTTCAGATTGCCATGGAGAATTGTAGCTTTGTGGATATTTTGAGTCATTTCGAAAACCTCCCTGATACTGCATTGCTGAATTTCAGACACAAATCCTTGTGCCGATTTAATATATGCACAATCCGTACCAATAAACATAAAAAAACAAATTATGTTAATTTACAATGTGTTATATTCCGTTAAATAATCTTGCATGTGTAATAAAACCCGAAAATGTGACAATTTGCAGTACTAAAGCGACATACTCTGTTACCAGCACCTACCGCTTTGCCGTCTATACTCTGAATACGTGCATGGAGTATTTACATGGCCAATAAAAAACCCGCAAAGCTCGGAAATCATTTTTTAACCGCCCGGGCCGATGCGCCTGACTTCAGGGACTTTGTCTACCGGCCTGCGCTGGTCAGGCTCAAACCCGTTTTACCCGTTCCAGAAAGCCTGCATATCCGTAATCAGAAAACATCAAATGCCTGCACCGGTTTCGCCCTCGCTGCAGTGATCGACCGGCTGATTGCCGAAAGCACGCGCGAGACGGACGGTCAAACCACCCATGTCAGCGCGCGCATGCTGTATGAGATGGCCCGGCGATACGACGAATGGGAAGGCGAGGACGATCAGGGCTCAAGCTGTCGCGGCGCAATCAAAGGCTGGTACAACATGGGGGTTTGCCGTGAGGAGTTGTACCCGTTCGAAAATGCCGGCAACACGGGTTATGGCGTAAACGCGGCAAAGGACGCCCGCAACAACACGATCGGCGCCTACTACCGGCTGGGTGCGCGAATCTCCGATTACCACGCGGCATTGAGTGAAGTGGGCGCCGTCTACTGTTCCGCGGACGTGCATAAGGGCTGGAACAGCCCGGATAAGAATACGGGCGTGATCAAACACGAGAAAGAAATCAATGGCGGCCATGCTTTCGCCATCGTCGGGTACAACGACATGGGCTTCTGGATACAGAATTCCTGGGGCGCCGGCTGGGGCATCGACGGCACGGCGCTGTGGACCTATGAAGACTGGCTCGCCAACATCAACGATGCCTGGGTGTTCCGTTTAGCCTTGCCCACGCCGCAAATCTGGGCACTGCCCCCGAGAAGCGGTGTCAATGCCAGCGCCAGGGAGAAATCCAGTAATCCCAACCGCGCCGAGATCGCCGGCCATTTCGTGCACGTGGATGACGGCCGGTTCCGTGACAAGGGGCGCTACTGGAGCAACCTGGACGATGTGCGCCTGACGGCTGACTGGGTCGCCCATTCGGACAAATACGACCACCTGCTGTTCTACGCCCATGGCGGACTGAACAGCCCCGAAGACTCGGCGCGCCGCATCGCGGCCATGAAAGAAACCTTCAAGCACAACAGGATCTACCCCTATCACCTGATGTACGACACCGGCCTGCTGGAAGAAATCAAGGATGTAATCGCGGGTTGCCGGGGAAAAGCCGATGCCCGGGCAGCCGGCCTTACAGACTGGATCGACACCCTGATTGAGAAACTGACCCGGGTGCCCGGCCGGGCCCTGTGGCGGGAAATGAAATCCGGTGCAAAACTGCCTTTCGAGGAAAACCAGGCCGGATCACAAACCCTGGGGGCATTCATCGATGCTTTTCGCGCCTCGGGCAAACCCAAAAAAATTCACCTGGTTGGTCACAGCACCGGCATGATCCTGTTGGCACATTTACTCAAGCGCCTGCAAGGGCTGGCCCCCAACCTCGCCATCCAGACCGTCAGCCTGCTGGCGCCGGCCGGAACCGTTCAACTGTTCACCGACAACATGCAGGAGTACCTGCGCACGCCCTACCCCGGTTTCCGGATATCGGAAATGGTCATTTACAACCTGGACGATGAACTGGAGCTGGACGACAACGTGATCAAGGCCTACAACAAGTCCCTGCTGTACCTTGTATCCAGGGCATTTGAAGAAAACATACCCGAGAAAATCCTGGGTATGCAGAAATACAGCAAAACCGTCGAGCAGCGCAGGAACCTGTCACGGTTGACCATTCATTACGCAAATAGCCGGGTCACGTCCAGTGAATCACACGGCGGATTCGACAATGACCCCGTGACGATGAATCATGTTTTACGACGGGTTTTGGGCAAAAAACCGGGGCTGGAATTTACCGAAGCCAGTTTGAAGTACTAGGGAATCTTTGAGGAAAAAGGAATGAAATTCAAACCGGCCTTTATTGCTTTGCTGTTCATGGCGTACCTGGCGCCGCTGCATGCACAGAACGCCGCCCAGGAATTCGGCCAGGGCCGGATAATTGGAGCGGACAACGCGGTGGTGCCCTGGCGGGAACGCCCCGCAGTGGAAAATCGTATTCTTAACGAACGGCTTGAGACCCTGCTGCCGGCGCTGATGGAAGAAACCGGCTTCGACATGTGGCTGGTGCTGGCGCGCGAATACGCGGAGGATCCGGTTTATTTTTCACTGGTGCCCCAGCCCACCCATGCCGCACGGCGCACGACCATGCTGGTTTTTGTGAGGGGTCCGGATGGCTTTGAGTGTCTGACCGTCAGCCGGTATCCATTCGGGCCACCCTACACCTCGGCCTGGGCCGGCGGTGACCTGGATGAACAATGGCAGGCGCTGGGCGAATTGATCCGAGAGAAGAACCCCCGGCGCATCGGCATCAATGTCTCCGGGGAATGGCCGGTCGCGGACGGACTGACCCACGGTCTGCACCAGCGACTGTTGAGCGTGTTGCCCGCCGGCTTTGAGGATCGCCTCGAGTCAGCCGAACCCCTGGTGATCCGGTGGGTGGAAACCCGCACACCGTCTGAAATGGAAGTCTATCCTCACATCGTGGCCCTGGCCCGGCAGGTGATCGGCGAGGCGTTTTCCAGCCGGGTGATTACTCCGGGGATAACGACCACGGAGGACGTCAGCTGGTACATCCGGGAACGCTTCGGCGAATTGCAGTTGCCCGTCTGGTTTCAGCCGGATGTCGATTTCCAAAGGCCCGGCCAGGTTTGCGAAGTCGATACAGCGGCCTGCGGTTCTGAAGGCGTCATTCAACCGGGTGACGTCTTGCACACCGATGTCGGCATTTGCCTGTTCAAACTGTGTACCGATACGCAGGAAATGGGGTACGTCGCGCAACTGGGTGAGTCGGCGGTGCCGCAAGGGTTGCGGGACGCCCTGGCAACAGGCAACCAGTGGCAGGATGACCTGACGGCCAGCTTCAAAACCGGCCGCAGCGGCAACCAGGTCCTGGCCGCCAGCCTGGAGGCCAGTCGCCGCCGGGGCGTGGTCGCGGCCACCTATTCCCACCCGATCGGTTTTTTTGGCCACTCTTCGGGCCCCACGATTGGCATGTGGGATAACCAGGCCGCTACCCCGGTGCGCGGTGACTGGCCCATCACGGCCATGACAGCGTATGCCATCGAGGGAAATATCAAGGCGAAAATTCCGGAATGGGACGGACAGTGGGTCCAGATCAAGCTGGAGCAGACGGCCCTGTTCGATGGCGAGCGCGTGATCTACATTGCCGGGCGGCAGACTTCGTGGCACCTGGTGCAGTGATTGCGCGAGTAGCGCAGGCAGTAAAGGAGAAATATGAAAAAAATCGCAATCATCACAGGCGCCAGTTCAGGTATTGGCGCGGCAACGGTAACGCTGTTTCAACAAAATGGCTACACGGTCCTGGCCGCCGGCCGAGATCCGGCCCGCCTGCAGTCCATTGCAGGGGACCAGGCAGATATTATCCCGTGGACGGGCGACCTCAGAGAGGAAAAAAACTGCGCCGCCCTGGTGGCGGAATGTATTCAGCGGTTTGGCAGGCTGGACGTGCTGGTCAACAACGCCGGAATCTATATCCGGGGTGATGCCACCGAGACCAGCGCGGCGGACTGGCGTAACACGATCGCAACCAACCTGGATGCGCCGTTTTACCTCAGCAAGGCGGCCATTCCCCATTTGCTTCAAACCAAAGGCGCGATCATCAATATCGCTTCGGACTGGGGTCTGCAAGGGGGCAGGAAAGCGGCTGCCTATTGCGCCAGTAAAGGCGGCCTTGTGTTACTGACCAAGGGGATGGCACTGGATCATGCCGCGCAGGGAATCCGCATCAACGCGGTTTGCCCGGGTGACGTCGATACGCCCATGCTTGTGGCAGAAGCTGTCTACGAGGGTTTGAGCCACGAGGCGGGTTTGAAACTCTATGGCAAGAACAGTCCCAGTGGACGGGTCACACGTGCCGACGAAGTCGCGACACTGGTGCTTTACCTGGCCTCCGAACAGGCTGCACAGATCACCGGCGCCGCTATCCCGATCGATGGCGGCAATACCGCCTGATCCCGGGCATCCTGTTCTCCCGTCGTTCACTTCCAGGATTCATTCACCGTTCAGCGGATTTCTGTTAGGGTCGACTTGTTTAAGTCAAGCCTTTCAATCCGCCAACAAAAATTTACAGGACCTCACCATGAAAAACCGGGTAAAAATATTAATCGGCATTGCCGCGCTCACGGCACCCCTGTTACTGACTGCCGCCGAAGGCGACTGCAAGCCGGCCACGACAAATCTTCGCTCCATCGTACCGGATGAGTGGCTGGTTCAGGGCGATTACAAAGTCTGGAATACGAACTGCGCACATTATGTTTTCAATTATGCCAACCGCCCCGAAGACACGTCGTTTTACGATCCGGAAAGCGGGGCCTTCTTCAACTATGGTTTCGCGACCAACACCATTACGGAGCTCGATGAAGATCACGGCAACGGGACGGTCGCGGCGCAGATCAACGGCTGGTCATTGGTTAATTCCGGAGTTCACTGGCTGTTTGGCGCCGCCATTCAGGCCATAAACACTCCGGAAGGAGATGCACTGACTACTATTGTCGCGACCGAAAGCCAGGTCAATTCGCGTAACAGCGAGAACCATGCTCCAAAAGTGGGTCTCGACACGGTGCTCTATACGGCCCATGGCAGCGATAGCATGGATATTGGCTCAGACTTCTACAATGTGAATAGCCGGGCGCACTTCATATCCGCGGCACGCCCAATGAAAGGCGAACACTTTGGCTGGGAAACCGGAATCTCCGTTTCGCGTTATGGACTGGGCACTTCAGTAAACCGCAACTTCAAAACCATGATCGACATTGAACAGGTTCCGGATAGCGTTTGCCTGGTGACGTTCACCCGCCGGAACGGCAAAGTCGGCTGCCTGCGCTACAACATTGAAGAAGATCAAATGGAGATCGTGGGCGACATCCACAACAATAGCGACATCAAGGTCTTTCAGACATTCGCGCAATAGTGAGAGAGACAACTCAGGACGGGAGATACTCCACCTTTCGATTGACCAGCCAGGCAATCTGGCTATAGCCATTTTGGCGTTTTGGCTATAGCCAATAGTGTCGAGATGGCCAGGGAGGCAGCGCGGGCGGTTCACTTTACCCTGACCCCATATCCTGCAAATAACCTATACTCGCATCCATGCTGGAATTTCTGAAAAAAGGGTTACTGGACCTCGGGGTAGCTGGGGACTGGGCTTACTACCTGGCAAATGCTGCCAGTTTTGCAGTGGTCGTCCTGTTGAGCCTGCTGGTCAATTGGGTGACCAAACATTTCCTTGTGTCTCTTCTCAAATCTGTCATCGATAAGAGCAATTCGACCTGGGATGACGCCGCCATGCGCCGCGGGATCATTGATCGCCTGGCCCAGCTGGCTCCTGCGCTTGTCATTTACCTGTTGACCCCCTACGCCCTGGAAGGGCTGCCAACAACGATAGATATCATCCGCAATATCGTTCAGATTTACATGATCTTTGTGGTCGTGCTTGCGCTGGACGCTGCTCTTGAGGTTGTGGTTGATGTCTACCGCGGCAGGGAAAACACCAAGGGCATTCCCATCCGGGGCTTCGTGCAAGTGGCCAAGCTGGTGATGTACTTCCTCACCGGCATCCTGATCATTTCGATTTTGCTGAACAAAACGCCGCTTTACCTGATCAGTGGGCTGGGCGCGCTGACCGCAGTGTTGCTGTTGATTTTCCGTGACGCCATTTTGGGTTTTGTCGCGGGTATTCAATTGGCCGCAAACAACATGGTGGCCCAGGGCGACTGGATTGAGATGCCAAAGTATGGCGCTGACGGTGATGTACTTGAAGTGACACTCGCCACGGTGAAAGTGCAGAACTGGGACAAGACCATCACCACCATCCCAACCTATGCATTGATCAGCGAATCGTTCAAGAACTGGCGCGGCATGGAAGAGTCGGGCGGCCGGCGTATCAAGCGTGCCGTGAACATCGACATGAGTACCATCAAGTTTTGTGATGAGGAGATGCTCAGGCGCTTTGCCAAAATTCAGTACATCTCGGAATACATTGAAAAGAAAAAACGCGAACTGGAAGAATTCAACCATTTGACAAAGGCCGACAACGCCAGCCTGGCCAACGGCAGGAGAATGACCAATATCGGGACGTTCAGGGCATACGTCAGGGCCTATCTCAGAAATCACCCGATGGTGAATCTGGATATGACCTTTATTGTAAGGCAGTTGCCCCCAACGGAATTCGGTCTCCCCGTTGAGATTTACGTATTCTGCAAAGACAAGAAATGGGCAAATTACGAGGCTGTTCAGGCTGATATTTTTGACCATGTACTGGCGGTTGTTCCGGAGTTTGATTTACAGGTGTTCCAGAACCCGACCGGGGGCGACTTTCGCAGGTTATTTCAACCCGCTGTTTAAATCTGGGACCTCAAATTCTCCTCCCCTCATTAACAGGTCGGCTTGTCGATTCTGGCGCCCGAAAACCTTTGAACTTGTAACCATTGCTGGCTAAATGGCGTCCAACATCAAAGGAGTATCAAGTGCACCTGGAGAAATGTTCTGTGGGGCCATGGATGCGGGGCCAAGTAAGATGAAACGGATGAGCAGGTTTAGTGCAGGTTCGAAAATCCGACTTTTGTTGGTAATGTTTTGCTTTCTCTTTCCAATGGTTTTGTGTGCTCAGGCAAGCGAAAGCAGCTCGACAATTTTAGGACAGCGCCCGGCAACGAGTTCCCCCTTCAACATCAGCAGTAAAAGCCAATTTCACTGCTCAGAGGTTGACGAACCAGTCATTGGCGGTCTGGCAAGCCATGAAATTACGGTAGATCCAAAAAGGGTTGAACGCTGTCTTCTCAAGAAGGTTGGCTCCCGGTTAAACGAATGCAAGAAGCTTAAAATAGAGAGTGCAACAGCTGATCAGAATGGAATCGTCATGCTTGACACTAAAGAGGGGCCCGTCCGCTTTAGTTACCAACAACTTGGGAGCGACGCCGACGGAGAACCCAGAATGGTCCTGGTCTGGACGTGGCCTGATACTGACAAAAAGTATTTGTGCACCGCTTTCAGTTCCAAACGCTGAGGTATGAAGAGGAGATAAAGGGAACACAGCCATTCTGAGGGGCCCGGCACCAGGGAAAATGGTGGGTCGTGCAGGATTATTCCGGACGGGGAGTGCGTATGATTTGGCGAACATTAACAGGGTGCCTGATAATTACGGGCCTTACCGTGCAACCAGCTCAGGCAGGCAACATAGATCTTTCCATCGATTCAAGCTTGGCGGATTACGTGCTGGAAGTGAGCTGTTCAGGTGAGCCCATCGATGTGGAGCGGCTGCGTACCTCGAAAGTCCTGCAGGCGCAGATCAAACATCATTCCGGTCTGAACAAAAAGTTCACCATGGACGCCTATATTGAGGGGCTGCAAGCAGCATCGCGTTGCGAGACGTTGGAGCCTGACCTTTTCCGGTTCCGCTACGCTGTAAACGAAAAAGAAGGTCTGGCACAGGCAGTCGCGTTTCTGAAATCACATCAGGCCGAATTGGTTGATTTCGTTGTTGGGAAAACCGCCCCCTATTTCCCGTCTGACCGGGGGTACAAAGGCGAAATCGTCCTGTCGGCTGCGGGCATGAGCTGCGGGGGGTTTTCCATGGACGGAGCATTCTTCATCGACGTGCCCTGTGTCGCGGGAAATGTCGAGGATGAATTTGCTGCCATCAAGATACTTTCCGCCCATGAAACCTACCACGCCCTGCAGTACGCTTTTTTTTCGCCGTTCAATGAAGACATGCAAGTCGTCGACACACCCGCGGCGGCGCAACACTACCTGTTCATGAGCCTGCTGGTCGAGGGCACTGCGGAATATGTCGCGGACAGCAGGGAGGTCACCGGTGAGGGCAGCCTGGCCAGGCTATTTCGTGACTTCGCGGCCAAGGGCTATCCACTGGTCAACTTCAACCTACGCATGGTCGGCTATGCCGCGGAAGTATTGGGTCATCCGGACGACAGTAATAATCGCGTGCATGACATGTATAAGCTGGGATTCTTAGGCAACACCGGCCAGGAGTTTTACTACGTCGGCGCGGTCATGGCCCAGAAAATCGAGGCGGCATTCGGCCGAGAGGCGCTGGTCTGCATCATCGCACAGACGCCGGAACAATTCGTACTGGCCTATGACGCTGCCGCATCGAAACCAGGCACGGATGCTGCTCCGATTGGGCCCGGCGCCATACGTGCCGCCCAGGAACTGGGGGTGGGCGAGGTTTCATATCAGGTGTGTCTCTAAACAAAAAAGGGAAAGAGGATCCCATCATCATTTGAAAATCGGGGGCCGTACAAAAAACATGTACACGCCGGCCTGATGCTATCTATCTGAATAATAAGGGTAAATTTATAAAAAGCTGAATTTTCGTATATCAAAAATATACTTCAGGCCCGAATTCCACCTCACGAAGCCACCCTTGAAAAACCATTCAGTATTTCTATGTGTCTGTATTTAAATCAGTTTATCCCTCCTTTGGTTCGGCAAAAACCTGGTTGGCACTAAAAATGCATTAACTATAGTGAAAGGAAAAGTTAACCAACCAGAAAAGGAGCAGATCATGAACACCAAATTAAAAGTACTGGCCGCTGGCAATGACACAGTTGTTGGTCACAACCACTGGACTCTTTCTGGCAACGGTTATGAAATCACCAAGGTCAATGCGGTAAATGATGAAACAATTCATGATGCTCCGAAAACCGAACGCACGATGGTCAAAACCATCGGAATGTTCCTGGCAGCACCCTTCATTGGCCTGGCTTTTGTAATAGCCCTGCCGGTCATCGGAATCTATCACCTTGCGAAGCTGGCACTTGAAGCATACGCAAAAAGCGCCCCGGCAATAAACGGTAAGCTGAAAAATGCCATGGGCCTGGTCAAGAACATCGGCCTGTTCTTTGCCGCTCCCTTTATAGCCCTGGGTTATGTCATCGCATTACCCTTTGTCGGTTTCTTCATGATCTCCAGGCTGGCAATGGAGGCACATCGGAAAAGTGCTTACCCTAACTCATAGCAAGGAAGTTAGGATGAAACGGGGGACGGGGCGAATTAATTTCTCTTTATTCGCCCCGTCCCTTTTCAAAAAAGGGGTCAGAGCCCTTTTCGGGCAGAGAATTGGTGTGAAATCCTTCCGCTGAGGCTGTTGGTGTGGGGCATGCTTGGGGCATGCCTCGAATTCGTCGAATTGCGGTGCCCGATGTTGCCTTGCATGTCATTCAGCGCGGCAACAACCGTCAGGCTGTGTTCTTTCATGATACCGACTATGTTCACTACCTGAATTTACTATTTGAGTCGGCTGAGAAGTACGGCGTATCGGTCCACACCTTCGTTTGCATGACCAATCATGTGCATATCCTCTTGACGCCATGGAATGAATGTTCCGCATCCAGGATGATGCAGCGGCTTGGTGCCTCTTATACGGCCGGTATGAATTCAGTTTATCAACGTACTGGTTCGCTTTGGGAAGGGCGCTTCAAGTCCTCATTGGTGGATTCGAAACGCTATTTGCTGGCCTGTTATCGCTACATCGAACTGAACCCGGTACGGGCAGGCCTGGTTGAACACCCTGCCGAGTACCGATGGTCGAGCTATCGGCATCATGCTGTGGAGTTGAGTGAGTATCCGATTCGCCCACACTCTGAGTGGCTGGCACTGGGTTCTAGCGCGGAGGAACGGCGCAAACGCTACACCGAGCTGGTTGCCGATGGATTGAGGGATGACGAAGTGGAAGTATTTCGCCGCTGTGCCCGCAAGGGCTTACCCGCCGGATCCAAGCGATTCAGGGCAGAAATCGAAGAAGCGTTGGC
This sequence comes from uncultured Gammaproteobacteria bacterium, assembly GCA_963766195.1. Taxonomy (GTDB): domain Bacteria; phylum Pseudomonadota; class Gammaproteobacteria; order Xanthomonadales; family SZUA-36; genus JAHEFT01. Next base: position 427,451 of record CAVXYY010000003.1, read on the forward strand.
CAGGCGAATCGGCGATGGGCGGCGCGGCAGGCCGAAAAAAGGGCTCTGACCCCTTTTCTCTTTTTCTCTAAAAAAGGGCTCTGACCCCTTTTCTCTCTGTTTTTTCTGGGGTGAAGTCTGGTAAGGTTTTACCCTGGATGCTCTGAGGTTTCAGACCGTTTGGAGATCGATTCGCAGGAAAATGGAGAATAGAATGAAAAGGTTGATCTTCACGTTGTTTTTACTGCTGCCTGCAAGCCAGGTATCGGCTTATTTCGCTTGGGGAATCGGCCAGCAAACCTGTATTGATTTTGTCACTGCGAAAGCCGAGTACGATCATGCACGGGACCGACGAACCCACCTGTCGCAACTGAACTGGATCAAGGGTTTTATCACCGGCATCAACTGGAGTCGGAACAGCGACATCGCGAAGGATTTGTCCATCGAAACGGTTGATGAGTG